>NZ_JBNCLA010000001.1:724284-1234842 GCF_049841835.1 Micromonospora sp. DT227 | reverse complement strand
ACCGGCAGCAAGCCCTGACCTACTTCGAGCAAGCCCTGCCCATCCAGCGAGAGGTCGGCGACCGGGCCGGCGAAGCCACCACCCTCACCAACATCGGCGCCGTGTACGCCGGGCTCGGCGACCGGCAGCAAGCCCTGACCTACTTCGAGCAAGCCCTGCCCATCCAGCGAGAGGTCGGCGACCGGGCCGGCGAAGCCGGCACCCTCAACAACGTCGGCGCTGTGTACGACGGGCTCGGCGACCGGTACCAGGCCCTGGCCCACTACGAGCAAGCCCTGCCCATCCAGCGAGAGGTCGGCGACCGGGCCGACGAAGCCGCCACCCTCAACAACATCGGCCTCGCATACGACGGGCTCGGCGACCGGCACCAGGCCCTGACCTACTTCGAGCAGGCCCTGCCCATCCGGCGGGAGGTCGGCGACCGGACCGGCGAAGCCACCACCCTCAACAACATCGGCGCCGTGTACGCCGGGCTCGGCGACCGGCACCAGGCCCTGACCTACTTCGAGCAGGCCCTGCCCATCCGGCGGGAGGTCGGCGACCGAACCGGCGAAGCCACCACCCTCAACAACATCGGCGCCATCAGGTTTCAGCAAGGCGACCTGGCTGAGGCGTTGGAGGCGCTGCACAACGTTCTAGAGCTTGTGCACGCTGTCGGTGATCGCAGTGCGGAGGCGCTGATGAGGTTCAACATGGCGGCCGTGCTGGCGGAGATGACCCGAGTCGACGCGGCAATCACCATGCAGCAGCGCGCCGTTGGCTTGGCGGAGGCGACGGAGCATCCGGACCTGTCGGTAATGCGGGCGTTTCTCACACAACTGCAGGAGCGAAAGGGCTAGGTGCATGAGTACGGCAACCGTTGCGGTGTCGGGTGCGCAGGCCGCGAAGTGGGCGGCGGAGCTGCGCGGTGTACTGGCGGCGAGCGTCGGTGCGGGTGAGCGGGTGTCGCGGGTGGAGGTGGAAAAGTCCGCGACGGTCGTGGTGGCGGTGATCGGGCTGGTGTTTTCCGGCGTGGGCACGGCGAAGACTCTGTGGGACTGGTGGCAGGGCCGCCGCAAGGATGAGGGCGGCGTCACGGTCACTATCCAGTTCGGTGACGGGACGTCGATCGCCCTGGCCAACACCAACCTCGAGCAGTTGCAGATCGTGTTCCAGCAGGCCGATTCGCAGCAGCGCTGAGCGACGGGAGTAGTGCGGTGGAGCCGTTGGATGTGTTCGAGCTGGAGATCTTCGACCAGACGTCCAGTTACTGCGAGGTTCGTCTGGCCGGGGCGGGCGGCGCGCCCCGGACCCGGGGTCTGGACCGGGCGGCGGTCGACGAGCTGATCGAGCTCGTCGAGCGAAACTACACGGAGACGGCGAACGCCCAGTGGACGCACAGCTCCCCGCGGTTGCGGGCGCTTGGAGGGCGGCTGGCCGAGTTCGTCGACGGGGACGAGAGGTGGCTGGCGCCAATCGTGGGCCGGCGGCGCGGGGTAGCCCTGCGGATCACCGGGGATGAGCGGCTGCGGCACCTGCCATGGGAGCTGCTGTGCCAGGACAACGCATTCCTCGCCGTCGCCGGTACCGCGCCGCTGCTGCCGGTCCGGGCCATCGGCACCGGGGCCGTGCTGCGCGGTCCGGTGGCGCCGGGGAACAGGCCGCTACGGGTGCTGTTCATGGCCACCTCACCGGAGGGCGTCGAGCCGGTCCTGAACTACGAGGCCGAGGAGGCGGCCATCCTCGCCGCGACCTCGCGCACCGGGACCGACCTCGTCGTGGAGGAGGCCGGCACCCTCGAGGGTCTGCGGTTCCTGAGTCAGGACTACGGCGCCGGATACTTCGATGTGCTGCACCTCAGCGGCCACGCCACCACCGCCTCGGGCCCGCCGACGTTCGTGGTGGAGAACGAGTTCGGCGAGCCGGCCACCGCCACCGCCGACCAGATCGCGCAAGCCATGGCCGGGCACTGGCCACGGCTGGTATTCGTCTCCGGCTGCCTCACCGGCAACGCCCCCGACCGGGGCACCTTCCCATCGATGGCCGAAAGCCTCGTCAAAGCCGGAGCCCCGGCGGTGCTGGGATGGGCCCTGCCGGTCGGGGACATCGCCGCCACGGAGTTCGCCGCGCGCCTCTATGAAGCCCTGGCCGGTGGGACAGCGCTCGACCTAGCCGTCAACGAGGCCCGCCGGCACCTCTACAACGACCAGCGCAGCAGTTGGCACCTGCTGCGCGTCTACGCCGACCGCTCCCCACTCGCGCCGCTCGTCACGCCCCGCAACACCCCGAAGCGGGCCCGGATTCAGGTGCGCCCGGCCGAGCAGGAGTTCCTCGACCCTCAGACGCAACTGTCCCGCGTCGCCGGCCGTGCCGCGTTCGTCGGCCGGCGGCGCCTCATCCAACGCTGCCTGCGCACCCTCCGCCAGCAGTTGCACGAGCCCGGCGGCACCGAAGCTCTCCTCCTGTCCGGCATGGGCGGGCTCGGCAAGAGCAGCCTCGCCTCCCGCCTCCTCGAACGCATGCCTACCCACCAGCGCGCCGTCTGGTTTGGCCACGTCGACCTCCCCAAGTTCCGCGAACTCACCACCAAGATCCGGTTCCCGGCCCCGGAGCAACAGGTCGAGGCCGACCAGGTCCTCGCCAACGACCAGGTCCCCCTCGCCAGCCGACTGCGGTACCTGTTCGACGTCGACGGCCCGCTCGGGCAGACACCGTGCCTGTTCGTCTTCGACGACTTCGAAGACGGCAACCTCGACGAACGCGCCGGCACCCACGTCCTCGCCCCGGCGATGGCCGAGATCCTTCCCGCCCTGCTCACCGCGATCCGCGAGACCGGCAGCCCGATCCGGGTCATCATCACCAGCCGCTACCGCTTCCCCACCCCCACCGGCGCTCACATCTCCATCGAGCCGCTGGAGACGCTCATTCCCGTCGAGCGGGACAAGAAGATCGCCAACCTGCCGAACCTGCGCTACGGCTCATCGCTCGACCCGAGCATCCGCGATCGCGCGATCGCGGCCGCGGCCGGCAACCCCCGCCTGCTCGACTGGCTCGACCGGATCGTCGCCGACCACACCCTCGACGTCAACGGGCTCATCGCTGCCATCGAACACGAGGCCGACCGGTTCCGCGAGGCCATCCTCGCCGAGAAGCTCCTCGGCTCCCAGGACCCCGAACTGCGGAAGATGCTGGCCAGGCTCAACGTCGTCGAACTGCCCGTGCCCGGCGAAACCGTCCATGCCGTCCATAGCCACCCCGACATCGACCGGCACATCCACCGCGCAACCCAGCTCGGCCTCCTCGAAGCCGGCACCGACCCCGAAACCCGCCAACCCCGCTACTACGTTTCCAACATCCTGCGCCCCCTCCTGCGCCCCCATCTGACCGACGACGAATACATCGAAGCCTGCGCCGCCGCCGCCCGCTCCCTCTACACCCTCTGGATCACCGACCCCACCGACCCGGAGCCCTCAGCGTGACCACGATCGTCCAGGCGGTGGAGGTGCACAGGCTGGCGGTCGCCGGTCGCGAGGCTGCCATCGCCCGGCAGGTCGGGGACCGAGTGGCCCAGGTGTGGCTGGCGACGTCCAGGTTCGCTGACGTCGAGGCACTGGCGACCGCCACCCTGAGCCTGGGCAGGGATGCGGGTGCGTTCTACACCCGCGGCTGGGCCAGACAGGGCACCGGCCAGCCCCGGCCGTCGCTGGCCGACTACAACCAGGCCCTGACCCTGTACCGCGACGCCGGCCACCGCGGCAACGAGGCCGCCACCCTCAATAACCTCGGCGCCCTGTACAACGGGCTCGGCGACCGGCAGCAGGCCCTGGCCTACCACGAGCAGGCGCTGCCCATTCGGCGGGAGGTCGGGGACCGGGCCGGCGAAGCCACCACCCTCAACAGCATCGGCGCCGTGTGTCACGGGCTCGGCGACCGGCTGCAAGCCCTGGCCCACTACGAGCAGGCCCTGCCCATCCGACGGGAAGTCGGGGACCGGGCCGGCGAAGCCACCACCCTCAACAACATCGGCGCCGTGTACCACTTGCTCGGCAACCGGCAGCAAGCCCTCGCCCACTACGAGCAGGCCCTGCCCATCCAGCGGGAAGTCGGCGACCGTGCCAGCGAAGCCAGCATCCTCACCAACATCGGCGCCGTGTACAACGGGCTCGGCAACCCGCAGCAAGCCCTGACCTACTACGAGCAGGCTCTGCCCATCACGCGAGAGGTCGGTAACCGGGCCGGCGAAGCCAGCATCCTCAACAACATCGGCGCCGTATACAACGGGCTCGGCAACCCGCAGCAAGCCCTCACCTACTACGAGCAGGCCCTGCCCATCCGACGGGAAGTCGGCGACCGGCCCGGCGAAGCCCTCACCCGGTACAACATCGCGACGATCCATCGGGCGCACGGCGCTCTAGCCAAGGCGATCAGCGAACTGGAACGCGTCGTCGACCTCGACCGGCAGGTCGACCATCCCGACCTCGCGTCTGACACTGCATTCCTCGAACAAGTACGCCAGGAGCGGGCGGCAGTCGACTCAGTCGCGCGATTGGGTGCCGTGGAGGATCGCCGCGAAGCGGAACCTGCACCTCGATAGGGTCGGGCGGCGACGGCTATGCGATCACCACGACCGCGAGCCTGTGGGACGACGTGTTACCGCAGACGGCTGCTGAGCTGGGTAAACAGTCTCCCCCTTCAGACCGTCAAGATCATTGCACGCACTCTGCATGGACGGCTGCAAACGGCGGCTCTGGGTGGCATCCGCTGCATAGACCGGCCGCTCGACGCAGAGACGTATCCGCTGCTCAGTTGGCGTTCTGGCTGATCTTCGAGGTGCCCCCGGCAGGATTCGAACCTGCGACACACGGTTTAGGAATCGGACTCCGAAAACGAGTCCGACCAGCAGCGCAAGGCGTTGTTGCAGGTCGCGGCGTTTTCCGCAGTGGTACGCAGAGGCATGGAGAAGCGTCCAAGAGGCACTTCGTGATGCCATGGCATCACGCGTTTCGGCTATCGTCCGGCACGTGGCAACGGTCGTTACGCGCAAGGGAACTACCGGCACGGCGTTCAAGGTGCAGTGGCGCCTGGGCGGCAGCCGGGACGGCGCATGGCAGTCCGCGACGTTCACCGCCGAGGACCCCGCCGCGGCGAAGCAGCTCGCCGATCTGGCCAAGGTGCTGATCGAGTCCCGAGGACACCGTCTCACCCGGGACGAGGTCTACGCCCGGGTGCTCGACGACCAGCCCAAGGGGCAGAGCGCGCTGACGCTCGCGAAGTGGGTGGAGCTGTGGGCCGAGGACCGCAAGCCGGTCCGGCCGGACCACCCTGGCGTCGACGAGATCCAGGAGGACACCCTCGCCGGCTACCTCGGGGTGCTCAAGCTCCGAGTAATGCCGTTCATGGGCCACATGCTGCTCAGCGAGATCGATGAGAACGTCGTGCGCGACTGGGTGAAGTGGCTGAAGGCCACACGGGTCCGGCGCACCAAGACCAACCCGGCCGGCCGCCCGATCTCGGCGCAGTCGGTGCGGCGGGCGCATGGAGTGCTCCACCAGGTGCTCGGCGCCGCCGCCCCGAAGCACATCCCCCACAACCCGGCGGCCCGCCCTCACGGGGTCCGGAAGAACCGGGTGGGCCTGCCGAAGGTGGTGCCGTTCGAGGGCATGTTCCTGACCCCGCACGAGGTCGACGTGATCCACGCGCACTGCGACCCGGCGATCCGGGACCTGTGGATCCTGCTCGTAGGGACGGGCCTGCGGCTGGGCGAGGCGTTGGTGCTGCGGGTCCAGGACGTGACGCTGGAGGGCGCGAACCCGGAGATCCGCGTGCGTCGCGCGCTGAAGAAGGGCCAGCGGATCGGCCTGCCGAAGAGCAGCAAGTCGCGGCGCGAGGTGTCCATCTCGGCGGCGGTAGTCAGCGTGCTGGTCAAGAGGTGCGAGGGGAAACGGCCGGGAGATCTGCTGTTCCCATCGCCGGGCGGAATGGTGTGGCGCGAGAACAACCTGCGCCGGCGCCACTGGCTGCCAGCGATCGGGGCCGCGCAGCGGTGCGCCGAGCATCCGCCGCCGCTGCCGCCGAAGCCGAAGGCGGGCCCTCGACGGAAGCTGCGGCACGACGAGGTGTCGACTTGCGCGTGCGACGGACGATTGAAGCGTGCGCCCCGGCTGCACGATGCGCGGCACACCCATGTGTCCCAGCTCATTGAGGACGAGTGGACGCTGTTCGAGATTCAGGCGCGGGTGGGTCACCAGTCGTACACGACGACGGTGAACATCTACGGGCACCTGGTCAAGGGCAAGGACGCGTCGAAGCTCGCTCGGTTGGACCGCCGGCTGGCGATGATGATCGAGGACGAGGCGGCGTAGTCCGAGGTGGTCATCCCGCGCGGCGGTGCCGCGCGTCCGCGGTGGCGGCGCGGATCGCGTGGAGTTGGTCGAGCAGCGTGCTTGCCCACTGGCGGAGGTGCTGAGGCAGCTCGTCGTTGTCGCGGATCGCGCGGAGTTCGTCCTCGTTGACCGGCTGGTCTTGCTGGACTTGGGTCGCCGCGTCCTCCGACATCAGGTCTCGTAGGACCTCGGCCGCGTCTTCGCGGCCGACGTCGGTGAGCTGCTCTGGCGTGACGCCGGCGAGCTTGGCGAGCTGCGCGACGCGGATGGCTTTGCCCTTGACGACGCGGAACTGTTGGCTGCCTAGGGCCTGGTAGCCGTTGATGAGCTGGCGGACGCGGCCTTCGCTCATGCCGACTTGATTTGCGGCTGCGCGCGCGGTGAGGTTGCGGCGCTCCATCGCGCGGAAGATGAGGGCCCCTTCGGGTTGGGGGGCCGGCTTCTCCGTGAGGATCGTCGCCGTTTCGTCGGTGGGCGCTGGCCGTTCAGGCATGCACGCATTATGCGCGCGAACATTCGCGAAGTCCATTAACGAACCTTTAAGCCCTGCGAACATCCGCGAACTACCTGTCATTCAGTCGCAGCCGGCCGTGCATGCTCGACTCTTCGCCTTGACTTCGCACTTCTTCGCGGTAATCTTCGTGCATGCTCTTGAAGGCGGCCCGTCAACCCCGCACCCCCCTGCACCAAGACCCCGCCGCAGTACGCCAGGCCCGCACCGCCCGGGGCATGTCCCAGGCTGAACTCGCCAGGGCCGTCGGCCTGCGAAGCAGCGGATACATCTCCGAGATCGAACACGGCACCCGCAACGCCAGCCCTGGCCTCCTCGCCCACATCGCCTGCGCCCTGAGCTGCGACGTTGCCGATCTGGAGCGCAAGAAGAACCACCAGTGCCCCGCTTGCGGGTACGGCTACGACGACGCACCCAACGGCAAGGTCCCCCTCCACACCACCCCCGGTAGCAGCTACTGGTGCCCCAAGGGCGGCGCGGGCCTTCGGAGCGCGGCATGAATACCCCCGGCCCCTTCACCCTGCCCGAGGTCGCGCGGATGACCGGCTTCTCCCTGCGCTCCATCCAGGAGGGCTGCCGCAACGGCACCATCTGGCACAACCCCAAGGGCGTCGGCACGAAACGCGTGCACCGCGTGATGACCGCCGAGCAGGTCGCGAAGCTCCAAGAGGTCCGTTCCCGAGGCGTCACCGCCGCTCCGACCGCACAGCAGGAGCCGGCCCCCGCGCAGAACGTCAGCGCGCTCGACGACGCCCGCGCCCGCACCCGCGCCGCCATGGCCCGGCGCGCACCCCGACGGCGCGTCGCGTGAACCGGTCCTACCCCTTTGCGGGGGCACCGATCGCAGCCGCCCAGCGCGCCGCCACGCGCGGGCAGGCGCCGGTGCCCCCGCGCCCCACCCGCCCGGCCGACAACGACAAGAGCGCCCACCCCTGGCCGGGTGAGCGCCCTGCGAGTCAGCCAGCTCAACCGATCACCAGTTCGAGAGGAATCGGCGAGATGACTATCAGGCATCTTACTGCCACACCTGACGTGACCGCGGTCGCCTTCCCACCCGGGTCGCTGGCGGTGTTCGTCACCGACCTGGCCGCCCGAGTCGGCGTGACCGAGCCTCTGGTCCAGCAGCAGAAGGCATTGCTGGCGACTGACGGCGACCTGGTCAGCCGCCAGGCGCGGCTGCTCGGGGTGCTGGAGAGCGCGCTCATGACCGTCGCCCGCGTGCACGGGTTGTGCAGCTCGAACGGCTGCGCGACCTGCCGGCCGGTACGTCGCGGCATGGCGGCGTTGGTCGCGGACGCCGAGGTCGCCCAGGCGCGCATCGACAGGGCGGGTGTTGCGGCATGAGCACCCCGACGGCCCACGCGATGCTGCCCGTGGCGCTGCCGAGCATGTCGGCCGCCGAGTGGAACGACGCGCGCACCGTGCACGCCATCGCGGTCCGGCAGAACTCGACGCTGCTGTGCCACCACTGCCAGAAGCAACTGCTCCAGCACACCGGGCCGGCGAGGGTTATCCCGAATGAGGAGGACCCGGATCAGCCGACGGTGTTCGGCAGCCCCAGGTGCGAGGCGATCTGGCGGGAGTGGCAGGAGCGGTCCGCCCGGCTGCCGAAGTCGTACGACGTCACCGGTCTCGCCGTGGTCGTGCACGAGGTCGACGGCGTGCAGTACCTGGCCGGAGACGTGCCCACGACTGGGTGGGTGAGCCGATGAACCCCCACGACGTCCCGACGGACGAGGAGTCGCGCGAGCGCGCCGAATCCACCGACCGTGACGCCCTGCGCGAGTTGCTCATGGACGTCGGGCTGGGACTGATCCTGCTCATGGTCGCGCTCGCGCTCTTGCTCATCGTCGTTCCGGCGGTGACGAGGTGACCGCCGGGATTGCGTTGGGTGTGCTGCTGGCCCACCTGACGGGCGACTACCTGCTTCAGAACGACTGGATGGCGGTACGCAAGACCGCGGCGTGGGTTCCAGCGGTGGTGCACGGGGTGGTGTACACGCTGCCGCACCTGGTGGTGACTCAGTCCGTGTGGGCGCTGCTCGTCATCGGCGGCACCCATGTGGTCATCGACCGGTTCCGGTTGGCGAAGTACGTGATCTTCACGAAGAACCTGCTGGCACCGGCCGCGTACCGCACTCCCTGGTCGGAGTGCTCGAAGGAGACCGGCTTCCCGGCGGCGATGCCCGTCGGGCTGGCCACCGGGCTGTTGTGGGTGGTCGACAACGTCATCCACCTGCTGATCAACGTGGCGGCGGTGGTGTGGCTGTGACCCGCCGACCGAAACCGTACCTGGCCAGGGTCGTCACGCGGACGGCGGTGACCCGGTGATCCAGCGCGTCACTGACCTGCCCTTCGAGGCTCTGGACTGGCTCGCCGTGCGGCTGCTGGTCGCCGGCCCGCCGCCCGGGTGGGCTATGCCCGTGGGCTGGACGTTCATCGGCGTCGGCGTCGCCGCGATGACCTTTCTGGCGGGTGCCCGCTGGGGGCGCGACCGCGACGACACCACTACGGCGCACCAGAGCGCCGGGGTTCCGCGACTCGCCGCCCAGACCGCCGTGCTGCCGGTCGCCGGCCAGCGGCCGGGGCGGCACCGCCGGGCCGTGACTTTCCCGCTTCCCCGTCGCGCCCGGAGCACCCGGGCGCTGTCGGGGACTTCTCGACCCACTACGTACGCACCAGGCAAGGCGGCACCTCGTTCATGACCACGCTCGTCCCGATCAGCTACTCGACGCTGGCCCGACTTCCCGCCCGCATCGGCAGGAAGATCGACTTCAACGGTCCGCCCCCGCCGGACCCGTTCCGCGCGATCACCAGTCCGTGCTGGCTGTGGAACGGCTGGTACAACAGCTCGGGCTACGGCTACACCACCTGGGAGGGCCGGGACCAGCCGGCGCACCGCGTCGTGTACACCCTGCTGACCGGTAAGAACCTCACCGGCCTCGACCGCGACCACGTGTGCAGGGTCATCGAGTGCGTGCGGCCGGACCACGGTGAGGCTCTGACTCACGCCGAGAACATGGCCCGGCTCGGCCAGCACCAAAAGTCCTGCCGCCGACGCGGTCACGACTGGAGCGATCCGCGCAACGTCTACACGCGCGGCGACGGCACCCGCTTCTGCTCTGCCTGCAACCGCGAAGCGAAGCAGGCGCGGCGGGCGGCGGCCCGCGCCGCCCGGCTCGCCGGCGCGTCCGGAATGCGGGTCGCGGCATGAGCGCGTCTTCGGTGCCGGAGCTGAACCGGGAGAAGTCGGCGTTCCTCGCGGACGTCGACAAGGGCCGTGTCACCGAGCATCTGATCGCGCCCGGCAGGTTCGAGTCCCGCCGTGACCAGGCCAACAACGGTCGGGCCTGGCGGTTCGTGCGCTGCGGCAAGCTCACCGGCCCGTTGTCCCGGGCCGAGCTGATCCGGTTGCCCGACCGTCGCGCCGACGACCCGGGCCCGTGGGCCTGGGAGCTGACCGGCCTGGGCCGGCAGGCGCTGGAGGCGTACCGGGCGGCAGCGGCTCAGGTCCGGCCGACGCCGGGGGGGCCGCGCTGATGTTGGCCGCCCTGCTCAATCGGTATCCCGCGCACGCCGCGATCGGTGCCGCGCTGCTCGTGCTCACGGCGCTGTGGGCCGCGATCGGGGTGGTCGGGTATGCGCTGTGGTCCCTCGCGATGGCGGCGCTCGGCGCGCTGCTGGGGGTGCTGGTGTGACGGATCCGATCCTTGCCCCGGACGGGCGCAGTTGGGCGTTCAATCCCGCCGCGCTGGCCACCGCGATCAACGACAGGCGCCGTGAGCTGAAGATCAGCCGGCGGGAGGTCGTGCGGAGGGCCGGCGCCGGAACCCCGTCGACGTTGACCCGGCTCGACGAGGGCCGGCACATCAGCGTGGACGTGTTCCTGCGGCTGCTGCTGTGGCTGGGCTGCACCGACATCCGCCCGTTTCTGGCCGCCACCCCGGCTCCCGCCGAGGAGGCCACCGATGCGTAACACGTTCACCGTCAACGGCCAGACCCGCAACCGGCTACGGCCGCTCGCCGTTGGCGACACCCGCCCGGCCAAGGAGCAGATCGCCGAGCGGCTGCGGGAGGCCATCGCCGAGGGCCGCTACCAGCAGGGCGAGCGGCTGCCCGGCACCAACGCGCTGGCCCGCTACTACAAGGTCGGCGCGCACATCTCCTACGAGGCGTTGCTGCTGTTGCAGCGCGAGGGCCTGGTGCGCGTGGTGCGCCGCCACGGGACCTTCGTGCGCGGCGGCGGTGGGGAGGCCCGTCGTGGCTGAGTACCGGCACGACGAGGACTTGGTGCGGATCGTCGCCGACGCGGTCGCCGCGCAGACGCGCCGGGCTGTGGTGGACCCGAGGGATCCCTATAGCTGGGGCACGCGCCGGATGGCGGCGTTGTCCAGCGGCGACACCGCCGTGGCGGTGCTCGACGCGCTCGCCCGCTCCGGCCGGCTGGCCACCCGCAGGACGCTGCGCGACTTCGGCATCCGGTTCCTGCTGCTGGGCCTCGCCATCGGCGGGGCGATCGGGCTGATCGCCGTGTTCACCGACTGGCCGCTGCTGGCCGTCACCGCCATCGGCGTCGCCGGCGGCCTCTTCGGATCGCGCTCGGTAAGCCGGGCTGCCGCCCGCGGGCTGTCCGGCACCGGGCGGGGGCGCGGGCGTGGCTGAGCTGATGCTGACCTACCGGCGGGCGGTCGCCGCACTGATCCCGGCTCCCGGGCTGTCGCGGTGCAGCCACTGCGGCATGCCCTGGGGCGAGGGCAACCGGCGGGGCCGCACCGTTTCGGATCGGTTCGACGAGCTGGGCCGGGCCAGGGGCGGAACGTTCGTCGTCTGCCTGTGGTGCTGGCCGCAGGTGCCCGCCGACATGCTGCTGTTCTACGCCGCTGGCCTCGTGCTCGGGGTGTGGCCGCTCGTCGGGGTGCCGCTGGCCAACTGCGTGCGGGACTGGCCGCGCGTCCGCGCCGCGTACGAGCAGGCCCGACGCGAGTCGACGGTGCGGTGCCCGCACTGCGGGGACCCGGTCGACGGGTTGCTCGCCGGCTGCTCGAAGACGGCATGCCTCGCGGTCGACATCGCCGACGACCACCGCCAGGCCCGGCGGGAGGACGTGTGACCACCACCCTCATCCGCCGCGAGCCGGTGCTCGTGCTGCCCGCCGACGCTCCCCGCGAGGAGTGGCTCGCCGCTCGCCGCCGCGGCATCGGCGGCTCGGACGTCGCCGCGGTGGTCGGCATCAGCAAGTACGCCGGGCCGCTCGGCGTCTTCTACGACAAGGTCGGCGCGCTGCCGGACCGGGACACCCCAGCGATGGAGTGGGGCCGGCGGCTGGAGGCGGCGGTACGCGGCAAGTTCGCCGACCAGCACCCCGAGTTCCACGTCTACGACGGGCCCGGCCTGATCCACCACCCGGACCGGCGGTGGCAGCTCGCCACGATCGACGGCCTGGCGGCCGAGAGCCGTGGTGGTGATCCCGTGGCCATCGTCGAGGTGAAGACCGGTAGCGCCGGCGCCGACGACTGGGGCGACGAGTTGACCGACGAGGTGCCCCTGCCGTACCTGTGCCAGACCACCTGGTACCTGGATGTCTACGGGCTCGCGATCGCGTACCTGTGCGTGCTGCTCGACGGACGCGACTACCGCGAGTACGTCATCGAGTACGACGCCGAGCTGGCCGCGAAGCTGCGCGGACACTGCTCCGCGTTCTGGCACTGGCACGTCCTGCCCGGTGTGCCACCGGAGGCTGACGCGCTGGACAGCACCCGGCAGGCCCTCGACTCCCAGCACCGGCCGAAGCCGAAGAGCAAGGCCGACCTGCCTGCCGAGGTCCTGGAGTGGGCGCGGATCTACGGCGTCGCCCACCAGGCCGAGCTGCGCGCCAAGGCACGCAAGCGGGAGGCCGGCAACCACATCCGGTCCGCGTTCATCGCCGCCGGCTCCCCCTGGGAGGGGCGCGTCGGCGGCAGGAAAGTCGCCAACTACCCGATCTGCGGCGAGCCCACCAAGGCCGTCACCGACTGGGAGGCGCTGGCCGCCGCCCACCCCGCCCTCGTCGCCCAGTTCACCCGCACCGAGCCGGTCGAGCAGGAACGCCGACTGATCCTGTCGAAGGAGTTCACGCAGGAATGAGCACCACCACCCGCACCTCGCGCACCCAGAAGCTCGCCGCTCAGATCCCCGACGCTCCCGCCGAAGAGACCGCGCCGGCCGGCAATGCGGTCGCGACGAAGAAGCCCGACTACGCGCGGGACCTGCTGGCCTCCATGCAGGACGAGTTCGAAGCCGCACTGCCGAAGGTGCTGCCGGTCGACGTGTTCATGCGTGTCACACTCACCGGCTTCCGCAAGACCCCCGAGCTGCTGGAGTGCACCCGGTCGTCGCTGTTCGGGGCGCTACTGGAGACCGCCCGCCTGGGCCTGGAGCCCTGCACCGAGTACGCCTACCTGATCCCCTACGGCAGGGAATGCACCCTCGTCGTCGGCTACCAGGGCTACGTCCAGCTGATGTACCGCACCGGCCAGGTCGACCGAGTCGAGGCCGAGATGGTCTACGAGGGCGACGAGTGGGAGTACAGCCTCGGCGACGGCGGCAAGTTCTTCCACCGGCCGAACATCGCCGCGCCCGTCGAGGAGCGGGGCAACCCGATCTTCGCGTACTCGTACGCGGCGCTGCGTGGCGGCGGCCGTACAAAGGTCGCCTGGTGCAACCGGGCGCAGGCCGAGCGGATCAAGGCCGAGTTCGCCCGGTCGGCGAAGTCGCCGTGGCGTGACCCCCGGCGGTTCGACGCGATGTGGCTGAAGACGCCGGTGCGGCAGCTCCAGAAGTACGCGCCGAAGTCCACCGAGCTGCGCCGGGCGCTGGCCATCGACGGCGCGACCTACGACGCCAGCGGCCTCGCCACGTTCGAGGACGGGCGGATCGTCGACCCGGACACCCTGCCCGGCGAGATCGTCGACGGGCCGGTGGACGAGCCACAGCCGGCAGCCGACGGCAGCGCGGAGGACTGGCCGACCCCGGCGCGGGTGCCCAACGACGAGACCGGGACCGGCGATGCAGCGCGGTAAGGGCCCCAAGCCGATCTCGGCGAAGCGGCGGGCGGCACTCGAAGCCACCGGCCAGCCGGTCACGTCCACGTTCGGCATCCGGTCGCCGCTGACCGGCGGGTCCTCGCTGCGGCGTTCCGCGGCGATCCGCCGCACCGGCGGCCGGGCGCTACGCACCCCCGCCCGGCCGAAGTACACCGGCCCGACGCCGGAGGTGCGGGCGCTGGTCGTGGCCCGGTGCGGCGGCCGGTGCGAGTGGCCGGGCTGCCGGCGCGCCGCGGTGGACATCCATCACCGGCTCAACCGGAAGAACGGCGGCCGTCACGGCACCGCCCGGGAGCGCATCAACCAGGCCGGGTGGCTGCTCGGCGCGTGCCGGCACCACCACGAGCGGGTCACCAACCCCGTCGGTGAGGTCCGGAACGAGGTCGAGGCGGTGGGCTGGCTGCTGCGCGAGAACCAGGACGCGCTGGCCACCCCGGTCCTGACTCGGCACCGGCCCGAGCTGGTGCTGCTGGACAACGCCGGCGGGTGGCGGTCGCTGCCCGTCCCGTGCGCGGAGGCGGCCTGATATGGGCTACAGCACCCGCGTCACCGGGGCCATCCAGATCAGCCCGCCGATCCCGTGGTCGATCCTCGGCGGCAGCCGCTTCGTCGGTCCGCCGCACCCGCGGGTCGTGGACATGGACTGCGTGCTGCGCGTGGTCGAGCAGGTCCCCGAGGCCGGCGACGGCTCGACCGTGCGGCGCGTCGCTGTCGCGATCACCGGGGCCATGCCGGACCCGTACTCCGCCTACAACCTCCTCGACCATGTCCAGAAGATCGTCGACCTCTTCGGGGACGGGCGCACCTTCACCGGACGGCCCACGTGCACGGGCGACGAGCCCGGCGACATCTGGCGGGTCGAGGTCCACGACGGGCGGGTGACCCGGGTGGAGCCGCGCATCGTCTGGCCCGACGGCACCGAGGGGCTGACGGCATGAACAGCTGGCACCACGCCGTCTCCACCGCCCGCAAGTGGGGCGGCCGGCCCGAGGACTACATCGCCATCCACGAGTTCATCGACTCGTCCAAGCAGATCATCGGCGACGTCCGGCATCGCTCGCTGTACCACCACACCACCGGCGTGTGGCTGTGCCAGCAGGTGTTCGGCCGCACCATCAGCGTCGCCCGCACCCACGGGTCCGTCGACGTGCCGGTGCGGCTCATCGCCGAGCAGCACGTCCTGGAGGACCTCGGCTGGCTACCCAGCCCCGCCGACTACATCGGCGGCATGCCGATCCAGCCGTGGATGTCCGGCGCCCGCCGCCGCGAGGTTCCCCTGTCCCACCTGCTGACCAGCATCCCCGCCTCTGAAGGAGCCGAGAGCGCATGACCACCCCGACCCACAACTTCCTCGGCATCCCGATCGACGGGGAGATCAACCGGAGCATCGACCGCAAGGAGCAGCGTCCGCTGGCCGCGCTGGAGCCGCTGATCCGCGCGGTCGTCGACGACCCGACCGTCGTCGAGTTCGGGTGGCGGCAGTACACCCCGTACTTCAACGACGGCGACAAGTGCGAGTTCGGCGCGGGCGAGCCGTGGTTCCGCACCACCAGCGACAATCCGCCGGCCGCCGATGACGACTGGGACGCCGAGGACGACACCTTCGAGCTGGAGTTCAGTAACCACCCGACGCTGGGTGAGCGGCCCAGCAGGTACAACCGCCAGAGCAGCCAGTACGAGTACGGCGCGTACGTGGGTCCCGACGAGGCCCGTTACGACCGGCTGCGGGACCTGTCCATCGCGATCCAGTCGGGGCACTTCGACGACGTGCTGCTGGACGCCTTCGGCGACCACTGCCACGTCCGGATCCGGCGCACCGGCATCACCCTCACTGAGTACAGCCATGACTGAACCAGTCGCGCCGGCCGTCGACCGGATGCTGTGCCTGCGAGTCGTGGTGTACGGCATCCCGGGTCCGCAGGGCTCCAAGACGCCGAAGGGCCGCAACCCGAAGACCGGCCGGATCGTCATGGTCGAGTCGTCGAAGAAGGTCAAGCCGTGGCGGGCCCTGGTCGACGCCGCGGCGCGCGATGCGATCCACCGGATGCCCCGCGAGCAGCGGATGGCGTTTCCGTTGGATGGGCCGCTGGTCGGCCGGATGGTGTTCACGATGGCCAAGCCGACGTCGGCGCCCAAGGGCCGCCAGATTTGGCCGACCACCTACCCCGACGCGTCGAAGTTGCTCCGCTCGACCGAGGACGCGTTGAAGACGGCCGGCGCGCTGGCCGACGATGCCCGGCTGGTCGATTTCGACCGGCTGGCCAAGGTCTTCCCCGGGGAGGACCCGGAGGCCTTGGACCGGCCGGGCGTGCGCCTGTCGGTGCGTCGGCTCGTGCCGGCCGCCACCGGCCGGTGGTGCCACGCCGTGCGGGAAGACGTGCCGGACCTGCCGTGCGTGCTGCGCCCGCACGACGACGCCGCGCACCGCGATGTGCTCGGCGGCCTGTGGCACGCCGGCACGCTGTTCGACCTCGCCGGCTTGGTCGGGCCGGAGGTGAGCGCAGCCGCCCACGAGTTCGTGCCTGGCGGCGATGACGCGACGTTCGGCGGCCGAGGCACCTGGTGCGCGGTGTGGCTGGGTGTGGGCGACGAGGCTGACCAGTGCGGTCGGCCTCGCGAGGCGCACCAGGCGGCCGGACGTGGCTGAGTTCACCGCGATCTCCTGGGCGCACCACACCTTCAACTGCTGGTGGGGGTGCCGGAAGGTGTCGCTGGCGTGCCGGTTCTGCTACGCCGAGCGCGACAGCAACCGGTGGGGCATCCACGCGTGGGGCTCGAAGGGCGAGCGCCGGATGATGTCCGAGGCGTACTGGCACCGGCCGCTGACCTGGAACCGCAAGGCCCTGGCCAGCGGCGAGCAGGTGCGGGTGTTCTGCGCGTCGATGGCGGACGTCTTCGAGGACCACCCGGCTGTGGTCGACGCCCGGGTCCGGCTGTGGGAGCTGATCGAGCAAACCCCCGCGCTGACCTGGATGTTGCTGACCAAGCGGCCCCAGAACATCGGCCGGATGGTGCCGTGGGACAACGCGTGGCCTGCGAACGTGTGGCTGGGCGTGTCCGCCGAGACGCAGAGGTTCGCCGACGAGCGGCTCCCCGTGCTCCTGCGCTACCCGGCGGCGGTCCGTTTCGTCTCCGCCGCGCCGCTGCTCGCTCCGGTCAACCTGCGCCGCTACCTGGCCCCGCCGCGCCCTTCAAGTCAGCAGGTCGCCGAGGTGGCCGTCGCGCACGGCATCGAGAGCCGGCAGTACACCGAGATCCTGCGCCGGCACTTGGACGAGCCGCGGCCCGGCGTCGACTGGGTCATCACCGAGGGAGAGTCGGGGCCGAGGGCCCGCCCGTCGCACCCGGACTGGTTTCGGTCGCTGCGGGACCAGTCCGCCGCGATGGGTGTGGCGTTTCACCACAAGCAGAACGGCGAGTGGCACCACAAGACCCCGGTGGGGTGGCCGTGGGGCGATGCGTGGACGAACCCGAACCGGCATCGTTGGGTCGACCCGGTGACGGGCAGCACCAGGTCGTTCGGCGAGTACACCGGCACCGATGACCGGGCGTGGGCGCACGTCATCCGCGTTGGCAAGAAGGCGGCCGGGCGGCTGCTCGACGGCGAGCTGCACGACGCGTTCCCCCAGCCGCGACGACTCGTGGGGGTGGCGGCGTGATGCCCGTGCGCCCGCGGGTGCGGCGGGTGCCCGTGTGGGGGGTCGGGGCGTGCCGCAGCCTGCCGTCGGAGTGGTGGGACACCGACGATGACGGTAGCCGGCTGGCCCTGGCGATCTGCCGATCCTGCCCTGAGCGCCGCGGCGCCGAGTGTGTCGCCGGGCGGCCCGACGACGAACCGGCCGGGGTTATCCGCGCCGGCGTGGCCTACAACGACCGGGGCATCGCTCTGCCGCTATGCGAGTGCGGCTACCCGCAGGTCGCGTACGCGGGCGGGACGGTCGGACCGTGCCCTCGGTGCGTGGTGCCCGATGTGCCGATCCCGGATCGGGCGCAGGTGCGGGCCCGGGCGGTGCGGCTGCTGATCGCCGCCGATGCCACCGACGAGGTGATCGCCGCCGAGCTGCGGGTGTCGGTGAAGCAGGCCGGAGTTCTGCGCCGTGCTGCTGGTCTGCGTCGGCACACGAGCCGCCCGGGCGGCTCGCCGACGTCGCCCGTAGCGGATGCCCGCTGGCCGCGCGCCCGTCGATGCCCCACCCCGGATTGGAGTCACGCATGAAGCTGCGAGTCGAGCGGGACGTGCTCGCCGACGCTGTCGCGTGGACGGCGAAGGCTCTTCCTGCCCGTCCGCACATTCCCGTCGTCGCCGGTGTTCTCCTGCACGCCGAGGGTGGCGAGTTGACCGTGTGCGGCTACGACTACGAGACCGCGAACCGCCAGACGATGGACGCGAGCGTGCAGTCCGACGGGACGGCGCTGGTGTCGGGCCGGCTGCTCGCCGAGATCACCAAGTCGCTGCCCGGCAAGCCGGTGGAGCTGTCGGCGGCCGGCACGCGACTGAAGCTGGTGTGCGGGGCGTCGGTGTTCACGCTGCCGACCATGCCGGCGGAGGACTACCCGAAGCTTCCCGCGCTGCCCGGCACCGTCGGGCACGTCAACGCCGCGGCGTTCGCGGCCGGGGTCGCGCAGGTCGCGGTCGCGGCTGGCCGTGACGACACCCTTCCCCTGCTGACCGGTGTGCGGGTCGAGACCGACGGGCCGGTCCTACGGCTGTTCGCGACAGACCGGTATCGGGTCGCCGTGCGTGAGCTGCCCTGGGAACCGGTCGTTGACACTGACCCGACGGCGCTGGTGCCGGCCCGGGCCTTGCACGACACCGCCAAGGCGCTCGGCCCGCTCGGTGGGCGGCTCGCGCTCGCGTTGGCCGACGCAACGTCCGGTGAAGGGCTGCTCGGTCTGTCCGCCGGCGGCCGGCAGACCACGAGCCGGTTGCTCGACGCGGCGAACTATCCGCCCGTGCTGACGCTGTTCCCCACGTCCCCCACCCGTGAGGTCCGGGTCGACACCGCGACGCTGATCGAGGTGGTCAAGCGGGTGGCGCTGGTCGCCGAGCGCACTGCGCCGGTCCTGCTCACCTTCAACGAACGCGGTCTGATCGTCGAGGCCGGCGGGGCGGAAGCCGCCCGTGCCAGCGAGGCCATGGAAGCCGACCTGGCCGGCGAGGAGCTGACCGTCGGTTTCAACCCCCACCTGCTTCTGGACGGACTGGGTCACCTCGGGTCGCCCACCACGGCACTGTCCTTCGTCGACGCGTTCAAGCCGGCTGTGTTGAGGCCCGTCGACGCCGATGGCACTGCCGATTCCACCTTCCGCTACCTGCTCATGCCCATCCGCGTCAGCCGCTGACCAGCACCAAGGAGTTCACCCCGCAATGGCCGGAGACACCACGATCACCGTGATCGGCAACCTCACCGACGACCCGGAGCTGCGCTTCACGCCGCAGGGCGCGGCCGTGGCGAAGTTCCGCGTCGCGTCAACCCCGCGGTTCTTCGACAAGGCCGCGAACGAGTGGAAAGACGGGGAGCCGCTGTTCCTCGCCTGCACCGCCTGGCGGCAGATGGCCGAGAACGTCGCCGAGTCCCTTCAGCGCGGCGCGCGGGTGATCGTGTCCGGCCGGCTGCGGCAGCGGTCGTACGAGACCCGTGAGGGCGAGAAGCGCACCGTCATCGAGCTGGAGGTCGACGAGGTCGGCCCGAGCCTGAAGCACGCCACGGCGAAGGTGCAGAAGATGTCGCGCTCCGGAGGTGCACGCGGCGGCACCGGCGACGACCCGTGGTCGCAGAGCGCTCCCCGCGGCGGCGCGGGCTTCGACGAAGAGCCCCCGTTCTGATCCGCGGTCCCCTGCCCGCCCCGCCCAACGAGGGAGCACCTGACGATGGTCATCCAGATCTCGACGTTCGACTTCACCGGCCTGCTGACCGACACCATCCCGTTCTCGTACCCGGAGGACGATCTGCCGACGCTGCACTGCGTGCGGCTGGAGTGGGACGGGAAGATGCTGCACGCCCTGTCCACCGACCTGAACCGCATCGCGATCTCCTCCTGGCACCCGCACGACGACACCGAAGCCGGCGACGACCGCGACCAGGGACGCCTGCCGGTCGACCCGTGGGGCGGCAAGGACCGGCCGTGGGCGGTGGTGCTGCCGCGACCGGACGCCGAGAAGCTGGTCCAGGTGTTCAAGCTGCCGACGAAGCGGGGCCTCACGCCGCTGGCGGTCGAGTGCGATCACGGCCACCTGAAGGTGGTCCGGCCGCGCATCGGCGGGATGCTCGCGCTGCGCGCCGACGTCGAGGGCAGCTTGGAGGAGTTCCCCGACCTGCGCCGGCAGCTCTCCGAGCACGATCGGGTGGAGGCCGTCGGGGAGATCTCCTACGCCGGCGCGAACCTGGCCGACTTCTGCTCCGCCGTGCGCCAGCGCGGCCCGCTGGAGCTGGGCTTCTCGGGCCGCACGGGCATGACCCGCATCGCCATCGGGGAGCGGTTCGTCGGCGCGGTCCGGCCCGCGTCGGTGCGTACGCCGATGGCGTCGCGGTCGGACGCCGGCGCGGCCTTCTGAGCTTCGCGAATGCATTCCAACCCCTGACCTGCGTATAGATCGCAAGCGTGTCATTTGTATAGACAATGTGCTAGCTTGCTGTCTATACAGACGGCACCGCATCGGATCGCCGAGGAGAGCATCCCCATGCAGACCATTCCCACCCTGAAGCGGCTCATCGCCGCCGGCACGCTCGCGGCGCTCGTCGCCTGCGGCACGCCGGACCCCCAACCCGCCGCCCCGCCCGCGCAGGCCGAGGACTGCGACGCCGAAGACCTGGCCAAGCGCGAAGACGACTGCGGTCGCTACGTCAACGGCGTCTTCGTCCCCTGGTCCTGGGTCAGCCGGGGCCAGCGCACCCCGCCGCGCGGCTGGACCAAGGCCAGCGAGCTGCGCACCGCCACGACCGCCGCGCCGCGGTCGACCCGGACCAGCGGCGCGACCGTGCCCCGGACGAACACCGCGCCCGCCCAGCCCAAGCCGAAGAAGCCCGCCAGCGGCGGCACCCGGAGGTCGAAGTGAGCCAGCGCGCGAAGATCGGGTTGACCCTCGGCGGCGTGATGCTGCTGCTCGCCGCGTGCGTCGGGCTGGCCCCGTACTACACCACCATCCTGTGGTGGGAGCTGCGGCCGGTCCTGCCGGCCCTGCTCGCCATCGCCGTGTTCGCGGTCATCACCGCCGGCTTCGCCCTCGTCGGCGGCGCGATGAGCAAGGGCGCCAGCGACCGCACCGCGATCGGCATGGCCGTGCTCGGCTGCTTCATCGGCAGCGCCGTCGCCCTGCTGTGGCTCGCCCACACCCTATACGACCAGGACCGCACCCTCATCGCGACCATGAAGGTCACCGGCGAGCCGGTGCCGGCCCTCTCCGGCCGCGCGCCGTACCAGGTCGGTCAGGCGCAGGCACGGCCGAACCTCGGCGACAGCACCGGCGACATCGCCGACACCACCTACGTTCCCGGCCAGGACCGGTACGCGACCCTGGTCGAGCGGCGCGGGTGGCTGTCGGGCTACGAGGTGGCGCTGACGCAGCAGATCCCGTTGCAGGGCCGGGGCGAGGCCGACAAGAAGTGCTCCTTCGACCGCGACCGGGCGGACGCCCGGATCAGCGGGAACTTCAGCCACAACCTCGGCCGGCAGATCTCCAAGAAGCAGCGGTGGGTCCGGTTCGCCAGCGAGGACGCCTACGCCTACTGCGACGGGGACACCCCGATCGTGGTGGTGCCCCTGAAGCGGCAGGTCGGCATCCTCGTCGTCACCGAGAAGCCGGCCGGGGTCGCGCTCTACAACGGCAAGACCGGCGCGGTGACCATCACCACCGACACGTCGACGGTCCCGGGCCCGTCGTACCCGCTCAGCCTCGCCGCCCAGCAGCGGGAGGCGACGGCCGGCAGCGGCTCGTTCCCCGACTGGGTGTTCAACCGCGCCGGTTGGGAGACCCCGGACGACGACACCAACTCCGGCAACGACAGCGAGTTCACCCTCGACGCCAGCGGCCAGCCCACGTACGTCACCCCGCTGACCGGACGTGGGTCGGCCACCGCGATCTCCGTGGTCACCACCGTGCCGGCCCGGCACTCCGGGCTCGGGCTCGCCCCGCTCACGGTGCACAAGCTGAACCCGGTGTGGGTGTCCCCCGGCGCGATCCTCGACAAGATCAAGGCCGACTACCAGGACATCCCGAACTGGCAGACGTTCCGCGTCTACGAGGTCGTTCCCACGGGCGGAAGCTCCTGGGTGGCCACCCTCGGCACCGGCCAGAACATCCTCTACCGGGCCACCGGCACCGGGAACCTCAAGGGCGACAAGCCGACCTGCCTGCTGCGCGCCGACGGCAGCGTCTGGCGCTGCGGCACCGTCGCCGGAGTCGCCGGCAACGGCGTCGGCACCCAGTACGGTCCGACCGGCACCCCGGGTGCGCCCGGAACGCCGAGCAGCACCGGGCCCGCGCCGAGCGGCGACCTGCGCGGCATGTCGAACGAGGAGTTCGCCGAACTGCAACGGCGCATCGCCGCCGAGTCGGCGTGCCGGATCAACCCCACCAGTTGCGGCCGGTAGGGGCACGAGATGTCGACGTGGTGGCGGCCGGCCCGACGCGCGGACCTCGGTCTGCGCGACGGTGACCTCCCGGCGGCGCCGTTCGTGGTCACCAACCGGCGCTGGTACTTCCTGCACCGGTTCCTGGCGACCGCCGGTGCCCGCCGCGTCGAGCTGATGGCCGGCCGGGACGCGTACGTCAGCGCCCGGCTGGCCAACCAGTGGGGCGACGCGATCACCGTCGCCGGCCTCGACGACTGGTTGCAGGTCGGCCGGTTCAACGGCACGGCGGTCGTGGCCGCCGGCATCGTGCACGCCTCCCGAGCAGATCAGTTCGCCGACACGTGCGAGCTGACCCCCCTGCGGGACACACCCGCGAATCAGTGGCTGCAAGCCATCGGCGTGCAGCTGTCCACCACCCCCACCGGGCTCGTCATCAGCGGCGAGCCTAAGAAGGAGAACCCAATGACCGTGAACCTCACCAAGGGCGGCAAGGTCAACCTCGACAAGGAGGCCGGCGGCGCCCTCACCCGGGTCCGGGTCGGCCTGGGCTGGGACGTCCGCAAGACCGACGGCCCGGACTACGACCTCGACGCCAGCATCATCGCCCTCAACGACGCCGGCGTGAGCATCGGCCGGGAGTGGTTCGTCTACTACGGCAACCTCAAGTCCGCCGGCGACGCGATCGTCCACCAGGGCGACGAGCTGACCGGCGCGTCGGCGGGCGACGACGAGCAGATCCTCATCGACGTGACGAAGCTCCCCGTCGAAGCCACCGACCTGCGGATCGCGGTGACGATCTACGAGGCCGGCAAGCGGGGTGGCCAGTCCTTCGGCGTGGTCGAGAACGCCTTCGTGCGCGTCATCGACGAGTCCACCGGCACCGAGCTGGCCCGGTTCGACCTCACCGAGGACGCCGACAACGGCGTCAACGCGCTGATCTTCGGCAAGCTCTACCGCCACAACGGGGCGTGGAACTTCCGCGCGCTCGGTGAGGGCTTCGCGAACGAGATCGAGGGCCTCGTCAACGCCTTCAAGATCGCCTGACCTTTCTCCTGACCGGCGGGGCCGGGCATCGGCTCGGCCCCGCCATCCCCACCCGGTTACACCTCATCCCCACATCGGAGACCACGTTGTTCGGATCGAACCGCACCAACCGCCCGGCACCCGCCCACCCCGTCAAGCTCACCAAGGACCCCGCCGGGGCTCCGGCGATCGACATCTCCAAGGTCCGCGAGGCCGGCCACATCGACCTGGCCAAGCGGGCGGACAAGGCGGGGCTCGCCCTGTCGAAGAAGGGCCTCAACGGCATCCGCGCCCAGGCGGTGCTCGTGCTCGACCACTCCGGGTCCATGCTCAACGACTACTCCAACGGCAAGGTCCAGACGCTGGTCGAGCGGGTGCTCGGGTTCAGCCTCCAGATCGACGTCGACGGCACCGTGCCCGTCATCCCCTTCGACCACCGTGTGCTGCCCACCGTCGAGGTCACCGTCGACACCTACCGCGACGTGGTCAACCGCAGCATCTGGCGCGGCATGCACGACATGGGCACCACCCGGCTGCACGAGGCGCTGCGCGTCGTCCGGGACATGGCCACCCTCACCGACACGCCGCTGTTCTGCACGATCGTCACCGACGGCAACCCGGACTCCCGGCCGGCGACCACCGATATCGTGGTCGACCTGGCCCGCTACCCCGTGTTCCTCAAGTTCGTCGCGATCCGGCAGGTCCCGTACCTCCAGGAGCTGGACGACCTGCCCGCCGGCCGGCGGCTGCTGGACAACGTCGACGCGAAGTTCTTCAACGACCCGGCTGCCGTCAGCGACCTGGAGTTCGCCGACGCGCTCGCCGACGAGTGGGACACCTGGATCGAGGCCGCGAAGCGCGCCGGCGTGGTGCGGGAGGCCTGACCACCGATGGCCAGCACCGTCCTCGATCAGCCGGCCGCGGTGCAGCCGGCGAAGGTGTCGCTGTTGCGCATCTACTGGTTCTCGCTGCTCGTCACCGCCGTGGCGTGGGGTGCCGTTGCCTTCGGCGCCGGCCTGGCCGCGATGTTCACGGCGGTCGTTCTGACGGCCCTGGAGATCACGTTCAGCTTCGACAACGCGGTGGTCAACAGCAAGCTCGTCACGCGCCTGTCGCCGTTCTGGCAGAAGCTGTTCCTGACCGTCGGGATCTTCGTGGCCGTGTTCGTCGTGCGCTTCGTGCTGCCGATCGTGATCGTGCAGCTCGCCGCCGGGCTGGGCTTCGTGGAGGTCATCGACCTCGCGGTCAGCCACCCCGAGGAGTACGCCCACCACCTCGAAGCGGCCGGCCCGATGATCGACGCGTTCGGCGGAACGTTCCTCCTGATGATCGGCATCGCCTACTTCATGGACGCCGAGAAGGACGTGCACTGGATCGGCTGGCTGGAGCGGCGGCTCGCGCCGCTCGGCAGGTTCGACAACCTGACCATCTTCGTCATGGTCATCGCCGCCATCGCCGCGTACTTCACGGTCGGAGGCACGCTCGAACAACGATCGATGGTGCTGGCCGCCGCGATCATGGGCATCGCCCTGCACGTCGGCCTGGACCTGTTCGGGACGGCGTTCGAAGGCGGCGAGGACGGCAAGGCGAAGATGACCGTCCTCGCCGGCGGGGCCGCCGCGGTGATGTTCCTCCGGCTGGAGATCCTCGACGCGAGCTTCTCCTTCGACGGAGTGATCGGTGCGTTCGCGATCACCTCGTCGGTGCTGGTCATCATGGCCGGGCTCGGCGCCGGCGCGATGTTCGTGCGGTCGATGACCGTGCACCTGGTCCGGGCCGGAACGCTGGGGAAGTACCGCTACCTGGAGCACGGCGCCCACTGGGCGATCCTGTTCCTCGGCGTCGTGATGCTGCTCAAGCTGTACGGCGTCCACCCACCGGAGTGGGTCACCGGCTCCCTGGGCCTGGTCTTCATCGGCCTGTCCGTCGCCACCAGCGTCCGCCAGCGACGCAAGGCCGAACACACCACCATCGCCGCGTAGTCGCGGCCCGACTGCACCACTGGCGCGGCCCGGCCACCACGGCGGGCCGCGCCGCCGCGATTCCCTCCCTTGATTCGCGAAGCCGATAGGAGCGTCCATGCAGACCGACCTGGCCACCGACCAGAAGACAGCCACCACTGACGCGCCTGGCCCGAACGACCTGCTGCCCTGCGGCACCGACTCCGCCCGCCGCCGACACCTCGCCCGCAACGAACAGTGCACCCTCTGTGGTGTCGAAGATGGTCGCCGGATGCCCGCTGCGGGGCCGACGGCGTGAAGCTGATCGAGAACCTGGACCCGCACGACGCGACCGCTCGCGACGGCCCCGCCGCTGCCCTGATCATCGCGCGCAAGACCGCACGGCTCGCCCAGGGCCAGCTCGGCTCCCGGCTCGGCGCTGCATGAGCCCCGGAGACCGGCTGGCCCTCGACGTCCTCTGCGCCGTCGATCATCACGTCAACGAGTGTGGTGTGCCGCCGACCGTGCGGCAGCTCGCCGTGGTGCTGCGGCGGCGCTCGTGGGCGCCCGTGCAGCGGCAGGTGAGTCGGCTGATCCGAGACAGCTTGCTGTTGCCGGTCTCGCCGGCGGGTGTTCTGCGCCCGACGCAGACGCCGTGGCGTACGCCCGGTGGCCAGGTGTGCGTGCGCCGGCCGCCGCGGCGTCGACCGGTCCGCCGCTGTTACGGGACCGGTTCACTGACGGATGTCGACGAGGTCGCGGTGGAGCGGGCCCTCGACGGGGACGGGACGCGACCGTTGAGCATCGCCGAGAAGATCGTCGCGGTACGACTCGGGGTCGCCCTGCGGTGGAACGACCGGGAGATCGCCGACCGCATCGGCGTGAGCGCTCGGCACGTTCTGCGGATCCGGCAGCAGAACGGCATCGGTAGTGGGGTCCCGCTCGGCACGAACCAGCACAGCCCTCGGCACGCCGGGTGGGGGCTGGTCGCATGACGGCCTGGACGACGAGGCGGTGGGCCGGATCCTCAGCTCGGTTCGGCCGGCGGCCGGCGTGGTGCCCTTCCCCGCGGGTCGCGGTTGACCCAGCGGACGAGGTTCAACAGCTCAGCCGACCGGTTGCTGCCGAGTCTCCTGGTGCTGACGCTGAAGTGCCGCCACTCGGGCTCGGGCAGCCGAAACGTTCCGAGGGCGTCCTTCGGTTCCTCGACGGTCGACGGCTGCTCAGCGCGCGCCGGGCGGCTGCTGGCTGCTGGTGGCGCGTCCGACGCTGTGGCCTTTCTTGTCGGTGTACGGCGAAGTCGGCGTGCGTCCGGGTCGTGGTTAAACCAGCGGACGAAGTTCAGCAGCTCGGCGGACCGGTTGCTGTCGAGGCTGTCGGCCGCGTCCCGCAAGGCGGTCCACTCATCTGTGGTGAGGCGGAAGGTGCCGAGCTGAGTCGGCGGGAGGTCCGGGTCGACCGTCGGCGTGGGGGCGCTGCGGTCGGGGCGACGCGGCGTGGTGCCGGCGGGGTGGCGGCTGGCCCAACGGGTGAAGTTGAGCAGCTCGGCGGAGCGGTCGGTGCCGAGGGCATCAGTGTTTGCGCCGAACAGCTCCCACTCGACGCGGGGCAGCTTGAACGTCCCCAGCTTGTCGCGCACGGCCCGGCTTGCTTCGGCCGGGCCTGGCTGCTGCTTTCGGCGCTCGGCCATTCTGCCGTCCTCCAAACCGTCTATACAGCGGGCAGGATACCGGATCGACGTCTGGATAGACATGAAGACCTGGCCCGGTATAGACACCCTGACTTGATCACGTCTATACGGCGTGCTAGCTTTCGTCTAGACACAGCGATGTATCTCCCCCCGGGGGAGTCAGGGAAAAACCGCCGTGAGCGGCGGAAACGAACCCGGGGAGCGGTGCCGACCTGACCGGCCGCGCCGATTCCGCCCTGACCAGCCCTAGAACCAGCACCTAGGAGAGCCTGTTGAGCACCAACCCCCGGCGGGGTGGCCTCCGCAAGCGACGCAAGGACCCCTTCGTCCAGATCGACTCGCGGACGGTCGAAGACCACCGCATCAGCTTCCGGGCCCTTGGCATCCTGGCCTTCCTCCTGAACAAGCCCGATGGGTGGGACGTGCGGTCCACCCAGATCGCCAGCCACGGCAAGGTCGGCGAGGACCATGACTCTGAGCGGGAGGGTGAGGCGGCCGTCCGCACCGCGCTGCGGGAGTTGGCAGCCGCCGGCTACTACCGGCTGGAGCGGTGCCGCCTTCTCGACGGCAAGTTCGTAATGAGTACCGCCATCTCCGAGACGCCGGTTGCCGCTTGGGCGGAGCAGTACCAGATCTTCCGAGGGGCGGCAGCCGGCGTGCCGCTGTTCGAGCAGCAGGACGGCTCCTTCCTGCTGCGCTACCCGGACGGCTCCCTGCATCCCGAGGACTTCCACGAGGCACCCGACACCGATTCGGGCATTTCCGGACAGCAGAAACCGGCGTCCGGAAATCCGGCGTCCGGGGCCCCGAGGTCCGGCCTTCCGGCCACCGGAGAGCCGACCGCCGGAGAGGGCCTGCCCTTTAAAGAGGGGTTACCTCAGAGGGGTTACACAGATTCCGATCATCCTTCGGATGACCGGCCCGGCGCCAACGGCGAGGCTGGCTCGACCGGCCCCCGGCGCACCCCTCGGGGCAAGCGGGTCAGCACCTCGAAGGGCCGGCCGGCCCAGCCGACGCTCGACGGCGAAGTACCGGAGGCCGAGGGCCGAAACCCGACGACCCACGACGAGGCGATGGGGATAGCTCGCCGGTGGATCGACTACCGCGCCGCCAACCGGACACCGGTCGGCGGCACCCACCCCCTGGTGAAGCTCGGCAACCTGATCAAGACGTACCTCGAAGTCGACTACACCGACATCGAGATCCGACACGCCCTGACGCTCTGCGACACCGGCATCCCGAGCCACCGGGAGATCGAGCGTGCCCTCGCCGAGGTCAGAGGAGCGCGGCAGGCATCCCAGCAGCGCGGCCAGCGCCGCAGCACGAACCGGCACATCGACACGACAACGCCAGAGGAACGCGACGCACGGAACCCGTTCCGCCGTGCCGCCCGCTCCAGCGACGTCGCCAACCCCATCGTGGAAGGTGCAGCATGACCGCCCCCGCCCCCTTGGACCCGCTGGCCGGGCTCACCACCGAGCAGCGCACCGACATGGAAGCCGCTGCCCGTAACTGGTCTGACGGCTCGACGGACGAACTCGCGCCTCGACGAGCCCTTCGCGCTGCCGCCGTTGACGCGCTGCGGGCAGTGGCCAGCAAGGAAGGAGCCAGCAAGCCGAGCCCGTACCTGCGTGGTGCCCTCGCTGGCCTCCCTCTCACCGACCCGGAGGTCATCGCGGCGAGCGACCGCCTCTACGCCGAGACCGACTGCGCCGAGGCGGAGGCCCGCCAGCAGTTGCAGAGCGCCAACCGGCACGCCGCCTACCTGAAGGCCCGACCGTCGAAGCACGCAAAGGCAAGCTACGACATGCTCCGGCCGCAGCAGAACCCGCGCGGCCTGGTGTCAGCCTGGTGGGACCGTGGCCCTCGGGTGCTGGTGCTCGCCGGATCGTCGCGGACCGGAAAGAGCACGGCGGCATACGCCATCTGCAACCACGCCCACTCCGAGCGGGCATGGGTCGTGTCCATCACCGCCGTGGCGCTGAACGAGGCATGCCGGCCGGCCGACCGGGACCGGGACGTACCAGCGAGCCAGCACGTGCCGTCGCGGCGCGACCCGGATGCCTTCCAGCGAGCCGCGATGTGCGACCTGCTGCTGCTGGACGACCTGGGCCGCGAAAACGTCAGCGACTGGTGGCGGTCCCAGGTCCAGGAACTGCTCGACATCCGGGACCGGGAGCAGCGGCGCTCGATCGTCACCGCGAACACCTCGACCGATCCGGGCCTGGCCTACAACGAACTGCTCGACCGGTACGACGACCCGGTCGTGGAACGGCTCTTCGACGGCGGCGGCATCGTCATGTTCGACGGGCCGCCCATCCGCAACCTCGTCACCGACTGGTGACCTCTGACAACCCCGTAAAAGGAGGAATCGGGATGGACCGCAGTCAGATCCTGCAACGGACCCCCGGGCTCACCGCTCGTAAGCTCGACACCTGGACCACCGGTGGCCTGCTGCGGCCCACTGCCGGATCCCGTGGAACCGGCAACCGGCGAGATTGGCCAGCAACCGAGCTGCCCGTCATCGAGGCGATGGTGCGCCTCACTGCGATCGGCATCCCGCCGAAACTCGCCGAGCAGCTCGCCCGGTCCGGCGGCGAGCCGGTCCAGGTCGGCGGGGTCACCGTCCACGTCGACCTGACCGCCCCAGCGAACCAGGCGGCTGCCTGACCCGTGCAGCCGCTGCCCCTGATGCCGACCCCGGCCGCGCCCCGTGAGGTGCGCTGCCGGGGGTGCGATCGGCCGCTCAGCGACCCGGAGTCGCGGGCGCGCGGCTACGGACCTGAATGCGCGAAGGACGCGGGGCTCCTACCCACCCGGGCAGCAGGCCACAGCCCTGCGCCCGAGCAGCCCACGTTGGCCCTGACTCTCCCCGGAGGAGCACCGATGCCCGGACCCATCCCCCACGTCCCAGCGGGCCCGGCGGCGGCGACATCCGGACAGAGTCGGGCCGCCTGGTTGCAGGACCTCGCCAGCGAGGTCCGGGAAGTACAGGGCAGCGAGGTGACGATCGAGGGCCAGCAGTACGTCATCACCACCGACCGCCGCATCGTTGAGTGGCTCGCCACCTACGCGCACTGCCCCACGGACCCGGGTAACGGCGCTGCGGGCGAGGTCTGCGTCTGCGGCTGGACGCCCGACAGCGACGGCCCCGACCCGGACGACGAACTGCGAACGCACGTCGACACCGAGCGGGCGGACTTCGTCACCCGCGCGCTCGTTCGGAAAGGGCTGGTGCCGGCATGACCCGCCCCGAGGCGCTCGCCGACTTCATCCGCTACATGGTGCCGCTGCTGATCCGCAACGGCCGCAACCGCTCCGCCCGCGCGGCCCTGCTCGCCGCCGCGATCCGAAAGAGGAACCGATGACGCAGTCCTGGTACACCGTCACCGTCGTCAGGCACGAGAAGCACCCCCGCGACTACGTCGAAGGGGACGCCACCAAGCCGATCGAGGTGGTCTCGTGCACCGTTCTACCGGCCCTGGCCGCCGGCGTGTTGCGTCTCGCCGCCGACGAGATCGCCCCGCCGAAGTCGGTCATGCGGGGAAGGTCGGAGCCGTGAGCAACGCCCCAGAACCGGCCAGCGGTGCCCGCCCCGCCCCGGACGTAGAGCAGCATGTCGAACCGCCGTCGTTGTGCGGTGCGCGCTGCCCGCTGATGTGGGAGCTGGGCGGCATCTGCCTGTGCATCGAGGCGGCCGGCCACGTCGAACGGCAAGACGGCACGTTCGGCACCGACCACCTCTGCTCGTGCGGCACCTTCTTCCCCGACGAGGTGGCTCGCAGTGCCTGACCGGCCCAACTACAACCGGGGCGGCTACCTGCCCACCTCGCTCGTGCCGATCCGGCTGCATCCCGACGAGTGCGTCGTGCGCGCCGACAAGCGGCCGTGGCGATGCGTCCGGGCGGACCATCAGGGCCGTCCCTGCCACACCGAAGTCGAGGCGGAGGAGGAGCGCTGATGGACTCGACGCAGCACGACAACAGCATGCCCACCAGACAGGTCCTCCTGGCTTGGGTGAGCACCCACTCCACCGAGGTCGTCCACCTCACCCCCCAGCAAGCGGAGCTGCTCGCGCGCGTATTCGAGCTGGACCGGCACGCGCGCGGGGCCGCAGGGGCGATGCGCCGACTCCACGACCAACTCACCCGCGCGCAGAGCCGCCGCCAGTACGCCGAGTTCGTGGCGCTGATCCGGCGCTTCAGTGAAGAGCAGGAGCATCCGGAGCAGCCGCCCACCGACCCGATGCAGCGGGCACTGTGGCTACGGCGCAACCGCAACACCGGCCCAGCACCGCGCCGTCGCGCGCCGAAGACGATCCAGCCCCGGGGCGCGCGGTGAAACCGCGTCCACCGGTGAGGCCTCGCCAGACGCGCCGGTGCCGGGCAGGCCGATGGCTCCGCGACTCGACCGCAGTTACTTTCGAGCTGATCATGCGGGTCCTGGACGACCTGATCCCCTGACCACCAGCCTGCGCGCCGGCAGAAACGGAGACGGGCCCGGACTGACATCCGGGCCCATCGCTCCCCCCTGCGATCTCCCGCCCCCAGCGGTTGATCTCCAGCAACAGTAACCGCGGATCAGCGGGAACGGAGATCATCCGAATGACCGACGACTGTGTTCTGTGCCGCGTCTACCGCCCTGACGCTGCACCACGCCGGCCCCACCGCATGCCCGTCGACGATGCCTGCCGCCACCGCCTTGACCGGCACCTCGACGACATCGACGAGATGACGGACGCGCTGCTGAACATCGACCTCACCGAGCCGATCGATCGGCGGACGGGTGATCCTCTCGCCGCGCTCGGCGGCGCCGGGCCAGTCCGGGCCCGGTCCCGTCAGCCGTTGGTGTCCGGCAGCCGCGAGCGGACCCTGCCGATCGACGAAGACCTGGTCGACTTGCTCGCGCCAGCGCGGGCCGGCACGATTCGCGACACCCTCGTACCCAAGACGACCACCGAGCGCGTCATCGTCCGCAGCCGAGAGGTCGTGGTCGACGCCGGCGGCACGCACATCCGCGAGGTCGAGCACGCCGTGAACATCGCCCGGCCAGTCCTCGACCCCGGCGGCAACCCGATCCTGGTCGCCGCCGGCGACCAGATCGGCTACTTGTCGGCCGCCACCGTGCTGGACGAGATCGTCCGGGACTGGCGCGACACTCTGTGGCCCGACCAGCGACTCCCGGCCGCGGCCGTCCCCCATCTCGTGGTCTGGATGCGCAACCGCGCCGACGAGGCATGCGACCGACACCCCGGCATCGCCGACAACGCTCAGGACATCCGCGAGCTGCGTTCCGCGCTGCGCCGCGCGCTCGGCGAGACCGAACCCCTGCCCCGGGCGATCCTGGGCTCACTGTGCAAGACGGAGGGCTGCGACGAGGTCTCCCAGCTCATGCGCCATGACGGCAGCTCGTACATCGAGTGTGACGTGTGTGGCCGCCTCTACACCGAGGCCGAATACCACGACTGGACTGCTCGCCTCGCCCGAGCTGTCCAGACGAAGACCACCGCTTCCGCCGCCTGAAGGAGAACCGTGCTTACCGCCCACCCCCACGTCCAGCTCATCGCATGGACCCACTTCAGCCCGCCCGATGACGTGCCCTGGTCGACCGACGCCGATGGTGGGCAGGCGCTCGCCGAGTTCGCCGGCCGGGCCTGCTACCAGAGCTGGAAGAAGCCGAACCCGGTCACCGCGACGAACGCCGGCTACCTGGCGCACATCCTGGAGGTGGGTCACCTGTCCGTGCTGGAGCACGGCTCGGTGAGCTTCTACTTCAGCGGCGTCTCCCGGTCGTTCACGCACGAGCTGATCCGGCACCGGCACTTCTCCTACTCGCAGCTCTCCCAGCGCTACGTGCCCGAGCGGGACGCCGCCATGGTCGAGCCGGCGGTGATCGCCGAGGACCCGGAGCTGCACAAGAAGTTCGTCGAGGCGTCCGAGGCGGCGGTGCGCGCGTACACCGATCTGCTGGAGGGGTTGGAGGCCCGCTTCACCGACGAGCCCAACCCGACGCTGCGTCGCAAGCAGGCCCGGCAGGCGGCCCGGGCCGTGTTGCCGAACGCGACCGAGACCCGGATCGTGGTGACCGGGAACTACCGGGCGTGGCGGCACTTCGTGAAGATGCGCGCCACCGAGCACGCCGACGTGGAGATCCGCGAGCTGGCCGTGGAGTGCCTGCGGCAGCTCTCCCGGGTCGCGCCGAACGTCTTCGCCGACTTCGTGATCTCGACGCTGCCGGACAGCACCGAGGTCGCCTCGACCCCGCACGCCGAGTGAGCACCGATGCTGCTATCTGACCGTGACCTGATGGCCGAGATCAAGGCGGGCGCGCTCGCGCTGGAGCCGTTCGAGCCCACGCTGGTGCAGCCGTCCTCGATCGACGTGCGCCTGGACCGGCTGTTCCGGGTCTTCAACAACCACCTGTACACGCACATCGACCCGTCGGTGCAGCAGGACGACCTGACCTCGATGGTGGAGGTGCCGGAAGGTCAGCCGTTCGTGCTGCATCCGGGCGAGTTCGTGCTGGCATCCACGCTCGAAGTCATCACCCTCGCCCACACGCTCGCCGGCAGGCTGGAAGGCAAGTCGAGCCTGGGCCGGCTCGGCCTGCTGACCCACTCCACCGCCGGGTTCATCGACCCCGGCTTCTCCGGGCACATCACTCTCGAACTGTCGAACGTGGCGAACCTGCCGATAACGCTCTGGCCGGGCATGAAGATCGGTCAGCTGTGCATCTTCCGGCTGTCCTCGCCGTCCGAGCACCCGTACGGCTCCGCTGTGTACGGCTCGCGCTACCAGGGGCAGCGCGGCCCCACCCCGTCTCGCGCCTGGCAGCACTGGCGCACCTGGCCGACGGAGAGTGACACGGCATGAGCCCGTGGGACACGCCGTTCACGCCCAGCAACTTCAAGGTGATCGTGCTGGACGAGGTGCGCAGCCAGATCAGCGAGGACCTCGGCCCGTACGCCGCCGGCCGGACGGAGCTGGTCGAGCAGATCGACGGCATGCGGATGACGTTGTCGATGAGCGTGCTCGCCGAGCAGTTGCCCACCGAGCGGGTACGCGGGCACCGTCGGGAGGTCATCCAGACCGCCCGGTTCGCGACCTGGTGGGACCACTGGAAAGCCACCTACCGCGGCCGGTGGTGGATGCGCTGGCGCCGGTGGTCGGTACGGCAACTTGTCGACGAGCACGAGCTGGAGGCCACCGCGGTGGTGGACCTCCGGCGGTACTGGACGTACCCGCGCGCAGCGGTGCCCGTCCCGCAGCTCGGCGACCCGGTCAAGGTGATGCTCCACGAGTCGGTGAAGGAGCCGGCGGCTCCGCCCGTCACCCGGTTCCTGCGCGAGTAGAGCTCGATCGGGTGGGCGCTGGCCGCGCCCGCACCCACCGGGGGTTCGGTCGGGGGCGGTCTCTTCACAGGGGCCGCCCCCGAGCCGATCTCGCGGCCGGGGCGACTGTCCGGCCGGCCGGCTATACTGGAGGCATCGGTGGCGCTGCGCCACCCGTTCCTCCTGTTGCCCGTGGCCCACGCCCCAGCGCGACATCGAGAGACAAGGGCTCGCAAGGCTCGTCGCAGACCAAGAATCACCAACGACGGGTGTACCTCTATTCGCCCGGCGGTGGTTGCGTGGGCGCTACCCCGGGAGGGATGGACACCGTCATGAGCAAAAACCCCAAGGCAAGTCGGCTCGCGGCCACATACAGGCTCCGGTACGCGGAAGCGTTGGCCGTCATCCGCGAGGATTCCGGGCTCGCCCACGCGATGGCCACCAAGCGGGGAATCTCGCTCGCCGAGGCTGAGCGCCAGATCCACAAGCAGTACGCCGAGGCACGAGAGCGCGCCGACCGCGATGAGGTCTCGTTCCGCACAGCGCTGGCCGAGGTCCGCTCGGAGCTGGAGATCAGCCACGAGGTCGACGAGCTGACCAACACCACGCCGTCGATGGAGGAGCTGTTACGCGAAATGCTCCCTCAGACCTGCGACGGGTTGGTGGGCGAGCAGATCGAAGTGCCGGGCGAGGACAACTACCATGTTCCGGGCCTGGACTTCGCCGAGGTCGAACTCCCACGGAACGTCGACGAGATCTCTCTCAGCGCGGTCGACCTTGACCTGGACACCCTGGTCTGGACGCCCGCCGAGCGCTACGAGGACGGCACTCAGGTCGGCACCGCCGAGGTCAACGCCCATGTGACGTTGGACGGCTTCATGGCCAAGTACGACACGTACGGCGATCACGACGTGGAGATCTGGACCTTCGACTGGAACGACCACATGTCCTACGTTGGCTTCGGACGCGATGTCGTCCTGGAGTTCCAGGTGACCGCGCCGGTGACGGGGGCGATCGACAATCTCGCACTGGTCGGTGCCCGTGAGACGCGCCGGCTGCTGGGCCCGCACCACCTTTCGACGTAGCGCGGCCGGGAAACACAGAAAGAGGCCGCTGCGTCCACCCGCTCGAAGGCGGGTGGACGCAGCGGCCTCTTTGCGGGTTTGTCAGACTCGGTTCTTGACCGTGGTGCGGACACCGTTGTCGGTGGCGACGGCGTCGCAGGTCAGGCCGAACGAGGTGGGCGTCTGGCCCAGAATCGGCGTGGTCATGGTGACGTTGACCGAGCCGTTGACCGACCATCCCTCGTCGGTCTCCCAGACGTCCTGGAGGTCGACCCCCGTCACCGAGTTCAGCACCCCGAGATCGCTGCCGTTCAGATTCGAGGTGCGCCGGTGCGCCTCGCGCTCCAGCGCGGTGCGGCACTCCCGCTCGGCCTGCTCCCGCGTCAGGCCGTCGCGGTCCCCGACGAAGTAGAGCGTGCCGCCGATGGCGATGGCGACGAGCAGGAGAGCGCCGAACACGGCGGCCAGGATGATCGGCAGCTTGCTCTTCGTCGGCGTCGGCGTGGGCTCCAGCGGAGGTGCTTCGGCGGGGGGCGGAACTGCGGGAGGGTCAGGGAAGTCGGCGGGGGGCGGAGTGGTCATGCGGGGCACCGTACCCGCCGGCATCAACCGCCTTCTACTCGAAGAACAGTCGTATTCCGGTCATTCGTGCAGCGCGGTGTCCTCCGCCGGAACGGCGACGTTCGCACCGATCGGCCCGGGGCCGGCGGCCGGTGTGGGCGCCGTGATCTGGGTCCGCTCGAACATGCCGAGGACGACCCCGACGAAGGACAGCAGGATGGCCTGCTTCTCCGCGCTCAGGTCGAGGCCGAAGCCGACCGCCGCCGCGAGCGCCGCCTGGGCGAATCCGAGCAGAGCCGCCACCTGGCCGTCGCGGCGGGCCATGAACGCCACCGCGACGCCGACGGCCGCCGCCGCTACGGTGTTGAGGACCGCCTGCTGATCGGCGGTCAGGTTGATGAAGAACGCGGCGATCAGCTTGATCGCCGCGGCGATGACCGCGAGGAAGATCGCGGGGTCGCGACCGAAGATCCTGGGCACGGTGCTCCTTGTCGATGAGGGTTGAGGCGGGGCGGGGCGGGTCGCGTTAGGGTCAGGCTCGTTCGGGCCAGTGCCAGGTGCCGCCGTTGTACGAGGGCGTCTTGGGGGCACCGGGGGTGGCGGACGGGTCGCCGTCGTGGCGTTCGCAGCCGCCGCTGGCGAGGGGGTGGAAGAAGAGACCACCCGGGTTGAGCACGGCCAACCCGACGGTGTCGCCGTTGACCTCGGTGACGACGGCGGCGCGGCATTCGCTCTTGTACTCACCACCCGGGGTGCCGTAGCTGACGTAGTGGACGATGCGGCCGACGGTCGGGGTCATGGGTTCCTCTCGACGTACGTTGGTGGCGTGGACGTGGAGCGCGGCGAGCCGATCCGGACGTGGGAGCACCCCGGGCTGCGCCGGGTCCAGCGGTGGCGGTGGGGGCACGCGTCGGGATCGGACTGCGTGCACATCGAGGTCGGCGAGCTGCCGGACGGCCGGTGGTACGCCGACCGCGCGGGCGTGGCCCGCGCCTACCCGGATGAGGCGGACGCCCGGACGGTGGCCGGCAACCTGATGGCTGACCGCGATGGATGGCGGGAGGTCCCCGCAGTGCTCGGCCCCGACCAGCAGCCCCAACAGCCGGGGTGGGTCCGCCGCGGCGGCGAGTGGTTCCGGGACGGCGGCTAGGCCATCTGGCTGTCGCGCCAGGCCTTCGACTCCAGCGGGTAGCTGCTGATCTCGTACTCGGCCCAGTTGTTCCAGTAGGCGACCGCGTCCACGTCGGGCTGCTGGCGCAGCCACGTGACGTGCTCGCGGATCGCGGTGGCCCGGCCGGCGCCGGTGGTGTCGGAGACGGTCCGGGTCAGGCCGTACTCGGGAACGAGCAGCCGGACTCCGGGCAGCGCCGCGCGGACCTTGCCGAAGGCGACGCCGAACATGCGGTCCGGGCCCCAGTAGGTGGCGGTGTCACGCGAGTAGCAGTCGATGCCGTAGTGCGTGGCACCCGGGTACCACCAGTCGGTGGGGTTGCCGCGGCCCTCGTCCAGCCAGTAGCGGGTGACGATCGGGCCGTGGCCGAGCACCAACTGCCGGTTGCGGTGCGCGGCGACGATCTTCGACACACGGGCGGCGGTCACCCGATACGTCGCCGGCGCGACGTCGCCCATGGGCTCGTGGTACCAGGTCAGGTACACCGGTCGCGTCAGCGCGTCGAGCCAGCCGGTGAGCTGCTCGACGTTGTCCTTCCAACTGACGTGCACCGCGCAGTCCGCGGGGGCGGCCATCTTGCCCGAGCCGTGGGCGGGCAGCTCGGGGAGCTTGTCCCGGTCGGTGTCCTTGCCGAAGTCGCGCATGTAGCGCACGCGCGGGTACGTGGTCAGCATCTTCTCGGTCGGCTTGCCGGGTGCGGTGGACATGCCGACGCGGGGAGCGTGAAGGGCGAAGCCGACGCGGGCCGGCAAGGAGGTCTCCCCCGTCGCCTTGTTGCGCAGGCTGACGACGAGTTCCATCTGCGCCGACTCGGTGCCGGTGGTGGCGATCGAGGCGACGATCGTCTCGCCGGGCGGGTAGACGGTCTTGTTGAGGGAGGTGGAGGTGATCACGGGCGCGGCCATAGGGCCTCCAGGAGTCAAGAAGAACGGCCCGCGCCGTGTGCGGCCGGGCCGAAGAGAGAGAGGTTTGCGCCGGCCGCTCGTGCGCTACAGCAGGCAGCCGAGCAGCGGCAGGCAGATCAGTCCGCCGTCCGGTGCCGGAGGCGGCGACGTGGACGGCGGTGGTGGCGGCTTCGGAGTGGACGAGGCCGGCGGGCGGGGCGCGGTCGTGCCGGCGGGCGGCCGGGGCGCGGGGCCGGGCTGCGCGCCGGGCTGGCCGGGGCGGTTGCCGCCGGTCCGACGGGGTCCCGGTGTGGCACGGGGCGTGTTCGGTGTCGCGCTTGCGGTGCTCGCGGGCCGTCCGCCGCCGGCGCAGCCGTAGCGTCGGCGCAGGTCCTGCACCGCGGCGTCGCGCGGGTTGATCCGGTCGGCGAGGGTGCAGGCGTCAGCGCGGAGCTGCCGCAACTCGGCGTCCTGCCGGGCGACGTCCTTGTCCCTGGCCTTGCGTCGGGATTCGAGGTCGGCCGCGAAGTCCCGCTCCAGGGCGGCGAGGCGCGCCCGGCTGTCTCTGTCGGCGTCGGCCCTGACCGCCTGCCCGATCAGGTAGGAGGTGATGTTGGTCAGTACGAACGCGGTGACCACGGCGAGGAGGATCACACGCACGCGGCGGGTGAGGTCCTGGCCGATGATCGGTTCGTCGGCCAGGACGGGCGACAGCCGCCTCCGCTTGCCCTCATGGAGCATTGCTGGTCCCCCTCTGCCCGGTGTCCAGGTCGATCCCGTGGCGCAGGAGGTAGGACTCGTACCGCAGCACCTTGCGGTGCTCGACGTCCCAGGCGTCCTGCCACTGGCGGGTCAGAGCCCGCTGGTCATCCAGCTCGTCGTCGATCCGCTGTTCGAATCGGGCCTGCCGGCCGTCGGTGACCTCGGTCTTCTTCGAACGCAACGCGAACCAGCCCGTTGCCAGCGCGACGAGCAGCGTCACGGCCTGACCTACCCACAGCAGCTCGACCGGTGGTTGTGACCCGGCCGCCTCTGCCGCGACTGCGGCGATCACCAGCGCGGCGCCGGCATCGCCGTACGTCCGCGCGGCGACGAGGGCGTTCCACACTCAGTCACCTCCAACCTGCCGAGGGGTGGCTCGTGCCGCGATGATGGCCAGCAGCGCGACGACGAGCACGGAAGCTGGTGCGCTCCACGACAGGATCCGCGAGTGGTAGATCCAGGAGGACACCAAGCCAGCGGCCCAGGTCATGTACCAGATCGCGAGCAGCCATAGGCAGATACGCAGGGAGCGGCCATTGCTGGTGCGGCCGATGCGGTACGCGGCTGTGAACGCCATGACGGTCAAGGCGCCGAGCACGACGCCGCGCAGCCTCATGCCGCCGACGGGCGGGAGGCTGCGCAGTACGTCGTAGCTCGGGGCCTGGTAGGCGATGTCCCCGGCGAGTAGACCCACCACGTCCCAGGCGGCCTTGGCCAGCAGAACGGTCACGATGGTGCGCCAGCGGATCGCGGGGACGGTGGGCAGGCGCGGCCAGTCGATCGAGACCACGCCCGTCAGCCCCTCAGCGCGCCGACCGTCTTCGGTCCGGCCTGCCCGTCGGCACCCAGCCGGCGGGTCTTCTGGAAGGACCGGACGGCCGCCTCGGTCTTGGCGCCGAAGTCGTTGTCGACGGTCAGCTTCGCGCCCCGCTTGGTGAGCAGCCGCTGGAGTTCGCCGACGTCGGCGCCGGACATGCCGCGCTTGAGCGTCCGGCCGCCCAGGTTGGTGCGCAGCGCGCCGAGGGTGGCCGGGCCGATGACCCCGTCGGCCGTGAGCCAGTGGCTGCGCTGGAACGCACGCAGCGCCTTGTCCGTGGCGGGGCCGAAGTCGCCGTCGACGGTGAGCTTCGCGCCGCGCCGGTTGAGCAGTTCCTGGGCGTCCTTGACGTCCTGGCCCCGGGTGCCCTGCGAGAGCAGCCGCGAGCCGAGTGCGGCCGGCTTGGGCGGGGCGGCCGGCGGAGTGGGCGTCTTGCCCACGATGGTGGCCAGGCCGAACGGACGGCGATCGTCGTCGCCGTCGGGGTGTCCGGACAAGTGGAAGTGCTTGTCGTGGGGGTTGCTGCCGCTGTACTTGCGGGCGGCCCAGCCGGACGCCGCCGACCAGATCGTCCGGTTGTAGATGATGTAGATCAGCCGCTTCTCCTTGCCGGCGCGGCAGCGGCCGACCAGGTAGGCGACGATCATCGCGGCCGTGAGGCGGGGCACCCGCAGGTCGACGTCGACGTCGATGGCCCGGACCTCGTTGATGTTGTCGGCGTCGCCACGCTCGGCGTTCCCCGATTCGTCCGGGTTGTGGCCGGACGGGTACTGCTGGTGGGCGAGGTTTCCCACGGACCCGTCGCTGGCCTTGTCTCGACGTGGAGCGACCGCGTTCAGCTCGACGCGGAATTGCTCTGCCCACCCGACCAGCACCCACGGCGTGGCCATCTCAGGCCACCTCCTGGTGCTCGGCCGGGTCGGCGAGGTGGACGGCGTCGCCGAGCACCTGCGCCTCGTCGACCGGCTCGCCGGTGACGGTCTCGGGGTCCTCCTCGACGCCGGCCGTGATGACGATGTTCGGCTCGTCAAGCTCCTGCTCGGACACGGCAGGCTCCTTCCGATGGGTACGAAAAGGGCCGCCCACCCGAGTGGGTGGACGGCCTGGTGGACGGGGTCGGTCAGCGGGCGACGGGCGTCGCCGTGTAGCGGGACGGGTCAGCCGGGTCCTGGACGACGTCATATCCGTCGGCGGTGAACGGGCCGTAGACCGTCTTGTCGACGACGGTGGTGATGCCCGAGACGTCCTGGGTGGTCGCCCCCGGCAGCGTGACGGTGCCGTTGACGGTGACGGTCTTGGTCACCATCGTCGGCTCGCCCTCGATGACGACCTGGAACTTGATCGGCTCGATGGGCGAGTAGCTGGTCTTGTCGAACTCGACGCGGACGGTCACGGGAACTCCTGTCGTACCGGTGGAAAGAGGCATGGTGGTGACTTCCGTGGCGGGCGGTCAGAAGACGGGCATGCCCGGTGTGGGCTCGGCGAACGGCGTGGCCAGGGCCGCGGCCGGGCGCAAGACGATCGCGAACACCACGGCGTTCTGTTCGGTCATGGAGCTGGTCAGCGTGCGGGTGAGCCCGGTGGCCGCCGACAGGGATCCGGCGGAGTCGAAGACGGACATGGTGAGGTCGGCGGAGCCCGCGTTGGTGGCCAGGCTCGCTCGCCGAGCTTCGCCCACCGTGCTGCTGGACCAGTTCGCGATCCCGGCGGCGCCGGGAATGTGGCGGCTGGCCACGCCGTAGACCAACCAGCCGCCGGCGGGGACGTCCACGGGCGGGGTGGTCTGGACGGTGCCGGCCACGCCGGCGACCATCTGCGCCGCGGCGACCGGTGCGGTCGGGTCGACGCCGCGGTACGCGCCGGCCCACGCGCCTTGCTTCGGTGTGGCGTTGGTGAGCCAGTCGTAGCTGGCAGGCTCGGACGCGGCCCTGCGGGAGCGGAGCCGGGCGGACAGGTTGCTGCCGCTGGAGGCGTCGCCGCGCGTGGCCAGCCCGGGCACCGGTTCGGTGACCGTGGCCGAGGTGTGAAGCATCGCGAACAGGTGCACGACGAAGTCGCCGTCGACGACGCCGCTCAACCCGGGAACGGTGCAGCCGGACTGAGCGCCGGGCGGCATGATTTCCTGGTCGTCGACCCTGGAGATGGGCATCAGCTCGCCACCATCTGGATGGACACCTTGGTGGGCGCGGTGCTGCCGACGGCGTCGATGTCGACCGTGAGGTAAGAGCCCGCCGGCCACGCGGTCGTGGCGAGCGTGGTGGCCAGGCCGGAGGTGCGGGAGCCGGAGGTGATCCGCGGCCGGTTGGCGCTGGCGTAGACGGCGGCGCCGTCGAGACGCGGGTTGATCACGAAGTCGCCGCCCGCTGGGGCGGTGCCGCCGGCGCTGGCGACGAAGCTCCGCAGGGTGAGCGTCGAGGTGGTCGGGTTGTAGAACCGGTACTGGCCGGTTCCGACCGCGCCGGTCTCCTGGTACCAGGTGTTCGTGATCGTCGGCGCCCCGCCCGCGCCGCCTGCGGCGGTGACCCAGGTACCGGGGGCGCCGGCCTCGGTGCACACCCACAGCGCGCCGTTGGAGTCGATGACGGCGTCGTTGGTGATCCACGTACCGGTGGTGGGCGCGCCGGCGCTGGTCCGTACGCCGCGGAAGTTGATCGGCGACAGGCCGTTGTAGTTCCCGCCGGCCCGGACGCCCTGCATACCTGCCAGGACCCGGGTGGCGACCATCCAGCCGGGCTGCGACGCGTGGCCGGTGCCGTACGCGCCGAACAGCGCCTCGCGCTGAGCGGCTTGGCTCGGGTTGGTGCTCAGCTCGAAGAAGCGGCCGGTGCTCGGTCCACCCGAGCCCTGGGCGTACTCGAAGACTCGGCGGGCCACGCGGTTGGCGGTGCTGGGCGCGTCGCGGCCTTCTCCGTTGCCGTTCTGCCAGCCGGTCTTGACCCACACGCCGCCGGGGGTCGTGGACCCCCACTGCACCATGTCGGGCAGGTTGTCGTCGCCCGAGTAGATCGCCTGCATCCGCAGCCACGGGTTGCCGTTCTGGCCCTGCGCGGGGTCCGGCGGCTGTGCCACGTTGCCGACGTAGGTGCCGCCGCTCTTGGGCGGGTTCAGCAGGATCGCGCCGGAGGTCTGGGCGGGGGTGAGCAGTCCGAAGCCGCCTCCGGGGACCACGCCGACGACCTGGCCGACGACCCGGGCGTCCGGTGCCGGGACCGCCATGTCGGCGGCGTCGGCCAGCCCTGTGCGGTGGGGGTTGTTCGCGGCGACGTGGGCCGCGAGCGCGGATTCGATGCCGCCGGCGCGGGCGATGACGTCCATCAGTGCGGCGCCGGTCCAGCCGTTGATGAGCAGGCGCGGTCCGCCCGCGGCCTCGGCCCACATGGCGGGCACGTTGTCCGGGCCGAGGAATGGGGCGATGGTGCCGGCGGCGCGGCCGTCGGTGCCGTCGGACGAGACCACGAAGGTGATCGGGTTGTTCGCGGCGTCGACCAGGTCCTCGTACCGGGTGCCGTTGGTCTCCTGGTCCCAGAACGTCACCTGGATGCCGCCGGCTGCCTGGACCAGGCCGGGAATGCCCTCGATGCTGTCCTGGGAGGTGAAGGTCCAGTCGGTCAAGCTGCCGCCGAACCAGAAGCGGGTCATTCAGTGCATCCCTCTCGTAAGGAGCGCATGGAAAAGCCCGGACCGGCGAGCGGTCCGGGCTGAGGAAGGGGATGTCGGGGTGGTCCGCGGGTCAGCAGCTGCTGGTCAGTACCGAGCGGGCCAGCTGACCGGGTGGATGATCACGAACTGGTTGTCCAGCAGCGCGTTGGCGTAGCCGAGGATGCCCACGTCGCCGGTCGACGGATTGAGATAGAACCGCGCGAATGAGTCCTGGTGGGCGCCGGACAGGTAGGCGATGACCCCGTTCGGCGGCCGGTAGTCGGTCGGGAGGTTGAACAGCACGATGTCGGTGCTGGCCGCCGTCGACCTGCCGGGTGTGTTGCGGTAGAGGATGGCCTGCATGTAGACGAATCCGTTGCGGCGCGTCAGCATCACCCGGGCGTTGTCCCAGCCGGACTTGACCGTGACGGACAGCTCAGCGCCGTCCTCTCCGATGAGGTGGTACTTCTCGCCGTACGCGGCCAGCGTTCGGCCCTTGTCCCACTGCGTGACGATCTGCCCAGGCTTCGGCGGCGGCATCCGCGTCGAGTGCGTGACGATCCCTGGCGGCGCGATGAAGTAGTCCAGCGGTGTCACGTCCGCTGCGGCGATCGACGGCAGGCCGCTGTTGGCCTGCGTCGAGTTGGTCGACGCCACCCGGACAGTGCCGACCGGAATCTCCCAGACGCCGTCGGCGAGGGTGTTCTGCTCCACCGACGGCGGTACCGGGTTGGCCGATGGCGCACCCTGCTTCAGCAGGAACCGGGCGCTGAAGTCGGATCGGTCGAGCCGGAGGACGCCCAGGTCCAGCCGAGGGAATCCGCTCGTGTTCGCGGGCACCGGCACGGTCAGTCCGTTGGCGTCGGTCTGCCAGCGGAAGCCGCGGATGATCGCCTGCCGCAACGCGCGCAGCTTGATCTGCCGGCCGGTGGAGTCCGCGTACATCAACGAGCTGACCGACGGGGAACCGAGCAGGCCGGAGCCCGTGATCTCGGCCATGAGCAGTTCGTAGGCGGCGTCGGTGACGGCTCCGCCGCCAGCGACCGGGTAGGAAGTCTCGGCCACGACGGGCCACCCCCATGTCGTACGTAGTGGCTATCGGGTGAGCCCGCGGCGCTCCAGGTAGCCCACGCGGCGGTCCAGCTCGCGCATGCGTCGGATCCAGGCGGAGTCGTAGCGAGCGGACTGGTCGCCGATGGTTGTGCCGACAACCTCGCCGGCGGTCGGCCATGCCTGAAGGGAGACCGTTTGCACGGGCGCGGTGACGTACTCGCCGAGGTCCAGCTCGATGGACACCAGGTCGCCGACGTCGTAGTGGATTCCGTATCGCTGGTCGACGGTGTCGGCGGCGTTCGACGCCAGCCGCCCCGACTGGCCGTTCTCCTCCAGCGCCTGCGTCGCGGCGTCCTGCATCTCGGCGAGGGGTGTGGTGCCGGGCCGAGGGACGTAGCCCTCGAAGCGTCCCCAGGCGAGCTGCGCCGAGTCCGTGGTGGGCAGCTCCCGGATGAACCGGTCGGCGCCGGCGTCCGCGTCGGCCTGCCCGCCGACGATGGGGTGGGTCAACTTCGGCGCTGCCTCTTCGAAGCTGTAGAACTTGAGGTTGCCCTTGCCGAAGGAGAAGAACGCCTCACGGGAGAGGTCCCGGGAACGGACCACCTCGAACAGCACCTGGTCGCCGACCTGCCTGGTGCGGAAGCCCAGCGAGTCGTCCGGCTGGCCCGCCCCGTTGCCGAGGGTGGCCATGCGGCGCAGGACGTCGGTTACCTTCTCCAGCCGCTCGCGGGGAGCGACGTCGGAGGTAGGGCCGAGCTTCACGGTGCCGGTGCCGCTGATGCCCGAGAAGGTCGCCACGACGAGCCGCGGCACGCGCCGCGCGGGCAGCGCGTTCGGTCCGGCCTGCGTGGCGACCAGTTGCAGCATCCCCAGCTCAGGGTTGCCGGTGTAGGTCCAGTAGTCGGTGGTCTGCTGCTCCGGCGTCTTGGACGGATCCGGGTAGGCCAGCCGCGCGCCGAGCCACGCCATGTCCTCGGCGAAGCTGATCGTCAGGACCCCGACGCCCCCCTTCTCGCCATCGTCTGCCCGTTCGCGCAGCTTGCTTTCCATCGGGCCGGCGATCAGGACGTGCTGGCGTCCGAGGACGCGGCGGAGGATGACGATGCGGCACCCCGGCACAAGCTGCTCGCGGACGTACCGGTACGCGGGGATGGTGACCTGCCCGGATCCCGGTTCTTTCCACCGCTTGGTGGCTTGGAGGCTGGTCCAGCCGTGCAGCGGGTCACCGATGACCTGGCAGTTGGCGTCGGTGACCAGGATCGTGTAGTCGGCCCGCAGCAAGCGTGCCGCAGCGGGCCCGGTGACGGGCAAGCTCGATGGCGGCGGTGGCGGTGGCGGCTGCCCGGTGTCGGCCGGGGGCGGTGTTTCCGGCGCCGGCGCGGGATCGTTGGCCGGGGGCGGCACCTGACTGGAGTAGTGGGTAGCGGCGATCGAGTTGAAGGTGGCCAGGGGCGGCGGTGGGTTGCCGGCCAGGACGACGTACTTGTACGGGTCGCCGTTCGTGCCGCTGCCGCCGTGCCGGTGGTCGAGTTGGAAGGCGCGTAGCGTGCCGATCCCGGAGATCGACGTGCCGTTCCAGTCCTGGTTCCACCAGATGAAGCCGTCGAATCGCCAGCCCTGGGCGGCCTTCGACCAGGTGTCGAGCTGGTCGGCGACGCCTTGCAGCCAGCCGGCCCGGGCGCTGCCGGTGGTGTCCCATGGCAGGCCCACGGCGCCCATCTCCGGGAAGACCCGCGGCCGGGTGTCGCCGGAGTTGAAGCGGTATGCCTTGACGCCGCTGAGGAACGCGGCCGGGTCCGGGTAGGAGGTGGCGACCTTCCCGTCCGCGCCGTAGGCGTTGGTGTACATGTCGATGCCGAGGTAGTCGCCGCGTCCGGTGTCGTGGACGCTGTAGCTGCGACCGGACACGTTCTCAGCCCATTGCCTGGTCAGTACGTGCCCATACCGCACTCGGGAGCGGACGCCGGCGGGCAGCCCTTCGACCATGTCGGCGAAGGCGTTGAAGTTCGCCTTGTACGCCGACGGCGACAGGTCGCCCTCGGGCTCGTGGCGGTCGGTCAGGTAGAGCACGGTCATCCACGACGGCATGTTGATCAGCCGTTGCCGCAGCGCCGACAGCTTGGTCGAGTCGCCGTCGATTTTCGTGGAGCAGAACGGGATCGCGTCGCGGCGCCGGCAGTAGTCGAAGCGAAAGTCGTCCCAGGCCGGCAGAGTCCCGTCGGAGTTCGGGAAGATCCTCAGCCACTGGTTGACCGGCACGCGTGGCTCCCAGGCGGGGAACGCGTTCTTCGGCGGCGTCGCGCCGACGCGGTAGGTCACAGGCGGTCACCCCCGCCCGGCCGGTCAAGCGGTCTCGTACCGCGGGGTGAACGACAGCTCTACCTTGGTGCCGTCCCCGGCGCCGGAGACGACGAAGGAGATTTCGTTGGGCCCGTCGAGCAAGGGCCACAGCTCCGTGCCGTCCTCGTTAAACCAGTCGATGTAGCGGGCGAGGTTGCTATCTCCTGGCCCGCGCACCGTGGGTGGCTCGGTGGTGATGGTGGCCTGTTGGCCGGCGGCCAGGCTGTAGGTCAATGCGAACCGGGACCCGACCGTGAAGTTCGTGGCGGTGATCTTCGTCAGCGGGCCTGTCAGGGTCCAGACCGGCCACGCCTCGACGTCGCCCGCGTTGTCGATCGTCGTCGGCGGCGCACCCTCGTTGCCGGAGATGACGCGCGACGAGGTGATGTTGAAGAACGGGCTGAGGAACGCGCTGTTCTGGGGGGCGAACGTGCGCTCGACCGTGACCGACTCGGCGTCCTGCCAGTAGCCGTCCGGGCAGTAGAGCTGGACGATGTTGCGGCTGGACAGCCAGTCCTGGCCGGCTTCCCCTTCCAGGCCGGATTCGTAGAAGCAGGCGATGAGGCGGGCGCTGCCGTCGGATCGGGCGACCTTGATCCAGCCGGGAACCATCCGCTGGGTGGTCATGGTGATCGCGCGGGTGATTCGGCGGCGCCGTTCGGTGTACTCGATCTGGTTGCGTCCGCCGATGTACAGCGGCCATTGCAGACGCCGCGGCTTCGAGCGGATGAACCGGACCATCTCGCCGCCGCGCGGCCGTGGGTCGGTGACCAGTTCGATCGGCGTGGCACCCCATCCGGCCGGGCCGGGCATGGTGAACCAGCCCAGCTCCTCGGAGGTGTTGGTCAACGCCCACTCGCGGCCGGTCGAGTCGATCCACGTCATCCGGACCGTTCCGACGCTGGCGCGCGCCGACGTCGGAGGCCGCGGTGACTCGACGACATCCGGGACGATGACCTGTCCGGCCGCAGCAAGGATCGGCACCGCTCACCACCCTTCGGGCGTGGATGCGGGAAGCCCCGCCCCGACGTGCGGGGCGGGGCTTCCTACCAGTTCGGGCGGTCGAGGCGGTTCAGCGCGTCTTGCCGCCGGTTCATCGCGGTCAGCCGCGATTCGTCGAGGGTGCTGTTGGCGAACTCGAAGTGGTTGTGGATCTCCGATCGAGCTGCCGTGTCGCTGCCCCTGCCGGCCAGGAGCTGGCTGATCTGCGACCACTGGCTGTCGGTGAAGACGGGCTCTGGCCGGCCGGTCCCGTTGTAGACCGTCGTGACTCCGGGCGGCAGGTATCCGCCCTGGTCGTATGCCCAGTGCAGGTGCGCGTTGGGCATACCGTCGACACCGTGGTTGCGTAGCAGCGAGTCGCTGTACGTGTGGTGCTGGCCGTTCCAGATGTTCCTGTACTTGTCGCCGAGCCAGATCAGCTCGCGGGTGCCGTCGAAGAAGTGGTCGTGGATGTAGTTGAAGACGTCCTGCCTCGGAGGCAGGTCCACCGCACGACCTTCGTCGCCGTCGGCCGCGATCATGGAGTGGTACGACCGGTTGCCCGATGCAGTCCGCGAACCGGGCCGGTAGCCGCTGTAGAGCGGCAGTCCCGGGAACACCCGGCGCAGGATCCGCATCATGTCGGCCGAGCCGATGCCGCCGCTGCTCCGGGCGCCTCCGGCGGTCGCCGCCGACAGGGCGACGGCTCGAACCTCATCCATGGTCGGGATGTGGGTCATCCGCGTCTCGACCGTGAACGGGTACACAGCCCCGCCCTTGGCGAACCCCGGGAACATGTCCCGGGGCAACAGCCGCCGGCGCATGGCCTCCATCAGGCCTTGGCCGTAGTAGTCGACCGACGCGGCCGGCTGGACGAACTCGCCGTTGGACAGCCAGGCAGGAATGGAGTCGGACGTTCCCGTGCCAGGCCCCCACACGCCGCCGCCGCGAGCGAAGGCGGACACGTTGACGCCGTAGCCATCGCCCCAGCCCTTGGCTGCGGCCTGGGCCTTGTTCTGGGTGTAGTCCTTCCACGCCCGCTTCGGATCGAGGCCGTTCTTCAGCGCGAACTGGGCGACTTGCAGCTTCTCCAACTCGTCGAAGACCTGGTCGAAGCCCTTGGTCTCGTAGATGGTGGTGACCTTGGGATCGACCTCGCCGTAGACCTTGATCAGATCGCGGGCCTGCTTCTCGTCCAGGCCCATCGCCTTGACGTCGGCGTACAGCTTCTCGATCCGCTTCTGGTAGTCGGAGGTGGCCTTCTTCATCTCGACGCCACCGGCGATGTCCGCCAGGTAGCGCTCGCGGACGGCAGTGGCAGCCTCTTCGAGCGCGTCCCGGTTGTTGAACGCCTCCTGCGTCTGGGCGCTGAGGGCGTCCTTGTTCGCCAGGCCCGCCTTCCGCCCTGCTTCGACCGTGTTGCGGAGGTTGAGGTTCGCTCGGTTGAGAGCCTCCTGCGCCTCGATCGAGTTCTTCGCGGCGCCGGTCTGGTTTTCGATGGCTGCGCGCAACGCGTCGGCCTTCGCCGCAGCCGTAGCCTGCGAGTCGCCGAAGGTGTCGACGAGCCGCTTCAGGACGGCGATCCGCTCCTGGTTGGCCCCGAGCTTCTCGTTGAGCGCGAACTGCTCGGCTGTCAGCCGTGGCGTCGCCCGAGCAGCCCGTTCCTGCGCATCGGCCAGCGCCTTCTGGGCCTCGGTGGACGCGGCCAGCTCACCGAATTGCTTCTCCAGCGCGGCGGCGAACCGACGCAGCTCCATGCCCTGCCGGATCTGAGCCTCGGTGGCCTTGTCCGTGAACTTGATGCCCGTAGATGTGTCGTCGGCCAGCGGGATCAGTGCTTTCGACTTCTCCCGGAGCGCCTCGATGACCTGCCGCTGGGCGTCCCGCTCACCTGCGGTGGCGCGGGCGATCGACTCGACGCTGATGCCGTATTCCTGCGAGCGGTTGATGAGCCGCTGAAGCTCGGCACTCTGATCGATAACGGACCGGACAGCATCGCTGGACAGGTCCTTCGTCTCCCGGTAGGCCCGACCGAGAAGATGCAGCGCCTGCGTCAGGTCGTCAACGCGCTGCTGCTGTTCCGCCGACTTCTGGGAGAAGTAGGAAGCCGCGATCGTGGCACCGGCGATCGCCAGCCCCCACGGCCCGCCGAGCAGCCCTGCAAGGTTGCCGACGCCAACTCGCATGGAGCCGGCCGCCGTCTTGGCCCGGTTGAGAGCCTGCCCGAAGCGTCCGGTGTGGTCCGTCGCCTTCAACGTGGTGCCACTCAGCGCCGCTGTGGCCGCCTGGCTCGCGGCCGTGGTCTTGGCGGTTTCCCCGAGCACCCTGTTGGTGAGCGAGGCGTTGATCGCGAGCAGCCGCGTACGAGCGTTCAGCAGCAGCAGTCCGGCGCTCCAGGCCGCCATCAGGCCGACCAGGATCTCCAAGGCCCAGGTCGGGAGCGTGTTGAGCACCCGGGCGAGCGTCGTGAATGCCGCCACGACCAGGGTGCCCGTAGGGGCGGCTGCCGCCACGAACCGGGCGGCGAACTCGACGAGCTGACCGATCAGCTCGACGACCCGCGGCCCGTTTTCCCGGATGTAGGCCAGGAACTGCTGAAATCCCTGGTTGTGCTCCAGGGTGGTCGCCCACGCCGCGAACCGCTGTGTCAGCCGTTCGAGTCCCCCACCGATGTCGTCGTTGAACGGGGTGAAGGCCAGGAACAGCCCGGCCAGGCCCGTCGCGACGTTGCGGCCCATCCGGTACAGCCGCTCCAGCGTCGGAACGGTCTCCTTGTCCAGGAAGCCGAAGAACCGACGCCAGGTGGCGTCCGTCGAGAGGAAACGGGTGGTCTCCTCGAACATGCCGCCGATCGCCGCGGCCACCCGACCGATGAAGTCCTCGGCCCTGGGCAGGTACGGCAGCAACGTCTCGATGGACCGCTGGACGCCGGGCAGCATGTTGGCGCTGGCGGCGTTGCGCAGCGACAGGACTTCGTCCCGCAGCCCGAACAGGAACTTCGCGAAATTCTGGGCCTCGGGCGACAGCATCCGCATCGCGTCGTTGAGGTTGTCCAGCGCCTCACCGCCGGCAACGCCTTGCCGCACGGCCGCCTGCTCCGCTTGCCGGTGCGCGGCGGCCAGGGACCGCTGCGCCTCGGCGAGAGAATTCGCCGCCTGACGGGCCTGGTTCTGCTGGGCCGCCTGCGCCTCGCTGACGCGCCCCTGCGCGTCGGCGATGCGCCGTTGTCCGTCGACCTGCGCCCGAACGACGTCATCGCGAGCCCGCTCCAGCGCGCGCTGCGCGGTGGCGACCCGCTCGTCCGCGTCGGCGATGCGGCGGCGCGCGGCCACGACCTGGTCGGAGCCTTCGACTCCCTTCTTGTTGGCCTCGGCCTGCTCGGCGGCGAGCCGGCGGCCCTCCCGCTGGAGGTCCTGGATCTGCTGGATCCGCCGGTCGTAGGTGATCTGCGCCTGCTCGCGCTCGGCTTCCGACGCCCTCGGGTTGGCCAAGACAGCGTCGAGTTCCTTCTTCGCCTTGGTGACGTCGAGGTTGGCCTGCCGCTGCTCGATCGCATTCCGCTTGACGGCGGAGTCCAGCTCGGCGAGCGCGTTGACCGCGTCGCGGTACGCGCGCGTCAGCCCTTCCCGCGCCTCCCGCGCGTCGACCTGCGTGCGGATGTAGGCCCGTTCGGAGTCGTCCTCCCGCTCGACGGCCTGCCTGACCGACTCGGCGGCCTGCCTGCGGGCTTCCCCGACGGCAGCCTCGGCCTCGGCCACGGCGCGGGCGGCGCGACGTGCCGCTTCGGCGTTGTTCGCCCGGGTGTTGGCCAACGACCGCTCGGCGGATTCGATGGCCTCAACGGCGTTGACGCGCTGGGCGTTGGCCCGCGAGAGGGACGCTTCGGACTTCTGCTGGTCCTGGTCGAGCTGCTGCATCGCCTTGACGGCGTCGCCGATGCCGCTGAAGCCCAGCGCCATGACGCCGACGCCGATCGCGCTGCTCGCCGCGGCCGTGCCGATGAAACCGATCGCGCTGGCCACCGCGGCGGCGGCCGGTACCAGTGAGGTACCGAGCGAGACACCGACAGCAATAAGCTGTTCGAGGCGCGACAGGGAGACCGAAGCCTCCTGACCCACTCGCCGCACCTCGTCGGCACCGGTGGAGTGGACCCTGACGGTCACGTCGTCGCCGTCGAGTCGCGTGGCGATGCGCTCGACCGCGGCGAGTTCGGTGGCTGCGGCGACGGCGTCGGCGTGCACGTCGATCGTCGGGTTCGACCTGGCCAGCTCGATCAGCTCGTTCTTGATGAACGCGATCCGCGCCTGCGCTTCGGCGGCGTCGATGTCGACGCCGATGCGGGCCTGGCTCAGGTCACGCAGCTCGTCGCGGATCGACTTCAGTGCGAAGTCGGCGTTCGAGGCGTTGACGTTGAGGTCGATGTCCGGCAGGGACGAGTACGCCTTCTCCAGGTGCTTACTGATCCGGCCGGCGAAGGTCCTGGAGAACTCTTCCTCGGCCACGCGCGCGGCTTCGCGGTCGCGGCGTTGCTGCTCCCGATGGGCCGCGTCGGCGGTCCGCTTCTCGTCCTGGGCGGCCTTGTCCTGGAGTCGGCGCCGCTCCCGCAGGTACTGCTCGGCGAGGCGGGTCTGCTCCCGCCAGTACCGCTCGGCCTCACGCTCGCGACGCTGGGCGTCCTCCCGGTCGGCCCGGGCCAGCTCGGCGCGTTCCCGCTCGGCGGCCTTGATGCGTTCCTTGCGTTCCTGCTCGGCCTGCTTCTCGCGGCGCTTCCGCTCTTCCTCGGCTTCCTTGGCGGCCTGCTTCTCCGCCTCGGTGACCAGCTTCGCCATGGTCGCGTCGACCGCGCTCAGCGCCTGGTCGGCGTTGACACGCAGCCGGATGCTCTCCGCGTAGCGGGACAGGTCTTCCAGCTCGCGGCGGACGCCACGCAAGACGGTCATGGCGTCCTGCTCGCTGATGTCGATGCCGACGGTCTGCTGGGACAGGCCCCGCAGGATCTGGCGCAGCTCGGCCAGCCGTCCCTCGTCGGTCTCGACATCGACGCGGATCTCGGCTTCGGGCAGGTGCTTGATCGCCTTGCCGAGGCCGTCTTGCAGGATGCGGTCGAAGGCGCCGGAGAAGTCCCGGCCGAGCCGCTCGGTGACCGTGTGCGCCTCGGCGAGGAACTTGTCGACCTGCGCGGTGGCGACGTCCAAGTCCAGCCGGAGCCGGTTGTCGTTGGTCTGGGCGCGCAACTGCCGCAGCTCGTCGCGCAGCCGCTCGACGTCCCGCAGCGCGTCGGCGGCGTCGATGTCGAGCGGAAGCGGCTTGCTGGCCAGATCGACGACCCGCTTGCGGGCCTCGGACAGCCGCTGCTCGAACGGGGTGACGTCGCCGTCGATGTTCAGCACGGGCAGGGCCTTGGCGACGGCCTGCATCCGCTTCTGAAGGATGTCGGAGAAGTGGCCGGCGTACGACTCGGCGGCCTTCCGCCCGCCGGTGCGGGCCTGCTTCTCGGCTTGCTCGGCGCCCTTCTTCGCCCCGTCCTCGAACCCCTCGGGCAGGGCATCGCCGACGGCCTTGCCGATCTGGTCGGCGATGTCCTTCGCGCCCTTGGCGAGGTACTTCTCGATGTTTTCGAAGGACGGGATGATCTGGATGAACGCGTTGCCGACCTCGTACACCAGTCACCCCCTTCGCGCTGTTGGGGGGTGAGGGCTACGCGGCCGGTGAGGTGCCCGTGGTGGCCTTGTGGGGCAGCAGCCGGGCCACGAGGCTGCGGTGCTGCACGTCGCGCTGCCGGCGGCGCACGCGGTCGATGGCGGTGACTGGACGCGGCGTCGGGGCGAACTTGCGCGGAGGAACTCCCCGGGCGGCGATCGTGGCGTTGATCAGTTCCCGGATCAGGTCGACCAGGTCGGACAGTCGCTCCACCTCAGCGGAGTAGTCGGCCATCCGCTGCTGCGGCTTGCGCTTGAGCGCATCGCTGCGCAGCACCTCGGCGGCCCATTCCTCGTCGTTGCTGATGGCCTCGACGTACGCGGAGTTGCGGGGCAGCGCGTCGATGTAGTCGAGCAGCGCCGACCAGCGGCGGGCCTGCCACTCGGTGGTGAGGTCGACCTTGTAGACCCGACGCAGGTCGGCTCGGATGGCTCGCCCGTACCTGGAGATCAGGCTGGCGAGCCGGCGGCTTCCCCCGGGGTGGGCAGCCCGTAGTGCTTGGTGTAGGCCGCCATCAGCTTGTTGAGCTTCCAGGTCGGCAGGTCCGCGTTGAAGAACTGCTCACGGTCGTCGGCCGGCAGGACGAGCGACATGAAGTAGACCGGGTCCTTCATGGCGATCATGAGTCGCTGCCAGTCGACCTCCTGCGGGTCGGACATCATGTACCGCTTGCCGAGGTGCTGGAAGGTGAATGGCGCCTTCGTGCCCTCGCGCTCCAGGGAGTCGAGGTCGAGGGAGACGTCGGGGCCTGCGGGGTTCGGCGTGGTGGTGTCGTCGGTGGTCATGGCTGGGGTGGGCTCCTTCGTGCTGATCGGGTCGGTCAGTTGCTGCTGGAGGCGGGCTTCGTCGCCGTCGTCGTCGTGCTGCTCTTGGCGCTCTTGGCGGTGTCCTGGACCCAGCCGTCGAACTTGAGCCGCACGGCGTCGGCGGGCGAGTGGGCGGTGCGCCGCTGTTCCTCGCCGGAGGTCGGGTGCCTGCGGGTCCAGACGCCGTAGTCGGTGGTGGCCTTGGGCATGGCTGTCTCCTTGCGGGCGGGTGGGCTGAGGAAGATCGGGGCGGCCCGAGCCCACCCCCAGGCGGGCCGCCCCGACGTTTCGCGGGCACGAAGAAGGGCCGCGGCGTCGCTGCGGCCCTGGTCATGCGGTGGGGTCAGGCGGTGGCCTGGTCGATGCCCATCTGGTCGAGAAGCGCGAGCCAGCCGGGCCCGGCGAAGATCCAGCGGTGGCTGTAGCCGAGGGCGGACGACTCGAAGCCGGTGAAGGTGAAGCCGTACGAGATCGGGTCGTCGCCTTCGCCGTAGGACTGCTCCGCGAAGTCCGTGATCCTGGCGTTCGGCATGTATCGGGCGATGTAGATCTCGCCGTCCGACGACTCGTCGACGAACAAACCCAGCACGTGGTAGTAGCGGGGGTTCGGCAGGGTGGGCTTCTCGATGCTCAGCTCACCGGTGACGGCCTTGGCCTTCAGGCCGGCGATGTCGGCGCCGGTGTACATGCCGATGGTCAACAGCTTCGTTTCCAGCGCCGTGCAGGACATGGTCACCGTGTCGTTGGTGACGTCCTCCCGGATGGGCTCGGTGCTGCCGAAGGCGCGCACCTGCGAGGACTCGGTCTCGCGGCCGTAGCTGGATCCGTCGGTGCTGGTCCAGCCGAGGTCCTCGTAGCCGGTCGGCAGCGGGGCGAGGTCGGCGGTGGCGCCGGCGGTCAGGTCGGTGATGGGATTGGCGGTGGACTCGGCGACGAAGACGGATCCGTCCCTCGCCTTTCGCACCAACTCCTGCTTCTTGTCGCGAAGCGCGGCGTAGGACACAACGACCCCTTTCTAGGTCGAGGCATGGGAAAAGCCCCGACAGGCGAGGGCCAGCGGGGAGGGGGTGGGCTTGGGCGCGGGTGCGCTACCCGGCGACGCGGTAGCGGCGGGACACGACGCGGTATGTGGCGCTGAAGCGCCGGACGCCGGGACCCCAGGGCAGCTCGGTCGGGCTGACCTGGCAGGTGACGGAGTCGAGAACGGCAGGGCCGGCGCGGTGCTTGGCGCCGGTCAACATCTGCCGGACCCGCTCGGCCAACTCCTCACCGCCCCGGTAGGTGGTGTCGAAGACGTCGACCTCGACGGTTGCCCAGTCGTGCAGCAGGTCGCTGTTGCCGCCCAGGCGTCGTACGCGCACGAACGGCACTGCGGCGAGCAGGTCTTCGGGTGTCGCGATGCCGGTGTGGCCGGGCCCGCCGGCGAGGGATCCGAGGATCAGCAGCAGCGCGGCCTGCACGTCGGGGAACCGGCTCCACGGCTGCGTCACCGCGACCGCCTACGCCTCGCGGCTCGGCGGGCGATCGACCTCGGGTGACGCCGGCCGTCGAAGCTGCCGAGGTGCTCGGCGGTGCGGTGCAGCACCAAGAAGCCACGCGCCTCGCCGTCGCCGGCCCTGTGGGTGGCACCAACCTCGATGAGTTTCGCCTTGGGCGACAGGTTCGCCAGGTGCACGCCGCGGCGGGCCATCGGCGGATCACCGATGTCGGTGACCAGCACGTCGATGAGCACGAACTGGTCCGCGTAGTGCTCGTGGTCCTTGTCCTTGGTTTCGGCGCTGCGGGGCGCGATCCGCTCGGCGAACCGCTTGCCGGACTGGCCGACCTGTCGGCACACGCGGTGCACCTCGGGGCCGACGGCCATCCGAGCGATCTCGGGCTTATTGAGCTGGAATCCCTTGAAGCGGACGCGCATCGGCTCACCGCCTTTCAGCCGGTTACGAGCCGGAGCACGATCACGACGCCGGAGGTCCCCCAGTCCTGGGGCTTGCCGTCCACCTCGTAGAGGTCGCCGCGCACGAGGACCTGGTCGTTGGCGCGTACGTCCGTGGCCGGCGGGGCGTAGATCGTTCCGTCGGCTGTGACCTGGTTCGCGCCGGTCAGGTTTTCCACGCTCGGCCCGGGCGCGAACAGGCAGCCAGCGACGGCGAACCGCGCCGTTTCCCCCGGAGTCGGGTCGCCGAACTGGTCCCGAGCCGGCGGCCGGATGATGACCACCGTTTCGGTGTTGCCGCTGGACGTCACAGCCGTTCACCGGCTCGTCGACCACGCCGGTCGTCGTGCAACCAACCGGTCATGAGGCTGCCGGGGCTGGCGCGGATCGTGCCGACCGCTGTGGCGGCGACGGCCGCAGCCTGCGACGTGTTCGGGCTGAGCATGGCCACCTCGGCGTCGGTGACGACGAGCAAGCCGGCCGCCGAGCCGATGTCGAACGTCCGCGAGAACGGACCGACCGTCTCGGCGCGCAGTCCGCCCGGATTGCGCAGGACCCTGAGCACCATGTTGATGACGGCGTGGCCCAGCGTGTCCGGGTCGAGCTGGCCTGCGGCTACGCGTTCGGCGAACCGCGGCAGGTTGGTGCGCAGCATGTGTGAGGCGCGACGGAGCAGTTCTTTCGTCAGTCCCTGTTCCGCGTCGGTGAGCGGCCGGAACATCCCCTGGACCTCGCCGATCGTGGCCAGCGGCGGCGGGCCGCCGACCGCTCGTGCCCGCACGTAGTAGGAGTCGCTGGCGGTGACGGTGCCGGAGGCGGTGAACCTTGCTTCCCACACGCCCGGGCTGGATGGCAGGAGCGTCACCGGGTACGCGCCGGGCGTGCCGGACGCTTCGGAAACGGGCAGGTCCTGCTGCACGATGTCGCCGGCCGGGTTGATCCAGCAGACGGTGACGTCGGCGCCGGGCGTGGTAGTGAAAGTCAACTCCAGGGCGTCGCCGACGGTCACCAAGCTCATGCCGACCTCCTCACGCTCGTCGCTGCGGTGGTGGCCGTGACCCAGGTTGGCGGCTCCTGAGCGGTGATCTGGCGCGACGGCGCGACGGCCGCTACCGAGTGCGGGCCGGCGTGGATCTGCTCCGTTGTCGGGACGACGGGAACGGCGGTGAGGTCGACCGCCACCGGGTTGAGGACGACCGTGACGGCGACAGGCTCAGCGCGTACCGGCACGGCGGCCAGGTCGAGGCCGACCGGGGCCAGGTCGACCGTGACCGGCTGCGGCTGCGCGGCGACCGGCGGCGCGGTCAAGGTGAGGTCCGCCGGCCGTAGCGTGACCGTGACCGGGCCGGGCATGGGTGTGACCGGCGGCGCGGACAGGGTCACGCCGGCTGGTGCCAGCGTCACCGTGGCGGCCGGCAAACCCGTCGTCACTGGCGGCGCGGCCAGTGTGATCGTGGCCGGCGTCAGGGTGACGGCCACCGGGCGCGGCGCGGAGTCGACGGGTGGGGCGGTCAGCGTGATCGCGGCGGGGGCGAGCGCCACGGCGACCGGCCCGGGAACCGGGCTGACCGGCGGCGCGGTCAGGGCGACGCTGGCCGGAGTTAGGGCCACAGTCACCCGGCCCGGTGCCGGTGACACTGGCGCGGCAGTCAGTACCAGCCCGGCCGGGACCAAGTTGACCGTCACCGGGCCCGGGGCCGGCGTGACCGGTGCAGCGGTGAGGGCGATCCCGGCGGGAGCGAGGGTGACGGTGACCGGCTGCGGTACGGGGGTGACCGGCGGCGCGGACAGGGCCAGTGCTGCCGGTGTGAGCGCGACGGTGACCGGTTGCGGGACCGGCGTGACCGGCGGGGCCGTCAGGGTGAGCGCGGCCGGGCTGAGGTCGACCGTCGCATGGGTGACGGCGGGCTTGATCTCGATCAGCCCGGCGATCATCGACGAGGCGACCGCGTTGGCCACCGTCACCGCTTCGCCACCGTAGCTGCCGCCGGCGGCGACCAGAAGGCGCGCGTTGGCGACGGCGATGTTCGCGTTGGTGGTGGGCCGCGACGTCGCAGTGTCCGTCGACTCGGTGTACGCGGCGTTCCAGGTCAGGCCGGTCGGCCCCGTGCTGCCAGCGGCGACCCGGGCGTGCGCGAAGCCGTGCAGGGCCGCGCCCGCCGCGACCCCGGCCAGCGTGGGCAGCGCCGCCGAGGTAGCCGCTGCGGCCGTGGACACTGAGGCTTGGCCGATCGGAGAGACCGGGTCGGCACCTCGGTACGCGGCCATCTCCCAGCCGCCGGTCATCGCGCCGCTGTTGGTAATGGTCGGCGCGGCGTCGGCGGTTTGCAGCAGCCGGTACCAGGCGTAGATCCGCGAGTTCGCGCCCTCGTTGACGGGGTTGGTGATGCCGGGCACCGGGCTCCACCCCGAGGGGGCGGCCATGGTCAGGGTGGTGGCCGACACGTGGCCCACCAAGACCGCGACGTCGCCTGCCGCCCAGCCGGCCGGCAGAGCGGTGGCGAACGCGGTGCTGGTGGATGCCGCGCTCGTGCCCGACGACGCAGCGACGAACGAGACAGCCACGGCGGCCTCCGCCGGTTAGCTCGCGCGCAGCAGGTCGGCGATGTTCACGTTGAGCCCGCCGTCCATCGGCTGCGGGAAGCTGGTCGTGAAGACGATCAGAACGTCGCGGGCGGAGTCGTTCGCGCCCGAGCCGTCGATCAGCGCGACGCCCTGGGCGGTGACGCCGGGAGCTGCCGCGTAGGTGAGGTTCGCGTAGTCCAGCGAGGCGCGGTCGGCGGCGTCGTCCTCGGCGACCGCGCCGCCAGCGAGCGACAGGCGCTCGCCGTGGATGTTGACGCTGGCCACGGCGTCCAGGTCCGCGACGGTGTTGATGTCCGGGTTGTTGACGCCCGTCTGGGTTCCGGTGAACACGATCATCTGGGCGTTGGCGCCGAGGCTGGCGAGCAGGGCGGCCAGCGCCCGGTACTTGCCCCGGTTGGTAACGGTCTCTGCCATGGGTCTCTCCGCGGAGCGCGTGCGGCCTCACCGGCTCGCTGGGTGGAGACCACCCGGGCCCGCACGGTGGCGGGCCCGGGTGGCGCGATCTCACTTGCCGTCGGCCTCGATCACGCCGGCCTGCTCGCAGGCGGCGATGATCTCGTCGCGGCTGGCGTCGGCCTCGACCTCGACGCCCTGCGTCGCGGCGAACGCGGCCCACGCGTCGACGCCGGAGCCCTTGCCGGACCGGCGGGGGGCCGGGATCCGGGCGGGCTTGTCGCCGTCCGCTGCGCTGTCGCCCTCGCTGGCGTCGTCGCTGGCGTCGTCGCCGGCGTGGGCCTGGACCTCGTCGGGAGTCAGCTCGGACTCCCGGGCGGCCTGGCTCGGCGGGTTCCCCGGGGCCGGTGCCTCCGAGGTGCGGGCCGTGGTGCCGCCCTCGACATGGGTGGGCAGCGTGCCGCCCTCCCACGCCTTCGGGTTGGTGATGAGGGCGGCGACGTCCGCCGGCACCTCATCCTCCGGCCCGAACCGGCGCCCACCGACGTGGACGTAGCTGGCCAGCCGCGGCCCGGACGAGCTGCGGCGGGGCCGCGCCGAGGTGTGGGCCGACGGCTCGTCGCCGTCCGCCCACACCTTCGGGTTGGTGATCTTCTCGGCGACCTCGGGCGGAACGTCGTCCTCCGGGCCGTACCGCTTGCCGTCGACGTGCACGTACGCGGCGAGGCGGCGGGACTTGTCGGTCACGGCACCTCCTACAGGACGTCCGCGACCATGAGCCGCTTCGGGAAGTCGATCAGCGGCATGGCGGTGGCGCCGACCTTCGTCCACGTACGGACCGGATCGCCCTCCTTGAGCACGACGCCGACCAAGCCGGGGAGCTGCTCGAACTCCAGGGACGGGTTCTGCCCCTGGGTCAGCTCCAGCGCCTCGGCGGTGATGCCCCAGACGGTCCGGCCGAGCGGCGCGGACTCCGGCGGCAGGAAGATCACCACGTCCTCGGCGATGACCCGGGTGTCCACGCCGTCCACCGACAGGCGGGTGTCGTACTCGACCAACTGCGGCAGGCGGTGGGCCTTCAGCACCTGGTTGAGCTGGTCCTCGGTGACCATGGACGGCACGCCGGCGAGGCTGCCGACCAGCCGGCGGATCTCCTCGGACAGCAGCATGTTGCTGATGACCGTGCTGGAGGTCTGCATGTAGGCGGGCCTGAAGCCGTTGGCGTCGACGTAGTCCTTCACCCACGCGGTGAGGTCGGTCAGCGGGCTGGAGCTGGCGTGGTTGGACCACGGCACGCCCGCGGCCTTGTTGTGGCCGACCGGCATGCCGAAGTCGGCCTCCAGGTACTGCCGGCCCTCGCCCTGGAGCCGGAAAACCCAGTCGGAAAGCACGTCTCCACGGGCCAGTTCGAGGCGGTTGTAGACGTAGCGGGCGATGTTCGCGCCGTCGTTGTAGATCGCCTGCACGTAGGCGTCGTAGTTGTTGCCGCCCGTCCGGGAGCGCTCCAGCTTCAGGCGCTCCTCCTCCATGATCGGCAGCTTCAAGCCGAGCGGGGGGATGCGGATGGCCGACCGACGCCACGAATCGCGCTGGCCGACTTCGGTTTCAGCGTCGTAGGCGCGGAACTTGGCGACCCTGTTGGTCTGCTCCATCTGCGTGATCGCCGCTTCGATGTCGGCGATGTAGACGTTCGGGAGCCACCGGTCCAGCGTCAGGAACGCGGGAGCGGGAACCTCCCGCACGTAACCGGTCAGGACGGCCGGCTCGACGTAGTCGTCAACGATCATGATTCAGCCCTCCCTCAGTCCTCGAACCGGAACTTGGCGCCCAGCGCGCGGCGGGCGTTGTCGTCGAACCCGCTGGCGGCGGGCAGCCGGCTGACACGGATGACGCCGCGCCAGTGCAGCGGGGCGCCGATGTTGGCGGTCTTGACGGCCTTGCTGGTGAGCAGGAAGCCGTCGGGCACGTCCAGGCCGCTCGCGGCGGCCGAGCCACCGGCCGTGGTGGTGGTGACGGTGACGCTCGGAGTGGTGCCGCCGGTGAGGCTGGCGCCGGAGGCGGTCATCTGCGCCACGTTCTGGCCGGCGAACTGGCCGCGGAACGCGACCACGTACGGCGTGTTCGGGCCGGGCCCGCCGCTGACCGCGAGATCGCTCGCGTTCACGCTCGGCAGCGCGGCGAGGGCGGCCTTGACGGCGTCGGCGGTCGCGTTGAACGCGATTGCGCCGGTGGTCTCGCCGTTGAAGGTGAGGGTGAAGGTTCCGCCCGTCGGGCCGCCGGTGACGGTGACCGTCTGGCTCTCCGAGGTGCTGCCGGCGTACGGGCCGTGCATGCCGGCGCCGGGGCCGGAGGTGATCCGGGCGACGACGATGCCCGAGGGGATGTAGCCCTTCGGGTAGTGGATGTTGGCGTTGAACGAGGGCAGGTGCAGGGTCATCCCCTGCGTGACGTCGGTGCCGTCGCGGCTACCGAGCCACGACTGGTCCTCGACGAAGAACTCCGTCGTACGGAGCGAGATGTCCATGGTGGACGTCGTCCTTTCGAATGCTGGGTGTCCCAGCGGCGCGGGCGGGTTAGGCCTGCTTGGCGGTGCCGAACCGCTGCTGGGCGAGGAGCCGGCCGGCCTCCAGGCCGCTCGGCTTGGCGCTGCTCGTCCGTCCCTGGCCCATGTCGACCCGCTGGCCGGGGGCGCCCGTGGCGGGCGGTGCGGCGGCGGGAGCGCCCGTGGCGGGCGCGGGGGCGGGATTCGTTTCCTGCGCGGGCGCGGCGGCCGGCGCGGTGGGCAGCAGCGCGACGAACTGGGACACCTTGTCGGCGTCCACCTGGTGCTGCGCGGTCAGGAACTGACCGAGGTTGAGGTGAGTGAGCAGGCCATCGACCTGCTCGGTCGTCATCCGCTCTCCGATTGCCATGCGGAGGCGGGCGTCTGCGAGTTGGAGACCGAAGTCGGCCTGTGCGGCAGCTCGACCGCGCTGCTCGGCGGCGTCGAGCTCGCTCTGGTAGTTCTGCTGGCCGGTGGTGGCCTGGGCGCGAAGCTGGTCCAGCTCGCCGGGGCGCAGACCGAGGGCGGCGAGCTGCCGGTCCTCGTGGCGGCGGGCCTTCGCGCGCCAGTAGTCGACCTGCTCCTCCAGGGGCAGCTCCCGCCACGGCGTGCTGGTGGCCGCCTTGGATGGATCGGGCTGCTGCCCGGCGGCGGCCGGCTGCCCGGCCCCGGCTGGTGGGAAGACCTGCGAGGGCGTGGGGATCGGCTGCGGCGCGGGGGCCGGGGGCGCGGCCGGCGGCGTCGACGTCGGCGCGGGCTCGCCGGTCGGCTGGGATCCGCCCCTGACGGGCCAGATCGGCTGCGGTCCGTCCTCGCCGGCGCGGGGCTTGCGGAAGCCCAGCGCAGTCAGTCCGGTACGCGGGTGGGTGGGCAGGTTGGTGTGCATGGTCTCCCCATGGCGGGTAGGCGGAAGGCCCGTGGCGGGCATGAAAAAACCCGCCTCGATGGGCGGGGGGCTGGCGCGAACGTCCTGGTCAGGCGGCTTGAGCGGCCGGTTGCCAGTCGTTGCGGGCGCGTTCGGTGGTCAGCCGCTCGGCGATCCGGGCGGCGGCGACGGCCGGCCAGACGCCGCCGGCGACGGCTGCCTCCGATACCTGCACGGCGCTGCCGGTGATCCGGCCGCGCCCCTCGTGCCGGGTCGGGATGCCTCGTGGGGCGTCCCAGTCAACGGACCAGGCCATCTGCTTGCGGCCCCGGCGGCGGCCGTACGCCTGCCGCTGGAGTTGCAGTTGCACGGTGTGCTGGTCGCCGTGGGGCATGTGCACGGCGGCGGTGACCGGGGCGCCGTGGTTGGTGTACGCGTACCGCTTCGGGCCGAGCAGGATGGTCCGCGGGTCGATCTGCACCGACCGGTCGCGCCAACCCGGGTCGGTGCCGGACCAGCCGTCGCGGCGGGCCCACAGCTTCCACCACAGGTGTCCGCTGTGCGCCTTGATCGAGATGACCTTCGACTCGTAGTCGACCGGGTTGAGGCGACGTTGCACCCAGGTGCCGAACCGCTCGGTGTGCAGGTACAGCGACAGCCACCAGAGGTGAACGCTGACGGCGAGGGTCTGTTCGGAGCCGCCGTTGCCGACCTTCAGGGAGAACCCGAGGTCCGGGAGCCCGCCCCGGCCGGCGTAGAACTCGCCGCCGAGGGTGCCGGTCGGCGCGGCCGGGAACGGGCCGGGGATCCGCGGTTCGGTCTTGATGAACGCGAACTTCGCGTCAGGATCGGCCGGCGGCGGGCCGCCGAAGGGGCCGGCGTAGCGGTCGCCGATGTCCCACCGGGTCGGGTCGAGGCTGCCCTGCGGGTCGGGACGCACGCCGCATCGGTCGCACACCACCCACCGGGAACCAGGCCGTCCGTGGGCCGTCTTCGTGCCGTCGACCACCGGCTGGTGGCCGAGCAGCCGGCAGCCGAGCATCAGCCGGGGTACCCGGTGCAGCCAGAACCCGCGGTGTGCCCACGTGCCGGGCACAGGATCCTCGCGGTCACGGTGGTTGATCGTGAAGGCGTAGATACTCACCGGCCGCCCTCCCGGGGGCCCCGCTCGGCGAGGGCTTGCAGGTACTGCGCCTTCGTCATACCGCCCGGGGGCCGGAACTGGACGTCGGCCCTGCGGGCCTCCGCGTGTTCGTCGACGCGACGGCCGATCATCTCGTCGAGCTGCTGCACGATCTCGGTCACCATGTCCGCGGTCGCCGTGTGCTCCACGACGTCGACGCGGGCCGGGGTCACGAAAGCGCCCTTGCCGCCGATCTCCCGCGCGAACTCCGCCCAGTCCTCGGCGACCTGCTTGCGGTCGCTCGCATCGCTCACGTCGGGGTGCTCGTCGACGATGAGCGCGAACCGGTTGACGGAGGTGCCGTCGACGAAGTCGTCGGGCAGCGAGAGGATCTGGACGCGCATCAGTCGGTCACCGCCCATCGCACGGGCGTCGGCGCCGGACCGTCGCCGGGCGCACCGATGCCTCGGCTTCGCAGCCGCAGCTTCTCGACCTGGCCGCGGGACATGACGCTGCGACGGACCACGTCGCGGCCGTTCTGCCGCTCGCTGAGCAGGTAGTGGGTCTTGCCGTGGTCGGTGGAGAACGCCTCCGGGTTGCGCACCGACTGCCACAGCGGCTCAGCGGTGGGCACGAGCGTCCACTCGTCGGGATCGTCGGTGAGCGCGCTGAGCGTGCCGAACCCGAGCAGGGTCCGTAGCTGCTCGACACCGACGCCGGCGGATCCACCGGAGTGGCCGTAGGAGGCGAACGCGGCGACAGCCGCGACGATCGTCTGGGCGAACGCGGGGTCTTCGGCGAACTGGCCGGACAACTCCAGCTCCCGCCGCGCGTGGTCCACGAGGGACATGGCAACTCCAAGCCGGGGATGCGTGGGGATGCAGAAGGGTCGACCCGACGTGCATCCCCTCACGTCGGGTCGACCCTGGTCTGTGAATTGGGCTCAGCGGCCGGCGGCGGCTTCGGCCCGTAGTTCCGCGATCAGCTTGCGGCGGTACTCGACGAGGGGGCCGTAGTGCCTGGCCCCTGCCTGGAAACGGTCGATCATGTCTTCCAGACCCATCTCCAGGCTGGGCAGATCGTCCGGGGTGAACGGCTCGTACGCCTGCCGGCGCGTCGCGGCGGCGGCTGCCCGAGGTCCCCGGCGGCCCTTCCCTCGCGGGTTCTTCGGCCCGTTGACGAGGATCGGCCCAAGCTCACCGTCTTCGGTGATCATGGCCCGCACACGGTTGAGTCGACGGCCGGCGGTCGACCGGCCATCTCCGCCCGCCGCCGCGGCGTACAGCCGGCCCAGGTCGTCGGCGTTGAGCTTCAGGCCCGGGTCGCTCATGCGCAGGATCGGCAGGACCGCGCACTTGCAGTTGTCGTGCAGCGGCTTCAGCTCCGCCAGGTGGTAACGGCGGTCCGCCGCCACGATGCACAGACCACACGGCCCGGATTCGGAAAGCTCCGGGCGCAGGATGCGTCGCCATCCGATGACCTCGTTCGGGTCGAACTGGACGAGCACCTCGTGCTCCTGCGCGCGCTGCGCCAGAGCGATGTCGGTCTGGGCCATGGCCTGCGCGCGTTGCAGCGCTCGCCGACGGGCGACGTCCTCGGAGTCGCCCTCGCTCACCCGGAACCGGTATTGCGCGGCCACCCGGCTGTAAGCGACGAGCGGGTCAACGGCCCGCAAGGTCGGCGCCGGCGCAGGGGTCTGTCCTGCGGGCCGCCGGTCGGCGAGCTGCCGGGCTGGGCTGAGCGGGTCACCGGGGCGGACCATGCCGGTGTTGACAGTGCGGTCGCCGGCGGGCCGGGCAGGACCGTCCCCGGCCGGCTCTTGGTCGCCCTGGCCGCGCGTCGGGCGGTCCGGGTCCCGGAACACCCGGTCCAGCGGAAGGTCACCGTCGGGCACCAACTCGACGGGCGGCCGGTCCAGCACCTCGGCCAGCTCAGTAGTCAGCGCGCGCCGCAGCTTCGTGACGTCAACGGCGCCGACCGGCCGGTGGGCGCGGCCCGTCATCGTCGTCATGGCCCGGGCGAGGTACGCGTCGGTAACCTCGGCCATGCGCCGCTGCGCGGGTTGCACGACGCGGAGGACCTGCAACATGGCGAGGTCGACCGCGGTGGGGTCGTACCAGCCGGTGAAGCCGCGTAGCGGGGCGAGCGCTCCGCTCACCGCGAGGATGGTGAGCTGCTCCCGGATGTTCGAAAGCGTGTCGACCAGCGCGTAGAGCTGTGCGACTTCGGCGGCCGTGAGGTTCCCGTCAGCAGTCGGCACGCTCACCCCCAGACCACGGCGGTTCGTGTGGCCAGGCAGGCGGGTGTGCGTCTGCTACGGCTGACAGAGACCCCGGAGGTGGTGTGTGCTCCGTACCCTCAGCCTGTGCTGCCGCTCCCTGACCTGCCGCCTGTGCTGCCGATCTCCGCGCGCCTGGCCGTCTGGATGACCCGAGCCGAGCTGGGTGACCTTGCGACCTGGATCGGCTCCCTCGCGAACATCGCCACTCTCGGCCTGGCCCTACTCGCGGGCGTCGTCAGCTTTCGCGTCTACAAGATCGAGTCGGGACGTGACCAACGGGCAGAGGACGAGCGGCGGGAGCGGGCCGAAGACGACCGGCGGGGTCAGGCTGATCTGGTTTCGGTGTGGTACGGGCGCAGCTCCGGCAAAATGGTTACGCAGTGGGCGGCGATCGGCGGCGGCGAGAGGATCTTCCTCCGCTGGGCCGCGCACATCCTCAACGGGTCCAACCTGCCCATCTACGACGTCACGGTCTTCTTCTCGCTGTTAGACAGTGACGACCAAACCGTGAGGACGTGGATAGCCGAGTCCATTCGGGTGGTGCCACCCCGAGAGCAACCGCGGATCGTTGTGCTCCCCAGCAGCTTCTCGGAAGTCCTGCCTGACGAAGATCTACGCGACCGGATCGCCGTCGCGGTGGAGTTCCGGGACACCGCGGGCCGCCGGTGGATTCGCGACAACATGGGCTATCTCCACCGGGCTGCCGACATGACGGGGAAGCAAAGCCGCTGGTCCCCCAGCCGCCCGGCCGGCTGACCCCTGCGGGGCGCGCTACACGAACTCGCCGGCGGGACCCGCGTCGGCCGGTGTAGGTAGTCCGGCGAGTGGGTCAGCGAGGACGTCGGTGGTGCTGTCGCTCGGGATCGGCGGCAGCGGCGACCGGGAAGCCCCGGCACCAGTCGACTGCACCGGCCCATCAATGCCCTGCAAGGCCGCGGTCTGCGCGGCGAGCTGCGCCTGAAACAGCAGCTCGTCGGCGCGCTCGCTGGCCATCCGCTCCACGACCGACGGCGGGAACTCCCAGATGTAGAGCATCCGGGACCGCCATGGGATGTCCTGTGCCTTGCTGGCCGCGTCGGCGCGCTCGGCGAGGGACAGCCGCTCCGGGGAGCGCCACAGCACCTTCAGCTTGGCGAGGTCGGCGCGGCGCTGGTCGCCCAACGTCTCGAACGCGAGGCTCATCACCCACGCCCACGGGTGGGACGTGCGCTTGATCTGGTTGGAGACTTTCTCGACCAGGCCCTCGCGCTGCATGGCTGCGCCCTCAGCGGACTGGTTCTGGCCGGCGGGCATCAGCGCGTGGATCGGGGTCTTGGAGACGGCGGCGAGCTGGGTGACGTCGTCCTTGATCGCTGCCAGGATTCCGTCGAGGCTCGCCTGGTTGGACTCCCAGATCTCGGCGGTCGCCGGGATCTGCCACAGCGCGGCCGGGTCCATGGAGAAGACGTCGGTGTAGTCGATTTCCTCGCCCGCGCGGGAGTGTCCCTCCGGGTATACGTTGGGCAGGCCCTTGATCGCCCTTTGGCGGAATGCCTGCATGGTGGTCACCACGGTCCGCTGCAAGATCACGTTGGTGATCCGCGAGAGCAGATCGAGGTGGGGTTCGAAGACGCCCATGCCGTCCTTGGCCTCGAACCGGACGACGGGCATCCGCGAGTGCCGCAGCGTCTGCCCTTCGGCGCCGCCGCGCTGCTCGTCCCAGGACCAGGCGCGGGGGTCGAAGTACACGGTCGGGGCCGGTCCGTATTCGTTCGGTCGGACGATGCCCTCGCCCGTCGACGTGCTCCACCAGTCCGGGCCGCCCGGGGCGCTGCCGTACCGGTTCGGGCGGGTCGCGACGTACACCTTGCCGGGCAGGTACAGGTAGGCCCGGTCGACTTCGTCCATGTCGTCGTGGGTGACCTTCAGCGCGGCGAGGCACCGCCACGGCATCAGCGGGTCCGGTTCGCCGGTCATCCAGCGGGGGTCCTCGGCGGAGACGATCGGAGCGCCGGTCTCGTCGTCGACGTCGCCGACGATGACGTAGGCCTCGGACATGGAGAGCATCAGGTCGTGGAGGTCGGCTGCCCGTACGTCCATGCCGGCCCGTTCCCACAGGTCGACGGCCGCCTGGTCGCCGGTCTCGTCGCCGTCGACGGCGGTGCGGAATCCGTGCGGCACCATCCGCTCGGACACCGAGCTGGTGAGCAACTCGGCGAAGTTGGTGCGGGACTGGCGCATGAACGCCCGGAAGCTTTCCTTCGCGAACTCGGTGCCGTCGGGCAGCGGAGCGTTGCCGTGCTGCCAGTCGTAGAGCTTCTGCAACCGGCGGCGCCGCTTCGGGTTGGCCAGCCGGCGGAACTGCCGCTGGATCCACCAGCCGGCGGAGTCACGCACGCTGACGTCGATCACCGGCGCACCCCCTTCCGGTCTGCGCCGGCCAGATCGCTATCTGCCGTCTACCGCCACCTCGATGGCGTGTTCGATCGCCCGCCCGCAGGCGGGGTGCTTGATGTTGCGGCCGGCCGGCCACCGGGCGGCGCACACCGCGCAGCATCCGGGCAGTTCGATGTCCGGGTGTTGCCAGCCGGGCCAGCGCCGCTCGCGGTGGCGTGTGAAGCGGTGGCTGATCGCCAGGTCCCAGGAGGCGGGCAGCGGCATGTGTTCGTCGAACGCTGATCCCAGGAACAGCCGTGCGTTCTCGGCCTCGTTCTGCAAGGCCCACCACAGCCACCGCGTGGGGCCGGAGCGGGACACCGGGAGAGAGCGGTGCGCGGCGAACGTTTCGACCTGTTGGGCGCGGCGGCGGTGGTAGAGGTACTCCCGGATCACGATCACTAGGCACCCCCTGGTTGCCGCCGCAGGTCAGCGCAGCCGCTTCGGCACGTACATCTCCTGCTGGGGCGGTTCTGGCTTGGACAGCGCGGCGAGCCGGGCAGCCCAACTGAGCGTGGCCGCGACCGCGGCGTCGATCTTGTGGATCGAGTCCGGATGATCTTTCGCGATCTGGATGCCCGACCTCGACTTGCGGCGGCGAGCCGCCAAAACGTGCCGGGCGAGCACCGGCGCGCCGTCGTGGGTCAGCTCCCGGTCGACCACCGCGGAGTGGAACTCCTCCAGCGCGCGGACGATCTGCGTGGCCCGGCCACCGGTCATCCACCACTCGATCGGGTGCTGCTGGGTGGCCTTCACCCTCAGCTTCGCCCCGAACTCTGCTTCCCAGGCCGCCACGAAGGTCTCGAACCTGGCCGGGTCGGCGTAGAACCCGACGACGTTCCAGCGCTTGAACGCCTGCCGTACGGCGGCGTCGACCTGCGCGGTCGGCACCTGCCATTCGTCGCCGGGCTTCAGCTCAGGCTGCTCCCAGACCTCGATCTGGAAGATGTGCCCATCGGAGACCCGGCAGCCGATCAGGGCGGTCGCGTCCGTGACGCCGCGCGCCCGCTTGCGGGAGCCGTCGAACCCGAGGGTGATCGTGTCGCCGTCCTTGACGACCTTCGGGGGTCGCGCCTGGCAGGCGTTCCACTCCGGCTCCGACAGCCAACTGTCGCTGGCGTGCGTGACCTGGTTCAGGAAGTCGGCCCGCGCGGTCTGGGGGTCGATGCTCGGGTCCCAGATGTCGGCGATGATCCGGTCCAGGTCGACCCAGCCGCGCCGCTGGCACGGCGGGTTGTGCAGCCGGCAGCCGCCGTCGATGTCGGCCGAGTCGCCGTACACGTACGCGAGGCCGCGGAGCAGTGACTCCCGGTCGGTCATGTCCGTCTCGGGCGGGGCCTCGCGGTGGTCGTAGAGCAGACCGTCGTTGCGGGCCCGGCCCTCCATGATCGCCTTGTGGTATTGGGCGGAATCCTCGGCGACCGACCCCACGCCGGGGGTGAATGCGTTCGGCGACTCGACGGTGGTGCCACCCAGCTTGGCCGCGTTGATCCGCATGACCTCGGCGAGGCGGATCCCGCCGTTGGTCTTCGTCCATTCCTCGGTCTGGTCGAGGATCGCGAAGACCGGCTTGTTGCCCTTGATGCTCGTCGGCGACGCGGTGATCGGCTCGATCTTCCCGCGGGGCAGGTTGACGAAGGTCCCGAGCGGTTCGAGGCCCGGGTAGTTGTCGAGCACCGGACCGTCGAGCATTTCCAGCAGCGGCACCCACGAGTTCTTCGTCTGCGCCTCCGACACCGCGGCGAGCGTCACCAGCGGAGTGCGGATCTCCGACCACGGCATCCCGACCGGCTGCCCGTCGGCGTCCCAGCCGGCCGGCACGACCGGGCCGAGCGCTTCGACGATCGCGAGCGCGGACAGGAATGGGGACTTCCCCCAACCACGGGGCCGGCAGATCACGCCGCGGCGGATGCGCCGCTTGCCGGTGCGCGGGTCCAGCTCGTAGAACCGCAGGATGAACTCGGCCTGCTCAGCGGTCGGCAGGTACGGCTCGTAGTCCGCGCGGTCCGGGGTCGAGATGTTCTCTGTCAGCCACTCCAGGACCAGCCAGCCGAGGGTCGGGCGCTCGCCCGGCTCAGTCGGCTTCCACGGCACGACGCGTGGTCCTCTTCGCGGTGGTGGCCTTCTTCGCCGGCGCCTTCCGCGCGGCGGGCTTGATCGGGGTGACTGTGGCGTCGGGCTCGGCGGCGGGGACCGCGCGCAGGTTGGCGTACCGCTCGCGGGCGCTGGCGCCGGCCGGCCGGGCGGCGTCCTTCTCGTCGGCGTCGGCGAACACCAACCGCAGCCGGGCCCTGTCCTCGGGGGTCGCGCCGAACTTCGCCACTCGCAGTCGCAGTTCGCCGCCGACCGCGAGGTTCCCGGACCAGAACTCGGCGTGGATCATCGCCGTGTCCAGGAGGAAGTCCCAGTCGGTCGCGGTGAAGTGGTCGCTCTGCGGCGAGCTGGCCCACATCGCCCACCAGTCGCGGGTGCGCTCCGGCCAGTCGAATCCTCGGGGCAGCTCGGGCTGCTCACCCTTGACGAACGTCAGGACGGTCTGCGGGACGGGATCGGAGTTGCGGCGGGCCCGCTTGTCGGGCGACTTCGGCGCCGGTCCAACACCAGCCATGTCGATCAACTCCCATGTCGGGAAAGGGCCGCCCCCGTGTCGGGGACGGCCCTGAAGGTGTGCAAGAAGAGGAGGTCAGGTACGCACGGGCGGCGGTTCGGCGTCAGGTGGCAGTGGGTCGAGGTCGTCTCCCTCGATCACCAGGTGCAGCACCTGCGTCCGCTGGTCGACGTACATCCGGACCGCGCGGTACCCGGCCGGCAGCGCCACCGCCTCGGCGATGTCGGCGATGGTGAGCCGAACCCGGCCGAGCCGGCTCGGCGCCAGCTCCCTCACCGGCGCGAGCTCCGCGCAGGTTGAGCAGTTGCGGTGCGCCTCGACCACCGAAGGGAACCGCTGCATGTTCCGCCGTGTGGCTGCGGCGTCGATCCGCATGTCGTGGTGGACTTCGTTCGGGGCCAGCGCGGAGTACCGGCGGCCGTCCGGAACGGTCAGCGAGTCTCGGGCGTGCACGTCACCCCCCGGCGTCAGCAGCGGATCGCGCAGTCGGAGTGGGCGAGCAGGCCCGCGCACAAGCCGCCGATGATGACGAAGAGGTAGATCGCGATCATGAGCTTGGCGCCGCGCACGGTCAGGTCGCGGGATTCAGCGTCTCGACCTGGATCGGCAGGCCGGAGTACCGGTCGCGCTTGCAGCCGATCTCCACGGAGGCGACCACCGCGTCCGCTGGTGCCACCTCGCGATCCAGAAGCGCGTCAAGCGCGCCGATCGCCGGCCCTTCACCGGAGCCGAGCGCGGCCCGGCCGTCCGGGTGTGGCACCGCCATCGCGTGCACCAGCGTCCAGAGGTGGCCGTTCCAGCCGAGAAGCAGACTGCCGTCGAGGGTGCCGTCTTCGAGCAGACCGTCATCGGTGGCCAGCGCGGTGACGGCCCTCGCGACGGTGAACGCCCACCGCTGCGGGTTCTCGTCCGGCCGAGGCTCCCCGTCGATCTTCAGGAGCGTCTCGACCACACCGACCAGGCCCCCGGAGCCGGTCACCCCGATCAGGACCTCGCCGTCGCCGGCTGGCAGCCGAAGAATCTTCCGGGCGCCGCCGGGGATAGGCCGGTCGTAGACGTTGGTCATGGTGTCGGCGGCCATACAGACCGCACCGTCGACCGCGCACGCGACTACCGTCGTCACCCGCGCACTCCCTTCACAGCAGGCCGGGATGCTTCTCGCGGGCCCGCCGCTCGCGCGGCTGCGCGGCGACACCCTCGGCACTGGACTTGTAGCGGTGGCAGTACGGCGGCACGTCCTGGTGAACCCAGTCGAGGTTCTCCAGCGAGTGGTCGTCGCCCCGCTTCTTGTGATCGACTGCGTCCCCGCCCGGCTTCCCGCACAGGTGGCAGATGTGCTCGCGGTTCCGCTCGTGCACGGCGGGCCGGATGGCCGTACGCCAGTCCGCCGGGAGCCTGTCCCGGCGGGTGCTGTTGACCCAACCCCCGGGCATACGCACCCCCCGGAAAGTCCGCCGGCCCTCGGCGAAGGCCTGCGTCAGGCCGCAGCGGCGAGCGCGCTCAACGAAGTGGGCCGAGGCGGGCAGTGGAGCCGAAGCACCTCGTGCCCCGCTCTCGGCAGTTCCTTGGCCCCGCGCGGCTCGGCGTCGCCGGCGGCGCGCAACGCTGCCACCCGACCGCCGCCGCGGCGGGACTTCGGGTTGTTGCGGGTGTCCCGCTCTGCGTCGAGGACATCGCCGAGGCGGTAGCCCAGGGTGCCGTCCTTGCGGCGGCGCACGGTCAGGTGACGCCTCTCCCCCTCCGGGGACATCCAGCCCCGAGCGCGCCAGTTCCCGATCGTCGACTCGCGCATCCCGACGACCTTGGCCGCCTGAGCCCGCGTGAGGAACGCGTCGCGATTCATCGTCACGGGCACCCCCGGAAACAAGAAAAGGTCCCAAGCCGGGAATCCAGCTTGGGACCGAAAGTCGCTGCGGGCACACTGCACCCGCGCCTGAACAGTGTCACAAGAGAACGATCATGCGCAACTTCTTCGCGAGCATTGACGTCATCCAAGAGCAGTCATCGACACTTTCGTCGGCCATAATCACCCCATGGCCCATCCCCGCCAGCGCGCCGGCCGATGGCTGCGCCGACTCGCCGACCGAGTCGATCCCACCCGCACGTACGAAGTCGTCGCGCCGGGAGGTGTCCCGCTCGCCCAGGTAATCAGTCGCTCCGGTCGGCCGCCCATCGTCAGCAGCGACGACTACACCGTCCGCCCCGCACGCCAGAAGGAAGCCATGACCGAGCAGCCCCATAGCGGCACCGACGTAGACGAGGCCGTGAACCAGCAGCAAGTTGACCTGGTCCGGCTCGGCGAGGCGTCCGGCGACCCGGAGGCGTTCCGGATCGTCTACTCAGCCCTCATGTCGAGGTACGAGTCGTCCTGCCGCATCGGGCACATGACCCAGTTCGCCGATGAGGTTGCCGCACTCGCTGTACAAGGGTTGCGCGGCGCAGGGCGGCTCACGATTCCGGAGCACCCCCGTGACTGATCCCGTCCCGTTACCCGCCGAGGCTGACCCGCTCGCCCGGCTCGATGACCACTCGCTCCTTGCCGTCCGTGCCGAGTTCGAGGGCTGGAGCAAGGTGCCGCGCTCCTGGGTGCGGATGGCCCGACGCGGCTGTGAGCACTGCGCCCAGTGGGACGCCGTCAAGGCTCGCATCAGAACCACCCGGCGCGCGTACGGCCTCCGCAACCGTCGGAGGCCCCGGTGACTGAACTCGTCCCGATGCTCGCCCCGGTCGACTCGCTCGCCCGAGTCAGCAAGAACATCCGCGCCCACCGCGGCTGCCGCATCGTCGGGAACCAGGGATGCACCCCGTACGAATGCCGCTGGGTACCGGCCGAGCCTCCGGAAGGGCCGCGATGACCGGCCAGTGGAGCGCCGACCAGTCGATGTGGCCCGCGCACCTGCGCGACGACGCGCCGTCCCAGCAGTGCGGCCGGTGCGGGCGCTACACCCGATCACCGCGCGAGTTCTTCACCGAGTGCCGTATGCCCCAGCCCGACGGCTACCCGTGCGGCGGCCGATTCGAGGCGCCTGACGCACTGCTCGACATCTACACCGCCCGCCGCGGTGCCCCGATCCCCACCGCCGTCGACGCTCCCCTCGCCGAGGCGTACCAGTGGGCGGGCAGGGGCCAGGTGCGGCAGATCGAGACCGAGCCTGACTCGGTGATCGACGCGCTGGCCATCACCCGGACGCGGGTCGGCACCCCGCGACTACTCATCACGTGGGAGGAACGCCGACCCGGCTGGCACTACCCGACGTGGGGAGACCCGGTCCTGCACACCATCGTTGGGCACGGGGACACCCCGGACGGTCTCGTTCGGATGGTCGCCCCCTGCGCCGGCCGCATGGAGGACGAGCTCCACCTCGGCCGCCCGGCGACCAAGGTTGACCTGCACAAGCAGCCCGAAGGAACCTCGCTGATCTGGTACTGGCGCACCCCCGAGCACGAGGCAGGCTCCTGATGCCCTGGGACTCCCACCACGGTTGCGCCACCCCCGGCAGCACCGGCCGCGCCAACCACCTCGGCGAGCCGCTCACCGTCCAGCAGATCCGCGAGCTTCCCGACGGCGCCGAAGTCGTCATCACCTGGGACGGCGGCAACGGCCCGCACCCGTACCGGATCCTCGTGGACTACGCGAGCGCGCGGCACGTCGAGAGCCTGTACTGCGACGAGATCCTCAAGCCGCACCTCGGCGAGCAGGCCGTTCCTTTCCACCGGGTCACCCTCGGCTGGGACGACGCCACGCGCGCCTGGCACGAGTCGAAGGTTCCAGAGCCTCAGCACGTCCAGGCGAGCTGGCGACAGATGCGGGCGGGTTGTAACCGATAAGTGTTAGGCCTTGCACCCCTAAGGTGCAATGGGGACCGTGCCTCCCCGCCGCCGCCTTCAGGTTGTGACCGCACGGCCAGGGCCCGAGTCCCGCTCGCAGCGCGTCGCCACCCATGCGACGACCATCGCCGCCATCGGGGCGCTCGTCGTGAGCGGGTTCGGCATGGTGTTCACCGCCCGGTCTGTTGACGTGGCCGCCGACTCGGCCACCGCGACGCGGGAGCAAGTGACTCTGCTTCGTCAGGGCCAGATCGCGGACCGCTTCGCAAGAGCAGTCGACCAGCTCGGGTCGGAGGAGATCAACGTCCGCTTCGGCGCCATCTACTCCTTGGAACGGCTCATGCGTGAATCTCCCGGCGACCGCGACACCATCATCCAGGTGCTTTGCGGATTCGTTCGGCAGAAGACACGGAAGCCAAGCGGGGGCTTACCGCCCGCTCCCAGCATGCCGCCCGTGCCCAGGATTCCCGTGATGGCTACAGACATCCAGGCTGCGCTGACGGTCTTGGGCCGACGCGACTCCCCGGAAGACACGGGTTACCTAATCGACCTGTCCGGCACGGATCTACGACGGGCAGACCTCCACGACCTGGACTTCAACCACGCGGACTTCAGCTCAGCCTCCCTGGTCAGCGCGCGCCTTTCTGGAGCCCGCTTCGAGGGGGCCAAGTTCGCGGGAGCGGATGCATCGTGGTCCGTAGGTCAATCCGTTTCTTTCCGAGGGGCAGACCTCGACGACGCGAGACTCTTCTGGAGTTCCCTGTTAGATGCTGACTTCACTGCTGCCAGCGCGTGGTCCGCTGACCTCAACCACTCGAAGCTCACGCGATCCAAGCTGACGGAAGCTGATTTCAAATTCGCCATCATGTCTGACGTCCAGCTATTTGAAGCCGAGCTGGGCGGCGCTTCCTTTTACGCGGCTGATCTCCAAGGCGCACGGTTCCGAGGCTCCCAGCACGCCGAGACCGCGGACTTCAGTTGCGCACGACTGGAGCGGGTCGCCGGCCTCTCGGTGGGCATCGTCCGGCCGGGCCCTGCTTCCGATTGCCCGCCGGGGTCCTGAAAAATCCCAGACCCGTACAGAGCCGGAACCGCTGAACGTACCGGCGGGGCGGCCGGCGCCGGGCGGGGGTACCCCCCCGGGTATCCGGGCGGCGGCGGCGGGGAGCTGCGCGCGGCACGTCGCGCGGCGTGCCTGGCAGAGAAAAAAATCGGGTCACTCTTTCGCGCATATAAAGGTGCGACCCAAGTAAGTCTGACTTGACATGGTGCGGCGCATGCCTCAAGCTGATCCCAGTTCGGCAAGCGGCACGGCAAGCGGCACGGCCCCGGCATTCTGGCGACAGCTACGGCTGACGTATCCGGTGGCGACATCTGACCGCAGCTAAAGGCAGCCGGTAAGACTGACTTGACGAACGGGGGTCACTCACCTAACGTGATTCCCTGCAAGGCGGAACGGTCGGACCGCTACAGATAGGGTCGGGCCGGGTAGGCGAGTTAGATAGGGCGGGTGCCGCACCATTGGGCACCGGGACCCGAATCCCTCGCGTCGGACCGGGGCACTTACGGCCGGTTGATCGGGGTATCGCTCGCGAGGTTCGATACCTCTTCCGCATGTCGTGCGTCGGTTACCTTACGACGGCACGGGGGATCATTCCGCGAGTCCGGGCATGCCCGGCCGGAATGAAAGCCGAGCCAAGTAAGACTGACTTGACAAACGGCAGGAAGAAATGCCAAGCTTCATCCCAGCAAAACGGCTAGCAACAACGGGCCGGAATTGCGGAAGCGTCCCGCGTTTTGCGGGCTCCGCAGTTCTACCCGGCCGTGGGCCTACGGGCCGTCGGCACCGCTGGCTAGGGCGTTCGGTGACACGGACGGCGAGTGTGGCACGAGTGGGCGATCTCTGATCACTACCCCCGTTGCCTGCGTCGAAAAGGGATCCGGATTGGCAGACTGTGCCGACCCCGCGAGGGGTGACGTGTTAGTTGAGAACTCCATAGCGTGACGTCCAACCCCATTCGCCAGCGGATCGCAATAGTCTGGCTTGATAAGGGGACCTCGGGTCCGAACCGAGGTGCGCCAAGAGTGGTGAACGCGTTTTGCGGGAACCGTTGCCGTAGGTGTCGACATCCGGGATAGCGCCAGATTCAGGCGCGGCGGGGAAGCCCCCTGCTGACATGTCTCCCGGGACTAAGAGCCCCTATCCGGAAACCGGCGATGAGACGAATATGAACCGATAGCCCGCGTTGAAGTGGGCGCGCTGGTAAAGCACGGCAATCGGTGCATGCAGTGAGGTGAGTAACCGGTATTACATGTTTGCGCGACGATCCTCTGTCATGGAGGGGAGCGGGTGTGCGTTGCCGTGCCGTACGGGCACGGCCGAACGGTGTCCCATTTGACAATGCGGGTAATAGTCCCGGCCTGGCTTGATTCAGGATTGGGTGTCTTAGGGGTAAACCGGAGCGTGCGGGAAAGCGTCTGACTCCCTAATCGGGGAAGGAAGGGCCACCATTGGCCGCCTTACGGCGGAGCCGGCCTGCCATGTGGCTTGACCCATGGCCACGTTTGCCTGCACTGAGACAGACACGCTGTCTCACGCCACAACGGAGGGGAGGCCAACCTCCCCAATGGCGTCCCACATACGAAAAATCCCACGGCTCGAACCGTGGACGCCGCTGAAAGCCTCCAGAGTTCGAAACGTGTGAGCAGACGTAGCGACCTGACACGCGTAGTGCTTACCGCCCCGCCACCGGTGGGGCCTCTGACTTGGGCACGGGTCGGCGTGGCATGTCCCGCCGACCCGTGTCCCTAGTCCGTGGCGGTTTCTGTCGGCGTACGCGGTGTGCGCCGACTGATTTCACAACGGGCAGTCAGCACGCACAGGAGAGTCATCATGGGTGAGCAGAACAAGGCAGCGATCAAGCTGGGTATTCAGGTCGCGCAGGCCGGGAAGACCGATCTGAGGGCCGCGCTGGCGCTGGCGGAGCAGGGTGTCCGGGACTTCCCGGGGCCGGTGCTGCCGCAGGGCCGCACCTTCGGCTGGTTGCGGGACACCATCGCGGCCAGCATCGCCAAGTCCGCGCCGCAGGTGGCGGAGCAGCCGGCGCAGCCGGTCGCCCAGGCCGTGGCGCAGCCGTTCGTCCCGGCACCGGCCGCGCCGCCGGTCGCACAGTCGGCCCCGGTGGCGGAGCCTGTCCGGCCGCAGCCGCAGGCACAGGCTCAGCCGGCCCCGGCACCGGCCCCGGTTGCGGTGCCCCTGCCGGAGGTGGCGAAGACGCTGCGGATCGTGCACACGGTGGAGGACGGCACCGTTCTGCGCGGCACGGAGAAGGGCGACGGCGTCAACGTGGTCATGGGCAAGAACGGCCAGAAGTGGCGCTGGTACATGGCCGGCAAGTTCTGGTACATCTCCAAGTCCCGGGGTGCCAAGGCGGACCGCCCTCGGATCAACCGTGCCGCCAACGCGCTGCGCGCTGCTGGCTTCTCGGTCGAGGTGGAGATCGACGACGTCGACCCGGTCACGGGCCAGGTTGCCGCGCCGAAGGTGAGTCAGGCGGAGCTGCTGCGCCGTCAGCGGGCGTACGCCCACGCCGAGAGCGGGCTGCTGTGGGTCCTCACGAACCAGGGCGGGGTCCGGTGCGGCAAGGGGTGCGGCCGGACGGATCTCTCTCTGCGCACGTCCAAGGTGGTCCGCAACGACGAGACGAACATGCCCATGGCGCTGTGCCTGGACTGCGCCGCGCCGGCCCCGGTGGCGGAGCCGGAGCCGGTCGCGCCGGAGGTGGAGCAGGTCGAGGAGTTGCCGCAGATGGGCGACCTGGACGCGGAGCTGCGGGAGCTGTCGAAGGAGTTGGAGGTGTACCGGGCGCGGCCCGTCTTCCGGTCCGAGGTGGAGCGCATGTCGGTGGCGGAGCTGCGCGCGCTGTCCGTGACCAACTTCGACAAGGCGTGGAACGAGTTGGTCCGGCGGCTGGAAGAGGCGGAGTCCCGTCCGGTGTCGGAGCCGGTCGCGCTGCCGCTTGTGGCCGGCGATGACTGCTCGTGCGGCAACGGCAAGGTCGGTACCCCGCACATGGCGCGGCTGGGACAGGCGTGCCGCGTCCGGGCGGCCCGCGCGGTGGAGCCCGTCGCGGAGCCGGTGTCGCAGCCGGCCGCGCCCGTGGCGCAGCCGGAGCCGGTCGCGGAGCCGGAGGAGGTGTCGCCGGTGAAGGCTGCCGCGCTGGCCGTCGCGGACTACGTGAAGACGTACGCCATCCTGTCCGGCGGTCGGCACACCGTGCGTGAGGTGCGGTCGGACATTCACCGGAAGGTCACCCTTCAGGTGAACAAGCTGATCACCAACGAGGACGACCAGATGAAGGTCAGCGTGTTCCACAACCGGGCGCGCGACGAGTTCACCGTCACCGTGAAGCTGTCGCCCGTGGTGGACGCCGCGACGATCGTCGAGCGGGTTGAGGGCATCGTGTCCGGCGTCCGGGGTGTGGGTCTCACGGATGAGGCGTACTCCCTCGCTGCCTGACCTGCCGGGGCATCACTCTGCCCTCAGCAAGTAAGACTGACTTGAAGTGCTGACACTGCCTCGGGTGTCCGTCCGACCCTGGCCAGGCCGGACGGACACGCCGGGAGTGTGCCAGCCCGCGCACACCACCGAGCAACCCCGCAAGGAGCCGACCATGACCAAGCCGACCCTCGTGACCTACTTCAACGGCAAGCCGTTCATCCTGACCCCCAGCGACCAGGACCTCGCCTGCGAGGTGGCGCGACGGTACGGGAAGGCCCGCAGCTTCGCCGAGCACGGCACCAACGCCGTGCTCGTGTACGCCCTGGGCGAGCGGTTCGGGTGCGACGCGTGGACCGCCCAAGGTCTCGCACGGTGGATCGCCCCGGACGGGCGGATCGTCGATACCTCGGACGCTCGGGTTGCTCGCGTCCTCACCGAGCGGCAGGTGTTCCTGTGGCATGTCGCCAGGAGTCGGGCGTTGGAGCCGCTGGCATCCGTCGCCGCCGACTTCGTTACCGCTATCAGCGCCGACGAGCGCAAGACGCTGATGCCTGAGTGGCTGCAGAGTCTCGCCGCTGGCATGAAGCGCCTGACGGCAACCCTCGGCGGTAACAGCACCTACAACCGGCGCAACGAGTGCCGGAAGTGCGGGGCGCACATCGCGGACCCGCACATGCCCGGCTGCCCCAACGACATCGAGGGCGGCGACGTCCTGGCCATCGACGGCCCCCGCTGACGCTGCCTCGGGCATCCGGCACCGCGACGGCGGGACCGGATGCACCGGGAGTGCGCCGGACTGGCCACTTCACCCCCCACCTACGCCGGCCCGGCCGGCGGGATTGGAACACGATGACCACGCAGCACATGCCTCTCTGGTTCGCCGCCGCCCCGATGCCCTGGGGCCTGCGCGGAGAGGAGCGCAAGCGCGCCCAGCGGGAGCCCCGCCCCGTTCAGAGCGGCACCGGCACCGACGGCCACCGGTACCGGATCGTGCGGCACCCCGGCGACCCGGCCGAAGTGCTGACGGTCTACCGGGACGGGGAGCCGGAGGCGGTCGGGTTGATCGTCTGGTGCGACGGCACCACCGCCGAGCGGGACACCTGCACGAACCTTCCCCTGCCGGCCGGCAAGGCGCGGTTCGAGGCGATCCGGCGTCGCCCGGACGGCTTCGAGGTCGCGCACTTCGCGTCGCCGCTGTCCGTGCACGTCTGGTCCATGTTCAACGTCCCGGTCTACCTCCCGACTGGGGTGGTGATGGGCCCGTTCTGACACGGCCTCGGGTGCCCATGCCACTGCGGCGGCATGGGCACGCCGGGAGTGTGCCAGACCTGGCCACACGTCCCTACGACATCGGGGGTTCCGATGCCCTTCCCGCCCATTCCGGCCGTCGTGATTCGCCTGGACGGCCGCATGTACATCCTCGACGAAGGCGCGCAGCAATTGGCGTTTTCGGTGTCGAACCGGTACGCCTACCGGCACGGCATCGGGGCGTGCCCGTTTGCGGTGAACCTGCGGATTCTCGCTGACCATCTGCGCGTCGACCCGCTGACCGCCGTCCGGGTGGCCCAATGGCTGTACCCGGACGGCTGCAACAAGGCCCGCAGCCGGGTGATCCGGACGCTGGACTCGCTTGAGGACAGCGCTTGGTGGGTGCTGTGTCGTCAGACCGCTCCGGCCGCCCCGTCGGTTGAGCGATTCCTGGCGGCCTGCGACGCGCTCACGGCTCAGCAGGAGCGGCTGCACGCCGCCCCGGTGCGTGCCGCGTACGACGCTGCGCCGGTCACGAGTGTGCTCGCTGCGAAGCGGGCCGCTGCGGCGAAGCTGCATCGCGAGTCGACGGGCGTCAGGACGACCCCGGCGGCGCGCGACCTTCCGCGGGTGCCCCGGCGGGCTTCCTGACTGCTCTGACACTGCCTCGGGCGCCCGACCCGGCGGGGGCGGGCGCGCGGGAGTGTGCCGGATCGGTGCACGGGCCGGCGCATCACTGCGCCTTCAGCCAGTAAGTCTTACTTGAAAGGATGTTCAATGATTGAAGCTGCGCCCCGTCTGGGTGCGATCGGCCGTGCCCGCGCGTCGGTAGCGGCGTTGCGGACGCTGGCCAGGATGCGCCGGGAGGCGCGTACCGTCGCCCACGACGACGAGCGGGAGATCCTGGCCGGCTGGTCCGGCTGGGGGCCGCTCGCTCCGATGTTCGCCCCCAAGGACCAGACCTGGGCCGACATCGCCGAAGAGGTGCGCTCGCTGCTGCCGGCCGAGGACGTCGAGCTGGGATCGCGAGGCACCTACAACGCGTTCTACACGCCGACCGACGTGGCCGAGTCGATGTGGGGCATCCTCCGCAGTCTCGGCTTCACCGGCGGCAAGGTGCTCGAACCGGGCTGCGGCGGCGGGGTGTTCCTGCGCACCGCCCCGGACGGCGTCGAGATGACCGGCGTCGAGCGGGACCCGACGGCGGCGGCGATCTGCGCCGCGCAGCACCCGGACGCCACGGTGCACGTCGGGAAGTTGCAGGAGACGCGCCTGGTTGCCGGCTACGCGGCGGCGATCGGGAACGTGCCGTACGCCGACGTGCGGGTGTTCGACGCCAACGCGCCGGCGGCCGTCCGGTCGTCCCTGCACAACTACTTCATCTGGCGGACGATGTCGGCGCTCGCCCCGGGCGGCGTCGCGGTGCTGCTGACCTCCCGCTACACGATGGACGCGACGGGCGACGAGCACCGCGCGGAGATCGCTGCGCTGGCCGACTTCGTCGGCGCGATCCGGCTGCCGAACGGCGGTCTGGCCGGCGGCACGGACATCGTGGCCGACGTGGTGATCCTGCGCCGCAAGGACGAGACGCGCACCTACGGCCAGCCGTTCCGCGACACGGTATACGTGCCGGGCATCGGGTTCATCAACAAGTGGTGGCAGGAGGAGCCCGGCGCGGTGCTGGGCGAGATGAGCGAGGGGCGCACGTCGCAGTACGGGCTGAGCGTCACCGTGAAGGCTCGGCCCGGTGACCTGCCGGCCGCGCACGGCATCGCCAAGGTCGGCGCCGACATCGTCGAGCAGGCCCGCAAGCGGAACCTGCTGTGGATCGGGCCGGAGGACGTGACGGCGCTCGGCGACGTCGACGACCTGACCACGCCGGAAGGCTGGCACGAGGGGTCCTACCACCTGGTCGGCGGCAAGGTGCACAAGGTCGAGGGCGGTCGGACGGTGCCCGTGGCCCGCGCCGGCAAGGAACTGGAAGCCCTGATCGGCCTGCGGGACCTGGCCGTGAAGCTGGTCGAGCAGGAAGCGGACCACTCGCTGCCGGACGCTGAGATCGAGCCGGTGCGGCGTCAGTGCCGCGCGGCGTACCTGCGGTACGTGAAGCAGTTCGGGGCGCTCAACCGCGGGGACGTCGTCAACGGGAAGCCGGACGAGGACGGTCGGCCGACGCTGGTGCGCCGCAACCCGAGGATGGGCGGGTTCCGGTCGGACCCGGACGCGCAGTTGGTGTTCGCGCTGGAGGTGTTCGACCAGGACACCAACGAGAGTAAGCCCGCGCCGATCCTGAGCAGCCGGCAGAACGTCCCGCCGGTTCGGCCGACCCGCACGGACGACCCGGAGCAGGCGCTCGCGTGGTGCCTCGACCGGCGCGGTGGCCGCGTCGACCTGGACTACATCGCCGCGCTGCTCGGCCGGTCGGTCAGCCTCGGCGACGGGGCCGGGCCGGTCGGCGAGCAGAGCGAGCGAATCCGGCGGGACATCGCCGGCATGCTCGGCGACAAGGTGTTCTGCGACCCCGAGACGCGCGACTACCAGACGGCCGAGGAGTACCTGTCGGGCAACGTGCGGGGCAAGCACCGCAAGGCCATCACGGCGGCCGAGGCCGACCCGTCGTTCGCGGTGAACGTGACCGCGTTGGAGCGGGTGCTCCCGAAGTTGCTGGGGCCGGGTGAGATCACCGCGAACCTGGGAGCACCGTGGATCGGGCCGGACGACGTGCAGCAGTTCGTTCAGGAGCTGCTGGGCTACGCGGCCGAGGTGAAGCGGATCAAGTCGACCAACGCGTGGGAGGTCGACAGCTACGGCACGGGCACGGTCGCCGCGACGGCCGACTGGGGCACCCCGGACGCCAACGCGTACAAGCTGATCGCCGACGCCCTCAACGGCAAGACCCCCATCGTCTACCGCGAGGTGACGATCGGCGGCCGGGACGTGCGCCGCAAGGACCCGGAGGCGTCGTTGCTCGCCTCGGAGAAGCAGCAGCGGATCCGGGACCGGTTCGCCGAGTGGGTGTGGGAGGACCCGGACCGCACCGACCGGCTGGTGAACCTCTACAACGAGCTGTACAACAGCCTCGCGCCTCGAAAGTTCTCCGGTGAGCACATCACCGTCGACGGGCTCGCGCCCTGGTTCAAGCCGTACCCGCACCAGTTGGAGTACGTGGCGCGGGCCATGGCGACGCCGGCGGCGCTGTGCGGCCACCCGGTCGGTGCCGGCAAGACGGCCAGCATGGCGATGACCGCGATGAAGCTGCGGCAGACCGGCCTGGCCCGCAAGCCGCTGGTGGTCGTTCCGAACCACCTGATCGAGCAGATCACCCGGGAGTTCCGACAGCTCTTCCCGTCGGCGCGGATCCTGTCGGCGTCGGCCAAGACGATCGCGGAGAACCGGCGCGCGTTCGCCGCGCGCTGCGCGACCGGGGACTGGGACATCGTGGTGATGACGCACAGCGCGTTCGGTCCGTCGGGTCTGCCGGTCGCCGCGCAGACCGAGGAGGCGTACCTGCACGAGCAGATCGCGGACCTTGAGCAGTCCATCGCCGAGGCGTGCCCGGACGGTGAGTTGGAAGGGCGGATGGTCAAGAACGCCGCCAAGCGAAAGGACACGCTCGAAGAGCGGATCTTGGAGCTGCGGCACACGGCCCGGGGCCGGGACAAGGGTGTGACGTTCGAGCAGCTCGGAGTGGATTACATCCTCATCGATGAGGCGCATTACTACAAGAACTTGGCAGTGCCGGTCCGCACCGACGGGTTCTCGGTCCGGCCGAGCAAGCGGGCAACGGACCTGGACATGAAGCTCCAGTGGCTGGGCCGGCGCGGGTCGGGCCGCTACGCGTCGCTGTTCACCGGCACGCCGGTGTCCAACACGATGTTGGAGCTGTACGTGGTGCTGCACTATCTGATGCCGGAGCACCTGCGCGAGATCGGGCTCGCGTCGGCTGACTCGTGGGCGGCGGCGTTCGTGCAGTTCGTCACCTCGGTCGACGTGACCGTGGACGGCGGGCAGTTCGAGCTGCGGACGCGGCCGGCGCTGTTCTTCAACGCCCCCGAGCTGCGGATGCTGGTGTCGCAGGTCGCGGACATCCGCACGGCCGAGCAGCTTGGGCTGAAGCGGCCGGCGGCCGACGTGCAGACGATCGTCGTGCAGCCCACCCCCGCTCAGCGGGAGTACACGCGGGAGCTGGTCGACCGGGCCCGGGACTGCCGCAGCCGGGGCCGGAACATCCAGCCGGGCGACGACAACATGCTGGCCGTGTGCGGCGACGGCCGGCGCATGGCCACCGACCCGGTGCTGGTCGGGCTGTGGGATCCGGAGCCCGGCAAGCTCGACGCCGTCGCCGAGGAGATGGTGAAGTTCTGGCGGGCCAATCCCGAGGACTTGCAGATCGGGTTCCTCGACCTGGGCACGCCGAACAAGGACCGTGGGCCGCAGACGTACGGACGGCTGCGGGACATGCTCGTCGCCGCCGGCATGGAACGCGGCCGGATCCGGTTCATCCACGACGCCGACAGCGACGTGGCCAAGGCGGCGCTGTTCGCCGACTGCCGGTCGGGCAAGGTGTCCGTGGTGCTCGGGTCGACCGACAAGCTGGGTGTCGGCACGAACATCCAGGACCGGGTCGTGGCGATGCACCACATCGACGCCCCGTACCGGCCGGCGGATGTCGAGCAGCGCGACGGGCGCGGCCTGCGGCCGGGCAACCGGCACAGCGTCGTGGCGGTCCGCCGGTACGTCACGGAGCGGACCTTCGACGCCTACATGTGGCAGATGCTCACGCGCAAGATCGGGTTCATCTCGCAGGTCACCTCCGGGCAGCTCGACCGGACGGTGGAGGACGTCACCTCCGACGGCGTCATGTCGTTCGCTGCCGTCAAGGCGTCCGCGACCGGCCAGCCGCTCCTGTTGGAGAAGGCCGAGATTGACGCGCGAATCAAGAAGCTGCGCGGGTTGCAGCGAAACCACCGGTCGACGGTCGACCGCATGAAGCGGGACATCCCCCACATGCAGGAGCGCGCCGGCCATAAGGAGCGCGAGGCCGAGGCGTGGGAAGCCATCGCGGCCAACGCTGGCGACCTGGCCGAGAACGACGGTGACAGGCTCGCCACCCTGACCGAGTCGTACTCCAGTTTCAGCGCTCCTAGTGGGGTGTTCGCCGGCGTGCGGGTGTCGGCCAGCGCATGGACGCAGACCGGCAAGCAGCCGGAGCGGCACCCGATGCTGCTGGTCAACGGCGGCGGCGGGAACGTCGAGCTGCGGGCGTACCGGTTCTGGAAGCCGGCCCGGTACGCCCAAGAGTTGGGCAAGCTGCTGGCGACGGCGGACGCGATGGCCGGACCGCTGCGGAGCACCGTGACGCGATTGCGGTCGGAGATCGCCAGCTCGGAGGAGATGGCGGTGCGGCCGTTCGAGCAGGCCGACGAGTTGACCGCCGCGCTGGCCCGGCTGGACCAGATCGAGGCGGCGTTGCACGCGGCGGCGGTCCGCAACGAGGAAGACGAGGCGGTCCCGGCCGACGCCGAGCCGGTGGCCACCGTGCCGGCCGACACCGCACCGGTCGACGGGCTCGGTGACCTCGGGGATCTGGACAGCTTCTTCGACTCGTTCGAAGCGGAGCTAAGCACGGAACTGGCCGAGCTGGAAGCGCAGCTCGCGACCGAATTGGACGACCTCCTGGCGATGCTCGCCTGACGGTCAACCCGGGCCCGGTGCCGCCGCACGGTGGCTGCACCGGGCCCGCCCGTGCTGCGGCGCGGCCCCTTCACACCCAACAACAAGTAAGTCCTACCCGATGCTGCCTGCCGCTGAGCAGGCTGAAAGCCAGGAGCGACCCATGCAGTTCACCGTCACTCACACGATCGCCGCTACGACCGGCGACGTCATCGACGTCACCGCCGCCGGCGACGGCCAGACCTACCGGCTGCGCATCGGTCTGCTGGACACCATCGAGCGCTTCCCGGTGGTCATGGGCCGGCTGCTCGACGACCACGGTCGCACCACCAGCGAGATCCGCACGGTCGTCCTCGACGACAGCAACCCCTACGCCGTCATCGCCGACCGGCGCGTCTACGCCGAGATCGCTCCCTGGCGACTGCCAAACCGCCCCGCCTGACCGCTCTCCCGCGCCGGCCGGGCACCCCGCCCGGCCGGCGCCACACCGCACCGCCTATCCCCAACCCCCGCCGAGGAGGCGACCCGCCCATGAACGTCTCGACCACCCGCAACCGCCTGTACATCGCCCGTCTCCACGCTCAGGACGCCGCCCGGCGCATCCAGCAGTGCTTCACCAACGCCGGCTCGATGGTCTTCTACGCCTCGCCGAACGTTCCCGCCGCCGGTGAGGTCAGCGTCCAGCTCTTCACGCTCTACGACACCGTCCGGGCCGACATCTGGGCCGCCACGGACGAGCACAGTGACCAGCTCCGGCGCACGGATGTGATCTCGGCCCGGTTGCGCACCGTCTACCGCACCGCCCCCGAACTGTTCCCCCGCGCTTTCCCCGCAGGAGGGGCGCTGCGCCTGGACATCACCGACGCGCTGCGGCCGGTCCCCGATCTGGGCGTCGACGGACTGGTCGAGCTGATCGAGTCGCTGGACATCGACTGGCTCACCCTCGGCGACCTCGTGCACGACGTCGCGATCGAGCACCGTTCGCACGAGCACACCGAGGGGCTTCTCGACGGCGTCGACGACGAGGACGCCGAAGACGCGCTCTACGAGATGGCCGGCGCGGTCGCTGCTGAGGCCAACAACCACGGCGTCCACGGCCAGGCCGCGTTCCTGCTCGCCCAGCTCGGCGAGGCCGGTGCTCGTACCGCCCTCTTCGACCACGCCTCCGGCATCTGACCACGGTGCCTGACCGCACCGTCCGGATCACCGCGCCGGACGGTGCCGCGAGGCACCGGGCCGGCCTGCCCAGCCACGACACCCAGTAGCAGCCAGCAAACGAGGGAGTGACCGATGACCGAGATGACCGTCGCCGAGATGGTGGCCCACGATGCCCGAGTGATGGCCGCGGAGATGGGCGGCACCGTCTGCACCAGCGCCGGCGAGTTCCTCGCCGCGATCGAAGAGGGCGCACGGTGGCGGCAGCGCGCCGCCCGAACGATGCCGGCAGAGGCGATCGCGCAGCTCCGCCGCTCGATGCGGCGGATCTACGAGGCCATTTGGGACGGCGACCGCGAGCGGCACTATGCCGCGTCGGTGGAGGCCGCGTCGCTGTTCCAGGAGTGGGAGCCGCAGCTGACCGCGCGGATCGAGGTCCTGAAGGTGGGCGACTTCGCTCGGGTCGCCGGGTTCGACCCGAGCGACGGGTGTCCCGACGCGGTCACCGGGGACCTGGTGGCCATCCACTGGGAAGAAGTTTTCATCGGAGGCCGAGCGCAGCTCGGCCACGTCCTGACCGTCCGGCCGCCGCTAGCCGAGAAGCGGGCCGAGTACGACTGCGAGGTGTTCGTGCCCGAGGGCGGCTGCGCGCTGCGGCTTCGCCGACCCCGCCGCCGTCGCCGCCTGACCGCCAGCCACGACGCCGCCATCTGACCCCGGCACTGCCCAGTCGCCCACCGACCCGCAGCGCCGGGTCGGCGGGTGCTGAGTGGTGCCGGCGCCGCCGCACCCTGAAGAACAGGAGAGACACATGCTCGACACCGCCGCCAGGCGCCACCCAGTCAACTACCCCGGACCGGATGACGACCGGGGCAAGTACGCCGACACGCTGCGGGCGCACACCGCCGCGATCGCCGAGCACGCCAACCGCAACGCCGTCTTCCAGCCGGTCACCTTCGGCTACGACGAGCCGGCCGTGGAGGTCGCCGGACTGCACACCGCCACCTTCGCCGACGACGAGGGCCGCCTCGTGGTCAACGTCGACACCACGGCGGTGATGCCGCTTGCCGACTGGCCGAACGCCCCGGAGATCACCGTGCAGGTCGACGACCGCGATGTGTGGGCGAGCGTCCACCGCGGCGGCATCGCCGAGCAGCTCACGCCCGAGGAGATCGAGCACGCCTTGGCCGTGCTCGCCAACCAGTGGCTCACCACCCGGATCAACCGGCTCGGCCAGGTCGGCATCACCGACCCGCAGCGCGCCGTCGCCGAGAAGGTGCTCCGGCTGGTCGCCAAGCGGGAGGGGCTGGACGTCGGCTGACCGGCGCCGCTCAGTGACCGGCCCGCTCCCCTTGCGCCACCGGGGGCGGGCCGGTTGCCGAGTGGTGCCGGGCGTCCGCCCGGCGGCACTTCATCCCCACGGAAGGAAGACCATGACCGACACGATCACCTTGGTCCGCCACCCGCACACCGGGCTGCGGACGCCCGACGACCGCTTCAAGGTCACCTCACTCAGCCAGCACATGGCCCACGACGGGGTCGCCTTCACCGCCAACCTGAAGGACCGGGCGCGGATCGTGGGCACGATCGAGAACGAGGGCTACGGCGGGCCGACCAACTTCTGGTGCAAGTTCGAACACAGCAACCCGCTGCACGTCTCGACCGGCGCGCTGGAGGAGTACGCGGCCCTGTGCCGCAGCGAGCGCGGAGGGCCGGTCAACATCGAGGACCTGCTCAACGACCTGGTCACTGAGTTCGAGACCGCCAAGCGCATCAAGGCGGTCGAGAAGCGCGACGGCGCGCTGCTGCGCATGCTCGGCTTCATGCCCGACGGCGACGGCAAGCCGGCCGGCGACCCGTACGCGCAGGACGAGACCACCTGGTCGATGCCTGCCGAGCGGCTGAACCTCGAATGGGCCGCCGAGACCCTGCACCGTCGCCGCCCGCCCGCCGAGCACGCCTGGTGGCAGGTGTGGCGCGACGGTAAGTGGGTCGACGTGACCACCCGGCCGACGCACCTCCCGGCCGACCTCTACTGCTGACCGACACCAGCCCGCTACCGGCCCGCCCCTCGCCCGTCGAGAGGCGGGCCGGGCCAGTGGCGTTGCCTTCAAACGCCGGCCATGGAAGCGACCCGAAGGGAAACCCGATGGGGCAGATCATCGCCCTGCGCCGCAAGCTGCGCACTCTCACATCACGTTTGGCCGGGAAGGTCCGGACAACCCACCGGTACGGATTCGTGGAGTTCCCCACCCTTGACGCCTACAACGAACCGACCTTCGACCTGTGGACGTTCCAGCTCGACGACAGCGTGACCGACTTCGCCGCAGCCTGGAAGGCGGCGATCGCGACGTTCTGCAACGACCGGCGGGTGTTCACCGACGTCGTCCAGAACCGCTTGGCGGTCTCACCCGACCACCTTGTGGCCGAGTACCCGGACATTCTCGCCGCGCACGGTCTGACGCTCGCCTCGCTCCCCGATGGGCCGACCGTCGTCGTCGCCGATCACCTGCTCGTCACCAACGGCGACCGGCGCTGCGTCCACGAGTGCGCCGACGGGCTGCTGTGCGGCCGGCTACTCGATCACGACCGTCCCAGCAGGACGTGCAGCCGGCACCCGCGAGACCTGAGCACCTGATCGCCGCTGCCCGGTGATCGGCCCGCCCCCGAGCCTCGGGGGCGGGCCGGTTGCCGAGTGGCCCCGACCGCAGGGCCAGGACCACCGAACACACCGAAGGAGACAGCCGATGGCTGGGATTAAGGACCGATGGAACCGGCTGTGTGACGCCGCCGAGGACCTCGGCGCGCAGGACCAGGGCAAGCAGCCGGCGCCGCTCGGCGAGTTGCGGAAGCGGCTGCGGCCGGCGGCCGAGCGTCTGGGCATCGCAGGGCAGGTCGATGGGCTGACCGACGCCGACGTTCTCGTTGTCGAGCAACTGCTGCCGGCCTACGAGAAGGGCCGCGCGTCCGGCCGGATCGACATGGATGAGGTGGTGCGGCACGTCCGGGAGGCCGGGGTGTCGGCGTTCGTCGGCTACGACGGCGGCGGCGCGACGATCCACGCGGGTGACATGTGGCTGTGGCCGGACAGCCGCGGTGACCAGCGCTACGCGGTTCTCGCAGGGCCCGGGTCGTTCACCGACTCGGTGCTCCAGCGTCCGTTCAGTGACGCCGGGGACTTCTGGATCGGCCTCGACGACGACGGCGACGGACCGGCGACGGTCATTCCGGACGGCACGCCGGCAGAGCAGGTTGCCCGCATGGTCATCGACTTGGTTCGCCGCGTCGAGAAGCAGCGGGGGCGGATCGAGGCGGCGGTCGAGGCGGCGGATAACGCGTTCTGGGCGTCGATTGCCGCCGCGTTCCCCGAGGCCACCGCCGGGGCAATCCCGCCGGAGGCGGTGCTGCGGTTCAGACGGGCGCGGTACGAGGCGGTCAACCTGTGGCTGAGCTACAGCGCCCCGGACGAGGGAATCGCCCCGGTAGCGCCGCCTGTGAAGGAACCCCGTTACGGGTACGTCGAGTGGTCGACCATCGAGGCGGTGTCAGCCGGGGCGTGGCGGTTCCAGCTCGCCGAAAGCGTCACCGACCTGCACGCGGCGTGGACGGCGGCGGTCGACGACTTCGCCAGCGACCCCGCCGCGTTCACCAGCGCCGTCAACGAGGGCACCACGCTGAATGAGCAGGACCTGGTGGACGACTACCCGCACATCCTGGCCCGGCACGGCCTGACGTATATCCCCGACCCGGAGCCGTCCGTCCCGACGATCAACGTCGATGGCGACACCATCCTCGTCGACGGACCGGACGGCGCCGACCGCTGCCGGGTGCCGTCGGCGGGCGCGCAGCTCTGCGGCGCGCTGCTCGACGACGGCCTGTGCAGCCGCGAGACCGCGGCGCACCGCCGCGACAACGACTGATCGGCACCGCCCAGTGATCGGCTCGCCCCCGAGGCTCGGGGCGGGCCGGTTGCCGAGTGGTGGCGGGCAGCCGCCCGACATCCAAACCTCAACGAGGAGAGACCATGCCCGACAAGAACCTGCACGTCGTGTACGCCGACACCCCGGAGATCCTGCCGCCCGGCACGGACTACGGGATGGACGTCCTCGGCGAGATCGAGTACGGCGCGAAGCTCGGTGACACGGTGATCATCGGCGAGCCCGACGAGCTGCGGTCGACCAGCCGCAGCCTCATCGAGCAGATGGAAAAGCTCGCCCCCGCCAACCCGGTCGACGTGACCGGACCGGCGCAGCAGATGTCAGCCGAGCAGGGCTGGAGCTTCGAGGCCCTGACCAACCTCGCCTACGACTTCCTGCTCGACCACGCCGACAACACGACGCGAGCCGCCTTCCTGGCGTACCTGCGCGACGCCGCCGACAACGAGAACGTCGAGGACCAGGCCCCGGCCGACGACGAGTCGACCGAAAGCTGACGGTCCCCGCCGTCCCGGCCGCAACCGGCCGGGACGGCGGCTCCCGCCTGGCTGTCCCCGTACCGCCCCGCGCCAACCGGCCCCCGCCGCCGCGCAGGGGGCGGCGGGCGCCGCGTGGCACGGGCAACCCGCCCGACGCCCCGATCATGCAGGGAGCAGACGTGCACGACACCGACCCGATCGTCACTTACAACCCCGACGCCGCACGGCGCTGGCTGACCGAGGCGGTCACCGTAGGCGGGGCGACGATCACTCGGGCCCGGCACCTTGGGATCCGGAAGAAGTACAAGTCCAACCGCGACGAGATCGAAATGTGGGCGTTCAAGCTGGTCGAGGCGTTGGAGAACGCGCCTCGGCCGGACGTATGGAACCTCCACGCGGCGGCTTCGATCGAGGTCTACCCGACTCCCGACCTCTACGAAGGCGGCGGCCTGGTCGTCGTGCAGATGGACGGTCGGCGGTTCGCCAGCGCGTGGGAGATGTTCTCCACGTTCGCCGCCGGCGAGGAACAGCCTGGACTGGACGCGGCAGTCGACGCGCTCGGCGCGGTCGCCGAGCTGGCCAACAACGCCACCTCGGCGTGGCGAGCGCCTCGCGTCACCTTCGACGAGGACGCCCTGCGGGAGTGGCTGACGCATCCCGAGCACTACTTCATGGGCAGCGACTGGACGCCCGACCCCGACACTGTCGGCGACCTGCTCGAAGACCTCCACGAGAGCGGCTCCGCCGTCGCGGGCCGCGCGTTGCAGCTGCACGGACTGACTGGGGTGTTCGCCATCCGGGTGTCCGGCGGCAAGAGGGTGTTCGGCGCTGACGTCGCCGGCCGGGGCCGGATCTGCACGACGCCGATGAGCCGGGTCGACCTGGCCACCGGCGGCTTCGGCCCCGACGCCGCGATCACCGCGATGCTGCGCGTCGCCAGGGAGATCAACGCGGCGTTCCCGCGCCACTGACCAAACCATCCCGCGCCCGGCCCGTCCCTCGACAGGTCGGGTGCTTCCGTTTCCACCGAAGGGACCGACATGACCACCGAGTTCATCCAGTTCGCGCCGAGCCAGGCCCTCATCCCCGCCGCCATCGGTGACGGCGAGGTGTGGCAGTTGGAGCACATCTACGTCGACCACGCTGGCCTCTGCACCGTGGTCCGTGCCTACCTCGATCCGGCCAAGGCGATCCGGGACCTGGCCGCCGCCATCCGGCCGCGCTGGTCGGTGATGGCCGACCCGCTGAAGAGCGACAAGCCCGAGGGGATGCCGGACATGCCGCCAGCGAATGACTTCTCGGCGGTCGCCTGGTATTTCGCCTCGCCGTACCCGCTCGGCGACGAGCGGCACGAGGTGTTCGAGCTGTGGCGGCAGCGCATCGACGACGAGGTCATCGAGCGGCCAGCCAGTGAGGAGTACGCGCTGTCGGGGAGCTTCCAGGAGATGCTCTGCGTCTGCGGCAACACCTCATCCGCCGACGGGTTCACCGACGTCGACGAACACGGCCGTGACGTGACGCCCGCTTCCAACTGCTGGCTGCGATGCGAGCGCTGCATGAGGGTTCTGCACGCCGTCACCGGCCGGGTGGTGAAAACGCTGACCCCCGACCTCGGCATCTTCCCCGCCTGCCCGCCGGCCTGACCGTCGGGCGCCGCACGCCCACCCGCCGGCCTGCTCCCTGGGCCGGCGGGTGCCGAGTGGTGCCCGGCATCCGGCCGGCACCCGTGCAGGAGGGACATCCCACCCATGAACGAAGCGACGTTGCAGCCCACCGCCCCGGACAAGACCACGTACGGCACGCGGGAGGACTTCGACTACGACGGGTTCACGTTCAGCGACGACTTCCCCGTCCCCGCCGTGTACGTCGTCGTGCAGGGAATCGCCTACTTCCAGGGCCCGGACGGGTTCCTGTGGTTCGCCCCCGACCAGGGCTTCGACAACAAGTACCTCATCGACTGGCGGTACCCGCAGAACGTGGCCGAGTTCGACGAGCGGCAGGGCGAGCCCGACCGCGACGAGGCCGGCTACCTGGCGGTGATCGCCGCGCTGTGCGAGCAGGTCGAGGCAATCACCGCGGCGGCTGCCCGAGGCGTCGAGTGGGACGCCGCCCGTCGGGCCTGACCGCTCCTGCCCGGCCGGCTCCACCAGGGGCCGGCCGGGCACCCTCACCACCCGCCCACGCCCGGCTCGTCACCCGACGGGCCGGGCGCTTCCACAAGGAGAAACCGTGCAAGACCTGCTCGATCTGGACGCGTTGGAAGCCGAGTTCGAGGCAGCGCTCGCGGCGGCTGACGTCGACCTCGACAAGATGCTCGACAGGATCCGCAAGATGCTGGCGAAGGCCGAGGATCCGGCCGCCACCTCAGCCGAGGCGACGGCGTTCACCGCCAAGGCGATCGACCTCATGGGGAAGTACGGCGTGTCCGCCGCGATGTTGGAGGCCGCCGACCCGACGGCCAACCAGGTCGAGAACCGATACCTAGAAGTGCCCGGACCGTACGCCTACGACAAGGTGCTGCTGCTCATCACGATCACCGACGCGCTGGGCGTCAAGCACATCCGGTTGACGACCGGCACCAACCAGCGGATGCGCCTGTTCGGCATGAACAGCGACCTCGACCGGGTCAACATGCTGTTCACGTCGCTGCTCGTGCAGTCGGCCTCGGAGCTGGGCAAGACGCCGTGCCCGCCCCACATCGCGAAGATCGCGTTCGTCAAGAACTTCATGACCGGGTACCGGGCATCCATCGGCAAGCGGCTGAAGGCCGCCGAGACGAACGCCCAGGACGAGGCGGAGACGCAGCGGCGCCAACACGGCGGCGAAGGTCCGTCGGTGGCGCTGGTGCTGCGCGACCGGGCGGCGCTGGTGAAAGACGCCTTCGAGGCCGAATACCCGAAGGTGCGTACGCAGCGCGGCCGGGAGCGCAGCGGGGCCGGCATTGGAGCGGGACTCGCGGCCGGGAACCGGGCGAACCTCGGCGGGACCAGCGTCGGCGCGGGACGGGAGGCCATCGGTGCCGGGCGGTAACGGACTGAGACGCTGCCCGATGTGTCAGGACCCGGTGCAGGCCGAGGACCTGTGGCGGCACCGGCGAGACCACGGCTGGTGGCAGCGAGTGCTCTTCGACTGGGACCACGGCACCTGGGGTGACCGGGCGTGGCTGCTCATGCTCCCCGTCGGCGACGCGCTGTTCCTCGGCTACCTGATCGCGCTGCTGCGCGATCGGTTCGGTATCGGCTGACGACGCTGCCCGGTGCTCACCGGCCCGCCGAGCGCGGGCTGGTGGGCTCCGAGTGGTGCCGACCCGAGACGCACCCGGACAGAGGAGAACCAACCATGCGGGGAGCTTCCGCAGCCGTCACCGATCTGGCCCGCGAGTTCGGCGTGGGCATCGACTGGGCCGCGTTCGACAAGCTCATGACGACCGACCCGACGACCTACTTCCACCTCCACTCGCTGGCATCGGTTCGCGAGTTCGCCCGATCTCTCATCGCGGTTCACCAGCCGCTCATCGACGAGGCGTTGGACCACGCCAAGGGCACGGCGGGGCTGGAGGACGAGAACCTGACGCTCTTCGCGACGGCGTTCTTCGCGATCAACGTCGACCAGGCGGACGCGGCGCAGGCCGCGATGGACGAGGCCCGGCCGCTGATCGAGAAGCTGGTCACCGCCGGCGTCTTCCACCGGCTTGACGGTGATGTGGGCTCGGTTTCGCCGTAGCCAATCCTAGTCAGTCTCACTTGGTGAGCCGGTGGGCCCACCTGGCAAGCCATGCTTGCTGCTTGTCGCCCGTAGCAGATAGCTTCGCGTGCACCGGCGGCAATTCACGATCGCCGTCGTGCATGCGTAGCCGCTCGCGGAGCTACTCGCCGACGCCGCCTGAACGTCACCGCCCGGCGCTGATCGGACCCACCGCCGGGCCCGATCGGCGCCGAGTGGCCCCGTTCGCAGGACCACTGATCCGCCCCCGGCACACGATCGAAGGGAACAGCGTGACCCAGACCATCCAGCCTGCCCCCGCACCCGAGGAGCAGGACACCGCCTTCGTTGAGGTCGAGCCCTCCACGCTCATCGTGGGAGCGAACGTCCGCCTCGACGCCCGCCTCGACACCGAGTTCGTCGACAGCATCCGCGAGCGCGGCGTACGAGTGCCGATCGTCGCCCACCGCAACAGCCTGGACCAGCTCGTCGTCCTGTACGGCCAGCGGCGCACCGTCGCCGCGGTGCAGACCGGCCGGCCCACCGTCCCCGTCGTGGTGATCGCCGAGCCCGGCGAGGCCGACCGCCTCATCGACCAGCTCGCCGAGAACCACCACCGCGCGGGCCTGACGACCCACGAGGACGTCGTGGCCTACCAGCAGCTCGCCGCGCTCGGTGTCCCCGCCGGCGCCATCGCCAAGCGAACCGCCCGACCCAAGCCGGTCGTGGAGGCCGCGCTGAGGGTGGCCGGCAGCGAGGTGGCCCGCAAGTCCACCGAGCGATGGGACTTCCTCGACCTCGAACAGGCGGCGGCGCTCGCCGAATTCGAGGGCGACGACGAAGCGGTGAAGATCCTGGTCCTCGCGGCGCAGAAGGGCGGCTTCAACCACCAGGTGCAGCGGCTGCGCGACGACCGCGAGTCCAAGCGGCAGCGCGCCGAGCTGGTCGAGAAGCTCAGCGCCGCAGGCATCAGGGTTATCGAGCGCCCACCGATGCAGGACCCCAAGCGCGCGGAGCTGGAGTACCTCAAGAACGGACGCCGGCAGGTCACCGAGGACAACCACAAGGACTGCAAGGGCCACGCCGCGTTCATCCACCACAAGTACGTGCACAAAAACGGCCAGCACGGCTACGTGTGGGAAGCCCAGTACGCCTGCACCAACTACCCGAAGTACGGCCACACCCACCGCTACCCCCCGGGTGCCAGCTTCAGCGACCGCCGAAAGCTCGAAGACATGACCGAGGAGGAAGCCGAAGCCGCCCGCGCGGAACGTCGAGACGTCCGCGAGTCCAACAAGGCGTGGGACAGCGCCCTGAAGGTCCGCCAAGCGTGGCTGAAGGAGTTCGCCGCCCGCAAGACTCCGCCGAAGAGCGCCGCGGTGTTCATCGCCCGAGCGCTCGCCTCGTGCGACCACCAGATCCGCACGGCGATGGAGGGCAGCCACAAGCTCACCCGCGACCTGTTCGGCGTCCAGCACGAAACGTACGACTCCGAGCACCGGCGGGGCAAGCTGCTCGCCGACCTGTGCACGACCGAGGGCCGCGCCGCGATGGTGACCCTGGTGATGATCCTGGCCGCGTACGAGGAGAACCTCCCCCGCGACGCCTGGCGCCGAAGCGACCCGGGGCCGGTCGAGTACCTGCGCTACCTCAAATCCGAGGGCTACGAACTGTCGGAGGTCGAGCAGCGGGCCTGCAACGGCGGCAAGAAGCCCTGACCACCAACCCCTACCGGTGCCGCCGGTCCACACCCGGGCCGGCGGCACCACCGCATCCGCACCCCTGGAGTTCTCTCGTGCTCGACCTGCCCGTCGCCGACACCGCCGGCGTCGACCAGCTCTTCACCGACCTCATCGCCCTGTTCGAGTCGGAGCTGTGCCAGCGCTGGTCGCACGGCCAGCACAGCTGGCGGCGCACCAGCGAAGGCGGGTTCGACCCTCGCCGGTACACCGTCGTGGCGCTCGAAGACGCGCTCGCGCAGGACTTCGTCACCTGCCACCACTACTCCCGCTCTTACCCGTCCGCGTCCCTGCGGTACGGGCTGCTCGAACACGGGCGGCTGGTCGGCGTCGCGGTGCTCGGCGTGCCGATGTCCAAGCCGGTGCTGACCAAGCCGTTCCCCACCCTGACCCCTTACCGGGAGTCGCTGGAACTGTCCCGGCTGATCCTGCTCGACGAGGTGCCGGCCAACGCTGAATCCTGGTTCCTCGCCCGGGTGTTCGCCGCGGCTGCCGACCAAGGCGTGCGGGGCGTCGTCGCGTTCTCCGACCCGCTGCCCCGCCGGCTCGACGGCGCGCTGCTGATGCCCGGCCACGTCGGGACGATCTACCAGGCCCTCGGTGCGATCTACACCGGCCGGGCGACCGCCCGCACCCTGACGCTGCTGCCGGACGGCACCGTGCTGACCGCCCGCTCCGCCGCGAAGATCACCGGCGGCGAGCGCGGCATGGGCGGGCAGATCACCCGCCTGGTGAGCCTCGGCGCAACCCCGCCCGGCGCGGTATACGGCCTGCCGCTGTTCCTGCTCACCACCGACCAGCTCACCGCGTGGCTCTCCGGCGCGCTGGCCGAGATCGGCGCCCGCAAGGTCCGCCACCGGGGCAACCACCGCTTCGCCTGGGCCATTGGCAACCGGGCACAGCGGCGGACCACCCCGATCGCGCTCGACGCCCTGCCCTACCCCAAGACCCCCGACCCCTACGACCTGGCCGCCTAAACCACATCAGAAAGCAGAGGGACCAACGATGACCGCCACTGTCGCCCCCGCCGGACACACCGTCGTCGACCGCGCCGACACGCTCGACGACGCCGTCCGCGAGCCCATGGAGAAGACGTTCCCCCGCGTGCCCGAGGCCAAGCGGGAGGGTGTGATCGCCGAGATCGTGCAGCGGGTGCTGCACCTGCCCGTCTTCGAGGTCGAGGTGATCGGCACCCGGATGCCGGTCGAGACCGTGGAGGCGTACGGCCTGATCATCGAGGTCGACGCGAACGGTCGGGCCGCCCGGATCGTCTTCCCCGACGGCGCTGAGCCGGAGTCGATGTGACCGGGCAGTCGGCGGACTTCGACTGGGACCGCCTCTCCGCCGAGTTGCGCGCCGAGCTGGCCCCTGGGGTACCGGCCTACAGCCGGGTGCCGCGACCGGTTGGCGTACCGACGCCGGCGTGGTGGGCGCCCGAGGGGCCCCGCCTGCGGATGGCCGACTGGGACCTCATCATCGCCAACGACTCCGGCGGCAAGGACGGCGAGATCGCTCTCGGCCGCGCCGCCCGGCAGGCTGCCGATGAAGGCGTGCTCGACCGCCTGGTCGTGCAGTACAACCGGCTCGGCAAGCGCGTGTCGTGGCCAGGCACCGCCGAGATGGGGTCGACCGCCGAGCTGCTGATGTCCCGGTTCGGCGACCGTCCAGGCAGCGAGGGCACCGCGCGGCTGCACGCCGAGCACTACGGACTGCGGTTCGAGGTGACCGAGCGGGAGCACGACCAGGACGGTGATCTGCTCGACCAGATCGAGCGGTACGGGAAGTTCCCCAGCGACAACCGCCGGTTCTGCACCTCGGACTGGAAGCGCGGCCCGGGCAAGAAGCTCATCACCCGGCTGGTCAAGGAGCTGGGCGTGCGCGGCCGGCCGGCGCGGGTGCTCTACGTGTTCGGTTTCCGTGCGCAGGAGTCCACCCGGCGCGGGAAGCTGCCGGTCCTGCGCGTCGATGAGCAGCACTCCAGCCGGAATCGGGAGATCACCGAGTGGTTCCCGGTCCACCACTGGACCGAGGACCAGGTGTGGACCGAGATCCACCGGTCGGGCGTGCCTTACTGCTGGCCGTACGACGCGGGCATGCGGCGGCTGAGCTGCCGATTCTGCGTGCTGGCCGGCGGCGAAGACCTGGCGTTGGCGGCGGCGCTCAGTCAGGACGTCGCCCAGGAGTACCTGGCCGTGGAGAAGCGCAACCTCGCCCGAGGGCTGGCCGACGGGGACATGCGCTCCCGCGCCTTCCAGAAGCACCGATCCATGGCCGACATCATCGCCGCCGCGCAGGAGCACCCGATCCTGTCGGAGCTGCGCTGTGGCTGACCTGCACAACCGACCTATCGCAGCGTGAAGGGCAATCCATCCATGAGCAGATACACCCCCGAGAACGGGCTGAGCCGCTGTTTTCTGTGCGAAGAGGTCGTCGAGGCGGGAGAGCCGGAGCGCCGGCACTTCCGTTCCGAGCACTCGCGGTGGGACATGGTCCTGTGGTGGTGGGACAACGGCCACCGCCTCCCGCTGATCATCGCGTTCGCGGAGATCCTGGTCGTCGCGACCTGCCTCGTCGTCCTGCTGCGCTGGTGGCTCGGAGTATGAGCCGAGCGAGAGGGTTCCGGCCGCCACGGCGGATCAGCTTCCGTGGTCTCTCCGGGTCGCCGGTCGACCGGCCGGCGGCCCCGGGTCCGCCTGGGCCCGGCAGTGTGCCGGTCGGGGCGAAGGTCGTGTGTCTACCGGGGGCGCTGCCGGCGTCGGAGGGCTGCATGTCCCGGGCGACGGTGGTGTCCGTTGGCCCGAAGTTCACCCGGGTCGAGATGCACGAGGGACACGAGCGTCGCGTCAGCAATGACCTGGTGCAGCTCGACAGCCAATCCGGGTACGCCGAGGCGTACGGCCTCGACCCGCGCGACCGGCCCCTGCCGTTCGGCCGGTACACGGCCGGGCGCAGCTTTGCCCCGGGCCGGTGGCTGCCGCGCTGGTCGTGGATGGGATGGACGGTCGCCGAGCACCTGGCGTACGTCGCTGGCCTGCGACCGCTCGAAGACCCGCCTGCGGACCCGCCGAAGCGGCTGGTCATCGTCGGCTGCGGCGGGAAGAAGTCCGACCGCAGGCTGCTGGACGCGCACGGCATGTACGTCGGCTCATACCACCGCGCCGCGCGGCGTGCCGCCGACGCGCTGGTAGCCCGCGATCCAGGCCGCTTCGGAGTGGGGAGCGGCCGGGACTGCTACCAGATCATTCTCTCCGGCAAGTACGGGCTGCTCGACCTCTTCGACGTCATCGAGCGGTACGACCTGCTGATGGGCGAGCCCGGATCGGTCACCGCCGAGACCGTCCGCTACCAGGCAGAACAGCTCGGGCTGCTCGATGCCGAGGAGGTGATCGTGCTGGCCGGGCGTAAGTACGCCGACGTCGTCTCCGCTGTGTGGCCGCACGCCCTGCGCCCCCTCGACGGGACCGCGGGGATCGGCCCGCAGCTCCAACGCCTGGCCGCGATCACCGCGACCGGCACCATCCCCGAACCCAAGGAGCCCACCGTGTCCGTCTCTGCCCGTCCCATACCGCCCTGCGACGTCTACCCGGTGCGGCTCAAGGCGGGGGACGTCATCGACGTGCCCGGTCGCGGCGAGATCACCCTGGCCAGTGATGGCAACGTGCGATCGTCCAAGCCAACGGTCACCTGGTTCAAGGTGCACAACGGGGAACCGTTCGAGATCGACGCCTTTCACGGCGGCACGGTCCGGCTTGTGCGGCGCGTTGACCCGGGCACGTTGAGGAAGCCCGCCGCGCCGGCACAACGGAAGGTGCCGGAGCCGACCCGCAAGCCGCCCGCCGCTGGTCGGGAGGTGCCGCTGGCCGAAGTTGGGTGGGGGACGTACGGCTGGATCAAGGCGATGGGCCCGGACGGCAGCGCGTCCATCCAGACCGGCTACGTCACGGAGGTGCCGAGGATTCACACCGGCGGGCTGATGACCAAGCCGAAGCTGACGGGCAAGCCCCACTGGTACTTCGTCATGGTCGACCCGGGCCGGACCAACATCGGGATGCACGCGCTGCTCGACGCCAAGTTCTTTGTGCTGGACCCGCCGGCCGACCGGCCGCTGAGCCAGAAGCCCAACGACTCGCGGCGGGTGCTGGCCCGCGACACCCGGGCCGGTGACCTGGTCGAGGTGACCTTCCCCGACGAGGACCGGCACTTGGGGAGGTACGGCCCGGAGGTGGATCTGACCGAGGACCCGAGGGACGTCGGTGACGGCTACGTCGAGCTGACCGGCACGGTCGCCGGCGGGCAGGTCGAGACGTTCATGCTGCGCGGAGAGGGGTACGTCAGCGTGGAAGGCCTCGCAGTGCGGCACCTGGTTCACCAGGACCCGGCCGCGAAGACGACGAAGGAAGCGGCCGGTGGCCGGGAGCTGCCGGCGCCGGGCGACACCGAGCCGGATGCCCGGTGGTTGCTGCTCGGCCAGGTCAGCCCCGGCGAACCGGGAACGGCCGAGGCGCAGTTGCGACGCGCCAGGATGTACGCCGCGATGCGGCGGGTACACGAGCTGCCGATCGCCGCGCCGATCGGGGAGATATTGGCGGCGCGCGACGACGTCGACTGCCGGTGGTCCGTGAAGTGCGATGCCTACTGGCGGGCGTACGCGGCGCTGATGAACGAGGAAGGCGCGGCCCGGACCGCTGCGGCGGAGCCGTTCCCGGCGGGCGAGCCGACCGTGGACGGGAACCTGCCCGCGCCGAGGGACCTGATCCCGGCCGAGCGGTGGTGGATGCTGGAGGTCGTCAGCGCGATCTACGGCACCGCCGCGGCGGCGGCCCGCCGGCGGCGGATCCTCGCGGCGAAGCGGCGGGTTCACGACCTGCCGGCCGACGCGACCGTGCAGCAGATCGAGGCGGCGCAGGAGGTCGACGTGCGTCGGCACCCGATGAGGTGCTGGGCCTACTGGGACGCGTACGCGGCGCTGTTGGCCGAAGAGAGCGCGGCCCGCACCATCCGGGAGGAACCGCTGCCCAAGCCGGCCAAGCCGGTCGGCCAGCCGAAGGCGGAGCCGGCCGCGAAGCACGCCGCCGCACCGGTCCGGGCCGCCCGGAAGCGGAAGCCGTCGAAGCAGCAGATCCCTCTGACCGAGGTCACCTGGGGGGCGTACGGCGAGGTCAAGGGGTTCCACCCGGACGGTAGCCGGTACACCGGCAAGGGCTACCTCACGTTGCTGCCCCGCATCTGCACCGCGGGCATGGGCGAGAAGGCGAAGTTCAAGGGTGAGCCGCTGCTGAAGTTCGACTTGTACGAGCCGTACGGCGGGAACCGGGGCGGCTCGACGGTGGTGGGGATGGCGGCTCGCTTGGACGGGATGTTCACCCCGCTAGACCCGCCGGCGGATCGGCCGCTGGATGTGGAGCCCAGCGATGTGCGGCGGATGCCGGTGGTCGACCTGCGGGCCGACGACATCCTGCCGCCCGAGTACCACGGCGACCCGAACCCCGCGATGCACCTGCTGGAGGACCCGAAGCCGCTCGGCCAGGGCCGGTTCGAGCTGAAAGGGCTGGTCGAGGGTGTCATCACTACGCGGCGGATGAACGGTGACACTTGGGTCACCGTCGACGGCCCGGCGCTGCGCCGGCGCGCGGCCGACCACGGGGTCGAGGAGATGGACGCCTTCTTCGACGCCCTTGAGGCGGAGTTCGGTACGGCGCTCGACGCGAACGTGGGCGACGAGGCCGCACCCGGTGCGGTGTCGCCGGCCGTGGACCAGATGGACGACCTCCTCGCCGCCCTCGAAGCCGACATCGACACGCCGCCGAACGCTGGACCGGTGCTGGACGAGCTGCTCGCCGCCGCCGAGAACCCGAAGTACGGGCGGAACGGCCGCAAGAGCGCCCGGGATCTGGCCGAGCGATACGCCGCCGGCTTGCCGCTGGTGCGTTTCAACCGGCTGCTCAACCAGCAGTGGATCTTCAACTGCCCGGTGCCGACCTGCGGGCTCATGTACGACGGGCACAACACGCTTCGGGAGACCCGCGACCACTGGTTCGAGCACGCCGCCCAGCACGAAGGGTTCGTGGCGGCCTGGCCAGATGACATTCTGCCCGTCGAGGACGAGGAGCCGGCCGCCGAGCAGACGTCGGCCCGGAAGGCGACGCGCAAGAAGAAGCTGCCGCGGACGGCCGTCATCGAGATCGTCGAGCCGGTCGGGAACGACTGGTGGGACGACGCAGCTCTGCGGTGGGAACGGTGCGGCACGCTGCGCCGGATGACGGTCCGGCGGGTCGACGGGCGTGAGGCGCCGGTGGCGGTCCTGACCTTTTCGCAGGGGCGTGCCAAGGCGGCGGGGTTCGCGGAGCTGCTCTCTTCGATCGGCGGGATCGACCCGGCCGCCATGCACGTCCGCACGTTGGATGAGTCGGCCGTGCCGGCGTACGAGGCTCCTGCCCTGTTCGACTGGGACGACTTCGCCACGTCGTTGGAGGCGGAGTTGTCCCGGGTGTAGCCGGGTGAAGCTGGGCGGCGGTGTGGACTTGACACCGCTGCCCAGTAAGTCATACTTGGCCGGAGCTAGTAAGTCTTACTCGACAGGAGCATCCCCATGCCGAACCTCGACCGCCTCCCCACCGTCGAAGACGGCCTCGAAGGCATCATGAAGCTCGTCGACCTGTTCGGCGAGGAAGAGGTCTTCCGCTTCATCGGCTACATCCGCGACCACAAGGGCACCGTCACCGCCGTCAGTGAGGCCCGGCAACGGCTCGCCGCCAGCATGCTGCGCGACCTGATGAAGGAACAGGCCCTCGACTACGAGGAAGCCCGCCGCGAACTGGCGAAGAAGCTCGGCTACAAGCCGGATACACGGACCAACCTTTACAAGCTCATCGAGGCCGGCGAGGACCTCCTCAACACCGGGCCTGGGCGAGCCGGCGAACGTGCGGCGTTGAAGTATCTCGAATCGACCGGGGAACTCTGATGCGCGGACGAGGCCTCCTCGCCGCCGCCGCGATCGGCTTCCTGATCGCGATCCCCGAGTTCCGGAGCGTCGAGGGCTTCGTCTTTATCGTCGGCGTCACCGCCGCGATCCTGCTCGCCGCCGCGGTGCCTACCTCGCGCCGCCGCTGAACCCGCAACGTCCACAAGGAGGAAACGATGATCACTATCACCGACCTGGCTGCCGAGCTGGGCATGTCCAGCGACCCGGAAAAGGTTGCCCTCTTCGTCGGGGCGTTCGCCGAGAACGACACCCGGACCGGGCGTCTGGCGAAGCGATGGGCCGGGCAGGGCATGGAGGCCACGTTCACCCGCGACGAGGCGGATGAGCTGATCGCCGAGTGGGACCGGCACGCGACCTACGCTGAGGCCGTCGCCTATCTCAGCGGTGACCCGGAGGACGTCGCCGTCGCCGAGCGGTACCAGCCCTGATGGGTGAGACTCCTCCCGCCTACTGGGATCTCGCGGACCTCGCCGGCACTGGCGACCTGGCCGACGAGTTTGAGGTCAACACCGCGACGATCAGCAACTGGACGACCCGCTACCCCGACTTCCCCCGGCCGCTCGTCGAACTCTCGTCGGGCCCGGTTTACTCGAAGTGGCAGGTACGCCAGTGGCACGACACCCGGATCTGGAAGCCTGGCCGGCCACGTCAGCGGCAGGCAGAGTGAGATGGCCGCTCCGAGATGGTCGAGTGCAGCTCTCGCGTCGGCGGCGGCCCAGAACTGCACGTCACCAGGCCCTGCGGTTGCCCCGCGCCAACTTCGTCAGGCTGACGCGGGGCGACCGGCCGGTGGCCTGCGGACCGAGCCGGCTCCACCTGCACGCAGCCGTGGCCAGCAGCCCGGGCGGCGGCCTCGCCGACCCGAACGCAGTCTCCTCGCCGCGCCCACGCGGGTCCACCGGTCAGCGCATGCCTGTGGATAACTTCCAGGCCTGTGGATAACGCCCTGATCATGGGAGCCTTGTGCTACGCGTCGGCCGCTCGGACAAGGAGGCCGGCGGCTCGTTAAGCTGCGCCGAGTACGACCGGCTCCAGGTGCGGCTCCCTCCACCGCCCTCGTGGCATGCGAAGTCCAGTCGGACGGTCACCGGCGACAGCGCGTTCCAGTCCAACATCAGCACGACGGTGTGCATGGCGCCGGGCGCGAGATTGGTCAGCGTCATCGACGAGGCGACGTCCATCTCGCCGACCTTCTCAACAAGACCCAACACAGCGGCCTGGTCGGCGGCGCTGACCACGACCCGGTCCAAACGCGTGCCAGCGACCAGCGTGAACACGATCGTCCCGAACCGCTCCCCGCTGACCATGTCCCACGCGTCACCGAGCTGAAAGACCGGCCCGGCCGCTTCGTCCCGCGCCTGCTGCTCGCTCCGGTACTGCTGGCGGGCCAACTCGACCTGCTCTTCAGCGGCGCGCGCCTGACGCTTCGCGACCTCAGCCGCTTCTCCAGCGTCCTTGGCCTGCTCCTGCGCGCTCACGGCCTGCGCTCGGGCGCTCTTGGCTTGGCTTCTGGCGCTGACGGCCTGCGAGACCGCCACGATCGCGCCGAGCACTGCCAGCGCCCCCGGCCCCCACGCCTTGATGACGTTGATGATGTCGTCCATCGCCCGCCCCACTCCCGATGTCTCGGCCGTGCAGGGTACGCGACAGGTCCCACAAGAGCAGGCGCGCGCATGCTCGCGCCTGACCGGGCACGCGGAGATGGGCTCTCATGTTCGAGGTGCCGATTTCCATGTGCCGATACAGTGGGTAGGCGGCGCATGACTCGTCGGTGCTGGCGACCTGCGCCCCTGATCAGCAGGGGGAAGCCTGTGACTCGACCAATCTGGGAGCAACTCGACCCGCTCACGTTCAACGACGGCGTGTTCTACGTGCCCGCCGGCGTCGAGTTGCAGCCACGCCTCGCGTTCTGGGGCCACCCCACGCGGCCCGGCCTACGCGAACGCCTCGCCAATGACCGTCCCCACGGCATCGGCGGCAAGAAACTGCTCTGCCTGCTCTGCATGCGCCACCGAGCCCAGAACGGACTGCCTCGCATCCCGGTCTGGCTGACCTTCGTCGAGGGACCGCACCGCCCGACGTTCCGGCACGAGGACGGCCGCTCCCCACACCCGGAGCACGAGCCCGAGACCGACACCCACAAGGCGCTCAAGGAGCGCAAGGCCCGCACCTGGGAAGCCGTCGGCGGCGACGTCAAGGTTGAGGTCTGGCGCCCCCGAGCACGCCGTCGACCCGACGTCCTGGCCATCGGCCCGAATCTGACGGTGGCAGGGGAAGTTCAGCACTCGAAGGCAGACGCGCGAAGCATCCAGGCCCGGCAGCGAGCGCTCCGCAAGGCGGGCGACCGCGTGGTGTGGACTACCGACCGCGGTGCCGGCGACATCGCGTTCCTGCACGCGGTCCCGCACCTGTCCGTGCCGGCCCTCGCCGACCACCGCATGTATCTGTCCGAGACCCGGCTAGAGATCGGTGCCGGCGCGATCACCTTCGAGACGCAGCGGTGCGGATGGGCCGACCTGTGGACCAGCACCACCCGCTGCCCGGTCACCCGCAAGGCGAAGCCATGCGGTGCCATGCACCTGTACCCGACGCTGAACCCGCACGGCTACAGCCGGCAGAAGGCCGCCACGACCGCCATGTTCCCCTGCGGTCCGCGCCCCCACCTAGACCACCTGCTGGAAGGCATCCTCCACGGCACCTGGCTGCCGTACCAGCACCGCCACCGCGTCAGTTGGATCCCTGCCGATGTGCACCCCACCGTCACGGCCGAGCGAGGCGGAACCTTGGACTTGGCCGAGAGCGGAAGTACGCCGCGCGGCGACGGGCAGGCGGGGCGCGCATGCGAGCGACGGTACGGTGGCATCGTGACCCAAGCTGAAGCGCCGGCGGCAGAGACCATGCCGTTGTGTTGTGGCAAGAGCCTGCCGGGCAAGGTCGGGGAGCCGCTTGTGCTTGCGTGCCAGGTCTGCCCCAACTCCCCGACGTACTACGGCCGGGATGATCCTCGCCCGGTGCCGTCGGGCTCGAACACCTGAGCGCCGGAAAGGGCCCGGAAGGGTGACCTCGTGGTGGCGGATCCGCAGCGTCCCCTGCTGATCTCGCACGGTCACACCTTCCGGGCACTTCTACCCGGACGACAGCGGGTAGCTCAGATTCACTCGGCGGCTGTGGGACTGGTGGCGTGGCCGCGTTCGAGGATGAGGACGTACGAGAACAGGCCGCGCAGGCGTTCGGTCAGGTGTTCCTGCGCGGCGAGGACTTCGCCGGTGCGCGGGTCGACCAGCAGTTCGATTGTCGATCCACCGGCGGCGACCGCGAACGTCAGGCCGGTGCGGCCGAGGAGTCCCCTGGTCAGTCCGCGGTAGGTGATGCCCGGCACGCTGGCCAGGACACGCAAGGTCGTCGCCCGCTGCTGCCGGCTGAGGTACTGGCTGCTGACCAGCGTGACGATCCCGCCGACGAGGATCCTCGGGTACGCGGATTCCGCGGCCAACTGACGGGGTGCCAGAGCGTCAGCCAGCGACCTCGCCGTAGTCGGCAGGGGTTCGGGTAGATAGGGGCGGAGGGTGCCGGGTGGATACGTCGTCGTCGTCTCGGAAGCGTGAGCGAGCTGGCTCTGTTCCTGGCGTTGGGGTTGGTGGTCGACTCCCGGAAGGTCGGGCAGCCGTCGGGTGCTCTCGCGCCCGGATCCGTCAGTCTGACGGCGCCACTGCCGCAGGTCGGTGCGGGTGATGACGTTGGTGGCCCGGCTCCAGGACTGCGTGTGCAGGTAGGTGTAGGGCAGCCCGGTGTCGCCGTCACCCGGAGCGGCGGTAACGGCATCGGCGAGGGCCGTCAGCCGCTGCGACGAGGTTAGGCCGGGGTCAGTGGCGGCTGGTCGGATGCTGGCAGGCTGGCTGGATGGGGACGCGGCTGGTTTGGGAGCAGGTCCGGCTGGCGTGCTGGTCTGGCAGCCGGCGAGCAGGAGGCTGCCGAGCAGGCTCACCGCTGCGCGGCGGACAGGGGCGGTCGATATGACCATGCGGATTCGTTCCTCGCTTAGGTTCGGCTGAGGGAAGCCCGGCGATCCGGGCTGCAACCTGCTGATGTGGTGACCGAGCGGAGCGTCGCTTGGTCAGGTGCTGCGCCTCGCCTGGGTCCGGTTCACGGGAACCGGCCGGCCGGCGCGACGTAGCGGCCAGAGTTTCGGCCCACCGGGTAGTTGCCTCGGCAGGCGGGCGTGGTAGCCGTAGCCGTGGTGGTGCAGGAAGTCGCGGCCGTGGGCGGTGGTCACCACGACGTCGATCGGGATCCCGAGCCGGTCGACGACCTGGTGGTGGCGGGCGAGTAGACGCTCGGCGATACCGAGCCCGCGGTGACTCGGAGCGACGTACAGCCAGGCCAGCCAGTGGTGCGGTGCGGGTGACCGGTAGGCGTTGACCATCGCGTCGTAGTGGCGGAAGCGAGGCAGTGCCGTGTCGGTGATGGTGGCCAGATGGCGGCGGGACAGCAGGTCGTCGTCCGGGTAGTGGCGCCAGATCGCGACGGCGGTCATGTCCAGCAGCACATCGACGGTGCCCCACTCGACGGCGTGATCGACGTCCATGGCCAACAGTTCGGTGAAGACAGTTCGCCGCTGCTCGGGGTCGGGTACCAGCCACTCGGCGACCGGATCGTGCATGACCCCGTCGGTCAGCAGCGCGACGACGGCGGCGACGTCGCCCGGCTGCACCGACCGCACGGCACCTTCTGCCGGCACGGCAGTCACTGCGACCGCCGGGGTGACGGCGTTTCGGCGGCGGGGAAGCCGGGTGGACCGTCGGCGCCGACCGGTCCGCGCCACATCCGCCAGATCGTGGGTCCCTTTACGGGAAGGCGCAGCGGCTCCCCATCACGGTATCCGAGTCGGAGGTACAGCTCGCGGTTGCGCGCATTGCTCGCCTCCAGGTAGGAGGGCATGCCCCGCTCGTCAAGTAGCTGGTGATAGCGGTTTAGCAGAGCAGTGCCGACACCCTGGCCCTGTTTGGCGGGGCTGACCGCCACGTAGGCAAGGTGGTGGTGCGGTTTGCGGGGGTGGAACACGTCGAACATGGCTTCGAGGAGCGTGAACTTCGGCGCGTACCGGCCGGTGGCGGCCTCCAGCGCGGCCTGGTTCTCCGCCGTCGATGGAGGCGCGGGTTCGGGCCGGGGGTACCAGATCGCGACGGCGGACAGGTCTGCGGTGGTGTCGACGTGGCCGTGGTCGAGGCCGTGACGGAGGACGAGGGTGAAGTACCGGTGGTAGACGGCACGCCGGTCGTCGTGGTCGGGGATCAGCCAGTCGGCGACCGGCCCGTCGAAGAACGCCTCCGCCAAAACGGGAACCAGAGGGTCTGTGTCGGCGGAAGTGGCGCAGCGGATGGTCACGCTGCTGCTGGGGGCGGCCATGGTGAACTCCTTGATCAGACCGGCTGGCGGAAGTTGACGGTGCGGCGGAGCGTCGCGGTGACGCTGTCCGCGCCGAGCCCGATCGCGTCGTAGACCTGGGGTCGTGTCGCGCGCAGGATCAGCGCCCAGGCGATGCCGACGAGGGCGGCTACCGCGTAGGCCGCCGGGAAGAGCCAGCGCAGCGGTGAGTGCTGATCGACGCCCAGGAGGACGTCGAACTCGCGCAGCGTGGCGGCGAGGAACCCGGTCAGCGTGAGCGTGGCGAGCAGCGGCGCGATGACTGAGGTCCACCAGCCCTCGCGGTGGGCGATGCGGGCGAAGAAGCCCACCACCGCCGCGGAGGTGGCGGTCATCAGGATCAGGACGCCGAGGCCGCCGGTCACTGTCACCCAGAAGAACAGGTGCACGATCGGGTCTGCGCCGGCCATCGCGTAGCCGATGAGGACGGCCACCGCGATCACGCTCTGCACGATCGAGCCGACCTTCGGGGCACCCGTGCGGCGGCTGGTCTGACCCAGCGCACCCGGGAGGACCCGCTCGCGGCCGAGGGCGAATAGGTACCGCGCAACAGTGTGGTGAAAGCTGAGCAGCGCGGCGAACAGGCTGGTGATGAACAGAACCCGCCCGACCGTCACGATGCTGGAGCCGAGGTGCGGAGAGACGAGGTTGAAGATGAGGTCGGTGCCGTCGGCGCGGGCCGCGTCGACGATCTTGTCGGGTCCGGTGGCGACGGACATCGCCCATGCCGACAGCCCGTAGAGCAGGCCTGTGGCGGCCACCGAGATGTAGGTGGCCCGGGCCACGGTCCGGCGCGGGTCGCGGGTCTCCTCGGAGTACACCACCGTGCCCTCGAAGCCGACGAAACCCGTGAGGGCCGTGACCAGCGCGGCCCCCATACCGGCGGTGAGGACGTTCGCCGGGGAAAGCGTGCCGAAAGTGACGTCGCCGCCGGCGGGGTGGCCGACCATCACCGCGTCGAAGACGAGCGCGACCGCGCACTCGGCGACGAGCATGACCGCCAGGACCTTGCCGTTGAGGTCGATGCGCAGCACGCCGAGCAGCGCGACCACGGCCCACCCGATCAGCGCCGACACCCACCAGGTGACGCGCAGGTCGTACTGGTCGCGCAGGAACGTCGCGAGGACCGCGCCGAAGCCGCCGTAGAGGCCGATCTGCATGGCGTTATACGCCACCAGCGCGACCATGGCCGCGCCGACGCCGGCCGGGCGGCCGAGACCTCGGGCGACGTAGGTGTAGAACGCGCCGGCGTTGACGATCCGCCGGGACATGGCCACGAACCCGACGGAGAACAGCGCGAGCACCGCCGAGACCACCAGGTAGGCCACGGGAATCCCGGCGACGCCGGTGACGGCCCACCCGGTCGTCGCACCGCCCGCGATCACCGTTAGCGGCGCTGCCGCCGCGATCACGATGAACACGATGTGGAACGTGCCGAGCCGGCCTCGGGCGAGGACCGCGGAAACGGTGTCAGGGGGAGTTGGGGGCATGCGGAATCGATCCCTCTCGCAGGGTTGCAGGGGTGGAAGGTGGTGCTGCCGCGCCTGGGGATCAGTCGCGGTGGCTCATGACGGCGGTGCCGATCTCCCTGTCCAGGTGGGCGAAAAGGTCCCGCATCGGTTCTGGTGCCTCACAGAGCAGCCGCCGCAGGTGCGCGCCAACGGTGTTGGGCGCCCCGTCGAGGACGAACCCGTCCAGCCGGCACGACACGGTGATGCCGGCCAGTGCCAGGTCGAACGGCGACAGCGGCTCGTAGTTGCGCAACCTCGTGGACAGGCGAGCCCATGACCAGGCGGCGACGTTGGTGTCGGTGGGTTTGTGTCGCGTGCCGCCGCGAAACATGCGGAGGAGCCGCCGCTGCTCCACCGGCTCGACCTTGCCCTGTCGGAACAGGCGCTGCGCCACGCGATCTGGGACGGTCTCCGCGAGGTACTCCAACCAGGTTCGGGTTGCGGTGTGCCGCTGGTCGGCCGCGACGGCGGAGAGCACGAAGCGTTGCAGCCAGTCCTCCGGTGGCCAGGCGTTCCGCACAACGACGTGTCCATGCTCGAAGGTCAGGCGCCCGATAAAGGCCAGCTCGCCGAGCAGGGCGGCGGCCAGCCCGTACCGGACCGCGTTACCGTGCAGCCGGGGCCTCCCGGTTTGGTCGTCGTGAGCGATGAGAAAGAACTCATCACCCAGCAGCAGGGGCCGATGGGCGACGCGCTGGCTGTATGGGGGCCTGACTACGCGGGGTTCACCCTGCACCTGCACTCTTAGGTCTTCTGCTGCGCCAGGAGGTGTGGTCACCGCCGTGGGCCTTCCTCAGTCGGGGATGGGATGCCGAGCTCTTCAAGAAGCTGCGGTCCGCCAGCGTGGCGGGCTAGCTCGGTGACGGCCCACGCTCGCTGGTTGCAGGTGCCGTCCTGGTTGCAGTGGAAGCAGGTGCCACCGTTCTTGTGCTGAAGCGCGGTCCGCCGGGCTGAGTCGAATCGGTCGATGCCGCGATCACTTTCGTTCGAGCCGGTCATGGGCTCTCGCGCCGGGAACGGCGGCACCACGACCATCGGCGTCGGCCGGGTCTGGCCAGGGCGGGCTCTGTGACTGTCCAGAAGGCTCGGTTTGCTGCGGCGATCTCGTTGGTGGTCAGGCCCGCGCCAACGGAGTTGCTGGTGAGCTGCCAGCCGCCACGTCGGCTGAAGAGAGACGCCGCGCCTTCGCGGTCGACCCCGAACGGCGCGAACACACGGTCGTCGGCCGGAGTGAACCACTTCCAGCGCCCCACTGCCATCGCCTCCTCATGCGAGGACGTACCCGGGCTCTCGTTGACGCCGGATGTTGTCCTCGGCCGGAGGATGCAGGGTCCGTCTCGGACGGGGGGCCGCTACGGGCCCTGCATCCAGCTCATCAGCGGGACTGTGACGGTCTTCACCTACTTAGCTGGCTGAGCGCTGTGCAGTCGCCGCGGTGGTGCAGGTGATGGCACCTGGCATGCCGGACTGCATGCGTTCGCTGCTCTGGGTGATCTTGCCCCCACAACTCGCTACCGCCATCGTGGGATGCTGTCTGGCAAAATGCAAGACATCATGGGATAGGAAACCACGCAGGTTTCCTCATGTTGGGGGAACTCACACGGTATTTCCCCTGGCAAATGCAGCACAGTGCTCCCTATGATCGGGAGCCCCATCGTTTGTATGCTGCTATCCGGCAATTTGGTGATAGGAGGCGCGCCCCGTGGCCGACACGGATGGATCAGCCCTGTTGAGGCGTCGCATCGGGCGCAGGCTCGCCGAGCTGCGTAAGGCGCGCGGGCTCAGTCAGGAGAAGGCAGCCGCGGCGCTTGAACGCAGCCCGGCCACCATCAGTCGCATCGAGGCCGGCGACCCCAGGGTGCGGTTCCGCGACATTGAGGTCCGCGCCATGGTCGAGCTGTACGAGGCGAGCCGAGCCGACCGCGAGGAGCTGCTCGCCCTGGCGGCCGAGACGCGCAGCAGCGGTGCCAGCGCCTGGTGGCACGACTACACCAACACCAGCCTGCCGAGCTGGTTCGGCCTGTTCGTTCAGCTCGAAGCCGGCGCCAAGCGGATCCGGCAGTACGAGCCGGAGTCGATTCCCGGCCTGCTCCAGACGCGCGAGTACGCCCGGCAGGTCACCGCCGTGCCGCAAGGACTCATCGACGCGCACGAAGTCGACCGTCAGGTCGACCTTCGTATGGAGCGCCAGCGGCTGCTCACCGACCCGCGCCCGCCTCACCTGTCGGTGGTGCTGAGCGAGGCGGTGCTGCGCCGCACCGTCGGCGGCCCCGAGGTGATGGCCGCGCAACTCCAACGGCTGCTCGATGTATCCCAGCAGCCGAGCGTGACAGTACGGATCATTCCCTTCGACGCTGGGGTGCATGGCGGAATGACCTCGGCATTCACGATCCTGTCGTTCCCCGAGTCGCCTGGCACGGCCGATCCTGTCGAACCACCGCTGGTCTACGTCGATAGCCTCACCGGCGCTCTCTACCTCGACAAACCGACCGAGGTGGCGGCCTACGAACTGGCTTGGGGCGATCTGACCTCACGAGCACTCGACGAGAAGACGTCGAGGAAGTTCATCACTACAACGATGGAGGACATCACCCGTGGTTGATACGACCGCCGCCCCCCGGTGGCGCAAGAGCAGCTTCAGCGGCAACCAGGGCAACTGCGTCGAGGTCGCGGACAACCTGCGCGATGCCGTTGCTGTCCGCGACAGCAAGGACCCCAACGGTCCCACGCTGGTCTTCAGCCCCACGTCATGGGCCAACTTCACCAACGGATTCCAGAACGGCACCTCGCTGTAGGTTCCCACTACAGCGGCCGGGGTGCAGTGAACGGCGCGCGGAGGTGGCCGCTGGCGGGCGGCCACCTCCGCGCGGCCACATGCGAGACCAGTGCCGAGCGCCGGCTCCCAGTGAGAAGCGCGGCGCACCGCCCTCCTGCTCCAGGCGGAGACGTCTTCCCCAGGTCTGCGACACGTCGGCGCGGCCGTCCCGCCGCCCGCCTGGACGCCGTAGCCTTCCGCCATGCCCACCACACTCCGGTTCGAATGGATCGCAGGCAGCCCGGCACCGACCACCACCGTGGTGCAGGTCTACGGCTGGCTGTTCGATGACCACGGGCGCGTGCTCGTGCAGGACACCCCGCAAGGCCACAACCTCCCCGGCGGAAGCCCGGAGTTGATTGACGCCGACGCGGCGGCCACCCTGCACCGGGAGGCGGCCGAAGAGTCGCAGGTACGGCTGACCGACCCTGTCCTTCTCGGGCACGAACTTGCCGGCGATCGCGCCTACCTGCGCATGGCTGCTCGGATCGTCGGGTTCGACGCTCGGCACCCGGACCCGGACGGGGGCCGGCTGCTCGGCCGCCGCCTGGTGCCGGTAACCGACGTGCCGCTCATGCTCGGCTGGGGCGAATCCGGAGCGCAGCAAGCCGCCCTTGCCGCCCAGATCGCGGAGAGCCGGTGGAGGTTGCCGGCGCGGTCCCCGTCCGCGCCAGCGACCGTCGTCGACTAGCCGACCGCCCACGGCGCGACCGTTCGCAGGAACCGGCCCACCGCGGCGTCGTGGTTGAAGCGAGAAGCCACCTCGTCCTGGCCCGCCCGACGCATCAGGTCCCGCTGCTTCGCAGTGGTGGCCAACGCGCGGTCGATGGCGGCGGCGAGCGCCTCGGGCCGACCTGGCTCGGCGGTGAACCCGGTGATCCCATCGGTGATCTGCTCGGCCAGCCCACCGGCTGTTGTGGCGACGACTGGTGCGGCGCCGGCGGCGAACGCTTCCAGCGGAATCCGGCCGAACGGTTCCTGCCTCGATGGCACGATCACGGCACGCAGACCTGGATGTGCGAGCAGGGTGCGCAGACGGGCGTCGAACCGGGTGTAGAGGGTGACGTCGACTCGCAACTGTGCGGCCCGGGCGGCGAGCTGGCGCTGGTAAGCGCTGATCGTTTCGCTGTCGGTCACCGCCGCGAGCACCAGGTGCGGCAATCCGCCGCCCGGGTGGTCAGTTTGAAGAAGCGCTAAGGCGTCGAGGAGATCCTCGAACCCTTTGTACGGCTCCGCTCTGCCCAGCGCCAGCAGGAAGTCCGCGCGCGCGGAGGCGGGGACGAGGTCATTGGCCGGCGTCAGCGGACGACGCTCATCGACCGTGAGCCCGTCGGGCAGGTCGACCAGCGCGCCGGCTGGCACCGCCAGGGCGTCGCGCAGGTGCCGCCGCATGTGCTCGGAGATCACCCCGATGCGGGTTCCGCCGGCGACGGCCGCTGCCATCCCTCGCTGCTCGTACTCGACGCGGTCGCGGTTGCCCGGGTCGTGCTGAAGCGCACTCGATCGGGGCACGTACGTCAGGAAGCGCAGGTACGGCGATGGCAGGTGCAGCGCCAAGCCCGCGAACGGCACGTCGAAAGCGACGATCGCGGGAGGGTCGCCGGTTTGCGGTGCCACCTCCGGCAGGACCCGGCCAGCATCGGCAGCGAGGTGCTGAAACGCGGGAAGTCCACCGAAGCGTGTGCGACCGCCGGTGCCGTTGCTCAAGGGGGCGACGTGCGCGCCGACGCTGTGCAGGATCCGTGCGGTGTCTCCCGCCCACTGGGTGTCGTACTCGGGGCTGGACGGTTCGAGGTGAACGGGCGCGACGACCAGCTCCACGTGGGGCGCGAGGTGTCGGATTGCGGCGCGCAGGAACGCCCGGTTGGCGTACCCGGCGCCGGTGCCGGCTCCGTAGAAGCCGTCGTGGATGCAGACGATGAGGCGGCGGCCGGTCATGGCACCGCCAGCAGGTCGGTGACGTGCCGGCGGATCGTGCCGAGGTCGACGGCGGCCAACCAGTGCCACGACGCGGCGCGCAGCTCGGCCGCCAGAGCCGGGTGCACGTCGGCGATGGCGGCCGTCGGATCCCGGTAGAACAGGGCGAGTCTGGCGAGGCCGGCTCGCGTGCTCCATGGGTGGCCGGCGGTGAGCCGGTCCGCGCGGCGGGCGAGGCTCGTCTCCGGGGCGCACCCGACGATGAGGTACGCGTCGGGGACGCTGAGAAGGCCGGCGTTCAGGTGCTCGTACGCCCACGAGGCGCGGGTGGCCAGCAGCGTCCGATCGTCGAGCGACGCGGCGTAGGCAAGCGCGGAGAGCCAGTCCCGGTCGCTGAGCACGGACCCGTTGGCTCGCGCCGCGGTGGCCTGCCGATGTTTGATCAGCCAGTTCGACTGGTGCGCGTTGTCGTCGCCGACGGGCGGGTGCCATTGGACCGGGATCGCGGCCCCGTCGAGGGTGGTGTACTCGGCGATGACCGCGTAGCCGCCTGCGGCGAGGGTTTCCGCCGTTGTGGTCTTGCCGGATCCGGGCATTCCTTCCAGGACGACGTGTCGGCCCGGTCGGATCTGAGGCTCAGAAGAGCGTTTCGGGTACGTGCTTGTCATAGCTTCCTACCAAGTTCAGGGGGCGCATCGGGGGCGCTGCGGCGCCCCTGATGACGGCGCGGGTCAGGGTCCATCCGGACAACGAGCGGGCGTTCAGCAGCCCGGGGCCGGCCACGGTGTCGAAGATGATGTCGCTGCCGGCGACGACGCGGATCCGCCCGACCAGCGTGACGGCATCCCGGAGCGGTCCGATCTCCCGCACGGAGGCCGGTGGCGGCGTGGCCAGGCCGTAGGTCGCGGCGAGGTCGTGCACGCGTGGTTGCTTGACGGTGAGCTGGGTGTCCCCGCTGATGTGTGGCACGGTGCGGTGCCACGCCTCGCGGAGCTGCTCCACGCGTTGGTCCGCGTCTCCGAGGCGCCACCACGCGCTGACCTTGCGGTCCCGGCGGACTGCCTCGCCGTGCTCGCCGAGGCCGCTGATCAGCCGTTCGGCGTGCCGTACGGCTGGTAGCGGCCCCTCGGCGAGCCAGGTGAAGGTGATGGCGGCCTGTTCGGTGAGGCGGCTGCTGCCGCGTTTGACAGCGGTGAGGCCCACCTTGATCAGCCGTTGGTCGAACCAGGCGAGGTAGAGCCCGAACGTGCGGGGGTCGGTGAGGTCAACTCCCCGAGCGAACCGGCGGCCGGGGTCGGCGGCCTGGCAGGCGGGACACTGGCCGCCAGTGGCGTCCAGCTCGATGTGGTGCCGGTGGGGGCACATCTGCTGCCGGCCGGCGTCGTGGTTCCAGATGCCGACGCATCGGCGCGGCCCGTGCAGGTGCCAGCCGACGATCTGGTCGAGCGCAAGCGGTTGGTGGCGGATGCCGCCGTCCGGGCCCGCCAGCGCCAGGGACGCGCTACCTGATGTCCAGACGATCCCGGTACAGAGCAATCCGTTGGTCGGCTCCGACACGGTCGTACCTCCCGTACAGGTCGTTTCGGGTTTCCTCACCGGTCAGGTGCGCCAGGTCGCAGAGCGCGTCTCCGGGCGAGTCCGGCATGTGCAGGTGGTTGCGCAGCACGTCAGCGCCGGAGAGCCCTGCCCTGATCCGCATCTTCAGGTCTTTCGGATTCCGGGCGGCGGCGCTGCTGAGCAGCAGCGCGTACACGGTCACCGGAGCGCTGGTGAGGTAGTTGTCCTGCCGGGCGACGTACTCGGCTCCGTAGGCGTCGGGGTAGAGCCGGCGAGCATCTGCCGAGGTCAACCTCTTGGAAGCGACGGCGGTGACGAGCTGGTCGCCGCTGAGCGCCCGCAGAACCTCGGGTGCGTCGCCGCCCGGCTTGACCATGGCGACGCTGGCGCGCAGCGGCGGCCAGTCGACGTCGCCGCCCGGCGCGCGCATCCGCTTCGCCCAATCGACCATGCAGCCGCAGGGGTTCTGCGTCAGCGACTCCGGATGCTGCACCGGTCGGTGCTGCGTCAGGGCCGCCACCATGGTCACGCACCGCTCGCACGCGCCTGGCTGCGCCCACACCTTCAGGCCCAGCTCGGGCGCCGGGGCTTGAGCGCGGTAGCAGACCCACCAGATGTCCCACGGGCTGTCGGTGCGGACGGGTTCCACCGGAGAGCCGATCATGGCGGACTCGGTGACGTAGGCGAGCAGCGCGGCGACCTTGACGCGGTATGCCAGGGCGGTCATGGGAGCCGCCTCCGTACGTTGGCGGCCACATCCGGGGCTTCCGACAGCTCCAGCTCCGCCCGGTGCAGTCCGGGCATTGGGGCGTGCAGCAGCACCTGGTCGAGTAGGTGCCCGGCGATCGCCTCCGTGGTGGTGTTGACCAGCGGCAGGACGGTCACCGAGCGGGCGGGCAGGATGTAGTCGCCGAACCGCACCTGCTCGGGGACGCTCAGGTCGAGATCCGCGGCCCCGCCGGCGACGAGGGTCCGTCGCCGGAGCGGCGCGATGACCCGCCGCAGGGTGGTCTTCACGGGCCCGAAGTCGGTGACCATGCCGTTGTCGTCAGGCTCACCGGCCAGGCGGAGCGTCACGAGGAAGGTGTGTCCGTGTAGGGGCTCGTACCCGTCGGCGTGCAGTCCGGCGTGGGCGGCGCAGAAGCTGAACTCGCCTCCGGACAGCACGATCATGGCGGTCACCGGGCGACCGCCGCGTTGACGAAGGAGTAGAACTCCGAGCGGGTGCGCGGGTCGTCCAGCACGAGCCCGCGCAGCGCGGACGTGACCGTTGACGTGCCGGACACCTGCGCGCCGCGCAGCCTCATGCACATGTGCTCCGCGCGCACCACCACGCCCACGCCTTTCGGTTGGAGCGTGACGCACAGCCAGTTCGCGATCTGGTTGGTGAGCCGCTCCTGCACCTGCGGTCCGCGGGCGAACAGTTCGACGCCGCGCGCGAGCTTCGACAGGCCGATGATCTGCGCGTCGGGCAGGTATCCGAAGTCCACGGTGCCGACGAACGGTAGGCAGTGGTGCTCGCACACGCTCGCGAAGGGGATCGCCTGTTGCACGATGAGCTGGTCGCAGCCTTCCTCGTTGTCGAAGGCGGTAGGGGTGAACTGGCGTGGGCTGGCCAGGTCGGCGTATGCCTTCGCCATTCGTCGCGGGGTGTCGCGCGTCGATGGGGTGTTCAGGTCCCATCCCAGTGCGGCCAGGAACGCGCGGGCGGCTTCCTCGGCGGCGGCCAGGTCCCGGGTGGGCCTGGCGACGGTGGGGGCGGTCACCGGGCACTCCGCTCGATGACCACGGCGACGTCGTCGGCGAAGCGGAGCGCGCCGGGCTTGGAGACCCGCACCTTGACGTGTGGGGCGTGGTGGTCGTCGAGTAGGTGGGTGGCGATCGCTTCGGCCAGCGCTTCGATCGTCTGGTAGCTGGACTGCTGCACGAGCGCGATGACGCCCTTGGTCGCCGTGCGGTAGTTCCACACCTCGGCGATGTCGTCGACGAGCGCGGCCGGTCGTGCTTCCGTTTGGACCGCCATGTCGATGACCACGTCGCTGAGGTCGCGGCGTTCCTCGTCGCGTACGCCGATGATGCAGCGAAGGCGAAGGCCGTTGATTTTGATCAGATCCACTGTCACTCCCGGTGGGTCGAGACTGCTGACCATCAACCCGTGATCACTATGTGCATTGGTGACGTAGCGGGCTGTCTAGACCGACGGTACGAGCGCATAATCAGACCTCGATGGGGTTGCCCCATGCCAGCAGCGAGGCATATCGCCAAGGAGCCAGGCATCGTGAGCGACAATTTCCGCGCAGAGCTGCGCCGCCGGAGGGTGGAATCCAACCTCTCCCTGCAACAGCTCGCCGAGGCGGTTCCTTGCGACCAGGGGTACCTGAGCAAGGTAGAGAACGGCCGTCGACGTCCGGGGCGGGAGATGGCGGCGAGGCTGGACCACGCGCTCGGCGCCGATGGCGCCCTGTTCGCCTTGGCGGGCGAGGAGCAGAAAGGCGGTGAGGACATGCGGCGACGTGCGGTACTTCAGGCCCTCAGCGTGGCCGGTATGGCGGTGGCCGGCTGGCCCCTCGCATCGGCGTCCCGACCCCGCAAGGTCGGCATGGACCACGTCGTCGACATCGCCGAGACCACCGCCGTCTACCGCGGCTGGGTGTCTCGCCATGGCGGGGCGGCGGTTCAGCAGCCGGCCGCCCAACTACTGGAGCAGGCCGCCGCGATGCACGGGGCCGCCTCCGATCCCACGGTCCGCACCGCTCTTCTCGTCGCGATCGCGGACCTTGCCGGACTCGGCGCGTACATCGCCCGCGACATCGGTGACCACCGCGGCGCTGACGAGCACGCCTGGCTCGCCCTATCCGCCGCCACCGCCGCCGGCGACACTGCACTGGGCGGCCACACCGTGGTCCGGATGGCTGGCCACAACATCGAGTTGCGGCGACCGGACAAGACGCTGTCGCTGCTCGACGCAGCCGCTACTCGCGCCGGGGACCTCTTCACCCCCGGCGACCGCGCCAACCAGGCATGCATCCGGGCATGGGCGCACGCCCAGGTAGGCGACGCTGATCTCGTCCGCCGGTCGGTAGGCGACGCGGAGGATGCCTTCACCAGAGTCGACGCCGCCAGCGCCCCAAGCTGGGCGGCCCAGCACGTCACCGAGGCCGAGCTCTACAGCCTCACGGGAGCGGCGTACACCGACCTAGCTCGCACCAGCCCCCCGCACGCCGCGACCGCCATCGACCGCCTAAGCCGCGCCCTGGACCTACGCGGTGTGTCGCTGGCCCGCAACCGCACCCTTGATCAGCTCAGCCTCGCCGAGGCCCTGCTGTACGCAGGCGAGTTCGAAGAGGCGGGCCGGACCGCGCTCGCGGCCACAACCGCCGCCGGCGACATCAACTCCGGCCGGTTGTCGATGCGGATCGCCGGCCTGAGCCGTCGAATGCAACCCCACACCCGCAAGGCGCCCGCCGTGGCCGAGTTCGTCTCAGCGCAGCGCACGGGGTAGCCACGGCGGGCGGCACCGAGGGAGTCAGCGAGTCGGGTTCGGAACGTTCGCTCGTGACCAACGTCAAGCGCGTAACGGATTGTGTCGGTTTAGTTACTTGAACTCGTTGAGCCTTCGATCCGTCCGCGCCACCCCTCAAATGAAGCTAAAAGTAAGTGAGCCTTCGCTATAAGTAACGGGCGTTTTGTGGCGGAAATCCTCGGCGCCGTCCCGCCACACCCCACCACCTCGGCCTACCGCCGACCGTCGACTTACCGTGCAGTAGCTCCTAAAGCAACGTTTAGGCGATGCCGGCAGACCAACCAATCCGAGCGCATAACTCCTGATCAGCGACTGCCCCGGTGGCGAAAACGGCAAATCCTGGACGCCCCCGAGCGGTATCGGCCACCCTTGACCCGGCACGCGCCGCGGTCTCCACGGCGGGTCTGGTCCCCGGCTCGGCTGGCAACACCGGGTCAAGCTTGGGATCCACCCCGCACATCGGTCATGGTGGCGCACTACAGTGCCAGTGTCCGGATCCACGGGGCCGCAGATCGAACTGATCGCGTGGACCCAGTTAGAGGCGCCGGACGACGTGCCGCGGTCGACCGACCCGACACAAAAAGTGGCGGGCACCTGGCTCCTACCCCAGGTACCCGCCTCCGCGCAACACCTATCGCCTCGGGGCGGAAAGGGTCAACGCATGAGCAGAGTACGTCATGCAGGAGTGACGCAGCAGTCGGAGCCGCAGGTCGGCCGCTCGGGACGGGTGATCCCGCTGCGCACCCTGCTCTTCCTGGTCATCTCGATCGGGGTGGGGTTCGGAGGAAGCTACGTCCCCGACATCGGCAACTCGGCGAGCCTGACGCTCGCCATGTTCCTCACGCTCGACCGCCTCCACCGCCAGGTCCAGTAAGGGCGGCGCCGGCTACCTGGCCACGGCAGGAACCGGCGGGAAGGGCACATAAGCGCGCTGAAACCCGATGGCCCCCGCACCAACTCCGGTGCGGGGGCCATCGTTCTGCGTGCAGCAGCGCTTATCCGGCCGACTCGACCAGCCACGGCCAGGCCGCGTTCCGGCCGGCCTCCAGGAGAGATACGAGTCGGAACGCGTGGTCAGTCAGCCCACCCACCGTGTGGCGGGTGCCGGTGCCCGACGCATTCGCGCCGACCCGGTAGCCCCCGATGTTCCAGGTGTAGACCGGCACGCTCTTCGGCACGACCTGGTCGACCGAGCTGTACCGGCCGCTGTTGTACTGCTCGTCGGTAACGATGAGCACCCGGTCGTGGCCCTTGAAGTGCGCCGCGACGGCTCCGAACGTGTCCGTTCCGTCGACCGAGTGGAACCGCTCCATGACCCGCAGCAGCGCATCGCCCTTGCGGAAGTCCACCCGGTACGAGGTGTTGCCGTACCCGGCCATCGTCGCGTCGGCCGCGCGCAGCGCCACCGCGGACCCGAACAGCTTCGCCAGGTCCGCGTTGGTGATGTGCTGGTGCTGCTGCTTCGACGAGAACGAGTAGCCCGGGAACATCGACGGCGACTGGTCGACCACGACGAGGGTCCGGCCGGGCAGCGCCGGCACGTTGGCCAGCGACGCCTGGAGCGCCCTCTCCAGCGCGGCGCCCCAGCGCAGCGACCCGACCGCCTTGTGAGCACCGTAGAAGTTGAACGGGAAAAGCCGCGACTTCGCCACCCGCTCCGGGTCGGCCAGCCGCGCGGCGACCCGCTCGGCGACCTCATCCGGCACGCCCGCGTCATCGAAGTTCCGCAGGTTCTTCAGCAGCGCCCCGTAGCCCATGATCGGGATGACGGCCGCCCAGGCGGCGGCGTCCATCGGACCGTGCAGCCAGCCCGCGACGGCCTCCCAGGTCATACCGGCCGCGCGGAGTCGGCCGACGCCGCCCGGTCCGGTGAGGACCGCGCGCCGCTCGGCGACCGGCAGCGCGGTCAGCTCCGCCCGGGCGCGCAGCATGGTCAGCTCGGCCGGGATCTCCGTCTGCCGGCCGCGAGCCTCGGCGTGGGCGTAGTCGAACAGCGCCCGCTTCCGCTCGGTGGCGCTGGCGAGCCAGATGTCCGGCGGGCCGTCGAGGTCGGCCGGCGGTTCGAGCACGTCGGCGTACGTCTTCCGGTCGGGGTGGATCAGGTCGAGGATGTGCGCGAAGCGGAAGCCGAGCCCCACTCGGTCGTACTTCGACAGGCTGTACTCGTCGTAGAGCCGGATCACGGCCCGCGCGATGCCCTTCTTCATGCCCTTTGGCATGGCCTTGCCGTACCGGCTGGTCCAGTAGCCGACCAGCTCGCCCGGCTCGTCGGCGCGCTGGAGGACCGCGTCGACCACGGTGGCGACGAGCTGGTCAGGGTCCGGCATGCCGCGACGCGCGGCGGTGAACTCGGCCGCGGCGACGAGCGGCGCGGTACGCAGGTTCCCGTCGCCGCGCAGCCAGCGCAGGAAGTCGGTCAGCCAGGCCGGGTCACTCATGGCCAGGCCACCGACGAGGACGCGGAACCGGTCGACGCGGGCGTCGGCGCACTCGTAGAAGGTGTCCTTGCTGACGTCGCGCAGCGCGACGCCGAGGAGGAACAGCTCGGAGCGCTCGTCGCGGACGTGTCCCGGGCGGCCGTGGGCGTTGGTTGCCGGCGCGGTCGTGGTGACCGGCGAGGTGACGGCCGGGCGGATGCGGGTCGCGTTGAACTTCGACATGGGCTCAACCCCTGGTTGCGGGGGAGCATCTTCGACAGGTGTACCGGGCCGGTGGTCAAGGCGACGGCGGCGTTTTTCTGTTCCTTTGCTCTGTCTCTGAGCTACGCCAGCCGGGCTGGCGACAGGATTTGAACCTGCGACCTAAGGATTATCCGTTGAAGAAGTATCCGCAATCTGCGCACCGGCCCGGTACACGCTGTGAAATTATGCCCCCCGGTGGTCAAGTTGACGGCGGTGTTTTTCAGCAGAAGAGAAGTAACCGCAGTCGGCGCACCGGAAGGATGCACGGGTGACGTTAGCAGTCGAACTGCGTCCGCGTCCAACCCCATTTCCGGGCCGCTCGCGGCAACTGTTCGAGAAATGCAAAACCGCAGGTGGATAGCCTATCGGCTCCCCTATCGGAGTAGCATCCCGCTCGCTATCCGCAGTGGATGGCAGTCGAGGCCGTGACCGGAATCGAACCGGCGTACGCGGTTTTGCAGACCGCTCCCTGGCCACTCGGGCACACGACCAAGCTGGAGCGCCCGCGGAGGGAATCGAACCCCCGACACCCAGCTCCGGAAGCTGGTGCTCTATCCCCTGAGCTACGCGGGCATGGTGTCGATGGAGGGACTCGAACCCCCTGAGCGCTGAACGCAACGGCTTTACAGACCGCCCCACCTCGCCATCGGTGGCGCACCGACTTGGGGTGACTGGCGGGATTCGAACCCGCGACCTCCCGGACCACAACCGGGCGCTCGGCCACAGAGCTTCAGCCACAACTTCGGCCCAAGGGCCAGTACCCGCGCCGGGGATCGAACCCGGGCCCTCTCCGGTGTGAACGGAGCGCTCGTTCCGCTGAGCTACACGGGCATGGGCATGGCGGAGAAGGTGGGATTCGAACCCACGAGGGACGCTCACGCGCCCCTACGCCGCTTCCAACGGCGTTCCCGCAACCGCCGGCTTCTCCATGGCTCCGACGGCTGGACTCGAACCAGCACCTGTACGGATTAACAGTCCGCTGCCCTACCGATTGGGCGACGCCGGAATGGTCGCGCGTGCGGGACTCGAACCCGCTTCACCAGCTTGAAAGGCTAGGGGCCTACCCATAACCGAACGCGCGTCTGCGTGCCGCGAGCTGGGATCGAACCAGCGGCCTACGCCTTGTCGAGGCGTTGCTCTCCCGCTGAGCTACCGCGGCGGGAGCGGGGGCGGGATTCGAACCCGCGATTTCCGGCTTATGAGGCCGGCGAGGACGACCGAACTCCTCTACCCCGCAAGTGCCGCCGAAGGGAATCGAACCCCCGCAGTCCGGATTAAAAGTCCGGAGCCCGGCCATCAGGCGCCGGCGGCATCGTGCTGAGCCCCGCGCTGGGCTCGAACCAGCGACACCCGCTTTAGGAGAGCGGTGCTCTATCCGCTGAGCTAGCGGGGCAAGTTGGTACGCCGCCGGAGGATCGAACTCCGCTCCCCGGATTAAGAGTCCGGTGCTAAGCCACTCAGCTAGCGGCGCATGGCGGTGAGGGAGGGAGTCGAACCCCCAAGGCCTTGCGACCCTGTCCGCTTTCGAGGCGGCGCCCGTCACCTATCGGGTGGCCTCACCATGAGTCGGGCTGGCCGGATTCGAACCGACGACCTCCGCGTCCCGAACGCGGCACGCTACCAAACTGCGCTACAGCCCGTTGGTCGGGATGGCCGGGCTCGAACCGACGACCTCCGGTCCCCCAGACCGGCGCGCTACCGACTGCGCCACATCCCGATACGCACCCCCGGCGCGATTCGAACGCGCGACCTCTGGATCCGTAATCCAGTGCTCTATCCGCTGAGCCACGGGGGCATGGTGTCGCCGGGCGGGATCGAACCGCCGACCTCTTCCTTATCAGGGAAGCGCTCCAACCTGCTGAGCTACGACGACCTGGCGGAGGGACCGGGATTCGAACCCGGGACGAGGTTGCCCCCGTACTGCCTTAGCAGGGCAGCGCCATAGACCGCTCATGCCACCCCTCCATGATCTTGCGCGCCGACGACGGGACTCGAACCCGCGCTCCCCTCGCTGACAACGAGGTGCCTTAGCCGCTAGGCCACGCCGACTGGACCGGCTGATTTACGGCGCCGCCGCTCGCGTCGCGAGCATCACGGTCGGCACCTGGTCCTCGTTCGCTCCCCGTACAGCCGGAGACAGGGCGAGGGACGTGGAATCGGGCGGAGTCGAACCGCCGGCCTCTGCATTGCGAAAGCAGCGCTCTACCAACTGAGCTACGACCCCATGCGTACCCGGAGCGCGATTCGAACGCGCACTGTCCCCGCCCTGAACGGGGTGCCTCCTGCCGTTGGGCTACCCGGGCATGTGTTGCGTGCCGACGCCCGGGCTCGAACCGGGGGCCTCTCCGTTATGAGCGGAGCGCTCTGACCACCTGAGCTACGTCGGCAAGGGAGCCAGCGGGGCGACTCGAACGCCCTACCTCCGGGTTACGAAGCCGGTGCACCGCCTGTCGTGCTGCGCTGGCGTGAGGCTCGGTGGGTCTCTCGCGTGCCGGGCCGGCGCCGTCGTTTCACCGACGGATCGCCGGCAGGGGCGCGACATCCCTGCCTTCTTCCTGGCGCCCCGGCCCGCGAGCGGCCCATCCGAGCGGGTGGAGCCGGCGGCGGGTGTCGAACCCGCGACGACCGGCTTACAAGGCCGGTGCGCCCGCCGGGGCTCGCCGGCGTGGTGCCCTCGGCGCGAGTCGAACGCGCACTGGCGACGTCCTCAACGTCGGGCCTCTACCGTTGGGCTACGAGGGCATCTGCGCTCCCGGGCCAGGATTCGAACCCAGCTCTCCGCATCCAGAGTGCGGCGTCTTGCCGACTAGACGACCCGGGAAGGGTGGCCGGCGGGCCGCGGTCCCGCCGGCCGGGATCAGCGCTGCATCATGCTCGACCAGGAGGGAACCGTCGGCTGCCGGAGCAGCTGCATCCCCGCCTCGGCGGGGGCGAGGTTCGCCTTGCGCTGGTTGCACGCGTAGCACGCGCTGATCGTGTTCTGCCACGTGTTCCGCCCGCCGCGGGAGCGGGGAAGGATGTGGTCGACCGTGGTCGCCGGCGCGGGGCAGTAGCCGCACCGGTGGCCGTCGCGGCGCAGGACGCCGCCCTTGCTCCAGGCGGGCCCGTGGGTGTAGCGCCACCGGGTGACGACGTACCGGACAAGCCGGAGCACGCGAGGCATCGGGAAGATGCCGAGGTGTCGGTCCGGCTCGGCTTCGTGGATCTCGGCGACCTGGCGCATGAGCATCCGGATCGCGTGTTTGATCGGGACCCGGTGCAGCGGTCCCAGGTCGGCGTTGAGGACGAGAACGGCGTCCACCGGGCCCTCCTTCCATGGTCGTGTCTGATGGTGTGCGAGCGGCAGACGGGGATCGAACCCGCCACCTCGACGTTGGCAACGTCGCGCTCTACCTACTGAGCTACTGCCGCAAGTTCGTAGTCGGCTGCCCACCGGATGCCGACGGACTGACCGTTGCGCACGGGGTCAACCCGGAGATATCCCTGCGCCGTTCCGATCTCAGCTACCGGGACCAGGTAGACCTTGCCCGTGTGCGCCGAGTAGACGCCGAATACGTCGGCGCGCCCCTGGTAGGGCATGTTCGCCCGGCTCGCCGCGTTGACGCTGCGGGCGTTGAAGACGATGCTGCCGGCCTTGAAGAATGCTGTCTTGCATTGCACGCGGATTAGCGTGCCGCCGTCGTCTACGGCCAGGTCGTAAGCGTGCCCACCACCGAAGGGCAGAAGCACTGACTTGCCCGCCTGCATCAAGGCGGCCAGGACGATGCCCTCCGTGCGGTTTCCGACGGTGGTGGTGTCTCTGCTCATGACTACCATCATGGGCATGGTGGCGGTCACCAGCCGCGCTGCCAACTGCGCTACGTCCGCGTGGAGCCGTCGGCCGGGGTCGAACCGGCGGCCTGCGCCCTACCATGGCGCTGCTCTACCAACTGAGCTACGACGGCGAGTTTTCTAGGTGATTGAGATGCCGACCTCGTCACCGTGGGCTTGGGCGACGGGGCATGGCCAGGTGGCCCGCGGGCAGACTCGACACTTCCACTTCCGGCGCACCCCGTCCCAGTGCGGGCGGTGGAACTTCGGCGGAAGCGCCCGACGTACCGACTCGGTCAGCATCGCGATGCGGTTGGTGTCGATCACGGTGAGGCGCTCGGGTGCTCGGGGCTTGCCAGCGGTGCAGTGATGGCAGCCGCAGCGGCCCGGGGCTTGCCGCACCGCCGGCTGTTCCGGCGTCGTGGGCTGGGGTCGACTTCTCGGCGGCTGCGGCGCCATCCCGCGTAGTGCTGCCATGGCCTGGTCGTAGTCAGCGCCAGTAGCCGTACAGAAGTCCCTCACCTTCGCCAGTTCGGGGTAATCCTGCCAGTCGCCGGCGAGCCATCGGAAGACAGTCGAGCGGCCGATGTGACCCTTCACCAGGTCCTTGATGGAGCAGTCGTTCTCGAAGGTGGCGGCGTCGACAGCAGAACGGACGAAAGCCGCGAATCGGTCTTGCGGGCTGTTGGTACTGGTCATGTTTGGTCCCCCTGCTGCGGAGGATATCCACGAGCGCTGCCCGTGCAGGGTTGGTGCGTGCCCCGGGAGGGAGTCGAACCCCCAACTCGCCCGCCTTGAACGGGCCGCCTCTTCCATTGGGCCACCGGGGCAATCCAGCCGCGCCGTTCACTCACCTGAACGTTGAGCTCCGGGAGCAGGAATCGAACCTGCGTCCTCCCGATCCAAAGTCGGGGCGCCCGGCCAGCAGAGCATCCCGGAACGAGAGCGGCCGGCGGGCATCGAACCCGCTGCTTCGGTTTGGAAGACCGACGTGTCCGCCGAGTTCACCACGACCGCAGGGCATGTGCGTAGGCCGTACGGGGCTCGAACCCGTAACCTCCTGGCTGAGAACCAGGCGAGCTGCCAGCTTGCTCCAACGGCCCGTGGAGCCGGCGGGAATCGTGGTCGCGCGCCCGCGATCCCCGCCAACGTGCCCTCCCCCCGACTCGAACGGAGTCCTCGGGGACTTCACTCCCGTGCGCTACCAGTTACGCCAGGAGGGCATCGGTACGTGGAGAAGAGGGGACTCGAACCCCTAACCTGCGGCCTGCCGGACCGCTGCTCTGCCAGTTGAGCTACAACCCCATGGTCCGGGACCGGGGTGTCGAACCCCGTGTCTCTCGCTCCCAAAGCGAGCGGGTCAGCCGTCTCCCTCGTCCCGGAGGTGCTGCCCCCCGGCCGGCCCGTGAAGGCACCGGCCGGGGGTCTTTCTATGCCATCCACTGTGGAATTGAGAATCAACAACGCCGCCGACCGCAGTCGGGACGAAAAGCAGGGGCGACAGGGCTTGAACCTGCAACCTTCGGTTTTGGAGACCGGCGCTCTACCAGTTGAGCTACGCCCCTATGAAGTTGTTCGGGTTACGAAAAAGCCGCCCTATCCCTGGCGGGGTGGGCGGCTTCGCAGCTTGCGCTGGCGCTATTCGCGCCGCCACCCCGGCTTCCAGTTCTGCTCGCTCGCGCAGAGGTCGTGGGCTCGCCCGATCGAGGGCAGCACGACACCGCCGCGCGGCATGAACCGCGTGGTTTCGGTGGAGGCGTACTGCGACACGGGGAACTCCTTGGTCTGGTCCGGTTGGCCTTGCCATTTCAAGGTACGGCCGACGTCCACGGTTGGCAATGGATATTCCGGAGTCACACTCACGTACCTTCTGAGTGCGGGTCAGTCGTTGAGGTACACGTCGCCAGCGGACGACGTGTACGCGACCGGCAATGCGGGCTGACATCGCTTACAGCGCCGATAGTTCAGGCCACCCTGCGGACCACGCACCGACCGGATCCAGTCGGCCAGCTCCTCGCCGGTCATCCGCCGGACCTCGTTCGTCGGCTCCCAGTCGTATGACCGCACTGGCACCAGGAACCCGTCGATCACCTTGCCGTGGGTCCACTCAGCAAGGGTGTCGCCTGGATGGACCAGGTCCTCGCTCGGCGAGGACGGACAGTTCCACAGGTGGATCGCCGAACTACGCGTGACGACAAACGGATGCGTCTCCGGGGTAACCGACGCCTGCCGCTCGACCATCCGCTCCGCCGCTTCCGCGTACGCAGCGAGCGCCTGCTTGTAGCTGGGCAGAGCCTCCTCGCAGTCCGGGCAGCAGCCGTGCGGCACGAGCTTGTCGATGCTGCCGAGCAGCACCTCGCGTAGCTGGCCTATGCCCCCGCCCGTGCGCTCGATCGCCTCGATGAGGCCGAGAACGCCAGGCACATCGACGCCCCAGCCGTCGGCCGGCGACTCGACGCGCAGAGGCTCACCGCGGCGACGAGAGCGGACCGTCGGGATCAGATCCCAGGTCAGTACGAGGTCCCTCACCGGGACGTCGTTGACCACGATGTCCATGCCGAACGTCCGGCCCATACCGCGTCCTCCTGGCTCGGTGGCCAGCCGAGAATACGCGGAGCGTCAGGGGTGCGGTGCACACTGTTGGGCGTGCCGTCGATCGAGTGGAATACCGTGGCCACCGCCGGCGCGACCGCCGTGTTCGTGACCCTCGCTGTGGAGTACCTCGCGAAGCCAGCGCTGGAGGCCCGGAAGGAGTGGATCCTCGAAGATGCGCGGCTGCGCCGAGACCTCGCCACCGCGATCATGAATCTCACCCTGTCGGCGTCCATGCTTCTCATCGACATCCCCGCCGACGCGCCGGCCGAGGTCAAGCAGGCACTGCGCGAGGAACGCAGACGCCACTACGAGCGGATGAGTACGGCGATCAACGCACTCCACGACGACGCGGGCCGGTACGCGCGGGCGTACAAGGGCGCCAAGCGGGAGGCGGTGTTCCTGTACCTGAACTGCGTCAAGGGCGTGGTGTTGTCGCCGCGAACTCGCCACCGACAAGCCGAGATGGTGCACTCGCTGGCCGTGCCTATGGTGACGATCCTGGAGGGCACCCTGGCGCACCCGATTCGGTTTCAGGACGCGAGGTCGAAGCTCGCGGAGCTGGTGGCCGACACCGAGGTGTCGGTCGATCCGCCGCCGGTTGATACTTCCTCCGGCACTCGGCTTCCCGCAGGCGGCCACCGGACGTGAGAACAGGCATGTGCAGCCCCGATCGAAGGGACCCCGATGGGTAGAGCAGGCCGCAAGAGGACCAAGAGCATGGGTGTCCGCGCCCTCAGCCGTGAAGAGCGGGCAACGGCCCTCCAACGCGCTGGCCGCGTCGTTGCCGCAGTCAATGGCGGTAAGCCTCAGTGCATCGAGAGGGTCGCGTTGCTCGACCGTGTCGCTGACCTGCTTCACGTCAGGGTCGAGCCGGTGCCCGTCGCCGTCGCCGTGCAAGGGCCGGCTGGCTCATGCCTCCTCGGTGAGGCGGTCAACGGTGTGATCCCTCTTCTTCCCGGCGGCTCGGCGCTGCGCTCGCCCTCCACCGCGCTCTGGGACGGCGCCGGGCATCTCTTCCTGTTCGCACCGCAGCAAGGAATTTTCCTGGACCCGACTCTGGACCAGGTCAGCGCGGCAACTGGCTACCCGCGCGGCTGCCTGATCATGCCTGTGACAGCCGACCTTCTCTACTCAGAGGACCTGACTTTCGAGGTCGCCGGTTCGGTGACCGTGCTCTATCGAGTCGTGCGCGCCGACACCACTTGGCGGACCGCCTACAACGGGCAGTGCGCGCGGTTGGGAAGGACCGCTCGGACGGTGGCGAGACGGGCGCTGGAGCTAGAGGGGTTCGACGAGGACTTGATCGCGGAGTGACTACCGGCGCTTCACTGCCGGCCGGTGGTGTCCTTTGCCCCGATGCGATCAGCACGCTGGAGCATCCGTCTGGCAGTGACGTCGTCGAGGAAGCCGCCCTCCGGCCGGCAACCCCACGGGCAGGCCATCTGCTCGACCAAACCCCACAGCCGGCAGATCATCGGCCGCACCTCGTACACCGAGCACAGCCCGATCTGCGCCAGTGCCGGGCAGGTCGGCGCGAGCGGGGTGATCTCGATTCCCCGTTCCTTGATCCGCTGACGTTCCAGCGGGGACATGGCGATCGGGCCACACGACTCGACGCAGAAGCCCTTGCACTGGATCTGCGGCAGCTGCGCGTAGAGCTGCTCCAGCTCGGCGACGCGGTCCCGGCCGACGCCGGCCTGCCGTCGGCGGCCACTCACCGGGTTCTCCTCTGCTCAACTGCTGCTCGGATCCGCGCGTCGCGGTCTTGCGCGAGCAGATCGTAGGCCGTGATCGCGGGCCCGAACGTCTCGCCGGCGAGAGTGTCGGGCGTGAGCCGACACCACGGCCGGCTGTCCAGCAGACCGGTCAGGGCCTTCCAGAACTGCTCCCGGTCGTCCAGCTCCTCCCACGCCTCGTCGGCAGCAGCGACGGCGTCTTCTCTGGCACGGCGCACCTCTTCCGGCAGTTGGTCATACGCCGTCCAGTCGTCCTCGTCGACACCGTCCGGCATCGGCGGATACATGCCGGCCAGGTAGGCGCTGGGGAAGGCGTGGCCGGTGCTGTGCGACGTGACGACCGGCTCGGTGTTATTGGCGCGGAGCATGGCGGCGATGCCGTCCCAGCGCATGCCGCTGCGGTAGCCGGCGCCGTGCAGGCCGGCGTCGATGATGTCCGCAATCCATGCGCGGTGCTTGCCGGGAATGAGGGTGTGGTGCCAGCCGTACAGCTTCGCCGCGAGCCGGATCGGGTCGGCGCCGGCGGCGAGGGCGGTGTTCAGCAGCACGTTGGCGGCGTTCACGTCCTCGCCGGCGACGTGGAAGGTCGTCTCGTGTGACGATGCCGCGCCGAGCCGGATCCGCAGCCCTTCGACCGTGCGATGCAGCGATGCGGTGTCATACCGGAACGTCATCGGGGTGCCCGGCCGCCAGTGCTTCGCCTGTTCGTCGAAGCGCGCGCGGTCGGCCTGCGCTTCCCGGAGGTTCCGATGCAGGTAGTTGGCCCCGTACTCCCCCTCGGGAACCTCCGGGATCATCGCGAGGATCTTCGCGCATCGAGTGATCGAGTCCACCCCGACGTCGAGGTTCCACGCGGCCATCGCCGGTCCTGCGGCGAGGGTGCCGAGCCAGTGCCGCTCCGGCCCGGCGAGGGTGCTCTCGGCACTGGGCGAGGTGAAGAAGAGGGCGCTCATTCCGATGCCTCCGCAGACGCGGCGGCCGGTGGCACCCGCAGTTCTTGGATCGCCGCGGCGATCAGCTCCCGCGCCGCACCCGCGTCAACCTGATCGAGGTAGCCGCACCTGTCGAAGGTCCCGTCGACCAGGCCGGCGCGGACGAGAGGCACGATCAGCTCGTGGTCCCAGCCGCTGTCGCCGAACGGCCGCTTGCCGCTGAAGCCCTCGTCGTCGCGCCACACCGCGGCGACCAGCTCCACCAGGTAGTCGCGGATCGTCGCGGCGCCGGCGTCGTTGTCCTGCATCGGGGTGTCGAGCACCTTGCGGGCGGTGTTCTGGTCGATGGCGATCATGCTGGTCCTTCCGTTGGGGATGGGGAGTTCATTCGGTCGGCCAGCTCGGTGTTCATTCGGTGGGCCAGCTCTTCGTCGACGGCGATGAGCAGGCGGAAGGTCAGCGCCCCGGACTCGACCGGTGGCGCGGCGCCCTTCGGACCGACCTGGTGCAGGGTTCCGGCGTCGCGGTGAGCGAGGACCAGTTGCAGTCCGCGGTGAAGGTTGAGGCGGATCGCTTCGAGCGTGGCCGTCGATGCTTCGGCCAGGCTCACGGCTGGGCAGCCGGGTTCCAGTAGGCGCGGCGCACTCGTAGCAGCCAAGCGACGACCGGCTCCGGGTCGACGCGTGCGGGCAGCGGCGAGGTGGCCTCGTCCATCTGCTGCCTGGCCTCGGCGAGCAGGTTGCGGGCGATGGTGATGTCGCCGGCGGCCACGGCGTCGCCGAAGTCGTGGTACCACTGCGGGTCGGCGACGCGGATCTTCAGGTGGCCGGTGGTGTAGAGGTGGACCCCCTGGTGGGTGAGGCGAGCCAGGTGGCGGGCGTGCTTGGCGGTCCGCTTGCGCAGGTCGGCGGAGAACGACCCGTCGCCGCGTTCGGTGAGCCGGCGGAACTGCTGGCTGGCATAGCCGAGGTAGGCGTCCCGTACGCGTCGCGCGGACAGGAACACCGACCGAAGGTCGATGAGTTCGTCGCCGAGAGCGGTCCGCACCTCGTAGAGGTCGTCCGGGAGCCAGAGCAGCTCGAAGGCCGTGGGGTTCCCGCCGATGCACAGGAGTGCGAACTTGCGCGCCTCGTGGAGGGTTCGGTCGGGCTTAGTGGTGACGTGGGACTCGCGCGGCGGGTGAAGGCCGACCAGCGCGGTGGTGGGCGCGGCGATCACGCCGAGCCGGTCGATGTCGGACTGAGGGCCGGCGAGTCCGTAGGCCGTGGAGCCGACGATGCCGGACAGAAGGACGTGCACTTGTTCACCCTGTTCAGGTGCGGTGGGGGTGGCCGGGGCGGTGCGTAGCGACAGGGCTTGCTTGCCTTCGCATTGCTGAACGCCGCGGCGGGTCGGGCCGCGGCTGTCGGTGCTGACGATGCGGCAGCACACCATGCAGCTCACGCAGCCAGCCGTGAGACGCGCGCCGTTGGGCTCCGGTCGGTGGCTGACGTGCACCGTGCCGGCCGACTCGGGCTCAGTTCCGCTGGTCACCGGGTCGGTTCACCCTCGGAGATGATCGGCTCGGGGTGGGCGTGTTCCATCAGGTGCCAGACGAGTCGACCGAGTGGGGCTCTCACCTCGACGGTTCCGACGTACGTCTTGGCGTCGTCGGGCAGGGGTTGGCCGGTGCCGAAGACGCGGAACTTCCGGGCGAGCTGGGGCGCCCCCGGTGAGTGGATGGCCCAGAACTCGACGACGTCGGCGAGCTGGGCGCCGACCATCACCACGGGACCGGACAGCGGGATCGTGTGCCATTGGTCGTCGACGGGGATGGTGTACCGGAAGATACGGCGCTCACGCACGTGGTGCGTCTCCTTCGTGGTCGCGGGCGAACGCCTCGATGGCGTCCAGGTGGGCGGGGCGTAGTCCGCGCCCGCTCTTGGGCCGGATCAGCAGTGCTCGCCCGTCGGCGGTCAGCTCGTCGTGCAGCGGTCCGGCGGTGGGTGTCTCGTCGTCGTCTGTCCAGATCAGCCGGCGTCCCGAGGCGAGCACCTGGCGGACAGCGGCGAGCTTCGCCAGCGACGCGGCCACGCCGCGGACGTCGTCGTGAAACGCCCGGCCGAGCGGGGGCAGACGGAAGAGGCGTTCGAGCTGGTCGGCGTACGCGCACCAGGTGGAGCACCATCGGATCTCGACCAGGCCCGAGCGGTGCAGCTCGTAGATCCGGGTGATCAACTGCGGCGCCCACCGGAGTTTGTGCTCGGTGGCGTTCTCGTAGGCGTAGCCCTTCCAGGGGGTGGCGTTCCAGCCCGGGCGTGAGGCGTTGATGACGCCGTCGACGTCGAGCAGCCAGACGGGCGAATGGTGGGTCATCGTGAAGCACCCTCCGGGTCGGGTGCGTGGGTTGCCGCGCGCAGCGACCATCTGGAGGTGGTGACCGTCCTGTGGATCACTTCGGCTCTGGCCGCACGCCAGCGGGGGTCTTCGGCACGTCGGCGGCGGTGGTACTGGACGCGGGTCTCTGCGGCGCTCAGCGGGTGCAGGAGGTGGTCCTCCTGGTGGCCGTCGTCGAAGGTGAGGCGTACTCCGTATTCGATGCGGACTCGGTCCGGTTCCTCCTGGGTGGTCCACTCCGTGACGCCGTCGCGGTGCCAGCCGCCATGCCCGTTGGGCAGTTCGCAGACCAGCCGTGTCTGCGCGGGCGTGGTCGGGGCGCTCGCCCCGCACCGGCCGAGGCTGGCCAGCAGGGCACGTCCGTACGCCTTGAGCATCCGGTCGTCGGGCTGGGCGTGGTCGTGTTGATCGGCCCACTCGCGAGCGGCGCGGAAGCCGTCGATGTTGTGCGCGAAGTCGGTGGTCATCGGGTCAGCCCTGCCCGTGGTCGCCGGTGGAGGTGTCGCCGACGTAGCCCACCCGGACTTCCCTGACCACCAGGTAGCTCACGACGGTTTTCCCGTCTCCGCGCCGCCGGCGGCCGGCTCGGGCAGGTCGACGCCGTTGGCGGTAAGCGCCGCGGCGACGGCTCGGGCGGTGTCCGGGCCTCCGTAGTCGAGGGCGGCGGACAGGGCGCGGATCAGCGCGCCGACGGGCATCGTGTGTGAGTGCGGGTCGGGGTGGCAGTCGAAGTCGACGGCTGTGCCGCCGTAGGCCGGGCCGCGGAAGAAGTGCCCTGCGACGGTTAGTGCCTGGTCCTCGGGCCACGGCGGGATGATGCCGGCCAGCCAGGTGCGGATCTCGTCGGCCAGATCCTTGTCGGTGACCGCGTTGCGCTGGAGATGGGCGGCGGCTTCGTCGGTGCGACCGCGCCGGTACGCGGTGACGACCAGCGCGGTTGGGATGCCGTCGAAGGCGCGGTGCAGGGCCAGCACAGCGCGGTCGGCGGAGGCAAACAGCTCGGGTGGGACGTCGCGGGCGTACCCGTCGCCGGTGGGTGTGGGCGCCATGGCTAGAAATTCCCCTCGGCGACCTGGAAGACGGGCAGGCCGTGGGCGCGCCACATCCGCACCACGCGCTGCCGGTCGTCGAACACGACGGTGACCCGGTGCTTCTCCCGCACCTCGCGATCGAAGATCTCCGCTTTGACGACGGCGTCGTCCCGGTCGTCGCCGATCTCGCGCATGAACAGGCCCAGGTACGGAACCTGCACATGCTCGGCGAGCCAGTCGATGGTGGCGGCGTGGGCGGTGTAGTCACGGCCGGAGAGGAAGATGATCCCGAGGCCGATGGCGTGCAGCGCGCGAATGGTCAGGATGACCGGCTCGTTGGGCAGGTCGATGCTCACCTTGGTCATGTCGTAGGGCGAGCGGTCGCCGCGCAGGGCTACGGTCCCGTCGATGTCGACGAGTACGACCGGTGGGGTTCCCGGGACCGGCACGTAGCGACGCCAGGCCGGCTGTGCCGTAAGGGTCGGTACGGGCAGGCGGCCCTTGTGCTGGACCAGGTAGTTGCGGTGCATCTTCCGGATGAAGTCCTCGCCGACGTGTTCGCGGCCCTGCCGCAGGGCGTCGCGGTCGATGCACGTCTGTAGCGGCACGGTCAGGAACTCGTCGCGCAGCTCGAAGTCCGCACCTGTACGCAGTGCGATCTCCATCCACGTCTTGACGTAGGCGGCGTTGAGGTTCATGTCGTCGACGATCACGTCTGAGCCGGCGCCGAGCAGAGCCTCGACCTGCGCGTGCTGGGCCAGGGTCACCTGCGCCTCGGCGATGTCGGCGTAGGTGCGGCTGCCGTGGAGCTGGTCGCGGATCTCATCACGGTTGCAGCGGGCCACGAAGCCTTGCCCCCGCTCGATCTGTTCCGCCATTCGGCGGCGGGCGAAGGTGGTCTTGCCGGAGGCGGGCAGGCCGCGGGTGACGGTGAGCGTGGGGCGGCGGTTCATCGCTCGTCTCCTCGTGGCTGTGGCACTCTGTTGGCCTTTCGTCGTTGGGTTCGGGACCGGACGGCCTGGTCGTAGGCGTCAGGGTTAAGCGCTTGCCGGACGGTTTCGCTGCTCCAGCCGGTGATGTCCCGGATCTCAGCCGGCGTCAGGCCGCTGGCCCGGGCGCGCTGCGCTGCGGCGTTGCGTTCGCGGCGCCGGTCCGCCTCGGCGGCGGCACGGTCCCGCTTGATGCGCTCGCCGTCGGCGGCGTACCGCTTGGCGGCGTCCCGCAGGAGCCTCTGCTCCGTCCTGATGTCGCTCATGTCGCCGTCAGTCTCACCCAAGCCACGCTTGCAATGCAAGACAGTGAGCGATAGCTTCGCAGAAGTTCTCGCACATTTTCGCGCACTGACGGGAGTGACGTCAGGTGTGATCCGCCCTCGATCACCCTCCGGGAGAAACGATGAGCGACGCCCCGATACCGGTGCCGGCCCTTCACCCGAACCGAGCCCGGTTGGCGCTGCTGCAAGACGTCGATGACGGGTTCGTGGTCTACGCGCCCGGCCAAGGCGGCGTTCTCAACCTCGCCACCTCAGCCCCCGTGACGGTGCTGGCCGAAGCAACCGAGCTACGCCGAGCCGGCTGGGTCGACGTCGACTTCGACGCCCCGAGCCCTTTCGGCCACTACCCGTATGTCCTGACCGCGATCGGACGCGCCGAGCTTGAGCGGGCCCATCGATGACCGGCGGCTTCCCTGCCCTGGCCGCCACCGAGGGCAGCTTCCCCGCCCTCGCGGTTACCGACGACGACTCCGCCCTGCACCAGCCCTGGTGCGCGTGCGTCGCCTGCATGCAGGAACTGCTGCCCTGCCTCACCCTGCCACTGGTTCACCCCGCACCGCTGGTCGACCGGGCGCTCCTGCCACCGAGAAGCGGCGATGCCCAGCGACCCGAACGGTGAGCGTCTCTACAACCCCGACGGCTGGGGCTGTGCGACACCCGTCACCGCGCTGCTGACGGCCGCACTCGCTCTTCCCGCAATCCTCGCCGCCGCGCTGGCCCAGCGCCGCCGCAACCGCGACCGCCGAACGCTGGCCGCGCCGCCCGGCGCGGTCCGATCCCGAACCCGCCCCCAGGAGGTTCCATGAGGACGATCTCGCTGCATGCCGTTGACGGCAGACCCACAGCACGTGACGTCCAGGACGTCCGATCCTTCGCCTGCCGCTGGACCGCAGCGGGCAACACCATTCCGTCCCCGGACGCGCCGCGCGGCGATCCCGAGTGGAAGCGATTCCTCGAATCGTGGTGGATGGAGGTGGCCCGCTTCGATGCCCAGGAGTGGCACAACGCCCTGGTTCCGCTCGTCGACGCCGAGGAGAAAGCCCGATCGCGGGCGCAGAGAGCCATCGACAAAGCCGGCGCCCGGTGGTCCGCGCTGGATACAGCTTGGGCGTGGCACGCCGCTCACCACCAGTACGCGCGTGCCTTCCACACGGCGCGCGGGCTCGTGCTGTTGTGGCTGGCAGCCGCCGAGGCGCGCGCGTCGGCCCAGGCCAGCCCACCGCAGCGTCTGAGCGCAGACGCTCAGGCGCTCTACGAGCGCGAGGTCCCCGAAGCCGAGCGCATCCCCGCGCTCGACGTCGACCGGGCCCGCGACACGCTGCACCACCTCGACACCACCCACCAGACCAACAAAGCCATCGCCGCTGAAACCCTGCTGCTGCCCGCCGTGCACGCCAGCCAGCAGCCGGCGGTTGCGCAACCCGCGCCGGCCGGCGTGCGAACGGTCGGTTGACCATGCCCGTGCGCAGGAACATCGTGCGGGGACTCGTGCAGCGCGTCGTAGGCGTGCACGTCTGGAACGGGCTGATCGGCGAGCCCGTCACGATCCCCCGCCCGGTCTGGGACCGAGTCCAAGATGCCGCTGACCAGCTCTACGAGGAAGTGGTCCGCCGCATCGACTGGAAGCGGATCTACATCGAGGCCAGCGCCCGCCACCTCCAACTCCACGGGCACCGCGACGGGGCACCATGCGGGGACTGCATCGAGCAGGCGTTGCTGTACGACGAGCGAGGCTTCGGGCTCAGCGCGCTCCACCCGTGGACTGAGGCTCCCGTTGTCCCGGAGCGGACGACCCGGCCGGACTGGGCCGGGGTCTTCGCCGATGCTCTGCGGTGGCGCCGCGAGGACGCGGGGACGCCGAAGGCCGGCGTCCCCGAAGTGGGCAGCCTCCCGATGTGCGAGTTCGACGACTGCGATGACGAGGAAGCGCCGGCGACCGCCGTGGTGCCGTTGACGAGCACCGGCATGATCCGCCCGTATCGGTGGGTCCTGTCCTGCCCGGCATGCGTGTCCGTCTGGCAACGCGGCAACCCCCACGCCCAACCCATCCGTTTGGCCTCATCCTCACCCCAAGGACAATCATGATCACCGTCTATGGCTCCAGCGACGACCTCATCGAAATCGACGGCGACATCCGCGAGGAGTTCGGCTACCACAACGAGAGCAAGGGCGACCTACTCGCTTTCTCCGACGGCACGATCCTGCGGATCTTCCACAACGACTCCGCCATCTGGCGCATCACGTCCGTGGCCCGGGGCTCGTCCGAGCTGACCATCGAGCAGGTGGCCGAGACCGACGACCGCCGCTACAGCGACCGCGCGACCCTCGCGGGCGCGGTCTGGGTGGTCCACGGTCTTAGCATCGCCCGCCGCTGATCCCCAAGCCGCCGTCGCCGCGCCCCTCAGATAGCCCGTCCGCGCGGCGACGGCCGGCCTACCTCGCAAGACGAAGGAGCACCATGACCCCCTCCGCACAACCCCTTCCGGCCCCCGCGCTCGTCGACGGGGTCGAACCACACCAGGTGCCGCAGCTCATGTCTGCAATGCACGAACTGCTCGACCACTTCACCGAGCGCGGGCTCTACGCCTTCAACGTGGCCATATCGCCGGCCCGCCCCAACGAAAAGCGGTTCGACTTCGAGACCAACGACTGGGTCGACGCGCTCCCGGAGATCCACCTGACCATGCACAACGCGCCGGGGGAGATGCTGCGCTGGCTCGGCGAGTTCCAGGTCAACCAGGTGCACGTGCACAAGGAGCGCCTTGCCACCCGCTTCGACACCAGGGCGCACCGCTATGGCTACATCTGGTCGCTGACCTCGTCGGTGAAGCGGCCAGAGCGCGGCCCACGACTGCCCGGGTTGAAGGTCCGGTGGGAGAAGGTCCGCGGCATGGGTGACACCGCGACCATCAGCCGCACGGAGTTCCGGCTCGCGCTGGCGGGCCTCGGCGTCCACCGTCGGGAGCCGGGCTCCCCCGAGCCGCTGCCACTGCTTCCTTGGATGACGGATTGAGCCAGACGCCGCGGTGGCCGGTGGTGTGCGCTACCGGCCACCGGCCGCAACACCTCGCCCCTGACTCGCGCGCGTGGGTCAGGGGCGAACTCATGCGCGTCGCGGAGAAGCTCCGCGAGGAGCACGGCACCCGGGTCGGCATCTCCGGCATGGCGCTCGGTGTCGACACGTGGTGGGCCCAGGCGGTGCTCGCCGCCGGCATGGAGCTGTGGGCGTACGTACCGTTCCCGCAGCAGCCGGCGAAGTGGCAGCCCGCCGACCAGGAGGAGTGGCGTCGCCTTCGAGGGCTGGCCAGCCGGGTTCGTGAGTTCGGGCAGCGCTACGACGTCCGTCTGCTGCACGCCCGCAACGACGGGATGCTCCTGGACGCCACGGCCGTCACCGCGGTGTGGCTTCCCCGCAAGAAGGACGGCGGCACGTACTCGGCGGTGAGAAACGCCGGCCGGCTTCGCCTGCCGGTGATCCACCTCGACCCGCAACGGGCCCGCACCAGCCTGCCGACGTCGAAACGCCTGCGCGAGCTGATCGCCGCGTAGACGCGGACTACTCGCGCGGGGCGCCCGCGTCGTCGGCCGAGCGGACGCGCTCGGATGCCTCCAGTAGCGCGGCGATGTCGTCCGGGTGGCAGATCCTGCCGGATGGGGGCGACTTGTAGCGGACGACGTAGCGCACGCCCTCTATCGAGACGGGGGCCTTCAGCCAGCGGTCGACCGCGTGTCGGCTGACGGGGCGATGTGGGGTGCTGAACAGCTTGGCGACTTCCGCGACGGTGAGCCATGCCGCGTCGTTCTCGGGGCCGAGCCTCAGGCGACGGCGCAGGTCCCCGTCTTCGCTCATCGTCGCCCCTTGATCGCCTCGCGTTTGGCCGATCGTAGCGGTCGGTTGGGCCGGTCGCGATCACCGGCCGCAGTCGGTCGGGAAGACGTCACATGCGCGGCCCGTCGGTCGGTCGGTATCCCAGTCGGTCGGTAGGCCGAGTCGGTCGGCAGTCCGTCGGTCGTCGACGTCTCACAGTCGACTCGTTGCGGTTGTCGCGGATGTTGCGGATGTGGCACAGTGATCGGCATGAACGATCGACCGACTGCCGACCGACTGCCGCTGCGCGCCTCGGCGCCGAGCGGCGTCGTGGGCGACTTCCCGCGACCGACGACGGTCCGCCCGTCGGACGCTCCCGTCGGCACGCCCGCCGCCACCCGACCAGCCGGTCGGCCGCGCCGCAGGCTGGGACGACTCATCGACGCCGTCGGTCGCCTCGCGCCTACCTCCGCCGACCAGCCCGACCGACCGTCGACCGACCCGGTCGGCCCCGTCGATTCGCCGGCCCCCGAGTCGACCAACCGGGCCGACCGGGCGACTGTGGTCGTCGACCAACACACCGACGGCAAGCCGACTCCCCGCCGCCGGCACCACCCCGCCCGGCCGACGCGCGAGATCGCGCGCCGCCAGGATTCGCCAACGCAGCTCGGTAAGGGAGCACGCATCGGCCTGGTGGTGGTGGCGGTGCTGATGGCCGTCGTCGTGGCTGCACCTGTCGCGCTGTCCGCGCAGGACCTCGTTGACTGGGCCTCGGCGCAGACCGGCCTGGGACTGGACAAGTTCTGGGCGACGCTGGTGTTCATCGCCCTGGACGCCGCAGCGGCGGTGTGCGTCCTGCTCATGGTCTACTGCGCCGTCCGAGGCGAGCCGGCGGGCGGATTCGGTCTGTTCGTGTGGGTGTTCGCCAGCACCAGCGCGTTCGCCAACTACCGACACGGCACCCGCGTGGGGGCTCCGGACGACGCCTGGTGGTTCTTCCCGCTGATGTCGATCCTGGGGCCGGCCCTGATGGAGTTGGTCCTGCGTCGGGTGCGCAAGTGGGTCCAGCGCGACGACAACCGCCGCAGCCGGACGCTGCCGTCGTACGGCTGGCGTCGTTGGATGCCGGGTCTTGGCTCGTTCAAGGACACCTTCGGCGCCTGCCGGACGGCGATCCTCCTGGGAATCGACACGGTCGATCTCTCGATCGACTGGTACCACTACCTGTGCCCCGACGGGTCGCTGCGGATCGTCCGAGCGATGCGGAAGCTCGACATCACCGCCGAGCACCTGCCCCGCGAAGTCGATCCAGTGAGCGGTCAACCGCGCCTCGCGCCGCCGCCCGACTCCCAGTCGACCGGCAACGGACCGACCGGCGACAGCTCGACCGACCTCCGAGGTCAGGAGTCGACCGACCACGAGGCGACCGACCGACGCGCCGACCGAGAGCCGACCGGCCGGCAGGACGACTCCGACTCGACCGACCGACGGACCGACGGACCTGAACCGACCGACTCCCGTCGCTCCGACTCGCAGTCGACCGACGGACCGACGCCGACCGACGGACCGAAGCCCGACGACGCGACCAAGGGCCAGCACACCGACGCGGCCGTCAAGAACGCCGCGATCCTGCGGGCCAAGTACGGCAGGAAGGTGCCGCCTCTGGCTGATGTGCGAGGGCAGACGAAGTGGTCCTACGACCGGGCCAAGAACGCCATCGCCGCCTACGACGACCGCGCCGACATCCACGCCGGACTCAGCGCCGAGCCCGTCCAGGCCGGGGTGTGACCCCTGATGAACATCTGCCGGTGGCGGTCACCGGCGAGCCCTCGCTACGGCCCGCTGCCGTCCGCCTCCGGCTCGCCCGGTCCCCGAACCGCGTGCCGAAGGCGCATGTCGGATGTCGTATGTCGGCACCCGACAACACACCCAAACAGCCATCCATGACCTGCAAAAACACGGCGACAGCCACCCGCGAAATCGACATGTCGGCCCTACATCCGACACCCCAGCAGGAGGAAGGAGGGACGCGATGGACACCGACACCGAGCCCGTAGAGACCATCCCTGGAGGCACCGCCGAAACGCCCAGCCTCCCCGATCCGGCCTCCTGGACACCCGAGCCCGATGACATGCCGGAAGCCCCGGACCTGTCCATGTGGATCCCCACCGGCTCGGACCCGGAGCTGGACATCGACCAGCCGCGCGAGGGCATCTCCGCTCTCGTCGCCGGCGCGGGTCTACTGACCGCGGTGATCGCCGGCCTCGGCGTCTTCAACATCTGGGGAGGCGTGGGCCTGGCCCTCGCCGGCGGCACGGCAGGGGCGGGCGCGATCCTCGGACCCGTCGCGCTCGCCGACTACAAGCGGCGACTCAAGAACGGGCCCCGCAAGAGCCAGAACCGCAACGGCTGGCCGCTACGCCGCCCCGCGCGCACCAGCCCGTCGGGCCGGTCAGGCGGCCGTACTGGTGGGATGTTCGCCGGACGTCGTGGTCGCGCCGCCGCTCGACGCGCGGCTGCTGCCTCCGCCGCGACGGGCCGCCGAGCGACCGGCGGGCGGTCGACAGCCGGTCGGTCCACGTCGGCGACACCTAAGGCAGGGCGACTGCGGTCGGCCGGCCGGAAGCCGACTAACGCGGCCGGGTCGGTCGGTTCGGTCGGTCGGTCGACTCGCGGTTCGGCGAGTCGGTCGACGGTCGGTCGGCCCGCCGGTGCCCGACCGACCACGCTCGCCGGTCGGGCACTTGACCGACTGCGCCGCCGGCAGGAGCCGATGCGCGCCGCTCGTCAGCAACACCGCGTCAACCAGCTCCGCAATCGGCTGAGGGAGGGCGGTGACCGCGCCGACGCCCGCCGGGCGCGTCGCCGGGATCGGTGGGTGCGCGTCCGGCGCGGCGTCGGTCGTGGTCTGGTCGCGGCGACCGTCCGCCCGGCTCGCTGGTTCGGCCGGCAGCTTCGCCGGCCGCTCGTGGCGGCCTGGAGGCGCATCCGCTCGTCGCGGCTCGCCCGGATCCTGCGAGTCGTCGGTGTCGGCACCCTCCTGACGATGGCCCTGTCGTCACTCGCCCGGTCCATCGGTGACGTCCTGCGGCGTATCCCCGGCTGGATGTGGGCGCCGGAGACCGAAGAGCAGAGAGCCGCCAAGGCCGCCGTCCTGGAGGCTCAGCGGCAGGAGGCCGCCGCGCGCGCGAAGCCTCCGCTGGTGACCAAACCAGATCACGTCGGTGAGCCGCCGGCCGTGCAGCGACCCGGGCGGCCCGCCCCGTCGACCGCCCCGACCTTCCTCTCGCCGGCGCGTCGCTTCGACGCCCCGGCCGTGCCTACCCCTCGCCCTGTGAAAGGACCCGCCATGGCCGACGACGTCGCCCTGCATCCCATCTGGGAAACCATCGTCGACACCTTCCGTGACCAGCTCGGCAACTGGGAGATGCCCGGCCCGGGTGAGGGTGTGCCCGACACCGACCACCTGCTCCAGACGATGGGTCCCGCGTTCCGCCAGATCGGTGAAGTCGTCGGCGGGTTCGGCCAAAAGCTCGACAGCGACACCTTCGCCGAGGCCGAGGTCTCCGACTACGTCGCCGACGTCGCGTTGGGCCTCACCGAAGTCGGCGAAGAGGGCGACGACGTCTACGCCACGTGGCGCGAGGTCCAGGAGGCCGACATCCGACGCCACGAGGACCCGCGGCCGGCCGAAGAGTCGGCGAACGTCTGACCCCCTACTGCCCGACGCGACGAGGAAGGGATGCAGCGATGACCACCCAGACCGGCAAGGCGCCGGCCACGCAGCGGCCCATCAAGGTCAAGCCGTTGACGTGGCTCGGTAGGCCTTGGCGCAGGCGGGCGTTCCTGCATCCCCTCTTCGGCGCGCTCGTTGTGCTCGCGCTCGGCTCGGGCATCGAGACCGCCCGGAAGATCGGCCAGTATCCGACCTGGGGACTGGCCCTGGCGACGATCTTCATCGGCCTGCTCGCTACCGTCGCCGGGGTCCTCAGCGCCGCCGGCCAAAAGTTCGCCGACGTCGCGCGCCTCTACATGGGGGCGACCGGCGCGGTCTCGGGGATCTGGCTGACCGTTGTCGCGATCGTGCAGATGTACGGGCCGATCCCCCTGCTGATCTGGGCCGGCGGGCTGGTTCTGTTCACGGCCGGCTACCCCGGGATGCGCCACGCCCAGCTTCTGCACGAGGCCCGGTGGCGGGCCTTCCGCACTGCTCCCACGCCCCCGCCGGTGCAGGTGACCCCGGCGAAGCCGGTCGACCCGGACGCCGCGAAGTGGGAAGCCCTCTTCACGTCGATCAACATCAAGGGGATGCGGTTCCGGGAGCGGGTTCCGACCCGCGCCGGCTTCGCGCTCCACATGTCTCTGCCGGTCAACGGCAGGGTCAAGACGCGGACCCTGGCGAACAAGGCCGAGGACCTGGAGATCGCCGCCGGCATGCCCGCCGGATCGATCACCGTGGAGCCGGCCGTCGACGCGCGCGGCCGTGAGCTTGCCGGCGAGGTGTGGGTGTACTTCGACGTCGAGGACATCCTGACCCAGACGCTGCCGATGCCGGAGGACCACACCGAGCTGTCGGTCAACGACGCCTTCCCCGTGGGCCTGTTCGCCGACGGGGCGCCCATCCTGCTGAAGCTGCGCGAGATCGCCGCTCTGATCGTCGGCGTGCGGGGCAGGGGCAAGACGAACCTGCTCAACGTGATCATCTACCAGCTCTCGCGCTGCACCGACGTGGTGCTCTGGATGATCGACCTGAAGGGCGGCCGTGCGGCCAAGCCGTGGCTGCGGCCGTGGCTTGACGGCACGGTCAAGCGCCCCGTCCTGGACTGGGTGGCCACCACCGCGGTGGAGGCATACCGGATGCTCACCGCCGCGAAAGCCCTGATCGAGCAGCGCAGCAACGCCGGCTACGGCGGCACCAAGGTCAAGCCGACGCGGCGGCGTCCCGCCGTCATCGTGATCTGCGACGAGGTAGCGGCGCTCGTCGGCCGGCACGCCAAGCCGCAGGGTCGCGGCCCGAAGCTGTCCGACCTGGTCGCTCTGCTGACCTCCTGCATCCAGCTCGGCCGCAGCGAGGCCGTGGACTTCGTCCTCGCAACGCAGCGCGCCACCGTCACCATGATCGGGGGCGGTGACCTCAAGTCGCAGTGCGAGATGCGGATCGGCCTCGGCGTGACCAACCCCCAGGACGCGCAGTCGGTGTTCCAGGGAAACACTGTCGCGGCGAAGCTGCTGACCAAGCTGAAGAACTTCGCCACCCGTGGCGCAGTGCTCGTGCAGAACGGCGACGGTGGACGCATCGCCCCCGGCAAGTCGTTCTTCATGGGCGACGACCGAGACTGCCTGGACCTGATCTACCGGGCTGCGACCGAGCACGCTCTCCTTCCCGCACCTCTCGACGCGGCCGGGGCCACCACGATCGACGCCGCAGTGCGAGCGCTCGGCGACGGCCAGGGCTACAACGACCGGTGGAGCGAGGACCGCGCCGCGCACCTCTACAGCGACGACCTCGATGACGACTGGACGGACGAGGACATCGACGACCAACTGGTGTCGGCCGGTGTGCCGGTCACGCCCAAGCCGGCAGCACCGGCCGCCGGTACCCCGACTGCGTCAGAGCCGGACCGGCGCGCACGGGAGCGCGGGGGGCGGTTCTTCCAGCGCACCCGGCACCGCGACAGCGACGGGCGACGCGAAGCTCGGCCGGACTCCAAGCCAGCCGGGCGGGATCCGTACGCCGAGGAGTGGGAAGCGATCGTCGCTCACTTCGACCAGGTGACCGCCGACGAGGTCGAGTACAAGCCGACGGAACCCGAGGTGCCTGGGAAGGCCAGCCGCTACGACCGGATGCTCCAGATCATCAAGGAGGCCGGAGAGGCGGGCATCAAGCCCGGCGGGATCCTCGCTCGGATGACCCGAGAAGGCACTGCCTGGGAGGAACGCACCTCCATCTACCCCGCCCTGAAGAAGGCCGTGGAGGACAGGAAGATCCACCAGCCCGGCGGGCCGCGAGGCGTCTACGTCTACCGCGGCGACGAATCGTAGGAGCAAGAAGATGCTGATGACATTGAACTTCGTCTCCGACGGCCGAGAGGTGGGCAGCACGAAGTACGGGACGGTGCCGGCCGAGGGCCAGGCCGTCGTGCTGGAGCACAGCCTGTGGGGACGCCGCCGGTACCGCGTGGTGGACGTCGAGCACCAGTTCACCGAACGCCACTCCACCCGCGCTGAGCGGTTCCTACCCGCACCGGTCATCGTGCACCTGAAGGCGGACACCCCATGATGGCGCGCACGCACTGCTGGACCAGCGCAGCGAGTTGGCTGGCCGGGTGCGCGTTCCTTCCGACGATCGGCCACCCCCCGTCGATCAGCGTGGCGCTCGCTGGCGCCGCGGTAACCGCCGGCGCATCACTGATCCCGGACATCGACTTTCCGCGGTCCACCATCTCCTGGTCGGGGGGCCCGGCGACGCAGCGGCTCGCCCAGCGGATCGGGGGCGCGTCGGCGCGGTTGCAGGTGCTTACATGCGAGCACTGCGCGCGGCGAGGACTGAACGACGGGCATCGCGGGATCACGCACACGCTGGTGTTCGCCGCTGTCGTCGCGTTGTTGCTTGCTTCTGGGGTCGCATTGGTGGGCGGGTGGGTTGCTGGTCCGGTGATCTGGGCGACGGTCGGATTGGCGGTACGTGGGGTGCTGCCGTGGCAGCTACGGGGCCGTTTCGGGGCGTCGGTGTTCGCTGCCGTGGCGACGGTGGCGGTGGTGGTCGCCAGCGATGGCGTGTGGTGGTGGGTTCCTGCCGCAGTCGGGTGGGGTGTGCTGGCGCACTCCCTCGGGGATTCGCTGTCGGTGGCTGGTGTGCCGCTGCTGTGGCCGCTGCGGCTTCGTGGATGCCGGTGGTATCGGACCGGTCTGCGGCGCTGGCACGTAGGTACTTCTCGGCAGAGTCAAGGCGCTGCGGCGCGTCGCTGGGGACGCGGTCATCCGAGAGATGAGCGCTCGGCAGGCTCTGAACGTGAGCAGTCCTCGCGCATTTTGCGCTTATCGGACGGCGCACCTTCCGGTTCCCCGCGGCACCGTTCGAGTTCGCGCAGGTCGTTGCCGACAGTTGAGCAAGGCCGAAGATCGGCCCGCGAAGCCCGTCCATGATCACGAAGAGTGTACGGAGCCGCACGGGAGGGTGACATTGGCGAAGTCAGTCACTGTGTGCAAATGGTGAACAGTGCGTTCTCTGCATGTTGCTGTCCGCGACTTTTGAGAAAAGGTACAGCCTTAACAATCCCGCCGCCGGGACCTTGAAGATCGAGCGGAACCGGTTGCGGCACGAAGAGAAGTGGAACGTCTCAGCCACCGGGGGGTGCTGGCGCGATGCGTTTGAGGTCAATGAGGACCGCGCTCCGCCTCGGCGCACTGTGCCTCGGCATGGCCGGCGCCGCCCTCGCATTCGACGCTGCAACACCCGGGCAAGCCAGCGCCTCTGACAAGCCGCGACCAACGGTCGTCCACAACCTCACGGTGAGCGTTGGCGACGTCATCAAGGTAGTGCTTCCCGCGCCGCCCAACCTCCGAAAGGGCGATGCCCCTCGGCCAGAAGACCGGCAGGCGGCAGATAGCGAGCCGAACGCCGGACATCATCCCCAGCAATCTCGCGACCGCAACCCGTCACGTACACGAGACGAGAAGGGCACGCAGGCGACGGAACGGCCCGAGTCCCAGCGCGTGGCCGCCAGCACCCAGAATGGCCCGACGAGTCCGACGAAGCGACGCCCCCCAAGGGCCAGCACCCGACCCGTCCGCGGTGGCCTCGAAGTCGTCGGCGGGCTGACGAAGGCCGCCACTAAGCCCTTGAAGCCGATCACTGACCCGGTGCTGACCACCACGCGTCCCGTGACCGACAAGGTCGTAAGCCCGGTGCTCCGCGAGGTCGTCGACGTACCCGTTGTAGGCGAGGTCGTCCAGCAGGTCGACCAGCAACTGCGGCCCATCGTCGAACAGATGGGGCCTGTTGTTGGACCTGTCCTGGATCCGGTCCTGGATCTCACCGAGCCGGTCACCGGTCCCGTGCTGAATGATCCGCGCGTGCCCATCGTCGGTGGCGCCCTCACCACGCCTCCGGCCAGTTCACCGACCACTCCGGATCCAGTAACCGGCTCCCCGCCTCGGGCCGCCCTTCCCCAGGCCGCTCCAGGCGGCCCGCTCGCTACCAAGCCGGCCCCTACCGCTTCGAGGACCGGGACCAGCACTCATACCGTCGCCATCGGCGCCACCCATGGGACCAGCGTTCCTACGTCCTCGTTGTCGTCCGTTGACCGAGGCGAGCAATGGAAATGCCGGCAGGCTGCTGCCGGTCTACCTGGCACCGCGTCAGATGGCGACGTGAACACAACCGAAGATGCTCCTCAGTTCGGCGGCGACAACCCCGTGGAACAACCCGCGCGTGGCGGGATCGAGGCTTCGGCATCTGGCACGAGTCCGGCTGGCGTTCGCTCGGCCGGGCCCGCGCTCCCGGAGCTGCGGCTCGTGGGCACGACCCGGCACCCGGATGTCACGGCGACCGGCCGGCAGCCGACTCCCGGCTCCCGGCCCGCTTGATGCCGCCCAGGACCGCCCTCGCGGTCACTGGGGCAAGCGTTCAGACGACGCCGCGCCCAGGAGGTGCACAACCTCCAACCCCCTCCCCGCAACTCTGGTTGGAGCAACCATGCGCAAGGTTTTCGCTTGGAAGGTCGCCGGCTTCGTTGCCGGTTTACTCGGATTCATGACCTTCGGTGGGCTTCTCGCCCTCCTCGCGTCGAAGGTTGAAGTGCCCAGCAGCGGCGTAGCCGTCGGCGGCGTCCTCTCGGGCACCCTCGTCATCGGCGCATTGTGCCTGCTGCTCAGCTCGGCGCTCCTGGAGGGCAGCAACCGCGCGTCGGCCCAGGAGGACATCTCCGAGATCAAGAAGATGGTCACCGACGTCAGCGAGTCAGTCGGCCAGATCGCTGAGGCGGTCGACGAGCTGAAGGGCGTTATCGACGAGCGGTGCGGCAGCCTGGCCGCGGCCGGCCGAGTCGCCCGGTCCACCGCGAAGCGGGTGGCCGCAGTCGAGCGCCAACTCGGCGCGATGCGAAGCGCGGAGGGCACCCTGGCCCGCGCGCAGGTAGCCCTGGACAAGCGGGCCGCGGAGTTGCGCGACGGTGGATCGAACGTGCGTAGCCTTCGGCGGTGACCGCCGGCGGCCCGGTGGGAGCTGGGGCCCACCGGGCACCGCCCGGCATCACGATTTCGGCGTGTCGCAGAAGTCGTGATGCCAAGGTGATGCCAACCCATCGATCACAAGATCAATGGATCTACGTTTTGCCTGGTGCCCCCGGCAGGATTCGAACCTGCGACACACGGTTTAGGAAACCGATGCTCTATCCCCTGAGCTACGAGGGCGCGAGGGCCCAGTCTAGCGACCTGGGGGTTCACCTGGGGTGGCAGGGAGTGGCCCACGTTCACCCACGTTCTCCGGACCGCCGTTCGCCCAGCCCAGGACCACACCCGGAGCACACGAACCCCGGTTGCGACCGGCGATCGGCCGCAGTGACCCGCGTCGGCACCGGTTCACCCCGGTTGGCATCCGCTGGAGGTGTCTCTACGCGAGTCACACAGCGCCACCTCTGCTGATCTTAGCGGTTTGGGCTGGTAGGGGGTCTTGTCGCGGATGCAGGCCAGAGGACGTTGAGGCGTTGTCTGGACAGGGCGGCGGTGGCTTGGCGGTGGGTCTTCCTTCGGCTCTCTTCTTGTCGTAGTAGGCGCGTGATCGGGAGTAGTGGGTCAGGGCTTTCGATGTCTGGGCGCGGGTCCGGACAGACTCCTGGAGTCTGCTGCCGTCGGCGTCGGCTGTCGGGGCGTCACGCCGGTACGCCCGCGGTGGCCTGCGGGCCTCCCCCGCCCTTTGGCGATCGCGGCCGGGCCCAGCAGGCGAGTCCGTGCTCTGCGGTAGCCGGTCCGGCCCGAGCGAGGTCGCCCTGAGCGAAAAGCTGGGGACGCCCCTCAGGCCCTACTCGCCCCCCGGCCGACGACGCGCATGTCATCGACGATCGACGTTCTCCGCCTCGCGCAGCCGCGCCGCCGGTCCCGTCGGTCCCGTCGGTCCGGTCAGCTCGACGGATGACGCGAATTCTCCGGCCGGCTGGGCGTTGCGCCCCACGCGGTGCAGGTGGCGCAGCGCCTGCCGATACGAGTCGAGCAGCCCGGTTTCGACGTAGGGCAGGTCGTGCTCGCGGCAGAAGGCGCGGACGATCGGCCGGGCGTGGCGCAGTGCGGCGCGGGGCATGCTGGGGAACAGGTGGTGTTCGATCTGGTGGTTCAGGCCGCCGAGCAGGAAGTCGGTCAGCCGGTTGCCACGGACGTTGCGGGAGGTGAGGACCTGGCGGCGGAGGAAGTCCACCTCCTCGTCCGCACCGAGGATCGGCATGCCCTTGTGGTTGGGGGCGAAGGCACATCCCAGGTACAGCCCGAAGAGGCCCTGCTGTACGACGACGAAGGCCACCGCGCGCGGCGGGGACAGCACCACGAAGACCGCGGTGAGGTATGCGGCGGCGTGCAGCCCGAGCAGCAGCGCCTCCCGGCCACGCTCCCGGTAGGTGGACCGGGACAACGCACGGACGCTGGCCACGTGCAGGGACACGGCTTCGAGCAACAACATCGGGAAGAACAGGAGCCGCTGGTGGCGGGCGAGCAACCGTCCCGCACCGCGCCGCCGGTCGGCCTGCGCCCCGGTGAACGCGAGAGCTTCACCCGCGATGTCGGGGTCGCGGCCCTCGGTGTTGGGGTGGGCGTGATGGCGATGGTGCTTGTCGACCCACCAGCCGAAGGCAAGCCCGATGGCCAGGTTGCCGTGCACCAGCCCGACCAGGTGGTTGGCGCGCCTGGACCGGAAGATCTGCCGGTGGCCGGCATCGTGGCCGAGGAAACCGCTCTGGGTGAAGACCACGGCGAGGTACGCGGCGGTGACCAGTTGCCACCACGAGTCCCCCACCAGCACGAAGATCGTCCAGCCCGTGACGACCAGCGCGGCGTTGGCGGCGATCAGGACCAGGTAGTAGGTCGGGCGACGGTCGAGCAGACCCGCCCGGCGCACCCGACTCAACAGTTCGGCGTAGTCGCTGCCACGACGGCGCCGCGCCCCTGGCGGCGCCGCTGGGATTGTCTGATCGATGGTGCTCATGGATCCTCCCGGCATGGACGCGAAGCACGTCGCCGGGGTCCGGGGCGAACGCCCCCAGCCTACTCCGCTGCCGGTGCGGCGGGGCGGTACGGCGATCGTGCCATCGCATCGAGGAGCGCGGCCACCAACACCGTGACGGAACCGACCCGGGCGTCGCTGGTCCCGTACGGCAACCGCAGCTCGTCGGCGTGGATGAGCCGACGCCGTGGGTGAGCACGAGCCAGCCGGCGTCGGTCGCGATGGGGGATCCGCAGTTGCCGACCTGGATCAGTTCCCAACTGTCCCGCGGGGCGTGCAGCGGCACCGGTTCCTGCCACCGGTTCGCACCGCCCAGGCAGGTCAGGCCGATGGTCTCGCCGTCGGCGCGGCACTGGTGCCGTGCCGGACTGCCAACGTGTCGGTCACGACCACCGCCGGGCGTGCTGGAGGGTGGAGATCAGCGCGAGGGTGGATTCGGCGCCCTGGTTGAGGTTGGGTCCGTGCGCGGTCAGCCCGTCGTAGCCGCCGCCGGTCGCCGGATCCCACATCCGCGTGCCAACGTCGTTGTCACCGAGGAACCACCCCACCGCCTGCCGCACCCCGGCCTCCCAGGCGGGATCGCCGGTGACGTCGGCGGCGGTGGCGCAGGCGTCGGCGAACGCGGCGACCTCGATCGGCTGCTGATCGTGGCGCCGCCGCGACGCACCGCGTTCCCAACCGTCGGCGGGTACGACCGACAGCCGCCCGTCGCGCAGTTGGAGGTCGCGCAGCCAGGTCAGCATCCGCAGGCCGCCGTCGAGGGACGGACCGTCGTGGCGCAGTTGGCTGGCGGCGATCACGACCTCCGCGAGGGCCGCGTTGGCATAGGTCAGCCGTGCCTGTGGCCAGGGCCAGAGCGGGTCGGCTCCGGGGGCGCCGATCGTGCTGGCCGCGTCCGCCAGCAGTGCGGCCGCAGCGGCGTGGGCCGGGTGGCGGCGCAGCACCTCGACCGCGCCGAGCCCGGCGAAGACCATCGCATGCGGGGTCGGGGCGCGTCGGGTGGCACCCCGGCTGAACGCGACGAGCGCCTCCTCGCGGATCCACGGCGCGGGGCTGCGGGCCGCGGCGGTGCCGAGCCCCCACAGCGCGCGACCCCACCAGTCGCCGAGCCCGGGCTCGTCGGCCCAGCGCCGGTCGTGGCCGAGCCGGTTGCGGAAGGCGCCCCGGGTGTCCTGCGCGTGGGTGAGGAACGCGAGGTAGCGCTCCGCCAGCCGGAGCACCTCCGCTGCGGGCTCCGGCTCGCGGCAGGTGACGACCAGGCCGCGCGCGACGTCGTCGGTGCAGTAGCCGTGCTCGCGGCGGGCGATGGCGTGCCGGGCGTGCTCGCGGCGGGCGATGGCGTGCCGGGCGTGCTCGAACAGGCCGGTGTCGTCACTCAACCGGCTCAGGTGCGCGAAGCTCGGCTGGGGCGTCGGATGCCGGCGGCCGCTGCCCGGCATGCTGGGCAGCCCGGTGGTCGCGGTCACGCCGACGCCGCGCTGACCGCGGGACGGCGGGCGGCGACGAGCCGCTCGGCGAGCGCGCCGTAGCGGGCCGCCACCGCAGGCCAGCGCAGGTTCGCGGCCAGCGGCCGGACGCGGCCGGCCAGCCGCGCGCCCAGGCCCGGTTCGGTCAGGATCCGCCGGATCGCGTCGGCCAGTGCCACCGGATCCTGATGCGGTACGACCAGACCGGGGCCGCCGGTGAGCAGCTCGACGGCGTGCGGGAAGGCCGTGGCCACGACGGGTACCCCGGCGGCCACCGCCTCGATGAGCACCCCCGAGGTGACCTGTTCGCGGGGAGTCGTAGGGCAGGACGACCACGTCGGCGGAGCGGATCAGCCGGCCGTGCTCCCAGGGACCGTAGCGGTGGGGCGGCGTGCGCCAGGCGACCGGACCGAGCAGGGCAACCCTCACCGGGACGGCGCGTCGGCGAGGTCGGCCGGATCGAGACGCAGGGTGGCGAGCAGCCCCGCGTGTTTGGCGGGGTCCACCCGCTCCGGCAGTTCCCGCTCGACCCACTCGGCTCTGGTCTGCTGTCCGCGCTCGCGCAGCGCGGCAACGATCCGGTGTCTGGCGATCCTCATCGTCTATCCCCTCGATCAGTCGTTCGGGACGGTCGTGGTCAGCGGTCAGCGGTCAGCGGTCGGCGAACGTCGCGACGAGCACCAAGGGCAGAAGCAGGACGGCCACCAGGAAGAACACCCGCAGGCGGAGCGCGCGGACGTCAAGGGCCCGCCTGACCCGCCCCCCGAAGGTCAAGGGGGTGGATGTCCCGCTGACCGGCGGCGACCCGGTAGTGGCGATCGGACGAACGGCCACGTCATCGTCTCCTGGTGATCTCGACGATTCGGCCTGATTGCTTGAGCGGTCCGGCCGGCGATCGGTCAGCGGAGCATCCCGGCTCTCAGTTGGGCCAGCGAACGGCTCAGCAGCCGGGAGACGTGCATCTGGGACAACCCGACCCGGGTGGCGATCTGCGCCTGGGTCAGGTCGCCGTAGAACCGCATGGTCAGGATCCGGCGTTCGCGTGGGGGAAGAGCCGCGAGGAGCAGCCCGAGGGTGAGCTGATCGTCCACGCCGGTGTATCCCGCGTCGGCGGCGCCGCTGAGCGCCCGACGATCGGTGCCGTCGGCACCGGGCCGCGGTTCGCTCAGCGACACCAGGCGGTAGGCACCGAGGGCGGCGACGGCGGCCCCGAGTTGGGCGACGGTCACCTCCAGGTCGTCGGCGAGCTCTCGATCCGTCGGCTGGCGACCGCGTTGCTGCGCCAGCCTGCCCCGAGCCTCGGGCACCTGTGCACCCAGTTCCTGGGCCTCCCGCGGGACCCGGATCGCCCACGCCGTGTCGCGGAAGTGCCTCCGGATGCCGCCGAGGATGGTCGGAACGGCATAGGCGGCGAACGGCACGCCCCGACTGCTGTCGTATCCGTCGACGGCCTTGATCAGGCCGAGCGCGCCGACTTGCGCCAGGTCGTCGTAGGACTCCCCGCGGCCGGTGTACCGGCGGGCCAGTCGACCCGCCATCGGCAGGTTCGCCTCGATGATCCGGTTACGCAGCCCTGCGCGGTCGGGATCATCGGCGTTCAGGGCTGCGCGTTGACGCAACAGGTGTTCGCTGTTCCCCGTGGTCGGGCTCAGCGGTGGAGGGGACGAAACGGCTGTGGATGTCACGGCGGAGGTGACCATTGTTCCAATGCCCCTAACGGGCTGGTGGCGGCGAGACTAGCGGCCACCGGGGACCCGGGCGACACCGTAACCGTACGCCTTCATCCCCCCGACCGACACCCGGATGGGCTCTGGGAAGCGCACTCGGGTGTCGAACCCGGGCGTCAGCCGGACCGGTGGGTGACCGGCCCCGGCGCGAGCTGCTCGGAGCCGTCGACGATCGCCTGGGACAGCTCGGACAGTCGCCGGTTGCGGCTGCGGGCACCGTCGCGCAGGATCGCGAAGGCTTGACCCACGTCCACCTGTAGGCGTTCGGCGAGAACGCCCTTGGCCTGTTCGATCAGGACGCGGCTGTTCAGGGCGGTCTGTAGCTGTTCGGTGAGGATGTCACGCCGGTGGATGGCGCGGTGTTGCAGCAGTCCGATGGTGGCCACGTCGGCGAGCGCCTGACCGATGCGGAGCTTGTCCTCGTCGAGGGCCCCCGGCCGGACGTCGAAGAGGTTCAGCGCGCCGATGACCTCGGAGCGCAGGCGCATGGGCAGGGCGTGCACCGCGGCGAAGCCGACCTCGGCCGCGGCGGCGGTGAACCTCGGCCATCGGGCGGTGGTCCGGGTCAGGTCGGCGACCGACACCGGCTGCCCGGTACGGAAGCAGTCGAGGCAGGGCCCCTGGTCGGTCTGGAGCTGGAACAGCTCCAGCAGTCGGGTGCGTTCGGAGGAGGCGGCGACCAACTGCAGCGTGTCCCGCTGGTCGGTCAGGAGCAGCCCGGCCGCCGACACACCCAGCAGCTCGACACACCTCTCGGTCAGCACGTGCAGGAACTCGATCACGTCGAAGTCGTCGACGAGAGTGTCGGCCATCTCCACGAAAATGTCGGCCAGCGGGGTCTCGGCCATGTCAGTCACCTCGTCTATCTGTGTCTCCGCCGGTCGCCCGGCGGGATGGTCCGTAACGCGCCGTACTGGCGCCGATCCCCTGTTCACCCATTTCGGCCACCAGGTGTCCCGGTCGGGCCGAGACGCAGGCGGCGGGCGACGACGTCGGCTGCCACGTCCCGGAGGCGCCGGTCCTGGGAGTACGCGTAGGCGCGCAACCGGACGAGCGCCACCGCCGCCGTCACTCCCAACTGGACCGTGATCATGCCAGTCGCCTGGTGCACCTCGGGGTGGTGCAGGCCGGTCCCCTCGGGCCACTGATCGTCCTGGTCCACCCTGTGGCGCGTCGCGTCGTCGAGCAGCACCGCGCATGCCGTGTCCGCCAGGACCAGTGCGTCGGCCAGTTGCTCCGCCCCGAGTTCACCGGCACCGACCCGGTAGAGGTCCAGGACACCGAGGCGGATCCCGCCCACCCGAAGTGGCAACGCGAATACCGCACCGGCCCCGGCGAGCACCGCGGCGGGCGCGAACACCGGCCAGCGGTTCCGGCACTCCGGCACGGTCAGATCGGCGACCAGGACAGGTCCACCGGTGGTCGCGTCCATGCCGGGCCCCTCACCGAGGGTCAGGGTCAGCTCTTCCAGCTCCGACGCGGTCCGGTCCGTGGCGTACAGCAGCTCGCGCGGCGTGGCATCGAGGACCACTGCGACGGCGGCGGAGTCGACGCCCGCAACCGAGACCGCCGCCGCGCAGACATGATCGACCGCGACGGCGCCACCCCGGGCGGCATCGACGAGAACAGCCCACAGCCGCCGACGATCGACGTTCATCGGATCGCCGCGCCCCGGATTGCCCTTGCCCACTGCTGACTCCGACCCGGATCAGTCGAACGGACGCACTGCCGTACGGCGCCGAGGTCCCGGGCGACGGTCACACCGTACTCCCGCGTGACGCCACGGCGCGACCGGCGGCCCACCGGACCCGCGACGGCTCCGGCGGCTGACGAGCCGGTCGCGGAAGCGTACGCTTGCGGTGTCGCTCGGGACCCCGGTGGCTGGACAGTCCGCCGCTGGCGGACGCACCCCCACCGATCGAGGTCACCGTGCTGGCCACCCGCCGCATCCCATGCACCGGTCAGGCCGCCGGATCTCCGTCGCATTCCTGGCCAGGCATTTCCCTCGCACCGGCACGTCGGACCGCGACAGTCGGTCGCAGGCCCGTCATCATCCAGACGCGCCAGCGCACCACGGCGTCCAGGCGCGCCAGATCCTCATCGGAAGGCGGCGGTTCGTGATGACCGCACCTCGGAACAGTCATGTTCGATCCTTCTCGCCAGGCGCCCGTGGCGGCACCGATGCTTCTCGCGCAGTGCCCCCGCGGCGGCCGGTGAAGCGCTCACGAATCGGCGGCGTGTGGGTCGCTGCCGTGGTGTTCGCGGTCGTGCTCCTGCTGCTCCTGATCTTCGTACTGCAGAACGGGCAACGCGCCGAGGTGTCGTTCCTCGGCGCACACGGCACCCTGCCGATGGGAGTGGCGCTGCTGCTGGCCGCGGTCTTCGGGGTCCTGCTCGTCGCCCTGCCCGGCACCGCCCGGATCGTGCAGCTGAGGATGCTCGACCGCCGTCCCGTCACGCAGCCGGGCGACCCGGCCGGGTCCGGCCCGACTCCCCCGTCGACGACCGACGTCATCGGCGTCCCGCTGCCGTCCCGCCCACCGCGTGAGGGGGGCTGAGCCATGTCCGTCAGCCCGCGACGACTCGCCACGTCCCCCGCGCCGGCGCCGTCCGCGCCCCGGCTCGTCCTCGCCCCCACCCGGGACCGGGCGGTCCTGGACGGCGGGTGGTGGCCGCGCTCCTGGGACCCGGCCGCCGAACTCCCCGGCCTCGTCCTCGCCCTGTCCGAACGCCACGGCCGGATCCGGCATCTCATGCTCAACATCCACACCTGGGAAGGCCGTACCCGCCGGTTCACCGTCGGACCGGACATGGTCCGAATCGGCTGGTTCGACACCCTCGACCCCGCCCTGCTGGTCGCCACCACCGGCCGCGACATACAGGTCGATCTGCTGGTGGTACCGCCCGCCACGCCACGGGCGGCAGCCGAGTGGGCGATGGCGACCGCCGCCGACCCGACCAACCTCAGGCGCGCGCCCGACATCCTGGCCGGCGCACCGGTCGGGCCCCGGGCCGCGACGGCGACCGGCTCCGCCGCGGACGCGGTGTGGGACAACGAAGGGGGCAGCACCGCTTCGATCGGCCGCCGCCCCGCCAATGACTTCTCCACCACCCACTCACCGGCATCATCGACACACCCACCGAGGGTCCGTGGGGTGTCAAGGTCGAGCGCGTCGAGGTCAAGGACGTTGCGCTGCCGGAATCGATGAAACGCTCCATGTCACGTCAGGCCGAGGCCGAGCGTGAACGCCGCGCCCGGGTCATCGCCGCCGACGGTGAGTACCAGGCCGCCGAGAAGCTCGCCCTGGCAGCCGCCACCATGGCCGCCGATCCCGCCGCCCTGCAACTGCGACTGTTGCAGACGGTGGTGGAGGTCGCCGCGGAGAAGAACAGCACCCTCGTCATGCCGTTCCCCGTCGAACTGCTGCGGTTCCTCGACCACGCGACGCCCCCGCCGGCGCCGGTCGTCGCGCCCCGCCCCCGGGCAGCGGAGACAGCGACGATGCCGGACGTCCGGCGGATCCTTCCCGAATCCGCGCCCACGACGGCCGCGGTGCCGGTGGGCTGACCGACAGGAACGGCTGCTCGGCCCGGTGACCGCGTGTGTCACCGGGCCGAGGCCCGTCGGCAGCCGGTCATCCGGTGGTGGGTGGAACCGACGTGCCCAGCAGTGCCGGCGGCTCGCCGTCCAGCGCGGCGATCAGTTCGCGACCGACGAACTCGTCGTATCCGGCGTCGAGGGGCGGAGTGCGGCCATCGATCTCGCGAAGCCGTTCCGCGGCCCGGCGATCGGCGATGGCCGTCACCCACGCGAGACCATCGACCTGACCGGCGGCGCACCTCGGCGCAAGCTGCCACACCTCGACGAACACCGCCCGGGTCACCGCGACGGCGACCGACGGGCGGCGCACCACCTCACACACCTGGATGAAGACAACGCGGACGAGACGGCGGTAGAGGCGACCGAAGGCGGCCCGGTCACGGTCGGCGACCCGCTTGACGAGGTCGTTCACCGATTCAGGACCGGGGGCGACGTAGACAGGGGAAACAGGCATCCGATGCTCCTGGTGGTGTGCCTGCGGCTGAGGCACCACCAGGGACCAGGGCGGCCGTTCCGCCCCACCCTACGCCATCGCGCCGGCCATCGAAGGTGGTCCTCAGCCGCAGTTGACCGACCGCCGTGGAGGCGGTGCACCGGCACCGCCCGCGACATCCCTCACGGGTCGTCGCGGGCGGCGCCGGTGCCGGGTTGCCGCGCCGCGCACCGGGTGCACGGCGCGGGCCCGGTCACCGTGCCCGGCTGCGACGAGAACCTCGAAGCGGCTGGGCACGATGGCTCCTGGAGGCCGGATCAGGGCGTCCCTCAGCCGCTCCCGACCTCGTCGACCGTCCGGTCCGTCGACGGAACGACCACCACCGGGCACGACGCGTGCTGTACGCAGTGCTGGCTGACCGAGCCGAGCAGCATCCCGGCGAAGGCTCCGTGTCCCCGGCTGCCCACCACCAGCAACTGCGCCCCGTCCGCGGCGTCCAGCAGCACCTGAGCCGGATGCCCGCGTACCACGTGGGTGGTGAACTGGACGGGCGCACCGCCGCTGGCCACGTCCGCGACCGCCTCCACCAGCATCTTCTCGGTGATCGCCGCGATGCTCACATCCTCGAACACCGCGGGCGACCACCCGTACGCGAATGCGTACTCCGCCGGGTCGTGCCACGCGCCCACCACGTCGACCCGTGCGTTGCTCAGCTCCGCCTGGGCCACCGCCCATCGCAGGGCGATCCGTGAGCCCGGTGATCCGTCGACTCCGACCACGATGCGCCGGTCATGCTCCTCGGCCTGGTCCGTCATGCCGAACTCCTCTCGGGAGGCTGTCACCTGACGTCGTCTACTTCAGCCAGCCGGTGCGTCGCACCAGCGGAATCCGGGCCCAGAAGGTGCCCAGACCGAGGGTGTTGCCGGCGCCCGACAGGGCCAGGACGACCAGCACGGCGGCGTAGACGAGGTGGTCGTCCATGAACGGATTGTTCGCCGGGGGGAGGACGACGGTCCACATCATCAGGGTCAGGAGTGCTCCGGCGCCGGCCGCCAGCCGCATCGCGACGCCCAGGATCAACGCGACGCCGATGGCGAGCAGAGCGCCCATGAACAGGACATCGGTCAGACCGACACCGGCGATCGAGCGGTAGAAATCGGCGAACGGGCCCGTCGTCGCGGATCCCAGGAATCCCTTCGTCGGGCTTCCTCCGTTGAACCAGGACTTCGCGGCGGTCGTGTCATGCCCCAGGCCGAACGCCTTGTCCAGGAACGCCCACAGGAATATCCACCCCAGCGCGAGGCGGATGCCCGCGAGCAGGTACCGCACCGTGGCGTCGACCCGCGGGTCGCCCTCGGTCGCTGCCCTCGCCACGGCTCCACCGGCTCGGTCCGGACCGACACCCACCGACTCGACGCCGGGCCGGTGTGCGGAGGTGTCCGGTACCAGCAGCGCCAACCCGGCGGCCGGCACGGCGTTCCGTAATGCTGCATTGTGGTTCCTGGCGATGTAGGCCATCGCACTCACATTCCTTGTTCTGCTCGTCGCGCGGTGCCGCGGCCTGCTGGACACGGGTGGGTCGGTGCCGGCACAACATCCGATGCGACGGAGGACGTGGTCCTCGGCACCTGCCGGGAAAGCCGCTGGACGTCGGTCTCGACATCGAGCGGATCGGAGGCGGCGGCGGGCGGTCAGCCACCGGGGACCCGAGCGACATCCCCACCATACGCGCTGCCGTACGAAAAGGCGGCGGGAGAATCGGCGGCACCAGGCATCACCGGTACCGGTCCGCTGGTCTTCGTCACCGGTCCCACCGGAGCCTAGGCTCAACGTGTCGCCCGGGCCCCCGGTGGCTGTCCCACCCACCGCAAGGCCGGCCCTTCCTGACGGTTGCCGACCCGATGACGGCCCACTCCCCGGCCGGAAGACAACCCTCAGCGGACGCGGTGCACCCCTCCCCTCTCCTCGCCCACGCGGGCCCCTTGCGACCAGCCGGTACCGGTGACCGCGCGAGAAGGCCCGAGAAGGGACCTCGTCGTGTCCACGCAGACTCACCCGACCGGCAGTGGATCCATGACCCAGGCGCTGGTCGATGCGGCCACCGTCGCGGGCCACGCGCCGTCGATCCTCAACACCCAGCCATGGCGGTGGCGGATCGCCCGGAACCGGCTGGACCTCTTCATCGACCACGACCGGGTCCTCGACAGCACCGACCCCGACGCCCTGCTCGCCACGCTGAGCTGCGGAGCCGCGCTGCACCACGCCCGGATCGGCCTGGCCGCGCAGGGCTGGCACGTCACCGTCGCCCGGATGCCCGACCCGGCCGACCCCGGCCATCTGGCGCGACTGCGCGTCGACGGGCGGGCACCCGTCGAGCTCCAGGCCGTCCGCCGTACGCACACCATCCGGCTCCGGCGCACCGACCGCCGTCCCGTCACCGGCCTTCCGGTCGGGTCCGACGATCTCGGGGCGATCAGCGCGGCGGCACGGGCTGAAGCGACGTTGCTGCACGTCCTGCGACCCGATCAGGTGGTGGATCTCGCCGCCGCGACGAGCCATGCCCAGGAGACAGAGACCGCCGAGCCGGCGTGGCAGGCGGAGCTGGCGTACTGGACCGGCGGCTCCCGGCCGGCGGGCACCGGCATTCCCGACACCGCGATTCCGCTCCATGCGCCGCAGACGACCGTGCCCGGGCGCGACTTCGGCCACCGCGGCGACCTGCCCGTCAGCACCGGGCATGACCACAACGCCACCTACGCGGTGCTCTACGGCCGCGCCGACCAGCCGATGGACTGGCTACGAGCGGGCGAGGCCCTGTCGTCGGCCTGGCTCACCGCGACCGAACTCGGCGTGTCCGTGCTCCCGATCAGCGCCCCCGTCGAGGTAGCCGACAGCCGGCAGACCATCCGGCGGCTGGTGGCCAACCTCGGACACCCGTACCTGGTGCTGCGCTTCGGCATGCTCGACACCGACGACCCGGGACCGGCGCACGCACCGCGGCTGCCGGCCGGCCAGGCCATCGACCGACCTCCGCCGGCGGACTTCCGCTCCGGCACGGCTCCGGTCGGAAGACCAATCAACCGGAAGGGCGACGGTCGGCATGAACCCACGTCACCACCGGCACCCCGCTAACCAGTACCGGCTCGACCACCGCACCTCCGGACAACGGCTGGCCGACTCGGTCACCTCGATCTTCGGCTCCTGGCGATTCATCATCATCCAGACCGGCATCGTGAGCGCCTGGATAGCCGTCAATGTCGCTGCCGTGCTGCACCGCTGGGACCCCTACCCGTTCATCCTGCTCAACCTGCTCTTCTCCACCCAGGCCGCCTACGCCGCCCCACTGATCCTGCTGAGCCAGAACCGCCAGGCCGACACCGACCGGGTGAAGGCCGAACACGACTACCAGGTCAACCAGCTCGCCCTGCAATACCTCATCGCCTGGCACCGCGACGCGCACGGCGACACCTGCGACTGCGTGCGGCGGGCCGAACCGGTCGTCCGCGGCATACTCACCACACTTGCTCGGGATCTGTGACACAGCCCCGGGCAGGTCAGGCCCCGCCAGTAGTCACGGGCAGCCCACGTGGCGCGAGTGACTGGCACAATCGCACAGGACAAACCGCATCTTTGCCGCATTGAGGCTTACACCCTCGATAAGGTCGTTCAGGGGCTTCCTTGCCACCCGACTCGGTCAGTTCCCCTACTGCAGTCCCTCTCCAGTCCTGAGGACCCGGAGTCAGTAGACGGGAACCTGATGACGATCGACCAAGCGGTAGGGCTGGCCCGGGAGGGCGAGGGGCCCCAGCGGGCGACCCTTTTGGAACTGTTTCTCGACCTGGTATTCGTCGCCGCGCTCGCCCTGACGTCAAGAACCCTGGCGCAGAATCTCGGCTGGGTGGGGGCCTTCCAGACCGTGGTGCTGCTGATGGCGATCTGGTGGGTCTGGTCGGTCACCGCGCTGGTGACCGACCTGTACCACACGCAGCGGCCACCCATCTTCGTCATGACGCTCTGGGTCATGCTCGGCACCGTCCTGATGGCTGGCTCGCTGCCCGGAGCCTTCTCCGATCACGCCCTGATCTTCGCGGGCGCATACGTGGCGATCCAGGTGGGGCGTGGCATCTTCCTCATCGCCGCGCTGCACGGCAGCAGGACGCGAGTGCGCTCCAGCCGGTTCACCTTCTGGTTCGTCGTGTCCGCAGTACCGTGGCTCGCCGGCAGTCTCGTGGCGGGCACGGCGCGGGGTCTGCTGTGGGCCGCGGCGCTCGCCGTCGACTACGGGGCAGCCTGGCTCCGGTACCCCACGCCCCGGCTCGGTCGGGTACCTACGTCCCAGTACACGGTGGCGGCCGACCACTTGGCGGAGCGCTACCAGCAGTTCTTCACTCTCGCCCTCGGTGATCTCATCCTCCTCACCACTCTGACCTACTCCGACAACGACGCGACGATCGGCCGCACAGCGGCGCTCGTGCTGGCCTTCGCCGTCAGCGTGCTGCTGTGGCAGATCTACGTCCACCGCGCCGGCGCCCTACTCAAGGCCACCATCGAATCCTCCCGAGATCCCGGCGGATTCGTGCGTTCCGCACCGAACACCCATCTGCTGATGGTGGCCGGCGTCGTCGCCGCCTCCGCCGGCTTCGAGGTCGTCATCACCCACCCCACCGACCACACCACCCCCTGGCTGGCCGGCGTCATCCTCGGCGGCCCCGCGTTGTTCCTGACCGGACGAGCCCGATTTGAATACGAGGTGTTCAGCCGGGTGTCACCATCCCGGCTGGTCGCGCTGCTCGCGCTGATCATCGCCGGCCCCGCTCTGCTGCTCGCACCCACTCTGGTGGCCGGGCTCACCGCCACCCTCGTCCTGGCGGGGGTCGCCATCGCGGACGGCGTCCGGGCCCGCGGCAACCCACCCGAGCAACCCAGACCCTCCATGTAGCCGCGGGTGCAAGGCCACTCAGACAACGCCCCATCGGAAGCCGGGCCCTCGGCTAATCTTCAGCAGACGGAGTCTCCAGGTGACTCCAGTTGATCTTTATGGGCAGGGTGAAGCGGCCGGCGCGATGGGGTCGCGCCGGCGGAGAGCGGGCCGCTTCAGGCTGCGGCGCGGACGTTACTGCCGCTGCCACCGGGCAGCGTCTACGCTGAGCCTCTCGGCCACCGAAAGGTCTAAAGCTGTCCACAACGTACAGATGATCATGTGGTGGCCGGACCTGTTTCCGAGGGTCTCAGCTCAGATCACGAACGGCAGCTGCCGTACTCGGCTGCCCCCAGATGTCGCTGCGTAACGGCTGGTACCTGGAAAACTACACCGCCCAGCTCCCTCAGGTGCTGGAGGGGGGAGCCGTTGTCGGGGCCACCGGCCAGGGAAAAATCAGCGCCGCGACCCGCGCCGACTACGCCGACGCCGCGGCGGTCGTGCTAACCGCCGACGGCCACACCGGCAAGGTGTACGAACTGGGCGGGGACGAAGCTTTCACCCTCACCGAGTTGGCCGCGGCAATCTCGGCCGCCACCGGTAAGCAGATCGAGTACGTCGATATGACAGCCGACGCGTTCGCCCGGGTGCTGACCGACGCGGGTGTACCCGCCGAATTGGTTCCCGTTCTCGCTGACGCTGATCTGGCCATGAGCCGCGACGAGATGTTCACCGATTCCGGCGACCTGCGGCGCCTGATCGGACGGCCGACCACGACCCCGGCCGAAGCGATCGCCGCCGCACTGCGCTGACCGGCCGACGCTGCGTTCCTCGCCCCGTTTGTCCTGCTCATGTCGATCGGAGTAAGTGTCCGGAGCCCTGCACGCTCTTCGTCGCCGCCGACAGCTGCCCGGCGAAGCCGTCAAAGGAGCCGAAGTGCTCGTCGATCGCGGCGGCCACTTCGCCGTCGGGGCGGTCGCCGCCGTCCGGGGACAGGTTGTTCCAGAAGATCGAGTGCAGCACGTGCCCGGACAGGTTGAACGCGCGCACGAGCGACTGGTCAGGTAGCCCGGACAGAGAGAAGCAGCAGGCCAACAGCCTGCGGACACACGCAGTGCGTCGGGTTGGGACACCGATGCTCTTTCCCCCGAGCAACGAGGGCGCGAGCGCCCAGTCTCGCGACCTGGGGTTCACCCGGGTGGCAGAAAGTGGCAGGCGTTCACCCACGTTCCCCGGACCCGTGTTCTCCGTTGTCCATTCGCCCGGCTGCCTCGGTGGCGGGGGCGCCGAGGACAGGGTGGGGGCGACGGAGGAGACCGGCGCACGATGAACGCCGGGCTTCCCGGTGGGTCAGCCAGCGAGCGCCCGGCGGCAACGGGCGAGTTCCGCGCGCAGGTCCCGGCGTAGGGCACGGTTCAGGCCGGGCTGGGCGAGTGCCTGGGCGAAGTCGCGGGCCGCCTCGTCCCACCGGCCCAGTCGGGCCAGGGCGGTGCCGCGGTTGTAGCGCGGCACGGGGGCAGCCGACAGCGCCACCGCCCGGTCCAGGTCGGCGAGCGCGGCGGCCACGTCACCGCGCTCGAACCGGACGGCGGCCCGGTTCGTCCATGCCTCCACCAGTTCGGGGTCCTCGCTCAGGGCACGGGTCAGCAGTTCGTCGGCCTCGGCGGCTCCGCCACGCTCAGCGCGGACCAGGCCCAGGGTGCACAGCAGTGCGGGCTCCTGCGGTGCGCCGGCCAGTCCGGCACGCGCGCCGGCCTCGGCGGCGTCGAGCGCGCCGCGTTCCACATGCAGGTTGACCAGGGCGATCCGGGCGTCAAGGTGACCGGGGTCGATGGCGAGCACGCGTTCCAGGTCGGCGCGCGCTCGCCCGGGGCGGCCCCGTTCCTGCTGGAGCATGGCCCGGTTGTAGTACGCCTCAGGCAGGTGCGGTCCCAGTCGAATGGCGGCGTCGTAGTCCTTGATCGCGGCCCGGGTCCGGCCCGCGGCCCGGTACAGGGCAGCGCGGTCCACGTAGTACTCGCAGTTGCCGGGGTCGTGGGCGATCACGGTGTCCAGGTCGGCCAGCGCCCGCGCCGGGTCGCCCAGCGCGAGGTGGACCTGCGCCCGGTTGTGGCGCAGCCGGGCCAGGTCCTGCGGACGCTCGCCGGGGCCGAGTGCGGCCGTCAGCCGGGCCAGCCCGTCGTCGACGCGCCGCAGCGCCTGGTCGGGCCGGCCGGCCCGGCTGTCCAGCAGCGCCAGGCCCTGCTCGTAGAAGACCGTCGACAGCAGCCGCTGACGGGGGTCGGCCAGCCCGGCGGCGAGGTGCAGCGCCCGTTCCAGCCAGAGTCGGGCCTGTTCCGGGTCCTGGTCGGCCGCCGGCAGGTGCCGGGCGTGCAGCATGGCGGTGGCGTACGCGGCCGACATGGTGATCTTCGGATCGTCGGTGCCGGCCCGCGCCTCGTCGTAGAGGTCGAGCGCCTCGGTGGCCCGGTCCAGGGCTGCCAGTGCGGTGGCCAGGCCGGTGGTGAATGCCCACCAGTGCCGCAGGTCGCCGTCCGGGGTGACCGCCGCCCGCCCGCGCCGGGCGACCCGGGCCGCGTGGTGGTAGAAGCCGCCGGCCAGGCCGTCACCCAGGGCCCGCCGTAACGCCTGCGGGGTGCGCTCGTCGGGCGTCGGGTCGGGGGCTCCGCCATCGCGTAGGTCGAGGCGCACCGGGGTCGACCCGAGTCGGCGGCCCAGCGCGTCCAGCAGTTCGGCGGTCGTCTCGTCGGCACTGGCGACGTGATCGAACCGGATGGTCACGGGTCGCCGGAGCGTACCGGCCCATGCCTCCACCAGTTCCGCCGCGCCGTACGCCAGGCAGGCGGTCCGGCGGGCGGGGTGGAACCGGATCGGCTCCTCCTCGGCGGCCGGCCGGGCCGCCGGATCGAGATGGGGGGCGATCGCGCGCAGTTCGACCGTGTGCCGGGCCGCGATGCGGGGCCGGTCGGCGGCGACCCGGCCGAGGAAGGCCGAAACCCCGGCGTACGGCCCGTGGTCGCGGTGGCAGTCGTAGCGCTCCGGTCCGCCGGTCACCGCCGTGCCCACCGCCGCAGAGGCGGGCGCCCGGGAGCGCCCGCCGGACCGGCAGTTACCAGCACCACTCGATCCACAGCCGACGTGCGCCGGACACCAGGCGGAGTGCAGTGGTGCGACGGATGGTCATCTTCTTCATGGGAACCTCCGATGTGATCCACCTCAGGACGGGCCCAGAGCGTAATCCCGGTCGATGAAAATCAGAAGAGCGCTCATGATTCGCGGTGATGTGGCGTGGCCGGTATCCACCGTCCCCTTCGGGGGGGCCTGCCGGCGCCGAACCTAATGGTCCAGGTCGCCGGAGGCGCCGTCAGCGAGTGGGCCACCAGGCCGGACCTCGGCCGGCTCCTTGCCCATGGCCGCCGCTCGGGCCGCGCGCTCCGCGAAGACCTGGTCCCGCCTCTCGCTCATCTCCTGCATCACGGCCCGGCGGTTGCGCTTGCTGAGCCGGTCGATGTAGAGCATTCCGTCGACGTGGTCGGTCTCGTGCAGCAGGCATCGTGCGAAGTAGCCCGTGCCGGCGATGCGAATCCGATTGCCATGCAGGTCGAAGCCGTGCGCCACCACCTGATCCGGACGGGCGAGGGAATGCCCCGCACCCGGCACGGACAGGCAGCCCTCCGTGGCGTCCACGAGCCGGCGGGCATCGTCGGCGGGCAGCTCGACCTCCGGATTCAGGATGTGCCCTACGTGGCGGATGCCGTCGTCGTCCGGGCAGTCGTAGACGAACAGGCGCAGATCGACATCGACCTGGTTGGCGGCGAGGCCGACGCCCTGGGCGGCGTACATGGTGGCGAACATGTCGGCGATCAACTGCTCGAGCTCAGCGGTCCCGAATTCGGTCACGTCCCGGCAGCGGCGGCTCAGGATCGCCTCACCGACCTCGGTGATCCGCAGGATGCCGCCGTGCTCCGTGTCCGGCGCCAGCTCGGGGAAATCGTCGACCGGCTGACCCAGCAGGCGGACACGCCGGTCGACGGCGTCGCCGGGGGATCGCAGGACTGACATGTTTTCTGACCTCCTCGGGCTGGCATGACGGCGATTGATTCATCACGATAAGCGCTATTCAGACAGTTCGCCAACCGCCGGGCCGACGACCAACTTATCAGCCACCCGTACCGGACGGAGGGTCCGTCCACTGCGTAGTCGAGGGGTCGTTCCCGACCGGTCGGGAGCGCCGACGGAACCCGCCTCGCCGCCTGTCTGTCCTGGTGAAGGCGCGGGCGCGAGCGCGAACGGCGGAGGTTCGCCAGCGGGCGGGGGTTGGCGGTTGATCGAGCCACGTCGTAGTATAGCGAACGTCGATGGATCAGATCCGAGTCTGCCTTTGTCAACGATTTCGGGGCTGTGACAGTGGACTATCTCACGGGGGAAGTACTGATGCAGGTTTCCGAATCTGCTCTGCCATCAGCTGGACTCCTGCGCGCCAACCATGCCGGAATCGCGGTGGCGGGCCCGGAGATCAGCAGGGCCGGTGTCGTCCACGAGGCGATGACGCGTGGCACCTCCCGCCAGTGAGTGGCCTCCACGACACCCGATGATCGATTTCCGATCTGGAGTGGATTATTGATTCGAAACAGCGGAAATGCGCAACGGTCGTCCACCGAGGGCGCGGCAATCAGCGGAGTCCGGCCGTGATCGAGCGTTATGCTCTGCCGGAAATGGCGCGCCTCTGGGCCGACGAGGCGAAGTACGCTCTGTGGGCTCGCATAGAGAGCCTGGTCGCGGAGGTGCAGGCGCGATCCGGAATCATTCCGGCCGGGGCCTTCGAGATCATCCGGTCGACCCCGGCTCCGGCCGTGGAGGCGGTCCGGCGCAACGAACAGCTGCGGGACCATGAAATCCTGGCCTTCCTCGCTGCCTACACCGAGGCCATGCCAGCCGACGCCGCACGCTGGGTGCATCACGGCCTGACCAGTTATGACGTGGTGGATACCGGCCTCGGTCACACCCTTGCCGCCTCCTGCGACCTTCTGCTGACCGAGGGGCGCCGGTTGCTCACCGCGCTGGCGGGCCAGGCGGCTCGCCACTGGGACACGATCTGCATCGGACGCACGCACGGCGTGCATGCCGAGCCGACGACCTGGGGCCAGAAGATGGCACTGTTCGCGTTTGCCGTGGAGCGCGGCCTGCGCCGGCTCGCCGCGGCCCGGACATCGGTGGCGGTCGGCACCGTCTCCGGCCCGGTCGGCACGTACGCGGATCTTCCGCCCGCCGTCGAGGCGCACGTCTGCGGGGCCCTGGGTCTTGCGGTGGAACCGATCCCGTCGCAGGTCGTCGCCCGGGACCGGCACGCGGAGCTGTTGTCGGCGATAGCGGTCGGTGGGGCCGTCGTCGAACAGATCGGACTGGAGTTCCGCCTGCTGCAGCGCACCGAGGTGGCGGAGGTGGAGGAGCCCCGGGCGGTCGCCTACCAGGGGTCCTCTGCCATGCCGCACAAGCGCAACCCGTCCACCAGCGAACGGCTCGTCGGCCTGGCGCGGCTGCTGCGGGCCAACGCGTCCGCCGCTCTGGAGAACGTCGCGCTGTGGCACGAGCGTGACCTGGCCCACCAGTCGGTTGAGCGGGTCATTCTGCCGGACAGCCTGACAGTGGCCCACTTCCAACTCTCCACCGCTGCCGGCCTGATCGAGGGGGCGCGGGTCGACGCCGAGCGGATGCGGAAGAACATCGGCGCTACCCGTGGCCTCATCTACAGCTCACTGGCCTATCGGGACATGGTGGCCGCCGGCGTCGACCGTGAGTCGGCCCACCGTCTGGCGCAGTCCGCCGCCAAGCACGCGTGGGAGAACGAGCAGGAGTTCACCCAGGCCCTGAAGGAAGCCGGCGTCGAGGTGGGGGCATCCGATTTCCGGCCGGAGCGGTTCCTGACCAGCCGCGGACACCTCCGGCAACGCCTGACCAATCTGATCGAGGAGTACGAGTTAGATGTGGCGCACTGAGATCGTCGACGGCACGAAACTGGACGTCGAAGAGGTTGCGGCCCTGTATGTCGCCTCCACGCTGGCCGAGCGGCGGCCCGTCGGCGATCGGAAGCGGTTCACCGAGATGCTGAGGAACGCCAACCTGGTCACGGCTGCCTATCAGGAAGACCTGTTGATCGGCATCAGCCGCAGCCTGACCGACTGGTCCTACGCGACGTACCTCTGCGATCTGGCGGTGGACCGCCGCTTCCAGCGGCAGGGCGTGGGCAAGGACCTGCTTCGCGCCACTCAGGAGGCAGCACCCACTACCAAGATCATCCTTCTCTCCGCGCCGGCCGCCACCGATTACTACCCCCACGTGGGGTTCAAGCAGCACAACTCGGCCTGGGTGCTCGACCCGATCGAATCTTGACCCGGTCGCGTCGCTCCGACGACGTGAAGACAGAGCGGGGGCTCGTACATGATGACGCTTCGAACCGACGGATTCGCGGCGCTGGTCGCCGAGGCGGCCGAACGAGCGCGGAAGTGCGCGAAGGTGCAAGAGGCCGTACGCATCGCCCAGGCGCTCGACGGCCGGGTGCCGGACGAGATCGGAACCGCCTCGCTCACCCTGGCCGAGCAGTGCCTGCTGGATCTGGCGGTCGGTGCCGACGCCGTGCTGGTCGACGAGGGGGGTGACGGATACCGGCTGGCGCTCACCGCTACCGGACGGGCCCGGGTGCTGCCGCCGCAGGCGGAGCCCCTGTCAGGCGACCAGATTCTAGGCGGCATCCGCTTCCCGGCGACGATGACCGCGGCGGACCGGGTCTGGCAGATGGCCGGTGGCCTGGAACGCCGCATCTTCACCGACATCGCGCGGGAGTTGGCCGCCCGGCCGCTCGCCGAGGTCCACGAGGAGCTGACCCGGATCGGGTACTCGTTGGTCCACCTGGCCCCGGTGCTGCTCTACGTGGCCGACCGCACCTACAGCAACCTCGGCGCCTTCTCCAACCTGCCGGGCAAGTCGATCCGGGTGGATTCGCCCGCTTCGGTGCTGACCGTCCTGCGTGATACGCCCATCGCCGAATGGGCGGTGGAGGATGCGGTCTTCGTGGCGTGCCTGTCGGCGTTGCTGCGTTCCGGTCCCGCGGTACGCGCGGAGGAGTTCAACGGCGTCCAGCTCACCCCGGACCGCGTGGAGACCTTCCTGTTGGAACGCATCGAGGCGTACGGCGGACCGGTGCCGGACCTGCACCACCTCGGCCGGCTGGGCCGCCTCGACACGCTGGCTGAGCATTGCTCGCGTCTGCGGCACGAGCTCGTCGACAACGGGGTGTTGTTCTACCGGACCATCAACGGCCTGACGCTGCACAAGCGGGAGTACCTCCTGGCCGAACCGATCACCTATGCCGAGGTGCCGCCGGAGGTGCACGCCGTTCTGGCCGACGTTCTCGGCCAACCGGTCAAGGAGGATTTCGGCCCGGCGGGCGAGGCGCTTCGCGCCATCGTGGCCGGCTTCCCCCTGGCGCCCGCGGTCAAGGACTTCACGACTCCCTTCGAGGAGTTCCTCCACCGGCTGCTGACCGGGGTGGCGAACAGCACCGCGTCGGACGTGTCGATGGGCCGCGGTCCGCGCGCGCTGGCCGCGCTGTCCCGGGCCGCCGCCCCGGCGGACGTGCAGCTGAAAATGGGCACGAGCGAGTTCTACTGCTGCGTGACGCCGAGTGCGGCTTTCGAACGGCGCTTCGCCGGCGACCGTGACCAACTGGTCCGGGCGCTCTCGGCCTACAGCAGCCGGATGCGTTACAACACGTGGCACTACCTGCCGCACACGTTCGGCCTGACCGGGCGGACGCGGGACGACTGGTTCTTCGCGCCCACCATGCCGGACGTCACGGACTGGTCGGACCAGCATCACACCGGTCATGTCATGTTCGGCGTCCGCTACGCGATCCGGGTGCCGGTCGGCATCCACTTCGACGGCGGCTGGCGCCCCGGCCTCTTCGATCTGCGGTTGATGCGCGCCCGGGGGCCGGCGTACCGGACGGAGGATCTGCGGTCGGCGGTCGCGGTGGGACGGCTGATCGGTGAGTTGCACCAGGCGATGGCGGCCGATCCGCCGGTGGTCTCCGACTTCGGCAACGACTGGTACCGCCGGTTCTATGGCTGACGACCTGGTCCACGCCGACATCGCGACCCTGCGGGAACTGTTCGGTCGGCGGGCCGTCTCACCGGTCGAGTACGTCACCGACGTCCTCGACCGGATCACGGACCGGGATCCCGCGATCGGTGCCTTCGTGACGGTCGACCGGTTCGGCGCGCTGCGCTCCGCCCGCCGGGCGGAGCGGACACTGGGGGCACAGGGGCCGGCCGCGTTCGGGCGGCAACCCCTGCTCGGGATGGCGATCTCGATCAAGGATCTCATCCCCACCCAGGGGATACGGACCACCCGCGGCTCGTTGCTGCACCGCGACTGGGTGCCGGACTTCGACCCGCCGCTGGTGCGACGGCTGCGTGAGGCCGGCGCCGTCATCGTCGGCAAGACGAACACCTCCGAGTTCGGCTGGAGCGGAGCGAGCGGCAACCGGGTCGTCGGGCGTACGCGCAATCCTTGGGTGCGGGATCGCACCCCGGGCGGTTCGAGTGCCGGCGCCGGCGCGGCGACGGCGGCGGGATTCGGGGTGGGCTCGGTCGGCACCGACGGCGCAGGATCGATTCGCATCCCCGCCTCGTTCTGCGGCGTCGTCGGCTTCAAGCCGTCGTTCGGTCGGATCCCGTACGTACCGGCCAGCACCGAGCTTCTGTCGCATGCCGGACCGCTGGCTCGCACGGTGGCGGACGCGGCCCTGATGTACCGAACGATGGCCGGGCCGGATCCCCTTGATCCGTGGTCCCTGCCCGTCGACCGGGCGGAGACCCGAACCGCTCCGTCACGTATCGCCTGGGTGCCTTCCCTGGGCGCTCCGACACCTGATCCTCAGGTGGAGAGCGCATGTAGGGCTGCCGTGGCCGTCCTGGCCACGGCGGGCCACGACGTCGTCGAGATCGACTGGCCGTTCGAGGACCCCTATCCCGTGCTGGCCACCATCCTCGCGGTAGCCGACGCGGCAGGTCACGACGAGTCAGCCGACACGCTGATCGACCCGGGCCGGCGGGCCGTCATCGAGCACGGCCGCAGGATCTCCGGCACGGAGCATGCCGAGGCGTCACGGCTGCGGGGCGACTACACCGGTCGGGTGCTGCGGTGGATGGCTGACTACGACGTGCTCGCCACGCCGACGGTGCCCGGCCAGCCGTTCCCGGTGGGGCTCGATCAGCCCACGGACACCCCGGTGAAAGGGCCGGCCTCGTGGCTGGCCTGGACTCCGGCGACCTATCCCGCCAACCTCACCGGCCAGCCGGCCGTGTCGGTGCCGGTGGGACGCACGGCGGAGGGCTGCCCGGTCGGTCTGCAGCTGGTCGGTCGCTGGCGGGCGGACGAGTCGGTGCTGCGTGTCGCCGGGGAGCTGGAGCAGTTGCAGCCGTGGCACGACATGTACGACGACCTGGCCGACTGAGACCAAGGAGACAGTGATCATGGATGCCCCGGAGATCGCGGACTACAGCGGGACGGCCCGTTACGCCGCGTTCGGCACAGGCAGCGTGGGCTTCGTCGACGAGCACCGGCTGTTCGGTGAGGCGCAACAGGAGGCGACCGACAAGCTGCTGTCGCTGTCGGACAGCGTCGACCTGATCCGTGTGGTCTTCGGTGATCCGCACGGTCTGGTCCGCTCCAAGACGCTCACTCCGGCGACCTTCCGTACCGTACTGCGTAACGGCATGGACATGAGCCCGGGCCCGTTCGTCTTCGACACCGGGCATGCCGTCGCCATCGACTTCTTCGCCGACGGCGGTGGCATCAACCTGTCCGAGCTCACCGGAGCCGGCGACTTCGTCGTGATCCCCGACGCCCGCACCTTTCGCATCCTGCAACGTGGCGAGACCCGGGTCGGCTGGGTCATCGGTGACGAGTACCTCCGCAGCGGCAAGCCACACCCGCTCTCCAGCCGTGCCGTCCTTCGCCGGATGACCGATCGACTCGCCGCCTCCGGATTGGATTTCGTCGTCGGGCTGGAGATGGAGTGGTACCTGACCCGGTACACCGACCGTGCCGTCGGCACGGTCGGCGGGTTCGGGGTGCAGGGCAGCGCGCCGTCGGTCGAGCCGGTGAACCTGGGTTACCAGTTCAACTCCGACGCCTACCTCGATGATCTGCTGCCGGTGATCGGCCCGCTGTCGCGGGCCCTGGAGCAGGTCGGGCTTCCGCTGCGGACGATCGAACACGAGTCCGGACCCGGGCAGCTCGAATTCACGTTCAGTCCGATGAGTGGACTGGCCGCCGCCGACGCCGTCCTCCTGCTGCGGGGCATGACCAAGCAGATCTGCGCGGATCTGGGTTACCACGCCTCGTTCATGGCGCTGCCCGCGCTGGACGGCTTCGACGCCAGCGGGTGGCATCTCCACCAGTCACTGTTCGACCTGAACGCCGGGGCGAACATCTTCGCGGCCGACGAACCGGACCGGCTGCTGTCCCCGTTGGGCGAGCACTACCTGGCCGGTCTTCTGGCACACGCCCCGGCTGCCACGGCTCTCGCGGTACCGACGATCAACGGGTACCGGCGGCTCGACGAATCCTTCTCGCTCTCCCCGGACCGCACCTCGTGGGCGCCGGAGAACCGTGGGGCGCTGATCCGTGTGCTGGGCTCGGCGGGAGCGGCCGCGACGCACCTCGAGAACCGGGTCGGCGAGCCGTCGGCCAATCCGTATCTCTACCTGGCCGCCCAGCTTGCCGCCGGGCTGGACGGAATCGAACGCAAGCTTGATCCGGGCATCGCGGCCCAGAACCCGCACGATCCGGTGGCGAGCCGTCTGCCGACGAACCTGGTCGACGCGTTGGCCGCGCTGGAGGCCGATCCGCTCTATCGCACGGTGCTCGGCGAGCATCTGCTGACGGCTTTCCTGGCGCTCAAGCGCAGCGAGATCCGGCGGTACGGCGAATGGGCGGCAGGCCGTGAGCCGGTGGCGAGCAACCAGGCCACCGAATGGGAGCAGCGCGAGTACTTCGCCCACTTCTGAGCGTCGGCCGTTCACAGGTCGAGGGTCACGCCGCAGTCGGCGATCCAGTGGTGGAGTTGCAGAGCCATCTCGATGCTCATGCGGTTGACGCCGGTACTCAGCCCGAAGGAGGGATCGGTGAGCACCGACCGGACCCGGGCCGTGTCGAGCAGGTCGACGACCGGGGAACCCTGCTCCATGATGGTTTGCAGCCGGGCTCGGACCCCGAGCCGGTAGACCGGATCCTGAGCCGTCGGGAAGGGGGATTTCTTCCGCTGCAGAATGCTGCCCGGCAGCAGGTCTCGGACCGCGGCGCGGAGGAGGTGCTTCTCCTGGCCGCCGTGGTTCTTCTGCGCCCACGGCACGCTGTACACGTAGTCGACCAGCTCGTGGTCGACGAAGGGCACCCTGCCCTGCACCATGCCGACGTGGCCCAGCCGATCCCGCCGGTCCAGCACGATGCGCAGGTAACGGGTGAGGTTGAGGTAGGTCAGCTCACGCATCCGGCGTTCGGCGGCGTCCTCCTCACCGGTCAGCGGCACCTCGCGCAGCGCTTCCTCGTACCGGACGCTGATGTACTCCGGGACGTCGAGTTCCTTCACCAGCGTGCGGTCGACGAGCCCCGACACCATCTCCATCCGGTGAAAAGCGCCGAGCCAGGGAAAAGTCGCGGTCTTGACGTACCACGGATCCTGGAACCAGATGTAGCCGCCGAAGAGTTCGTCGGAGCCGTCTCCCGCCAGGACCGGCGCGGCGGTGCCGCCGATCCGCTGGGCCAGCCGCTGAAAGGCCACGTACATGTCGAGGCCGACCACCGGCTGCCCCATCGCCCGCACGACGGTGAGGTGCTGTTCCGGGTCCACGAGGTCGCTCGCGTCGAGCCGGAGCTCGTCGTGTTCGCTGCCCAGGAAGGCGACCATCTGCGCCACGTACGGGCTGTCCAGCGAGTCGTGCAGTTCGTCGGGCCGGAAGTGCTTGAGGTGGTGGGTGTACTCCAGCGAGAACGTGTGCAGGGTCCTGTCCGGCATCTCGTGGCTCGCCAGCGCCGAGATCGCACTGGAGTCGAGACCGCCGGAGAGCATGGCGCACAACACACCGGGTGCGACCTGGCGCCGTACCGAGTCCTGAAGGATCTCGCGCACCCGGACGGTGGTGGTCTCCAGGTCGTCTGAGTGGAGACGGGCCGAGATGGTCCAGTAACGCCGGCGGGCGAGACCGTCACGTGCGTACGTCACGATCTCGCCAGGCAGAACCTCCCGGACGCCCTTGAACACGCTCGTGCCCGGGGTGGGGGTGAAGCCGAACAACTCGCGCAAGCCGTCCTGGTCGACGACCGGCCGGACCAGTCCGCCGGCGAAGAGCCCGTGGGGTTCGGAGGCGAACGCGAATCCCCCGGGGGTGTCGGCGTAGTACAGCGGCTGGATGCCGAACCGGTCCCGGACCAGGGTCAACTGTTCACGCCCGGCATCCCAGATGGCGAAGGCAAACATGCCACGGAGTCGATCCACGCAGGCCGCGCCCCATTGCTGGTAGGCCCGCAGCACGACCTCGGCGCTTCCGACAGTGCCGAAGGCGTGGCCCTGGGCGGAGAGCTGCCGGCGAAGTTCCGCGGCGTTGAACAGCGTGCCGGCGCAGGCCAGAACCGTCGCGGCGGTCCCCGACCGGTCGACGGTCAGTGACGGGTGTACGCCGTCGGCCGGGTCGACGGCAGCGACCCGGCCGACCGTGATCCGGGCGTGCCGCGCCGACCAGTTCTGCCGCTGGCCGGGCCCGCTGCGGTGCAGGGGGCAGGAAATCGGCATTGCCGGCCCGGGACGATCACCGGCGCCTCGGCCGAAGGAAACAGTTCCCGCAATTCCGCACACTCGCGGGCTCCTTCCTGGCTGAGGGCCGGGGACGGCATGCCTTGTCCGGTTCCGCGCTCCAGGATGTGATCAGGAACAGGTTTTGATCGAAGCCTGACACTCCATTGGAGCGATGTCCACAAATTTCCGACGCGCGTGCGGGCTACCGTGGGCCGACGTAGGGCGCCACGTCCTCGATCCGGGCGCGGAGCTCCGGGTCGGTGACGCCGAGCCCTTCGCTGGGCGTCAGGCACAGCACGCCGACCTTGCCCACGTGCTTGTTCTCCTGCACCAGTCGGGCCGCCTCGGCGGTCTCGTCCATCGGGTAGCTGACCGAGAGCGCGGTCCTGATCCGGCCCTGGCTGATCAGTCGGTTCGTCTCCCACGCCTCCTGGTAATTGGCGCCGTGGCTGCCGATCACCCGCTTGAGCCGCATCCACAGGTAGCGGTTGTCGAACTCGTGCTGGTAACCGGTCGTCGAGCCGCAGGTCACCACGCTGCCGCCACGGCGGACGGCGAAGACCGAGACGCCGAACGTGGCGCGGCCGGTGTGCTCGAAGACGATGTGTGGGTCCTCGCCGTACTCGGCCCGGATGATTTTTCCCAGTCGTTTACCGACCTCTGCGGGATCGGGCAGGTCGCTGCCGACCAGACCGATGTCGTGCCGGTCGATCACCAGGTCGCATCCCAGCTTGCGCAGCTTGGCGGCCTTCTCCTCGCTGCTCACGACGCCGATGGGGACGCCGCCGCCGTTGCGGACGAACTGCACCGCGTAGGAGCCGAGCCCGCCGGTGGCACCCCAGACCAGGACCAGATCGCCCTGCTTCATCCGGGCGCCCCGCTCGCCGACCAGCATGCGGTACGCGGTGGCGGCGCACAGCGGAGTCGCGGCGGCCTCCTCCCAGGTGAGCGCCGCCGGCTTGCGCAACAGCTGGTTGGTCCGGGCGACGGCATAGTGCGCCAGCCCGCCGAAGTTGGTCTCGAAACCCCAGGCGCGCTGGTCGATGCCCAGCATGCCGTCCATGTGTGTCAGCGGGTCCTGGTCGTCCACGTAGGGTGCCGAAACCAGCACGTGGTCACCGACCCGCCAGTGCCGTACCCCCGCGCCCACCCGCACGATGACCCCGGCGGCGTCCGAGCCGAGCACGTGGTACGGCTGGTCGTGGCGAGCAGCCCAGCCGCCCTGCCGGCCGAAGCTGCGCAGGAAGGCGAAGGTGGAGATCGGCGTGAACATCGCCGACCAGACCGTGTTGTAGTTGATCCCGCTGGCCATCACGGCGATCAGGACCTCGTCCGGGGCCAGCTCCGGCATCGGCACCTCCCCGATCCGGATGGACCTGCGGACGTCCTTGTCAGCCGTCTCCTTGAACATCTCGGCGTCCTCGACGCGCAGGTGCGCTGCCGGGTACCGGTCCGGGACGGGCAGGCGTTCGAGTTCCTCGGCCGGTGCGCCGGCGACGACCGCTGCGGCAAGGGAATCCATTCGGTCTACTCCTCCCGTGACGTCCGGGTGCCCGGACGTGTGTGTCGTTCACTGGGTGTCCGCCGACGGCGGACCGGCGGACCGATTCGTCATCGTCCGCGTCGCGACCGTGCTCGCCCCCGGGGCGCGGCGGCGGACGCGGCACGGTCGTCATGAGCGGTGCCGCGAACCGGCGACCGCACGGGAGGGGCCGGTCGGCATCCGGTGCCGTGGTGATGCCCCGCCGTTGCCATCCCGCGCCGTCTCCTCCCGCTTCGGCGTCGCAGCGCCGTCCTCCCCTACCGGCGTATCGGAGAAACGGGTGCCGACGCGGACACCGCGGACGAGCGACGCGTGGGTGCGGCGGTGCAGCGCTGTCGATGCCAGATCCCCGTTGCGGACGGATTCTGCCGATGAGCCGCGGCGATCCGATCGCATTGTCCACCCTGCACCCTGATCATCCGATGCACCAGGCTCATGGTGTTTCATAGTTCCGCCAGGCGTCGATGCGAGGGAGTGAAGTTGGAGGAAATGGTGATTGCCGCCCTCCAGGGATTGCCGCGATTGTCTTCTCAGGACACTCGGGTCTATGCGTTGGCTGCCGAGCGGTCCGCCATCGGCCTCGAGGAACTGTGCGTCGAGACCGGCATGACGGCCGAGGAGGCACAGAGTTCTGTCGAGCGGCTCTGCGCCCTGCAGTTGATGCGTTCGCTGTCACCGACGTTCTCGCACCTCACCGTCGTCCCTCCGGACAGCGCCCGAGCGCAACTGCTCGACGCCGCGACGCAGGTGATCAATGAGGGCCAGCGGACGGTCGACCGGATCCGTTCGGACATCGACACGCTCGCCTCGGTGTACGAGGCGAGCGCGGCCAGCCGGGAGAGCCGGCAGGTGATCGAGGTGCTCGCCGACGAGCAGGCGGTGAGTCGGATGTTGCTCTCACAGGCGGCACGTGCCGTCCGGGAGGTGATGATCGCGCAGCCGGGCAGCGTCCAGCCGGAGGCGACGATCCGGGATCATCAGGCAATGACCCACCGGCTCCGGGAACGCGGCGTCGTGGTGCGGGCCCTGTACCACCACACCGCCCGGTTCGAGGCGTCGACCGGATACCACCTGACGCAGTTGCAGCACGCCGGCGCCGAGGTGCGCACCTACAGCGAGGGCATGAGCGCCATGCTCGTCTTCGACGATCAGGCGGCGATGATCGGCCTGCGGGACAACCCGGCCGGCATGCTGCTGGTCCGGGAGCCGAGCATGGCCGCCTTCGTCCGCCGGACGTTCGACCAGGCGTGGAGCGACGCCACCGCCCTGCCGGCCCGGTCCAACCGCGACGACGTGGCGCGGACGTCCGACGACATCAAGTCGACCATCCTCCGACTTCTCGCCGAGGGCCTGGAGGACAGGGTCATCGCTCAGCGGCTGGGCATGTCGTTGCGTTCCTATCAGCGGCACATGTCGCAGATCATGGCCCGGCTCGGGGCGCACAATCGCCTCCACGCCGGCTATCTGATCGGGCGCGACGGACTGGTGTGAGGCCGGGTCACCGAGGCCGGCCGGGAGGCTCGAGCGTCATCGCCGCTCGCATCTGCCCGATGGTGGCCCGTGCCCGCGCGGCTTCGATCAGGGCTGGCATGACGTTCCGCCCCGCCGCGGCATCGGCGTGCAGTCGGCCGAGTTCGGCGTTCACCCTCGGCCGGGGCACCCTCCGCCGCAAGGGCTCGGGCGGCTCGTGCCGTTCGTTGCGGATCAGGACCTCCTCGGTGGCCGTCCGAATCGGGTTGGACACGCCGACGCTCGGGCCGGGGGTGCGGAAGGCGAGGTCGTCGATCTCGCTCTCCAGCCATCCGCTCCGCACGCAGGCAGCCATCCCTCCACGCTCCTCGATCCGCCGCAGCCAGTCCTCCACCTCGTCGGTGAGTTCGGCCACGATGGACTCGATCACGTCCGAGCCGCCGAGCGGATCGACGTGCCGGGCCAGGTCGGTCTCCTCGGCCAGGATCTGATGGGTACGCATGGCGACGCGGGCGGCGAGTTCGCCGGGCGTCTGGTAAGCCTCGTCGAAACCGCAGATGTGCAGCGACTGCACCCCGCCGAGCACCGCGGCCACCGCCTGCAGCGTCGACCGTACGACGTTGTTCAGGGGTTCCTGGTGGGCGAGAGCGGAGCCGAAGGTGTTGACCTGGATGCGCATTTTCAGGGCGCGCTGTTCGGTGACCCCCCAGCGGGCGGCCAACCGCTGCGCGTAGATCGACCGGGCCACCCGGAACTTGGCCGCCTCGGCCAGCACCTCCATGTGGGTGCCGAAGATGAAACTGAACCTGCGGGCGATCTCGTCCGCCTTCAGCCCTCGACTCAACAGCCCGGCCAGGAACTCCTCGGCGTCGGCGATACCGCAGGCGATCTCCAGGCTGCGTGAGGCGCCGGCCTCCCGGGCGTGACCGCCGGAGATGGACACCGGGTTGATCCCCGGCAGGTTGCGGATGCAGTACTCCATGACGTCCAGCGAGTAACGCATGCTGGTGTCCAGATCGAAGATGTACGCCTTGCGGGCCAGGAACTCCTTGAGCATTTCGTTCTGGAGTGTCCCGCGTAGCGCCTTCGGCTCGACGCCGGTCTCCTCCGCCACGACCGTCCACATGGCGAGCAACATCGGGGCGGTGGCGTTGATGGTCATCGAGACCGACACCTGGTCCAGGGGGATGTCCGCGAAGACACCGGCCAGATCGTCGACGGTGACGATGGAGACACCCGTGCGGCCCACCTCGCCGTTGGCGAGCGGGTCGTCCGGGTCGAGGCCGAGTTGGGTGGGCAGGTCGAAGGCCAGGGACAGGCCGGTCTCGCCCATTTCCCGTAGGTACTTGAAGCGGGCATTGGTGCTCTCGGCGCTGCGCAGCCCCGCCAGTTGCCGCATCGTCCACAACTTGGTGGTGTAACCAGTCGGATGGATACCGGCATCGAAAGGATATTCCCCCGGTTTTCCCATGATCTCCTCCAGCTGACTCGCGTTCTCACTTTCGCATGCGTGAGCTGAGCTGCGCAGGACGATCGGGACTCGTATCTCGTGCTGGCGCGAAGCCGAGGGTCAAACAAAGCCGAAATGCCACACAAGTCAGACATGTTGCGGCGATCCACTCTTGCGCCCTCCCGAGCGGCGGTGGTTAGTATTCGGATGATCGCTCGGCGTCTATGACGAGAAGCATTTCACGGTGATCGGGCACCGGTCGCGAGACGGGGGATTTCGCAGCATGAGTGTCGTCGTCGACAGCATGAGTACGGCACAGGCGACGAGGACGCTCGTTGCCGCCCTCCGGGCCCGGGCCGAGGAGCAGCCCGACGACCCGGCATACGTCTTCCTGCGGAACGGCGAGGTGGAGGGTGACCGGCTGACCTTCCGGCAGCTGCATGAGGCCGCGCAACTCGTCGCCACGCGGCTGGCCACCGACATCCCGGTCGGCAGTCCGGTGGTGCTGCTCTACGAGGCCGGGCTCCAGTTCCACCGCGCGCTGCTCGGCTGCATGTACGCCGGCCTGCTGGCCGCACCGGTCAAGGTGCCGCACAGCCGGGTCGGCTGGGACCGGGTCCGCGCGGTGGCGTCCGACGCCGGCAGCGCCGTGGTGCTCACCACCGCCGACGTGCACGCCGGCCTCACCGAACGCTACGGCGCGGAGCCGGGCTTCGACGAACTGACGTGGATCCGCACCGACGACCTGCCGCAGCTCGCCGGCACGCCACGGTTGCCGGCGGTCGAACCGGACGACATCGCGCTGCTGCAATACACGTCCGGCTCCACCGGCACGCCGAAGGGCGTCATGGTGAGCCACCGGAACTTCCGGGCGAACGCGGCGGAGATCGAGGAGATCTGGCCGACGGACGGCGGCACGGTGGTCAGCTGGTTGCCGAGCTTCCACGACATGGGTCTGCTCTTCAACGTCGTGGTGCCGATCAGCAGTGGCATTCCGGCGGTACTGATGGCGCCCGAGGCGTTCATCCGTCGGCCGGCGCGCTGGCTCGAGGCGATCGAGAAGTTCGGCGGGACCCACGCGGCAGCCCCCAACTTCGCCTACGAACTGTGCCTGCTGGAGGCCGCCGAAGCCCAGGTCGACCTCAGCTCCTGGCGGGTCGCGGTCAACGGCGCGGAACCGGTGCGCTGGCGAACGGTCACCCGGTTCGCCGAGACGTTCGCATCGCGGGGTTTCGGCCCCGGCGCCATGTCGCCCGCGTACGGCCTGGCCGAGAACACCTTGAAACTCACCGGAAGCGGGCCCGGAGAAGCGCCGAGAGCGCTGCATCTGTCCGGTGCCGAGCTCGGTGCCGGACGGGTGACACCCTGTCCGCCGTCGGATCCCGGTGTCGTGCACCTCACCAGTTGTGGCGCCCCGCAGGGTTCATCGGTGATCCTGATCGTCGATCCGGCCACCCGTCGCCAGTGCCCACCCGCCACCGTGGGCGAGATCTGGGTGCAGAGCGATTGCGTGGCGGCCGGCTACTGGCGACGCCCGGCCGAGTCCGCCGAGACGTTCCGCGCACGACCGGCCGACGCGGACGGAGACGGCGGCTATCTGCGTACCGGCGATCTCGGCTTCCTGCAGGACGGTGAGTTGTACGTGACGGGCCGCTGGAAGGACATGATCATCCGGTCGGGCCGCAACTACTACGCCCAGGACCTGGAACTCGCCGCCGAGTCCGCCGATCCGGCGCTGCGCCCGTCCTGTGCCGCGGCCTTCTCGGTGGACCGGCAGGAACGCGAGGAACTGGTTCTCCTCGTCGAGACCGACGGGCGACTGCTGCGCCAGGTGCCGGCAGCCGAACTGACCGCCCGGATCGCGAGCCGGGTCCATAGCGCCTGCGGCATCCGGCCGGACGAGGTGCGGTTGGTCCGGCGGGGCAAGATCCCGAAGACGTCGAGTGGCAAGGTGCAACGCCGGCGCTCTCGCGAGCTGTACCTCACCGGGGCGCTGCCGTCGCTGGCCGCGCCCTGATCAGCGGCCGAGGCGGCACGGCGGCCACTCCGACCACACCACGGGCCGCCTCCGGTGCGGTGGCGAACGCGCCGCCACACCGCAGGCCGGCGCGACGAGGACTACTCCCCGGCCTCGCCCATCAGGACGGCCCGGCGCTCACGCCATTCGTCGGCCTTCTCGGCGTCCCCGGCCTGCTCGTACATCCGCGTGATGAGGTGGTAGCCCTGTCCGTCGTGGGTGTCGAAGCGGAAGAAGAGCTTCAGCAGGTGCTCCTCGGCCCGCTCGGCGGAACCGCCGGCCAGCAGCTCCGACGCGATCGCCAGTTCCTGCTCCAGCGCCGCGTCGTCCAGCGGTGGTAGCGATCTGACGTCGTCGGGCAGGAGATAGCCACCGGCGAGGATCTTCGACAGTTCCTCGGTCTCGTAACAGTCGATCACGATGTGGGTACGCTCCGGCCCGGTGACGTTACACACCCCGTGCCGGAAGACCGGGGCCAGCCGCCAGAGTTCGCCGACCTGCATGGAGATGGTGTTGCCGTCGATGGCCAGCACCGCCGACGGGTTCGTCACGAGAGGGATGTGCAGGCGGAAGTGATCCACCTCGGAAAGTTCGCCGTAGTCCCGGTGCTCCCATAGGTAGGCCCCGGCGTTCAGCCGCGCGAGCCGGACCCACATGATGTCCAGCGGCAGCGACGCCAGCAGATCCTTTGTCTTCGGCATGCGTTCCAGGATCTCGGTGGGCACCCCGCGTCCGTCGTGAATCGTCACGTCCGCGGACAGTCCACTTGGGTTGATCAGGGAAAGTGTGTACCAGCCACCGGACTGATAGTCACCGTAATTGACCGTCCAGCCGGTGGTGATCGCACGGACCTCGTCGGCGACGGCAGCCAGGAGGCCACGGTCCAGCGGCCCCAGGCGGGAGATCTGGTTCAGCAGCGCGGCGTGGGTGTTACTCACTTGTCCACCTCTTTGGCTTGAGGGCGTCAAACCGTGACGATTTTCGGAGGCGACCAGTTGCGTGGCATCACGGAATGAGTAGCCCGCCGGATTTCTCTGAGTTCGCGCGCCTCCGGGGGATGATGGAATTCGCAGTTGACGACGACGCGTGGGCCCGAACTGTTGTCCCCCCGTTCATCGGTGACGACGGCATGCGCTGTGGCGACCGCGGGCGAACTGCGCGCTGCCCGTTCCACGTGTTCCAGATGCAGAGCGCGGTGGGCGTACCGCACGCGGCGTGCGGCGAGACCGGTGACGCGCAGCTCGTCGGCGGATACCCGACGGCCCAGCAACTCCGTGCCTCGCCAGTCCGCGTCCGGGATCGGCCGCCAGGCGATCTCGCCGGCCACGAAAGGCGGGCACGGCGAACCGTCCGGCGCCTGCACCCGCCAGTGCCCGGTCGGCACGATCAGTCGATGCTCTCGTGCCGCATCCCAGCGCAGGTAGACGCTGGCCTGAGGATCCGGCCCGATGCGGTGAGCGAGCAGGATCGTCCAGCCGGCGGCCACCAGCTCGTCGATCACGGCGGTGGCCCGGAACCCGGCGAACGGCAGGACGAGCACCGATCCCTCGGCCGGCAACGTGGTGAGACCGCCGCAACCGTGCGGGTCGCCCGACGCGACTCCCGGCGCCCCGGCGCTGGTCCGCAATTCGCGAACGTGGCGGCGAAGAGCCGCTCCGTCGTCCGGGTCGCCGCCGGTCGTCTCGACCGGCAGCCACCAGCGCACCGCAGGACCGACCTCCCTGGCGGCCCGCAGCTGCGCGACCGCCCGATCGTGCCGCCGCGTCGCGGACGCGAGTCCGTCGCCGGTCGGGCCGAGAACGGGGCCCGGCTCCGGGGACGCCCCGTCGGGGGGCGGGACGACCAGCGACGACCCGGCCCACCCGGCGTGCCGACGGCCCGTACCCGACGCGGCGCGGAAGGCCCGCATGAACCGGTCCGCGCCCGCCGGTGAGAGCACGCCGTCGTTGTAGTCCAGCCGGCCGTAGAGTGCGTCACCCTCGTCGCGGAACTGCAACACGAGGTCGAACGACCGTGACGAGTTCGGAGCGAAGAAGTCCCAGGTGAGATCGATGCCGGGCACGGCCGGCAGTCGCGCCGGTGGCCGGGTGTAGGACAGGGACAGCCAGGTCAGCGCGCTGCCCACGGCGACCGGCCCGTCCACGGCCTTGAGGGTGCGGCCGAGCCAGGAGAAGGGCACGTGGCGGTAACGGCGGATGTGCTCGGCGAGCGTGACGGCGCGGGCGACGGCCTGCCGGGGGCTCAGCCGCTGCGGCAGCCGTACGTGCACCGGCACGGTGTTCACCTGCAACCCGACGTCACCGCGGCTCGTCGGGCTGCTGGTGTCGGTATGGACCGCCAGCACGAAGTTCCGGTTGCCGTACCCGTGCAGCTGCCGCAGGAGAACCGCCAGCAGGCAGGTGAATCGGGTCGGCTTCGAGCCGGGTGTCAGGCCCTGCCACCGCTCGATGTCGGCCAGATCGACGTCGTAGCGGCCGGTGCTGCCCACGCGATGGCCGACCGTCGGTGCCGAGTCCGGCAGGAGCAGCTCCGGCAGGGACGCTATCCGGGCGCGACGCCAGTAGCTGTCCAGGCGGCGATCGACCGGTGCGGGCTCGGTGCCACGAGGTGCTTCCACGACCGCCGGCGGCGCGGCCCCGCCGGCTCTCACCCGGCCGAGAGCCTCGTTGAAGTCGTGGGCGAAGACGAACTTGGAGCGGCCGTCGAAGGCGATGTGGTGTACGCCCACGACCAGGGTGAACCTCTGCCCGCCGTGGCTGAGAAGGGTGAATCGGATCGCCACCTCCTGCTCCAGGTCCCACGCCGCGGTGCTGCCGTGGGTCACGTACCAGCGCACCGCGGAGTCGCGTTCGTCGCCGGGGGCGCAGGGAAGATCGACGGCTGCGATCGGGGGCAGGTCGGCGGTCGGGGGTGTCCAGGTGGGGCGATCACCCCACACCACCACGGATCGCAGCGCCGGGTGCCGTGCGCACACCCGGCGACAGGCCTGCTCCACCTCGTCCGGCACGACCGGACCCCGCATCGTGACCGCGAGGAAGCCGCCGTGCACGGTCTGATGATGAACCTGCTGCTCCGCGAAGATCGCCTCCTGGGCGGGAGTGAGAGCGAGACCGGGTTCAGGCGTCGACGTCACTGCCGCCACCGGATTCGACCAGTTCCGTCAGGGCCCTCCGGGCCACCTTGCCGTTGGTGTTGGTGGGCAGTTCGCCCAGCCGCAGGAACCGACGCGGGTGCATGTAGGCGGGCAACGTGTCGGTGAGGGCGGCGGCCAGTGCGCTCCGGGTGACGGCACCGGGCTCCTTCTCGGTGAGGACCGCGACCAGGCCGAGCGCGCCGTGCGCCCGTACGCCGAGCACGGCCACCTGCCGAACGCCGGGCACCCGCAACAGCACGGCCTCCACCTCACCGGGTTCCACCCGGTAACCGCGGATCTTGAGCTGTTCGTCGACGCGCCCGGTGAAGTGCAGCAGGCCGTCCTCCAGGCGCACCGTGTCACCGCTGCGGTAACACCGGCGCGGGTCACCGTCCTGGTGCTGGTACTCGCGGAACTTCGCCGAGGTCAGTTCGGGATCGCCCCGGTAGCCGTGCCCGACCATCGGCCCGGAGATGACGAGCTCGGCCTCCTCCCCCTCGTGCAACGGCCGGACGATGTCGCCGTCCAGGGCGAGCAGGTCAGCGTCCCCCACCGCGGTGCCCAGCGGTGGATACACCGGCCAGCCGGCCGGCGGCCCGTCGAGGCGGTACTCGGTGACGACGTGCGTCTCGCTGGGCCCGTACTGATTGACCAGCACGATCCCGTGCGCCGCGCAGAGGTCGCGAACCTCGTCGTTGAGCACCAGGCGCTCACCCGACGGCACGATCTCCCGCAGGCAGGCGGGTGGTCCTCCGACGGCGTCGGCCGCGATCGCCAGCGTCTGCAACGAGGCGACGGTCATGAAGGCCCGGGCGACGTCGTGCTTCGCCATCAGTTCGAGCAGAGCGAACGAGTCCCGCCGGGTCTGATCGTCCACCACGACGAGGGCCGCGCCGACGGGGAGAGTGGCCACCATCTCCTGGAAGCACACGTCGAAGCCGACCGATGCCAGCGCCAGCGTCTTCGGCGCGACGTCGTGTTTCCAGGTGGTGGCATGCCATGCCGCGAGGCCGTCGAGAGCGGCGGGCCCGAGGACGACGCACTTGGGCTGCCCGGTCGAGCCGGAGGTGGCGACGACGTAGGAGTTGGCACCGTCGACATCGCGCGGCGGGCGGGTGCCGGAAAGATCCTGAATCGACAGATACCGGACCTCCGCGGTAGGCGCGGACTGCGGGACATCGCGGGGCCGGACCAGCACGACCCTCGTTCCGGACTGCGTGAGCACGAGACGGCGCCGGTCCGGTGGGCCCGACGGCGGGATCGCGTTCGCCGCGCACCCCGCCCGCCAGACGCCGAGGATGCTCGCGTACAACTCGAAGGAGCGCGGCATCTCCACGCCGACGATGTCACCCGCCCGGCATCCCGCGTGCTGCAGTCCGGTGGCGACCCGGGCGGACGCTTGCTCCAGGTCACGGAAGGTGTACACCTCGTCGCCATCGATGACGGCGGGCTGTGTCGCGTGGTCACGGCACGCGTTCAGGAACTTCGACAACAGGCTCATGCGTCGCCTCCGGCCTGTACCGGTGCCGCCTCGTCGTCCTCGACATCCGAAGCCGGTCTCGTCATCATCGATGTCCGCCCTTCGTCGTTCGGTGCCCGGCTGGCGGAGAGCACGATCGCTCCGGCCACGGCTGCGACGGCCATGCCGATCAGAACGGCCTGGTACGGCACCCGCGTGACAAGGAAGGCGACCAGGGCGACGGAGGCCGCCTGGGCAGCCGTACGCAGCGTGTCTGCCGCCGCGAACACCCGCCCCTGCACCTCGTTCCGGCTACCGGTCTGCAGAATGGTGTAGAAGCCGACCAGCACGGCCGGGAAGCCCGCGCCCATGACCACACAGCCGAGAAGGGCGACGACCCGTTCGCCGAAGATCAGGCACAGGTTGCCCACCGCGACGACGAGCAGGCCTCCGCACAGCAGTCTGAGTGGTGTGATCCGGGAACTCAGATGGACGCACGCGAAGCCACCCAGCACGGACCCGATCCCGCTGGCGCTGAACAGCCAGCCGACCGAAGCAGCGTCACCGAAGCTGTCCTGCGCGACGTTGAGCAGAACCGGGTCGATCCCACCGGCGAAAATCAGGACCACGCTGACCAGGACGACGATGCGCCCGACCGGTCGGTTGGCCCGGAGGTAGGTCACGCCCGCCGTCAGTTCCCGGACGAACTTGTCGCCGCTCGGGCTCGGCGGCGTCTCGATGCGACGCAACTCCGCCACCGCCGCCGCCGACCCGAGGTAGCACGCCGCGGCGACGACGCCGGCCATTGCGATGCCCGCCTTCTGGTACAACACGGCGCCGATGGCCGGCGCGGCGAAGAGCGCGACGTTGCGTCCGGCCCGGAACATCGAGTTCACCCGGGCGAGCTTGTCCGCGGCGATCGTGTTGACCAGCAGGGCGCTCGCCGCGGCGCCCTGGAGGCAGCCGCAGATGCCGATCACGATGATGATGGCGTAGAGGACGTACACGTCGTCAGCGCTGTGGACCAGCAGGACCAGCGGGATGCAGGCCACCTTCAGGCCGTCACTCAGGATGAGCAACCAGGTCCGGCTGCGACGGTCGGCCAGCAGCCCGGTCGCCGGCGCGAGCAGGGCGGGCACCAGATAGGCGAAGAAGACCATGCCCGCGGACGTGGTCGAACCGGTGAGCTTCTCGATCCAGATGGCGAAGACCAGGACGAGCATCTCGTCGCCGAAGAAGGAGAGACTGGCCCCGAGGGCCCACAGGGCATGCCGCCCCGGTACCGCGACCTTCGCTTTCTTCGTCATCGCACGGCTGTCCTTCCCGGCCGCACGTGGGCCAGCCATTCCGCCATCCGGCTTGCCGTACGCTGCGCCGGCTCGTCTCTGAGCATGCTGAAGTGGTCACCTGGCGTCGTCGTGGTGACCATCGCCGGTGTGCTGGCCCGCCAGGTCCCCGCCATCTCGGCGGCCGAGAGCCCGCCCGGGCCGGCATCCTGGGCGCAGAGAAGCAGCGCGGGACCCTGATGACAGCCGAGTTCGTGGGACGCGAGCTGACCCAAGCCCTGGGCCCAGACCGGCAGCATTCGCCGCACCTCGTCCGGTTCGAGCGTCTCGATGGCCTCCGGAGCGACGCCGAGTGAGCGGAGCAATTCCCCCGGCAGCGGGTCCGGACCGCCGGCAGGACCCGGCCGACCAGGGCTCACCGCCCTTCGGCGGAGTTCGGAGAGGTGCCGGCGATCCGTGGCATCGAGCGCCCGCCCGTCGAGCAGCACGAGAGGCACGCCGCGCCCGTCGTCCGCATCAAGGAGCCGGGCGAGGGTGTGGGCGCCCTCACATGCCAGCGACCAACCGACCACCACCCACCCCGCCGCGGTGACGGTCTCGCGCAGGTGGCCCGCCACCAGCCGGAGCGCGTCGGTCAGTGCGGGAGCCCTCGGGCCAGCGGGCCAGGAGAGCCCGAAGACGCTGCCGCCGGCGGGCAGCGCGGCGACGAGATCACGGTACGCGAGCAACGTTCCGGTCGGCGGCGCGACCAGGATCAGGGCCGGCCGGCGCGGGTCCCCCGAACGCAGCAGCGTCGGTGTTCCCGGCTCGGCGACGGCCGCGTCCCCCAGCAGTCGAGCGAGACCCGTCGGTGTGGGATGCCGTACCAGGTGTGCCAGGGGCAGCCGTACTCCCGTGGCCGTTTCGAGCCGGACCAGCAACGTCAGCGCCAGTACCGAGTTGCCGCCGAGGTCGAAGAAGTCGCTGGCGCTGCTGATCTGCCGGTCGCCGAGCACCCCGCGCATGCAGTCGGCGACGACCTGCTCCCCGACGGTCAGCGGGGCCGTCGTGGCGGGCGGTGTGCCGTCGTCGGCGAGTTGCCGGCCGAGTATCGCGGCAACCGCGGTGCGGTCGGCTTTTCCACTCGTCAACTGCGGCAGTTCGGTGGCCCACCGGACCCACTTCGGCACCATGAACGCGGGCAACCGCCCGGCGACGAACTCGAGCACTGTGGCGTCGTCGTCCGCTGCCGCCACCCGGGAAGCCTCGGGCACGATCAGCGCGGCCAGGCTCACACCGTCCAGGACCACGGCCGACGCGCGGTGTACGAGAGGGTGCGCTTCGAGAGCCGCCTCCACCTCGCCCAGTTCGACCCGGTACCCACGGATCTTGACCTGACCGTCCCGGCGCCCGAGGAATTCGAGCGCCCCGCTGTCCTGGCGACGGGCCAGGTCACCGGTCAGATAGGCGCGTTGCCCGGGGGCGAACGGCAGGGCCCGGAACCGTCCCGCTTCGGCGGCGGCACCCAGGTATCCGGCCGCGACACCTGGGCCGCTGACGCAGATCTCGCCGATGAAACCGGGCGGCACGGGACGCCCGGCCCGGTCGAGCAGGTATATCCGGTTGCGGCCGTACGCCCGGCCGATGGTGGAGGGTGTCGCCAGCTCGCGTACCGGGCCGATGGTGCAGTCGATCGTGCACTCGGTCGGGCCGTAGGTGTTGTACGCCGGCACGGTCGAGGCCGCCAGGTCGTCCCACAACTTCTGGGAGGGCGCCTCCCCGCCGATGACCACGAGCGCGGGGGGCACCGCGGTGCCGAGCAGGCCGGCTTCGACCAGCACGGCCATGAGGCGTGGCGTGGTCTCGTAGAAACTCAGGGCGGTCGCCGGATCCTCGTGGAGTTCCACCAGGGCCGGCGGGGAGCCGCGCTGTTCGTCGGAGAGCAGGACGAGCGTGTTGCCCAGCGCGAAGCTGGCCAGCAGATGGCTCAGGAAGATGTCGAACGAGACCGCGGCGACCCCGGCGACGCGGTGCGGACGGCCGGTGTCGTGCAGTCGGAGCAGCGGACCGAGCTGGTGCTCGACATGATCCGCCAGGTTCGCGTGGGTGAGCACCACCCCTTTCGGGGTGCCGGAGCTACCCGACGTGAAGATCACGACTGCGGCGTCATCCGGGTTGTGGGCCGGAAGCGGTCCGGGTTCGGTCGCGGGGCGGTCCTGAAGATCGACGAGCCGGACACCGGTGGCGGACACCTCCGCCCGGGCGGTGGGGCCGTCCTGCACCAGGAACCGGGCGCCGGCGCGAGCCAGCAACTCCGCTCGGCGCTGCGGCGGCTCCGTCGGCTCCAGCAGCAGCGCCGTGGCACCGCTCAACCAGACCGCCATGACCGCCAGCGGAAGCTCGGCATCCCGTTGCAGGCAGACCCCGACCACGGTGCCGGCACCGGCGCCGACGCCGCGCAACGTGGCCGCCTGAGCGCGGGCCAGCCGGTGGAACTCGGCATACGTCAGTGTGGTCCTGCGGGTCTCCACCGCCTTCCGCTGCGGGAATCTCCCGACGAGGTCCTCGAACCGGGCCGGCACGGTGGCGAGGGGCGAGGGACCGGACTCGCCCGGACCGGGTAGGGCGGCCAGCGGCTCCGGGCCGACGTCCGGATCCTCGTGCGGGTCCTCAGCGGGGTCGTCGGCGTCGGCCGAGCACAGGTGGGCCAGCGCCCGGCGGAAGAGCCCGGCGAGCGTACGGATCGGGGTGGTCTCCAGAAGCAACGGGTTGTAGGTCAGGTCGCACCGGTAACCTTCGCCCTGCCGGGCCACGTTGAGCGACAGGTCGAAGCCGGTGGCGTCCCAGGCGAACTCGACCGGTCGGGCGCTGAGCCCGCTGAACCGCCAGTCCGCGCTGAATTCCGTACGGTTGTAGAACATCGCGACCTGCAGAGCGGGAACCGTTGTCGGCAGTTGCGAGAGGCGGGCCTCGGACAGGATCTGGTCCAGGGGGAGGGCAGCGTTCTCGAGCGCGGCGAAGACCGTCCGGCGGGTGCTGGCCAGGAGATGCGCCACACTTGCCCCCGGCTCGTGGCGGAACCGGATCGGCACGGTGTTGGAGAAGATCCCCATCGTCTGTGCGTACTTCTCCGGGCGTGCGGTGACCGGGCTGCCGATCAGCACGTCACCGCTCGAGCAGGCGCGGCCCAGAGCCAGCCCGAACGCGCTGCAGACGATGACGAACGGCGTCGTCCGGTGCCGAGTCGCGGCCCGATGCAGGCTCTCGGCCGCCGCCCCGTTCAGGTGGAACACCTGTTGGGCGCCCGCGAACGGATCGAGGGCGGCACGGTTGACCTGCCGATACGGCAGCGCCAAGGGCGAGGCTTCGCCAAGTTGCCCGCGCCAGAAACCACGCTCGGTCGCGTGCCGCCCGCCGGCCGCCTCCTCCAGGGCGTACTCGGCGTACGGAGGACCCGGCTCCGGTAGCCGGCTGTTCGGGTCCTCGTAGAGGGCCGACAGCTCCGCACCGAAGATCTGCGCGGACACCTCGTCCACGATCGCGTGGTGAAAGGTGACCCCCAAGGCGTGCCGGTTCGGGTCCGCGGGATCGTGGACGACGACGAGACGCCACAGCGGCCCGGCACCGAGGTCGAACAGCCGCTTGGCGTGCCGGATCGCGCGGTCGACCGGGTCGGCGCCGGACTCCTCCACGAACTCGTAGGCCTGCGCGGACTCCGCCTCGTCGCCGATGCGCTGCCACACCTCGCCGTCGCGTTCGCGCAGGGTGGTTCGCAACAGGCCGTGCCGACGGGCCAGACGTGTCGCACACCACCTGAGGCGATCGGTCTTCAGGTCGCCGTGGAGCAGCAGCACCGTCGGTACGTTGTAGGCATGGCCGGCGGCGAGTGCGTCGAGGGCGAACAAGCCGCGTTGCGTGGCGCTGGCGGGCACCCAGTGCCCGGTCGACTGGACGCCCATCACACCGCGATGGTGACGTTCGCGTCCGTGAGCCAGTAGTGGAGTTGGATGGCGGCCTCGATGCTGGTCCGCGTGACCCCGAGACGCATTCCGCCGGACGGCTCGTGGAGCACCGCCTTCAGCCGATCGGCGTCGAGCAGCGACAGCACCGGGCTGCCGCCGTCCACGAGGGCGCCGAGTTGCTGGGTCAGACGGGCCCGGTAGGCCGGGTCCTGCGCCACGGGATAGGGCGACTTGGGTCGCTGCAGAGCCGACGGCGGCAGCAGGCCCTCTGCCGCGCGACGCAGCAGGGTCTTGCTCTCGCCGTTCGCGCTCTTGTACGACCACGGCACGCTGTAGACGTACTCGACCAGCTCGTGGTCCACGAAGGGCACCCGCCCCTCGAGGGCGGCGACGGCACCGCCCAACCGGTCCCGGCGGTCCAGGACGACCCGTAGGTACCGCGTCAGACCCAGGTAGGTGAGCTGCCGCATACGCTTCTCCTGCGGCGACTCGGCTCCGGTCAGCGGCGCTTCCCGCAGCGCGTCGACATACCGGTCACGGGTGTACTCGTCGAGGCGGAGCCTGCCGACGAGGTCCCGGTCCAGCAGGCCGCTCAACATCTCGGTGCCCTGCGAGGCGACCAGCCAGGGGAAGCTGTCGCCACTGCTGTAGTAGGCGTCATGGAACCAGACGTAGCCACCGAACAGCTCGTCGGCGCCGTCACCGGCCAGCGTCACCGTCGCCATGGGCCGGACCTTGGTCGACAGGTCGAACAGTGAGGTGTACATGTCGAGCCCGACGACCGGGCGTTCCATGGCGTGCACGACGGCCCGCTGCCGATCCTCCGCCGCCAGATCCGCGGCAGTCAGCAGGAACTCGGTGTGGTCGGTGCCGAGCAGCTCGGCGACCCGCCTGGCGTGTGTCGAGTCGGGGTCGGCGTGCACCTCGTCGGGCCGGAACGAGGTCAGGTGGTAGGCGTACTCCATGGACACCGTCATGAGCGCCCGGCCGGTCGGCGAACCGCCCCGACTGGCGAGCGCGGTGATGACACTGGAGTCGAGGCCGCCGGAGAGGAGCGAGCACAGCGGGACGTCGGAGACCAGTTGCCGCGTGACGGAGTCGGTGAGGATCTCCTTCACCCGTTCGACGGTCGCCTGCTCGTCGTCGGCGTGCTCGTGCACCGGCACGTTCCAGTAGCGGGTCACCTGCAGACCCTGGCGACGGAAACGAACCACCTCGCCGGGGGCGACCTCCCGCACGTTGCGGAAGGGAGACCTGCCGGGCGTCGGGGTGAATCCGAGCACTTCCGCCATGCCGTCGGCGTCCACGACCGGCTCGACAAGTCCACTGGCGAAGATGGCCTTCGTCTCGGACCCGAACACGAAGTCGCCGGCATCCGTGACGCTGTAGAACAACGGGTAAATGCCGAACCGGTCCCTGATGAGGACGAGTTCCTGGCTGATGTCGTCCCACACCGCGAAGGCGAACATGCCACGAAGGCGCTCCGCGCAGGCGGGCCCCCACTCCTGGTAGGAGCGTAGGACGACCTCGGTGTCGCTCTGGGTCTCGAACCGGTGCCCACGCGCCCGGAGTTCGTCCCGCAGCGCCACGAAGTTGAAGATCTCGCCGGTGTAGACCAGTACGCTCTGGGTCCGCCCGCTCTCGTGCGCGACCATCGGCTGCCCGCCGCCCGCGAGGTCGATCACCGCCCGCCGCTGGAAGGCCAGGAAGACGTGGTCGCCCAGCCACAAACCGTCCGAGTCCGGGCCACGGTGTTCGAGCGTCTTGCCCATGCGATCGGCCAGCTCGTGTTCCTGGGACAGATCGCGCGTGAAGTTACAGATGCCAGCGATGCCGCACATTGATGCAGAACTCCCCCGTGTGAGATGCGTACGCCGTGACGGCGAGTCAGGCGGTCGTCGGCTGCTCAGTCAGAAGCTCTCGCAGCGACTCGGTGAACTCCCGCGCGTTCTCGACCTCGAAGATCTCCACCAGCGGGATCGAGATGCCGAGTTGTTTGCGGAGGTCCGCGATGAATCGGGTGGCCACGAGAGAGTCCAGACCGTGTTCCACAAGGTTGTCGGTGGCGGTCAGGTCGTCGGACTGCAACGCCTTACGCAGCAGACTCATGACGATCGCTTCAAGGTCTTGCTGAGAATCGGTGACGTTCACATGCACCTCAGAGTTCGAGAGGGGTGGCGGCATAGCGGCCCAAGCCGACCGGAACACCGCGAACAGTGATCATGCTCCCACTGGAGGCTATGAGGACGATGGATGTTCCGTCAACCGCATGGCGGTGCCGTAGATCCACGATTCCCCACCTGATCCGCATCGATGACCGGCTACGCGTCGCCGGCTCCTCACCATCATGGAGGATGCGGCGAGATTCCGTGGGGCGGCTCGTCCCGGGGTCGGTGCCGATTGCCGTGTCGGGTATATGGTCGCCGGAGCCGATTGCACATGGGGGTGGCGCGTTGGGCGTCAGCGGGACGGCGGGCGAGGTGTCGCCGGCGGGGATCAGCACCCGGGCTCGACTCGACATCACACGTCCCGTCGGGCCGATGGATCATCTTCTCGTCTGTCTGCCTCCGGCGGGTGCGGGCGCTGCGCTCTTTCGTCCGTGGGCCCGGAAGGTCCCCGAGCGCTTGATCGTGGCGGGCGTGGACCTACCCGGACGTGGCGCGCTGCGCGACGAGCCGTTGCGACCCGTCGGCGACTGGACGGGCCTGGTCCGTGCCATCGTGACCAGCATCAGCGCGATCGACTGCGCCTCGACAATCCTTTTCGGGCACAGCATGGGCGCACTGACCGCGTTCCTGGTGGCGCGGGAACTTCATGCGGCGGGCCGGCCCAGCAGCCATGTCTTCCTGTCCGCCGGCCGTCCGCCGGCCAGGGCGACGCTCTCCAGCCAACTGGCGACCGCGGCCCCGGCCGAACTGGTGGCCGCCGGACTGCTGTCGCCGGAGGTTCTGGAGCACGACGAGCTGGCCGAGCTGCTCGTGCCGCTGCTGCGCCACGACCTCGAGCTGCTCGGCCGCTACGAGCACCGGGAGCGGACGCTCTCCACCCCGGCCACGCTGATGGCGGGCGAGCACGACGTCGTGACACCTGTGGCGGAGGTGCGGGGCTGGCACGAGGTGCTCACCGGCGATGTCGGGTTCGTGAGGCTGCCCGAGGGGCACGCCCTGTCCGACCGGCTGCGTGCCGAGATGGTGGCGAGAATCCAGGACGGGTGGCGGTGACGACGCCCCGCCCCGGAGTCGAATCGAAGCTGTGGCGTGGGGGAGACAATTGGTTGTCATGACGCAGGTCCGGTCGCTGCGGGACGTTCCGGAGGACGACTGGAACAAACTGACCGAGTCACATTCGGCTTTCAGCTGTCAATCCTGGCTACGTTTCGTAGAGGAACGCACCGGGCTCCGATGCAGTTATCTGCTGTGGCACCACGAAGGGCGGCTGGCCGCCGCGCTCCCGCTCTACCGGGGGCCGCTGCGCAACGCCGGGCAGACCTTCAGCCTGCCCGCCCTCCTCAGGGAACAGGAAATCACGGTAGCGGGATCACCGGCGGACGGCACGGTCATTCTGGTCGGGGCGGCATTCGGCTACCACAACGACGGCCCGCTCCTTGCCTCCTGGTTGGGACCGGACGAACGGGCGGCAGTCGGCGCGTCCCTCGACGGATTCCTGCGCGAGGCCGTGGCGGCCCCGGACGTCGTGGGTGCCTTCCTGATGAACGTCGACCGGGGCACGATCGACGCGCTTGCCCGTGACGGCCTCGCGGCCCAGGTGCCGGCGGCCATTCTGAACGTCACCGCACGACTCAACGTCGTCGGCGACGACTTCGACAGCTATGTCGCGCATCTGCCGCACAAACGGCGACCCGACGTGCGGCGAGAGCGCAAGATGTTCTCCGAGGCCGGCCTGACGTGCACCGTGTCGACCGGGCCGGAGCCACTCGGTGACATCGCGGTGCTGGCCGAGGAGACCTACCGCCGCCACGGCTACCCGCCGGCGCCTCCGGAGGAGTTCCAGGGGATGCTGGAGGCGTTGCAGGCCCGGTTCGGTGAGCGGTGCGTCCACTTCCTGGTCCACGACCCGAACGGCGCGATGATCGCGGCCTCAACGGGGTTCGTTCAGCACGACACGCTGGTCCTGCCCTGGTTCGGGCTGCGGGCAGGCGCCGTCCGTGTCGGAGGGCTCTACTTCAACACCTGCTTCTACGAGCCGCTCCGCTATGCGCAGGAGCACGGGCTGACGGACGTGGATCTCGGCATCGAGGCGCTGAGCGCCAAGGTGTTGCGGGGCTGCTCGCTGTCCGTGAAGTACGGCGTCGTGCTGACCGCCGCGGATCGCGCTGCGCCGTGGGAGCAGGCGATCCTCGACTTCAACCGGAGACAGCGAGAGCTTCTCGGCGAGCGTGCCGGTGCCGTCGCCCGCAAGGTGGTCGCCAGTCTGCTCGCCGATGACGGCATCGAGTCGGGTGGGGATCGGCCGGTGGGCGCATAGACACGCCCCGTCCCCGCCGGGTTCAGCGTCTGCCCCGCTCACGCCCACCCGCCCGCCGGTCCCGTCACCGCTCCCCGTTCTGCCGAAGGGCTTCCTCGAGCTGGTCCTCCAGGATGATGATCCGGCAGGCGGCCTCCAGGGCGGTGCCCTGGTCGACCATCTCGCGGGCCCGGGCGGCCAGCCGCAGCTGGTAGCGGGAGTAGCGGCGGTGCCCACCGCCGGAGCGGTGCGGGTTGATCAGTTTTGCCTCGTCCAGGCGGCGCAGGAAGTCCTGCGTGGCGCCGAGCATCTCCGCGGCCTGGCCGATGGTGTAGGCCGGGTAGTTTTCATCGCCGAACATGTCGTCGGGCTGCTGCCCCATGCCACCTCCACGTCGAGGGCCCCGGCGCTTGTGCGCCGGGGCCCAGGGTTACGGGTCAGAACACCTACTGCCGACAGGAACGTCGGCTTGTCATGTCCACGCCAGCCGCCTTGAACGGCTTCGGGCGCGAGGATCGCGTATGCGTGACCGGAGACCACCTCTCGTTCGATGGAAACTGCGGTGTCCGCCCGGCCTGACGTGACGGCCATGGGCGGGCGATCCAACGGTGTACGGCCCTCCCTTTCCTCTGCTTACTTCCCACACGTGCTGTCGTACGGCCCGCCGGTGTCGGAGCCCACGCGACTTCATGGCCCCGACACGCGCGGCGAGCATCAGGTGCAGCCCCGAAAAGAGCCCTGGCTCCACCTGCACTTCGCCGTCCGTCATGACCTCACAACCGGACGGCCCGTCCACGTCTTGACGGATCTTCTCTCTCGACTTGAGAAAGAGTATGCCACGCCCGGGAGGATGTCTAGTCTCATCGGCCCAGGTTTTCTGGTTCCCGCCCCCGACGTTCTTCGCCGGGGGCGGGAGGCGCTCCGCAGGGATCGGCGTCGACCGTCACTGCCGCAGCGCGGTCGCGGCCGGGGTCCAGGTCGACTCGTCCCGGACGTCGGCGACCGTGATCCCCTTGGCGATCTTCTCCAGCTCGGTCGAGGGCAACGTGTCGCCGAGGCCGGTGGCAGTGACCTGGAGGACGACGCTGCCGTCGGCGCTCCAGACGTTGCAGAAGTCGCCGATCGCGAGTCCCGCTTCCCGCGCCCGCCGCTTGGGCACCTGGTGACACCTCGTCGTGCCGGGCTCCGGCGACTGGTTCGCGCTGGTGCTCGGCTGGACGAAGATGTGGAAGCCGTCCCTGATACCGCCCTCGACCGCGTCGTACGGCGCGGTCAGCCCCGAGGTGGGCGCGGCCGGCCGGGCGTACGTCGCGCCGCCGTAGTCACCGGCGCGGGCGGCGGCGATGCCGATCAGGCCGGGCATGGCGTGCGTGCCGGTCTGCAACGGCAGGTAGCCGGCCGGCAGGTAGCCCACCGTGAACGGCACCAGGGCAGGCGTCGGCCGGCCGGGCTTCAGCCCGTCGACCAGGCCGGCCAGATCCGCGAAGCTCGGCGTGGCCTTGTCGCTGGAGAACGACGTGACGGCCGCCCACGCGTTGTCGGCGTACTCCCAGGCGAACAGCTTGTTGCCCGCGTCGATCGGATTCTTCGGGTCCAGGTCGACCGGCAGCGTCGCCTGCACCGCCCGATACCCGGCCACGGTGACCTTCCTGCCGTTCCTGATCCCGTCGGGGTCGAAGGCGCCCGGCCGGTAGACGGTCAGGTACGCCCACAGGGACGGTTTCCCTCCGGCGGCCTTCTTCCGGTCCCCGAGGACGTCCCCCGACGCCTCGGCCTCCGCCGCCGTCATGGGCTTGTCGTTCGAGGTGTGGCGGTCGGAGTAGACGGAGGCGATCTGGTAAGCGGTCGACGTGGCGATCGGGTCCTGCACGTGCAGCGTGCCGGCGTCGTACCCCTGGAAGGTGAAGGTGAACGGCGCGGCGGTGGGCCAGACGGCCCCGGCCGGCCGGGACGCCGCCGCGGCGGCCGGGGCCGGCGGGCCGGCGGGGTCCCGCCCGGCGCCCAGGGTCGGCAGCGTGAACGCGCCGGCGACCGCGACCACGACGAGACCGGCCGCGCCGGCCGACGCGAACCCGGCCCGGCGCCGCCGCTCGGCCCGCCGCCCCGCCGCGACGATGTCGTCGGCGGTGCGGCGCATCGGCGGCTCGTCGCCCGTCACGGCGTCCACCAGGTCATGCAACTGCATTGGTCCACTCCTCCATCGGCTTGCCGGTGAGTTCGATGCGTTCGCCGCCGAGTGACTCGCGCAGCTTCGCCAGGCCACGGGAGACCTGACTCTTGGCCGTGCCCACGGTGCAGCCGAGGACGCCGGCCGTGTCCTCCAGGCTCAGGTCCAGGTAGTGCCGGAGCACGACCGCGGCCCGCTGCCGGGCCGGCACGGCGTCGAGCGCCGCGCGCAGGCGCATCCGCTCGTCGGTAGCGCCGGCCGGATCCCGCAGCGCGACTTCCGGCACGGCGTCGCCGGCCGACCGCTCGCGCCGCCAGGGGCGGCGGGTCTCGTCGACCGCGGCCCGGTAGACCATGGTCTTGACGTAGAGATCGGGCCGGTCCAGCTTCCGCCAGCGGGGGTAGAGCTTGACCAGCGCGTTGGCCACGGCGTCCTCCGCCGCGTGCCAGTCCCCGCAGGTCATGTACGCCAGCTTGCGCAGCGCCGCCATCTGCGACGTCACGAACTCGCGGAACGCTTGCTCGTCTTCGGCTCTCACGTCGACTGCCTCCTCGTGACGGAGGTAGAACGGAGCCAACCACCCGGGACGTTGCACGGTTCGGAGAAGTAGTTGTGCGGATGCCCCGGGGAGCCCGGGTCAGCGGTCGGCGCGGCGCCCGACGAGCAGGCGGGCCACCATGTCCTGGGCGTGTGCGCGCTCGTAGCCCGGGCCGGGGACGCGCTGGTTCCCGACGCGGGCCGTCGTTCGCGCCCGCCGAGGGCCCGGTGGGCCGGTCCGGGGTGTGCCCGCACCCGGCCCACCGACGCCCGTCGGCGGTCGGACCGGCTCAGGGCGTGGTCAGGTCGAACTTTCGGACGGTGACCGCGCCGCCGAGCGACTGGGTGGCGTAGTTGAACACGGCGAACCGGTAGGCCATGAAGAACTGCCAGGCGTGGTTGAGGGTGCACGCCGGCCCGAGGCTGACGAACGTGGTGCCGTCGGTGCTGTAGGAGAAGCGGGCCTGCCGTCCCGCGCCGGGTCTGGCGCGGCGGGCGCGGCACGTTCGGGTACGGGTAGTTCGCCGCCCACCGGCCGTTGACGGTTTGCGGCACCGGCCAGTCCGCGTTCCAGGTGATCGGGGCCAGCGTGGGGATCCGGCCGCCGGGGTAGGCGTCGATGAACGCCATGTAGTACCAGTCACCGTTCTGGGTCTGCACCAGTCCGCCCTGGTGCGGCACGGAACCCGGTTCGCCCTGGATCGGGCCGGGCAGGTTCAGCAGCACCTCCTTCGTCTCGTACGGGCCGAAGGGGCTGCGCGAGCGCAGCACGTACTGACCGTTGGCGGGCTTGGTGAGCCAGGTCAGTCACTCACCAGGGCCCGGTGCGGAGGGTGATCCTCCGTACCGGGCCCCGGCGTCGCGCGGGTCAGGCAGCCGCGCAGGTGGCCGTCGCACCGGGGCCGGTGCCGGTGCCCTGGAAGCCGAAGTTGGTCGACTGCCCGGCGCCGACGTGCCCGTTGTAGCTCACGTTGGTGAACCGGATGGTGCCGCTGGTGCCGCTGGCCTGGGCGCTCCAGACGCCGGTGGTCGCGGCGCCGCCGGGCAGCGTGATGGTCACGGTCCAGCCGTTGAGGTCCGCCGAGCCGGCGGTGACCGTCACGCTCGCGGTGAAGCCGCCGGCCCACTGGTTGAGCGACACCGACGCGGAGCAGCCGTTGCCGTTCGGCGGCGGCGTGGTCGGCGGCGCGGTGGTCGGGGGCGCGGTGGTCGGCGGCGCGGTGGTGGGCGGCGCGGTGGTCGGCGGCGCGGTCGTCGGCGGCGTGGTGGTGGGCGGGTTCGGGGCGCCGTTGGCCAGGCTGAAGGCCAGGTCGGGCTGGAACGAACCGGCCGTGTAGCGGCAGCCGTCCGCCTCGCCCGGCGGCTTCACCCACAGGTACGCGTCGATGTTGGCGTCGTTGGTGGCGGTGGTCGGGTACATCCCGATGCGCCGGTCGGTGTTGTCGTCGCCGCACCAGTCCCCGCTGGCGCCGCCGTTGCGGCTGGTGTCGATGACCTGGCGCTTGCCGGAGATGCCCATGCCGTTGAGGGCGGAGATGACGCCCCGGCCGAAGTTCGCCTCGCTCGAGGTGGGGTTGAAGTTCGACACGTTGGTGAAGAAGCCGTCGGCGTACTGCACGCCGGCGTTCCGGAGCCGGTTGGCCGTCTCGTTCGCGCTGTTCCAGGTGGAGTGACCGCCGTCGAGGTACACCTTGGCGTTGGGGTTGGCCGACTTGATGGTCCGGGTGGCGGTCGAGATCGCCTGGTTGCGGGCGTTGAGCTCGCCGCTGTTCAGGCACGTCTGGAGCGCCAGCGAGTCGGTCTCCAGGATGATCAGGACGGTCTGGTTGCCCAGCCCACGGGCGAAGTTGGACACCCACGTCTGGTACTGGTTGAGGTCGGGCGCGCCGCCCGCGCTGGCCCCGCCGCAGTCCCGGTTGGTGATCTCGTAGACCGAGAGCACCGGGATCTGCTGCGCGGCGTTGGCCGCGCCGATGAACCCGGAGACCTCGGACTGGATGGTCGACGGGTTGAAGTTGGCGAACCAGCGGGCCTGCGGCTGACTCGCGATCTTGTCGCGGATGACGGCGGCCCGCGAGTCGCCGGGGTTGGCGGCGACCCAGCGGACGACCGCCGAACTCGGGTCGCGGTAGAGCGAGCCGGACACCGTGCCGGCGGACGCGTCGCCGATGGTGAGGCTGACGCCGGCGGCCGTGACGGCCGCCACGGCCGCCACGCCGAGGGCCGCGGATCTGCGGCGCAGCGGGGAGAGCATAGCCACGACGTGTTTCCTCCTGATCACATAGATGTATCTAAGTTCATGGGAGCGTTCCCATGAAGGTAGCGGAGTGTGGCACCGCTGCCAAGACGGGAAACACGTCGATGGGCGGATCCGCGACGTTCGCGGACCCGCCCATCGGCCGACTGCCTCACCCGGCGAAGTAGTCCTCCACCTCCGGACTCTCCTTGTCGCGGTGGACCCCGGTCTTGCACCCGGCGAACGGACCCGCCGGATCCCGCAACGACGACATCACCGGGTTGAGATGGTCGCGGTGCCAGGACGCCGGGCCGGACAGCCCGCCCCCCACCCCGGTCAGCTCCTGCCAGGCCAACCAGAGACCGTGCAGGAGGGCGACCGCCTCGGCGTGTTCCCACCAGCGCGGGCACCACGGCGCCCGCGAGGTGACCTCCCGCCCGTAGATCGGCAGCAGCAGGTGCTCCACCCAGACGGCCAGCCCGGCCAGCGCGGCGTCGTACTCGTCGCCGTCCAGGTGCACGATGAACGGAGACCGGAGCACCGGCGGGGGTGGGGGCGGCGGGGGCAGCTCCGGCGCGCGGTCGACGTGGACGACTGCTTCGGTCATGTGGTCCCTTTCCGATTCGGCGGCGGCTACTTGGTCGGCGCCGGTCCCTTCGACTTCGCCTCCGTGTTGGTGAAGGCCGACGTCCGGGTGGAGGCGGCCGAATCGACCGGACCGATCCGGGCCACCTCACCACCGGTCACGCGCCGGGAGGACGCCTCGTTGTAGATCGCCCGGACCTGGTTGTTGACCGGCCCCTGGAGACCGGCGCTGTTCAGGGTGCCGATCATCTCGGCGGCCACGCTCTCGTTGTGCTGGTTCGGCGACGCGTGGACGTAGTCCACCCGCCTGTCGACGTAGTCCGCCCAGCCGGGATTGTTCTGGATGCCCGCGTCACGGGTGGACGCCGAACGCACCTCGTCCCAGTTGGCGGAGATGGTGTCCGCCTGCCGGGAGTAGGACTCGCGGAGCGCCGGCGCCTCGGCGTCGGTGCCGGGCAGGTGGAAGTTGGCCCCGTAGAGGTCGCGGTCGACCGGGTGCTGGTAGACGTTGTTCGCGTCCTCGTGGTGCAGCTCGTGGTCGAGCGTCGCCTGGGCGGTGTACCCGGGCGTGCCCGACTGCGGGTAGTAGGGGTAGGCGGGGTCGTAGGTGATCGTGCTCGGCCCGGACTGGCTCGCCCCCCACCGGGCCGACTGGCCGTCGTCCTGCTGCTGGAACTGGACCCCGCCGACGTTCTGCGCGGCGGTGTCGCGGATGCGTGACGTCTCCGAGTCGGAACTGGACGGGTCCGACGGTGCTCGGCCCCCGCTCACCTCCCGCCGACGCTGCTCGTACTTCAGCCGGCTCATCTTGATGCTCTCGCTGTGCTGCTTGTCCTTCTTCCCCATCGCACCGTTCCTCTCATCCGCTCGGGTCCGGCCCGCCTTGCCCGGTGCCGGACGATCGACGCACCCCATGACGCGGCGATCCCGGCTCCGGTTCACCGGCGCCGCCGGAAAACCGGGCCCGAGCGGCGCGGGCGCCGCTGAACTACCCTCGCCGCCGTGGACACCGCAGAGATCGAGGCACCCGTCGTCGGCGTCACCGTCTATCCGGACCGGGCCCGGGTCACCCGCCGCGGCAGCATCCGGCTGCCCGCCGGCGACCATCGGGTACGCGTCGCGCCACTCCCGCTCGGCCTGCGACGCGACTCGGTCCGGGTCGGCGGCCGGGGCGCGGCCACCGTGCTCGGCGTCGACGTGACCACGTGGCGGCAGGCCCGCAGCACCGACGCGCAGGTCGCCGGCCTGGAGCAGCGACGCCGCGACCTGGCCGACGAGCTGGCCGGGACCGAGGACGCGGACGGCATCGAGGAGCAGCGCGAGCAGTTCCTCACCCGGCTGGCCGAGCGCGCCGGCGGCACGTACGCCCGGGCGCTGGCCGCCGGCGACGCCGCGCCGGCCGACGTGGCGGCCTTCAGCGACTCGCTCGCCGGTCAGCTCGCCGACTCCCGGGCCCGACGTCGCGGCCTGAACCGGCGTCGGACCGAGCTGGCCGAGGAGCTGGCCGCGGTCGAACGCGATCTGACCGCCGCGCAGGACAAGCGGGCACCGGACCGGCTGGCCGTCGAGGTGACCGTCGACGTGACAGCCGACGACGCCGAGGTCGAGCTGGAACTGAGCTACCTGGTGGACGGCGCGCGCTGGACGCCCTCCTACGATCTGCGGCTGCTCGACGACACCATGACCGTCACCTGGTTCGGGCTGGTCAGCCAGAGCACCGGGGAGGACTGGCCGGAGTGCGAGGTGCGGCTCTCCACCGCCCGGCCGGCGGCGGCTGCCGGCGTACCCGAGCTGTCGCCCTGGTATCTCGACCGGTTCCGGCCGGCGATACCGCGCGCGATGTCGGCGGACATGCCGGCGCCGCCGGCTCCCGGCGCGGCGCTGGCCGGCGGCGGTCCGGCCCGGTCCGCGGCGCCCAAGCCGCGCCTGCGGGAGAGCGTCGCGGAGGTCGAGCAGGGGGTCAGCGCGGCCACCTACCGGCCGGCCCGGCCGCTGGCGGTGCCGGCCGACGGCAGCGCGCACCGGGCCACCATCGCGGTGCTGGAGCTGCCGGCCCGGCTGGACCACGTGACCGTGCCGGTCCGCGCCGCCGAGGCCCACCTGCGGGCGACGGTACGCAACACGTCGGCGCACACGCTGCTCCCCGGCCCGGCGGCGGTGTTCCACGGCGCCGACTTCGTCGCGGCGACCCGGCTGCCGACGTGGGCGCCGGGCGAGGAGACCGAACTGGCGCTCGGGGTGGACGACCGGCTGCGGGTGGAGCGGAAGCTGCACCGGCGCACCGAGACGAAGGCGACGCTCGGGTCGACCCGGCGGCGGGAGGTGGAGTACCGGATCACCGTCGCCAACCACACGCCGCGACCGGCGACGGTCGAGGTACGCGACCAACTGCCGGTCTCCCGCGACGAGACGGTGGTGGTACGCGAGACGGCGGTGGCGCCGCAGCCGGCGGAGCGTACCGAGCTGGGCGAGCTGACCTGGCGGTTGTCGCTGGCACCGGGCGACCGCGGGGAGATCACGCTGGGCTTCCGGGTGGAGCTCGCCAAGGGTGTCGAGTTGACCGGCTGGCGGGAGTAGCCGTTAGGCGGGGCCCCTTGTTATGCAGAATGCGTTAACAAGGGGCCCCGCCTTCCACGTCAGTGGCGGCGGCGTCCGTACGCCCCGGCGGCGATGTACACGCCGGCCGCGGCGAAGAGCACCTGGAGCAGCAGTTCGATCCAGTCGATGCCGGCCGTGTCGTCCACGCCGAACAGGCCGGCCACGAGGGTGCCCAGGATCGCGGCGACCACACCGATGAGCAGGGTGAGCCAGATCGGGATGTTCTGCTTGCCCGGCACCACCAGGCGGCCCAGCGCGCCGATGATGAGGCCGATGATGATCGCGGTGAGGAAACCGGTAACTTCCACGGGAGCCGTCCTGTTCTTCCGATGGGCTGACGTCTCGTTCGGTGCCCCGCCCGACCCGCCGCCGAAACGCGAGTCGCGTTTTTTCACACAACTGTCATGGCGAGCCGGCCCAGGTCAGGCCCAGAGAAGCTGCGCCACGACCAACGCGCCGACCACGTCCGGTCCCCGTACCACCTGCCGAATGAGATCGACCGGGATCATTCCCACGGGGGTGTCCACGGCGACGCCGCCGTACTTCATCGTCGGCCGGGTGGCGGCCCGGTAGGCGGCGGCCACGGTGCCGAGCACCAGCACCCCGTCGAGCACGCCGACGCCGGCGCCCACCATCGGCAGGGACACCGCGTACCAGATCACCACGGACACCGCCGGCACCACCAGGTGCGCCAGGTTGAGCACGGTGTCCCCGCCGCCCAGCGAGCGACGCAGGCCGGCGGACCGCCCGACGGCACGCAGGCCACCGGTCAACCGGCCGACCGCCAGGAACCCGAGGACCACCTGCGCCGGGCCGGCCAGCGTGGGCAGCGCCACCGCGACCGCGTACAGGGTGAGCAGCAGGGCCACCCAGACCACGAGCGCGCTGGGGTGGCGGACCGGACGCCACAGCTCGGCCTGCACCAGCGCGCCGAACCGGCCGAGCGGGCGGAACCGGCGACTCGACACCACGCCTATCGACCGCCAGCGGCGGCTCTCCACCAGACCGGTGAGGAACGACGGGTCGAGCAGCAGCGCGGCGCCGGCCGCCGCGTCCGCCACCTGGGCGCCGCTGACCAGGGACGCCCGGTCCACCGACGGCAGCGCCCGGTACGCCCGGAGGACGGCCACCACGACCGGCGGCACCGCCGCGAACCCGAGCGCCCAGGCGAGGGACGCCGTCGGCGGCGGCACGGAGAAACCGGTCAGGTGACCCACGACCAGCGACGCCGCCACCACGGCGGCGGCGGCGAACAGCCCTCGGTCGAGGAACCGGGCCCACCCGGCACGGCGCGGACTGCCCTGGGCGACGACCGCCAACGCCACGGCCAGCGTGCCGCAGGCGGCCCCGGCCACGGCCGAGCCGGCGAGGTCGGTCGCGCCGCCGGCGCCGGTCGCCACCGCCGCGGCCAGACCGACCAGGCCACCACCGACGACCGCCGCGACCAGCAGCACGACGAAGCGGGGCAACAACCAGCCCCGCCGGTCGACCGGCGAGCTGACCACCCAGGACTGCGCGGCCGGCGACACCACCAGCGGGCCCACCGCCCGCAGGCCCCGCCAGGCGAGCCCGGCGACGGCCAGGGCGGCGGCGACCCCGAACCAGTACCGGTCCCCCGGATCACCCTGCCGGCCCGACGGTGACCCGAGGTAGTCGCGTACCTCGCTCACCATCGCCCAGCCGTACATGCCGGCGAAGAGCACGAGGACGTAGGCGTCGGTGAGCACGTCACCGAGCGACACCGCCCGGTGGCGTCGCCGGGTCCGCCGCAGCCGGCCCCGGAGCCGACGCGCGTCGGGCGGGCTGCCCGGCCGGACGTCGAGTTCGGTGCTCACGCACCGCCGCCGATCTCGAGCCGGTCGTCCGCGGTCGCCGCCGCCAGCTCGGCGTCGTGCGTCGCCATCAACACGGCCGTGCCCGCCCGCTTCTCGCGCAGCAGCCGGTCGGCCAGCCACGCCCGGCCCCGGGCGTCGAGACGCTGCTCCGGCTCGTCCAGCACGAGCAGGCGGCGGGGGCGGACGAAACACGAGGCCAACGCCAGCCGCCGCCGCTGCCCGCTGGACAGCGTCGAGGGCAACTGGTCGCGGGCGCGCTCCAGCCCCAGCTCGGCGATCACCTCGGCCACCGTCGCACCGGAGCCGCCGTGGGCGTACGCGACGAGTTCGAGGTGCTCCACGACGGACAGGTCCGGAAAGAAGTCGATGTCGTCAAGCGCGGCGGCCAGCAGGGCGCGCGTCCGGGCATCGGTCTCGTAACAGCGCCGGCCGTCCAGCAGCACCTCGCCCGCGTCGGGGCGGTCCGCGCCCACCACGCACCGCAGCAGCGTGGTCTTCCCGCTGCCGTTCGGCCCGACCACCACGGCGAGCCGGCCGGCGGCCAGGCCGAAGGACACGTCCTCCAGCACGGTCAACTGTCCGAACCGCCGGGTCAGGCCGCGTACCGTGAGCATGTCCACGACTCCACACTGTGGCACAGCGGCGCAGCCGTCCCACCGTGGCACAGCGGCGCAGCCGTCCCACCGTGGCACAGCGGCGCAGCCGGTCCGGCACGCCTCAGCGCCGGTGCGCGTCCTCCCGGTCGATCCGCAGTTCCCGCTCCAACTCGGCGACGACCGTACGCAGGTCGTCCAGGCGCTGACTGATGGCGATCCGGTCCACCTCGTCCGGCACCCCGTCGCCGTCGGAGTCGTAGTCCGGTGCCAGCCCTTCGGTCATCTCCAGCCGCCGGGCCTCCTCCATCGAGTTGACGATGACGGCGATGAGGATGTTCAGCAGCAGGTTGACCGCGATCATCACGAAGCTGACGTAGTAGAGCAGCGTCCACGGCGACAGCTCCAGGCCCTGTTCGAGCAGGTCGGGCAGCGTCTCCAGGGAGAGCAGCACGAAGAGCGTCACCAGCGAGCGGCCGATGTCGCCGTACTGCTCGGGATAGCGGTCGCCGAAGATCAGCCAGCCGGCCATGCCGTAGACGTAGAGCGTGACGCCGGCCAGCGCCAGGAACGCCGCCACGCCGGGCAGGCTGCGCCACAGCGCCGTGACGATGGTGCGCAGGCCGGGCGAGAAGCGGACCAGCCGCAGCACCCGGGCCACCCGCACGAAGCGCAGCACGGCCGGGTCGCCGTGCAGCCACGGGATGAAGATCGCGACGGTCACCAGCAGGTCGAACACGTTCCAGCCGTGCCGGAGGAAGTCCTGCGGCCGGCGCCCGTACGCGAGCACCCGGACGGCGATCTCCACGACGAAGACCACCCGGAACACCCACTCGATGCCGCGCAGCACCGCCGCCGTCGCATCCGGATGCGGGTACGTCTCGATGCCCAGCACCACACCGTTGGCCATGATGAGCACGACGATCGCGACCTCGAACGGCCGGGACGCGACGATCCGGGCGCACCCGGCCGCCAGTCCCCGTTCCGCGCCGCCCGGACGGCGCGCCCCCCGCTGGGCCGGCAACTCGCTCCGCCGGTCAACCATTCCGACACCCTATGGGTTAACGTCGGCGGATGATCCCGGCGACCGCCTTCGCGCAGTGGATCACACCCGCCCTCCCGCTCTACGGCGACGATCCCGACCGGGCCGACTTCGCTCCCTGAGGCGCGCGACGCAGCCGACGCCTCCACCCGATCCGCACTCCGGGAGCGATGCCCCATGTCCGTCGACGTCTCCATCCGGGCGGTGCTGCGTGCCCCGCAGGTCGCCCGCGTCCTCCTGGGCAGCCAGCTCGGCCGGCTGCCCACCGCCAGCGGCCCGCTGGCGCTGCTGCTCTTCGCCCGCCAGTCGCTGAGCCTGGCCGTCGCCGGCCTGCTGGTCGCCGCGTACACGGCCGGCATGGCGGTGGGCACCCCACTGCTGGCCCGGGCGGTGGACCGCTGGCGGCAGCCACCGGTGCTCTGGGCGGCGGCGGTCATCTCCGGGCTCGGCTTCGGCGCGGTGGCGCTCACCGGCGGGCACCTGGCCGGCGCGGTCACCGGCGCGGCGGTCGCCGGCCTCGGCACCCCGCCGCTGGAGGCGTGCCTGCGCACGCTCTGGCCGGCGCTGCTGCCGCCGGGCACGGTGCCCACCGCGTACACGCTGGACATCGCCGTCCAGGAAGTGATCTTCGTGGTGGGTCCGCTGGTCACGCTGCTCGCGGTGACCGTCGGTGGGCCGGCCGCCGGGCTGTTCGCCGCCGCCGTGGTGCAGCTCGCCGGCACCGCGGTGTACGCGCTGAGTCCCGCCGCCCGGTCCTGGCGCGGGGTGGCCGCGGTGCGGCACTGGGCCGGGCCGCTGCGCGTACCCCGGTTCGCGGTGATGATGCTCGGCGTGGTCGGCGTCGGCGCGGCGGTGGGCAGCATCGCGGTGGCGGTGACCGGCTACGCCGAGGCGGCCGGCGACCGGCGGCTCAGCGGGTGGCTGCTGGCCGCGCAGGCGACCGGCGCGCTGGTCGGCGGCCTGTGCTGGACCCGGGTCCGGCCGGGCGGGCCCGGTCGGCTGCCGCTGCTGGCCGCCGCGCTCACCGTCGGTTTCCTGCCGCTGCTGCTGGCGCCCGGTCCGGTGCCGATGGCCGGCCTGCTCGCGGTCAGCGGGCTGGCGCTGCCGCCGGTGCTGACCGCCGTCTTCCTCACCGCCGAGCGGCTCGCCGAGCCCGGCACGGTGGCCGAGGCGTTCGCCTGGGTGAGCACCGCCTTCGTGGTGGGCAGCGCGGCCGGCTCGGCGCTCGCCGGCGTCTCGGCCGGCGTCCGATACGGGCTGGTGGTCGCGCCCGCCGCCGCGCTGCTCGGCGCCGCGATGCTGTGGACGATCGCGCGCCCCGCCCGGGCGGTCGGGCTCACAGCCAGCCGCGGCGCTTGAACAGCAGGTAGAGCGCCGCGCAGACGGCGAACATCAGGGCGACCGCGAACAGGTAGCCGTACCGCCAGTCCAGCTCCGGCATGTGGGTGAAGTTCATCCCGTAGACGGTGCCGATCAGGGTGGGCGCGAACAGGATCGCCGCCCAGGCGGAGACGCGCTTGACCTCCTCGTTCTGCTCGAAGCTGGCCGCGGTGAGGCTGCGCATCTCCTCGTTCTGCGCCTGCGAGACAAGCGTCGCGTTGACGGTGAGGATGTTCTGGAGCAGGTGCCGGAACCCGTCCACCCGCTCCACCACCTGGGTCAGATGGTCGGCCACGTCGCGCAGCAGGCGGCGCAGCTCCTCGTCCGTGCCGTAACGGTCGAAGCCGCCGGTGAGCGCCTCGACGACCTTGAGCAGCGGTCGCGCCGCGCGCTGGAACTGGATCACCTCGCGGCTGAGCTGGTAGATGCGGCGGCTGGCGTTCGGGTCGCCGCCGAACACCTCGGTCTCGATCTCGTCGATGTCGTTCTCCAGGCCGGCGACCACCGGGGCGTAGCCGTCGACCACCCGGTCGAGCACGGCGTAGAGGACCGCCTCGGGACCGAGCGCGAGGACGGTCGGGTCCGCCTCCAGCCGCCGCCGGACGGCCGCCAGGTCGGGCGTGCCGCCGTGCCGGACGGTGATCACGAAACCGGGGCCGAGGAAGAGGTGCAGCTCGGCGAACTCGACCGCCTCCCGCGCGTCGAGGTACCGGGCGGCGCGCAGCACCACGAAGAGGGTGTGGCCGTACCGCTCCAGCTTCGGTCGCTGGTGCGCGTTGATGGCGTCCTCGACGGCCAGCTCGGGAAGCTGGAACTCGGCGGCCAGCGAGGCGATCTGCTCCCGGCTCGGCCGGCGCAGCCCGATCCAGGCCATGCCGCCGTCGAGCTGTTGCAGGCAGCGGAACGTGTCGGCGAGGCCGAGCGGCGACGCGCGCCGGACACCGTCGACGTAGACACCGCTGTCGACCAGCCCGGGGGGCCGTTCCGGCTCGGCCGCGCCGTCGTCGACGGCGTGCTCGTCCAGGCGGCGGCCGAACCCCTCCGGCGGCGGCGTCACGAACCGGTTGTCCGCCATGCCCCTCCCCCGCTGCCCGACCGGCTCGCCGAGTCCCCCGTGCGGCCCGGCGCAAACGTCAGGGCCGGTAGCGGTAGCCCATGCCGGGCTCGGTGATCAGGTGCCGGGGCCGGGCCGGGTCGTCCTCCAGCTTGCGGCGGAGCTGGGCCAGGTACTGCCGGAGGTAGGTGGTCTCCTGCTGGTACTCCGGCCCCCACACGTCGTGCAGGAGCTGCCGCTGGCTGACCAGCTTGCCGGGGTTGCGCAGCAGCTTCTCCAGCACCGCCCACTGGGTGGGGGTCAGTTTGATCTCGGTGCCGTCGTCCCGGGTGACGGTGCGGTCGGCCAGGTCGACGGTGGTCCGGCCGATCCGCAGCGCGGGAACGCCGGGGGTGGCGGGTGCCAGCCGTCGGGTCACCGCGCGGATCCGGGCGAGCAACTCGTCCACCCCGAACGGCTTGGTGACGTAGTCGTCGGCGCCCGCGTCCAGCGCGGCGACCTTGTCCTCGCTGCCGGCCCGACCGGAGAGCACGATGATCGGCACGGTGGTCCAGCCGCGCAGCCCCCGGATGACCTCGGTGCCGTCCAGGTCGGGCAGGCCGAGGTCGAGCACCACCAGGTCCGGCGGATGGCCGGCGGCGGCCTTCAACGCGGCGGCGCCGCTGCCGGCCACGTCGACGTCGTAGCCGCGGGCCCGCAGGTTGATCCGCAGCGCGCGGACGATCTGCGGTTCGTCGTCGACGACCAGGATGCGCGTCATTCCCACGGCCCTTCCGACTCGGTGACGGCGGGCAGCCGCAGCACCATGGTGAGACCGCCGCCGGGCGTGGTCTCCGGGGTGATGCTGCCACCCGTCGCCTCGGCGAGCCCCGGGGACAGCGCCACGCCCAGGGGTCATCACGCGACCATCACGCCGGACGATGGTTTCTTGACGCGTCCTGCACGCGGGCGGGTCGGTCACGCCGACCGGTCGAGCGGGCCGAACGCGGACCGGACCAGCCGGTTCGCCTCGTCCTGGTCGACGTCGGTGGCGACCAGCAGGTCACTGGCCGCGGTGCGCACCTGGGCCACCACGACCGCGCCGGAGAAGTCCACCCCGGCCCGGTACGCGCGCCCGGCCTCGGCCACCGCCCGCAACGCGGCCTCCCGGCAGCGGCTCGGCTCCGCCACGCCCCGGGCGAACTCCTTGCGCAGCCGGCGGGCCGCCTCGGCCAGCCCCGACACGGCGGCCGGCATGGCGTCCGGGATCCGCTCGCCGTCGGCGAGCAGCGTGACCGCCCGCCGGATCAGCGTGCCGCTGTTACGCATCGCCCGGTCCACCGGCTCGACCGAGTTCGCGTACCGGCCGAGCGGCCCCTGCCGGGTGGTCCAGTAGACCGGCGAGAGCGTGGCGGCCTCCCGGGCGCCCTGCGCGGCCTCGCCGAAGGCGCCCATCTCCTCCTTGTTGTCGCGCAGCCGGTCCCGGGCGGCGATCGCCGCCTCGACGTCCCGCCCGCGCAGCGCGTCGGCGGTGCGGTCCAACTGGTCGGCGAGCAGCGTCAACGCGGGGCCGGCCGCCCGGTTGATGATCCGCAGCGGGTTCAGGGGCAGCAGCACGGCGGTCACCAGCAGCGTCGCGCCGCCCCCGATCAACGCGTCGACCACCCGGGGCGCTTCGAGGTTCGGCATGGTCGGCGTCAGCGTGCCGATCAGCACCGCGGTCGCGCCGGCCTGGACCACCAGCGCCGGGCTGCGACCGACGAACGCCGCCACCAGGATGGCCAGCGCCACGATGGCGCCGAGCTGCCAGGCGCCGACCCCGACCAGGCTGATCAACAGGTCGCCGACCAGGATGCCGACCGCCACGCCGAGCACCAGTTCGACGGTACGGCGCAGGCGTTGCCCCACCGAGGCGGCGAGCGCCACCACCGCCGAGATCGGGGCGAAGACCGGTTGGGCCACGTGCAGCAGCGAGTCCGCGGCCCACCAGGAGAGGCCGGCGGCCAACCCGGCCTGGGCGGCCAGCCCGGCGCCCGCGCGTACCCGACGGAACCGGTCCGTCAGCAGCGCCGGCACGGCCCGCAGCCGGCGGGCGAGGCGCTGGTCTCCGGCGGCCTTGTCCCCGGCGGTCTGGTCACCGCCGCCCGCTCCCGCACCGGCCACGGCCGGGCGTACCCGCCTGCGGTCGGCTCAATCCTGCTCAGCCGCCGTGGGCGTGGGCGTGGGCGTGGGCGACCACCGCGTCACTCGTCGACCGGGCGGTGCACGGCGGCCGGGACTGACCGCCGCGCCCGGATCAGCGGGGCATCTCCCGCCAGCCGGTGCCGCTCGCCCGCCACGCCCCGGCGAGGATGCTCGCCGAACCGCGACTCGGGCACTGCTGGATCTTCGACCGACCGGCGGCGCCGCCGATCTGGGCCTGGACCTGCCAGCGCTGCCCGTCGGTGCAGATGTAGACGTCGCGGCGCCCGCGAGGGATGTTGACGCCGTTCCACCAGTGTTCCTCGACGACCATGAGTTGACCGTACCGCAGGTGACCCGGTCCGGCCCAGACCCGGCCGCCGGACCGGGTTTCCACGCCGGTCAGCCGTCCAGCCGACGGACCATGTTCATGACGGTCTCGACCTGGGCACCGCCCTTGATCGGGTAGTTCGTGGCACCGAGGTAGCCCCACCAGTCCCAACAGCCGTTCGGGTTGACTCCGGAGGCGATCGCCTGCGGATAGAGCACGATCAGCCGGTTGGTGTCGGCGTACTGGTTGAGGTTGGCCCGGTCGACGAACGCGGTACCGACCCGGGCGTACCCCTGGGCGCAGCCGTGCAGCGCGACCAGCAGCCGGCAGGTGGTGCCGGCGGCGCAGGCGGCCGGCACGTACGCGAAGCCGCTACCGTCCATGCTCAGCCCGTTGGCCCAGCCGTTGACCGCGAAGCTGTCCTGGCTGAATCGGATCAGCGTGCCGCCGAGCGGGCCGGTGTTCGGCGCGGCGACCGGGCCGAGCAGGTGGGCGAGGAACGCGCCCTGCGGGTCGGTGCCGCAGTCGGCGAGGAACGGCGAGGCGGTGGCCGTGCAGCCGACCGTGCCGTAGGGCGTGACCCAGGAGTGCCCGGCCGCACCGCCGGAGTCGTAGCGGACGCCGGCGCCGAAGTCCTGGTAGTAGCGGACCAGGTCGTCGGTGACCGATTTCTTCACGGTGGCGTCGCTGGTGCCGTGGTAGACGTAAACCGGCTGGCCGGCCAGGTTGCCGGTGCCGTCGATCCAGCCGGACGAGGCCCAGGCGCGGGTGTACGCCTCCAGGTTGCCCAGGTACGTGGGGTAGATGTTGTCGCCGCAGCCGTAGAGCGCCTGCGGGACGCTGTTCTGCGCGCAGTAGTACGGCCCGGCCGCGAAGATCGCCGCGCCCCGGATCCGGGCCGAGTAGGCGACCTGGAGCTGGGTGGCCAGGTATCCACCGGAGGAGACCCCGGCGACGTAGACGGCGGAGACCGGGTACGCGCGCAGCGTGCCGGCGACCGGAGCCTTCGTGTACGGAGTGCTCGCGGCCCGGGCGGCGACGCCATCGGGCAGGACCAGCAGGAGCGCGGCGGCGAGGGTGGTGACGGCTTTCCACGGTGTCTTCATGGGGTTCTCCCGTCCGAGCGCCGGCGGGACGGCCGGCGTGCCGGCACGCTAGCGTGACATCGACCACAGCAGATATCCGTACGGTCGACACCTCGCCCGCCGGGGCGGTGTGGGCCGTCCACCCCGAAATCCCCTGGACCGTCGCCGGGGCCCGAACTAGCGTCCCGGCGGATGGACCTGCCACGAAGCTTCACCATCCGCGAGGGCGACCTGCGCGTCCTCAACCCGATCGACGAGGCAAAGCTGGCCACGCTGGGTCGGGTGCTCCGGCTCCCGCCCGGCACGGAGCTGCTCGACCTGTGCAGCGGCAAGGGCGAACTGCTCTGCACCTGGGCCCGGGACCACGGCGTCACCGGCACCGGCGTCGACATCAGCACCGTGTTCACCGCCGCCGCCCGGGACCGCGCCACCGAGCTGGGCGTCGCCGACCGGGTCCGGTTCGTGCACGGCGACGCCGCCGCGTACGTTCCGGAACGTCCGGTCGACGTGGCCGCCTGCGTCGGCGCGACCTGGATCGGCGACGGCGTCCCCGGCACGTTGGAACTGCTCGACCGCGCGCTGCGCCCCGGCGGCCTGGCCCTGGTCGGCGAGCCGTACTGGCGGCGGGACCCACCCGACGCCGAGACCGTGACCGGCTCGCACGCGCGGTCCCGGGACGAGTTCCACGACCTGCCCGGCCTGGTCCGGCTCTTCGGCGCGTGCGGCTGGGACCTGGTCGAGATGGTCCTCGCCGACCAGGACAGCTGGGACCGCTACGCCGCCGCGCACTGGTTGAACCTGCGGCGCTGGCTGGACGCCAACCCGGACGACGAGCTGGCCCCGGAGCTGCGGCAGGAGTTGACCGAGGACCCGCTGCGGTACGTCCGCTTCCAGCGCGAACATCTCGGTTGGGGGGTGTTCGCGCTGATGCGCCGCTGATGCCCCGGCTCCGGTCGGCCCCGTCGACCGCGGGCCGGCCGGGCTTAGCAGATCGCTACGCAGGGTAAAGACAGATCATGGGACAGTTGCGCACGTCGCCGCCGCCACCGCAGGCCACCGAGCTGGAGCGGTGGGTGCTCGACACCCCGGAAGAGCTGCGCGACGTGCGGGCCTCGCTGCGCGAGGCGTTGAACCGGCACGGGCTGGTGCAGGGCGAGGATCTGGACGAGGTGCCGCACATGGTGCTGCTCGTCGTCACCGAGCTGGCCAGCAACGCGCTCCGGCACGGGCGACCCCCCACCATCGTCACGCTGCTGGCCACCGACGACTGCTTCCTGTTGGAGGTGGCCGACCACGACGTCAGCTCGGTGCCGGAGCTGTCCGACATCCACCCGCTCGACTCGGGCGGACGCGGGCTCTTCCTGGCCCAGTCGATCTCGCTCGACGTCGGCTGGTACGCCACCACCACCACCAAGCACATCTGGGCGGCGTTCTCGCGATAGCGCTCAGAAACCGGACACCGGGTGCGGGACGTACGGCGCCTCCAGCTCCGCCACCTCGGCGTCGGTCAACTCCATCTCCAGCGCGGCGACCGCGTCGGTCAGGTGGTGCGGCTTCGTCGCCCCGACGATCGGCGCGGTCACCGCCGGATGGCGCGCCACCCAGGCCAACGCCACCTGGGCGCGCGGCACGCCACGCTGCGCGGCGACCCGGCCCACCGCGTCGACCACCGCCCGGTCGTGCTCCTCGGTACGCGCGTACAGCTTGCGGCCGAACTCGTCGGTGTCCGCCCGCGCGGTCCGCTCCCCCGGGTCGCGGGTCAGCAGGCCGCGGGCCAGCGGACTCCACGGGATCACCGCGACGCCCTCGTCGAGGCAGAGCGGCAGCATCTCCCGCTCCTCCTCGCGGTAGATCAGGTTGTAGTGGTTCTGCATCGAGACGAACCGGGTCCAGCCGTGCCGCTCGGCGACCCCGAGCGCCTTGGCGAACTGCCACGCGTACATCGACGAGGCGCCGAGGTAGCGGACCTTGCCGACCCGGACCAGGTCGTGCAGCGCCTCCAGCGTCTCCTCGATCGGCGTGGCCGGGTCGAGACGGTGGATCTGGTAGAGGTCGACGTAGTCGGTGCCGAGCCGGCGCAGGCTCGCGTCGATCTCGCTCATGATGTGCTTGCGGGACAGGCCGCCCCGGTTCGGTCCCGACCCCCTCCGGCCGTGGACCTTCGTCGCGATCACCACCTCGTCGCGGTCGGCGAAGTCCTTCAACGCCCGGCCGACGATCTCCTCGCTGGTGCCGTCGGAGTAGACGTTGGCGGTGTCGAAGAAGTTCACCCCCAGCTCCAGCGCCTGCCTGATGAAGGGCCGGGCGTGGTCCTCCGGCAGCGACCACGGGTGCGTGCCCCGGCCCGGCTCGCCGTAGCTCATGCAACCCAGGCAGAGCCGGGACACCTGAAGGCCGGTGGAGCCGAACGTCACGTAATCCATGCGGTCCATCTCACCACCGCCGTCCCGGCTCCGCAGTCCGGCGGCCCGGCCACCGGGACGGACGGCTCAGTCGCCCTGTTCCGCGGTGGCCGCCGGGACGTCACCCCAGACCGCCTTCGCCCCGGACTCGCCCACCCGGTAGACCTGGACCAGGTTCGCCGCGGCCACCACCACCGCCAGCACGGCCACCACCACGCCCGGGACGCCGGGTCCGGTCCTCGCCCCGGCATCGGCCGGCCGCTCCGCCCGGCGCTGCAACCAGACCAGCGCGACGGCGACGAGCAGCAACGGCAACGCGAACCAGAGCAGTTGGTCGCCCAGCTCGGCGTGCCGGCCCGGGTCGCCGACCCGCCGCTCCAGGCTCTCCCCGCTCTCCGTGGCCAGCGGGATCGCGGCGGTGGCCAGCGCGGCGACCAGCACCACGAGCCACCCGAAGCGGCCCCGCCAGGCGGGGCGTACGGCCAACGCGAGCACGCCCAGCGCGGCCAGCGGCAGCAGGACCACCACCGCGTGCACCACCAGCGGATGCAGGGGCAGTCCGTTCACGGAGTCCGGCACGATGATCTCCTCGGCGGTCGGGGCGTCGGTCCGCCCTCACCGTGCCCGGCGTTTCTTGCGAAGTTCTTGCCCCGACCCGCTCCGGAGCGGGGATCCGGCCCGTACCCGCTCAGGCGGGCGGCAGCAGCAGCGTGAAGGTGGCGCCGCGACCCGGCGCGCCGGCCACCTCGACCGTGCCCCGGTGCGCCTGTGCCACGTGCTGGACCAGGGCGAGACCGAGACCGAACCGCCGACCGGCCCCGGCCGTGCCGTGCGCGAACCGCGCGAACAGGCGGTCCGCCTCCGCCGGGTCCAGGCCGACCCCGTCGTCGGCGACCTCGGCGGCGATCCGCCCGTCCCGGCGGGACACGGTCACCGTGACGTGCCCGCCCGCCGGCACGTGCCCGACGGCGTTGTCCACCAGCGCGGTCACCGCCCGGCGCAGGGCCGGGCCGGCGCCCCGGACCAGCGCCGGACCGGCCGCCACCAGCCGCAGCTCCACCTGCCGCTCGCCGGCGTACGCGGACATGCTGCCCACCACCTCGCGGGCCACCTCGGTCAGGTCCACCGCGGTGTCCGGCAGCGGCTGGTGCTCGGCGGCGGCCGACACCAGCAGGTCCTCCACCACCTCGCCGAGCGCCCGGGTGTCCGCCACGAGCTGGTCGAGCTGCCCGGCCAGCCGCTCCGCCGGCTGTTCCCGGGCCCGCCGGGCCAGCAGTTGCGCCCGGGTGTGCAGCACGGTCAGCGGGGCACGCAGCTCGTGCGAGGCGTCCGCCACGAACCGGCGTTGCATGCCCAACGCGGCGGCCAGCGGGGCGACCGCCCGGCGGGCCAGCAGTGTCGCGGTCACCAGCGCGCCGGCCAGTCCGGCCAGCTCGGCCACCAGCAGCGCGAGGCCGAGCTGCCCCTGCCGGCGCCGGAGCGGGGCCAGCTCGGCGGCGACCGCCCAGCGGGTGCCGTCGGCCCGGCGCGCCACCGCCACCCGGACCGGCCGGTCATCGCCGGCCGTCGCGTCGTGGCGGCCGGGCGGACGGCGTACCGCCTCGTCGAGCACGCGGGTCAGCTCCGGGGACGCGCCCGGCGTCACCTCGACGACCGGGTCGCCGGGACGCTGCCGCGCCAGGAACTGCCCCGGCGGCGGATCGTCGACGTCCTCGGCGGCGGCCAGCACCCGGGTCAGCTCACCGTCCAACGCCCGGGACTCCTGTCGGCTGGTCAGCGCGAACATCAGCGCGCCGACGAGCAGCAGGACCAGCCCGATCGCGCCGGCGGTCTGCGCCACGCTGCGCCGGCGGGCACGGGCGAGCCGGGCCTCGTCCACGCTCAGCCGGCCCCGAGCCGGTAACCCAGCCCGTGCACCGTCCGGACGGCGTCCCGCCCCAGCTTCCGGCGCAGGTGGTGGACGCAGGCGTCGACGGTGCCGGGCGCGTCGGCGCGGTCGAACGCGGTGTTGAGCAGCTCCGCCCGGGTGAAGACCTTGCGGGGCCGGCCGGCGAGGGCGTGCAGCACGGCGAACTCGCGGGCGGAGAGCGGGATCTCCTCGGCGCCGTCGACGACCCGACGATTACCCACGTCGAGCCGGCCGCGGCCCAACGGCAACCAGCTCGCGCCGTCCGGGTGGCGGCGGCGCAACGCCCGCAGCCGGGCCGACAGCTCCGCCACCTCGAACGGCTTGACCAGGTAGTCCTCCGCCCCGGCGTCCAGGCCGGCGACCCGGTCGTGCACCGCGCCACGGGCGGTGAGCAGCAGCACCGGGCAGGCGACGCCGTGCGCCCGCAGCCGGGTGACCAGCTCCAGCCCGTCCAGCGCGGGCAGCCCCCGGTCGACCACCATGACCTGGTAGTCCCGGGTCAGCGCCCGGTGCAGCCCGAGGTGGCCGTCGCCGGCCACGTCGACGTCGTACCCCTCCTCGGTGAGCAGGTCGGCGAGGAGACCGGACAGGGCGTGGTCGTCCTCGACCAGCAGCAGGCGGGGGCGGCTCTCCACCCGGCCAGTATTCACCCGGCGGGTCGGCGGGTCAGTGGTCCCCGGCCGGGATCGGGTCGTCGTACTGCCCGGACGGGCCGGCCAGCGGCTCGCCACCCACCATCGGCCACGCGTTCGGCGTGCAGCCGTGCAGGCCGAGCGTCTGCTGCACCATCACCGGCGCCGGGCCGCCGGAGCGGGGGCAGCGCTCGTGGCCGTGGCCGAGCCGGTGGCCCACCTCGTGGTTGAGCAGGTAGTGCCGGTAGAGGCCGAGGTCGGGCACGTGCGGCACGCCGTACACCCAGCGGGCCACGTTGATCACCACCCGGTCGCCGTTGCGGCAGGACGTGTAGCGGTCGGTCGGGTCGCCGCACAGCTCCCCCCGGGTGACCGGCGTGGTCAACAGCACGGTGAAGTCGGCCGGCGCGTCCCGGCCCACCCGTTGCAGCCGCCACCGGCCGTCACCGGTCCAGCCGCGCGGGTCGGCGAGCGTCGCCGCGACGTCCCGGGCGAAGCGCTCCACGTCCACGTTGCGGATGCCGTCCTCGACCGCGACCCGGTACCGCAGCAGCTCACCGCCGCGCCCGGCGACCGCGCCGGTGGTGTCGGCGGTGCGGAACCCGCCCCCGCCCCGGAGCGGGTAGCCGATGGCGGGTGACACCCGGCCGGCTGCCGGGACCGGCGACGGGGCGATCTTCACCGGCGGGGCGGTCGCCGCCGGCGGGCGCGCGGACGGCATCGCCGCCGGCACGGTCCGGTCCACCCCGACCGAGGCCAGCAGCTCCGGGTGGCGTCGCACCGCGTACCCACCGATCGCCGTGAGGCCGGTCACGACGAGCACCGCCGCGAACGCGCGGAGGCCGGCCCCCGACCGTCGTCGGCGGCGGTGCACGCCCCGGTCCTGCCCGCCCACGTCGCTCTCCGTCCGTCGCCCCGCCCGCGTTCCGGCCAGGAGTACGGATACCAGGTCCGGACGGTTGAACGGAAGGGCCGGGTACCGTCTGTGCCGGGGTGGACGACCTGCCGCCTGTCGGATTCCAGGGGAGCCACCCGTGTCACCAGCCGAGACGCTGCTCGACGACGCCCTCGCGGCGGCGCGCGGCACCGACGTACGCGCCGCCGAGCGCGCCCTCGACGCTCTGGTGGTGGGCGACGGCGCGGCGGTGGACGCGGCACTGCTCGCCCGCCTCGCCCGCGCCGTGGGGCGGCTCTGGCCGCGCGGCTGGCAGCCGGTCGACGTGGACCGGCTCGCCACCCGCCGGCTGACCGCGCGGGGCGCCCGGCTGCTGCGCGACACACTGGCCGCCCAGCGGCGCGCGCTGCCCGCACCGGTGCCGGCCTGGTTCGACGAGCAGCTCACCGACCTGGCCGCCCACTGGGACGCCGACGCGGGCTGGCTGGACCGCCGCGCCGACGGCGACCGGATCACCGCGTTGCGGGACGCGGTCGACGCGCTGGTGCTGGTCGAGTCACTGCCGCCGATCGCGGTGCTCCGGCCACCGCCCGGCGGCGCCGCCGTCCCGCTCGCCGCCGTGCCGGCCACCGGTTCCCGGATGCTCGACCGGGTACGCGCGCTGCTGGCCAAGGCCGAGTCGAGCGGCTACCCGGCCGAGGCGGAGGCGTTCACCGCGAAGGCGCAGGAGCTGATGGCCCGGCACAGCATCGACGCGGCGCTGCTCGCCGCCACCGCCGAGCGGCCCGACCAGCCGGGCGGGATGCGCCTCGGCACCGACGCCCCGTACGCGGCGGCGAAGGCGCTGCTGGTCCAGGAGGTGGCGGCGGCGAACCGGTGCGAGTCGGTCTGGTCCGACGACCTGGGCTTCGCCACCGTGCTCGGGTTCCCGGCCGACCTGGCCGCGGTGGAACTGCTGCACACGTCGCTGCTGGTGCAGGCCACCGCCGCGATGCTGCGCGGGCGTGGCGATCGCAGCGGACGCGGCAAGGGCGGCGGCCGGCGTACGAAGGGTTACGACGAGTCGTTCCTCAACGCGTTCGCGCTGCGGATCGGGGAGCGGTTGCGGGCGGCCAGCACGGCGGCGGCCGAGGAACACGCCGACGATCGGCTGCTGCCGGTGCTGGCGGCCCGGTCGGACGCCGTCCGGGAACGCGCCGACCAGCTCTTTCCCGGCACCACCCGGCACCGGCTCCAGGTGCGTGACACGGAGGGGTGGAGTTCCGGCACCACCGCCGCCGACCGCGCCTCCCTCGACGCCGGCCGCCCCGCCCCTCGCCCCCTACCCGGCCCACGCTGACCCGTCCTCACCTGGCACGCGAGGCCTGCGAGGTTCGGGTGCGTTTGTGGTAACGGGAGCGACGTCAGACGCACCCGACATGGCGTCTCCCCCGTGTCGGATCGGGTCGGTCGGCTCCGACCCGTCCGTGAGGCGCCACCGACGGTGGCCCGTACCCGAGGAGTGGACCGTGAAGTACATGCTGCTGATCTGGAACCGGCCCGGTTTCGCCGACGAGCTGACCGAGGCGGAGCGCACCGCGATCTTCGGCGAGGTCGGCGAGATCATGAAGGCGCTGACCGAGTCCGGTGAGCTGGTCGGCGGGGAGGCGCTGGCCGACCCGTCGCAGACCCGGACCGTACGCCCGGCGGGCGGCGGCACGGAGATCACCGACGGCCCGTTCGTGGAGAGCAAGGAGCAGTTCGCCGGCTATCTGACGGTCGACTGCGAGACGCCGGAGCGGGCCGTCGAGATCGCCGCGAGCTGGCCGGACGTGCGGCTCGGCTTCGGCGTGCTGGAGGTGCGCGCGGTGATGGAGCAGGCCGGGACGGAGATGTGACCTCCCGGGCGGTCGAGGACCTGCTGCGGACACTCGCGCCGCAGGTCCTCGGCGTGCTCGTCCGCCGGCACGGCCAGTTCTACGCCTGCGAGGACGCGGTCCAGGAGGCGCTGCTCGCCGCCGCCACCGGGTGGCCGGCGCAGGGCGTGCCGGAGCATCCCCGCGCCTGGCTGGTCACCGTGGCCACCCGCCGACTCACCGACGAGTGGCGCAGCGAACACGCCCGCCGGGCGCGCGAGGTCGCGGTGGCGGTCCGGCAGCCGGCGTACGCGGCGGTCGCCCCGCCCGCCGACGAGGAGCCGCCGAGCCGGGACGACACGTTGCGGCTGCTGTTTCTCTGCTGCCACCCGGCGTTGCCGGTCAACGCCCAGGTGGCGCTCACGCTGCGCGCGGTGGGCGGGTTGAGCACCGCCGAGATCGCGCGGGCGTACCTGGTGCCGGAAGCGACCATGAGCCAGCGGATCCGCCGCGCCAAGCAGCGGATCGAGGCGGCCGGGGCACGCTTCACGCTCCCGTCGGGCGCCGACCGGGACGAACGGCTGGGCGCGGTGCTGCGCGTGCTCTATCTGATCTTCAACGAGGGCTACACCGCGTCCAGCGGGGAGGCGCTGCACCGGGCCGAGCTGACCGGGGAGGCGATCCGGCTGGCCCGGGAGCTGCACCGGCTGCTGCCGGACCAGGGCGAGGTGGCCGGGCTGCTGGCGCTGATGCTGCTCACCGACGCGCACCGGGCCGCCCGGACCGGACCGGACGGGGAGCTGGTGCCGCTGGCCGAGCAGGACCGCACCCGCTGGGACACCGCTGCCGTGGCGGAGGGGATCGCGCTGGTGACCGACGCGTTGACCTGGTCGGCGCCCGGCCCGTACCAGGTGCAGGCCGCCATCGCCGCGGTGCACGCGGAGGCGCCCACCGCCGCGACCACGGACTGGCCGCAGATCGTGGCGCTCTACCGGGTGCTGGCCCGGCTCGCGCCCAACCCGATGGTCACGCTCAACCAGGCCGTCGCGGTGGCCATGGTGGACGGCCCCCGGGCCGGCTTGGCGCTGCTCGCCCCGCTGCACGCCGACGACCGGACCGCCGGCCACCACCGCCTCGCCGCCGTCCGCGCCCACCTGCTCGAACTGGCAGGCGACCGGGCGGACGCCCGGACCGCCTACCTGGCCGCCGCCCGGGCCACCACCAGCCTGCCCGAGCGGCGTTACCTGGAGGTACGCGCCGCGCGGCTGGCCGCCGAGCGATGAGTTCCGCCGGCCCGGCGGGTCCACCCCTCATGGGAGAGGTCACCAGTCAACTGTCGATGTCGTTGGACGGGTACGTGGCCGCGCCGGGTCAGAGCGTGCAGGATCCGCTCGGGCAGGGCGGCCTGCGGCTGCACGAGTGGGCGTTCGCCACCGAGAGCTGGCGCACGCAGCACGCCCTCACCGGCGGGGAACGCAACGTCGACGCCGACGTGGTCGAGGAGATGACCGCCGGCGTCGGGGCGTACGTGATGGGCCGGCGCATGTTCGGCGGCGGCGAGGGGCCGTGGGACCGGGCCTGGACCGGGTGGTGGGGTGCCGATCCGCCGTTCCGTGCCCCGGTGTATGTGCTGACCCATCACCCGCGGGCGTCGCTGCTGATGGCCGGCGGCACCGAGTTCCATTTCGTCACCGACGGCGCCGAGGCGGCGCTGGAGCGGGCCCGGGAGGCGGCCGGCGACGGCGACGTGTGTGTGGCCGGTGGCGGCGGCACGGTACGCGGCTACCTGGCGGCGGGCCTGCTCGACTCGCTCTGGCTGCACGTGGTGCCGATCGTGCTGGGCGGCGGCACGCCGCTCTTCGACGGACCGCTGGACGTGACCCTGACGCCGGAGCGGGTGGTCGCGGGTCCCACCGTCACCCACATCCGCTACCGCGTGCCGCGCTGACCGCCACGCAGCACGCCGGGCCGGCCCGAAGGCCGGCCCGGTGGGGTGTGCGAGCGTACGTCAGCTCTTGAAGGCGTCCTTGATCTTCTCGCCGGCCTGCTTGAGCTTGGCGCCGGCCTGGTCGTTGCGGCCCTCGGCCTCGAGGCGCTCGTTGTCGGTCGCCCGGCCGATGCCCTCCTTGACCTTGCCCGCGGTGTCCTGGGAAGCGTTGTCGATCTTGTCGTCGAGACCCATCGGAACCTCCAGCTCAACAGTTGCGTGACGACAACGAGTTACCCAACCGGCCGCCCGCCCAACCATGCCGGTGCCCGGCGTCACCCGATCGGGCGAAAGCGCCGCAGCCGCAGGCTGTTCGCCACCACGAACACCGACGAGAAGGCCATCGCCGCGCCGGCGAGCATCGGGTTGAGCAGCCCGGCGGCGGCCAGCGGCAGCGCGGCCACGTTGTAGGCGAACGCCCAGAACAGGTTGCCCTTGATGATCGTCAACGTGCGGCGGGAGAGCCGGATGGCGTCCGCCGCGGCCAGCAGGTCGCCCCGTACCAGCGTCAGGTCGGCGGCCTCGATGGCCACGTCGGTGCCGGTGCCCATGGCCAGCCCGAGGTCGGCGCGGGCCAGCGCGGCGGCGTCGTTGACCCCGTCCCCGACCATGGCCACCACCCGGCCCTCGCCCTGGAGCCGCTCGACCACGGCCACCTTGTCGGCGGGCAGCACCTCCGCGATCACCTCGTCGATGCCCACCTCGGCGGCCACCGCTCCGGCCACGGTGGCGTTGTCGCCGGTGAGCAGCACCGGGGTGAGCCCCAGGCCGCGCAGCCGGTCGACCGCCGCCCGGCTGGTCGGCCTCACCGCGTCGGCCACCGCGAGCACGCCCCGGGCCCGCCCGTCCCAGCCGGCCAGGACCGCCGTGCGGCCGGCGGCCTCCGCGCCGGTCGCGGCGCGCACGACCTCCTCGGGTACGTCGAGACCGCGCTCCCGCAGCAGTCGGAGCCGCCCGACCACCACGCTCCGGCCGTCGACCGTGCCGGTCACGCCGAGCCCCTCGGCGTTCGCGAAGTCGACGACGGCGGGCGTCGGACCGGCCTCGGCCGCGCCCTCGGCGACCGCCCGCGCGATCGGGTGCTCGGAGGCCGCCTCCAGCGCGCCGGCCAGCCGGAGCACCTCGCCGGCGTCCTCGCCGTCGGCGGGCAGCACCTCGACAAGCGTCATCCGGCCGGTGGTGACGGTGCCGGTCTTGTCCAGCACCACGGTGTCCACCCGTCGGGTGGACTCCAGCACCTCCGGTCCCTTGATCAGCACGCCGAGCTGCGCGCCGCGCCCGGTGCCGACCAGCAGCGCGGTCGGGGTGGCCAGGCCGAGCGCGCACGGGCACGCGATGATCAGCACGGCCACGGCGGCGGTGAACGCGGCGGTGGGCCCGGCGCCGGTGCCGAGCCACCAGCCCAGCGTGCCGGCGGCCAGGGCGATCACGATCGGCACGAACACGCCGGAGATCCGGTCGGCGAGGCGCTGCACCGCCGCCTTGCCGGTCTGCGCCTGTTCCACCAGCCGGGCCATCTGGGCGAGCTGGGTGTCGCCGCCGATCCGGGTGGCCCGGACCACCAGCCGGCCGCCGGCGTTGACGGTGGCGCCCACCACGGCGTCGCCCGGCCCGACCTCGACCGGCACCGACTCGCCGGTGAGCATGCTGGCGTCGACCGCCGAGGTGCCCTCCTCGACCACGCCGTCGGTGGCGACCTTCTCGCCGGGCCGGACCACGAACCGGTCGGCGACCGCGAGCTGGTCGACCGGGATCCGGACCTCCTGCCCGCCGCGCAGCACGGCCACGTCCTTCGCGCCCAGCTCCAGCAGGGCCCGCAGCGCGGAGCCGGCGGTGCGCTTGGCGCGGGCCTCGAAGTAGCGCCCGGCCAGGATGAAGACGGTCACCCCGGCGGCGGCCTCCAGGTAGATGTTGCCGGCGCCGTCGCCGCGGGTGATGTCGAACCGGAACGGGTGCGTCATCCCGGGCATCCCGGCGTCGCCGAGGAAGAGCGCCCAGAGCGACCAGCCGAACGCGGCCAGCGTGCCGAGCGAGACCAGCGTGTCCATGGTCGCCGCGCCGTGCCGCAGGTTGACCAGCGCGGCCCGGTGGAACGGCAGCCCGCCCCAGACCACCACCGGCGCGGCCAGCGTGAGCGAGGCCCACTGCCAGTAGTCGAACTGCCAGGCCGGCACCATCGCCAGCACGATCACCGGCAGCGTCAGCACGGCGGACACCCACAGCCGGGTACGCGCCACGCGCAGCTCGTCGACCGGCTCGGCGGCCGTGACCTCCCCGGCGCGGGCGGGCGGCGGCGGCACCTCGGCCGTGTAGCCGGTCTTCTCCACGGTGGCGATCAGGTCGGCCGGCGCGATGTCGTCGGCGTACCGGACGGTGGCCTTCTCGGTGGCGTAGTTCACCGTGGCCTCGACGCCGTCCATCCGGTTGAGCTTCTTCTCGATCCGGGCGGCGCAGGACGCGCAGGTCATGCCGCCGATCGCGAGTTCGATCAGGTTCGGCGCGGTCGGCAGCGTCTTTCCCGTGGTGGTCATCGCGACACCTCCCCGGTCAACTGTGCCCGTGCCCCGGCGTGCCGTGTCCGGCGTCCGGGGTCGATGCGGTGGTGGATGCCGGCGTGGGCTGATCGCCGGCCAGGACGGTGAACTCGGCGGTGTGCACCGTGTCGCCGTGGCGGAAGTCCAGGTAGAGACGGTACGCCCCGGCGGACGGCACCTCGGCCGCGAACGTGACCGCCGGCCCGGCGGGCGTGCGCCCGTCGTCGGGCGTGCCCTCCGGGTGCACGTGCAGGTAGGCCAGGTCGCCCTGACGCAGCGCCACCAGGTGCCCGTACGCGCCGAGGTAGGGCTGGAGGTCGGTGACCGGGCGACCGGCCCGGCTGACGGTGAGCGTGAGCCGGCTGGTGCGGCCGGGCTCCGGCGTGCCGGTGAGCGTGACCGTGTAGCCGTCGACCGTGGCGGTGGTGGCCGGCGCCGGCAGCGGCCGGGCGGCCAGCGGGCCGGGGACGGTGACGTCGACGCCGAGCGTCAGCGACTCGCCGCCGGTCGGCGTGAAGTCGGCGAACGCCCGCCAGACACCGGGCCCGGCGAGCGGCGAGGCGACCCGCCAGGTCCCGTCGGCGGCCAGTTCCGGGTGCACGTGCCGGAAGCCGGACAGGTCGCGGCGGGCGACGATCAGGTGCATGCGCTTGTCGTGCGCCACGTCGTAGCGGGTGACCGGTGCGCCGTCCGGGCCGGTGATCCGGAACGCGAACTCGCCGGCCGGGGCGGTCACCGGCTGGAGCGTGTAGCCCCGCTCGGAGACCAGCAGGCCGCCGGGCAGGTGCGCGTCGCCGGCGCTCTCGTCGCCGTGGCCGGCGGCTCCGTGGTCGGTGTCGGTGGTCTCGTGTCGGGTCTCGGCGGCCGGGGCGGCGGGACCGGCCACGTGACCGATCCCGTACGCCCCGGTGAACATCGCCGCGAGGCCGAGCGCGAAGCCACTCAGCTTCGTCGCCGTGTTCATGGTGCCTCCTCGGTTCTGCGGGTCCGCGGACCCGTCACGCCCCGGCGAGGTCGTAGCCGGCCTCGTCGACGGCGGCGCGCACGGCGTCCGCGTCCAGTGGTTCCCGGCTGGTGACGGTGACCCGGCCGGTGGCCAGGTCGACCTGGACGTCGGTGACGCCCGGCAGCGCGCTCAGCTCGGTGCTGACCGCGTTGACGCAGTGCCCGCAGGTCATGCCCCGCACCTGGTAGGTGGTGTCCATCTCGCCCTCCGTTCTGATACCCCCTGGGGGTACAAGCCGAACGGTATCATACCCCCGAGGGGTACGGTATCCTCGACGCATGACCACGCCGTCCACCCCGGTCCGGGGCTACACCGCCAGCAAGGACCAACTGCTCGCGCGGCTCCGCCGCATCGAGGGGCAGGTCCGGGGCATCGAGAAGATGGTCGAGGACGACCGTTACTGCATCGACGTGCTGACCCAGATCTCCGCCATCCAGGCCGCGCTGGACAAGGTCGCGCTGGGCCTGCTCGACGGCCACGCCCGGCACTGCATGCACGAGGGCGCCGCCGAGGGCCGAGCCGACGAGATGGCAACCGAAATGATGGCCGCCGTAGGCCGCCTCATGAAACGCGGCTGACCCACCCCCGCCCCCCGCCCCGCCCCGCCCCGCCGATCTTGCAGTTGCGGCCCTCGAAGCGCCCTGTTGGCGCCGTTTGCCAGGGCCACAACTGCAAGATCGCGCAGGTGGGGTGGCTACCATGATCCGGGCGGCAAGCACGGGCGTGGGCAGGACGCGTCCGCGCCGGCCGGGTGGACGACCGGGCCGGTGAATCGGTGCGCCGCGATTCGTAGGGAGAGCCAGCGTGGGCGCCGACCACACCCGTCCCGCCCTCGCCGCGCCGCCGGGCGTACGCCGGCTCCTGCTCGCGACCGTGGTGCCGCTCTTCGTGCTCACCGTGCTCGCGGCGCTGGTGCTCTGGCCCCGGGGCGGCGGCCCGGAGCCGGCCGAAGCCGAGAACGTGCCACGCCACCACGGCACGGTGACCCGGGTGGTGACCGAGCCCTGCCCGCCCACGCCGGAGGCCCCCGAGGGCGGCGGCGGCCGGTGCGGCACCGTGACGGTCGCCGCGGAGCAGGGCCCGGACGCCGGCCGGCAGGTCGAGACGCCGATCCCGGACGGGCCCGGCGCACCACGCGTCGAGGTCGGCGACGAGGTGATCCTGGTCGAGCTGACCGACCCGGCCGACCCGTCGGTGAAGGCGTACAACATCGCCGAGCACCAGCGCGCCACGCCGTTGATCTGGCTGGTGGCGCTCTTCGCCGCCGCGATCGTGGCGTTCGGGCGCTGGCGCGGGCTGGCCGCGTTGGGCGGGCTGGTGGCGAGCTTCGCCATCCTGCTCGGCTTCGTGCTGCCCGGCATCGGCGCCGGCCGGTCCCCGCTGCCGGTGGCGATCGTCGGCGCCGCGCTGATCATGTTCGTGGTGCTCTACCTGACCCACGGGATCACCGCGCAGACGTCGGTCGCGGTGCTCGGCACGCTCGGCAGCCTGGTGGTCACCGGCGTGCTGGGCACGCTCGCCACCGCCGCCACCCACCTGACCGGCTTCGGCAGCGAGGACGCCACCACGCTCTCCATGTTCCAGGGCGGCGTGGACCTGCACGGGCTGCTGCTGGCCGGCATCATCATCGGCTCGCTGGGCGTGCTGGACGACGTCACGGTCACCCAGGCGGCCACCGTCACCGAGCTGGCGCACGCCAACCCCGACCTGTCCCGGCGGCAGCTCTACCGGGCGGCCACCCGGGTGGGCCGTGCGCACATCGCGTCCACTGTCAACACCATCGTGCTGGCGTACGCGGGCGCCTCGCTGCCGCTGCTGCTCCTGCTGGTGGCCGACTCCCGCCCGGTGAGCGAGATCCTCACCAGCGAGTTCCTGGCCCAGGAGATCGTCCGCAGCGCGGTGGCGACGCTCGGTCTGATCGCCGCCGTACCGCTCACCACCGCGCTGGCCGCGGTCGTGGCCACCGCCGGGCGGCGCGGGCCGGCGGCCGAGGCGTCGCCGCCACCGCCGGACCGCCCCCCGGCGGCCCGCGGCGAAGCGCTGGAGGCGCTCGGCGGGACGCCGGCCGAACGGTGGCCCGGCCGCCGGGGAAGTACGGATGTCGCATGGTGACACTCCGCAGCGTGACGGCGCGCGGGAAACGCGATGCTGGTCACGCTGGGCAATGTCGAATTCTCGCGATTGGTCGGCTTCCGGGCGTAGATCCCCGGTCGACATCTCGGGTAACCTCGCTGCCGGTCACCGCCGAAGGCGCGCACCGGCGCCTGCGGTGCCGCCGCCCAATCGCCTCCGGGCGAGCCGGGGAACCAGGTACATGGGGTGAATCCGCGTCAGCGGTAGGGGCCGCTTCCGTCCCGAACCCGTCAGCTAACCCGGTCGGCGGCCGACGGAAGGGAACACTGTGACGGCACCCCTGCGCCGCTGCTTGACACCCGTGGTGGCCGTGCTCGCCGCGCTCGCCGTGCTGGTCGGGCCAACCCCGGCGTCGGCGGCCCCGCACACCGCCGCCCCCAACCCCTCGGGGCACTCGGAGGACGACGACCCACCGCTGATCAGCGAGGCCGTCACCGCCGCCAACCGGGCCTACCTCCAGGCCAAGTCCAAGCTGGACACGTCGCGCAAGCGGCAGCTCCAGCTCGCGCTCGAGGTGAAGGCGGCGCAGAACGAGCTCGACGCGCTCAGCCCGCAGGTCACCGAGATCGCCGCGCAGTCCTACCGCACCGGTCGGGTCGGTGCGATGGCGATGCTGCTGGAGAGCGACTCGCCCGACTCGTTCGTCCGCCGGGCCAGCGCCCTGGACGAACTCAACCTGTTCAACGGGCAGCGGCTCGCCGCCATCAACGCGGTGAAGACGCGCGCCGAACAGGCCAAGATCGCGCTCGACGCCGAGGTGCGCGAGCAGGAGAAGCAGACGAACGCGATGGCCCGCGAGAAGGTCGAGGCGCAGAAGGCGCTGAAGCTGGTCGGCGGGCTGGACTTCACCGGTGGCCTGGTCTCGGCCACCTCGCCGGTTGCCAAGATCGGCCCCGGCCGCACCGCCGACGGCGGGTGGAAGTCCGAGTCGTGCAGCGAGAACGACCCGACCACCTCCGGCTGCGTCACGCCGCGCACGCTGCACGCGTACAAGGAGGTCAAGCGCGCCGGCTTCAACCGCTTCGTGGGCTGCTACCGCCCCGGCGGGCCGTGGGAGCACCCCAAGGGCAAGGCGTGCGACTGGTCGTTGCAGAACAGCGGCTTCTCGCCGTGGCACAACAACGACACCCGCCGGTACGGCAACGAGGTGGCCGCCTTCCTCATCCGTAACGCCGACCGGTTGGGCATCTACTACGTGATCTGGAACCGGCAGATCTGGTTCCCGGCGACCGGCTGGAGTTCCTACAGCGGCCCCTCGAACCACACCGACCACGTGCACATGTCACTGCTCTGACGCGTACGCGAGAAGGGGCCGCCTCCGGGCGGCCCCTTCTGTGTGTCCGGGGGTGGTCAGCCGGCGAGCGCCGGGTCCACCGGTGCAGCCGGCGCGGGCACCGGGGCCGAGGACTGCGCCACCGTCCGCACCTCGCCGCCGCTGAGCCGGTACGACATGCCGGCCACCGCGCACGCTCCGGCGGCCACCCGCTCGGCGAGCACCGTCGAGCGGGCCAGCAGCGTCTCCACGGTCTGCGCGATGTGGATGTCGATGATGCCGTCGAGGTCGGTGACCTCCTGCCGGGCGGCCCGGAGCAGGCTGGGCGACACGGCGTCCACCACCGCGCCCAGGTGCCCGGCCGGCGCGGAGCCGGTGCGGACCGCCTCGCGGGCCGCCTGGACCGCGCCGCACGAGTCGTGGCCGAGCACCACCACGAGCGGCGTGCCGAGCACGGTCACCGCGTACTCGACGCTGCCGAGCACCTCGGGGCCGGCGGTGTGCCCGGCGGTACGCACCACGAAGAGGTCGCCGAGACCGCGGTCGAAGATGATCTCGGCGGCGAGCCGGGAGTCGGAGCAGCCGACGATCACCGCGAACGGGTGCTGGCCCTCGGCGACCGCGGCCCGGTGCCCGGCGTCCTGGTTCGGATGCTGCGGCACGCCGGTGACGAACCGGTGGTTACCGGCCCGCAGTTCGGCGAGTGCCTCGTCGGGAGTGCTCGGGATCATCGCTGCTCACCTCGTCCTCGGGCGGAACGACCGGGCCGGCGGTCGGCGGTGTCGGCCTCGCGACCCACCGTCACACGAGACCGATGGGACGTCAAGATTTCGTGATACGCATTTCATGCGTTATGACTCGACCTGCTCCGGGTCCGGGCAACCGCCCGCAACGCCATACGATGACCACCATGGCGACCACACCAGGCGAGGACGGGAGCCGCCGGCACTGGACCTTCCTCACCAACCACGGGCACGTGCTGCTGGCCATCGCGCGCAACCCCACCGCGCGGCTGCGGGACGTGGCGGACGAGGTGGGCGTCACCGAGCGGGCGGCCCAGGCGATCGTCGCCGACCTGGAGGCCGGCGGCTACCTCCACCGCACCCGGGTGGGCCGGCGCAACGAGTACACGATCAACCCGAACGGCCGCTTCCGGCACCCCGCCGAGGCCGACCAGCAGGTCGGGGCGTTGCTCGACCTCTTCGCCGCCGAACCGGCGGCCACCGACGCCACCCCCGAGCGTTGACCACGACCGGGCGGCCGTCCGTGCCCGCACGCGACCGGCCTCGACGGTAATCTCACCGCGTGCGCGACAGCTTGCGGCCGGACCGGACGACGGGACACGCCCGGGCCGGCCACCGGGTCAGGTCCGTCCTGTCCGGAGCGGCGGTGGCCGCCCTCGTCGCCGGCGCGGCGGCGGTGCCCGCCCCGGCGGTGGCGGCACCGAAGTGCGGGCCCACCGGCGGTCCGGCTCCCACCGAGGCGCCCTGGGCACTGAGCCGGCTCGACCCGGCCGCCGCCTGGCGGGTCGGCAAGGGGCGGGGCGTCACGGTCGCGGTCGTCGACTCCGGCGTCTCACCGACCCACCCGTTGCTGCGCGGCCGGGTGCTGCCCGGCGAGGACTTCAACCGGCTGGTCCACCTGCGCGGGCAGTGCGACCTGGTCGGGCACGGCACCATGGTGGCCGGCATCATCGCCGGCCGGGAGGGCAGCGGTTCGCCCTACACCGGCATCGCGCCGGAGGCCAGGATCCTGCCGCTGCGGGTGCTGGCGGAGAACAAGGAGAACTTCGACCCGGACGTGCCGGCTGAGATCGGCCGGGCGATCCGCTGGGCGGTCGACCACGACGCCGACGTGATCAACCTGTCCCTGGTCACGCTGGACGACCCGGCGTTGAGGTCGGCGGTCGCCCACGCGCTCGACGAGGGCGTGGTGGTGGTCGCCTCCGCCGGCAACCGGCAGGAGAACCGGGAGGACCGGCCGGCCTACCCGGCGGCGTACCCGGGGGTCATCGCCGTGGCCGGCATCGACGAGCAGGGCGGGCACGTCGGCAGCTCGGTCAGCGCGGACTACGTGGACATCGCCGGCCCCGGCCTGAACATCGTCGGCCCCGCGCCGCAGGGTCCGGGCTACCGGGCCGAGCCGCAGGGCGGGACGAGTTTCGCCACCGCGTACGTCTCCGGGGCGGCGGCGCTGGTGCGCGCCGCGTACCCGGACATCAGCCCCGACGAGGTGGCCTACCGGCTGACCCGCACCGCGGACAACCCGCCCGACGGGCACAACCCGCAGGTCGGCTACGGGATGGTCAATCCCTACCGGGCGGTGACCAGTCTGCTGGGCACCCGGAGCGACCCGCCGCTGGGCGCGCTGCCGCCGCCCGCCCCGCGCACCGACCCGCTGGCCCGGCAGCGCACCGCGGCGATCTGGGTCGCCGTGGTCGGCACGCTGCTGGCCGGCGTGCTGCTGACGGTGCGCCCGATCCTGGTACGCGGCCGGCGACGCGGAGGGCGACCCGGCCGGCGCGACGTCCCACGGGACGCCTGACGCACGACCGGCCGGCGACGCGGACGGCCGGGCCCAGCCGGGGCGGACCCGAGCCGCCGGGGCGGACCCGGAACACGGCACGGCTCCGCCCGACGCGAGCCGGAGCGGAGCCGTGCCGGACCGGTCGAGGTCAGTTGCCCCAGACCTTGGAGTTGCTCATCTCCGTGGTCATGTAGTTCTCGCGCGCGATGCCCACCGCGCCGCCGATCTCGTTGAGGACCTTGTTGATGTCCCGCACGGCGGCGTCCCACTGGGCCTGGTGCTGCTGGTAGGCGACCCGGTCCTGGCCCTCCCACTCGAGCTTCGTCAGCATGGCCCGCAGCGTGTCCAGCTTCTCGTCGATGGTCCGCGAGATGGCCTGCATCTGCTGGTTGCTGCTCTCGAGGACGGCGTAGTCAACCTTGATGCTCATCGATTCCCCCTCTGCCTGTCTGCGCGGATCACGGGTTGAGCGCAGCGTGGAACTTGTCCAGCATCTGCTGCTGCTCCTCGTCGTTGACCTGGTGCGTCGTGCCGGACTTGTCGAGCAGGTCAGCGATGTTGTCCATCGCGGTGAGCAGCTTGTTCGTGTCCTCGTTCCAGCGGGTCATCAGGCCCTGGAAGCCCGTGGAAGCCTGGCCCTTCCAGGCCATGGCCAGGTCGTCGACCACGTTCCACAGCTTCTTGAGCTCACCGTCGACATCGCTGCGCGTGGACCGCACGTCACTCGCGGCGGTGTGCAGACTCGCTGCACTGACCTCGAACGCCATGCTTCACACCCTTCCGTCATCTTGTGGCGGCGGATCCGCCGCGCCCTCCCCCGCGGCAAGGCGAACCCACCCCACCGACGGCACATCAAGCGAACCGTAGCGGACGACGTCCAAACCGCGCAGCCCTGCCGGGCGATCCGAAGCGGACCGTCCGAAGTGGAGACGCGGTTCGTGGTCAGAACCGGTCGCGGCGCGTCCTGACCAGCAGCGTCACGCCGAAGACCAGCACCGCGACGAGCAGCACCGCCGCCAGCCACAGCAGCGGCTTGTCGAAGGCGCCCTCGACCACCACCACCAGCAGCGCGGCGCAGCCGCTGAGCACCACCACCTCGGCGGCCAGCCGGAGCCGGGGCGAGCGGGTCAGCCCGGCGATCAGGGCCAGCACCAGGAAGCCCGGGATGGTGAGCACGAAGTAGACGAACAACCAGGTGATCAGCGTGTCCACGTGGCCGGCTCCCGTCACTTGTAGAACTTGCTGTCCTTGACCCAGTCGATCTTGATGTCCTTGATCCCCGGGTCGGTGCCGGTGGGCGCCCAACCGGGCCGGGAGTCCGCCGCGAACATCACCCGGCTGTCGGTGTTGAACCCGGCCATCACGGCGTGCAGGAGCGCCCCGATGTCCCCGAAGACCATCACCAGGATGGCGGCGGTCGCCGTCAGGCCGGCGATGCCGATGGCCTGCGCCAACGCGGAGGTGGCCGGGAAGAACTGGAGCGCGATCGAGGCGATCACCGCCACCAGGACCGGCATCATCGCCTGGGCGAACCCGGAGACCGCGTCGTTGTAGGCGTCCCGGGCCGAGGTGAGCGTCTCCATGTTGGTGTTGAACGCGTCGGCCAGCGAGTCGATCTCCGCGCCGAGCTTGCGGATGAAGAGGTCGAACGCGTCCCGGTCGTCGAAGTCCCACTCCTTCGCGTCCGGCGGGACCGCCGCCATCGCGGCGCCGAACTGATCCGACCCGAGCAGACGCGCGGCCTCCTCCCACTTCTTGATCGTCTCGTTGACCCGCTGGTTGTCGAACATCTCCAGGTAGAGGATGGCGCCGATCAGCCCCGCCGAGGCGGCGATCCACATCAGGTTGCCGCGGGCGATCGCCGCCGCCGACCGGACCGGCGCGGTCGTCTCGGCGACCGAGACCGTGCCGGTCACCGAGCCGGAGGCGTTGGCGATGAAGATCTCCGGTGGCATCAGGCGTCCTCCCCCTGGTCGGCCCGGCCGGTCACTTGACCACCCAGGGCTGATCCGACTTCTCCCAGTTCTTCGCGCTCTGTTCGAGCTGCTCCGCGGCCCGGTGCAGGTGCTCGATGCCGGCCCGGACATTGTCGAGGTGCCCGTCCACCGAGGCGTTGTGCCGCTCCACCGCACCGTGGCCGAACATGCTCAACGCGCCGCCCGGCAGTTTCACGTCCGCCAGCAGCGTCTGCACGTTGCGCAGGTACTGGATCGGACCGTCCGGCGCGTCGAGCATCCGGCCGGCCTTGCGGATCGCGTCGACGTCCACCGTGTTCGCCATCGTCGGCCCCCGCTCAGCGCCGCAGACCGCGGGTCGGGTCGGACAGGTCCACCCCGAACTGGCGGAACCAGTCCTCCGGGGTCAGCGTGCCGTCCTGCGCGCGGCGGACCAGGTCGGAGTCGCCGAGCGTCTCGGCCAGCATCTCCCGCTGCCGCTCCGCGAAGGCCGCGTACGCCGCGTCGACGGCCGCCTGGACCGACTCCGCCAGCGCGAAGCTGTCCAGCCGCATGGCCCGGGCGTTCAGCTCGATGTTCCCGACCTTCATCTCACCGTCGACGGTCACCCGGACCAGGCCGTCCGGGCTCTCCCCGGCCACCCGCAGCTCCGCCCGCTGCTGCTGAAGCTCGACCAGCCGGCGCTGCTGCTCCTGGGCCTGCCGCAACAGGCTCTCCACGGCTCCACCGATACCCGACGGGCTGCTCACCACGGGCTCCCCTCCACACTCGCGACGTCGCGCCGACGCTACCGGACCGACGGTCCGCCGTCCGACCCGTCAGGCCGGCTCCGTCCAGGCGGTCTGGATCAACTGCTGGCCGTCGCGGCGGCGGACCAGGGTGCCCCGGCCCGGCGGCTGCGGGCCGGGCCGCAGGTTGCCGAAGACCGCGCCCTCCTCCCGGCTGCCGGACATCAGCAGGCCCGGCGAGTCCAGCTCGCGCAGGCGTTGCAGCACCGGCTCGTAGAGCGCCCGGGCCACGCCGCCCACCCGCCGGGTGACGATCAGGTGCAGGCCGATGTCCCGCGCCTGCGGCAGCAGCTCGTGCAGCGCGCTGAGCGGGTTGCTCCCGCCGGAGGCGACCAGGTCGTAGTCGTCCACCAGGATGTACAGTTCCGGCCCCTTCCACCAGCTCCGGTCGCGGAGCTGCGCGGTAGTCACGTCCGGGCCCGGCAGCCGGTTCTGGAGGGCGCTGCGGATCGAGCCGAGCCCCTGACTGAACACCTGGTTGGACGGCGCGTAGTCGAGCAGGTGGTCACCCTCGACCGCGCCCAGCAGGCCACGCCGGTAGTCGGCGATGACCAACCGCGCCTGCGCCGGCGTGTACCGCTCGGCGATCCCCCGGGCGATCAGCCGCAGCAGGTTGGTCTTGCCGCACTCGGCGTCGCCGAAGACGGTCAGGTGCGGCTCGCCCGCCAGGTCCAGGTGGACCGGGGCCAACGCCGACTCGTTCACCCCGATCGGGATGCCCGGGACGGCCCGGTCGACCACCGTGGCCAGCTCGTCGACCGTGAGCCGGCGCGGCAACAGCCGGACCTTCGGCGCCGGCCGGCCCGGCCAGTTCGCCGCCACGTGCCCGGCCAACGCGACCGACGCCTCGGTCAGGTCCTCGATGTCGCGCCTGCCGTCGATCCGCGAGACCGCGGTCAGGAAGTGCAGCTTGTCGCGGGTCAGGCCGCGGCCCGGCGCACCGACCGGCACGTTCTGCGCGGCCCGCCGGTCGATCTCCGACTCGGCCGGGTCACCCAGCCGCAGCTCCAGCCTGGTGCCGAGCAGATCGCGCATGCTGATCCGGATCTCCGCCCACCGCACCGCCGTGACCACCACGTGCACGCCGAAGCCCAGCCCCCGGTTGGCCAGGTTGGTGATGGTCTGCTCCAGCTCCTCGTACTCCTGGCGCAGCGTGTTCCAGCCGTCCACGACGAGGAAGACGTCCCCGAACGGGTCGTCGGCGAACTCCCCGGCGGCCCGCCGCCGGCGGTAACTCGCCACCGAGTCGATGCCGTGCTGAGTGAACCGGTTCTCCCGCTCGTCGAGCACGGCCACCACCTCGGCCACCGTCCGGCGGACCGCCTCGACATCGCGCCGGCCGGCCACGCCCGCGACGTGCGGCAGCGCGTCCAGGCTGCGCAGCGCGCCACCACCGAAGTCGAGGCAGAAGAACTGCACCTCGCGCGGCGTGTGGGTGAGCGCCAGGGCGGCCAGCAGGGAGCGCAACATGGTGCTCTTGCCACTGAGCGAGGCGCCCACGATCACCACGTTGCCGCCGGCCCCGGCAAGGTCGACCATCATCGGGTCGCGGCGCTGCTCGTACGGCCGGTCCACGATGCCCACCGGCACGGCGAGCCGGCCGCGGCCCGGCCACTCCGCGGTGGTCAGGCCGAACGTCGGGTGCACGCTCAACGGCGGCAGCAGCTCGGCCAACCCGGACGGCTCGGCCAGCGGCGGCAGCCAGACCTGGTGCGCGGGGCGTCCCCGGCCCCGGAGCTGGCCGATCAGCACGTCCAGCGTGGACACGGTCCTGCCGTCGCCGGTCTGCTCGGGCTCCGGCGCGGTCTCCGCCGCGGTCGGCAGCGCCGGCACCGGCACGTGGTCGACGCCGTACGGCACGATCCGGCGCTGCACCTGCGCCCGGGTGGAGCGCTGCACCTGCCCCGGCGCCCGGTACGGGCCGGAGACGTAGGCGGCGCGGAACCGCAGCATGGTGGCCGTGTCGGTCTTGAGATAGCCGTGCCCGGGCGCGCTCGGCAGCTCGTACGCGTCCGGCACGCCCAGCACGATCCGGCTCTCCACCGCCGAGAACGTCCGCAGGCCGATCCGGTACGACAGGTGCGTGTCCAGCCCGCGCAGCTTCCCCTCCTCCAGCCGCTGCGAGGCGAGCAGCAGGTGCACGCCGAGCGACCGACCGAGCCGGCCGATCATCACGAACAGGTCGATGAAGTCCGGCTTGGCGGCCAGCAGCTCGGAGAACTCGTCGCAGATGATGAGCAGGCTGGGCATCGGCTCCAGCGGCTCGCCGGCCGCCCGCGCCTGCTCGTAGTCGTAGCGGGACACGTAGTTGCCGGCCGCCCGCAGCACCTCCTGCCGCCGGTTCATCTCGCCGGCCAGCGCGTCGCGCATGCGGTCGACAAGCGGCAGCTCGTCCGACAGGTTGGTGATCACGGCGCTGGTGTGCGGCAACGCGTCGAGCGAGGCGAACGTCGCGCCGCCCTTGAAGTCGACCAGGACGAAGTTCAACTCTGCCGAGGAGTGCGTCACCGCCAACGCGCCGACCACGGTCCGCAGCAGCTCGCTCTTGCCGGAGCCGGTCGCGCCGATGACCAGGCCGTGCGGGCCCATGCCCTCGTGCGCGGACTCCTTGAAGTCCAGCTCGACCACGTTGCCGTCCGGCCCCAGGCCGAGCGGGATGCGCAGCCGGTCCCGGTGGTTGCGGGGCCGCCAGGTCTGCCGAACGTCCACCGTGGCCGCGTCGCCGACGCCGAGCAGGTCGGGCAGCTCCATGCTGCGGGCCAGCGGCTCGTCGGTGCTGGCGTCCTGCTGCGGGGAGAGCCGGAACGGCGCGAGCTGCCGGGCCAACCCCTCGGCCGCCGGCCGGGTCAACCGGTCCGGCCGGCCGAGCCGGGGCGCGGTGGCGGCGCCGATCAGGCCGAGCCCGGTGCCGTCGCCGACGTCCAGGCCGAGCAGCCAGCGGCCGGCGTCCCGGGGCACCGTGCCGGACAGGTCCACCACCGTGGTGCCGAGCAGCCCCGGCCCGGTCAGCGCGCAGGTCGCCGACACCTCGCCGCCGTCGAGCACCACCACCACGTGCGGCGCGGTGGTGAGCGGCTTCGCCTCGGGGGCGAACCGGGGCCGGCCACCCAGCTCGTGGGCGAGCGCCGACTCCGCCTCGACCAGGCCGGCGAAGACCAGTCGACGCGCGCCCGCCGCGTCCGTACGCCCCGGGTGCTGGGCGTGCGGCAGCCACTTGACCCAGTCCCAGGCCGGCTGCCGGTCCGGCGCGGCCACCACGACCACCAGCAGGTCCTCCGGGGCGTGGAACGTCACCAACTGGCCCAGCGCGGCCCGCGCCAGGTCGAGCACCGGCTCCCGGTCGCCGCGCACCGCGATCCGGCCGAACGCCCGCAGCGACAGCGCGGTGGGCAGCTCCGGCACGCTGGAGTGGGCGCGGACGAACCGGCGCAACGCGATCGCGCTCATCGGTTCCAGGTCCTCCACCGGCTTGGTCTCCGGCGGCACGATCTCCACCGCCAGCCGCTGCGGGCCGAGCGCGATGCGTACCTCGCCGAAGTCGTCCTCGGTGGGCCGCCGCTCCCACCGCCGGCGGGAGGCGGCGATCGACCAGAGCGCGTCCGGCTCCGGGTGCCGCCAGGTCATCGCGGCGCGCTGCTGCTCGGCCGCCCGCCGGGTGCGCTTGCGCATCTGCGCCAGGTAACGCATGTAGTCGCGGCGCTGGGCGTTCAGCTCCGCCTTGTCGTTGCCGCCGGTGCCGAGCGTGCCGATCGCCATGCCCAACATGGACACGCCGAACAGGCCGCCGGCCACGTACGTCATCATGCCGCCGCCACGGCCGGCGTAGAGGAAGGCCATCGCGCCGACGCCGCAGAGCATCGGCAGGATCATCAGCACCTGCCCCATGCCCTTGGCCTGCGGCTCCGGCAGCTCGGGCGGGGACTCCAGCAGCACCTCACCGCGCGGCATCGCCGGCCCCGGTTGACGCGGTGGCCGGCGGAACACCACCGTACCCACGGCTCTCCCCTCCCCCGCAGGTCCGCCACCGCCGCGAGCGTCGGGTGGGCGACCTGTGCGACCGCCATCGTAGGTAATCTCCCGGAGGCGTCGTGGACCCGTGGGGACGACGTCGACGGCCGGGGCGGATCGTAGGCGAGCACGAGGAGGCCACTGTGGCGACGAAGGCGGCGACCGGCGGGCTGAGCCGGATCACCATCGTGGCGCCACGGACCCGGATGGACCTGGCCCTCCCCGCCGACGTGCCGCTGGCCGACCTGCTGCCGACGCTGCTGCGCCACGCCGGCGAGGAGCTCGCCGACGAGGGCGTGGGGCACGGCGGGTGGAGCCTGTCCCGACTCGGCGGGCCGCCGCTCGACGGTGGGCGTACCGCCGCGCAGCTCGACGTCCGCGACGGCGAGGTGCTCTTCTTCAACCCGCGCGCCGCCACCGCGCCCGAGATCGTCTTCGACGACGTGGTGGACGCCGTCGCCACCTCCACCACCCAACGGCCCGGCGCCTGGCAGGTGGGCACCACCCGGGCGTACGCGGTGCTGCTCGCCTCCTCGGCGCTGGCCGCCGGCGCGGTCGCGGCGCTGCTCGCCGGGCCGCCGCAGCTACCCGGCGCGGTGGCCGCCCTGGTGGTGGCGGTGGCCCTGCTGGTCGGTGCCGCGGTGCTGTCCCGGGCGGCCGGCGACAGCCGCACCGGCGCGGTGCTGGCCCTGGTCGGGGTCGGCCACGCGGGCGTCGGCGGCCTGCTGGTGCTCGCCGGGGACCGGCCGCTGACCGACCTGGCCAGCCCGCACGTGCTGCTCGCCGGCACCGCCGTGGTGCTCTTCGGCGCGCTCGCCGCGCTCGCCGTCGGGGACCGGACGCCGTGGTTCCTCGGCACGGTGGGCGTGGGCGCGGCGGTCGGCTTCGGCGCGGTGCTCAGCCTGGCGTTCGACATCGACGCCGCCGCCTCGGCGGCGGTGGTGTCGGCCGTGGCGTTCGGCGCGCTGCCGGCGCTGCCGATGCTCGCCTACCGGCTCGCCCGGCTGCCGGTGCCGTCCATTCCGACCGGCCCGGAGGACCTGAAGACCGACACCGAGTCGGTGGACGGGCCGTCCGTGCTGCGCGACAGCGAGCGCGCCGACGGGTTCCTCACCGGTCTGCTGTGGACCGTCGCGCTGCTGGTGCTCGGCGGTGAGCTGGTGCTGGCCGTTGACGGTCGGCTCCCGGCGGTGCTGCTCTGCCTGGTGCTCGCGCTGCTGTCGCTGCTGCGGGCCCGCCCGTTCCTCGGCCGCAGCCAACGCACCCCGGTGCTGCTCGCCGGCACGCTCGGCCTCGGGCTCGTCACCGCGGCGGTCTTCGACACAAGCTCGCTGCCGGTGCGGCTCGGCCTGATCCTCGGCGGGCTGACCGTGGTGGCCGCGATCAGCCTGGTCTACGGGCTCACCGTGGCCGGCAAGCGGATCTCCCCGGTCTGGGGCCGGGTCCTGGACATCGTCGAGATCCTGCTGATCGTCGCGCTGGTGCCGCTGGCCGTCTGGGTCTGCGGCGCGTACGGCTGGATCGTCAACCTTCGACCGTGACGGTGCCCATCGCGGTGCCCACCGGCGCGGTGGCGTAGACGCCGGGCCCGTGCTGGCCGTCCAGCGGGCGGGCCGGCACCCCGGCCCGTCGGGCCATCTCCCGGACGGCCTTCACCAGCGCCTCGGCGTGCCCGTCCATGGCCGCCACCCGCAGCAGCGGGGGGAGCCGCCGGCCACCGGGGAGCACCACCGCCGCGACCGTGTGCGACGGCGCGGAGGTGGCGGTGACCGCGTCCACAAGCGCGCCCAGCGAGCCGTGGGGGCGGACCCGCAGCGCCAGGCAGCGTTGCGTCCAGCCGCCCCCGCGCAGGCCGGTCCAGGTCTCGGCCGGGGACTCCGGCGCCAGGTCGAGCCCGGCCCCGGAGACCACCGCCGCGTGCAGCTCGTCGCGACCCAGCACGCGGTGCCCGAGCCCGGCGGCGTGCAGCGCCTTGCCGAGCCGACCCACGCCGGCCGCCACCGTCCGGTGCACGCCGCGCAGGCCGCCGCCGCGGCTCACCGTCTCGGCCCGGGCGTCACCCACGGCCAGCCGCAGCGCCACCCACACGGTGCGGTGCGCGGCCGGGGCCGCCCCCGGCGCCGGGTACCAGACCAGGGTGTGCGAGACGACCTGGGTCTGGGTGACCGGGCCGGCGAAGTCGGCGAGCACCGCGAGGGCCCGGTCCACGGTCGCCGCCTCGATCGACCCGGCGGGCGCACCGGGCCGACCGGTCAGCGCCACCGCGGCGAACCAGCCCCGGTCGTCCTGACCGATGCCGAGCCGGGTGCCGCGCTCGGTCAGCTCCACCACGGTCAGCTCGGGCGCGAGCGCGGCCAACCGGGGGTCACCGGCCGGCAGCGCGCCCCGGGCCCGGTCCCGACGACGGCGCAGCCGGCGGCGGAGCATCAGGTCCTCGTACCACCATCGGCCGCCCCGCCGGGCGAACGCGGCCACCACGGACAGCAGCGCGAGCAGCGCCACGGTGGCGAGCAGCCAGGCCGGGCCGGCGGTGGCGAACCAGACGGCGAGCGCGGCGCACTCGGCCACCACGAGCTGACCGACGACGACCGGGCCCAGGCGGCCCCGGCGTCGCCTGTCCCCCGGCGTGACCGGCCGGTCCGCCGGGGCGGGGGCGGTCGCCGTACGACCGGGTGGCGCCTGGAGCTGCGTCATCGGTGAGCGTCCCTTCTGGACATCTGGGCACCTGCCGGCGGATGCCCTCGCCGGGCGGCGGACGGGGTCCGGCGCACCCCCGACGGCCCCTTATCGTAGGGAAGCCCGCGGCGCTGTTCGGCCCTGATCGTCGCGGGCCCACCCGGCCCGGAGGTTAGTCATGCGGACCCGCCGTGATCAGGTGCAGGCGTACCGCTTCGTCACCCGCCGCATCGTCTCGGCGCTGCTCTCCGGTGACCCGGAGACCAACGACCTGCCGATGCGCCGGCTCGGCCTGGCGGTGTTCGGCAGCGTCATCGCCGCGGCGGTGGTCCTCGGCGGCGTGGGCGCGTACGGGCAACTGACCAGCAACTCCGCCCCGCTCGAACCGAACACCGTGGTGATCGAGCGGGAGACCGGCGCAACCTACTGGTTCGGTGACGACCGGGTGCTGCACCCGACGCTCAACTACGCCTCGGCCCGGCTCGTCGTCGACGACGCGTCGGCGACGGTGCGCACCGTGTCGCAGGCGTCGATCCGGGACCGGCCGCGCGGTCGGATGGTGGGCATCGTGGGCGCGCCGGACGACCTGCCCGACCGTACGTCGCTGGTCGGGCTCCCCTGGTCGGTCTGCGACGTGCCGGACCCGAACGACAGGCGCCGCTCGACCACCCGGCTGCTGATCGACCGGCCGTTGTCCGGCGGCATCCCGCTCACCGACCGGGCCGTCCTGGTCCGCTCCGGCGACGCCCGCTGGCTGCTGACCGGCGGCGCCCGGCTGCGCGTGGTCGGCGACGAGCAGGCGCTGGTGGCGTTGCGGATGGCCGGCGCGGCCAACCTCACCGTCGGCCCGCAACTGCTCAACGCGGTGCCGGTGGGCCCGGCGCTGCGCAGGCCCACGATCGGCGGGGACGGCGGCCCGAGCGGGCTGACGGTGGCCGACCGGCCGGCCCGGGTCGGTCAGGTCTACCAGGCCGCCGGCCAGTTCTACGTCCTCACCCGGCAGGGCCTGGCGGCGGTCGGCGAGGTCACCGCCCGGCTGCTGCTCGGTGGCGGCGGCGGGATCACCGACATCACCCCGGACGAGGCCGGCCGGCTCTACACCGACCAGCGGCTGGAGGCGGACGGGCTGCCGGCCCGGATGCCCACGCTGCACGAGGTGCGCCCCGGCCGTACCGTGCTCTGCGCCACCTACCGGTCCGGTCCGGCCGGCCAGCCGCCGACCACCACGCTGGAGGTCTTCGACGCCCCGCCGGCGGAGCTGACCGCGGCGACCGCGCTGCCGGCGCGGCAGGGTGCCCGGGACGCGGTCCGCACCGCCGAAAGCGTGCTGCTGCCCGGCGGCAAGGGCGCGTTGGTGCAGGCCACCGCCGGGGAGAGCGGCAAGCCGGCGGCCGGCGCCACGGTCTACCTGATCACCGCGCAGGGGATCCGCTACCCGCTCGGCACCGCCGCCGGGGACGCGCGGAGCGCCCTCGGCTACGGCGACGTGAGCCCGGTGGCGGTGCCCGCCTCGCTGCTGGCGCTGGTGCCGACCGGGCCGACCCTGGCCCGCGCGGACGCCATGGCGTACTTCGATGCGACGGCGCTGCCGGAGCGCGCCGCGACGCCCGTGCCGGCCCCGCCGGACGGTGCGGCGTCCCAGGTCGGAGGCGGCTGACCGGCCGACGTGGAGCGTCGCGTCCGGGGGCCACCCGGGTGGGCGCGGTTCGACTAATCTGAGCACGGCCACCGGCTCTCGACGAGGACAACGGGGATTCCGCCATGACCGGGCGCACCACAGTCGACGTTCTCTCCCTGGAGGATTTCCACAAGCGGCTCGAACGGCGTCTGCACGAGGCCGAGTCGGTGTTGCGCACGCTCAACACCGAGATGCAGTGCCGGCCCCCCGCGCTTGGCACGTTCACCGACGCGACCGACAACTCACGCCGGTACGCCGAGACGCACCAGAGCTACGTCGACCACGTCGACCGGCTGCGCCGGGCGATCCTGGCCGCCCGCGAGGCCACCGCGACGATCATGAAGAACTACCGGACCGCCGAGGCCCGCAACGCCGCCGCCGCGGCCGACATCGCGGCCGCCCTCGCCGGGCTGAACGAGGCGATGACGCAGCCGAGGGAGGAGCCCCGTGTCTGAGTACACCCGGCGCTACGAGCACGTCAGCCACGAGGAGCTCTACCAGGGCGTCGACGCCGGCGACCCGGCGCAGATCGACGGGCTGAGCGCCCGCTGGACCTCCCTCAAGGGCACGCTCGACGACCTGTCCCGTGACCTCACCGCCGACCTGGACGCGCTGGCCAAGAGCTGGACCGGGGACGCGAGTCGCGAGTTCCAGCGCCGGCTCACCATGGTCGCCGGCTACTCCGGCGACCTGGCCGAGGGCATGACCGGCATCCGGCAGGCGCTGGACATGATGGCCGGCGACCTGCGCGCCGCCCAGGCCGAGGCGGAGCGCCCGGAGAAGACCGACGACCACGACAAGCTGCTCTCCGGTGCCGGCAAGGGCTTCCTGCTCGGCGGCGGCCCGGGCGCGGTGATCGGTGGCATCATCGGCCACCAGCAGGACGAGGCCGAGCAGGAGAAGGCGCACCAGCGGATGGTGCGGGTGGTGGCGAAGCTGGCCGAGGGTTACGACTTCTCGGCGTACGGCCGGGTCGTCGCGCCGGAGCCGCCCGGGAGCGAGCTGCCCGGCCACCACGCTCCGCGGGATCCGACGCTGCACGACGGCCCGTCGGTCCGGACCCCGTCGTCCGGCCCGAGCCTGGGCAGCTTCGGCCCCGGGGCGCACGCCTCCGCGACCACTTCGGGCGTGCACCACACGGCCCCGACCAGCGGTACGCCGGGCGACGGCACACCGGGCGGTCGTCCCGGTGCGGGCGTCCCGGGTCCGGTCCTGACCGGCGGCACGGTCGACCCGAGCGGCACGTCGCTGGCCGGCGCCGGCCCGCTGACCACCGTCCCCGGCGGCCCGGCGATCGGCGGCGGCCCGGGTTTCGGCCCCGGCGGCGCCCAGCCGACCGTGCCGGCCGGCGGGGGCGGGCTCTTCGGCGGCCCCGGCGTGCTGAGCACCGGCTCGCTCGCCGGCACCGCCAACGCCGCCGCCCCGGGCCGGTTCGGCGGCGTGTCCGGCGCGGAGAGTCGCTCGGCGGCCGGCACCGGCCGGCTCACCTCCGGCCGGAGCCTGGCCGTCGACACGGAGGGCAGGTCGACCGGTCGCACCGGGCGGCCCGCGACGGCCGGCCGCAACGGGGTGCTGGGCGCACGCGGCAACTCCGACGACGAGTCCGACGGCCGGCTGACCTGGCTCACCGAGGACGACATGGTCTGGGGGGACGGCCGGGCCGCCCCGCCGCCGGTCATCGACGGCCACTGACCTCGCACGGCTGAACGGCGCGGCACCCGGCGGGTGCCGCGCCGTTCGGCGTCGGGGCGGCGCGCATCCCCCGAAATGGGCCGGGCTGTCAGCAGAACGCGCCGGCCCGGGCGCCGCCGTCCTGCCGGGTGGTGCGGAAGTCGCAGAGGTCGTAGCCGTTGTCGGTGAGCGTGGCCCGCACGTCGGCGAGCTGCGCCGCGTCCAGCGCGGGCTGGCGGGACAGCACGAAACCGCTGCTGCGGTCCGGGTCGCCGACGACCGCCCAGCGGTACTCCGGGTCCAGCCCGATCACCACGTAGTTGGGGCCGCCCAGGTAGATCCACCGGTCGCCGAGTCGGAGGAAGGAGACGGTGAGCGCCGAGTCGGCGGGCGGGTTCTCGCTCCGGGCCCGGCCGGTGACCGTGCTCGTGGTGCCGAGGATCGTCCGGCAGGTGTTGCGGACGCCGACGGTCCCGTCGGGCTGAACGTCGTACCGGGCCTTGACGTTCTTGAAGCACTGGATCTCGAACCACTGCGGGATGGCGGCGACCTGGTACCAGTCGCCCGCGTACCGGTCGACGTCGACGGCGGCCACCGGTCGTAGCGGCCCGGTGTCGACCGAGGTGGTCGCGGCGTGAGCCGGGGTGGCGCCCAGGACGGTGGCGGCGGTCAGCGCGGCGACCAGCGCGGTGGTGGTGCGGCGTACGCCCATGGTTTCTCCTCGCGATGGGGGGTCGTCCGCGCCAGTGTGCCCCGCCCGACCAGCCGAAAACTGTCGACAATCTCATCGTCGTCGATGCATCCGTCGACCTGGTCCGAAGCGAAGAAGAAGGTCCGTCCACACCGATCCGTGGGCCGGCTCACGTAACCGGGAAGATCGTCGAGCTGCGTGAGCCGGCATCAACCGATAGGTTGAGGGGGTGCTGCCCGTAGCGTTCGCCTCGTCCACCTGGACGGCGATGCTGCGCCGGATCGCCCGCACGGCCCTGGCCACGCTGGCGCTGATCGCCGGCCTCCAGGGCATCGCCGCCACCTCCGCCGACGCCGCCACGGTGACGCGTCCCGCCGTCGTCACGGTGACCGACACCCGTGCGCCGTCGACCGACGACGCCGGCCGTGAGGCCGCGTCGGTCGCCAGGCCGGGCACCGCCGCGGCCGCGGCGTGGGCGGTCACCCACTCGGCCACCGGCCCGTCCGTCGCCGACCGGTTCGACGACGCGTCCCTCGCGCCGATCCCGGCCGTCGAGGTCACGGTCACCGACGACGCGGGCCGGGCGACCATCGCCCGCCGCGGGCCGCCGCGCGCCTGACGGGCCACCTTTCCGGTCGCCCCGGCGCGGCCCCACCGCAGGCCGCCCCACCCGCGCACCCGTCGCGCGCCGACGCGCACTCCGCCCGATGCCGGGCCCACCCGTTGATCGTGAACAGTTCCACCGCGAGGTGCTGGTATGCAGACCGTCTTCTCCACCGTCCTGCCGGACGTCCCCGCCGCCGCCGTGATCTGGCTGGCCCTGCTCGCCCTGGCGGCGGTCGTGGTCGCCGCGCTTGTCGTCCGCCCCACCCGGTTCCGTGCGGTGTTCGGCGAACGGATCAGCGACGCCGCCCGGCCGAGCAGCATCGACCGGGCCGAGCAGGACCGTGAGCGGACCCGCGAACGGGCCCGGTACGCGGACGAGGTGTCGGTGGCCGCGTCCCGCGCGACGGTGACCGCCGAGCGGCGTCGGGCCGAGTGGCTGGCCGCCCAGGACGAGGCCGAAGCGGCGTGGCTCGCCTGCCAGGCGGCGGAGGAGGACGTCCGCCGGCTGGCCGCCGCCGCGGCCCTGCCGCTGCCCCGGACCGCCCGCACCCCGGCCGAGTACGCGGACCGGGAGCGCTGGCTGCACCGGGCGGCGCTGGACGCCCAGTGGCGCAAGGAGATCAGCGTGCAGCAGCTCAGCGACATCCTCGGCGGGCGCGGCTGGGACCCGAGCCGGCACCCGGTGGAGCAGGAGCTGCTGCTGCGCCGGCTGGTACGGGACAATCTGCTCGCCCGGCAGCGTGCCGCGTCGGAGCGGGAGCAGGCCGCCTGGCGGGCCGCCGAGACGGCCGCCGCGGCGGCGCGGAGCCTGCGCGAGGAGGCGTTCGCGGCGCTGCACCCGGTCGTCGAGCCGCAGGCGGCACTCTCCATCGTGGGCTTCGCCGGCCCGGAGAGCACGCGGGAGTTGCCGACCGCGACGCCGGTCGCGGAGACCACCCGGGAGCTGACGCCGGTGGCCCGGGGCCGGGCGGCCGTGCCGGCGTACTGAGCGTCCGGGCGGCGGCGGCCCGGCTCCGCTAGCGTGGTGTCGTGTCCCGTGAAACCTGGGTGCTCGTTGTTGTCGCCGCCGTCGTCGCGGCCGCGACGCTGGTCGGCGCGGTGCTGCTCGCGATCCGGGTGGTTCGCACCCGTCGCATGCTGGGCGCGCTCGGCGCCGGCGGCAAGGTCGCCTTCTACGGCGCGCTGATCTACACGATCCTGCCGGTGGACCTGCTCCCCGACCCGATCTACCTGGACGACATGGGCGTGCTGGCCGGCGCGCTGTTCTATCTGGGCCGGCTGGCGGCCAAGCACCGGGCGGCGCAACGCGCGCCGCGCGACGCCCCCGCCACATCGTTGCCCGCCGCCCCGCCGCGCCGCCCCTGACCCGCGCCGCCCCGCAAGCACGGGCCCCCTGTCAACGCCTCCGGTAGAGGTACGGCCCCGCCTGACACGGTTCCCGGCCCCTGACACGGCTCCGGACCGGTGCCGCTCCGCACAGGGCGGAGGGACACCGGTCCGGGGCTCGTCCGGTCGGTCCTACTCGCCGTCCATCCGCATGCTCGGCCACCAGCCGTAGACGCCCGAGCCGACCCGCCAGGAGGCGAGCGGCACGTTGAACCCGCCGGTCGGCGTCGAGGTGAACGTGTGCAGGCCCAGCCCGTTGTCCGGGTACTTGTAGAGGACGGCCAGGTCGTCCCGCCGGTCGCCGTTGTAGTCGCCGCCGACCAGCTTGATGCTGGCGAACTGCCCGAAGATCGACGACGACCACGACTCGACCGGGTCGGTGAAGTTGCCGTCGGGCTTGCCGGTCCAGGTCAGCAGGCGCAGCTTGTTGTCCTTGGTCTGGAGGGCGGCCACGTCGGCCCGCCCGTCACCGGTGAAGTCGCCGTCGACGATCTTCAGGGTGGAGAGGGCGCCGGGCGCCTTGTCCGCCGCGACGGACCACGAGGTGTAGCCGGCGCCGAACTTCCCGTCCGCCTGCCCCGGCCAGGTGATGGCCGCCATCGAGCCGTTGCCGTACGCGTAGAAGAGGCTGGCGTCGGCCCGCCCGTCGCCCGTCACGTCACCGGCGAAGACGCTGGTGCTGGCCCAGCTGCCGAAGTTCGACGCCCGCCAGGCCTCGATCGGCGCGTCGAACCCGCCGTCGGGCCGGGCGAGCCAGTTGATCCACGCCTCGTCGCCGCTGGCGTAGCCGTAGAAGGCGGTGAGGTCGGCCCGACCGTCGCCGTTGATGTCGCCCGAGGCCATCTTCATGCTGGTCAGGTGCCCGAAGTTGGGCGAGGTCCAGGAGCGGACCGGTGCGCCGTGGGTGCCGTCCGGGCGGGTGACGAACGTGTCCAGCGCGAACGCGTTGGCGGTGGTGGTGGACATGACCGCGAGGTCGTCGACGCCGTCGCCGTCGAAGTCGTCGTTGAACACCTTCACCCGGTCCGTGGCGTACGCGCCGGCGCCGCCCCGCCAGGCACCGAGCGGGCTGCCGAACCCGCCGGTCGACGTGGCCGGGAACGTCTGCGGCGCGATGTCGCCGTTGGCGTAGACGTAGAGGAAGTTGATGTCGCCGTACTGGTCGGTGGCCGGCCCCTGGGGCATGGTGGCGGTGAGCCACGGGCCGAGGTCGTCGACCCGGGTGTCCACCGCGTCCCGGCGGGTCTCCGTCTCGGCGAGGCAGCCACCCTGCCAGGAGGAGTGGTGCAGGCCGACCAGCCGGGGCGTGCCGCCGGTCGTGCGGACGGTCGGGCCGCCCAGGTCACCCCGGCAGATGCCGGCCGTGCCGGTGCCGAGGATGCCGGTCGTACCGGCGCCGACGCTCTGCACCTCGAACGGCCCGGTGTGCAGTTGGTCCGGCACCCAGGTGGTGGCCGTACGGCCGAAGCCGGCGGCGGTGAGCTGCTCGCCCACGACCGGCGCGGTGCCGAGCGCCACCGGCGCGACGTCCACCCGGCGGGTCAGCCGCACCAGCGCGACGTCGCGGTCGGGGTGCGGCACGACCCGGAAGGCCGACGACGTGGCACCCGTCGAGGTGGTCAGGTCGGAGCGCCCCACGGTGACCGTGGTGGGCCGCGCCGGCTTGCCGTCGACGACGGGCTGACCGTCGAAGCTGAAGCAGCTCTTGGCGGTGAGCACCCACCACGGATCGACGAGCGCGCCGCTGCACGAGCGGTCGGCCGGACCGATCGAGATCTTGGCGGCGAAGGCGTAGGAGCCGTCGGTCACGGCGGCACCGCCGGTGACGGCCTGCACGGGTGTGGCGGCGGCCCCGGCCAGCAGGACCATGGCTAGCAGGCCGGCGCCTCTGACGGCGACACGGCGGTACGACAGTGACACGACGATTCCCCCGATTCGAACGGCACCCACCGCGACGATGGGCACACGGGGTCACCTTATGAAGCGTTCGGTACACCCACTGTCCACCTTGGCGTGAAGAAGAGCACACCTGGGAGCCTTGCTCCGGACATCGGGCATGGCGTATGTCTCGTCGTCCGGCGCGCCGCCGGTTCGGCATGTGATGATCGGGCTCGGGGACGAGTGAGGAGACGGCATGGCTGGGCGGCACGGGTTGGATCCGCACGACGGGCGGGTCGCGCGCTTCTTCGCCGACCGGCACCTCGCCACGTTGACCACGTTGCGCGCCGACGGCACGCCGCACGTCGTACCGGTCGGGGTGACCTTCGACCCGGACGCCGGCCTGGCCCGCGTGATCACCTCGGGCGGTTCGGCGAAGGCGCGGCACGTGGCGGGCGCGGGCCCGGCGGGCACGCCGGTCGCGGTGTGCCAGGTCGACGGCCGCTGGTGGTTGACCGTGGAGGGCCGGGCGGTGGTGCGTCGTGACCCCGAGTCGGTGGCCGAGGCCGAACGCCGGTACGCCGAGCGCTACCGCACCCCGCGCCCGAACCCGGAACGGGTGGTGCTGGAGATCGCGGTGACCCGCCTGCTGGGCAGCCTGCCCGACTGAGCGGCCCGCCCGGCTCCCCGCCACCGACGGGTCCCGCTGCCCGGGGTACGCGGCTGCCCGGAACACGCGCCGGACACACCGGATCCCGGGCACCCGTCTCGGGGTGGCCCGGGATCCGTCGTCCGGATGCTCAGCGTCCGGTGTCGCCCTCGCCGGTGCGCTGCTGCGCCATGTCGACGCCCTTGTCGATCTGCTGGTCGTACTTGCCGCCGGTGCGCTTGTCGGCCATGTCGCCGGCCTTCTCGATGCCCTGGTCGACCTGCTTGTCGTGCTTGTCGGCGAAGTCTCGGGCCTTGTCCATGAAGTCACTCATGTCGCATCTCCCTTCGGTACCTTGAAAGCCTTCCCCGGGGCCGGGGTGGCAAACACCGGACGGGCGATGACGGACCGGGTGTCGGATTCGGCCGGGTCGGGTACCAACGGCCACGATCGAGGAGGCGACGTGGACGACGACGCTGGTACGCCCGACCCGGCACGCCCCGCCAGGGCCCGGTTCGACCCGCCTCGCTCCGAGCCGGCCCATGCCGAGGCGGCCCATGCCGAGGCGGCCCATGCCGAGGCGGCCCATGCCGAGGCGGCCCATGCCGAGGCGGCCCATGCCGAGCCGGCCCATCCCGAGCCGACACGGGTCGGGCCCCGGCAGACGTGGGCGGGGCTGCCCTGGCCGGTGCGCACGGCGGTCACCTGGAGCCTCTGCCTCCTGGTGGTGGCCGCCGGGCTGTGGCTGCTCGGGCAGATCGCGGTGCTGCTGGCGCCGCTGGCCGTGGCGTTGGCCGGCACGCTGTTCCTCACCGCGCTGCTCGACCCGGTGCTGGTGCGGCTGCGCCGGCTCCGGGTGCCGGCCGCGCCGGCCGCGCTGCTCACCGTCCTGCTGCTGCTCGGGGTGCTGGCCGGCGCCGGCGTCCTGGTCTGGAACCTCACCGCCAGTCAGTTCGGGGAGTTGAGCCAGCAACTCGACGAGGGCCTGCAACGCAGCCGTGACTTCGTCACGTCCACGCTGCCGGTCAGCGACCAGCAGCTCGACAAGCTGGTCGAGCAGATCCGGCAGGGCGTCAGCTCCGGCGCCCCCGACCCGGTCGCCGGCGCGCAGAAGGTCGCCGAGGTGGCCGGCGCGCTGCTGCTCGGCCTGGTCCTCCTCTTCTTCCTGCTCAAGGACGGCCGGTCGATGTGGCACTGGGTGCTGCGCCGGCTGACCGGGCCGCGTCGCGACGTGACCGCCGAGGCCGGCCGGGCCGGCTGGCGGACGCTCGGCGCGTACAGCCGGGGCACGATGATCATCGCGGCGATCGACGCCATCGGCATCGGGCTGGCGCTGGTCGTGCTGCGCGTCCCGCTCGCGCTGCCGCTCGCCCTGATCACGTTCCTCGGCGGGTTCGTGCCGATCATCGGCGCCACCGTGGCCGGCGCGGTGGCCGTGCTCGTCGCGCTGGCCGCGAACGGCCCGACCACCGCCCTGCTCACGCTGGCGGCGGTGATCGCGGTGCAGCAGATCGAGGGCAACCTGCTGGAGCCGCTCGTGATGCGTCGGCAGGTGCAGCTGCACCCGGCGGTCATCCTGGTGGTGGTCACCGCCGGCACGCTCGTCGCCGGCGTCGCCGGCGCGTTCGTCTCGGTGCCGATCGCCGCGGTGCTCTGGCGGGTGCTGGACACCGTGCAGCGGCACCGGTCCGGCGGGACTGCGCGAGCCGCCGGCGTGGACGCCACCGCCTGACCCGCCGACGCCACCGCCTGACCCGCCGACGCCACCGGCTGACCCCGCCTGACCCGCCGACGCCACCGGCTGACCCCGGCTGACCGGGCCCACGCCACCGGCTGACCCGGCTGACCCGGCTGGCCCGGCGAACGCCACCGGCTGACCCGCCGACGCCGGCAACCCCGGGCATCGGCGGGTCAGGCCGGATGCGGGTGGCGCAGGTGGGCGACGAACCAGGCGCCGGCCTGGTCGGCCACCTGCTCCAACGTGCCGGGCTCCTCGAAGAGGTGGGTGGCGCCCGGCACGATCCGCAGCTCCGCCACCTCCCCCAGCTCGTCCCGCGCCTGCTCGTTGAGCGTGATCACCTGCTCGTCCAGCCCGCCGACGAGCAGCAGCGTGGGTGCGCGTACCGCGGTCAGTGAGCTGCCGGCCAGGTCCGGCCGGCCGCCCCGGGAGACCACCGCGCCCACCCGGTCCGGGCGGGCCGCGGCGGCGACCAGGGCGGCGGCCGCGCCGGTGCTGGCGCCGAACAGCCCGAACGGCAGGCGTCCCAGCTCCGGATCGGCGCCCATCCAGTCGACGATGCCGGCCAGCCGTTCGGCGAGCATCCCGATGTCGAAGCGCAGCTCGGCGGTGACCTCGTCCCGGGCCTCCTCGTCGACCGTCAACAGGTCGACGAGCACGGTGGCCAGTCCGCGCGCGTTGAGCGCCCGACCCACCGCCACGTTGCGCGGGCTGTGCCGGGAACTGCCGCTCCCGTGGGCGAACAGCACCACCCCGCCGGCCCCGGACGGAACGGAGACGTCCCCGGTGAGCCCACCCTCCACCACCGGCACCGAAACCTCACGCACACCCCTCACCTCCGTCCCCGGGCATACCCCGCCCCCCGGCGATCATGAAGTTGGCGGCCGGGAAAGCGCTCCCCCACCCCGCCAACTTCATGATCGCCGAGCAAACGGCGGGGAGGGACGGGAGCGCGTGGGTTGCCTTGACGTTGGCGGCAAGGTTTAGCGTCGGCGGGGCGAGGGACGGACGGCGGGCGGGGGCACGGATGCGGATCGGGGAGCTGGCGGAACGGGCCGGTACGAGCGCCCGCACACTGCGCTACTACGAGAGCCAGGGACTGGTCCGGCCACGCCGGTCCGCCAACGGTTACCGGGTGTACGACGAGGCGGAGCTGCGTGTCGTGCACGAGATCCGGTCCCTGCTGGCGATCGGCTTCGGGCTGGACGACATCCGCCCGTTCGTCGCCTGCCTGCGCGCCGGGCACGACTCCGGCGACGTCTGCCCCGACTCGGTGGCGGTGCTGCGACGCAAGCTCGCCGAGGTGGACGACTATCTCGACCGGCTCGGCGCGGTCCGCCGCCGCCTGCACGACCAACTCGCCCACGCGATCGCCCAACGGGAGGAAACATGCCTCAGGACACGCAGACCGGCCGACTGACCGCGGTCACCGACGCCACGTTCGCGGCGACGGTGCTGGCCGCCGACCGACCGGTGGTGGTCGATTTCTGGGCCGAGTGGTGCCCGCCCTGCCGGGTGGTCTCGACGCACCTGGCCGAGCTGGCCGAGGAGTTCGGCGACGCGCTGCGCTTCGTCACCCTGAACATCGACGAGAACCCGGCTGCCGCGCGGGCCCACCGGGTGATGTCCGCGCCGACCATGCTGGTCTTCCGCGACGGCGAGGTGGTCGGCTCGATCGTCGGTTCCCGGCCGAAGAACCACCTCCGCCAGAGCTTCGCCCGCCACCTGGACGGTTGAGCCCCGCCCGGGCGGGAACGCGCGGCGTGACCACGGACCCCGACCGATCGCGAGGATCTCCGATGGCGAAACAGGACCGGGAGCGAGACCAGGAACTCACCGACCAGAAGCGTCGCGAACAGGAGTTGGAGGGCTCGCCGGAGTGGGCCGACCGGGCCGCGTCGGCGCGTACCCCCGAGGACCCGCGGGCGGTGGCGCCGCGCGACGCCGGCGGGCGTCCGTCGAACGGCCGCCAGTTCTGAGGTACGCGGACAGCGCGGTCCCGCCCACCCGGGCGGGACCGCGCGCCGCACGCGAACCGCTCAGCCGGCGTGCTCCGGCAGGTGCATCAGCGGCGCCCGACCCGGCGGCTGCTCCGGCTGCGACCCGGACGGGTGCGCCGGCGGCACCGGCACGGTGACCGGCCGGGCGCAGGTGACCCGCAGCGGCTCGCCGTGGTGCAGCAGGTCCAGCACCGTGTCCGGGCCGCCGTTGCGCAGCGAGTACGTGGTCTGGTGCGGTCGGACGTCGACCCGCAGCCGCATCGACCGCCACTGCAACGAGAACTCCAGGCGGCTGAGCCGGCTGGAGAGCCGGGGCGTGAAGGACAGCGTCCCGTCGTGGTCGCGCAGCCCGCCGAAGCCGGCGACCAACGCGATCCAGGCGCCGGCCAGGGACGCCATGTGCACGCCGTCGCGGGTGTTCTCGTTCAGGTCGTGCAGGTCCATCAGCGCGGCCTCGCGCAGGTAGCGGTGGGCCAGCTCGGGGAAGCCCACCTCGGCCGCCAGCACCGCCTGCGTGCAGGCGCTCAGCGACGAGTCCCGGACGGTGCGGCGCTCGTAGTAGGTGAAGTTGCGCAGCTTCTCGGCGGCGCTGAACGCGTCGCCCCGCCAGTGCATGGCCAGCACCAGGTCGGCCTGCTTCACCACCTGCTTGCGGTACAGGTCGAAGTACGGGTAGTGCAGCAGCAGCGGGTACTTCTCCGGCGGCGTGTGCTCGAAGTCCCACTCCTGCAACCGGGTGAAGCCCTCCACCTGCTCGTGCACGTCGATGTCCGAGTCGTACGGGACGTGCATGTCGTTCGCGGCGTCCCGCCAGGCGGCCGATTCCTCCTCGGTGACGCCGAGGTCCATGGCCTGGTCGCGGTAGCGCATCGCGCAGTCGGCGGCGGTGAGCAGGTTCCGCTGCGCCATCAGGTTGGTGTAGACGTTGTCGTTCTTCACCGCGGTGTACTCGTCCGGGCCGGTCACCCCGTCGATGTGGAACCGGCCGGCCCGGTCGTGGTGGCCGAGCGAGCGCCACAGCCGCGCGGTCTCGACGAGCAGTTCCAGCCCGATCTCGCGTTCCAGCGCCTCGTCGCCGGTGACCAGCACGTAGCGGCGCAGCGCGTCGGCGACGTCGGCGGCGATGTGGAACGCGGCGGTCCCGGCCGGCCAGTACGCCGACGACTCCGGCCCCTCGATGGTGCGCCACGGGAACGCCGCGCCTTCGAGGTTCAACGTGCGGGCCCGCTCCTGCGCCTGGGCCATCGTGTCGTAGCGCCACTGCAACGCGTCCCGTACCGCGCTCGGCTGGGTGTAGGTGAGCACCGGCAGCACGAACATCTCGGTGTCCCAGAACGCGTGGCCGTCGTACCCGGGACCGGTGAGGCCCTTGGCGGAGATGGGCCGGCGTTCCGCGCGGGCGCCGGCCTGGAGCACGTGGAAGAGACCGAAGCGGACCGCCTGCTGCACCTCCGGGTCGCCCTCGACCCGGACGTCGGCGGCGTCCCAGAACTCGTCGAGGTATTCCCGCTGCGCCCGGCGCAGCCCGTCCCAGCCGTCGAGGCGGGCGGAGGACAGCGCGGCGCCGACCTGGTCGCGCAGCGCCGGCAGGGATCGTCGGCTGGACCAGCCGTACGTGAGGTACTTGATCACCCGCAGCTTCTCGCCGGGCTTGAGCACACAGCCGATGGTGGTGCGGACCCAGTCCTCGTACCCCTCGGACTCGATGGTGGTGCGTTCCGGGCCGTGCACGTCGTGGCCCATGGCGGCGGCGACCCGCAGGCCGCTGACCTTGGTGCGGTGGATGAGCAGGCCGCCGTCGGCCGTGGTCAGCTCCTCCTCCGCCAGCAACGGCGACTCCAGCACGGCGGCCACCCGGGGGTCCCGGCTCTGCGGCGGCAGTGACTCGTTGGCCACCAGCTCGGACTGGAGGATCAGCCGCAACGGCCCGTCGACCGCCTCCACCTCGTAGCTGATCGCGGCCACCGAGCGGTGGGTGAACGACACCAGCCGGGTGCTGCGGACCTTGACCTCGCGGCCGGCCGGGGACCGCCAGTGCACCTCCCGCTGGAGCGTGCCGGCGCGCAGGTCGAGGACCCGCTCGTGGTCGATCAGTTCGCCGTAGCGGACGTCGAGCGGTTCGTCGTCGACGAGCAGCCGGATCAGCTTGCCGTTGGTGACGTTGACGATCGTCTGCCCGGACTCGGGGAAGCCGAAGCCGGCCTCCGCGTAGGGCAGCGGACGCAGCTCGTAGAACGAGTTCAGGTACGTGCCGGGCAGGCCGTGCGGTTCGCCCTCGTCGAGGTTGCCGCGCAGCCCGATGTGGCCGTTGGAGAGCGCGAGCACGGACTCGGACTGGGCCAGCACGTCCATGTCGAGGCGGACCTCGCGGACGTGCCAGGGCTCGACCGGGTACGACCGTTCCCGGATCACCGGGCCGACTCCGTGGTCAGCAGCTCGGCGAGGTCGGTGACCACCACGTCGGCGCCGTGCGCGCGCAGTTCGTCGGCCTGGCCGACCCGGTCCACGCCGATCACGTACCCGAAGCCGCCGGCCTTCCCGGCGGCCACCCCGGCGAGCGCGTCCTCGAAGACGGCGGCGTTCGCCGGTTCGACGCCGAGCATCCGGGCGCCTTCCAGGAACGTGTCCGGGTGCGGCTTGCCCTGCAACCCGCGCTGGCGGGCGACCACGCCGTCGACCCGCGCCTCCAGCCAGCGGTCCAGCCCGGCGGCGTGCACCACGGCCTCGCAGTTGGCGCTGGCCGACACCACCGCCCGGCGCAGCCCGGCGGTCTTGGCGGCCTCCAGGTAGCGCACCGAGCCGTCGTAGACCTCGACGCCGTCGTGCGCGATGCGCTGGAGCAGGACGACGTTCTTGCGGTTGCCGACGCCGTTGACGGTGTCGGCGTCCGGCGGATCGTCGGGGGTGCCCTCGGGCAGCGTGATGCCACGGGAGGCGAGGAACGATCGCACCCCGTCGGCGCGCGGTTTTCCGTCCACGTACCGGTTGTAGTCCGGTCCGCTGTCGAACGGGTGGAACGGCTCGCCGGTCTCGGCGGACCGGCGTCGCAGGAGCGCGTCGAACGTCTCGGCCCAGGCGGCGTTGTGCACCTTGGCGGTCTGCGTCAGCACCCCGTCGAGATCGAAGAGACACGCGGTCACGTGCGCGGGTAGGCCCAGCATTGCCTGAATCTATCCAGGCGGCTCCCCGGGCAAACCCGCTTCGCGTGTCAGCGGTTCGGGCGCAGCGTCCAGGTCACGGTGAGCGCCGAGGTGACGGTGCCGTCCTCGGTGCCGATCTCGACCTCGACGTCGAACTCGGGCCGCTGCCCGGCGGCCAGCTCGGCCAGCACGTCGGCGGGCGGGCGGGCGAGCCGCGCCGTCGCCAGCACCGGCCCCATCGCCACCTTGCGGTAGCCGATGGTGGCGGTCACGGCGAGTGGTACGGCCCGGTCGAGCACCTGCCCGAACGCGGCGAGCACGACCGCGCCGGAGGCGGTCTCGCCGAGCGTGAACATGGCGCCGGCGTGCGGGCCGCCCACGTGGTTGTGGTGCGCCGGGTCGTCGGGGAGCCGGACCACGGCGCGGACCCCGCCGTCGGCCTCGGGCGCCACCTCGACGATCTCGATGCCGAGCGTACGGGCGAACGGCACGGCTTCGAGGAGACCGGCCGCCACCTGGCGAGAGTCGATGGTCATGCCCGAACGCTACTCGTCGGTAACTTTCCGGGCAAGCAGCAACCCGGCCCGGTTCAGCCCGCGCTGAGATCGGTGCGGCGCACGATCCACCAGACGGTCAGCAGCGCCGCCACGGCCAGCCCCAGGTAGCCGCCCGCGACGATCAGGTGGAAGTCGGGGATCCGGCTGCCCGGCTGGTAGAGCAGGTGCTGCTCCAGACCGTGCTCGGTGAAGCAGGCGAGCGTCCGGCCGCTGCCGTTGTCGGGCGGGCAGAGGCGTTGCAGCTCGACGCCGGTCAGCTCGCGCCCGGAGGCGTCGTACGCGCCGGACGGCCCGTCGACCCCGTAGTCGATCATGCCGCCGTCGACGACCAGGGCGTTGTCGCGCAGCACGTCGAGGTTCGGCCCGCCGATGGGACGGTGCGCGGACAACGGCGTCATCAGCGTGGGATAGCGCCACTGGACGAGGTAGGTCAGGCCGACGAAGCCCACGATCACGCCGAACACGGCGGGGAGCGTGCGCCTGAGCACCGCGCCGAGGGCGACCCCGATCGCGAACCAGCAGAGGCTGATCACGACCGGCAACATCGCGGTGTTCAGGAACGACTCGTACTCGAACAGGCTGACCGGGCCCACCAGGGCCCGGGTCCGCTCCAGATGGTCACTGACCCCGCCGACGGCCACGGTCACGGCGGCCACGAACAGGCCGAGCAGGGCCAGCCTGGTCCACAGCCAGCGTTGCGGGGAGACGTCCTGGCTCCAGGCCAGCAGCAGGGTGCGCTGCTCGTGTTCCCTGGTCAGCACCGGAACGCCGACGAACACGCCGATCAGCAGCGGCATCCACTGCACCACCCGCAACAGGGCGGCCATGGCCAGGACCAGGGGCGAGGACCCGGCGAGCCGCTGGCCCTGCGGGGAGTCCTCCGGGCAGAACGCCTCGTGGCACTGGTGCCAGAGGCTGGTCAGCTCCACGGACAGGTAGGTCATCCAGCCCACCAGGATTGCGGCCAGGACCAGCGTGCCGATCAGGGTCCACCGGTGCTGACGCCAGGTCAGCCAGAGCAGACCGCGTACGCCCCCGGCGTACCCGAGGTCGTCCCGGCGATTCGGGTGGGCGGACACGTCGGTGACCAGGCTCATGCGGCTGCCTTCCGCTCGTGCGACGCCCTGGACGACGCCTTGAGATGGGTCAGGATCAACTCGTCGAGGGTGATGGGCTGGGCGGTCCAGCCGGGGGCCACGACGGCGTGCGCCGTCGGTGGCGCCGCCTGCCGGACGACGAAGGTGGACTGGCGTTCGGTGTGCTGGGCCTGGACGATCGTGCCTGGGCCGGGTGGTTGGTCCGCCCGGGGCCCGGTCAGCCGGAGGTGGCTGTCGAGCAACTCCTCGACGTCGCCGGCGAGGACCGGTCGGCCTGCGTCGAGCAGCAGCAGGTGGTCACCGACGCCACTGAGTTCGGCGATGATGTGGGTCGACAGCACGACCGTCATGTCGGCGTCGGCGGCCTCCGCCATGAGTTCGCCGGTCACCTCCGTACGGGCCACCGGGTCCAGGTTCGCGAGGGGTTCGTCCAACAGCAGCACGGCCGGGCGGGAGCCCAACGCGACGGCCAGCGCGACCTGGGCCCGCTGCCCGCCGGAGAGCCTGCCGCAGCGACGGTCCAGCGGGATGTCGAAGCGCCGCAGCCACGACAGCGCGCGCTGCTGGTCCCACACGCGGTTCGTCGCCCGGCCGAAGCGGAGCATCTCCGACACGGTGAAGTCGCGGTAGAGCGGCTTGTCCTGGGCCAGGATCGCGACCCTGCTCCCGCCGTCGGTGGAACCGCCCCGGGTCACCGGCCGGCCGTGCACCAGCAGCGTGCCGCTGGTGGCCGCCAGCGTGCCGGCGATGATGCTCAGCAACGTCGACTTGCCCGCGCCGTTCGCGCCGACCAACGCGACGATGCGGTTCGCCGGCAACTGGAAGGCGCACTCCCGCAGCGCCCACACGCTGCCGTAACGCCGGCTCAGCCCACGTGCCTCGACGGCGAGGGGTTGCCCGCTCACGCGGCACCCTCCCGCTTCTGGCGCGTGGAGTTCTCCACGATCACCGAGGCGAGCAGCGCCTGGACGTCCTCGTCCTCCAGGCCGGCCTCCCGGGCCTGGCCGAGCCACCGGGCGAGGCTGCTCCGCAGGCGGGCCATCACATGGGGGTCGGTGGAGCCGAGCGTCCCGCTGACGAACGTGCCCGCCCCCTGCCGCGCCTCCACCAGACCGGACAGCTCCAGCTCCCGGTAGGCCTTGAGCACGGTGGTCGGGTTGACCGTGCACGCGGTCACCACGCTGCGCACGGTGGGGAGCTGGTCCCCGGGTTGCAGCGTCCCGATCCGCAGCCCTTCGCGGACCTGCCGCACCAGTTGGGCGTAGGCGGGGACGCTGCTGGACCGGTCGACATGAAAGTTGATCACCTGGTGAGCCCCCTCACGATTGTTATGGTTAAGTAGAACACCAGTCAATCAGCATGGCAAGACGCCCTCCGGCGTTTCGCCGGCTGCCGGCTCCGGGTAGCCAGTGGCGCATGAACCACGATCTCGCCAGAGGGCTGTCGGTGGCCTGGGGGCTTCCGGAGTTCCGCGACGGGCTGCGTCACCTCGTCGACCTCGACGAGGTGACAGTGCTGCTGGCCGCGCTGTCCGGCCCGGACCGGGACGGCGAGGTCGAGCGGAGCCTGCTGGGTCTGCTGCGGTCCGGCCTGGCGACCACCGAGGTCCGGGAGGCGGTGTTGCTGCTGCTGGAGCGCGACACGGTCCGCCGGCCACTGGTCGCCGCGGCGGTGGAGCCGCTCGCGGACCGACCGGCCCGGGCCACCGCCATCACGTCGGCGACCGAGGACCCCGCGGTACGCCGCGAGGTGCGCACGATGCTGGACAGCGCGGACGTGCGCGAGCTGATCTGGCAGGCGGTCGACCGCCAGGTGAGCGACGACCGGTTCGGCCTGATCCGCCGGGCGGCGGTGCTGTTCGTCCGCCATCCGAGCGCCCGGCGCCTCGCGTGGGCGCTCCGCCGGCACGGCGTGCTCCGCGAACTACGCCGCCGGGCGTGACCATTGGGTGTGGCGATGACGAGGCGACCGACGCTGTATCTGACCGTGGGGCTCCCCTGCACCGGCAAGACCACCGCCGCTCGGCGCATCGAACGGGAGCGACAGGCGCTTCGTCTCACGAAGGACGAGTGGGTCAAAGCCCTGTACGGGCCCGAGAACCCGTCATCGGCTCAGGACGTGATCGAGGGACGGCTCATCCAGATCGGCCTGCGCGCGCTCGAACTCGGCACCAACGTCGTGCTCGACTTCGGCCTCTGGAGTCGGGACGAACGCTCCGCGCTGCGCCAGGCCGCGGCGGACCTCGGCGCGACGGTGGAGCTGCACTACTTCGCACTCACCGCCGCCGAGCAGCGCCGGCGACGCGATCAGCGGCAGGCCGAGGCGCCGCACACGACGTGGCCCATGACCGACGAGGAACTCGCCGGGTGGGCCGCCACCATCGAGATCCCCACACCTGGCGAACTCGACGGCAGCGAACCCGTCGACGCCCCACCGGCCGGGTTCACGAGCTGGGACGAGTGGCGTACGCGTCGCTGGCCGCCATCGGTCCCCTGACGAGGCGCGATGACTCTTTGTCTCTTACTAAGAGACAAAGGTCTCGGCTGTAGGTATTCTTGTCTCTTACTAAGAGACATTAGGACATGAGATGATCTACACGAACCCGGAACTCGATGACCACGATCGAGTCGTTCTGGCTGAAATCCACGACATGCGACACACGCTCGCGGATGTTCTGCGCACCCCTCGCCGCTGGACCGGTGGGCTACGGCGCACCATGCTGGCCCGGGCGATTCTGGGCTCCAACAGCATCGAGGGCTACGTCGTCGCCGAGGACGACGCCGCCGCCGCACTTGACGGCGAGGAGCCACTGAGCGCCGACGATCGCACCTTCGCGGAGATCCGAGGGTATCGGCAGGCCCTGGGCTATGTGCTGCAAACCGCCGGGGATCCGTACTTCCGCTTCGAGACGTCGGCCATCCGCAGCATGCATTACATGATGCTCTCGCACGACCTGGCGAAGAGCCCTGGGCAATACCGCAAGGGGCCGATCTACGTCCACGACGAGCGGACCGACCGGCGGGTGTACGAGGGCGCGGACTCCGACGACGTACCGCACCTCATGGAGGAACTGGCTGCGGACCTGCGGTCGGATGCCACCACCTCTCCGCTCGTCAAAGCAGCGATGGCACACCTGAACCTCGTGATGATCCATCCGTTCCGCGATGGCAACGGACGGATGGCGCGGGCGCTCCAGACACTGGTGCTGTCGCGGCGGGCCATCGTGGAGCCTGCGTTCTCCAGCATCGAGGAGTGGTTGGGCAGCAACACCGAGGACTACTACCGGGTGCTGGCCGCCACCGGCCGGGGGCACTGGAATCCCGAGGGGTCGGCACACCTCTGGGTGGCGTTCAACCTGCGTGCCCATCACATGCAGGCACAGACCGTGGCTCGTCGGTTCCGGGAGGCCTCCGGGATCTGGTCGGAGTTGGATTCGATCGTGGCCGAGCGACGGCTCCCCGAGCGAGTCACGGACCTGCTCTACGAGGCGGTTCTGGGATACCGCGTCCGCCGCTCCGGGTACGTCAAGCTCGCCGACGTCGAGGAGCGGACGGCCACCCGCGACCTGACCAGCCTTGCCGAACAGGGTCTGCTGGAAGCGCGCGGTGAACGGCGAGGAAGACACTACGTCGCCGGCCCTACGCTGGCGGAGGTGCGAGAGAGGGCTCGTGCCGGCCGCGCACCGATCAGGGATCCCTACCCGGACATGCCGGTCGTGCTCGCGACAGAGGCCGCCACACCGACTGAGCCCATGTAGCGCGAGCGGCCTGCCCGATGTCGGCGCCGGCACCCGTCAACGGTCACGGCCCTCCGTCCGTCACAGGCAAGCGCCGGTGGCGGGGCTGGTCAGGCGCGCTTGGTGTGGGCGACGAACGCCGCCCAGTTCGCCGGCGTGAACGTCAGCGCCGGCCCCTGCCGGTCCTTGCTGTCGCGGACCCCGACCACGCCGGGCAGATTGTCCGCCACCTCAACGCAGTTGCCGGAATTGCCGCTGCTGCGGGTGCTCGTGCGCCAGGTCGCGCCGGTCAGCTCCATCGGTTCGCCGCCTCCGAGATCGCCGCCAGGGTCGCCCCGTGCGGCATCGCCTCCGCGCGGACGGACTCCCAGGTCTGCCGCAGGGAGTTCACGTCCGTCGTCCGTTCCACGATTGTGCCGTGCAACTGGTTGTCGAGATAGCCCACGTCGTCGCCGTCGGCCGGGGTGGCGAGCACGAACGCGCCGTTGAGCCCCGGATGGGCTCCGACCGTCTCCGGCACCACGTGCAGGTGCACCCGGGGCCGGCGGCCCATCTCGACCAGGTGTGCCAACTGCTCCCGCATCACCTTCGGGCCGCCGACCGGGCGGGTCAGCACCGAGTGGTCGAACACGGCCACGAACTGCGGCGGCGCGGGCTGATCCAGCACCGCCTGCCGGGCCAGCCGCGCGGCCACCTGTTGCTCCAGCGCCTCACCGACAAGCGGACTCGCGCCCTCGTGCAGCGCGCGGGCGTACTCCTCGGTCTGCAACAGGCCCGGAATCACCAGCGGCTCGTAATTGCGCAGCGCGGTCGCCTCCTGCTCGATGCCCACCCACTCGCGGAACCACGGCAACAGCGACTCCTGCACCAGCGCGGCCCGGATGCGGACCAGCAGGCCACCGGCGTCGAGCACCTCGTCGCAACGCTCGGTGAACTCGGCCCGCGGCGCGCGCCGGCACTGCTCGACGGCCGCCACCAGCGACGCCGAATAGCTCACCCGCTCGCCCAACGCCTCCTGCGTCAGCCCGGCCTCGGAACGGAGCCGGCGCAGCTCACCGGCGAACAGCTCCCACAACGCCATACGGATTATCTGCACACCTCTGCACACGGCTGCACACGGAAGACGGCCGGTCGGACGGCCCGGAAGGTGGGGGTGGAACGCCTTCCGACCCTAGCGACGCGGTGACGACACTGTCACGCAGTGGAGCCGAACTCGTCCGTTACCCGCTACCGACAGGAGCGCCCGTGACCAACCAACGCCCGTACCCCCGGCATGCCGCGCCGCACACACCGCTGCGTCCGATGTGGTGCTGCCGGGCGTGCGGCCAGCAGTGGCCCTGCCCGACCGCCCGCCTGCTGCTCAAGAACGAGTACGCGGACAACAACGTCAGCCTGTCGCTCTACCTGTGCGGGCTGTTCTACGAGGCGACCCGCGACCTCTACCGGCTGAACCCGGCCGGTGCACCGGACCTCGCCGACATGTTCGCCCGCTTCGTCGCCTGGGGCGCAAGGCGTGAACCCTTGAGCTGAAGTCGGGTTGACGTTCTACCTTCGCATCCATGACGACGCCGCAGATGTCCGACGCCGAACTGGCCGGCCAGCCCGCCGCCTACTGGACCGGCGTGGCCTACGAGTCACTCATCGCCTTCACCCGCGCCCGGCACGCCGAACTCGGCTTCACGCAGCCGCAGTTCTGGCTGCTGCGCAACCTCTCCCCGAACGACCTGCTGCCGCAGGGCGGCGGACTGACCGTCGCCGAGCTACGGCAGGCGATGCGCTCCTATCTGCGGGCCGAGGACGACCTGGACACCGAGTCGCGGGTGCTGCTGGAGCGCGGCTGGCTGGCCCGCGACGAGGACGGACGGCTGTCGATCACCGAGGCCGGCGAGGCCGCCCGCCTCGACCTCAAGCGGCACGCGCCGACGATCCGTGCCCGCATCCACGAGGGCATCGACGACGCGGACTACGTCACGACGCTGAAGGTGCTCCACCGGATGATCAGGAACACCGGCGGCTCCGTCCCGGCCTGAGGCGCGTCTGGTTACGTCGTCACATCGCCGGACGTCGATCCGGCACCTTGGTTGCCGGCCGGTCGAGGCGCAGGGCCGCGGTGAAGGTGACCGCGCCGAGGGCGGCCAGGGCGGCGATCCCGGCGAAGACCGGACGTAGCCCGCTGAACTGCAACGCCGGCCCGGCAGCGGTGTAGCCGACGAACGCCGCCAGGTTCTCGGTGGTCGTCACCGCGGTCATCACGTGCGGTCGGAGGGACGCCGGGGCGCGTACGGTGGCGCGCGTGTTGATGGTCGCCGCCAGCACCGGCGTGGCCAGTCCGACCAGGAACAGCGCACCGGCCACCACGGCCACCTGATCGACGAGCAGCAGCCACAGCGGGGCGCACTGCACCAGCGCGGCGGCGGTGAGCGCGGATCTGGTCATCCGCCCCAGGCCGGCGACGGCCACCAGGCTGCCGATGACGAGGCCGGCGCCGTTCGCCGAGGTGAGCAGCCCCAACGTCCGGGGGTCGCCACCCAACTCCTCCCGGACCAGCACCTGGAGGCAGATGAACACGGCGGGAATCGAGAGGGTCACGAACGTCTGGGCGAGCACGAAGAGCCGCAGCGCCGGATGGCGCAGCGCGTAGCGCAGGCCCGCCAAGGTGGTGCCCCGCCCACCCGCCCGATCGGCGACCCGCTGCGCGCCGGACGCGGCGGCCCGCTGCGCGCCGGACGCGGCGGTCGCGGCCGGCCGGACGAAGGCGATCAGGATGAGGTACGAGACGAGGTAGGTGCCGGCGTCGATCCAGAGCACCTGGACCGGGCCGAGCAGGGCGATGAGCAGGCCGCCGAGCGCGGGGCCGGCGAGGGCGGCGATCCGGGTCGCGCCGTCGATCAGGCCGTTGGCCCGGGCCAGCAGTTTCTCGTCGCGGCCACGCGCCGGGCCGAGCAGCTCGGGCAGGATGAGCCGCTGCGAGGAGACGTAGGGAGCGGTGAACGCGCCGAGACTGAACGAGACGGCCAGCAGGGCCGGCAGGCTCAGCCAGTGCGCCTGGTGCAGCAGCGGGATCAGCGCCATCAGCGGTACGCGCGCGGCGTCACAGATCAGCATGGTGCGGCGCACCCCGAGCCGGGCCACCACCCGACCGCTGGGCAGGCCCAGGCTCACCACGCCGAGGAACTCCGCGGCCAGCACGGCGCTCATCCGCACCGGCGAACCGGTGGTCACCAGCACGAACCACGGCAGCGCCAGCAGGGTGAGCCAGGAACCGAAGGTGGAGAGCAGCTTCGCCGCGAACAGGGCGAACAATCCGGGCGTACGCAGCATCAGTTCGGGCCGTCGGGGCTCGGGACGGCGTACCCGAAGAAGGCGACGCGGCGGGCGCGGGCGCTGCGCGGCCGGGCGGCGGCGGTGTACTCGCCGACGACCGCCTTGATGCGCTCGGTCATCTCGACCAGCTCGTCCGGGTCGAGATGACCGATGTCCTCGCCGACCCACGCCGCTTCCTGCCAGGCGGGGTCGAAGTCGTCCTGGTGACGCTGGTAGGCCTCCAGCGCGGCGAGCCGCTGCGCGATGAACTGCTCCCGCAGCGCCCGGGACGCGGCCACGAACTCCGGTGATCCGTCGCCGTTCGCGGACCAGGTGATCCCCCGGCTGGTTGCCCGCCAGGGCCGTTCGCGGCCTTCCGCCAACTCGGGTGCCGGCTCGACCAGGCCCCACTTGGCCAACTGGCCGACGTGGTAGCTGACGGACGCCGTGGACTCGCCGGTCCGGTCCGCCAGCTTCCGGCCGGAGGCCGGTCCGTCGACGGTCAGCAGTTCGAGGAGCGTGAGCCGGAGGGGGTGGGCGAGCGCGCGCAGCGCCTGCGGGTCGGTGATCTGCCGCTTCTGCTGGGGTGACATGAAAGCCAACATACCTTGGCCAAGACATCCTGGCTTGCCGGGTGGTGTTAAGCGGAGCCCCCTCCTATGCAGAAAGCGTTAATAGGGGGCCCCTCCTTTCATCTCCAGCCGACGTCGATGCGGTCGCCGCGCTCGTCGAAGAAGTGCAGCGCGTCCATCCGCACCTGCACCGCCAGCGAATGTCCGGCCGACACCTGCGGGTACGGGGCCAGCCGTACCGCCAGTTCCGCCGGGCGGCGGTGGTGCCGGCCCGGGTCGGGCAGCACGCTGGTGCGGTTGCCAGCACCGTTCGGCGTCGGCGCCGGCGCGGCGGTCTCCGCGGACCGGCCGGTGAGCCGCTGCACCACCTGGCCGAACCGGCGCAGGCCGCGCTGGCCGGGAGCGGTCCGCTCGACCGGGGTGCCCATCTCGTCGACCACGATCGCGGTCGCGCCGATGTCGAGGAAGGCCAGCGACTCGTGGCCGTGGTGCTCCAGATAGCGGATCCGGCCGTGCAGCACGTCGCCGGCGGTGTCCGGGGCGACCGGGGTGAGCGCCTCGGCGCGCAGCCCGACCACGATCCGCTCGCCGTGGTAGTGCGCCACCGCGCGGCTGCGGATGTCGTCCCAGGGCAGGTAGAGCGCCTGGTCGCCGAGGTTCAGCGTGACGTACCGGTCGAGGTGGACGTAGACGGACGCCTCCAGCAGGTTCATCCGTGGGCTGCCCAGGAACGCGGCGACGTAGAGCGTGGCCGGTCGCCCGTACACCTGGGTGGGGGTGCCGACGTCCTGGAGCACACCCTTGCGCATGATGGCCACCCGGTCGGCCATGGTGAGCGCCTCGGCCTGGTCGTGGGTGACGTAGATGGTGGTGACGCCCAGCTCCCGGGTCAGCGCGGAGATCTCGGCCCGCAGCTCGGCGCGCAGTCCGCTGTCCAGGTTGGACAGCGGCTCGTCCATCAGGAACAGGCCGGGCCGCCGGACGATCGCCCGGCCCATCGCCACCCGCTGCCGCTGGCCGCCGGAGAGCTGGCTGGGCTTGCGCGCGAGCACGTCGCCGATGCCGAGCGCGCCCGCCACGTCCTGGATCCGCTCGCCGCGCGGCCCGGGCTCGATGCCGGAGAGCCGCAGCGGGAAGCCGATGTTGTCACCGACGGTCATGTGCGGATAGAGCGCGAAGTCCTGGAAGACCATGGCGATCTTCCGGTCCCGGGGCGGCAGGTCGTTGGCCAGCTCGCCGCCGAGCATGACCGCGCCCGAGGTCGGATCCTCCAGGCCGGCCACCATCCGCAGCACCGTCGACTTGCCGCAGCCCGACGGGCCCAGCAGCACCATGAACTCGCCGTCGTTGACGTCCAGATTTATGTTGTCGACCGCGATCGTTCCGTCCTGGAACACCTTGGTGACATCCTTGAGCGCGACGGTGGTCACCGTCACCTCCCCAGTCGCTCGCCCGAACCCGGGAATGACTGTGACCAGGATCATCGAGTTCGCACATCGGGTAAACGTGCCATGTTCGGCTCGTGACAGTCTTATTACGTGGATTTGCCGAGGAACACGCGTCGGACCACCCGATCCGCCGCGTGCCCGTCCTCCAGCGAGCAGAACCGGGCCCGGAACGCCGCCCGCGCCCGCTCGGCCGCCCCGCCGTTCACCACGCCGGAGCGGAAGACGTCCAGCAGCCCGGGGAAGTCCGTCGCGACCGCGCCCGGCGGCTCGGCCAGCAGGTCGAAGTAGACGCCCCGGGCCACCCGGTACGCGTCCCAGTCCGGCGCGTAGACCACGATCGGCCGGTCCAGCACGGCGTAGTCGAACATCGCCGACGAATAGTCGGTGACCAGCACGTCGGCGGCCAGGTAGAGGTCCTCCACCCGCTCGTGGGCGCTGACGTCCAGCACCCCGCCGGCGGCCGGCCCACGCGGCCGTCGCTCCCGGTCGTGGAAGTAGTGGCTGCGCATCAGCAGCCGCCCGGCCGGGCCGAGCACGTCCCGCATCCGGTCCGGGTCGAACGGCGGACGCCAGCCGGGCAGGTGCTCGCGGTGCGTCGGCGCGTAGAGCACCACGTACTCGTCCGCGCCGATGCCCAGCGCGGCGCGGACCTGGCGGCACTCGTCGGCGGTGGCCCTGGCCAGCCGGTCGTTGCGCGGGTAGCCGACCTCCAGCGTGGTGTGGTCGGCCGGGTACGCCCGCTCCCACATCTGCGTGGAGAAGGCGTTCGCGCTGACGCTGTAGTCCCAGCGGTCCACCCGGCGCAGCAGGCCGGCGAAGTCCATGCCCATCGCGCCCACCGGATAGCGCTGCTGGTCCAGACCCATCACCTTCACCGGCGTGCCGTGATGGGTCTGCACGTGCACCGAGCCGGGACGCTTACGGACGAAGTCCGGGAAGTTGACGTTGTTGACCAGCCAGTGGGCGCGGGCCAGCACCCGGTGGTACTCCGGGGTGCCGGCGACCACGTACTCCACGCCCGGCGGCAGCGTGGCCACCCGGTCCCGCCGGACGATCCAGACGCCGCGCACCTGCGGGGCGAGCCGGCGGGCGGCCTCGTAGACGGCGGCCGGGTTGCACGCGTACCCCCGGTACCAGTAGGCCGCGTAGACGGCAAGCGTCGGGTCGATCGGGCGGCGCAGCTCGGCCCGGTAGTACTCGTGCAACGCGGTGTCGCGGGCCCGCCGGGCGGTCCGCCGCACCACCGGTGTCACCCGCCGCCGGGCCCGGTCGGCCGTCCGCCGGGCGGTCTCCCCGGCCTGGTGGGCACCGCGCAGCGCGCTGAACGTCCGCCACCGGCCGGCCGCCACCAGCCGGTGTTTCAGCCCCTCCACCCCGGGCGGCACCGGGTAGCCGCCGGACGGCCGGAAACGCCTGTGGTCCTCGTGCATCTGGGCGAAGAACGGCGCCCGCAGCTCCGGCGCGATCCGCTCCCCGTGGCCGAGCACGGTCAGGTAGTGCCAGATCATCCGCTCGAAGACCGCCGGCCGCAGCTCGTCCACCGCCGGCGCCCACCGGTCCATCAGCCGGAACACGCGGTGCCACTGGGCGAACACCTCGAAGTGCCGGTCGCCCCGGGTCCGGGTGATCGCGCCGGTGCGGCGCTGCCGGTAGTTGAGGCAGACCCGGTCCAGTACGCCGATCCGGTCGGCGGCCATCAGCGCGGGATAGCTGAACGAGACGTCCTCGTACCAGCCGGGCGCGAAGCGCAGCCCGCGCTCGACCAGGAACTCGCGGCGGACCAGCCGGTTCCAGGCGGTGTGCAGCAGCCGCAGCGTCTCCGGCCGGTCCCGCAGCGTGAACGTCTCCGGGCCGGGCGGTTCCGGGAAGACGTCCCGCATGGCGCTGCGCGTGCCGACGAAGTTCCAGTGTGCCCGGACGTGGTCCACGACCAGCACGTCCGGGCGGGTGTCGCGGAGCCGGTCGGCGACGTGCGGCAGGCAGCCGGGCACCAGCCAGTCGTCCCCGTCGACGAACCACACGTACTCGCCGGTGGCCCGGTCCAGCCCGGCGTTGCGGGCCGGACCGAGCCCGACGTTGTCGGCGAGCCGCACCGGGTGGACCCGGGGGTCGCGGGCCGCGTACTCGGCCAGGATCTCGCCACCGGCGTCCGGGGAGGCGTCGTCCACGCCGATCACCTCAAGATCGGCGAACGGCTGGTCGAGGATCGAGTCGAGGCATTCCCGCAGGTAGCCCTGCACTCGGTAGGCCGGCACGACGAAACTGATCAGGGTCATGCCGCCCCGCCCTCCGTCAGCCCGGCGAGCGCACACCCCCACGGGCGCGGGCCGGCAGGACCACCCAGGCGAGGACCACGCTCACGACGAAAACCACGAAAAGGTACGCACCGAGTGTAGCCAGAGCGATACTCGCAATTCCGGCGATCAGCGCGATTGCCAGCACCGCCGAGCGCCCCTCCCAGCCCAGCGTGGCGACGTGCAGCGGCGGGGCCGACTGCCGCTTCTCCAGCCGGGCGGTCAGGTCGTAGTGGTGCAGCGTGAGCACCAGGACGTACCCGAAGATCAACCAGGCCGGCGCGCGCCCGGCCACGCCGACCGCGATGGCGAACAGGTACTCGGCGGCCCGCAACGCGGCCGGCACCAGCCAGTCCAGCGCCCCGGCGTGCGGCGTCCGCGCCCCCTGCGCCGCGCCCAGCAGCAGCACCAACGCGAGGACCGGCGCCCAGATCGGCAGGTCTCCCCCGCCGTGCACCGTGCGCAGCGCCCACACCAGCATCCCGGCCGCGCCGAGCGCGCCGAGCACCGCCAGCAGCAGCGGTCCCCGCGCCGGGGGCAGCGTCCGCACCAGCGGGCCGTCGTCGCGGTGCAGGCCGGTGTCGACGGTGGTCAGCACCGGCACCCGCATCCACCGCGCCCGCAGCGTCCGCAACGCCCCGGTGTACGCGAACGCCAACGTGCCCCAGACCAGCACCGCGCAGAGCGCCACCAGCGGCCCGAACAGCGCGGCGGCCAGCGCGATCAGCGCCCACCGCTCACCGATCGGGAACACCACGGTCCGCTTCAGCCAGTACGACACCGAGCCGGTGTCCGCCTGCACCCTCGTCGACGCGGCGTTCAGCTTCCCGCCGATGCCGCCCGCGTCACCGGACACCACCTTGGGCCGCCGGGCCGCCTCGTCGTGCAGCGCGCCGTACCAGGTGTCGGTCATGTGCCGCACGGTCTGCAACGTCATCGCGGCCAGCGCCAGCGCCCAGCCGTAGCGGAACCCGGCGTGCGTGGCGCCGAACCCGAGACCGGCGTAGACCACGTACTCCTTGAACCGGTCGGCCATCGTGTCCAGCCAGCCGCCCCAGGCACTGAAGTGCCGGGTGTAGCGGGCCAACTGCCCGTCCACGCAGTCCAGCACGAACCCCAGGTAGAGCAGCACCGCGCCGGCCACCAGCGCGGGCCGGCCACCGACGCCGAACAGCACGGCCGCCGCCACCGCGAACGCCACCGAGACCATGGTGACGCCGGTCGGGCCGATCCCGATCCGGGCCGCCGCCTTCGTCACGTACGGCGACCAGGTGCTGACGAAGAACGTGGTGAAGAAGTCGTCCCGCTCCTTCACCGACAGTTTCAGCTCGGCCCGGTCCTCGTCGACGGCCGCCACCTCCGCCTCGGCCGCCGCCCGGCCGGCCGCGTCGCCGACCCGGTGCGCCACGAGCAGGCGTACCCGGTGGGCGAAGATCAGGGCGCCCCGGGCGGCGAGCCCGGCCACCAGCCGGTCCACCGCGGCGAGCGGCCCGCCCGGCTCGACGCCGGACGCCGCGGGCGCGGCCGGGACGGTAGCGGACGCCGCGCGGGCCGCGTCGACGAGCGCCGGCAGGTCGGCCGCGCCGACCCGCAGCGCGCCGCCGAACACGCCCGTCGCGTCCGCCGCGTCACCGACCGCGACCACCTGGCCGCGCTCCTCGCGCACCACCGCCTGCCCGGCGGCCGGCGGGTCGGTGAGCACCAACGCCACCGTCGGCCCGACCGGGCTGGTCGCGAGATGCCTGAGTACGGCCGTGTGCGCCACCAGGTCGACGCCGCTGACCAGCACCGGGCCGGTCGCGCCGGCCACCAGGTCGGCCAGCTCGCCCAGGTCGGCGGCCACCCGCACCTGCTCCGCCCCGGCCCGCCGCCACTGCGCGGCCACCCGGTCGGCCGGCGGCTCCGCGCCTTCGGTGGCTCCGCCCGCCGCCGGCCCGGCGGCGAGCACGATCGCGAGCGTCACCGCTGCGCCGCGTCGGCGTAGGCCGCCAGCGCCTCGTCGATCGTCCCGTCGACGATCAGCCGTCCGGCGTCGAGGTAGAGCCCCCGACGGCAGAACCGGGTGAGGTCCTTGTCGTTGTGTGACACCAGCACCAAGGTGCGTCCTTCCGCGAGAAGTCGCTCGATGGTCGCATAGCACTTCGCGCGGAACTCCGCGTCCCCGACCGCGGTCACCTCGTCCACCAACAACACCGGGTGCGGCAGGTGCGCGATCACCGCGAAGCCCAACCGCACCTTCATCCCCGACGAGTAGTGCCGCACCGACGTGTCGATGGCGCGTTCCACCTGCTCACCGGCGAACGAGACGATCTCGTCGAAGTGCCGCCGCAGGTACGCCGGGGAGAGCCCGTGCAGCCCGCCCACCAGGTACAGGTTCTCCCGGCCGGTCAGGTCGCCGGAGAACCCGGCGGACAACTCCAGCAGCGGCGCCACCCGGCCGTGCACCGAGATCGTGCCCTCGTCCGGGATGAGCACCCCGGCGATCAACCGCAGCAGCGTGCTCTTGCCGGTGCCGTTGCGCCCCACCACCCCGACCGTCTCGCCCGGCTCGATCCGGAACGACAGGTCCCGCAGCGGCCAGAACCGGCCGGCGTCCGGGTCCCGCGCGCCCCGGTGCACGATCAGCTCGCGCAGCCGCAACTGCCGGCGCCGGTTCCGCACGAACCGGATGCCCAGCCCGTCCGCCTCGATGATCGGCGGCACTCAGAGTTCCTTCAGCACGGCCGGCTCCAGGCGGCGAAAGGCCCACCAGCCGAACACCAGCACCAGCCCGCTGACCGCCACCGTCACGGTGAGCAGCCGGGCGTCCGGGAACTCGTCCGGGTACCAGACCGCGTGGTGCAACTGGAAGATCCCGACCAGCGGGTTCAGCTCGTACGCGAGCTTCAGCCAGCCCGGCATGCCGGAGTCCCGGACCAGGTTGAACGGGTAGATGATCGGGGTGGCGTAGAACAGCAGCCGGATGACCAGCCGCATGGTCCGCTCGATGTCGCGCATCAGCACGTTGCCCGCCGACAGCAGCAGCGCCAGGCCCACCAGCAGCACGAACTGCACGGCCACCGCCAGCGGCAGGGCGAGCAGGCTCCACCCGGGGTGGATCTTCCCCTGGGCGGCGTAGAGCGCCGCGATGGCGACCAGGATCGGCAGGCCGGCCAGGTACTCGGCGAAGCGGCCGGCGACCCGGCCGATCGGGAAGATCGGCCGGGGCAGGTTCATCGTGGTGATCAGCCGGGCCTGCCCGGTCAGCGCGCCGGCCGCCTCGGTCAGCGCCGAACTGGCCCACATCCAGGCGAAGATCCCGGTGATCAGGAACAGCGGGTACGAGCCGGCCGCCTCGCCCAGGTGCCGCCGGGTCGCGCCGGAATAGAGCACGCCGAAGACGAACCAGTAGATCAGCCCCATGCCGAGCGGCTCGATGAGCGACCAGAGGTAGCCGAGCACCGACTGCTGGTACTTCACCGCGAGATCCCGCCGGACCAGGATGCGCAGCGAGGTGCGGGCGGACCAGAGCGCCGCGACGCCGGACGTCACCGCCCCATCGTCGCGCTGTTTTTCCCGGCAACTCCCGGCTCGGGCACCAGATCACCCCAACGGGGTCAGCACTCGATCACGTTGACCGCGAGCCCGCCCCGCGCCGTCTCCTTGTACTTGACCTTCATGTCCGCGCCGGTCTCCCGCATGGTCTTGATGACCTTGTCCAGCGACACGTGGTGCACGCCGTCGCCGCGCAGCGCCAGCCGGGCCGCGGTGATCGCCTTGATGCTGGCCACCGCGTTGCGCTCGATGCACGGGATCTGCACCAGCCCGCCCACCGGGTCGCAGGTCAACCCCAGGTTGTGCTCCATGCCGATCTCGGCGGCGTTCTCCACCTGCTCCGGCGTGCCGCCCAGCGCCTCGGCCAGCCCGGCCGCCGCCATCGAGCACGCCGACCCGACCTCGCCCTGGCAGCCCACCTCCGCGCCGGAGATCGAGGCGTTCTCCTTGAACAGCACGCCGATCGCGCCGGCCGCCAGCAGGAACCGGACCACGCCCTCGTCGGAGGCGCCCGGCACGAACCGGGTGTAGTAGTGCAGCACCGCCGGAATGATCCCGGCGGCGCCGTTCGTCGGCGCGGTCACCACCCGCCCGCCGGCCGCGTTCTCCTCGTTGACCGCCAGCGCGAACAACGTCACCCAGTCCATCGCGCGCAGCGGGTCGTCCGCGCCGGTCTCCGCCTCCAGGCCGCGCCGCAGCTCGGCGGCGCGGCGACGGACCTTCAACCCACCCGGGAGTACGCCGTCGCGGGTGCAGCCGCTCTCCACGCACTCCCGCATCACCCGCCAGATGTCCAGCAGCCCGGCGCGGACGTCCGCCTCGCTGCGCCAGGACAGCTCGTTGGCGAGCATCACCTCGCTGATCGACAGGCCGGTCCGGGTGGTGACGTCGAGCAGTTCCGCCCCGGTGAGGAACGGGTGGCGCACCCGGGTGCTGTCCGGCTTGATCCGGTCCGCCCCGGCCGCCGCCTCGTCCACCACGAACCCGCCGCCCACCGAGTAGTAGGTGCGCGCCCGCACCTCGCGCCCGGCCGCGTCGTACGCCGCGAACGTCATTCCGTTCGGGTGGTACGGCAGCGAGCGCCGGCGGTGCAGCACCAGGTCCCGGTCCGGGTCGAAGTCGACCTCCTGGGTGCCCAGCAGGCGCAGCCGCCGCGCGTCCCGGATCCGCGTGATCCGCTCGCCCACGGTGTCGGTGTCGACCGTCTCCGGGGCCTCGCCCTCCAGCCCGAGCAGCACCGCCCGGTCGCTGCCGTGGCCGTGGCCGGTGGCGCCGAGCGAGCCGAACAGCTCCGCCTGCACCCGGGCCACGTCGGCGAGCAGCCCGTCGGCCTTCAGGCCACCCACGAACGTCCGGGCGGCCCGCATCGGCCCGACGGTGTGCGAGCTGGACGGCCCGATACCGACGCTGAAGAGGTCGAAAACACTGATCATGGCTGCACTTTCCTCGCCGTCGTCCCCGTTGTGCGGTTCCGAACCGGTGTCTGCCACGTACCCGCTCGACGGGCCGACGGCGCGGCGCCCGGGGTGGGGGCGCCCGACCGGCGAGCCTACCCGCCCCAGCTCAATACCCGTCCCCACCCCGCCACACTCCCCACCCACCCCCACCCCCACCCGGCATGCGCCAGATTCACGGAAAGCGTGGCCATCCGCGCGTCGATGGCCACGCTTTCCGTGAATCTGCAACTGCGCCGGGGGTGGGGCGGGTGCGTCGGGGCACGGCGGGTGGGTCGGGAGGGGGCGGCGGGGGTATGTACCTACGGGTGCCCGGGTCGCCGATCCTCCTCGGGGCCGAGGGCGCGACGCGCACCCCGACCTACCGTGGAATCAGCGCGGCGGATCGCCGCAGAAGTGGGAGACGACGATGAGTCGCAAACTGGTCCGGCCCCGCGAGGGGCGCATGATCGCCGGTGTCTGCGCCGGCCTGGGGAAGCGGTTCGGCATGTCGGCCGGCATGGTCCGGCTGCTGTTCCTGCTGTCGCTGCTGCTGCCCGGCACCCAGGTGATCGTCTACCTGATCCTGTGGGTGCTGATGCCGAACGAGGACCGCCACCTCGCCACCCGCTGACCCGCACACGACGACGCGCCCGCCCCGGGAGGGCGGGCGCGTCGTGCGCGGTCAGGGGGCCGTGTAGGTGACTGTCACCTTCTGGTAGCCGAGTGAGCGCAGCAGCCCCTCCAGCATCTTGCGGGTGTTCTCCTGCGCCCGGGCGGCGAGCCCGCTGTCCCGGGCCGCCGCGGTGATCCGGTCCTCGGCCAGCTTGTAGACCTGCTGCTGCCGGTTGGGGTCCCCGGCCACCAGGTCGTTGAGCCGGTTGATCAAGCCGCGCTCCTCGGCGAAGACGTAGCTCTTGTCCATGTCCAGGTCGGTCTCACCGAGCTGCGGCGCGGGCAGTTTGATCTCGACGGACTTGCCGTCGTCCGAGGCCACCACCGCCCCGTCGGCGATCTTCGCGAAGTCGACGTACGCCTCGACCCGGCCCGCCCCGACGAAGAGCGTGCGCTCGTTGAGCAGGAAGTCCGGCACGTTGCGCCGGTCCTTCTGCACGTCGACCACCACCTGGAAGTTGCCCTCCGCCGCGACGTAACGACTCAGGTCACGGATCGACTTGAGCAACGGCGGCTGACTGCGGTCGGTCTGCTCCTTGGCGAACGGGTTGCGGAACTCCGGCAGCAGGCCGGTCGCCTGCACGCCGAGCAGCACCACCACCGCCAGCGCCGCCGCACCGAGCACCCAGAGCAGGCCGCGCGCGGCCCCGCCGGCCGAGGGCCGGGCGCCCGGCCCGGGCTCGGGTGGGGCATCCGCCCGGTCGTGCAGGGACTTACTGGTCGGGTATTCCGGGAACTCCCTGGTGGGCTGCTGGGTGTCACCGTCGCGGGCCATCGCCCTCACCGTCCTCGTCCGACACATCGACTGACAATGACGGTACGGGGACTGTGCGACACTCGCTCGTCGAGTGCCCCGATCGGGTGAAGCCGCAGGTCAGGCGAAGGCGGAGAGCCCGGTCAGCCGCTGGCCGATGACGAGCTGGTGGATCTCCGAGGTGCCCTCGTAGGTGAGCACGCTCTCCAGGTTGGCGGCGTGCCGCATGATCGGGTACTCCCCGGAGACGCCGTTCGCGCCGAGGATGGTGCGGCACTGCCGGGCGATGGCCAGCGCCTCCCGGACGTTGTTCAGCTTGCCCACGCTCACCTGCTCGGGCCGCAGCGACCCGGCGTCGGCGAGCCGGCCCAGGTGCAGCGCCAGCAGCAGCCCCTTGTTCCACTCCACCGCCATGTCGGCGAGCTTGGCCTGGGTGAGCTGGAAACCGGCCAGCGGCCGGCCGAACTGGGTGCGGGTGGTCGCGTACGCCAGGGTGGTCTCCAGGCAGTCGCGGGCCGCGCCGAGCGCGCCCCAGACGATGCCGTGCCGGGCCTCGGTCAGGCAGCTCAGCGGCGCCTTCAGCCCGGTCGCCTCGGGCAGTCGCGCATCCGCCGGCAGCCGCACGTCGTCCAGCGTGATCTCGCCGGTGAGCGAGGCACGCAGGGACATCTTCCGGCGGATCTCCCGCGCGCCCACCCCGGGGGTGTCCATCGGCACGAGGAAACCCCGCACGCCGTCGTCGGTGCGGGCCCAGATCACCGCGACGTCGGCGATCGGCGCGTTGGTGATCCACATCTTGCCGCCGGTGAGGATCCAGTCGTCGCCGTCACGACGGGCCCGGGTGGCCATCGAGGCCGGATCGGAGCCGTGGTCCGGCTCGGTCAGCCCGAAGCAGCCGATCGCGTCGCCGGTCGCCATGGCCGGCAGCCAGCGCTGCTTCTGCTCCTCGCTGCCGAAGCGCCAGATCGCGTACATGGCCAGCGAGCCCTGCACCGAGACCAGCGAGCGGACGCCCGAGTCGCCGGCCTCCAGCTCCAGGCAGGCCAGCCCGTACGCGACCGCCGACGCGCCGGCGCAGCCGTACCCGGTCAGGTGCATGCCGAGCAGGCCCAGCTTGCCGAACTCGCGGGCCAGCTCACGGGCCGGCACGTCGCCGTCTTCATACCAGCCGGCGACGTGCGGGCGGACCCGGTCGGTCACGAGCTGGCGGACGACGGCCCGGATCTGCCGCTCCTCCTCGCTCAGCGAGGCGTCGACGTCGAGCAGGTCGAGCGTGGTCACGTCGTCACTCCCCCTGGTCGCCGAGGACCAGCACCCGGGCATGGATCTGGTTGCGCTGCTGCAACGCCGCGCGCAACGCCCGGTGCAGGCCGTCCTCCAGGTAGAGGCCGCCGTTCCACTGCACCACGTGCGGGAAGAGGTCGCCGTAGAAGGTGGAGTCCTCGGCGAGCAGCTTGTCCAGCGCCAGCTCCCGCTTGGTGGTGATGAGCTCGGCCAGCCGCAGTGGACGCGGTGGGATCTCGGCCCACTGCTTCAGCGTGAAGTTGTGCTCCGGATAGGGACGCCCGTCCCGGACCGCCCTGAAGATCACCGCGTGCTCTCCTCCCCCAGGCCGGGCTGACGATGTGGCTGCCAGCCTAACCGCTCAGCTCCACCGCCCCCGCCGGACCACATCATCCACCGGGCGCCGCCCCCGGCGCAGCGACGGTGACCGATGGTCGACGGCTCGGTAGCCAACAGTGACAGCGCCGATCGGATGCAGCTCCGGGGGCACCCCGAACGCCTCCCGGTACGCCCCGACGCGCTGCGGCGGGATGCCGAAGAAGCAGGCGCCCAGCCCCTCGTCCACGGCGGTGAGCAGCATCAGCAACGCCGCGAAGCCGGCGTCCACGTACCAGTAGGGCACCGGCCAGCGGTCCTCGGCGCGGTCCGTCCAGCCCTTGTCCGGCTCGGCGTACCGGTCCAGGTAGGCGTCCCGGTTGGCGTGCGGCACCACGATCAGCGGGGCCCGGCGCATCCCGGCCAGCCAGCGTTCCCGACCACCGCCGTCCGGCGTGGTGGCCGCCCAGAACCGGGCCCGGTCCGCCGGCTCCTCCAGCACCAGGAAGCCCCAGCCCTGCGCGAACCCGGCCGACGGGGCCCGGACCGCGTGCGCGAGCAGCCGGTCCACCACCTCGGGCGGCACCGGCCGGTCGGGGTCGTAGTTGCGGACCATCCGGCGACGCCGGACGACCTCGGCGAACTCCACGCTCAGCGCCCCGGCCGGACGCCCCAGGCGCCGCGCCACGTCTGCCCGGCGTCCAGCGTGATCACGTCCCGGCCGGACCGGAACGCGTCCGGCGGGCACGTCATCGGCTCCACCGCCACCGAGCGGCGGTGCCGCTCACCGCCGAGCGTGTCCCCGGTGAACACCTGCCACCAGCCGAACTCGCGGTCCGCCCAGACCGCCAGCCCGGACGAGCCGTCCGGCGCGCCGAGCGTCACCGCCGAGCCGCCGTCGGCGTCCCGCTCCACGTCCCCGAAGGCCAGGTCGAGCACCAGGTCGCCGATCGGCCGGGGCGCGGTGAAGTCGTACTCGGTGCCGGCCACCGGGCTGGCGCCCACCGGCAGCAGCCGGCCGTCCACCAGCACCCGGTTCCGCCCCGGCACGCGCAGCACCAGCTCGTCCACGCCCACCTTGGGGAGCTGGAAGTAGGGGTGCACGGAGAAGCCGAACGGCGCCGGCTCGGCGGAGAGGTTCGTCACCTCGTGCTCGGCGCGCAGGCCGTCCGGGCCGACGCTCCACCGGCTGCGCAGCCGCAACGCCCACGGGTAGCCCGGGGTGGGCGGCAGGTCGTAGCCGAGCGTCACGCTCGCCGGCGACTGCTCGACCAGCTCCCACCGGACCCAGTTGACCAGGCCGTGCAGCGCGTTGTGCCGCTCCGGCTCGGTCAGGTCGAGCTGGAGCGAGCGGTCCCCGAACGTGTACGCGCCGTCCCGGATCCGGTTCGGCCACGGCGCCAGCACGTGTCCGGCCGAGCCGGGGCTGAGCTCGTCCTCGGCGTACCCGTCGAGGTAGTCCACCCCGTCGTGCCGATAGGCCCGCAGCCCGCCACCGACCTCCACCACGACGGCCTCGTGGCCGTCGGCGGAGATGGTCCACTGTGTTCCGGACGGTGCCCGCTCGTCGATCCCCATTCGGCGACCCTATCGTCACCGACGGTCCTCGGTGGGAGCGGTGGCGCGATAGCGCAGCAACGCGGGGAACGCCGTCACCAGCAGCACCGCCAGCACGGCGGCGGCGATACCGCCACCGACCATGGCGACGCCGGTGCCGAACCCGGCCGCGGTCACGCCGGCCCGCAGGTCACCCAGGCGCGGGCCACCGGCCACCACCACCGTGTTCACGCCCTGGAGCCGGCCGCGCATCCGGTCCGGCGCGTACACCAGCAGCATCGACTGCCGCAGGGTGGCGCTGACCAGGTCGGCGGCGCCGGCCACGCCGAGCAGCAGCACCGCCAGCCAGAGCCGGCCGGCCAGCCCGGCCAGCGCGATGGCCACGCCCCAGCCGACCACCGCCACGGTGAGCGCCAGCCCCTGCCGGCGCACCCGGCCGATCCAGCCGGAGGTGAGGCCGCCGAGCATCGCGCCGATGGCGATGGCGCTGTAGAGCCAGCCGACCGCCGCGCCGCCGCCGAAGCGGTCCTGCGCCAGCTCCGGGAAGAGCGCCCGCGGCATGGCCAGGATCATCGCGATCAGGTCGATGGCGAAGGAGAGCAGCAGCACCGGCGTGGTGGCCAGGTAGCGGAAGCCGTCGACGACGCTGCTCAGCCCGGCCCGGCGGACACCGCCGCCCGGCTCCGGCTCCGGCGGCATCCCCGGCAGCCGCAGGGTGGCCCAGAGCGACACGGTGAACAGCAGCGCGTCCAACCCGTACGCGATGGGCAGCGCCGCGTCGACCCGCCAGGTGGCGAAGATCAGCCCGGCGGCCAGCGGCCCGGCGACCGCGGCGGCGGTGAACGTGGTGTAGTTCAGCGTGGTCGCGGCCGGGACCAGCTCGGCCGGCACCAGCCGGGGCAGGATCGCGCTGCGGGCCGGGGAGGTGATCGCGAACGCCACCGACTGCACGCCCACCAGCAGCAGGAGCAGCACCGGGCTGCGCGCGCCGACAAGTGACTGCACCAGCAGCCCGAGCGTCGCCGCCCAGAGCAGCGCGCCGCCCGCGAGCAGCACCCGCCGCCGGTCCCGGGCGTCGGCGACCGCGCCGCCCCAGAGCCCGAAGACCAGCAGCGGCACGAAGCCGGCGACGCCGAGCAGCCCGACCCAGAACGAGCCGCCGGTCAGGTCGAACATCTCCACCGGCACCGCCACGGCGGTGAACTGGAAGCCGAACATCGCCACCGCGTTGCCGAGCCACACCCGCCGGTAGGCGGGCACGCGCAGCGGGCGCAGGTCGATCGCCCAGCGGCGGGGTCCGCGCGACCGGGCCTTGGTGACCTCCGTCACGGTGCGAGCCGCTCGACGACCCACACCCCGTCGGCGGTACGCCGGAACCGCAGCCGGTCGTGCAGCCGGCTGGCCCGGCCCTGCCAGAACTCCACCGTCTCCGGGCGGACCCGGAACCCGCCCCAGTGCGGCGGGGCGGGGATCGACCCGACGCCGGCGAACCGCTCCGCCGCCGCCCGGTACGCCTCGTCCAGCGCGGCCCGGTCCGGGACCACCGCCGACTGGGTGCTGGCCCACGCGCCGAGCTGCGAGCCGCGCGGCCGACTGGCGAAGTACGCCTCGGTCTCCGCCCGGTCGACGTGCGCCACCCGGCCGGTGACGGTCACCTGCCGCTGCATCGGGAACCACGGGAAGACCAGGCTGGCCCACGGGTTGGCGGTCACCTCGGCGCCCTTGCGCGAGCGGTGGTTGGTGTAGAAGACGAAGCCCTCCGCGTCGTAGCCCTTGAGCAGCACGGTGCGTCCGCTGGGCCGGCCCTGGTCGTCGGCGGTGCCGACCACCATCGCGTTCGGCTCGGGCAGCGGATGCGCCACCGCGTCGGCGAACCAGCGGGCGAACTGGCTGTGCCAGTCCGATGCCAGGTCCGTTTCGGTTAGGCCCAGGTCGGCGGCGTACTCGTTACGCATGCCGGCCGGAGCGGGTGTGTCGCCTGTCACTTTCGCCGTCCCTCTCCCGGGCGTACCGGCGTCCCCCGACGCTGGCCAGGCCCCGACGCCTAGTCTTCTCCTGTCCGCATGCGCGTCCACCGGCGGGGATGTCGCGTGGCGCACAGTCGCTGCGGGTCGCGCAGCCGGTTACCCACCGGGCAAGATGTTTCGAACCACATCCCTGAGGGGTCGCCTGAGCTACGGGGCTGGATCAGCCCGCCCGGGCGCACCGAGCCGGAAGCCAGGAGACGACATGTCCGATTTCAAGCCGGGTCTGGAGGGCGTCGTAGCCTTCGAGACCCAGATCGCCGAACCCGACCGCGCGGGTGGATCGCTGCGCTACCGGGGCGTGGACATCGAGGATCTGATCGGCCAGGTCTCCTTCGGCAACGTCTGGGCGCTGCTGGTGGACGGTCGGTTCGGCCCCGGCCTGCCGCCGGCCGAGCCGTTCCCGGTGCCGGTGCACTCCGGCGACATCCGCGTCGACGTGCAGTCCGCGGTCGCCATGCTGGCCCCGTACTGGGGGCTCAGTCAGCTTCTCGACATCTCCGACGCCCAGGCCCGCGAGGACCTGGCCCGGGTGTCGGTCACCGCGCTCTCCTTCGTCGCCCAGTCGGCGCGCGGGCTGGGCCTGCCGGCGGTGCCGCAGAAGGAGATCGACAAGGCGGAGACGATCGTCGAGCGGTTCATGAAGCGGTGGCGCGGCGAACCCGACCCCCGGCACGTCAAGGCCGTCGACGCGTACTTCATCTCGGCCGCCGAGCACGGCCTGAACGCCTCCACCTTCACCGCCCGGATCGTGGCCTCCACCGGCGCGGACGCCGCGGCCTGCATCTCCTCCGGCATCGGCGCGCTCTCCGGCCCGCTGCACGGCGGCGCCCCGTCCCGGGTGCTCAGCATGCTGGAGGCGGTCGAGCGCAGCGGCGACGCCGAGGGGTACGTCAAGGGCGTGCTCGACCGCGGCGAGCGGCTGATGGGCTTCGGGCACCGGGTCTACCGGGCCGAGGACCCGCGCGCCCGCGTGCTCCGGCGGACCGCCAAGGAGCTGGGCGCGCCCCGCTTCGAGGTGGCCGAGGCGCTGGAGAAGGCCGCGCTGACCGAGTTGCAGGCCCGCCGCCCGGACCGCGTCCTCGCCACCAACGTCGAGTTCTGGTCGGCCGTGGTGCTGGACTTCGCCGAGGTGCCGGCGCACATGTTCACCTCGATGTTCACCTGCGCCCGGATGGGTGGTTGGTCCGCGCACATCCTGGAGCAGAAGAAGCTGAACCGGCTGGTCCGCCCGTCCGCCACGTACGTCGGCCCGGGCACCCGCAAGCCGCAGCAGGTCGAGGGCTGGGACGCCATCCCGCACGGCGTCTGAGCTGTAAGGAGGGGGCCCCGCTTAACGCTTTCGGTATAGGCGGGGCCCCTTCTTAACGCCCGCTCTGTGGCGTACGCCTCAGCACTCGCGGTGGGACCAGCGGGTGGTGCCGGCCGGGCGGGTGCGAGGATGAAGGCCGGCAGCGCTGCCGGCCGGGTTCGGATCCCGGCCGCCCCGTGCGCCCGGCGCACGAGCCGGCCGACGGTCCGCGCCCGCAGGAAGGGCCCGCCCTCGCCCATGCGGAAGGATCGAGACAACCGTGGCTGACGCACCGACCATCCGGATTCCCGACGACCTCAAGCCCGCCGACGGCCGTTTCGGCTGCGGCCCGTCCAAGGTCCGTCCGGCGGCGGTCTCCGCGCTCGCCGACGTCGCCACCAGCTACCTGGGCACGTCGCACCGGCAGAAGACGGTCCGCGACGAGGTCGCCCGGCTGCGCCGGGGCATCGCCGAGTTCTTCTCCCTCCCCGAGGGCTACGAGGTGATCATCGGCAACGGTGGCACCACCGCGTTCTGGGAGGTCGCCACGTTCGGCCTGGTCCGCGACCGGGCCCAGTTCGCCAGCTTCGGCGAGTTCGGCGCCAAGTTCGCCAAGTCGGTCGCCGACGCCCCGTTCCTGGGCGAGCCGACCGTGCGCAAGTCCGCGGCGGGCAGCGCCCCGACGCTGGTCGCCGAGGCGGGCGTGGACGTCTACGCCACCCCGCACAACGAGACCTCCACCGGCGTGGCGGTGCCGATCAGCCGGGTGCCGGGCGTCGACGAGGGCTCCCTGTTGCTTGTCGACGCCACGTCCGGCGCCGGCGGGCTGGACGTCGACGTCGCCGAGACCGACGTCTACTACTTCGCCCCGCAGAAGTGCTTCGGCTCCGACGGTGGCCTCTGGCTGGCGCTGATGTCGCCGGCCGCGCTCGCCCGGGCCACCGAGATCAAGTCCTCGGGCCGCTACATCCCGGCCTTCCTGGACCTGGTCACCGCGATCGACAACTCGCGGCTGGAGCAGACCTACAACACCCCGGCGCTGGCCACCATCTTCCTGGCCGCGGAGCAGACCGACTGGATGAACTCCCAGGGCGGGCTGGCCTGGGCGGCCAAGCGCACCGCCGAGAGCGCCGGCATCGTGTACGGCTGGGCCGAGCGCTCGTCGTTCGCCACCCCGTTCGTGGCGGACCCGGCGCTGCGCTCCAACGTGGTCGCCACCGTCGACTTCGCCGACGGGGTGGACGCCACCGCGATCGCCAAGGCGCTGCGCGCCAACGGCATCGTGGACACCGAGCCCTACCGCAAGCTCGGCCGCAACCAGCTCCGGGTCGCGCTCTTCCCGGCCGTCGAGCCGGCCGACGTCGAGGCGCTCACCGCGTCCATCGACCACGTGGTCGAGCGACTCTGATCACGCCGTGACGCTGGGTGGTCGTCGGGGCTCCGGCGGCCACCCACCGTGATCATCGCCGCAGCTCAGTCGCGACATGCCGGGGTGTCGCAGTCCCCATCGTCGGGTAGATGAGCGTACGGTGGTGGGGACGCCCCGGGTGGCCGGCTCGTGGCGTGACGGCCAGCGAAGCGGGACGGAGGCAAGCCCATGCGCCCAGTACGCTTCGTCGCCCTTTCCGAGGACGGCCAGGCCCTGGTGCTCACCGACGAGGTGGGCCGCCTGCTTGCGCTCCCCATCGACGAGCGCGTGGCCTCGGTGCTGCACGCCGAGCCGGGCGCGACCCCGCTCGCGGTGGTGCCGGCCTCCACCGATCCCACGCCGTCGCTGTCCCCGCGCGACATCCAGGCCCGGATCCGTTCCGGCGAGTCCGCTGAGGACGTCGCCCGCATCGCCGGCGTGCCGGTCGACCGCGTGCTGCGCTACGCCGGCCCGGTGCTCCAGGAGCGGGCCATGCTCGCCCAGCACGCCCGCCGCACCCGGCTCAAGGGCGCTGAGAAGCCGACCCCGCTGGCCGAGGTGGTCAACGGCCGGCTGGCCCAGCACGGCATCGACACCGAGAAGATCTCCTGGGACGCCTACCGCCGCGACGACGGCACCTGGCGGATCATCGCCACCTGGCCGTCCGGCAAGGCCACCGCCCAGGCGGTGTGGGATCTCGACAAGTCCCGGCAGAACGTCATCGCGCACGACGACATGGCGCAGTACCTGTGCGCCGAGCGGCCCACGCCGATCCTCGGCCAGGAGCCGGCGCCCGAGCGGGGCGGCCACGCGCTGCCCGGCCCGTCGCGCGGCGAGCCGAGCCGGGGCGGGCACGGCCTGCCGTCCGGGGTCGAGCAGGCCCGTCCGGGGCGCGACCCGATCCGTGCCGGCCGGGACGCGCTGCTCGCCTCGCTGGACCGGCCGCTCGGCGGCACGTCCGGCCGCGGTCTAGACACCCGTTCCCCGGCCGCGCTTGCCGGTTCGGAGGCGCCCCGCCAGCGGGCTGTCGCCGGGGGTGCCGCCGCGCTGCTCGGCGGCGGGCAGGGTTCGGCGTTCGACGACGACTCGGACGCGCCGAAGGAGATCCCCGCCGTGCCGTCGTTGGCCGTGCTGCGGCCTCGGCGCACCGGCAACCCGCCGGCGTCCGGCGGCTCCGGCACCGAGTCCGGTGAGGCCGGCGGCAAGCCACGCAAGCGGCTGCCGAGCTGGGACGATGTCCTCTTCGGCAGCGGCCCGGCGGCCCGCGAGTCCTCCTGATCGACCGGTGACGTGTCGGGCACTGGACGGGCTCGGCGGTCACCGGCCCCGCGAGCCCTGCTGATCGACCGGTGACAGGCCGGGCATTCGACGGGCCCGGCGGTCACAGGGGCCAGGCGGCGAGGCGGGTGTGGTGGGTGCGGGCGCCCGGGTGGCTGCGGACCAGGACCAACTCCTCGGCGGGCCACTCGGGGCCGGCGTACCCGTGCAGCGTCTCCCGGTCGGCGCGCACGTCGACGCGGTCGCCGGGGCGGGCGATGGTCAGGTGGGGCCGGAACGGCTTGTCGTCGTGCGGCAGTCCGGCCCGACGCAACGCGTGACGGACCAGGCGGGCCAGCGCGTCCAGCGCGTCGGTCTCGCCGCGCACGTCCACCCAGAGCACGGTGGAGCGGCCCTGGCCGAAACTGCCCCCACCGCCCAGGCGCAGCCGCGGTGCGCTGCCCCGACCGTCCCGGAAGGACTCGGCGGCCAGACCGAGTGCGCTCGTCACCTCGACCAGCCGGTCGTCCGGCACCTCACCGAGGAAGGCGAGCGTGAGGTGGAGGTGGGCGGGGTCGGCGAGCCGGACGGGCACGCCGGCGGCCGACGCGACGCCGACGCGCAGCCCGACGACCCGGGCGGTGAGGTCGGTGACCGCCGCCGGGGGCGGGTAGACCGCCGCGAAGAGCCGCACCCGGTCAGCGGTGCCGCTGGTGGTGCGCCGCGCGGGCGGCCGGCAGCGTCAGACCGGCGGCGTGCAGCAGGCCCTCCACCCGGACGCGTTCGATCTCCCGGTCGACGCCGTTCAGCTCGGCCAGGTGCTCGGCGATGCCGAGGGCGTGGCAGGCGGCGCGCAGCCGCTCGTCGTACGCCTCGATGACCGCGCCGTGCCACACCACCGAGCGGTCGGCGGCGGCGAGCCGGTGGCCGCCGAGCCGGCGCAGATCGGTGGCGAGCTGCTCCAGCGGGCGGCGGCCCTCCCGCTCGAACTCGGTCAGGTCGATGTCGCGGGTCAGCGCCTCGGCCTCGATGGCGCGATCGAGCCGGGCGATGGTGCGGCGCTCCCGGCGCTGCTCGCGCCATTCGGCCCACCCGCACGCGAACCGGTCGATGATCTCGTCGGCGCAGAAGACCAGCGCGAACACGGCAGGGAGGCAGCAGACAGCGAGGATCGCCAGCGCCAGCAGCAGCCCCTGCCCCAATCCCACACATCGACGCTAAGCCCTGTCGGACGCACCCGCCACCCGTTTGCCGAAACCCGGCGGTACGCATTTGTGCGGTGTTAAGCGGGGCCCCCTTTTATGCAGAATGCGTTAAGAGGGGGCCCCTCCTTTCACTCGGCCCGGGGGGACACCACGTAGAAGCGCGGCATCGGCAGCACCCGCAGCCGCAGGCGCGCGCCGGAGCGGCGCAGTTGCCAGGTGAGCGCCAGCAGCGCGGCGGCCAGCGAGATGAGGCCACCGATCCAGATGCTCGCGCCGGCGCCGAACGTCTCGGCCGTCCACCCGATGATCGGCGCGCCGACCGGGTTGGTGCCCAGGAACACCAGCACCCACAGCGCCATCACCCGGCCCCGGAAGGACGCGTCGACGCCGAGCTGCACCCGCTGGTTGGCGGCCTGGGCGAAGAAGACCATGAAGAACCCGGTGGGCAGCAGCAGCGTCACCACCATCCAGTACGCCGGGGCGAGCCCGACCAGCGTGCCGAAGCTGGCGCAGCCGATGGCGGCGCCCAGCACCAGCCAGACCGAGGGCCGGCTGCGCCGGCCGGTGCCGGCGAGCGCGCCGACCAGCGCGCCGACCGCCAGCGCGGTGCTGAACAGGCCGAACGAGGCGGCCCCGGTCTGGAACACGGTCTTGGCCAGCGCGGCGAGGGTGAGCTGGAAGTTGAACAGGCTCATCCCGATCACCGACATGACGACCATCGGCAGCAGCAGGTCGGGGCGGCGCGCCACGTACCGCAGGCCGTCCACCACTCGGGCCTGGTCCCGTTCGCCGGCCGGCGGCAGGTCCTTGCGGTGCAGTTCGGCGGGGCGCATCTTGACCACGTTGACCAGCGGCGCGATGGAGCTGAGCGCGGTGACCAGGAAGACCGGGCCGACGTCGAACGCGGCGATGGCCAGGCCGGCGACGGCGGGGCCGACGATCCGGGCGGAGTTGAACACGGCCGCGTTGAGCGAGAGCGCGTTCGGCAGCAGCGTCACGCCGACCAGCTCGGAGACGAACGCCTGCCGCACCGGGGTCTCGACCGCGTTGGCGACACCGAGCAGCGCGGCGAACGCGAACACGTGCCAGAGCCGCACCACGCCGGTGACGACCAGCATGCTCATCCCCAGCGCCAGCACGGTCCAGAACGCGTTGGCGACGAAGAGCAGCATCCGCTTGTCGTACCGGTCGGCGAGGCGGCCGGAGAGCAGCGTGAGCAGGAGTACGGGGGTGAACTGCAACGCGGTGACCACGCCGAGCGCGGTGGCGGAGTTGTCGCTCAGCTCGAGGACGAGCCAGTCCTGGGCGATGAACATCATCCAGACGCCGATCAGTTTGATCAGCTGCCCGGTGGCGAAGAGTCGGTAGTTGCGGACTCGTAGGGACTGGAACATCGTGCTCAGCTTGGCCTGCACTCTAGGTGCGCCTCCTCGCGTCAGGTACGCCTCATCGACAACTGACGAAGCGGACCGCGCAACGCGGGGTCAGCCGCGGGCGATGCCCTGGAGGATGTCGGCGGCCCGCCGCAGCGTGTCGCGTTCCTCCTCGGTGAGTGCGGCCAGTCGGCTGGCCAGCCACTCGTTGCGGGCGCGCTCGAACTGGTCGAGCACGGCCCGTCCCCCCTCGGTCGCCGCCAGGATGACCTGCCGTCCGTCGGTCGGATGGGGGGTGCGCTGCACGAGGCCGCGCTCCTCCAACTTCGCGACGATCTTCGTCATCGTCGGCGGCTGCACCCGTTCGACGTCGGCCAGTTCCCGTGGCGTGAGGGCGCCCGCCAGCTTGAGGCTGGTGAGCGCCGACAGCTGGGTGACCGTGAGGTCGCCGACCGGTCGGGCCTGTCGGACCCGCCGGTTGAGTCGGGTGATCGCATCACGCAGCTGGGGGGCCAGCTGCGCCGGTGGCACGCGTTTCGCCGTCACCGTCCGCTCCGTCACACTCGTTAGCTTAACTAATGAGCCTGGCTAACGACGTCCGTTATGACCAGGCTCACCAGCGTCAGAGCAGCACGGACTCGATCGGCCCGCGCAGGAAGTAGAGGATGAACAGGGCGGCCACGCCGTACAGCAGGGGGTGGACCTCCCGGGCCTTGCCCTTCGCCAGCTTCACCAGCACGTAGCTGATCACGCCGGCCCCGATGCCGTTCGAGATGGAATAGGTGAACGGCATCAGCACGATGGTGAGGAACGCCGGGATCGCGATCTCGTAGTCGGTCCAGTCGATGGTCCGGACCGCCGTCATCATCAGGAAGCCGACCACCACCAGCGCGGTCGACGCGGCCTCGAACGGCACGATCGCCGACAGCGGCGCGAGGAACATGGCCAGCAGGAACAGGCCGCCGGTGACCAGGTTGGCCACGCCGGTCCGGGCGCCCTCACCGACACCTGCGGCACTCTCGATGTACGACGTGTTGCTCGACACCGACGCCGCGCCACCCGCGGCGGCGGCGATCGAGTCGACCAGCAGGATCTCCTTGGCGCGCGGCGGAGTGCCCTGCTCGTCGAGCATGTCCCCCTCCTGGCCGATCGCGACCATCGTGCCCATGGTGTCGAAGAAGTCCGTGATCAGCAGCGTGAAGACGAACATCAGCGGGACCAGCCAGCCGACCCGGGTCCACGAGTCCAGCACGTTGAAGTTGCCCAGCAGCGACAGGTCCGGCAGGTCCACCACCTGCTTCGGCAGCTCGGGCACGTTCAGCGCCCAGCCCTTCGGGTTCGGCTTGCCGTCGACGAAGGACGGGCCGATGTTGCCGACCGCCTCGACCACGACGGCCAGCACGGTGGAGGCCAGGATGCCGATCAGGATCGCGCCGCGCACCCGCCGCACGACCAGCACCACGGTCACCAGCAGACCGACCACGAACACCAGCATCGGCCAACTGACGATCTTGCCGTTGATGCCCAGCCCGACCGGCACGGTGGTGTTCGCGGCGTCCGGGACCCGCCGCACGAACCCGGCGTCGACCAGGCCGATGATGGTCAGGAACAGGCCGATGCCGACCCCGATGGCGGTCTTGAGCTGCGTCGGCACCGAACGGAACACCGCGGTACGCAGCCCGGTGAGCACCAGGATGCCGATCAGCACACCCTCGATGACCACCAGACCCATCGCGTCCGCCCAGGTCATCTGCGGCGCGATCTCGAAGGCCACCAGCGCGTTCACGCCCAGCCCGGCGGCCAGCGCGATCGGGAACCGGGCCACCACCCCCATCAGGATGGTCATCAGGCCCGCGACCAGCGCGGTCGCCGCGGCCAGCGCCGGGATGGCGAGGGTACGCCCGTCGGCGTCCTCCGCGCCGCCGAGGATCAGCGGGTTCAACACCACGATGTACGCCATCGTGAAGAACGTGGCGAAGCCACCTCGGATCTCCCGACCCGTGGTGGACCGGCGGGCGGAGATCTCGAAGAAGCGGTCGAACGCGTTGCGCGGGTGCGCGGGATCGGGCGGTGTGCCGTGGTCCGCCGGCGGGGCAATGGCCATCGGGTCCTCATCTTGTCGATCAACCGGTTTTGTCGCGCGCATCGTGCCAGATCACCCGGCGGACAGGAAAGAACGATCACGTACGCTGGGCCGGTGCCCCAGGAGCAACAGCCGCGGCCGGAGCCGCTCGACCCGCCGATGGTGCCGTTCGCCGTCGCCGGGCTGATCGCCTGGGCGGTGGCCGGTCTGGTGCTGCTGATCTTCTGCCGGGGCTGGCTCACCGCGCACGGCCACCAGAACTGGCTCTGGACCTGTCTTGCCGGTTTTCTGTGGGGCTTTCCCGGTTTGGCCACCATGATGCGGCACGACGCCAACCGGCGTCGCCGCCGGGCGGCCGCCGAGCGTCAGCGCTGACCGGTCAGGAGTGCGCGTACGGCTCCGCCGGCTCGGCCGCCTCCACGGAACCGCTGGCCCGGCCGACCGGCATCGCCTCGACCGCGCTGTCGTCGTAGATGGTGGGCAGCTCGGCGACCGGCGTCTCGGCGGTGTCGACGAGCGTCTCCGAGTGCGCGCCGCAGCCGTGGTCGGCGCTCACCACCCGCCCGTCGTCCGGGGCGAAGAAGTTGCCGCACGCCCCGAAGGCCTGCCGCAGCGAGCCGGCCAGCGGCAGGTAGAAGCCGCAGGTGCCGCAGCGGGCGGCGGCCGGCGCGGCGGCCGAGATGGCGGCGTCCGGCCCGTGGTCGCCGTCGTACCACCGCTGGGCGGTGTCCGCGCGCCCCTCCCGGGACAGCACCCGGGCCCGGCCGAGGCCCAGCTCCCAGGCGGTCTCCTCCACGGCCGGATCGTCGGAGAGCAGGTACCCGGGGGCGAGCCGCTCGTCGTCGGCCGGGGTGGGCAGCAGGTCACCCGGACCCAGGTCGCCCGGCTTGAGCCGCTCCTGCCAGGGCAGCCAGCCGGGGGCGAGCATCGCGTCCGAGCCGGGCAGCAGCACGGTCTCGCAGATGGTGATGTGCTTGCTGCGCGGCACCCGGGTCACCGTGACGGCCCAACGCCAGCCGCGATAACCGGCCATCCGGCAGTCGAAGTAGTGGGTGACGACCCGGTCGCCCTCGGCGACGGCCTGGAGGTGGTCACCGACGTCGGTCGGCTCCACCTCGGTGATGGCGTCGCGGGCCACCTCGACGGCGGCGGCGCATACCTGGTCGAGCCGGGGGGCGCGGGCGGAGGCGGGCCTGGTCACTCCACCATTGTTCCCCATGCCCGTCGGCGGGTTCTCTCCGGGTGATGCGGCACGCACGGAGTAGATGGGTCAGGATGGGACACATGGCGCTGTCCTCCCGCTCCGGCCGCTCCTTCCTCGGGCGGACCGTGGGCACCGGCATCCGCGCCACCCGGCTGTTGCTGCGGGGCTCGCTGCACGGCGGGCGCTGGATGACCCGCCGGGCCGGCACCGCCCGGGCCCGCAGCGCCGGCAACGAGGTGGGCATGGTCCGCCTGTTCGACCTGCACGCGCTCTCCTGCGCCGGCGACACGCTGATCGCCATCGGCCTGGCCGGGACGATCTTCTTCGACGTGCCGCTGGGCGAGGCGCGCAACAAGGTCGCGCTCTACCTGCTGGTGACCATGGTCCCGTTCGCCATGCTCGCACCGGTGGTCGGCCCGCTGCTCGACCACTTCCGCCACGGCCGGCGGTACGCGCTGGCCACCACCATGCTCGGCCGGGCGTTCCTGGCCTGGCTGATCTCCGACTACATGGGCGGGCTCGGGCTCTACCCGGCGGCCTTCGGAGTGCTCGCCCTCAGCCGCGCCTACGGGGTGGCCCGTTCGGCGGCGGTGCCCCGGCTGCTCCCCGACGGGTTGGGGTTGTCCCAGGTCGGCGCGCGAGCCAGCGTCTACGGCACGGTGGCCGGCGCGCTGGTCGCCCCGATCGGGTTGGCCGCGTTCTGGTTCGGGCCGCAGTGGCCGCTCCGGGTCGCCACGGTGATCTTCCTGATCGGCATGGTCGTCTCGCTCCGGCTGCCGCCCAAGGCCGACTCGGAGCCGCCGGAGCGGATGCCGCACCCGTTGCGGGCGATGCGCCGCCGTGACGGCGAGCGCCCGCTGGGCCGGGGTCGCCCCGCCGGCCGTCTGGTGATCGCCACGTTGATCGGGGCCGCGGCGCTACGCGGGATCTACGGCTTCCTGCTGCTCTTCCTCGCCTTCGCGATCAAGGGCGGTGACCTGACCACCGACTTCTTCGGCCGCGAACTGGGCGCCCAGGCCGCGCTGGGCCTGGTCGGCGGCGCGCTGGCGGTGGGCACGTTCCTGGCCACCGCGCTCGGCACCCGGCTGCGCATCCACCGGCCGACCGCGATCCAGTCCAGCGGCTCGATCGTCGTGGCCGGCGTGGCGCTGCTCGCCGCGATCAAGTTCTCGCTGCCCATGGTGGCGCTGCTCTGCCTGGTGGCGGCGCTGATGAGCGGGATCGCCAAGCTGGCGGTGGACGCCTCGATCCAGGAGCGCATCCCGGAGCGGCTGCGGGCCAGTTCCTTCGCGCACTCGGAGACCGCGCTGATGCTCGCGTTCGTGGCCGGCGGCGGGCTGGGGCTGGTGCCGTTCACCGGCCTGATCGGGGTGGCGGTAGCCGCCGGCGTGGCCGCGCTCGTGGCCGTACGCGGTGTGCTGATCGCCGGCCGGCTGCGCGGCGAACACCTGGTCGGCCGCCCACTCGGCGACGACGAGGTAATCAGCGGCCGCCCGCTCGGCGACGACGAGGTGATCAGCGGTCGGGCGACGCCGCCGGTCACCTCGTTCGACGACCCGGCACCCACCTCGCCGGCGCCGCAGCGGGTCGACATCCCCCCGCCGGACGACGATGCGCTCGCTCCGCCCGGCTTCCACATCTACCGCCCCTCCTCGTCGGTCGGCGGGGTCGGGGCGGCGGCGGAGGACGAGAACCGGCGCGATCCCCGGGGGCCGGTGGCGTGACCGGTCTGCTGGTGGTCACGGCGGTGCCCGCCGAGGCCGAGGCGGTCCGCGCCGGCCTCACCGACCCGACCGTGACGGTACGACCGATCGGCGTCGGCCCGGCCGTCGCCGGCGCCGCCACCGCGCGCCTGCTGGCGCTGGCCGAGGCGGCCGGCCGGCCGTACCGGGCGGTGGTCAGCGCCGGCATCGCCGGCGGCTTCGTCGGCCGGGTCGCGGTCGGCGGCACCGTGCTGGCCGACCGCAGCGTCGCCGCCGACCTCGGTGCCGAGTCGCCGGCCGGCTTCATCCCGGTCGAGGAGCTGGGCATGGCACCTGAGCTGCTGGGCGGCGGCCGGACCGTGCCCGCCGACCCGGCCCTGCTGGACGCGCTGCGCGCCGCGCTGCCCGCGGCCACCGTCGGCGCCGTGCTCACGGTCAGCACCGTGACCGGCACCGCCGCCAGCACCGCCACGCTCACCGACCGGCACCCGGACGCCGTGGCCGAGGCCATGGAGGGGTACGGCGTCGCCGTGGCCGCCGCCCACGCCGGGGTCCCCTTCGCCGAGCTGCGGACCATCTCGAACCCGATCGGCCCCCGCGACCGTGGCGCGTGGCGCATGCGCGAGGCGTTCGCCGCCCTCACCTCCGCAGCCGCGGCGCTGCGTCAGCCGTGAGGTCGAGCCGCATCACCGCCGCGTCCCTCGACTCGACCCGGAAGCCACAGTCGCGCAGCAGGCAGGCTCCGGTCCCGTCGGTGACGGCATGCGCCGACGACACCCCGCACCGCGCCATCTCCGTGGTCAGCGCCGCCACCAGCCGCCGGCCGACACCGAGCAGCCGGTACGCCGGCGCGACGAGCACCTCGTCCAGCACGAGGTGGCGTGGACCCGGCAACCGGTAGCCGAGGAGCAGTTCGTCGCTGCGCTCGTGTGCGCGCAGTTCACCGACCAACTCGCCGTCCGGCAACTCGGCGACGAATCGCCAGGACGTCGCCGGGGACGTCGGGTCGGCGTGCCGCCGGATCCGACACGCCCGGCGTACCCGGGCCCGGGCCCGGTCGTGGTCCCGGCGCTCGCGGTCGAGGCGGTACGTCACGGCCGGCAGGGCCGACGCGTAACCCGACAGACCCGGGAAGTGCGCCCACCAGGCTCCCGGCCAGTCCTTCGGCTCGCGCACCTCCCGGGCGTCGAGGTGCGCCGGGCAGCGCCGCCCCGCCGCGTCGCGCAGCTCCTCCGGCGCCGCCGAGGGCGGCCCGTGCCCCTCGCCGGGCGGCAGCACCAGGGTGACCCGCCCACCCGCCGCCGTGACCAGCCGCTCGACGGTGTGGAAGCTCGGCCGCGCCGACTGCCCGCACTCGATGCGGGCGACGGTCGTCTGCGGCACTCCCGACCGCGCGGCGAGCTCACGTTGGCTGAGGTCGGCCGCCCGGCGCACCGCCCGCAGCGTCGCACCCAGATCGGTCGTCAGCGGCTCGGCGGATAGGTCGGCGGGCGGGTCGGCGTCGGTCACCACGCCATGCTCGGGCCGTCACCGCGCCGGCCGCCACCCCGCCGCATCCTCCTGTGGACAACCCTGTGGAAAAGTCGCCCCGCTGGGGATGAGGTGGTCCTCCCGATGCCCTGCGAACTTGATGGCACAGATGGGTCAGACGCGCCGCCCCGATGGCCGACCCGTCCGCGCCATCAAGTTCGCAGGGACCGACGAACACCACCTCCGTCATCCCCGGGAGCGAGCGAGCCGCCTCGGTCACACCGGCCGGGCCGGCCCGGCGGGCGGCATCGCGGGCGGCGTTACGGTGGGGGCATGGCGCTCTCCCTGGCGATCTCTCCCTGCCCGAACGACACGTTCGTCTTCGACGCGCTGGTGCACGGCCGGGTGGCCGGTGCGCCGCCGGTCGAGGTGACCTACGCGGACGTGGACGTCACCAACACGGCCGCCGAGCGGGGGGCGTTCGACCTGGTGAAGGTGAGCTACGCGGCGCTGCCGTGGCTGCTCGACGACTACCACCTGCTGCCCTGCGGCGGCGCGCTGGGCCGGGGCTGCGGCCCGCTGGTGCTCACCCGGGGCGACCGGGCCGACCTGTCCGGCGCGACGGTGGCGGTGCCCGGCGAGCGGACCACGGCGTACCTGCTGTTCCGGCTCTGGGCCGCCGGGCAGACGCCCAAGCGGATCGAGGTGGTGCCGTTCCACGAGATCATGCCGGGCGTGGCGGCCGGCCGGTACGACGCCGGCCTGGTGATCCACGAGGCCCGCTTCACCTACCCGCGCCACGGGCTGACCGCGCTTGTCGACCTGGGCGAATGGTGGGAGGGCGACACCGGGCTGCCGATCCCGCTCGGCGCGATCCTGGCCCGGCGTGGCGCGGTCGACCCGGTCGAGGCCGCCGCCTGGGTCCGCGAGTCGGTGCGGCAGGCCTGGGCGGACCCGGAGGCCAGCCGCGGGTACGTCCTCGCGCACGCGCAGGAGATGGAGCCCGACGTGGTGGACCGGCACATCGGCCTCTACGTCAACGAGTTCACCGCCGACCTGGGTGAGGCCGGCTTCGCCGCCGTGGAGGCGCTGCTGGGCCGGGCCGCCGACGCCGGGCTCGTCCCTCAGACCTCCAGCTCCCGCGCCACCGCGTGGACCAGCTGAGCGATCTTCTGCGCGGCCTTGCGATCCGGGAAACGCCCTCGGCGCAGGTCCGGCTGGACCTTCGCCTCCAGCACCTTGATCATGTCTTCGACCAGGCCGTGCAGTTCCTCGGCCGGCCGGCGACGCAGCTCCGCCACGGACGGCGGCGCCTCCAGCAGCTTCACGCCCATGGCCTGGGCGCCCCGTCGGCTGTCCACCACGCTGAAATCGACCCGCTGGCCACCCTTCAGGTCGGCGACACCCGCCGGTAGCGCGCCCTTGGGCAGGAACACGTCGCCACCCTCGTCACTGGTGACGAACCCGTATCCCTTGGCCGCGTCGTACCACTTCACTCGACCCGTCGGCACCTGTCGAACCCCGCTCCACTCGAACCGTCTACCCCTCCAAGGCTAGCCCGATGATCCGGTCCACCGCCGCTGGGAATTCGCCGAGATCATCAAGCACCAGTTCGGCCCCGGCCGCGCTCAACTCGGCCGCCGAGCAGGGGCCCGTTGCCACTCCCACGCCTGGGATTCCCGCTGCTCGTGCGGCCGCCATGTCGGCCACGTGGTCACCCACGTAGAGCGTCGCGCCGTGCTCCCGCAGCGCGGTCGCCTTCTGCTCCGCGAACAGGTCGCCGGCCAGCTCGTCGACGGCCAGGTCGAGGTGGTCCAGGTGCAGTTTCGCCAACCGGCCGATCTTCGAGGTCACCACCATCACCCGCCCTCCGCGCTCGTGCACCGCGCGCACCGCGGCCTCCGCACCCGGCATCGGCACCGTCGGCGTGATCGCGTACGCGGGATACAGCTCGCGGTAGAGCGTCACCGCCTCCTCGATCCGCTCCGGCGGAAACCAGTGCGCCAGCTCGGTACGCAGCGGCGGGCCCAGCCGGGACACCGCCAGTTCCACGTCCACCGGCACGCCGGTGCGCTCGGTCAGGGCCCGGTACGCGGCGGCGATCCCGGGACGGGAGTCGACCAGGGTCATGTCGAGGTCGAAGCCGACCATCAGCGGAGACATGCCGAGAACGTACCCAGCGGGCTAGCGTGGTACGACGATGACCACCTCACTCGCCGACCATCTGCGGGCCCTCCCCGACGAGTCGCTGGCCGCCCTGCTCCAACTGCGGCCGGACCTCGTCGTGCCGGTGCCGGCGGACGTGTCCGCTCTCGCCCTGCGCGCCCAGTCCCGGGTCTCCGTGGCCCGGGCGCTCGACGGGCTGGACCAGTTCACCCTCCAGATCCTCGACGCCGCCCGGCTCACCCGGGGCCCCGACGGCGCCACCTCCACCGACCAGATCCTCGCCACGGCCACCGCCGGGCCGCACCCGCCCGCCCCGACCGCGGTCCGGGCCGCCGTCGACCGGCTCCGGGCGCGGTTCCTGCTGTACGGCCCCGAGCACGACCTGACCGTGGTCGGCGGCGTCGACGAGGTGTCCCCGTACCCGGCGGGGCTGGGCCGCCCGGCGGCGGAGCTGGACGCGCGCGCGGCGGCCCTCTGCGCGGACCCGGCGAAGCTGCGGCGGGCGCTGCTCGCCGCGCCGCCGTCGGCCCGGGCGGTCCTGGACCGGCTCGCCGCGGGCCCGCCGGTCGGCACCGTGGCGCCGGGCGCGCTGGAGGCCCCCGCCACCGGCGGCGAGGACGTGCTCCCACCCGACCTGGTCAACGGCGGCGCGCCCACCGGCTCCCCGATCCGCTGGCTGGTCGAGCACCACCTGCTGGTGCGGATGTCCGGCGGTCCCCACGGCACGGTCGAGCTGCCCCGGGAGGTGGGGCTGGTGCTGCGCCGCGACACCGGTCCGCTCGGCCCGCTGCGCACCAGCCCGCCCGAGGTGTCCGCCCCGCCCCGGGAGACCAAGGCCGTCGACTCGGCCGGGGCCGGGCAGACCATGGAGGTGGTCCGGCACACCGAGGCGCTGCTGGAGGCGCTTGTCGTCGAGCCCGCCCCGGTGCTGCGGTCCGGCGGCGTCGGCGTACGCGACCTGCGCCGGCTCGCCCGGCTCCTCGGGCTGGACGAGCCGACCACCGCGCTGATCTTCGAGGTGGCGTACGCGGCAGGGCTGACCGGTGAGCTGGAGCTGACCGGCGCGGCCACCACCCGGTACGGCGGCGACCAGCAGATCGCGCCCACCGGCGGGTACGAGGTGTGGCGCGCGGCGTCGCTCGCCCAGCGCTGGGAGCAGCTCGCCCGGGCGTGGCTGGCGATGACCCGGCAGGTGGGCCTCGTCGGTCAGCGGGACGACCGGGACCGGCCGATCTCGGTGCTCTCGCCGGAGGCGGAACGCGCCGGGGCCCCGGCCGCCCGCCGCGCGGTGCTCGCCGTGCTGGCCGACCTGCCGGCGGCCACCGCGCCGACACCGGACGAGGTGCTGGCGTTGCTGGAGTGGCGGGCGCCCCGGCGGGCCCGGGGACGGGAGACGGCGCACCGCGACGTGCTGGCCGAGGCGGCCCGGCTCGGGGTGACCGGGCTGGGCGCGCTCACCTCGTACGGGCGGCTGCTGCTGGCCGAGCTGGCCGACGCCGACGAGCGCGGTGACGACCCGCTGGGGCTGCGCTCCGACGCCGAGTCGGGCGACCCGTCGACGGCGGTACGCGCGCTGGACGGGCTGCTGCCCGCCCCGGTCGACCACTTCCTCGTGCAGGCCGACCTGAGCGTGGTGGTGCCCGGCCCGCCCGACCCGGCGCTCGCCGCCGAGCTGGACGTGGTGGCCGAGCACGAGTCGGCGGGCGGCGCGAGCGTGCACCGGGTGACCACGGCCAGCATCCGACGGGCCCTGGACGCCGGGTACACCGCCGACGACCTGCACGCGCTGTTCCGCCGCCGGTCGCGTACCCCGGTGCCGCAGGGGCTGACCTACCTGGTGGACGACGTGGCCCGTAAGCACGGCGGGCTGCGGGTCGGTTCGGCCGGGGGCTACGTGCGCAGCGACGACGAGGCGCTGCTCACCGAGGTGCAGGCGGACCGGCGGCTGGAGTCGCTGGCGTTCCGCCGGCTGGCGCCGACCGTGCTGGTCACCCCGTACCAGGTCAACCGGATGCTGCTCGCGTTGCGCGACGCGGGATACGCGCCGGTGCCCGAGGACGCCAGCGGCGCGACGGTGCTGTCCCGGCCGAAGAACCGGCGGGCGCCGGCCCGGACGCCGCTCACCGGCCGGACGGTGGACCCGCTGGCCACCCCGAGGCTGCCGATGCCCCGCCTGCTGGGCGTGGTGGAGCAGATCCGCCGGGGCGAGGCCGCGGCCCGGGCGGCGCGGCGGGCCCCGGCGGTGGTCCGCGGCGGGCCGGCGGTCACCGGCCCGACAGCGGTGCCCGGGCACGGCGACGCGTTGGCGGTGCTCCAGCAGGCGGTACGGGACAAGGCGCGGGTCTGGGTGGGTTACGTCGACGCGCACGGGGCGACCGCGTCCCGGCTGGTCCGACCGGTCTCGATCGGTGCCGGCTACCTGCGCGCCGAGGACGACCGCACCGAGATGCTGCACACGTTCGCGCTGCACCGGATCACGGCCGCCGTGCTGGAGGAGTGAGTCACTCCCCGTTGCGGCGCAACGTGCCGATCACCGAGATCGCCAGCAGCAGCGCGAACGCCGCGCCGGCGGACTCGCCGACCGAGTCGACGAAGCCCTGCCGCTGCACCAGCAGCCCGAACAGGAACCAACCGAACACGCCCGCCGCGGCGGTCGCGTAGCCCACCAGCACCGCGGTGGAGACCTGCGGCGGCGTCCGCTCGTCCTCGGGAAGCACGTCCTGATCGACGGTCATGCCAGCCCCTCCCCGCCCCGTGGTGGACCCGGCTTCCAGAGTGGCACCGACCGAACCGCGCGGACAGGGGTTAAAACCCTGATCCGGACGGTCCGGTCACGGGCGGCGGCCGAACACCACCACCCGGGTGCCGACCGAGCCCAGCTCCCAGAGGCGGACCGCGTCGCGGTGCAGCAGGTTGACGCAGCCGTGCGAGCCGATCGCGCCGTTGTGCAGGTAGGTGGTGGTCTCGTGGAAGCCGATGCCGCCGTTGAACTGTTGCCAGTACGGCAGCCACACCTCGTACGGGTTGGACCACTCGCGCAGGTTCTTCCAGCCGACCGAGTACGTGCCGGCGGGCGTGGCGTAGCCGGACATGCCGGTGCGGGTGACGGTCGGGCCCAGCACCACCTTGCCGCCGCGCATCGCAAACACGGTCTGCCGGGTCAGATCCACGCAGAACGTGAGCCGGGTGCCGGCCCGGCAGCGGGACACGTCGGTGTCGGCGAGCCGCTTCGCCACGTCGTACGTGGTGGGGCCGGCGCGACCGGAGGCCGGGCTGATGCCGTACCGGGTCTGGAACTTCTTGATCGCGACGCAGTCGGCGGCGGACTGCGCGCCGTCCACGGTCAGCGTCCCGAACCCGCCCAGCCGGCTCAGGTAGCGCTCCACAGCCCGTTGGTGCTCGCCCTGCGGGCACCCGGCGGACCGGCTCGGCTCCGGCTTGGGTTTCGGGGAGGCGGTCGCCGACGGCGACCGGGAGGGTTTCGGCGTGGCCGTCCGGCTCGGCTGCGCCGACGGGGACGTGGCCGACCGTTCGGGCGTGGGCGGCGCGCTCGCCCCCGATGCTCCCTCCGTCAGCCCGACCGGCGCGGGGGTGGTGACCCCGGCGCCCTCCGTCTGCGGATCGAGCGCGCACGCGCCGACGCCGACCAGCACGACCACCGCCAGGCCGGCGACCCGGGCGAGAAACCGGACACGCTTCATGGGCCCTCCCTGGACAGTTGTCCCGCTTGCTAGACGTGTGAGAGGAGTATGACGTTGCCTGTCCAGCGAGACTTTTTTCCGACATTCCCCGGCGTGCAACACTGGATGGTCCGCCTGCGGCAGGTCAGCCGCCGTGCGGGCAGGTTTCCGGGCCAGGCGAGGAGGACGCGGCGTGAGCGGTGGACCACTGATCGTGCAGTCGGACAAGACACTGCTGCTGGAGATCGACCACCCGGATGCGCAGGCCTGCCGGATGGCCATCGCGCCGTTCGCCGAGTTGGAGCGCTCCCCCGAGCACGTGCACACGTACCGGCTCACCCCGCTGGGGTTGTGGAACGCGCGGGCGGCCGGTCACGACGCGGAGGGCGTGGTCGACTCCCTGATCAAGTATTCGCGCTACCCGGTGCCGCACGGGCTGCTCGTCGACGTGGCCGAGACGATGGACCGGTACGGCCGGCTCCAGCTCGCCAACGACCCGGTGCACGGGTTGGTGCTGCGCGCCCTGGACCGGGTGGTGCTGATCGAGGTGGCGAAGAGCAAGAAGCTCGCCGGCATGCTCGGCGCGAAACTCGACGACGACACCATCGCGGTGCACCCGTCCGAGCGGGGCCGGCTCAAGCAGGCGCTGCTCAAGCTCGGCTGGCCGGCGGAGGATCTGGCCGGGTACGTGGACGGCGAGGCGCACCCGATCGAGCTGGCCGAGTCCGGCTCCGACGGCGGCAAGCCGTGGACGCTGCGGTCGTACCAGCGGGAGGCGGTGGAGGCGTTCTGGGCCGGCGGGTCGGGCGTGGTGGTGCTGCCCTGCGGCGCCGGCAAGACGCTGGTCGGGGCCGCGGCGATGGCGGAGGCGAAGGCGACCACGCTGATCCTGGTCACGAACACGGTGGCGGGCCGGCAGTGGAAGCGGGAGCTGATCGCCCGCACGTCGCTGACCGAGGAGGAGATCGGCGAGTACTCGGGCGAGCGCAAGGAGATCCGTCCGGTCACCATCGCCACGTACCAGGTGCTCACCTCGCGGCGCGGCGGCGCGTTCACCCACCTGGACCTGTTCGGCGCCCGCGACTGGGGCCTGGTCGTCTACGACGAGGTGCACCTGCTGCCCGCGCCGATCTTCCGCTTCACGGCGGACCTCCAGGCCCGCCGCCGGCTGGGCCTCACCGCGACGCTGGTACGCGAGGACGGCCGGGAGGGCGACGTGTTCAGCCTGATCGGCCCGAAGCGGTACGACGCGCCGTGGAAGGACATCGAGCAGCAGGGCTGGATCGCGCCGGCGGAGTGCACCGAGGTACGGGTGACGCTCACCGACGCGGAGCGGCTGGCGTACGCGACGGCGGAGGCGGAGGAGCGCTACCGGATGGCGGCGACCGCCCGCACCAAGCTGCCGGTGGTCCGCGCGCTGGTGGAGCGGCACCCGCAGGAGCAGGTGCTGGTGATCGGTGGTTTCCTCGACCAGTTGCACCAGTTGGGGGAATACCTGGACGCGCCGATCGTGCAGGGGTCCACCACGAACAAGGAACGTGAGCGGCTGTTCGACGCGTTCCGCTCCGGTGAGATCCGCACCCTGGTGATCTCGAAGGTGGGCAACTTCTCGATCGACCTGCCGGAGGCGGCGGTGGCGATCCAGGTGTCCGGCACGTTCGGGTCGCGGCAGGAGGAGGCGCAACGGCTGGGCCGGGTGCTCCGCCCGAAGGCCGACGGCCGGCAGGCGCACTTCTACACCGTGGTCTCGCGGGACACCATCGACACCGAGTACGCCGCGCACCGGCAGCGGTTCCTGGCCGAGCAGGGGTACGCGTACACGATCGTGGACGCCGACGACGTGCTCGGCCCGAAACTGCCGACGGTCGAGTAGGGCGAATCGGGTCGGCCCGGCTGTCGGTCCACAGTGGCACAATCGTGGTCGTCACTGGAACACCGGAAGGGACCCGAGTGAAACGCCGTATTCTCTCCGCACTGACGGTCGCCACCGTCGGCCTCGCCGGCGCGGCGGTGGCGCCCACGCCGGCCTCGGCTAGCGACGCGCCCGGCTTCGTCTGCAACCTCACGCAGAACACCTGGCTGCGGGCCGCGCCGCACGGCATGGTGCTGCGTACCCTGACCGCCGGGCGTGGGTTCCGCGCGCACGGGGGCTGGGCCGAGGACAACGACGCCTGGGTGTACGGCCACGGCGCCGAGGACCCGTCGCTGGACGGCTGGGTGCCGCTGGGCAACACGACCTGCTGATTCGAGCTGCTGATTCGGGCAACGGAGGGGACGGCCGAGGTGCGAGGTGGCCGTCCCCTCCCGCGCGTCAGCCCTGGCCGCTGGCGCGGAACGCGACCCAGGCGTCGCTCATCCGGTCGGCCTGGCCGGGGGTGAACATGTCCATGCAGGAGTCCTGCGTGTAGTCCATGAAGTTGTGGATCGGGTCGAGGCCGGGCGCGGTGCAGGTGTCCGCGCCGACCGGGCAGTTGAACTGCGGCGCCGCCTCACGCGGCGTGTCGGCGACGAAGTCGCCGGAGGCGGAGCAGCCGTGCGCGAAGGTGTGCTCCAGCATCAGCCAGTGCCCCACCTCGTGGGTGAGCGTGTCGCCGAGCGCGTACTTGCCGGCCGTGCCGCCCGGCATCGACTCGTCGAGCATGACCACGCCGTCGATGTAGTCGCGGCCGTTGTTGTAGCCCTTCGGGAAGTACGCCCAGCCGAGCAGCCCGCCGCCGATGTTCGCCGCGTAGACGTTGAGCGTGCGGGAGTCGCCGGTGTAGAGCGCCTTCTTCATGTCCCGCTCGTTCTTGCCCGGCTCGACCGTGTACCAGGCGCTGTTCACGGTCCAGGTGGTGTCGACGAGCGAGAAGCGGAACGGCGTGTCCGAGGCGTCGGCGGCGGTGCGGCCGGCGTACGAGTCGTTGAGCACGGTCATCTGCGCCGCGATCAGCGTGTTCCACCGGGCCTTCTCGGCCGCGCCCAGCTCGTGGTCGGAGATCATGTGGAAGACCGTCGGCACGGTGACGCTGCCGTTGGCCAGGCGCGGCACGTCCTTGATCACGCCGTACGCGTTGGCCTCGTTCTTCGAGTAGAGCTCCGGCTCCTGGGCGGTGGCGCCCTCGCGGACCCGGGCGGCGCCGTGCTGGTCCGCGCTGTGCTGGTCGGCGCCCGGCTGGCAGGCGGCGACCTGGGCGGAGGCGGTCACGGGTGCGGCCGTGGCGTGCGCGCCGCCGGTCAGGAACGTGGCGGCGGCCGTGGCCAGCACCGCCAGGTGGATTGTCGGTCTCCTGTGCATCGCTGCACCTTTCGAGAGGCAGGAAAGGAACACGGAACCGACGCGGGGTTGTCAAAGCTGCGGGTCGATGACGTCGTCGTTCCGACATAAGACCACGTCAGCGGCCTCCGCAACAGCCCTCGCCCGCCCGAGGCGGTACTGCCTCCCGACCCTTTCGAGCTGAGAGCGGAAACGACTCAACGGACCTGCTCGTCCTGGTGCGCCATGTCGGCGATCACCCCACGCAGGAGATCCTGGAGCCCTCGCAGCGCCTCGATCTCGTCGGCGTCCAGCCACGAGAGGGACAGGAACTCGGCGCAGGTGGCGACGAACTCATGGTCCTCGGCCGACCACGTGACGCGGTAGGTGAAGCGGAAAGGTCCGGGACGGGATTCGCACATCACCCGCGAGTTTAGTTTCGCTTGGGCTGCACGACGCCGAACTCCTCAGTCCGATCCATGATGGCACCGACGAATGCGGGGAAACCAACCTCAAGATCGGGCTGCCGGACCGGAGCATCGGCCTCGCGAGAGGAGGTGACGAGACAGGTTGCGTCATAGAGGCCGGCGCTGCGCAGCCGCTTGCACAGAATCGCGTAGCGATCGACGTATGAAGTCTTGGTAAAAGCGGGGTCGATCGGAAAGGTGCCGCTCCTCGGCATGCCCGGGCGGAGGGAGGCTGGCGCCTCTTCCACGAGCAATACATATCCCAGCCAAGGCCGCAGCCGACCGAGCAGTCCGTGATCGTAGGCCCGCCGCAGGTCGACCGCGCTGCCGATCGCCTCTTCGTTCCGGTTGTTGAAGTTGTTGCCGAAGGACGGACCGACGTGGGACTTCAACTCGATGGCGGCGACCAGTTCACCTTCGTGAAGCACCACCAGGTCCCACTTCTTCGTCGGCCGGAAGTAGCCAGGTAACTCGACCTTGGACTTGGAGCGAACGGCATCGCGTGGGAATCCAGCATCGAGGAACACCTGGGCAAGCAATGTGGTCAGCGCGTCGAGGTGAGCACCGCCGGTGACCGCGCCTCGCCCACCGGTATCGGTCTTGCCACCCAGCAACTTTTTCGCAGCCTGTGACTCCCGGATGTCCCAGGAGCTACGTACCGCCGCTTCCCATGAGCGCTGATCCACCGGCTACTCCCCCATCGCCTCGATTCCGTACACACGAAGCGCAACCTTCGTCGCCGCTCGTGAATCCCGTTCGTCAAAGGCGGCGGCAAGCGCGGCACAGTCAGCGGCCGAGACGTTCTCGGGCCTGGGTACACGGATCCGACGCAGGTACTGGGCCTGGAAGCGAAGGGTGCCTCCTCGCATCTTAACCGCATAAGCCTCCACAAAGGCCTGTGCCACGCCTGACAACAACAACCCGCCCAGTACCCGCAGATCCCAGACGTCGGAGACGATGTAGTACAGGTTGTGGTGAGGATAGAAGCCGCCCTCATCCAGCACCGGGTGGATCACGGTCTTCATGTCCGGAAAAAGCAGCTTTGGTCGATTGATCAGAGAATGATCGACCTTGTCGATGGTCCGGTACCATTGCGCCGGCCGCCTGCCCGCCACGTGTCGGCCTTTGAGGGCCGCCGCGTGCCGTTGGTAGTACTCCCGCAGTCGCGGCAGCGAAGCCAAGTCGACGAGGGCGCCCTCCGCGTCCCAAGGGTTCACCAGATAGTGACCCGACCAGGAAAAAGTCCCCGAAGTAGTGTCCTTGACCATGGACAACGGCAGCAGTCGCCGTGGCTCGACGTCGGCATGCGTGGTGACAAAGACCTTGTCAGCGCCCGTCGCCACACCGATGCCGACCCGAGTTCCGGTGCTCTGATCCTCCAGCGGGGGGAACCGGTCGTTCAATGTCTCGATCAGCGCGATCCTCGATGGTGAGCCAGCCGGCCAGGACTCGCCCCCGGGAAACCAGTGGGGCAACCGGGCCACCTCGAAACTGCCGTTCGCCGCGGTCCGCTGTTCCGTAGCGTGGATCAACTCCACCAGTTCTGGTGCGTCCTGTGGCCCGAAGCCTCGTCGCGTATCCGCGACCATGGCGGCACCCTGCTGGGCTCGGCGCAGCACAGTGACGGCCGGATACGCCGACACCTGCTCCTCGAACGCATCGACATCATGCATGCTGATGGTGGCGTCGACGCTGTAACCCGCGGCGACGAACTCTCGCAACTGACGCCCGTACTGGTTGCGCATCCAACGGTCCGCACAGATGAACGCGAGGACTCCTCCTACGCGCAGGGATCGCAGCGCGCGTTCGTAGAAGCCGACGTAGAGATCCGACCGACCCGTCATGGTGGGGCAGGCTGCTCGGTAGGCCTGCATGCGGTCCGGAGGCACATCCTCAAGACGGACGTAGGGCGGATTACCTACGACGAAGTCGACCCCAGTCGGCACATGCGGGTCGAGCAGAAAGTCACCTTGGCGCACCCACGCCGTTGTCGCCTCGCGCGCTTCGGGAAGCGACCAACCCTCATCAACCAGCACGTTCCGGATGAGCGCCCTACTGGTAGCCACGTTCGGGGCGAGCAGGTCGAAGGCGCGCAGAGCTGACTTGGCGTCGAGGAGCGGTCGGTCGTGCTTACGGCACGAGGCGCTGAGGCGGGACGCCATCACCGCCAGGAAGGCGCCGCCGCCACACGCCGGCTCGACCGCCACCAGCTCAGCAAGATCACGGTCGGCGGTGTACCCAGCAAGGTCGAGGATCAACTCGACAACCCAACGACGGGTGAATACCTCGCCGTGTTCGACCGACTCCGCAGGGATGGCCGTCAGGAACGGCACCGTCTCGCCTGACACAAGCTGCCGCGTCTGTGCTGCTACCGCCTTCACTCGACGAGCATAGGGCAGCGGAATGCCCACAACTCGGCCCCGCACGCGGTCAGAACCGATCCATCACGACCGTCTCAGCCGGCAGCGACGTGGGTACACGGCAACAAAGACGCCCCGACCGGGGCGGCCCACCAACACGCCCAGCAGACCGCTCGCCCACTTGCCGTTCGTTGACGTCGTCGACAATTCACACCGTCCACGTCGGGTCGTCTGTCATCGGCGCAGGTAGCGGGCGCGACGGCCAGCCTCGCGGAAGCCGAGCCGGCGGTAAAGCCCGGCCGCCGGGTTGTCGTCGTTGACGCAGAGCCACGCGGCGTCCGCGCCCGCCTCGGCGAGCCCGCGCAGCACGCGAGCCACCAGGTACGCGCCGACCCGCCGGCCGCGCCAGCCGGGCACCACGCCGACCTGGTCGATCCAGGTGTCGAGCACGGTGACGAAGCCGACCGCGCCGCCGTCCGGCCCACGCGCGACCATCGACAGCTCCGGTCGGTAGCCCTCGTCGTCGCGCAGGTCACCCAGCCACTCCTCGACCGCCGGCTCGACAAAGCCGGGCCGGTCGGCGAACGACACGCGGTAGATGCCGAACAGCTCCGGGCCGAGCGTGGCCGGCTCCAGCGTGACGCCGTCCGGCGCGACCACGTCGGGCGGCGCGTCGAGGTCGTGCCGCAGCACCCGTTCCAGGAACGTCCGCCGCAGTCCGCGCGCGTCGAACAGCGCCTCCGCGTCGGCGGTCCACGTCTCGGTGGTGAGCAGCAGACCCGCGTCGCCGGCCTGCTCGCCGGCCCAGTCCAGCAGCCGGGAGCCGATCCCCCGCCCCCGCCACGCCGGATGCACCAGGCCGGTGGCGGTGGCCGGCGTCCGTCCGGTGCCGACCCCGACGGCCGCGACCGGGCCGCCGTCGTGCCAGGCGCCGAGGGTACGCGTCTGAAGCAGCCGCGCCCGCACCAGCGGAGTACGCGCGAACAGCGGCAACCCGCCGTCGACAGCGAGGCACGCCTCGACCAGCCCGGTCAACGCGGCGAGGTCACTCTCCCCATAAGCCCGCCAGACCAGCCCGTCCCCCCGCACCACCATGCACCCCTCCCGACAGCGTTGATCTTGCAGTTTACGCCCCGGCGGAAGCCACGAAAACGGCATTTCCCGGACCACAACTGCAAGATCCGCGCGAGGGCGCGGGAGGGACGGGAGGGAGGGCGTGGGGGCGGGGTCAGAGGCGGCGGGTGTGGGGTGGGGCGGGGTGGGTGGGGTTGGCGTGGATCACGAGGGTGGCGCGGGCGGCGAGCGGGGCGAGCAGCCACTTCAAGGGCTGTTCGTGTTCGACCGGGTCGACCAGGAGGCGGTCGCCGGGGCGCAGGTCGAGCTGGGCGGCGATCTCCGCGGCCAGCCGCCGCCACGCGCCGAAGCTGGTGCCGTCCGGGGTGGCCGGGTCGGCCGGGTCCACGGCCGTGTAGTCCGGCGGGTCGGCGGGGTGCCGCAGCACCTCGGTCGACCAGTCCAGCCAGCCCGGCGGCACCTCGTCGGCCGGGCCGGGACGGACGCCGACGAGGTAGCGGTGGGTCCCCTCGGGCAAGTCCTCCAGCCAGTCGTCCAGGCGCTCCGGGGTCACGAACACCGCGTCGAAGGGCCGGTCCGCGCCCGGCTCCAGCGCCGGCAACCCGGCCAGCGCCCGGGGCCGGAAGGACACCGTCAGCCCGACCGACCACGCGCCGAGCAGCACCGCCGCGGTACGCCAGTGCGGCGGCAGCAGCACCGCCACCCGGTCACCGGGGCGCAGCCCACAGCCGTCCCGCAGCAGCCCGGCGCTGCGGGCGACCCACGCGCCGAGCTGCGACGCGGTCAGGTCGGTGCGTTCGCCGGTGGCGTCGTCGAGGTAGCTGAGCAGCGGCTCGTCGGTGGCGACGGAAGCGGGTGCGGGTGCGTGGGTGGCCATCGGATGTGCTCCTCCCGGGCGGCCGGCTCAGCCTAGCGGGGCGAACCGGTCTACCAGGAGCGCCAGCCGACGTTCGTGTTCGGCCCGCCGCAGCCGACCGTCGCGCATCAACGTGACCAGGCCGTGCAGCCCGCTCCAGAACGTCTCGGTGAAGGTCTCCAGGTCGTCGCCACCGGCGAACGGACGCAGGGTTTCGGCCAGCTCGGCGAAGGCTCTGGCCAGCTCGACCGGGGCATCCTGGCTGGCGAAGGAGAGGGCGACGGGGAGCCTGAAGATCGCGTCGTAGAGCGCGGGCCGACGTTCGGCGAATGCGGCGTACGCCGTAGCGATGCCGGCCACCGCCTGCCGGGGGTCGGCCGCGGCGGCGCGGGCGGCGGCGAGTTCGGCGGCCATCTCGCCGCAGCCTTCCACGGCGACCGCCGCCATGATGGCGTCCTTGCCCGTGAAGTGGCTGTAGAGGACGGGCTGGCTGTACTCGATCTCGGCGGCGAGCCGGCGGGTGGTGACCGCGTCCCAGCCCTCCGACTCGGCCAGTTCCCGGGCGGCGGCGACGATGGCCCGCTCGCGCTCCGCCCGCTCCCGCTCTCGGCGCGCCTGGATGGACATGACCGCAACCCTAGCACTGCTAGGCAATCTAACGATGCTCTGCTAGCTTCGCTCTTATCCCTAGCAGCGCTAGATTCGGAGTCGACCATGCTCAATCTCCTCGCCTACGGGCTCGCCGTCGTCCTCAGCCTGTTCATCGTCTTCATCGGCGTCCGCTTCCTGACGACGCCCCGGAACGCCGCCGCCGGCTACGGCGTTCCGGCGTCGACGGGTGGGCCCGAATCCGCCTACCTGACCGTCAAGGGCGTCCGCGACCTCACCTACGGCCTGGTGGGACTCGCCCTGATCGCCTTCACCAGCGCCGACGCCGTCGCCTGGTTCATGCTTGTCGTCGCGCTCGCCCCCCTGGGCGACACCGTCATCGTGCTGCGGCACGGCGGCACCCGGGCCGTCGCCTTCGGCATCCACTTCGCCACCGCGCTGGTCATCCTCCTCGACGCCGCCCTGCTGTTCGCGCTCTAGCCGAGCCGCCGCCCCTCGGGTCCGTGACCGTCGACTTTGGTCACGGACCCCTCGGCCGATGGCCGTATCGACGGGCCGGCCGGCTGCGGCACGGTGCGGGCATGACGACCGAACCCCTGCGCCGTCGGCTCACGCCGGCCGTCGCGTTGCTGCTGCTCGCGCCCTGGACCGCCGAGTGCTCCTGGGGCGGATTCACGCTCGCCGGCATGCCGTTCGTGGTGCTGGTGCTCGCCCCGATGTACGGCGGGGCCGCGCTCTTGATCCGGGAGACCGCCCGGCGGCTCGGACTGGGCTGGCAGGGGATCGTGCTGCTCGCCGCCGCCTTCGGCGTGGTCCAGGCCGGCCTGGTCGACCAGTCGCTGTTCAATCCGGACTACCTCGACGACACCCAGTTCGCCGACGCCCGCACCGCCGCCGAGGCGACGCTGGTGCCCGGCCTCGGGTTCAGCGCCCGGCAGGCGGTCGACTACGTGGGCAACCACGTCGCCTTGACCATCTGCGCGTCGATCGCGCTCGTCGAGTCGTACCTCGGGGTGGGTCGCCGGTCGCGGACCTGGCTGGGTCGTCCGGGCCTGGTGGTGGCCGCGCTGCTCTGGCTCGGCGGCAGCCTGCTGGTCTTCGCCGACGACGGCGGGCGCAAGGGCTTCCTGGCCTCGCCGGTCCAGCTCACGGTCGCCGCCGGCGTGGCGCTGACCCTGATCGCCGCCGCGCTGCTGCGCGTCCGACACGCCGCCGACGCGCGCATCGACCCGGCCGCCGGCACGCCCGTCGACCGGACCGCCAAAACCGCGCCGCGGCCCATCTGGGCGGGGCTGGTGGTGCTGGTCGCCTACGCCGGGGCCGGAGCCGTGCCGGGGTGGACCGGGATCGGCGTCGCGCTCGCGCTCGCCGTGGTCCCCGCCGTCCTGCTGACGCGCTGGTCCCGACAGGCCGGCTGGGGGCAGCGCCACGTGCTCGCCGCCGGCTCGGCCGCCGTGGTCGTCGCGGCCGTCTTCGCGTACGGCGTGCCGACCTACACCCCGGCGGGCCCGGTGGCCGACCTGGTGGGCGACGTGGCGATCAGCGTGATCGTGCTGCTGCTGGTCGGCGGCGCGTGGTGGCGGGTCAGCGGGCGGGCAGCTCGGGACCGCCGTCGAGCAGCGGCGCCAGCAGATCGCCCTGCTTCGCCACCCGCCTGAGCACCTCGGTGGCCGTGTAGGGCCGCGTCGCCGGCCGTTTCCCGGCCGCACCGGCCGCCACCTCGTCCCAGGTCAGCGGCGTGGAGGCGGCCGGTACGGGCTGGGCGCGCAGCGAGTACGGCGCCACGGTCGTCTTCGCCGCGTTGTTCTGGCTCCAGTCGATGAAGATCTTGCCGGGGCGCAGGTTCTTCGCCATCTTCGACACGATCAGCTTCGGGTGCGCCTGCTCCAGTTCCTGCGCGATCCGCTTGGCGTAGCCGGAGACGACGTCGGCGTCCTGGGTGCCGGCGATCGGGCAGCAGAGCTGCATGCCCTTCTTCCCGGACGTCTTCGGGTACGCGTCGATCCCGTCGTCAGCCAGCCGGTCGCGCATCAGCAGCGCCACCTGGCAGCACTGTCGCAGCGCCGCCGGGGCGCCCGGATCCAGGTCGACCACCATCATGTCCGGGTGTTCGCCGACCTTCCACTGCGGCGTGTGCAGCTCCAGCGCGGCCAGGTTCGCCAGCCAGACCAGCGTGGGCAACTCGTCGCAGACCACGAAGTCGATGGTCTCCCGCCCCTTGGTCGACCCGGGGACGGGCAGGTTCTCGGTGCGTACCCAACCGGGGGTCGCGGCCGGTGCGTTCTTCTCGAAGAACGAGCCGCCGTCGACGCCGTTGGGGAAGCGGATCCGGGTGAGCGCGCGGTCGCGCAGGTGCGGCAGCAGCACCGGGGCGATCCGGGTGTAGTAGTCGATCACCTCGCCCTTGGTGAAGCCGGCCTGCGGGAAGAGCACCTTGTCCAGGTTGGACAGCTCCAGGGAGCGCCCCTCGACCTCGACCTTGAACCGATCAGCCGGCATCCTCGACCTCCTCGGGCGGCTTGTCCGGGCGCAGGCGCAGGACCCGGGGGAAGCGCAGCCGCCCGTCCGGGGTGCGTTGGCCGTACTTGACCTCCACCACCACCCGGGGTGATACCCAGATCGCTCCGCGCGCATCCTCGCGCGGCACGTCCCCGGCGAACGGCGACGCGCCGGCGCGCAGTGGCTCCAGCTCGCGCAGCAGTTCCCGTTCGACGGCCGCGCCGATGCCGCCGCCGACCCGCCCCCGGTAGACCAGCCGCCCGTCCGGGCCGGGCACGCCGACCAGCAGCCCGCCGACCCGGCGTGCGCCCGGCCGCCAGCCGCCGACCACGAAGTCGCCGGTGACCTCCAGTTTGACCTTCACCCAGTCCGGCGAGCGCACCCCGGGCCGGTAGGCCGAGTCGGCCCGCTTGGCCAGCACGCCCTCCAGCCCGTGCTCACCGGCCGCCGCGTAGGTGGCCGGCCCGTCGGTGAAGACCGGCGGCACCGCCCACCGGGCGGCGCCGAGCCCGAGCGCCTCCAGTGCCGCCCGCCGCTCGTGCCAGGGCCGGGTGGTCAGGTCCACGCCGTCGAGCCGCAGCAGGTCGAAGATCATGTACGTCACCGGGGCGGTCGCCGCCAGCCGTGCCGCCTTGGCCGGGTTGCGCACGTGCATCCGCTCGGCCAGCGCGGTGAACGACGGCTGCCCGTCCGTGAAGATCACCACCTCGCCGTCGAGCAGCGCGTCGTCGACCTGCTCGGCCAGGTTGAGCAGTTCCGGGTACGCGGTGGTGATCTCGACGCCGGAGCGGGCGTAGAAGTGCCGGTCGCCGTGGGAGATGTCGGCGAGCGCGCGGATGCCGTCCCACTTGAACTCGTACGCCCATGCGGCACCGGCCGGGAGCTGCCCGGTCATCGCGAGCATCGGCTTCAACGGCGCGCCGGGCACCTCCTGACTGTAGTAGGGCACGGAAGGGCGTGCGTGCCGTTCGATCGTTTGGGATTCTGGTCTACAACCGGGGAGAGGAGCGCGGGAATGCGGGCCATCTGGAAAGGAGCGGTGTCGTTCGGCCTGGTGTCGATCGGGGTGAAGGTCTACTCGGCAACCGAGGAGAAGGACATCCGGTTCCATCAGGTGCACCGCGAGGACGGCGGCCGTATCCGTTACAAGCGCACCTGCTCGGTCTGCGGCGAGGAGGTCACCTACGACGACATCGCCAAGGGCTACGACCTCGGCGGCGGCGAGATGGTCATCCTGACCGACGAGGACTTCGCCGAACTACCGCTGAGCACCTCGCACGCGATCGACGTGCTGGAGTTCGTGCCGGCCGAGCAGGTCGACCCGATCCTCTACAACAAGGCGTATTTCCTCGAGCCGGAGGGCACCGCCACCAAGCCGTACGTGCTGCTGCGGGACGCGCTGACCGACTCGGAGCGGGTGGCGATCGTCAAGGTGGCGCTGCGCCAGCGGGAGCAGTTGGCGACGCTGCGGGTCCGCGAGGGTGTGCTGCTGCTCAACACGATGCTCTGGCCGGACGAGATCCGTCAGCCCGACTTCGGCTTCCTGGACGAGGACCTGAAGGTCCGCCCGCCGGAGCTGGCGATGGCCAGCTCGTTGATCGACTCGATGGCCGGCGAGTTCGAGCCGGACGCCTTCACCGACGACTACCGGGCCGCGTTGCAGGAGGTCATCGACGCGAAGGTGGAGGGCCGCGAGGTGGTGCAGCCGGAGGAGGAAGAGGCCGCGCCGGCCGCCGCGGTGGACCTGATGGCCGCGTTGAAGGCGTCCGTCGAGCGGGCCCGGGCGGCCCGGGGCGAGGCGCCGTCCGGCGGCGGGGCCGAGCCGACCCCGATCTCGTCGGCCCGCTCCGCGAAGAAGACCGCCGCGAAGAAGGCCCCGGCCAAGAAGGCCGAACCGGCGAAGAAGGCCACCCCGGCGAAGAAGACCGCCGCGAAGAAGACGGCGGCGAAGAAGGCCGAGCCGGCGAAGAAGACCGCCGCCAAGAAGAAGCCCGCCTGAGGAGTAAGGAAGGGGCCCCGCTTAACGTATTCGGTATAGGCGGGGCCCCCGCTTATCACCCGCGGCCGAGCTTCTCCGTCGGGGTGACGCGGACGATGACGCGCTCCTCGCCCGCGCGCCGCCACGGGTAGGTGTCCTGGCCGAGATACTTCTTCGCCATCCGGTCGATGTGCTCGTCGGCGCCCTCGGTGACGAACTCGACAGTGCCCTTCACCCAGAGCGTGCGGTAGTCGTCCGCCTTGTCGACCACCGACACCGCGACGACCGGGTTGCGGGACATGTTGAGGTACTTCTGCCGGCCCTTGGCGGTGTTGAACACGATGTGCTCCCCGTCGGTGTCCACCCAGACCGGGGTGACGTGCGGGGTGCCGTCGGACTCGATGGTGGCCACGTGCGCGAGCTGCGGCTCGCCGAGCAGGGCCAGGTCTTCTTCGGTGAGGATCGCCATGTCCGAGAACGTACCCGCTCGGTGTCCGGTCCGGCCCGGGGTGTGAAGAAGGGGCCCCGCCTATACCGAATGCGTTAAGAAGGGCCCCCGCCTTTCGTCGCTGTGGGGGTGCGGGCGGGTACCGTGTGCGCTGGCCTCGGCGGCGGCCCGCCGGGGGCGTACCCACCCCCCACCTGCAGGGAGTCGACGTGAGCGAGCGTGTGGAGAACCGGTCGGAGGACCAGGCCGCCCCGGCCACCAAGGCCGGAAGGCGGCTGGCCGCCCAGTTGGCCGAGAAGAAGGCCGCCGAGGCGCGCCGGCGCCGGCAGTCGATGCTGGGCGCGGCCGCCGGTGTGCTCGCCGTGGTGGCCCTGGTCGGTGGTCTCGTCTGGCTGAACAGCGGGGACGACGACAAGCCGGCCACCACCGCCTCCTCGGCCAGCCCCAGCGCCCCCGCCGACCAGGCGGAGCCCACCGCGCCGCCCGCGCCGGAGCTGCCCGCCAACGTCGACCCGGCGCTGAAGACCAAGCCGGCGGTCAAGGCCGGCTCCGGTGAGCTGAAGAAGCTGACCGTCACCACGCTGGTCAAGGGCAAGGGGCCGGCGGTGAAGGCCGGGCAGACGATCACCACGAACTACGTGGGCGTCTTCTACAAGGACGGGAAGCAGTTCGACGCGTCCTGGGACAACGGCCAGCCGGCCACCTTCCAGATCGGCGTGGGCCAGGTCATCAAGGGCTGGGACCAGGGCCTGGTCGGCGTGCCGGTGGGCAGCCGCGTGCAGCTCGACCTCCCGGCCGACCTGGCATACGGCGACAAGGCCGAAGGCGGTCGTCCGGCCGGGCCGCTGCGCTTCGTCGTCGACGTGCTGGCTGCGCAGTAGATCACTCCAGGCTTCCGTCCGGTCACCCAACGGCAGTAGGTTCGTGGTCACCGCGGGCGGTCCGTCCGTCCGCGGTGACCTGACCACCGACGCGGAGGTGCACGTGGCGGCGCTTGACGACCCCGGGCTGGCCCGGCAGATGTGGACGCTGTTCGAGCCGGTCCACGCGGTGACCTACTTCCACCCGCGCGCCCGCTCCGCGTTCGAGGCGGTCGGGCTGCGCGGCTACTGGCGCGGCTACTTCGCCGGCCGGGCCGCGCCGCTCGGGCCGGTCGACGCCCCGACGGTGACGGCCGCGTTCTTCAGCTTCGCGCCGCCGATGGTGGCCCGCGCGTTGCCCTCGGTGTGGCGGCTGGCCACCCCCGAGGAGGCGCTGCGCGCCCGGCTCACCGGCGCGGTGCAGGCGCTCGCCGAGTTCACCTACGAGCTGCCCGAGTCGCACCTGGTCGAGGCCGCCGAGCTGCTGGAGGCGGCGGCCGACCGGGTGGACACCGCCGGGCGGGTGCTCGGCGCGGTCAACGCCGCCCTGCCGCGCGGGGAGTACCCGCTGGCCCGGCTCTGGCAGGCCGCCGCCACGCTGCGCGAGCACCGGGGCGACGGGCACGTGGCCGCGCTGGTCGGCACCGGGCTGGAGCCGGTCGAGGTGGTGGCCTGGCGGTGCCGGGTCGACCAGTCGCGCGAGTTCCACCAGCCGGCCCGGGGCTGGACCGACGAGGAGTGGTCCGCCGCCGAGGAGCGGCTGGTCGAGAAGGGCTGGCTGACCGCCGACCGGGGGCCGACCCCGCAGGCCACCGCCACCTTCCGGGCCGTCGAGGAGGCCACCGACCGGGCCGCGGCGGGCCCGTGGCGCGCGCTGGGCGCGGAGCGTACGGAACGGCTGCGGGAGCTGCTCGAACCGGTCTCTACGCGCTGCCGCACGATCATCCCGGCGCAGGCCCCGATCGGGTTGCCGGCGCAGCGTTCGGTCGGGGCGACGCGGCCGGGGTGAGCCGGGCCGCCGGCTGGGGCAGGATGGCGGCATGGTGGACGCGGTGCTCTTCGACCTGGACGGCGTGATCGTGGACTCGGAGCCGGTCTGGGAGGAGGTCCGCCGGGCGTACGTGGCCGAGCACGGAGGCGTCTGGCAGCCGGACACCCAGCGCCGGCTGATGGGCATGAGCACCGGCGAGTGGGCCGCCTACCTGAGCGGTGAGCTGGGCGTCGACCGGTCGGCCGAGCAGGTCGCCGACGAGGTGGTGGCGGAGATGACCCGGCGGTACGCGCAGCGCGTACCGCTGATCGACGACGCCGACGCGGTGGTGCGCCGGACGGCCGCGCGGTGGCCGCTGGGGTTGGCCAGTTCCTCGCCGACCCGGCTGATCGCGGCGGCGCTGGAGGCGACGGGCCTGGTCGACGCGTTCGGCGCGACGCTGTCGACGGAGGAGACCGCCCGGGGCAAGCCGGCGCCGGACGTCTGGCTGGCGGTGGCGGCCCGGTTGGGCGTCGACCCGGCCCGGTGCGTGGCGGTGGAGGACTCGTCCAACGGCGTCCGGTCGGCGGCGGCAGCCGGGTGCCGGGTGGTGGCGGTGCCGCACCTGTCGTACCCGCTGGATCCGGACGCCGAGGCGCTCGCCGCCGTGCGGCTGCCGTCGATCGGCGCGCTCACCCCGGAACTGCTGGCGGGGTTGGGGTGTTAAGCGGGGCCCCTTCCTCTACCGGAGGCGTTAACAGGGGGCCCCGCCTTACATGTTCGCCTTGAGTTCGGGTAGCGCATCGGCGACGACGGCGGAGGGACGGCGATGAGGGCGATCGTGTACGAGCGCAGCGGGGACGCCTCCGTGCTCCAGGTGGCGGAGCGGCCGGTGCCGGAGCCCGGCCCGGGTGAGGTGCTGGTGCGGATGGCGGTCTCGGGGGTGAACCCGACGGACTGGAAGGCGCGCGAGGCGTGGCCGCTGCCGGCCGGCTGGCAGATCCCGCACCAGGACGGCGCCGGGGTGGTGGAGGCGGTCGGCGAGGGCGTGGACCGGATCCTGATCGGCGAGCGGGTCTGGCTGTGGGAGGCGGCCTGGCAGCGCCCGTGGGGCACCGCGGCGGAGTACACGGTGGTCCCGGTCCGACACGCGGTGCCGCTCGGTTCGGCCTCGTTCGATCTGGGTGCGGCGCTGGGCATCCCGTTCATGACCGCGCACCGCTGCCTGACCGTCGGCGAGTTCATGCCGGACACGCTGCACGCCGGTGCGTTGAGCGACCACGTGGTGCTGGTGCAGGGCGGGGCGGGCGCGGTGGGCAACGCGGCGATCCAGCTCGCCCGCTGGGCCGACGCCTGCGTGATCACCACGGTGAGCACCCCGGAGAAGGCGCAGCTCGCCGCTGCGGCCGGGGCCGACTTCGTGATCAACTATCGGGAGCAGGACGTGGTCGAGGAGGTCCGCAAGGTCGCGCCCGACGGGGTGCACACGATCGTCGAGGTCTCCGCCGCCCGCAACGCCGCCGCCGACGTGCGGATGCTGCGTACCGGCGGCGCGGTCTGCGTCTACGCCGACGACGGCGGCGACGAGGTGACGTTGCCGATCCGGCCGTTGATGGGGCCGAACGCGCGCTGGCAGTTCGTGCTGGTCTACACCGCGCCGAAGGTGGCCAAGGCGCAGGCGGTGACCGACATCGCGGCGGCGGTGGCGCAGGGCGCGATCCGGGTCGGCGCGGAGGCCGGGCTGCCGCTGCACCGGTACCCGCTGGCGGAGACCGCGTCGGCGCAGCAGGCGGTGCGGGACGGCGCGGTGGGCAAGGTGCTGGTCAGCACCGCCGAGGAGTAGGGGATTTCCCCGACACCGGGACAGAGGCGAACAAGTTTCGCAACAATGGCGGTGCGGGTCACCCCGTAACGGACGGGCGGCCCCGGCGCGGTGCGAACGCCGGGGCCGCCCTCTGGGAGGAATGTCCGTGGGAAACGTGTTCCTACCTGTGTAGGCGACGGTACGCCGGAAAGCGTTACGGCGCGGACAGTTCCCGCACCTCAAGCCCGCCGTCGGCGTACCGCGAGCGCACCACCTTCTTGTCGAACTTGCCGACGCTTGTCTTCGGCACCGCGTCGATGAACGCCCAGCGCTCGGGCAACTGCCAGCGGGCCACCGAGCCGGCCAGGAAGTCCCGCAGCTCCTCCGCGGTGACCGAGGCGCCCTCGCGGACCACCACGGTGGCCAGCGGGCGCTCGTCCCAGCGCTCGTCAGGCACACCCACCACGCACGCCTCCAGCACCGCCGGATGCGCCATCAGCGCGTTCTCCAGCTCGACCGAGGAGATCCACTCCCCGCCGGACTTGATCACGTCCTTGGCCCGGTCGGTGAGCGTGATGAACCCGTCCGGCGAGAGCGTGCCGACGTCCCCGGTCCGCAGCCAGCCGTCCCGGAACTTCTCGGCGTCCGGCTCGTCGTCGCCGACGTACCGGGCGGTCACCCACGGCCCCCGCACCTCCAGCTCGCCCACGGACGTCCCGTCCGCGGGCAGCGGCTCACCGAGCGGCCCGACGATCCGCGCCGCCACCCCGGCCGGGACGCGGCCCTGGGTGTAGCGGTAGCGCCAGGCGTCGTCGCCGGTCGCGCCGGCCGGGGCGCGGGACACCGAACCCAGCGGCGACATCTCGGTCATCCCCCAGGCGTGGATGACCTCGATGCCGTGCCGGTCGCGGAACGCGTGCATCAGCGCCGGCGGGCACGCCGAGCCGCCGACGATCACCTCGGTCAGCGAGGAGGTGTCCACGTCGTGGGTGTCCAGGTAGGCCAGCAGGTCCGTCCAGATGGTCGGCACCGCGCCGGCCAGCGTGGGCCGCTCGGCGGCGATCATCGCGGCGATCGGTTCGGCCTGGAGGAAGCGGTCCGGCATGATCAGCGAGGCGCCGGAGAGGAACGCCGCGTACGGCAGGCCCCACGACATGGCGTGGAACATCGGCACGATGGCCAGCTCCCGGTCGCCCGGCCCGAGACCGAAGCCCTCCGGCATGCAGACCTGAAGCGAGTGCAGGTAGATCGAACGGTGCGAGTAGGCCACGCCCTTGGGGTGGCCGGTGGTCCCGGACGTGTAGCAGAGCGCCGCCGCGTCCCGCTCGTCCACCTCCGGCCAGTCGAACGTGTCCGGCCGGTCGGCCAGCAGCGCGTCCCAGTGGTGCACGGTGATCCGGTCGCCGGCGGCGGCCACCAGCGGGGCCGGGTCACCACCGCCGACCACCACCACGTGCCGCACCGTGGCCAGCTCACCGAGCACGCGGGCCAGCAGCGGGATGAGCGTGCTGTCGACGAGCACCACCCGGTCCTGCGCGTGGTTGGCGATGTAGGCGACCTGGTCCGGGAAGAGCCGCAGGTTGAGCGTGTGCAGCACCGCGCCCATGCTCGGCACCGCGAAGTAGGCCACCAGGTGCTCGTTGTTGTTCCACATGAAGGTGGCGACCCGCTCGTCACCGGTCACGCCGCACTCGTCGCGCAGCGCGTGGGCCAGCCGGGCGGCGGCGCGCCCCACCTCCGCGTACGTCATCCGGCGGGGTTCGGCGCCGGTCCAGGTGACCACCTCGGCCGTGCCGTGCACGGTGGCGCCGTGTTCGAGGATGCGGGCTACCTGGAGCGGGGCGTCCATCATCGTGCTACGCATGGGTAACAACGTAGTGTCGCCGTTCACACCAGCGGAACCCCCGGAACGGCCGAGCCGGCCGGCAATGCTGCGTAGATTGTCCGGGTGAGCATCTCCTGGGCCGACTCGTACGTCGGGCAGCTCCGCGCGCTGGCCGGTGACCGCACGCTGATGTTCGTCGGCGCCCGCGCCGTGGTGCGCGACAACGCCGCCCGGGTGCTGTTGATCCAGCGCTCCGACAACGGCCAGTGGGCACTGCCGGCCGGCGCGATGGAGCTGGGCGAGTCGATCGCCGACTGCGCGGTCCGCGAGGTCCGCGAGGAGACCGGCCTCCGCGCGCTGCGGGTCAGCGCGTTCGCGCTCTACACCGGCCCGGACCGCACCCACACCAACATGTACGGGCACACCTACCAGGTCTTCACCGCCGCGTTCCGGGTCGACGAGTGGGACGGCGAGCTGTCCCGGTTCACCGACGAGACCACCGACGCCGGCTTCTTCCAGCGGACGGAGTTCCCCACCCCGCTCTCGTCGAGCGTCGCCGAGACGCTGGCCGACCTGGACGTCTTCGAGCAGACCAACCGCCTGATCCTGAAATAGGCCGGGCAGCCTCGCCCGGGACGGCCCGCTCAGAGCATCGTCTGCGACTTCGCCTCCATCTCGGCGGCGGCGTCGTCCTTCGACTCCTTCGGCAGCGACTTGCCACCCGGCGCGGCGGCCTTCCCGCCCAGCGGGTCCGCGCCGCCGGTGGCGCCCTGCGGGCCGGCGCCGCGGAGCTGGTGGTTCGGCATGGCCAGGGTGACCAGCACCGCCAGCACCGCAATCAGCCCGGTGGTCAGGAAGACCAGGTGCAGCGCGTCGACGAACGAGGACTGGATCGCGGCGCGTACCGGTCCGGGCAGCGCCAGGATGGTGGCCGGGTCGTTGATCGAGATGTTCTCCGCGCCGCCCGCCGCCACCGCCGCCCGCTGCTGCGGCGGGAGCTGGGCGAGCGCGCCCGGCAGCCGGTCGGCCAGCGCGCCGGTGAGCCGCGTGGACAGCACCGCGCCCAGGATGGCCACCCCGAACGAGCCGCCCAGCGAGCGGAAGAACGTGGCCGAGGAGGTGCCCGCGCCCAGGTCGCGGACGTCCACCGCGTTCTGCACGGCCAGGATCAGCGACTGCATGCACAGGCCCAGCCCGACGCCGATCACCACCATGTAGCCGAACGCGGCCCACAGCGACGTGCCCACCTGGAGCTGGCGGAACAGCAGCATGCCGACCACCAGCACAGCGGCACCCGTCACCGGGAACCACTTGTACCGGCCGATCCGGCTCATCGCCCGGCCGGTCAGGATCGACGTGACGATGATGCCGGCCATCATCGGCAGCATCAGCAGACCGCTACGGGTCGGCGAGGCGCCCTTGACGATCTGGAGGTAGAGCGGAATGAAGATGATCGACCCGAACATCACCAGGCCGAGCACGAAGCCGGCGGTGTTGGCCAGCGCGAACGTGCGGCTGCGGAACAGCCGCAGCGGCAGGATCGGCTCCCGGGTCCGGGCCTCCTGGAGCAGGAACGCCACACCCAGCACCACGCCGGCCACGAACAGCCCGACGATCACGGCGGAGCCCCAGGCGTACGAGGTGCCGCCCCAGCTCAGCGCCAGCAGCAGGCAGCTCACGCCGGCGACCAGCAGCGCCGCGCCGAGCCAGTCGACGGTGTGCTCACGGCGCTGGAACGGCACCAGCCGCATCACGTGCCAGCAGACCACGATGGCGAGAATCGCCAGCGGCACGTTGAGGTAGAAGATCCACCGCCAGTTGGTCTCCGCGAAGTAGCCGCCGACCAGCGGGCCGGCCACCGACGACACGCCGAACACGGCACCGAACAGACCCTGGTAGCGGCCCCGCTCCCGGGGCGGCACCACGTCCGAGATGATGACGAACGCCAGCGTCATCAGGCCGCCCGCGCCGAGCCCCTGCACGCCCCGGGTGACGATCAACTGGGTCATGTCCCGCGACAGCCCGGCCAGCAGCGAACCGACCAGGAACGCGCCGATGGAGAACAGGAAGACCGGCCGGCGGCCGTACAGATCGGCCATCTTGCCGTAGAGCGGCGTCGAGGCGGTCGACGCCAGCAGGTACGCGGTGACCACCCACGAGTAGTGGTCGATGCCGCCCAACTCCCCGACGATGGTGGGCAGCGCGGTGCCGACGATGGTCTGGTCGAGCGCGGCCAGCAGCATGCCGGTCATCAGACCGAACATCAGCAGCCGGATCTGGCGGGCGGGCAACGCGGGTGCAGCGGCCTGGGCGGTCATCCCGCTTCCTATCCCACCGGGGGCGGATCATGCCCCCGGTGGGCGGATGAGTTTTCTAGCCGGCGGTGTGCCGGCCCTCGGCGAACTCCTCGACGATCTTGGCGCAGAACGCCGGCAGGTCGTCCGGCTTGCGGCTGCTGACCAGCCCGTTGTCGGTGACGACCTCCTCGTCGACCCAGGTGGCGCCGGCGTTCGTGAGGTCGGTGCGCAGGCTCGGCCAGGAGGTGATCCGGCGACCGCGCACCACGTCCGCCTCGACCAGCGTCCACGGGCCGTGGCAGATGACCCCGACCGGCTTGCCGGCGTCGAAGAACGCCTTCACGAAACGGACCGCGTCCGGGTCGGCCCGCAGGAAGTCCGGGTTCGCCACGCCGCCGGGCAGCACCAACCCGTCGTACGCGCCGGCGTCCGCCTCCTTGGTGGTGACGTCGACCTGGTACTGCTTGCCGTGGTCCAGGTGGTTGAACGCCTGGATCGAGCCGGACTCGATGGAGACCAGCTCCACCCGGGCGCCGGCGTTCTCCACCGCCTCGCGCGGCTTGGTGTACTCGACCTCCTCGACGCCGTCGGCGGCCAGGAACGCGATCCGCTTGCCCTGAAGTGTCGCTGCCATGCTGCTTCTCCTCTCCGGGTGTGTCTGGACGATTCCCCCGGCCGATTCCCGGAAACCGGACGCACCGGGTGGCCCGCGTCGCAGCCGGGCCGCGGCCGGGCTGGTTTGGCCGGCCGACGCCGGGGGACCCGGGAGGGCATGGCAGGAGCAGCAGCGGAAGAGCGCCGGCTGGCCACCGTGGTGGCGAGCTGGCAGGGGCGTCCCGTGCTGGTCGTCGGCGACGCCATGCTGGACGAGTGGCGGTTCGCCGAGTCGGAGCGGCTCTGCCGGGAGGCGCCCGCGCCGGTCCTCACGCTGCGCCGCCGGATCTCCGCCGCCGGCGGCGCCGCGAACACCGCGGTCAACGTCGCCGCGCTCGGCGGCCGGGCCGCGCTCGTCGCCCCGGTCGGCGCCGACGTCGCCGGCGACGAGCTGCACGACTGCCTGGACCGGGCGACGGTCTGGGACCGGACGGTCAGCCAGCCCGGCCGCCCCACCCCGGTCAAGCGCCGGATGCTCGCCGGCAACCAGATCCTGCTCCGGGAGGACTCCGGCGGCCCGGAGGACACGCTCGACGACGACGGGGTGGCCCGCCTGCTGACCGCGCTGCACTGCGCCTCCGAGGAGCTGCGCGCGGTGGCCGCCGGGCAGCCGCTCACGCTCGTGGTCTGCGACTACGGCCTGGGTGCGCTGCCGTCGGCGGTACGCGCCTGGCTGGTCGCCAACCGCGACCGGTACGGCACGGTGGCGCTCGACGCGCACGACCTGGCCGACTGGCGCGGGCTCAACCCGACGGTGGTGACGCCGAGCTTCGCCGAGGCGACCCGGCTGCTGGCCCGCGCCGCCGCCGGGTTCGCCCACGCCGAACGCGGCGTCGTCCGCACCGGTGACCTGCACCTCGATCATCCGGCGGCGGCCGACGGCCCGTCCGAGCTGGTGGTCGGCGCCGCACCCGGCGGAGCCGGCGAACGGGCGGTGGCCGCGACCCCCGGCGAGGCCGGTGAACGGGCATCGCACGCCATGGCCGGCGAACGTGCGCCGGGCAGTCCGCACCCCGCCTCCGGCGCGCCGGTGCACCGGGCCACCGAGGGCTCGTCCGGGCCGACCGGCGAGCCGACTCCGGGCGAGGAACGGGTGGCGCTGACCGGCAACGGGCTCAGCGTCACCGGCACCGGGGTGACCGTGAACGCGGCCGTCGGCGAGGGCGTGGACCGGGCCGAGCTGGCCGAGTCGCGCCTGTCCGAGCTGCGCGCGCACACCGGCGCGGACGTGGTCGCGGTGACCCTGGACACCGACGGCGCGGTGGTCGGCGGCGCCGACGGCTCACCCCGGCGCAGTCACAGCACGCCGGTCCCGGCCAGCCACGCGGTCGGCGCCGGGGACGCGTACCTGGCGGCGATGACGCTGGCGCTGGCCGCCGAGGCGGGCCTGCCGACCGCCGCGCAGCTCGCCCAGCTCGCCGCCACCATCACGGTCGCCGACACCGGCACCTGCGTGTGCCGCCGGGAGGACCTGCTCACCGCGCTGGGCACCGGCGGCGAGGAGGCCGGGCACCCGGCCCTGGTCGGCGCCGACGAGTTGGCCGCGCTCGTCGACGAGCACCGGCGGTCGGGGCGGTCGGTGGTGTTCACCAACGGCTGCTTCGACGTGCTGCACCCGGGGCACGTCCGCTACCTGACCCAGGCCCGCGCGCTCGGTGACCTGCTGATCGTGGCGGTCAACTCGGACGGCAGCGTACGCCGGCTCAAGGGCCCGGACCGGCCGGTCAACCCGGTCGAGGACCGCATCGCGCTGCTGGCGGCGCTGGCCTGCGTGGACCACGTGGTGGTCTTCGAGGAGGACTCACCGGCCCGGCTGATCGAGGCGGTCCGCCCGGACGTCTACGTCAAGGGCGGCGACTACCCGCCGGAGATGGTGCCGGAGGCGCCGCTGGTCCGCCGGCTCGGCGGCCAGGTCCGCACGCTCGGCTACGTGCCGGACCGCTCCACCTCGGCCATCATCGACCGCATCCGAGCCCAGTCGGTCGGCGAGAGCAGGCCGGCGTGACCCGACCGCTCGACCCGGGCGTCCCGGAGCGGTTCCGTCATCCCCGACCGCTCGACGTGCTGATCCCCACCCGCAACCGGCCGGCCGAGCTGGCGGTCACGCTGTCCGGGCTGGCCGCCCAGGAGGGCGTGCCCGGGTTCGGGGTGGTGGTCAGCGACCAGTCCGACGGCGAACCCGCGTACGCGCACCCGGCGGCGGCCACCATGGTCCGGGCGTTGCGCCACCGGGGACACCCGGTGCTGCTGACCCGGCGGCTGCCCCGGCGCGGGCTGGCCGAGCACCGCTCCTACCTGCTGTCCCGCTCGGCGGCCGACGCCGTGCTCTGCCTCGACGACGACGTCTGGCTGGAGCCGGGCACGCTGTCCCGGCTGGTCACCGCGCTGCACGAGCTGGGCTGCGGGTTCGTCGGCAACGCGGTGCACGGACTCTCCTACGCCGAGGACGTCCGCCCGGACACGCACCGGCACTACGAGGAGTGGCCGGGCCGGCCGGAACCGGAGCGGATCCGGCCGGGCACGCCGGAGTGGCACCGGGCGTCGATCCATCCGGCGGCGAACCTGCTGCACGTCACCGAGAAGCTCGACCTGCCGGTGGGCGCGTGGCGGGCGTACAAGGTCTCCTGGATCGGCGGCTGCGTGCTCTACGACCGGGCGAAGCTGGTCGACGCCGGTGGCTTCGACTTCTGGGAGCGGCTGCCCGAACGGCACCAGGGCGAGGACGTGGCCGCGCAGCTCGCGGTGCTGGAGCGGCACGGCGGCGCCGGCGTGCTGCCCAGCGGGGCCTACCACCTGGAGTCGCCGACCACGGTCACCGAGCGGGACGTGGAGGCGTGGGAGGTCGTGCTCAACGAGTCGGGCGCGGAGGTGTGAGCAGCTCGCGGGCCGCCTCCACCACCTCGACGGCCGGCACGTCGGCCACGAACGACACCCGGTGCGGGCAGTCGCCGTCCCCGGGACGGTGCGGGTAGATCCCGGGCGTGCAGTCGACGCCGCAGACCGGGCAGCGGGTCGTCCAGGCGGCGATCGGGCGGTGCCGGCCGCGCAGCGGGGACGCGCCGTTGATCAGGTTGCCGACCCAGAAGATGCCCACCGTGGGCACGCCCACCGCGGCGGCCAGGTGCAGCGGCCCGGTGTCGTTGGAGACCACCAGCGCGCAGTCCGCGTACGCGGCGGCGAGCGCGCCGAGGCTCAGCGTGCCGACCTGCGGGCGCACCGGCACGCCGGCCGCCGCGACCACCGCGTCGACCGTCGCCTGCTCGGTGGGCGTGCCGGTGACCAGCACCTCGTACCCGTCCCCGACCAGCGCGCGGGCGACCTCGGCGAAGCTCTCCGCCGGCCAGCGGCGTCGGGTGTCGGTGGCGCCCGGGTGCAGCGCCACCCGGGGTCGGCCGGGCGCGCCGAGCACCGCCGCCGCCTCGGCCCGGTCCGTGTCGGTCACCGCCAGCGCCGGGGTGATCGTGGTGGCCGGCGCCCCGACCAGCGCGGCCACCTCCAGGTAGCGGATCACCTCGTGCTGGTAGTAGACGTACCGCAGCCAGCGGTCCAGCGGCGGCGCGTCGTCGGCGCGCAGCCCGGCGGTGACCCGGGCGCCGAGCGCGGTGACGAACGGGTTGGAGTTGGCGCCGCCGCCGTGCACCTGCAACGCCAGGTCGAACCGTTCGGCGCGGGCGGCGGCCAGGAAGTCCGCCGCGTCGGTCGGCGACTCCTCCGGGCCGGCGTCGCGGATGCCCGGCCCGGGCGGCACCACCAGCACCCGGTCCACCGGGCCGGGCCGGTCGCGCCACAGCTTCGCGTGCCACGGCGCGCCGAGCAGCACGATCTCCGCCGACGGGTACGCGGCCCGCAGCGCCGCCAGGGCGGGGAGCACTAAGATGAAGTCGCCGAGCGCGTTGGCCCGGAGCACGGCGATCCGCTCGACGTCCGGCACCCGCGCGCCCACCGGACCAAGGGGGAGGCTGGTCACGCCGCCCCTACGGCCGGTCGGTCTCGTCGAGCGTGGTGTCCGGGTGGTGCAGTTCCCGGTCCGCGGCCGGGTCGACCGGGGCCGGCGTACGGCCGACGGTGTCGCGCGGGCCGGTGCGGCCGACGGTGATGGTGCGCGGCGCGGGCCGGGCCGCCCGGGGCAGCCGCACCCGGAGCAGGCCGTGGTCCATCACCGCGTCGATCCGCTCGGGGTCGACGCGCGACGGCAGCTCGACGCGGTACTCGAAGCCCCGGGTGGTGAACCCGCCCGGGATGCCCTGGTCGGCGTTGACCTCGGCCTCCGACCGGGCCCGTACGCACAGCTCCCGCTCGTCCAGCTCGACGGCCACCTCCTCGGGTGCCACGCCGGGCAGCCGGACCGTCACCTCCCAGCCGTCCGCCACCTCGGTGACGTCCACGTCCGGGGTGCCGGAACGGCCGCCGACCAGACGGCTCAGCTCGGCGCGCAGCGCCTGCAACTCGCCCATCGGGTCCCAGCCCTGCTGGCGGCCCCGCCAGCCCCGGCCGCCGTCCGGCTCGGTCATCGCACGTCTCCGATCCGGCGGGTCGTCGAGGTGGGCCGCAGCGAGCTGGACGCGTTGAGGTCGTGGTCGGGGTCGACGCCGACGCCGAGCCGGTCCACCAGCTCGCCGCCCAGCCAGGCGCTGATCCCGAGGATCGCCACGGCCACCACCTCGATCGCGATCAGCGCGCCGCCGGCGTTCCGCGACTCGGCGTTGAGCCGGACCGCCCAGACGGCGGCGAAGAGCAGGATCACCGCGATGTTGGCACCGGCGTGCAGGAGCCCGACCCGCTTGGCGCGGGTGCCGGTCGGCAGGGCGAGCAGGTCGAACGCGCCGGCCACGGCGGCGAGCAGGCCACCGATCAGGCCGACGGTGATGTTCCAGTACGCGACCTCGCCGAGAAGGTCCGGCCCGCCCACCGTGTCGACCACGTCGAAGATCACCGCGGTGACCAGGAGCGCCACCGGGAACATCACCAGCATCGGGTGCACGGGATGGCCGAGCACTTTCAGTCGGCTCTCCATCGCGGCCTCCATCCTTAGCGTTCCGGACACGCACTGTGTTCCGGTCCCTACCCGCCGCTTCCGGGGGCAAACCCGGCGTCCGACGCGCCCCTACACTGACGATGACGGATTCCGACCCGTCGCGGGCCGGAACCGTCGTCAAGGTCAACGGACGGGGGAGGAAGACGTGACGACTCGGGAGATCACCGACGAGGCGGAGCTGCGCGAGCTGATCGGGGCGCCGATGCCGCGGGCGGTCGCCAAGGAGCGCCGTACGCTGCACCGACGCGACCGGGAGTGGCTGGCCGCCTCGCCGTTCTGCCTGATCGCCACCGCCGGCGCGGACGGCAGTTGCGACGTCTCGCCCAAGGGTGACCCGCCCGGGTTCACGCTGGTGCGGGACGACACCACCATCGCGATCCCGGAACGGCCGGGTAACCGGCGCGCCGACGGCTACCACAACATCCTGGCCAACCCGCACGTCGGGCTGATCTTCCTGATCCCGGGGCGCACCGACACGCTGCGGATCAACGGGCGGGCCCGGCTGGTCCGGGACGCGCCGTGGTTCGCCGACCTGGAGGTCAAGGGCCACCGGCCGCTGCTCGCCGTCGAGGTGGCGATCGAGCAGATCTTCTACCACTGCGCGAAGGCGTTCCTCCGCTCCGAGCTGTGGCAGCCGGAGACCTGGCGGCCGGACGCGCTACCGTCGCGGCCCCGACTGATCAAGGAGGTGGAGGCCCCGGCGGAGAGCCTGGCCGACCTGGAACGGCACTACGGCCCCGACTACGCCAAGAAGCTCTACGTCTGAGCGGTCACTTCTGCGGCGCGTACACCGCCGGCACGCCCACGTCGGACAGGGCCCGGGCGAGGTGCGGGGCGGTGGTCTTCACGTAGGCGGCGCCGATGTGCGAACCGCCTCGGTAGATCAGCACGTTGCCGAACACCACCGGGCACCGCTCGGTCGGGCAGATGGCGTCGAACAGGTCGATCATCCTGACCTCGGGCACCCCGGTCACCGCCCGCCGCTGCATGCGGTAGGCCTGGTCCTGGTCGTGGAGCACGCGGTCGAACGCGCAGGTGGACAGCCGCTTGCGGTTCTCGTCGGCGCACGCCACCGGCGCGCCCGGCGGCAGCGGGTTGTTCGCCATCACGACGACCTGCGCGCCCACCGAGTCGAGCTTCTTCCAGGAGGCCCGCACGCCCGCGACCATCGCGTCGACCGAGACCCCCTTGCCGGTGGCGTTCAGGGCGGTCGGCGCCGACTGCGAGGTGACCACGTAGTCGGGGCGCTCCCGCAGCAGCCGGCTCAGCAGCGCCCGGTTCCACTCGATGCAGTCGGTGTAGGGCTTGCCGGACTTGTCACCCTTGAGCACCTTGGCGCTGGTGAACGCGCACCCGGCCTTGGCGGCGATCACCAGCTTCCAGTCGTTCTGCTCGGCGAGCACCTGGAACGCCGGCAGCCACTGGTCCATCTTCGAGTCGCCCACCAGCGCGACGGTGGTGGCGCCCTGAGGGTTGCCGTACGTGCACCACAACACCTCGGCGCCCTCGACCTGCTGGAAGCAGTTGTCCCGTTTCGTGACGGGCACGTCCAGGAACCCCTGCCGGATCTGCAGCGGATCCGGCGTGATCACGTCGAACCGCTCCGGCACCGGGCCGATCGGGGCGGTGCCGGGCGTGGTGGAGAGCAGGGCCGCGCCGGGCGCGTACCGGCTCTTGGTGGGGACCGCGGCGGCCGCCCAGGCGCCGAGCAGGACCAGCGCCAGGCCGGCGCAGATCCCGACCATGGTGAAGTTGCCGCCGAGACTCAACGCGAGCCGCGGCGACGTGGCGATCTTGCGGGAGTATCGCAGCGGGTTCTCCACCAGCCGGAACGTGAGCCAGGCGGGCACCACCGAGGCGAGCGCCACCGCCAGTCCCTCGACCGTCGACAGCTCACCGAAGCGGGCGGCGGCCACGATGAGCATCGGCCAGTGCCACAGGTAGAGCGAGTACGACAGGTCACCCACCCAGCGGAACGGGCCGGTGCCGAGCAGCACCACCGGCCCTCGCGCCCCCGCCGCCGGGCCGGCCGCGACGACCGCGGCGGCGCCGAGCGTGGGCAGCGCGGCAGCGTACCCGGGCCAGGCCGTCTTGCCGCTCACCAGCGCCGCCGCCGCCACGATCGCGGCCAGCCCGAGCCACCCGAGGACGACCGCCACCGCCCGTGGCATCCGCGCGGCCCGCGTCGCGATCAGCGCGACGCCCGCCCCGACGGCGAGTTCCCACAACCGCGTCGTGGAGACGAAGAAGGCGCGGGCCGGCGAGTTCGCCGTCTCGACGATCGACCAGACGAACGACGGCACCGCCAGGACCGCGAGACCGACCCACAGGACCGGCCGCACGTTGGTCCGCCGCAGCGCCCGCGCGGCGAGCAGCGCCAGCACGATCAGCAGCGGCCAGACCAGGTAGAACTGCTCCTCGACGGCGAGCGACCAGTAGTGCTGCACCGGCGAGACCACCGCGTTGTCGGCGGCGAGGTAGTCGACCGCCCGGTCGGCGAACCGCCAGTTCACCACGTAGACCGCCGCGGCGGCGATGTCGCCGCCGATGGCCTGCCAGTCGCCGCGGGGCACGAAGAGCCGGACCGCCACCGCGGTCGCCGCGAGCACCACCGTCGCGGCGGGCAGGATCCGCTTGGCCCGGCGCGCGTAGAACCCGACGAGGGAGAGCCGGCCGGTGCGCTCGATCTCGGCGACGATCTGCCCGGTGATCAGGAAGCCGGAGATCACGAAGAAGACGTCGACGCCGACGAAGCCACCGGGCAGGAACGACAGCCCGGCGTGGTAGAGCAGCACCACCGCGACGGCCACGGCGCGGAGCCCGGCGACGTCGCCCCGGAACCGGCTCGGGACGCGCCCGGTCGTCTTCTCCTCGGTGCGGGGATCGTGCCGGGCAACCTGGTTCGTCAACTCCGGGGAAGTCACGGCGATCCTCGAACTCCGGGGGCGTCTGGCCAGGGAACGATAGCGGCTCTCACGGATGCGGGCAATGTCGTACCGGCTGGTCGGGCCGGGCACCGGTGAGGTACCGGTTCCCCCGTCGTCCCGAGCTCCGCGCGCCGGTTCCGGACCGTGCGTCAGGACGCCGTGACCATCCACAGGTGGCCGTCCGGGTCGGCGAACGTGGCGGCGTACCCCCACGGCTGTTCGGCCGGCGGCGTCACGACGCGGGCACCCGCGGCCCGGGCCCGGTCGACGACCCGCCGCACCTCGGCGGGATCCGCGGCGCTCAGGCCGAGCACGCACTCGCTGCGGCCCCGCTCGGCGACCTCGTGGTCGCCGATGACCCAGCCGAAACCGCCGCTCGGCACCAGCATCAGGCGCAGGCCGTCGTGCACGGCGAACTGGAGCGGCTCGGGAATGCCGTCCGCCGCCGGCTCACCGACCGTCGGCCAGCCGAGCGCCTCGGCGTAGAAGCGGTGTGCGGTCGCGCGGTCGGCGATCGGCAGACTGACGGTCACGGGCGAGGTGGGCACGGTGGCGACTCCGGGTCTGGACGGAAGGAGCGGTCACCGGGTGGACCGGCCAGCCGGTCACGAATCATCGGCGCGCGGTCAGGAGGTGCAGAACGGTGCCGGCCGGGTGAGACCGAGCTCCCGACAGTCCCATTCGGCGCCCTGTTCCTGGTACCGCCAACCCGCATCGGACGTGTAGTGGAACAGGTAGCGGACGTCGCCGCCGGCCGGGCGCGTCACGTCGACTGCCGCCCACGTCTCCGCGCACTGCACACCGGTGGACGCGAAGGACCAGCCCTGCGGCAGTTCGACCAGGTCACCCAGGGTTTCGATAGACGGACAGTCGGGTTGCCCGGGGGCTGCCGCGGGAGGTGTCGCCGGGTCGGACCAGTGGCTGACGGCGAAGGCGACCGTACCGCCGACGGCGAACACCAGCACTGCGGCTGCGGAACCGGTGGTGACGGTCGCCCGCCGGCGCAACTGCCGCGACCTGCGCAGGGTCCGCTCGTACAGGTCGGCGCTGCCGCCGTGCTCGCTCAGATCGGACATGGCCTGACGCAGCGGCCCGAGGTTGTCGGTCATCAGGCCTCCTCCATCACGGCCGAGAGCAGCTCGGGCGCGATCTCCCGCATGCGGGCCAGCGCCTTGCTGGTCTGACTCTTGATCGTGCCGACCGAACACTGCAGAAGCTGCGCGGCCTCGGCCTCGCTGCGGTCCTCGAAGAAGCGGATCACCAGCACCGCGCGCTGTCGCGGGGTGAGTTGGGCGAGCGCCTGGTGCAGGGCGAGTTTGAGATCGGTACGGCCGGCGTGGTCACTGTCGGGCTGGACCACGTCGGCCAGTTCCCCGGGCAGGGACTCGACCACCCTGCGGCGCCGCCACCAGCTCACCTGCTGGTGGTACATGGCGGTACGGGTGTAGGCCTCGAAGTGCCCCGGATCGTTCAGCCGCCGCCGGCCCCGATGCGTGCGGGCCAGCGCGTCCTGCACCAGGTCCTCGGCGAGGTGGCGGTCGCCGGTCAGCAGGAACGCCGTCCGGAGCAACGCGGACGAGCGGGTCCGGACGAACTCCCGGAACTGATCGTCGATCGAGTCCGCCATGCCCCGCTCGCATCCCCAGGTGCCCGCACAGGTGGTCAGGGCGCGACGGCATCGGTGCGGCCGGCTGACTGTGGCGCACACCGTAGTCAGTGTGCGCCACAGCGCGCAACCGCGGTCGATCCGATCAGCCGGAGACGCAGAACGGCGCCGGCTCGGTGAGGCCGAGGTCCGTGCAGTCGTATCCGCTGCCCTCGCCGTAGTACTTCCAGCCCGTACCGGCCGTGTGGTGGAACAGGTAGACGCCGTCACCGGTCTTCGGGCCCTGTGGGACGGCGCCCGCCCAGCCCTGCACGCACTCGACACTGCCGAAGGTCATGCCGCTCGGCAGCTCGACGAGCTTCTGCAGGTCCGTCCCCGAGGGACAGTCGGCGCTCCGGACACCCCCGGCCGCCTTGGCGGTCACCGTGGGCGTGGCACCGGGGGCGCCGTTCGCCGGGGCAGCCGAGGCCGGAGCGGATGCGGTCGCGCCGGTGCCGGGTTCCTCCGTGGCGGAACAGGCGGTGAGTACGAACAGGACGGTGGCAGCGGGCAGCAGCAGACGACGTGCAGACATTTCCGGACCCCTATGGATCGTGGCGATCGTTGCTTACATCCGGGTACATGCGATCCACCGCCCGCAGGTTGCCGCCACCCGGAACTTTTTCTCAGGATCTTCGGCGACCCGTCCGCCCGATACGCAAGTGAGCCCCTGACCAGCACTTCTGCTGGTCAGGGGCTCATCTGGAGCCGCCTGACGGAATCGAACCGTCGACCTACGCATTACGAGTGCGTCGCTCTAGCCGACTGAGCTAAGGCGGCAACGACCACCAAGTGTACGGCACGCGCCGCCGGGAGCCGAACCGGATCCCCCTCGTCCGGAACCGGACAACCGGGCCCCTCGGCCCCGGCACGGGAGAGACTTCCCGCCCGGTCCGGACTACCCTGCGGCGGGTGAGCGACGACCACGTACCGCCGCGACAGCCGGATCCGGAGGCGCGCCCGGGCGAGCGGGCCAGCCGTCGGCCGCACAGCCTGGACCCGCGGGAACTGGGTTTCACCCCGCGTCGGCCGGTGCCCTGGCTCGCGCCGCTGCTGCTGATCAGCACCGGCCTGCGGACGCTGCTGGCCATGCTGTTCGGGGCGTACCTGGACAAGCGGGAGTTGCAGAACGCGTTCGGCGACGACACGTTCCGGCAGGTCGGGCCGGACGGCGGGCTCTGGCTGGACTACGTGGCCGACCTGGGCGACGGCTTCGACGCCACGTACTCGATCGCCTACCTGCTGGCCCAACCGGAGCTGACCGTGAACGGGCACCGGCTGCCCCGGGCGCAGACACTGGTGATGGGCGGCGACCAGGTCTACCCGTCGGCCGGCTACGAGGCGTACGAGGACCGGTGCAAGGGCCCGTACCAGGCGGCGCTGCCGGTCGCCCCGCCGGAGCGGCCGACGCTCTTCGCGGTCCCCGGCAACCACGACTGGTACGACGGCCTGACCGCGTTCCTGCGGCTGTTCGTGCGTTCCCGGGACCGCCACTTCGCCGGCTGGGGCACCGGCCAGTCCCGCTCCTACTTCGCGGTGGAGCTGCCGGCCGGGTGGTGGCTGCTGGGCCTCGACGACCAGTCCGGCTCGTACCTGGACGATCCGCAGCTCACCTACTTCGACGCGGTGGCCCGCAAGCTCACCCCGCGGTCGCGGGTGATCGTGGCGGTGCCGGCGCCGACGTGGGTCAAGGCCGCCGACCACCCCAACGCGTACGACTCGGTCGACTACTTCATCCGCACCATCGTGGCGCCCACCGGGGCCCAGGTCCGGGTGCTGGTCTCCGGCGACCTGCACCACTACGCCCGGTACGCCGGCCCGGAGCGGCAGCTCATCACCTGCGGTGGCGGTGGCGCGTACCTCTATCCGACGCACCAGCTTCCCGAGCGGCTGGAGGTGCCGCCGCGGGACACGCTGACCCGACGGGCCAGCCGCACCCGCGAGTACGAGCTGGCCGCCCGCTATCCGGAGAAGGCCCGCTCCCGCCGGTACGGCTGGGGGATCTTCCGCCGGCTGCCGTTGCGCAACCCGGGCTTCACCACGCTGCTCGGCACGCTGCACACGTTGCTGATGCTGGCCATGGCCGGCGTGACGGCGCAGCGCGCCGACTCCACCGCGCAGCGGCTGTTCAGCGTCCCGCTGGTGGCGATGCTCGCGGTGACGTTGCTGGGCGCGGCGTTCTTCGCGAAGCCGCCCAGCGCGGGCGGCAAGCGGCACGCCCGGCACTGGATCCTCGGGGTGGCGCACGGGGTGGCGCAGGTGGCGTTGGCGGCCGGCGGCACCTGGCTCTGGCTGCACCTGCCGTTCTACGACTGGCCGTGGCCGCTGCCGGCGGTCGCGGCGGCGGTGCTCTACGGCCCGGTCAGCGGGCTGGTCGCCAGTCAGCTGGTGGCGCTCTACCTGCTGGTGGCGGGCGCGTTCGGCGTGAACCTGAACGAGTTGTTCGCCGGTCAGGGCATCGAGGACTCGAAGGCGTTCCTCCGGTTCCGGTTCGACCCCGACGGCACGGTGACGATCTACCCGGTCGCGCTGGACCGGGTGTCCCACGCCTGGCAGCTCAACCCGGACCAGTCCGCCACGGCCCCGTGGCTGACCCCGAAGACCCCGCTGACCCCCCGCCTGGCCGAACCCCCCATCACCCTCCGCTGACCGCCGGCCCCCGCCGGGCGGTCAGGGGGCGGGGTTGTACGCCTACCCCGCCGGAGGCAGTTCTTTGGAGCGGACGACACCGTCGCCACCATCGCGCAGGGACCGGATCATGGTTTTCAGGATCCGGAACGCTTCCGACTGCTCGGCCCCGGTCATGCCGGCCAGCATTCTGACCTCGACGGACCGGACCGCCACGGTCGCCTGTTCCAGGCTCCGCCGGCCGCGAGGCGTGAGCCGCGCAGGAAGCGCCTTCCCGACCGGCGGGTCCGCGGGCCTGGTCACGTAGCCCTCTCGCTCCAGGGCTTGGAGCAGCACGTTCATCGACTGCCGGGTCACGAATGCACCCCGCGCGAGCTCGGAGTTCGACAGGCCCGGCCGCTGAGCCAGCAGTTCGAGACAGGAGTAGTGCGTCACGCTCATCCCGAGTGGCCGCAGCACCTCCTCCATGGCTGAGCGGAGGACGCTCGACGCCTCTTTCAGCAAGTAGCCGAGGGACGTTTCCAGGTTGACACCGACACCGCCTTGACTCATGTCAGCATTCTGACATAGCCTTCATGTCAGAAAACTGACACGCCTCGAAGGGAACGCCACCATGCCCGTCACCGGCCCCGACTTCATCTCACTCCAGGCACGCGACCTCGACGCTTCGCAGGCGTTCTACGAGAGGTATCTCGGCCTTGTCCGCTCACCGGTCGGACCCCCGCACGCCGTCGTCTTCCAGACGAAACCGATCGCGTTCGCACTCCGCGACGTCCTTCCCGGCACCGACCTCGGATCCGTCGCCCAGCCCGGCATCGGGGCGGCGATCTGGCTCCATGCCACCGACGTCCAAGCCATTCACGATGCTCTCGTCGCCGACGGCCACACCATCGTCTCCGCACCGATCGACGGCCCCTTCGGCCGGACGTTCACCTTCGCCGACCCCGACGGATACCAGGTCACCCTCCACGACCGCGCCTGAACGCCGGCCGCTGGGGCCGGCGCCCGGCCACCGGTCCCCAGCGGGTCAGGCCGTGGTGACCGACATCCGGCTGCTGCCGAGACGGGTACGGCGACCGGGTCCGACACGAAGTGGTCGGGGATCACAGTCAGGAACGAGCAGGCAAGCCGATCATCGCGCGGCACCCTCCGCGCCCGACTGGTCACGGGTCTCGTAGGCGCGGCGGGAGCCGCAGACGTCGGCGCGGGAGCACATGGAGCGCGAGCCGTCCGAGTCCAGGCGCACCGTCACCGCGTCTCTCGGGACGCTGTGGCCGACGACCTTGCCGTCGCCCTCGGAAGTGGTGACCCGGGCGCCGATCGCCGGGGCGGACTCGGCAAATTTGACGTACAGCGGATGCTCATACTTCAGGCAACACATCAGCCGGCCGCACGCGCCGGAGATGCGCAGCGGGTTGAGCGGAAGATCCTGGTCCTTCGCCATCCGGATCGTCACCGGCTCGAAGTCGGTGAGGAACGTGGCACAGCACAGGTCACGACCGCACGAGCCGATGCCGCCCTGCACGCGCGCCGAGTCGCGGGCGGAGAGCTGCCGCAGCTCGACCCGGCAGTGCAGCGTGGCGCCCAGATCGCGGACCAGGGAACGGAAGTCCACCCGGTGCGGCGCGGTGAAGTAGATGGTCGTGCGGTCGCTGCCGGATTCCGGCGTGGCCAGGACGTGGTCGACGGCCACCACCTTCATCGGCAGGCCGTGCTCGCGGATCAGCCGCTTGGCGGCCACCTTCGCGTCGGCCTTGCGCCGGCGCAGCAGCTCGTCGCGGTGCAGGTCGTCCTCGCCGGCCAGCCCGGCCAGTTTCGGGAAACCGTCGGTGTCCTCGCTGACCCACTGCGCGGCCCAGACGCACTCGGCCACCTCGGGGCCCTCGTCGGTGGGCACCAGCACCCGGTCCCCCACCTGGGGGCGGAACTCACCGGGATCGAGGTAGTAGAGGCGCCCGTACCGGTTGAAGCTGACCGCACAGAGCATGCCCATGCGCCTACCCTACGCGGACCGGAGCGGTCGGACGGTCCACCGGCCGCCGTCCGGTCACACCGCGCAGCGGTCCATCCCGGTCGATCCGACCGAACCGGCCCCCGCGCCTCGCCCGGACGGTTGAAACCTGGGCCGCCCCCGGGACAAACGCCCATCCACCGCGTTGAGTGAAGGCATACCTGCGGGGGGTGCAGGGGAAAGCCACGGCGTCGCACGCCGGTGCCCGGCCACGGTCGGAGCGGCGTGCGACGCCGTGGGCCGTCAGTAGCCGATCCGGGTGGTGCCGCCGTAGCGCGGCGCGGAGACGGCGCGGTCCCGCCAGGTCGTCTCCGTCAGGCTCGGCCCCCACTGGCGCAGCAGCGTCTCGGCCCCGTCGTAGGCCACCCCGAGCACACCCAGCACCCGGGTGGCGATCTCGGCCGCCGCCGACGCGCCGACCGGGCCGGCCTCGACGCCCGGCCGGCTCGCGGCGTGCACGGCGACCGCCTCGGCCGAGCCGACCACTTCGGCGAGCGCCCGCGCCAGGGCGGCCCGGCTGCTCTCCACCCAGCCGGCCAGCGCGTCCGCGTAGCCCGCGGTCGACTCCAGCCGCCCGACCAGGCTCTCCGGCCCTTCGTCGAGATGCCGGAGCAGCGCGGTGCGCGCCTCGTCGTAGGCCGACGCGGCGGACCCGGACCAGGCGACCGGGTCGGTGAGCACGGCGCAGGTGTCGTCGTACCCCCGGACGAGCCGGCGCACGGCGTGGCCGGCGCCGGTCAGCGGCGCCGGGTGCAGGTCGAGGAACTCCCGCACAGCCACGCCGGGGAGCACCTGCATCCGGCGCAGCAGCGGCCAGAGCCGGTGCCCCTCGGGCGCGCCGGCGGCGAGCAGCGCGTCGACGCGGGTGAGCAGGTCGAGGCCCGGCTCGGCGAGACGGTCCAGCGCGTCCATCAGGCCTCCCGGGCCAGCCGGCGGACGACCGCGTCGTCGGTCGCCGCATAGCGCTCGGCGGCGCTGCGCAGCGCCGCCGCGGCGGCGGCCAGCCGGTTCGCGGCCGCCTGCGCCTCGCGGGCCCGGTCGGCGGTGGCGGCGGTCCACTGCCGGTGCAGCGCGCGCCCGACCTCGCCGGGCCGGCCGGCCGCGTGGGCGCCGAACGCGGGGTGCGGCGGGTCGGTGGCGGGCACGGTGCGGGCCAGCGTGGTGAGACCGGCGGCGGCCTCGTCGAGGCGGGCGGCCAGCGCACGCAGCGATTCCATCTCAGGCTCCCGCGAGCGGCCGGTAGGCCGCGAACGTCTCGTTGTGCAGCTTCTCCCGGGCCCACTGCGCCGCGTCCGCGGCGGCGCTCACCGCGGCCCGCACCGAACCGGCCACGTCACGCGGGTTGCGCTGGTGCAGCGGGCCGAGGAAGCGCACGTCGGTGATCCGCCCACCGGCCGTGACCACCACCTCGACGAGCCCGTCGGGTGAACGGACGGTGACCTCCACCGTGGCGACCGCCTGGTCGAACTCGGCCTGGAGCGTCTCGATGCGGCGGTAACGCCGCACCGCCTCCTCGATCCAGGCTTCGTCGATCTCCCCCCGCGCCATCGGCGGACTCCTCCCCGGTCGGCGCCAACGCCCCACCCCGACGCCACCCTCACTGAGCGTGCCGCCTTGGTGACCACGGCATTCCCCGGACCGTACCGCACGTCAATCGCGCGTGTCGATGCCCTGTGGACAGCGTGGGGTGGGGTGGGGTCAGCCCCGCCAGAGCGACACCATCATCGCCTCGACCGCGATCCGCGGCTTGACGTTCGTCTCGATCGCCGCCCGGCACTCCAGCACCGCCTCCAGGCGGCGCAGCGAGCCCTCGGCGTCCCACTTCTGGGCGCCGGCGGCGGCCAGCGTCGCGGTGTCGGTGTGCACCGGGGCGACCGGCGCCCGCAGAGCCATGGTGAGCGCGTCCCGGTAGAAGCCGGCCAGATCGACGAGCGCCCGGTCCAGCGCGTCCCGCTGGGCCCGGGTGGCCCGCGACTTCTGCCGCTTCTCCAGGTCCTTGAGCTGGCCGGCGGCGCCCCGCATGGCCCCGGCCGCACCCCGGCCGGTGCCGCCGGCACCGAGCGCGGTCTGCAACGCCGCCCGCTCCGCCTCGTCGGCCTCGGCGACCGAGGCGGCGGCCTCCGCCTCGGCGGCCTCGATCAGCGTCGAGGCGGCGTCGAACGCGGCGCCCACGCCGGTGAGCCGGCGCGGCACGGCCAGCACGGCGTCCCGCCGCTGCCGGGCCTCCGGGTCGCGGGCCAGCCGCCGGGCCCGGCCCACGTGCCCCTGCGCGGCTGCGGCGGCCCACTCGGCCACGTCCGGGGCGATGCCGTCCCGACGGACCAGCACCTCGGCCACCGCGCCGGCCGGTGGCTGGCACAGCGGCACGACCCGGCACCGCGACCGGATGGTCACCGAGACGTCGTCCGGGTGCGTGGACGGGGCGCAGAGCAGGAAGACCGTACGCGGAGGCGGCTCCTCGACCGCCTTCAGCAACGCGTTGCCGGCGGCCTCGGTGAGCCGGTCGGCGTCCTCGATGATCACGATCTGCCAGCGACCGCCGGAGGGCGTGCTCGCCGCCCGCAGCACCAGCGCGCGCATCTCGCCGACGCCGATGGAGAGCCCCTCGGGCACCACGAGCCGCACGTCGGCGTGGGTGCCGGCCAGCGTGGTGTGGCAGCCGGGGCAGCGACCGCAGCCGGTGCCGTGCACGCACTGGAGCGCGGCGGCGAACGCCCGGGCGGTCACCGACCGGCCGGAACCGGGTGGCCCGGTGAAGATCCACGCGTGCGTCATCCCGGCGCCGGGGTCGGCGGAGGCGGGGTCGGCGGTGGGCGCCGTCGCGCCCGGGTCACCGGTCGCACCGGGCCCGTCCGGGTCGCCCGGCTCGTCGAACTGCTCGGCGAGCGCGTCGAGGTCGTCGTACCCGTCGGGGTCTCCGCCGCCGGTCGGGGCGCCCGTGCCGGCCGCCCCGAGGGTGGCGGCGCGCAGCAGCGCGGCGGCCGAGGCGGCGGCGCGCCGCAGCGTGGCCACCGCCTCGTCCTGCCCGACCAGATCGCCGAAGACGTCCGTCATTGTCGGCGTTGCTCCATCGTCACCAGCTCCGATTCGGATAACTCGGGCTGGACCGAGGTGTCCGGGCCCTGGGCCGGACGCGGGTGCACGATGCCGGCCGGGTCGACGAGGAACTCGTCCACCCGGCGGGCGACCGCGTCGGCGATCTCCTCGACCGGGCGGGACGCGTCGAGGACCAGGTAACGCTTCGGGTCGCCGGCGGCCAGGTCGAGGAACGCGTACCGGACCCGCTCGTGGAACGCCAGCGACTCGGCCTCCAGCCGGTCGGTGCCCTCCCGACGGGCCGTCACCCGGTCGAGCCCGGTGTGCGGCTCGACGTCGAGCAGGACCACCAGGTCGGGCTTGAGCCCTCCGGTGGCCCAGGAGGAGAGCCACGAGACCTCGTCCACCGGCAGCGTCCGGCCGGCGCCCTGGTACGCCAGCGACGAGTCGACGTACCGGTCACTGATCACCACCGCGCCCCGCACCAGCGCCGGGCGGACCACGGTGGCCACGTGGTGGGCCCGGTCGGCGGCGTAGAGCAGCGCCTCGGCACGCGGCGACGGCGTGTCGTCGGAGGTGGTGCCCAGCACCAGCGAGCGGATCCGCTCACCGACCCCGGTGGCGCCCGGCTCGCGGGTGACCACCACGTCCCGCCCGTCGCCGCGCAGCCGCTCGGCGAGCGCGGCGAGCTGGGTGGACTTGCCGGCGCCCTCGCCGCCCTCGAAGACCACGAAGAGGCCGGAGGAGACGAACGACTCGGCCGGCATCAGCGGGCGGCCCCGGATCGAGCCCCAGAGGTCGGCCAGGACCGGCACGCCCTTCTTGTCGTCCATCTGGCCGAACGCGCTGATCCCGGCGAAGATGCCGGCCGCGCCGGCGGCGAGCAGCAGCAGGCGGGTCGAGGAGATGGAGATGCCCAGGTCGGCGATGGTGAGCTGGCGGGAGCCGCCGACGCCGACCAGGAGGCTGCTCAGCGCGATGGCCAGGATCAGCACCAGCCGGGTGCCGATCTGCACCACCGCGAAGACCCGGCCGCGCACCTCGTCGGCGACCTCGCCGCCGAGCAGCGTGGTGCCGGCCAGGAACGCCATGCCGGCGCCGGCGCCGACCAGGATCGCGCCGAGGATGGCCATGGACAGGTGGATGGCGAACGCCAGCACCAGCACGGAGGCGCTGGCCAGCACGATGCTCATGCCGAACCAGCGGCGCCGGGACATGTCCCGCACGATCATCGGCCCCAGCCCGATGCCGAGCGCCAGGCCGACGAAGATCGCGCCGAAGAGCAGCGAGAACGCGGCGTCACCGGCGCCGAGCGAGTTGGCGAAGAACTTGCCGGTGCCGACCACGATGCCGCCGCCGGCGAACGCGCCGAAGATGCCCAGCACCAGGCCACGGACCAGCGGCGTCTGGCCGATGAACTTCCAGCCGTCGGCGAACTGGCGGAACATGCTCTGCTCGGTGCGCTGGGCCTCGCCGCGCTGGGCCTCGCTGATCTCCTTGATCCCGAACGCCACCACCAACGCGGTGGCCAGCCGGGAGAAGGCGTTGAACCAGAGCGCGAGCTGGGCCGGCTGGGCCCAGTCGGGCAGGTTGCCGCCGACCACGCCGGGCAGGCCGCGGGTCAGCACCGCCAGCGCGACGGCGGCGGCCACCGGGGTCAGGCCGTACGTGGTGATCAGCGTGAGCTGGTTGGCGGCCTCCAGCCGGGTACGCGGGATCAGGTTGGGGACCGCCGCCTCCTTGGCCGGGATCCACAGCAACGTGATCGACTCGATCAGGAAGGTGGCGATCAGCGCCCAGCCGACCACCAGGCCGCCCGCCGCGCCGGTGAGCGCGTAGAGCGGGATCGAGGCGAACAGCACGAAGCGCAGCAGGTCGCAGATGACCATCGTCCACCGGCGGTCGAACCGGTCGGCGAAGACGCCCGCCACCGGGCCGAGCACCAGCGCCGGCAGCAGCCGGATCGCGGTGACGCCGCCGAACGCCGCGCCCTGGGCGGTGCTGCCGGAGACCTGCGAGGCGGCGAACAACGCGGTGGCGAGCAGGCCGAGCCAGTCACCGAAGGAGGCGGCGCTGAGCACGATCCACAGCCTGCGGAACGGCCGGATGCGCAGCACCGAGCGGATGGCGGCGAACCCGGACCGGTCGGCGGCTGTCCCGGACGACGACACGCCGGACGACTCGCCGTTCTTCTGGCTTTCGATGGCCGTACCTCCACGTGCCGGCCCAGGTCTGGGCATCCCCGGTGGAACACTCTAGCCGCGCGGAGGGTGTCGCCCCCCGTGACATCGCCTGTTCGCCGAGCCTAGGCCGCCGGGACCACCGCCCGCAGCCCGGACAGACGCGAGGGTATTTCGCATTTCCGTCCGGACAGTTAGCGTGCAGACGTGGCCATCGACCGTGCCGAACTTCGCGATCGTCTCGACCGGGCGACCGCCCACCTCGACCCGCCGTACGCGGTGGTTGACCTCTCCTCGTTCGACGACAACGCCGACGCGCTGGTCGGCCGGGCCGGGGGCAAGCCGCTGCGCGTGGCGAGCAAGTCGGTGCGGGTCCGCGAGCTGCTCACCCGCGCGCTCAAGCGCCCGGGCTGGCACGGAGTGATGGCCTTCACGCTGCCCGAGGCGCTCTGGCTCGCCCGCACCGGCGTCGCCGACGACGTGCTGGTCGCGTACCCGACCGCACACCGGGGAGCGCTCGCCGAGCTGGCCGCCGACCGGGCGCTCACCGACGCGGTCACGCTGATGGTCGACGACGCCGGGCAGCTCGACCTGATCGACCGGGTGTGCCCGCCCGGCAGCCGGCCCGCGCTGCGCGTCTGCCTCGACCTGGACGCCTCCTGGCGACCGCTGCGGGGCCGGGTGCACGTCGGCGTGCGCCGCTCCCCGGTGCACAGCGCCCGGGCGGCCGGCGCGCTCGCCGCCGCCGTCGCCGGCCGGCCGGGCTTCCGACTGGTCGGCCTGATGTCGTACGAGGCACAGATCGCCGGTCTCGGGGACGCCCCGCCCGGGCAGGCGGCGCTCGGCTCGGCGATCCGGGTCGCGCAGCGCGGGTCGTACCGGGAACTGCTGGCCCGCCGCTCGGCCGCGGTCGCCGCGGTACGCGAGCACGCCGACCTGGAGTTCGTCAACGGCGGCGGCACCGGCAGCGTGGCCGCCACCAGCGCCGACCCGGCGGTCACCGAGGTCACCGCCGGCTCCGGCCTGTACGGCCCGACGCTGTTCGACGCGTACCGCGCCTGGCGGCCCACCCCGGCGGCGTTCTTCGCCTGCGCGGTGGTCCGCCGGCCGGCGCCCGGGCTGGCCACCGTGCTCGGCGGCGGCTGGATCGCCTCCGGCCCGGCGGCGGAGAGCCGGCTGCCCCGGCCGTGGCTGCCGGAGGGGCTGAAGCTGCTCGGCGCGGAGGGCGCGGGCGAGGTGCAGACCCCGCTCGCCGGCGACGCCGCGGACGACCTGCGGGTCGGCGACCGGGTGTGGTTCCGCCACGCCAAGGCGGGCGAGGTGTGCGAGCACGTCAACGAGGTGCACCTGGTCGACGGCGACGCCGTGGTGGCGACCGTGCCCACCTACCGGGGCGAGGGCCACGCGTTCCTCTGACCGGGCAGGAACAGGTCGGGACATGACGACGGCGGGCCCCGGCGCACTCTCAGAACCCGCCGCTCGGCGTGCCGCTCAGCCCTGTGGGACGGCCTCGGTCGGGGCGTCGACCTGACGGTGCAGGTACTCCCGGATGAGCGCCTTCGCCTCGACCAGCACCCGCTCGTCGCCGTCGGCACGGCGGCGGAACGCCAGCTTGATCAGGGCGTCGGCGGCCTCCACCGCGACCTCCAGGTGGAACCGCAGGTCGGGCACGCCGGCCAGACCGAAGCGCTCGGTGAGCACGCGGGCGAGCTGCTCCGCGATGACCCCGTTGTTGTCGCGCTGGTCGTCCAGCAGGTGCAGGTCGACCACGTCGCCGAAGTGCAGGGTACGAAAACCGGGCACCGTGCGGTGCATCGAGATGTACTCGTCGATCGCCGCGTCGACCCCGTCCCACCAGTGGGTCAGGTCGTCCGAGGCGAAGCGCTCGTCGAGCCGCTGGAGGTAGGACTCCATGGTCCGCAACGTCAGCGCCTGCACGATCGCCCGCTTGTCCGGAAAGAACTGGTAGACCGACCCGATCGCCACCTCGGCACGCTCGGCGAGCAGGGTCGTGGTCAACCCCTCGTACCCCACCTCGTCGACGAGCTCGGCGCAGGCGTCCAGCATCCGCTGGACACGCGCGACACTTCGACCCTGCACCGGTACCCGACGCAGCGGCCCGGTCGTGGCGGCTGGTGTGGACACTCGGCGCCACCCCCCTTCGACGGTTGAACATATCCGCACGTCACGAGTCTGTGACTACCGGTACAACGAGCCGACCTCGATTGCGGTATTTACCAGGCACAACGTTCCTGATATGAATTCAGTTCATATTCATGTCGAGGAGTGTTCGCCATGGCCGGTAGCCCCGCCGACTGGTCCAACTGGGCCGGCAACCAACGCAGCACGGCACTGGTCACCGCGCGACCCCGGAGCGTGGCGGACGTCGCCGAGGCGGTCCGCCGGGCCGCCGCCGCCGGCACCACCATCCGGGCGGTCGGCAGCGGTCACTCCTTCACCGCCACCGCTGTCGCCGACGGACACCGGCTCGACCTCGCCGACCTGGCGACCGACGTCACCGTCGACGTGGCGCGCCGCCTGGTCACCGTACCGGCCGGGATGACGCTGCACGCGCTCAACGACCTGCTCGCCGGTCACGGGCTGGCGGTGCCCAACCTCGGCGACATCGACGCGCAGACCATCGCCGGCGCGATCTCCACCGGCACCCACGGCACCGGCGCGACACTCGGCTGCCTCTCCACGTTCGTGGCCGGCCTGACGCTGGTCACCGGCACCGGCGAGGTGCTGCGCTGCTCCGCCGACGAGCACCCCGACGTGTTCGACGCCGCGCGGGTCGGGCTCGGCGCGGTCGGCATCCTGGTCGAGGTCACGCTGCGCTGCGTGGACGCCTTCGTGCTGCGCGCACACGAACGGCCGGCCGCGCTCGCCGACGTGCTGGCCGACCTGCCCGGCCTCCACCAGGCGCACGACCACGCCGAGTTCTACTGGTTCCCGTACACCGACCGGGTGCAGGTCAAGACCAACGACCGGGTGCCCGCCGACGACCGGCCGCTGCCCCGCTGGCGCGGCTGGCTGGACGACGAGTTCCTCGCCAACACCGTCTTCGCCGGGGCCTGCCGCCTCGGCCGCGCGGTGCCGGCGCTCGCGCCCGGCATCAGCGCCGTCTCCGCCCGGGCGCTCACCGAACGCACCTACACCGGCCGCTCCGACCTGGTCTTCTGCACCCCGCGCCGGGTCCGGTTCGTGGAGATGGAGTACGGCCTGCCGCGCGACGCGCTGCCCACCGCGCTGGCCGACCTGCGCCGGATCGTGGACCGGCTGCCGTTCAAGGTGCTGTTCCCGGTCGAGGTGCGGTTCACCGCCGCCGACGACATCTGGCTCTCCCACTCGTACGGGCGGGAGTCCGCGTACGTGGCGGTCCACCAGTACGTGGGGATGCCGTACGAGCCGTACTTCCGCGCGTTCGAGCAGGTGGCCACCGAGCTGGGCGGTCGCCCGCACTGGGGCAAGCTGCACTGGCGCGACGCGGCCTCGCTGGCCCCCGCCTACCCGAAGTTCGCCGCGTTCCAGTCCCTCCGCACCCGCCTGGACCCGCAGAACCTCTTCACGAACCCCTACCTGAAGCAGGTCCTCGGCTCCTGACGAGATCTTGGTACGCGGCCGCCCTTCGCGGGGCGGACGCGTACCATGATCACTCCTTCGGGGTCGAGGTCGCCTTCTTCGGGGCGGCCTTCTTCGCCGGAGCCTTCTTCGCACCCGTCGTCTTCTTCACCGCAGCCGTCGTCTTCTTCGCGGCGGCGGTGGTCTTCTTCGCGGCCGTGGTCTTCTTGGCGGGGGCGGCCTTCTTGGTGGCCTTCTTCTTCGGCGCCGGGCCCTTCGCCCGCTTCTCGGCGAGCATCTCCGACGCCTCCTCCAGCGTCAGCGCCTCCGGCGTCTGCGCGCGCCGCAGCGACGCGTTGGTCTCCCCGTCCGTGACGTACGGACCGAAGCGCCCGTCCTTGATCACCAGCGGCTTCTCGGTGAGCGGGTCGACGCCCATCTCCCGCAGCGGCGGCGCGGCGGCCCGACGCTGGCGGGTCTTCGGGGCGGCCAGCAGCGCCAGCGCCTCGTCCAGCGTGACGGTGAACATCTTGTCTTCCGAGTCCAGCGAGCGGAACTCGTCACCACGCTTGACGTACGGGCCGTAGCGGCCGTTGTTGGCGAAGACCTCCCCGCCGTCCGGGGCCACGCCCACCAGCCGGGGCAGGCTGAGCAGCCGCAGCGCCTGGTCCAGCGTGAGGTCGTCCGGCGACTGCGACCGCAGCAGCGACGACTTGCGCTCCCCGCTGGCCACGTACGGGCCGTAACGGCCGGACTTCAGCAGGATCGGCTCCCCGGTCGACGGGTCGTCGCCGAGCTTGCGCTCGCCCCCGCCGCCGAGGAACAGCTCGTGCACCTTCTCCGGGGTCAGCTCGTCGGGCGCCAGGCCCTCCGGGATCGGCGCGCGGTCACCCTGGGAGCCGCCCTCCTCGCCCTCGGCCGGGGCGGCCGGCGCCTGCTGCTCGCCGGGCACCGCCCGCTGGAGGTAGGGGCCGTACCGGCCGACCCGGACGACGACCTCGCGCCCCTCGTCGTCGGTGAACAGCGGGATCGAGTTGACGCTGCGCGCGTCGATGTCGCTGAGGTTCTCGGTGACCAGCTTCTTCAGCCCACCGGCGTGCGCGATGGCCTGGTCGCCGGCGCCGTTGGCGCTGCCGAAGTAGAACGAGGTGAGGAAGTCGACCGCGGCGTGGTCGCCGCCGGCGATCTCGTCCAGCTCGTTCTCCATGCTGGCGGTGAAGTCGTAGTCGATCAGGCGCGGGTAGTGCCGCTCCATCAGCCCGATCACCGCGAACGCCAGGAACGTCGGGATCATCGCCTGGCCGCGCTTGGTGACGTACCCGCGGTCCTGGATGGTCTGCATGATCGAGGCGTACGTGGAGGGGCGGCCGATGCCCAGCTCCTCCAGCGCCTTGACCAGCGACGCTTCCGTGTAGCGCGACGGCGGCTGGGTGTGGTGGCCCTGCGCGGCCAGCTCGTCGGCGGTCAGCGGCTGGTCCTTGACCAGCGTGGGCAGCCGCCGCTCGGCGTCCTCCGCCTCGGCGTTCTCGTCGTCGCTCGACTCGACGTACGCGCGCAGGAAGCCCGGGTCGGTGATGGTCTTGCCGGTGGCGCCGAAGTCGGCCTCCTCCTGCGCGGAGGAGACGGCCCGGATGCGCACCGACACGCTGGAGCCGACCGCGTCGGTCATCTGCGAGGCGATGGTGCGCCGCCAGATCAGCTCGTAGAGCTTGAACTCCTCGCCGGACAGCTCCTTGGCCACGTCGCCCGGGGTGCGGAAGTTGTCGCCCGCCGGGCGGATCGCCTCGTGCGCCTCCTGCGCGTTCTTCACCTTGCCGGTGTAGCGGCGCGGCTCCGGCGGCACGCTGCGCTCGCCGTACAGCTCGACGATCTGCCGGCGGGCCGCCGCGATGGCGGTCTCCGACAGGTTCACCGAGTCGGTACGCATGTAGGTGATGTAGCCGTTCTCGTAGAGCCGCTGCGCGGTGCGCATCGTCTGCTGGGACGAGAACCGCATCTTGCGGGCCGCCTCCTGCTGGAGCGTGGAGGTGATGAACGGCGCGTACGGGCGACGGCGGTAGGGCTTCTCCTCGACCCGGGTGACCGCGAACGGCCGGTCCGCCAGCCGGGCGGCCAGCCCCCTGGCGCCGCCCTCGTCGAGGTGCACGACGCCCGCGCCGGCGCGCACCCGGCCGGTGGTCGGCTCGAAGTCCTTGCCGGTGGCGATCCGGTCGCCGTTCAGCGCGACGAGGGTGGCGTTGAACGTGCGCGGGCCCTCACCCGGCTTCGCCACCGCCAGGGTGGCCAGGATGTCCCAGTACTCGGCGGTGCGGAACGCCATCCGCTGGCGCTCCCGCTCGACCACGATCCGGGTCGCGACGGACTGCACCCGGCCCGCCGAGAGCTTCGGCATGACCTTCTTCCACAGCACCGGGGAGACCTCGTAGCCGTAGAGCCGGTCCAGGATGCGCCGGGCCTCCTGGGCGTCGACCAGGTCGCGGTCGATCTCCCGGGGGTTGGCCACCGCGGCCTGGATGGCCGGCTTGGTGATCTCGTGGAAGACCATCCGCTTGACCGGCACCTTGGGCTTGAGCGTCTCCACCAGGTGCCAGGCGATCGCCTCGCCCTCGCGGTCCTCGTCCGTGGCCAGGAAGATCTCGTCGACCTCCTTGGCCAGCTTCACCAGCTTGTTGATCTGCTGGCGGCGGTCGGCCGAGACCACGTAGAGCGCGTGGAAGCCGTTGTCGACGTCGACGCCGAGCCGCGCCCACGGCTCGCCCTTGTACTTCGCCGGCACGTCGGCGGCGTTGCGGGGCAGGTCCCGGACGTGGCCGAAGCTGGCCTCCACGACGTACCCCGGGCCGAGGTAGCCCGAGATCGTCTTGGCCTTCGCCGGTGACTCGACGATGACCAGACGGGTGGTTCCAGCGTTGCTCGGCACGTCTCTCCCCGACCTCACTCCTAGGCCACGCCCACTCCGGGCCGTGTTGCACCGCCCGGACCGCGGTCGGCCCGGACGTCCAACGTAACGCGCCGTCCGCGCCCCGGGTTTCGTGGGCGGCGAACCGGCCACCTCCCCGGCGGTCGCCGGCGCACCCTGCCGGACGGCGCCACCGTACACCGTGGGTAGGGCGCCGGGCGGGTCACTGTGACGATCACACACCCCCCGGCGGAGGCGGCTCCAGTCGAATTCCTGCGCAAACCGCCGCCGGGACGGTCGGCGATCGGACAGCCGGCGGGGTTGCGCCGACGGGTCAGCCGTGCGGGCCCGGCCAGTCGGCGGGCGGCGCGGCCGGCGGCCGTTCCCCCACCAGCTCCGCCAGCCGGGTCACCCGCCGCCCACCGATCCGGTACGCGGGCCCGCCCTCCCCCGGCTCCACGAACGCGGCCGGCAGTCCCACCGCGGCCAGCGCGGCGCGCACCGCCTTCCAGCACTGCTCGTCGGCGGGGCCGAGCCCGAGCCGGAACCCGGCCGGTTCGGCGGCCCCGGCCGCGGCGGCCCAGAGCCGCAACCGTCGCCCGTCGAGGTGGAACCGGGCCGGCGGTCGCTTCGCCGCGCCGTGCAGCCAGCCCCGGGCGAGCGGCGTCAGCGTGCTCGCGTACGCGGTGCGCACCCGGTACCGGCCGTCCCCGGTCGGCTCCCAGCCCGCCGGCACGCCCCGGGCACCCAGCTCGGCCACCAGCACGTGCACCCGCCAGGCCGCGTCCACCACCACGGAGAGCCGGGCCGTGCCGCCCATCCGCACCACCTCACCCGGCCCGGCGAGCAGGCCGGCGAGGTCCGCCAGCGCGGGATCGGCCGCCTCGGTGGAGAACAGCGAGGGCTGGCGGGCCGGGTTCGGATTCGGGGAGGGTGGCGTCAGCGACACTCCGGGACCTCGTCGAAGGCCTCTTTGAGTTCGGGTGAGTTGAGTTTGCTGGTGTCCAGCGCGCTCGCGTCGTACTCCTGGTTCAGCGTGTCCACGGCGGCGCGCACGCCGTCGTAGAACGGGCCGGCCTGGGCGGTGTCGAGCCGGTCGATGGTGGTCCGGGCCCGCCCGTACGCGTCCCGCATCTTGCTCAGCGAGCCACGGAACCCGGCGGAGACCTCGGGGCCGTGGTCGACCTCCGGCACGCCCGCCTCCTCGACCTTGCGTCGGGCCGTCTCGCTGGCCTGCTCCGCCCCGGCGAACAACCGCACCAGGTTCTCCTTGGCCTGCGGCGGAGTGGTCTGCGCGGTCATCTGCTGCCGGGTGCTGCTGGTCAGCTTGGAGATCTCCGCGCGCCACGGGGTGAGCGCCTGGCACACCGACGCGGCCCAGGCCCGAGGGCTGGGCCCGCCGCAGCCGGCGGCGACGAGGACCAGCGTGGCCAGGACCACCGTGAGCTTTCCGGCGGTTGCCGCCCGGCGCGTACGCATGCGATGCAGCGTACGACCTCCGGGGGGAACCGCCACCGGTCAGGTTTCGCGCACGGGACGGTTCCCGGCCGACCGGGGCCGGCCGGGAACCGTCCCGAGGTCAGGCGCCCACCGTCTCCGGGTGCTGGTCCGAGGTGCCCGCACCGTGGTCCGAGCTGTCCATCACCACGCCCTTGCGCTTGCTGAACACCACCGCCGCCGCGATGATCAGCGCGGCCACCACGGCGATCGTGATCCGCAGCGCGGGGTTCTTGTCGTCGCCCACGCTCCAGGCCACCACGGCCGGCGCGATCAGCAGCGAGACCAGGTTCATCACCTTGATCAGCGGGTTGATCGCCGGGCCGGCGGTGTCCTTGAACGGGTCGCCGACCGTGTCGCCGATGACGGTGGCGGCGTGCGCCTCGGAGCCCTTGCCGCCGTACGCGCCGTCCTCGACGAGCTTCTTGGCGTTGTCCCAGGCGCCGCCGGAGTTGGACAGGAAGACCGCCATCAGGGTGCCCGCGCCGATCGCGCCGGCCAGGTACGACGCCAGCGCGCCCGGGCCGAGGCCGAAGCCGACCGCGATCGGGGCCAGGATGGCCAGCAGGCCGGGGGTCAGCAGCTCGCGCTGCGCGTCCCGGGTGCAGATGTCCACGACCTTGCCGTACTCGGGCCGCTGGGTGCGGTCCATGATGCCGGGCAGCTCGCGGAACTGCCGGCGGACCTCCATCACCACGGCGCCGGCCGAGCGGGAGACCGCGTTGATGGCCAGACCGGAGAAGAGGAAGACCACGGCCGCGCCGATGATCAGGCCGACCAGGTTGCGCGGGTTGGCCACGTTCAGCGCGTTGAGGATCTCGGTGCCGACGTCGCCCACACCCGCGTCGGAGTACGAGGTCCGCAGCGTGTCGGTGTACGAGCCGAACAGCGCGGTCGCGGCCAGCACCGCGGTGGCGATCGCGATGCCCTTGGTGATCGCCTTGGTGGTGTTGCCGACCGCGTCCAGCTCGGTCAGCGTGCGCGCGCCGTGCTCGTCGATGTCGCCGGACATCTCGGCCACACCCTGCGCGTTGTCCGAGATCGGGCCGAACGTGTCCATCGCGACGATGACGCCGACGGTGGTGAGCAGGCCGGTGCCGGCCAGCGCGACCGCGAACAGCGACAGCGTGATCGAGCTACCGCCGAGCAGGAACGCGCCGAAGACGCCGGCGCCGATCAGCAGCGCCGAGTAGACAGCCGACTCCAGGCCGATGCTGATGCCGGCCAGGATGACGGTGGCGGCACCGGTCTGCGAGCTCTTGCCGATGTCCTGCACCGGGCGCCGGTTGGTCTCGGTGAAGTAGCCGGTCAGCGCCTGGATCGCGGCGGCCAGCACGATGCCGATCACGACCGCGCCGATGGCCACCAGCCGCGGGTTGCGGTCGACGTCGGTCAGCCCGCCCTCCAGCTCGCCGAACGTGGCCGGCAGGTACGCGAACGCGGCGATCGACACCAGCACCGCGGAGATCACCGCGGAGAGGTAGAAGGCCCGGTTGATCGCGGTCAGGCCGTTGCGGTCGCTGGCGCGCAGCCGGGTGATGAACACGCCGACGATGGCGACCAGCACGCCGATGGTGGAGATGATCAGCGGGAAGACCAGGCCGTCCTCGCCGAACGCGGCCCGGCCCAGGATCAGCGCGGCGACCAGCGTGACCGCGTACGACTCGAACAGGTCGGCGGCCATGCCGGCGCAGTCGCCGACGTTGTCGCCCACGTTGTCGGCGATGGTCGCGGCGTTGCGCGGGTCGTCCTCCGGGATGCCCTGCTCGACCTTGCCGACCAGGTCCGCGCCGACGTCCGCGGCCTTGGTGAAGATGCCGCCACCGACCCGCATGAACATGGCCAGCAGCGCGGCGCCGAAGCCGAAGCCCTCCAGCACGGTCGGCGCGTCGCCCCGGAACAGGATGACGACGAGCGCCGCACCGAACAGGCCGAGGCCGACGGTGAGGAAGCCGACCACGCCGCCGGTGCGGAAGGCGATCTTCATGGCGCCCTCACGGCCACCTTCGCGCTCCCGCGCGGCGGCGGCGACCCGCAGGTTGGCGCGAGTGGCCAGCCACATGCCGGCGCCGCCGATGAACGCGCTGAACAGCGCACCCACCACGAAGAACGCCAACCGGCCGATCTTCACCAGCGTCTGGTTCCCGTCGGTGTCGTGCACCGGCAGCAGGAACAGCAGCACGACGGCGATCACCACGAAGATCGCCAGGGTGCGGAACTGCCGCAGCAGGTACGCCGACGCGCCCTCCTGCACCGCCCCGGAGATCTCCTGCATGTTGGTGGTTCCCGTACCGGCTGCCAGTACCGCCTTGGTCAAGGCGGCGGCGAAGACGAGCGCCACCAGCGCGATGACCGCGGCGATGACGACGTACGTCACGTTGGCTCCGGTAAGGGACAGTGCGCCGCCGTCGGCGGCCAAGGTCCCGGACATCTGTGTCCTCCTGTACCGAACACTCGCGTCGGCTCGTGGAGACGCACGGCCGACGCCTGGATGCGAACTCGCCAGCGCGCGCCATCGACCCGTTCCCGCTGGCTGCGGGGAGCGATCACTTGCTGACAACCCGGGTACTGTAGCCCTCCGGCGTGGTGAGGGTCACACGGAGGGGGCACCGTGTCTCGATGATCTTCGTAACTGTGTTATGCGAGGAAATCTGATATACGGGCCGGTCAACACGACGAGGCCGCGCTCCCCGTGCGGGGAACGCGGCCTGCGGAACGATCGGATCAGCCGCGGCCGGTCGGCCAGGCCATCCGGACCTCGGTGCCGACACCCTCGTCGACCGGGCGGACCTGGAGGTCCTCCACGAAACCGGCGAGCAGGGCGAACCCCACGCCGGTGGTGAGCGCGTCCTCGCTGAGCGACTCCTTCGCCAGCTCGTCCGGGCCGAGCGCGGCCAACCCGAGACCCGCCTCGATCGGGGCCCGGTCCACCACCCGCACCGTGTACGGCCCGCCGTCGGACATCTCCACGTAGACCAGCTCCGCCAGCCCGTACTGCCGGTGCAGCGCGACCGCCCGGGTGCACGCCTCACCGATGGCCAGCCGCACCTCGTCGAGCAGGTCCTCGCGGACCCCGGCCCGCCGGGCCACCGCGACACCGACCAGGCGGGCGGTGCGCACGTGCACCGGCGCCGGTGAGAAGGAGAGCTTGACGGTGGCCATCACGCGCCGGTGGTGTCGGCGGCGATAGCCGCGTCGACCGTCGGGTGCAGCGGGAAGACCTGATCCAGGGCGGTGATGCGGAAGATCTTGAGTAGCGGCTCCTTGTCGCAGACCAGCGCGAACGAGCCGCTGGCCGACCGGAGCCGCTTGAGCGCGCCGACCAACACGCCGAGGCCGGTCGAGTCGAGGAAGTCCACCCGACCCAGGTCCACCACCACGTGGCGGGCCCCACCGTCGATCAGCTCGATGAGCCGTTCCCGCAGGCGGGGTGCGGTGTAGACATCCACCTCACCGCCGACCTCGAGCACCGTGTGCTCCCCCACGGTGTGGGTCGCCAGCGACAGCTCCATCGGCCCCTCCTCGGTAAACTCTCCTGGGCATCTAACCATCCCCCCGTGCGACCGCTTCGGGTCACCGGCCCGGCCCTCCCCATACCCCGACCCGACGGTTCCCAATTCCGAACACCAGTGCGAGAGTGCAGGACGTGACCGACGACAGCCCCGGCCCGAGGCGTACGCCGGACGAGCTGCTGCGCCGGTTGCGGCTGCGCCACGCCACCGACCCGGTCACCCACGTCGAGCGGGTGCCGGCCCGCGTCGGCGAGCCGGCACCGTGGCCCGACTGGGCGCCCGCGGAGCTGCGGGCGGCGTTCGCGCGACGCGGCGTGGTCGCGCCGTGGCGGCACCAGGCCGAGGCCGCCGAGCTGGCGTACGCGGGGCAGCACGTCGTCGTCGCCACCGGCACGGCGTCCGGCAAGTCGCTGGCGTACCAGCTTCCCGCGCTGAGCACGCTGCTCGCCGACCCGCGCGCCACGGTGCTCTACCTGGCCCCGACCAAGGCGCTCGCCGCCGACCAGCTCCGCGCCGTCGCCGGCCTGGACCTCGACGGGGTACGCCCGGCCACCTACGACGGCGACACCCCGCGCACCGAACGGGAGTGGATCCGTCGGCACGCCCGGTTCGTGCTCACCAACCCGGACATGCTGCACCACGGCGTCCTGCCCGGGCACGCCCACTGGTCCGGCTTCCTGCGCCGGCTCGCGTACGTGGTCGTCGACGAGTGCCACACCTACCGGGGCGTCTTCGGCTCACACGTCGCGCACGTGCTGCGGCGGTTGCGTCGACAGTGCGCCCGCTTCGGGCGTACGCCGGTGTTCCTGCTGGCCTCGGCCACGTCGGGCGACCCGGCGACGGCGGCCGGGCGGCTCACCGGCCTGCCCGTCACCGCCGTCACCGAGGACACGTCGCCGCGCGGCGGGGTGGCGTTCGCGCTCTGGGAGCCGCCGCTGCTGCCGCCCACGGATTCGTCCGTCGACGCTGATCTCGTCCAGGTCCGGCGCTCCGCGCTCCGGGAGACCGCCGACCTGCTCGCCGACAGCGTGGTCGAGGGGGTACGCACGCTCGCCTTCGTCAGGTCCCGCAAGGGCGCCGAGGTGGTCGCCGCGAACGCGCGGCGGTCGCTCGACGAGGCGGTGCCGGGGCTGGGCGACCGGGTCGCCGCCTACCGGGCCGGCTACCTGCGCGAGGAGCGACGCGAGCTGGAACGGGCGCTGCTGCACGGCGACCTGCTCGGGCTCGCCTCCACCAACGCGCTCGAACTCGGCGTCGACCTGGTCGGGCTGGACGCGGTGCTGATCTGCGGCTGGCCCGGCACCCGCGCCTCGCTCTGGCAGCAGGCCGGCCGGGCCGGGCGCTCCGGCGACGAGGCGCTCGCGGTGCTGGTGGCCCGCGACGACCCGCTCGACACCTACCTCGTGCACCACCCGGAGGCGCTGTTCGGGCGTCCCGTCGAGGCCACCGTGCTCGACCCGGCCAACCCGTACGTGCTCGCGCCGCAACTCGCCTGCGCCGCGCACGAGGCCCCGCTCACCGCCGCCGACCTGGACCTGTTCGGCGACGGCGCGAAGGAGGCGGTGGACTCGCTGGTCGAGGCGGGCGCGCTGCGGCAGCGGCCCACCGGCTGGTACTGGCGGCACCGGGAACGCCCCGAGGTGGACCTGCGCGGCGAGGGCGGCGCGCCGGTCTGCGTGGTCGAGGAGTCCACCGGGCGGCTGCTCGGCACCGTCGACGGCGGCTCCGCGCACTTCCTGCTCCACACCGGCGCGGTCTACCTGCACCAGGGCGTGTCGTACGTGGTCGACACCCTCGACCTGGCCGACGGGTGCGCGCTGGTGCACACCGAGGAGCCGGACTGGTCCACCCACGCCCGCGACGTCACCTCGCTGTCCGTGGTGTCCGTCCGCTCGTACGTCGACGCCGGCCCGGTCGGGCTGTTCCTCGGCGAGGTGGACGTGACCAGCCAGGTGGTGTCGTACCAGCGCCGGCGTATCGCCACCGGCGAGGTGATCGACACCCGCCCGCTGGACCTGCCCGCGCGCGAGCTGCGTACGGTCGCGGTCTGGTTCACGCTCTCGCCGGAGTCGCTGGCTCGTGCCGGCGTCGAGGTCGCCGACGTGCCGGGCGCGCTGCACGCCGCCGAGCACGCCGCGATCGGCCTGTTGCCGCTGATGGCGACGTGCGACCGCTGGGACATCGGCGGGTTGTCGACCGCCCTGCACCCGGACACCGAGGCCCCGACCGTGTTCGTCTACGACGGTCACCCCGGCGGGGCGGGTTTCGCCGAGCGCGCGTACCGGACGGCCGCCGCCTGGCTGCGCGCCACCCGCGACGCGATCGTCGAGTGCGGGTGCGAGACCGGCTGCCCGTCCTGCGTCCAGTCCCCGAAGTGCGGAAACGGCAACAACCCGCTGGCCAAGCCGGAAGCCGTCAAGGTCCTCGACGTGGTGCTCACCAACCTCGCCGCCGCGTCGAGCACCGCGACGGCCGTCAACGCGGCGGCCGTCGACGCGGCGGCCAGCGACGCGGCGAGCGTCCGTGCGGCGGGCGTCCATACGGTGGGCGTCCATGCGACGGCGGGTGGTGGCTTGTCGGGTGACGCCGCGGCGGATGACGAGTCGGGGCCGGGGGCGGAGCGCGACGGGGTGCTGCCACGGCAGGACGACCGGGCAGCCCGGCGATCGGCGACCGACCGCATCACGACGGACTGACCTCGCCGCACCACTCGTCACCACCTCGGCCCACCGAGGCGGTGACACCAGCGAGCGAGGACTGTTCCCGCCCCCCGACGCGCCGCCCCATGCTCGACCAGCGCAGACCCCGCCCGCCCCGTCGATCTTGCAGTTTCGGCCCACGCCGCGCCCTGTTTGTCCAATACGCCTGGGCGCAAGATGCAAGATCGACGGGCGGGTTGGTGGGAGGAGTGAGTCTGGTGGGTGGGACGGGTGCATGAGGATGGGTGTCACGGGGCATTGATGTATGGGAGCGCTTCCATGCATCATTCCGGTAGCGCAGACGCGACCCCGAGACCCGTCCCGCCGGAGGTGCCGCCGTGGCCGACACGATCGCCGAGACCGTCGAGCTGCTCTACACCATCGACCAGGAAAGCCTCACCCCGGACCAGCAGATAGCGCTGGGTACCGCGCTGGCGAATTTGGCCCAGGCGGAGCGGCTGGACCAGATCAACGAACGCCTGCGCGGTATCCACCAGGTGCTCAACACGTGGGCGATGAAGGCCACGGTCGACGGCGGACGCTGACCGCCCGTCGCGGCACGAACCGCTGTGCGAGTGAGCGCGGACGGGCCGGGTGGCGTCTCGCCAGCTCACCGGGAGGACGGTGTCGGACGATGACCGGCACCGTCACTTCGGTGTGCGGGAGTCGATCAAGGTCACCGTCAGGGCTGACCAGCGGTACGCGCTGGTGGCGGCGTTGTGCGAGACTCCGGCGACCCCTCGAAGGAGATCAGATGTCGCTCGACAGCCTGCAGGCCCAGCACCGGTTCATCGTCCGCCAGCGGATCCGGATGATGGTCAACCAGTACGAGGTGCACGCCATGGCACCGGACGGCTCCGAGGGCGGGCTGCTCGCGTTCGCGCAGCAGAAGCGGCTCGCCTTCAAGGAGCAGGTCACCATCTACACCGACGACACCAAGCAGTACCCCCTGCTCGGGTTCAAGGCCCGCCAACGGCTCGACCTCGGCGCCACCTACGACGTGACCGACCACGCCGGCACCCCGATCGGCCTGTTCCGCAAGGACTTCGCCCAGTCGCTGCTGCGTTCGACCTGGCACGTCGAGCAGCCCGGTCTGCCGCCCGCGACGGGACAGGAGCGCAGCCTGCCGGTGGCGCTGCTGCGCCGCTTCGTCGACTCGCTCTCCTGGCTGCCCTACCACTTCGACTTCCTGGCCGGCGGCCAGCCGGTGTTCTCGGTCGACAAGAAGTGGGGCCTGCGCGACCGGTACGTCGTCGACATCCACCACCCGCACATCGACCGTCGCCTGGTCATCGCCATGGCGGTGGGCCTGGACGCGCTCCAGTCCCGCTGACGCCGGCGTCGACCGGTGCGGCCCGTCACGGCGGGCTCCACCGGTCGACCGCCGGGTGGGCTCCGCCGCCCGGCCGCCGGTAGCGAAACCAGTGTCGTCAGGCAGGCGGCAGGCGGCAGGCGGCAGGCGGCAGGCGATGGTCATGGCGCGACGGCGAGTTCGCGCGACGGGCCGGCCCGGGACGTGGCGGTGGCGACGCGGGTCAACCCGGGTAGCGGCGCGACCCGTACCTGCGCCGTGACGATCAGGTCGAGGCCGTCGACCCGGCACCCGGTCATCCGGCCGGCGTTGGCGGACACCAGCGCGTCGGCCGACCCGCAGGCGGCGTCCGCCCCGTCGAGCACCAGGCTCGCGCCCGCGAGGGCGCCGAAGTCGGCCGCCACCCGGGCCTGATGGCGCGCGCAGCGGGCGGCCCCGAGCCCGGCACCGAACAGCCCCACGAGCACGAACACCAGGCCGATGGCGAGCAGGCACACGGTCGCCCCGCCCCGCTCGTCCACCGACCAGCCGGTGGGCCGTCCGTGTGCGTGCGGTTCACCAAGGCTCGACCCGTCAGCGCTCGGCCCGGCAAGGCTCGGCCTGTCAGGGCTCAGCTCGGCAAGGCTCGGCTTGTCAGGGCTCGACCCGTCAGGGCTCGGCTTGTCAGGGCTCGACCCGTCAGGGCTCGGCCCGGCAAGGCTCGGCTTGTCAGGGCTCAGTCCGGCAAGGTCTGGCCTGTCAGGGCTCGGCCCGGCGAGGTCCGGCTCGGCGAGGCCCAGCCCGGCAGGGCCCGCTCCGGCAAGGTGCGGCCCGGCGGGGTCCGACAATTCATCCGGGTGCGGCTCACGGTCGGCCGAGCTGACGGTCGGTGACAAGGTCCCCAGCTTCTCCAGCGTCCCCAGCCGCCCTGGCGTTTCCGGCGTAGCCGGCCTTCCCGACTTCTCCAGCGTTCCCGGCTTCTCCGGCGTTGGCGGCGTTGGCGGCGTCACGACACCGGCCCGGGAGCGCCGGGTTCCACGGCGGCCACCGCGACGCCGGAGACGGTCGACCGGGGCAGCCTCGTGCCGAACGTCCGGATGGGTGCCCGGACGGTCGCGATCACCCGGTCACCGGTCACGGTCAACGTCACCTCCGCGCCCGCCGGGGCGTACCGGGCGGCGGCTGGTGGGCCGGGCTCGCCCCGCGCGGCGGCGAGTGCCGCTTCCCGGGCCGCGTCGACGCAGCCGGCACGCGTGGTCACCGCGTCGACCGCGGTGAGGCCGGCGACGAGCAGGAACATCAACGCCGGCAGACCGACCGCCAGCTCGGCGGTGAACGACCCCCGTTCCCGGGCGTCCCAGTGGCGACGGTGGGCGGTGCCACACCGGACGCCGTACGGCGCCCCACCACTCGCCACCGGGGCGGCCGGAACGCAGGCGCACCGGCCACGGTGACGGCCGGCCCACCGGCGCCCGGTCACTTCAAGGCCCGGTCGATGACAGCGGTCAGCGCGGACTGCACGTTCCCGGAGGTGAGCACCTTCAGCAGGATGCCGGCGAAGGCGACCGCCGCGAGGGTGCCCACGGCGTACTCCGCGGTGTTCATGCCGGCGTCACCCCGCAGTCGGGTGAGGAGCTTGCGCATGTCGTACGTCCCTTCTCGATGGTTCACAGCACGTCGCCGAGGACGGCGACGATCACCGGCACCAGACCGGCGAGAATGAAGGCGGGCAGGAAGCACAGCCCGAGCGGCAACACGATGAGCACGCCCGCTCGTCGGGCCGCCGCCTCGGCCGCGGTCGAGCGCTCCGCCCGCAGGTCGTCCGCGAGTCGGGTGAGCGCGCCGGCCAGCGCGGCGCCACTGTTCGACGAGCGGACCGCGGCGGTCACCAGGCTTTCCGCCCCGGAGACCGGGCGCAGGTGCGCCCACGCCTCGGTCGCCGTACCGCCCAGGCCCAGCGTGCGGCCCACCCGGCCGAGCCGGTCCGCGAGTGGCCCGCCGAGCGCCTCGGCGACCGCGAGCGCCGAGCGGTCGACAGGTGCGCCGGCCCGGAGCGCCGCTGCCAGCAGATCGGCGGCGAGCGGCAGGTCCGCGGTTTCGCGCAAGCGACGCTCCCGTACGGCGCGGGGCTCGATCCGGCGCAGCAGAAGGTCGGCGGCCACACCGGCCAGCAGACCGGTGAGCAGACCGGCCCAGCCACCGGCGACCACCGCCACGGCCACGGCGGTCAGGCCGGCACCCAGCCGGATCCGGTCCGGCCACCAGCTCGGGCGGCCTTGCCGAGGGGTGGGTGCGAGCCGGCGCAGCCGCCGGACCGGCCGGGCGGTGGCCCCGGTGACGAGCAGGAGGGAAGCGGCGCCGCCGAGGCAGACGGCGGCGACCACCTGGCGGGACATCAGGCCGCCCGCCCTGGCCCGGCGCCGAGCCGTTCCGCCCAGAGCAGCCCGCCCACCTGGAGGGCCACGGCCGCCACGGCGCTGCCACCGCCCACCGGCGTGTGCAGGAGCACGGCCACCGGGTCGACGCCGATGGCGTAGCCGAGACCGATCCCGCCGAGCGGCAGGGCGGCCAGCAGCCACGCCGTCGCCCGCGCCCCGGCGGCCTGGGCGGCGGCAGCGGCGAGCCCTCGGTCGGCCGCGCGGGCGTCGGCTTCGATCCGTTCGAGCAGGTCGGCCAGCGGCGCTCCGGTCCGGTCGGCAAGTCGCACCGCGGCCCGGGTCAGCCGCGCGATCCGCCCCGTACCGTTGTCGAGCAGGTGGCCGGTGGGCAGACCGGCCCGCAGATCGGCGGCGACGGCACCGAGCCGGTCGAGATTACGACGGTGCTCCGACTGGGCGGCCTGCCGGGTGCGCCTGCGTACCGCCGCCCGGGCCGCGAGCGTGCCGTAGCCGGCGAGTGCCAGCGCGGCCACCGGACCACCGAGGAGCGCCCCCACCCCGCCACCGAGCAGCGCCGCCGCCGGCAGGGCCCGCCGCACGGAGACGGTCCGGAACGCAGCCAGACCCGTCGACGTCGAGGCGGGCCGCCGGTCAGGGGCCGGCCGCGTCGGGAACGCGGCCCGACCGCCCGACGTCGAGGCGGGCCGCCGGTCAGGGGTGGGCCGGCGGCCGGGACCGGGTCCCGGGTCGAGAACGGCCCGCTGTCGGGTCCGGCCGGCGCGTACCGGCCAGCCGACCGTCACCGCGGCACCGATCAGCAGCACGACCACCAGCCCGAGCTGGCCGGTCACGAGCTGGCCGATCACGAGGGGCCTGCCGCGTCGGGCCAGACCGCGCAGAGGATCGGCGGCACGGGCACGCCCCGCTCGCGCAGCAGGTTGCCGAGCGGCCGGGCGGCCAGGCCGAGACCACGGCCCCGGATCCAGGCCGGAACAACTGTCACCACCCGGTCGGGGCCACCCGGCAGGAGCAGGCCGATCGAGTCGAGCACCCGCCCCTCACCGGTCCGGCGTACCTGAAGGACGACCTGCAGGGCGGCGGCGACCTGGGCGTGCAACGCGATCCGCGGCAGCCCGCCGAGCATCCCGAGCGCCTCCAGTCGGGCGGGCACATCCGCCGGGGCGTTGGCGTGCAGCGTCCCCGCCCCGCCGTCGTGGCCGGTGTTCAACGCGGCCAGCAGGTCGACCACCTCGGCGCCCCGGCACTCACCCACCACGAGCCGGTCCGGTCGCATCCGGAGCGCCTGCCGGACCAGGTCGCTGAGGCCGACCGCGCCGACGCCCTCGACGTTCGCGGTGCGCGCCTGCAACCCGATCACGTGCGGGTGCACCGGGCGCAGCTCGGCGGCGTCCTCCACCAGCACGATCCGCTCGGTGCCGGGCACCAGCCCGAGCAACGTGTTGAGCAGCGTGGTCTTGCCGGAGCCGGTGCCGCCGGTCACCAGGTACGCGAGCCGGGCGGCCACCACCGCGTCGAGCAGCGGGGCGACCGGCCGGGGCACGGTGCCGTGGTCGACCAGTTCCGCCAGCGTGAACGGCCGTTGCCGGAAGGTACGCAGCGACAGGTAGGGGCCGTCGGTCGCCACCGGTGGCAGCACGGCGTGCAGCCGGGTGCCGTCCGGTAGTCGCGCGTCGGCGTAGGGCGAGGCGTCGTCCAGCCGGCGACCGGCCGCCGCGGTCAACCGCTGCGCCAACCGGCGTACGTCGTCGACCGTGCCGAGCGGCACGGCCACCTGGTGCAGGCCTCGCCCCCGGTCGACCCAGACCCGGACGCCGTTCACCAGCACGTCGGTGACCTGCGGGTCGGCGAGGAGCGGCGCGAGCGGGCCGGCACCGACGAGGTCGTCGTGCACCCGGTCGGCGATCCGCAGCAGAGTGGTGTCGCCGAGCACGCCAGCTCCCGGCTCGGCGCGTACCGCGGAGACCACCGCGGCGGAGGTGACCGGGGTGGCGTCGGCGGCGAAGCGGTGCCGGACGCGGGCGGCCAGCTCTCCCGGATCGGCCGGGCCGGTCACGCCGCGCCCGCCGCGGACCGACCGGTCAGCTCGTCGACGAGCCGCTGGCACAGCACGGCGAGCGGGCCCTTGCCGGTGGCGCCCGGGGCCTCGCCGCGCTCCAGCCCCCGGCACAGGCCGGGCTCCGGCCGGAGCGTGCCGGCGAGCGGCAGGCCGAGCGCGCGGGCCACCTCGGCCGCCCGGAGCCGGCCCGGAGCCGGGCCGCGCACGATCACCGAGAGGTCGGCGCACTGGGGTGCCACCACGGCGGCCACCCGGGCCGCGGCGGCGGTGGCACGCAGCTCCGCGGGCACCACGAGGAACGCGCGGTCGGCCGCCTGGAGGGCGATCACCGCCGCGTCGTCGAGATGCCGGGGCAGGTCGAGCACGACCAGGTCCCGCCCGCGCCGGCCGGCGTCGACAGTGGCGGCCATCGCCTCGGCCGGCAGGTGCCGCAGGTCCCCCCGGTCCCACGAGAGCACCACCAGGTCGCCACGGCTGGGCAGCGCGCGGACCAGCGACGGTGGATCCACCCGGCCGTCGGCACCGGCCAGTTCGGGCCAGCGCAACCCGTCGAGTTGCTCCCACCCGAGCACCAGATCGAGGCCGCCGCCCAACGGGTCGGCGTCGACCAGGAGCGTGCGGAGCCGGGCCCGGGCCGCACTGACCGCGAGCCCTCCGGCGAGCACGCTGGCTCCCGCGCCACCGCGCCCGCCGAGCACCGCCACGACCCGACCCGGGCCCGCGCCGACCGGCCCGGTCACGCACTCGGCGAACCGGTCGACCAGCCAGGGTTCCGCCGCGGGCAGCGCCGCGACATGCTCGGCGCCGATCAGCTCGGCCAACTCCGTACCCGGATCGAGCTGTCCGGAGCGCCCGACCAGCACGGTGCGCGGACGCCGCGGCAGGCGGGCCCGCAGGCAGGCCGCGGCCTGGTCGGCGCCGACCAGCACCAGCGGAGCGGGCGCCCAGCGGGCACGGGCGGCCGCCGGGTCGGCCGCCAGCTCGACCTCGGTGCCGCCGGCCGCGGCCAGGCGCAACAGCTCGTCGAGCAGGTCACCGTCGGCCGTGACGAGCAACGGCAGTCGACGGTACGGCGGAAGCGGGGTGCGGGGCGCCATGGCGGCCTCCAACGGTCAGACTCGGACGTGCCGTGGTGGAGCCTGCCCATCGGGCCGACCGTGCGGGCGCCGGGACCGCTCGCCTGTGGACAACAAAGGGGCTTGTGGACAGACCTCGCCGAACGAGTCGATCTGCTATGCGTCCACGCGGCCGGATCGGCGGGGAACGTTGCCCGGACGACTGGTCCGCCCCAGCTCACCGGCCGGAACCGGTGGCCCCGCCAGCCATTGACTGGGAACGCTGCCCGTCCCGCATAATCGGAGCCCCCTGCCGTGGAACGGACGGCACCGCTCGCGGGATCGAGGCCATGACCGATTCACCGCACGGCACCGGAATCCCGTCCGGCCGACGCCGCGCCCGGCCGGCCCCGCCGAGCGGCGGCGGGGCCTGGCTCCGCGACCCGTCCCCGGCCACGCTCGCCTCGGTGGCGATCGGGGTCATGGTGGTGGTGCTGGCCGGCACGCTCAGCTTCTTCGCCATGCCGCGCCGCCCCGACCTGCCGCCGCCCGGCGGCGCCGAGGCGATCCTGGCCTCGCCCGGCACGCCGGCCGCGGACCTGGCGACCGAGTCGTACTCCCCGGCGCCCGTGTCGCTCTCTACCCGCGCGGCGCTGCCGACCCGCGCGTCCGCCCCGCCCCGCCGCACCACTCCGACCGCCCGACCATCGGCGCCGAAGCCGTCGGCCAGCCGGACGACGCCGCCGGTGTCCCGGCCCGGCGAACTCACCCCGCTGCCGGCGTCCCGGGAGGCGACGCTGCGCTCCAGCGGGGGCGGGCCGGAGACTTTCGTCGACTTCGTCAACGCCCGGACCGCGCCCGTGGTCGTCAACTGGCTGGGCTACGACGGCCGACGCCAGCGGTACGCGGTGCTCCAGGCGGGGCAGTCCTACCGGCAGCAGACGTACGTGGGCCATCCGTGGGTGGTGACCGACGAGCAGGGCCGAGGGCTCGTCTGCTTCGAGCCGGCCGGGCAGACGCTGCGCGCCGTGATCCGCTGACCGTCCCTTTCGGACGCTTCGTCCTCGCGGTGTAACGACATCACCACTCCGTGCGGTAATTGATCGACAGCAACTTTCGGGCGGTACGACCGCCCAGCTGTCTCACCGAGAGGAGCGGGGATGCACAAGACCTGGCGGAGGGCGGCCCTGGCGGCCAGCCTGTCGATCACGGGGGCGCTGGGTGGGCTGGTCGCTGCCGCGCCGGCACAGGCGCAGCCGGTGGCGTCCGGTTCGGTCACCTTCAGCGGTGACCAGGGCGACTACATCACCGGCGGCGGGTCGTACGCCTATTCGGTCGCCGACGGCGACCAGCTCACCACCTCCGCGTCGACCGACGCCAGCCACGTGTCGGTCAACGTCAACGGCTACGGCGGCGACTGGTGGTACCTGGACTTCGACGCCCCGGGCAGCCAGCCGCTGACCCCGGGCACCTACGAGAACGCGACCCGCTACCCGTTCAACGGCGCGGGCCCCGGCCTGAGCCTGGACGGGAACGGCCGCGGCTGCAACGAGCTGACCGGCACGTTCACCGTGCTCAACGCCGCCTTCGGACCGAACGGCTACGTCCAGACGTTCGACGCCACCTTCGAGCAGCACTGCGAGGGCGGCACCGCGGCAGCCCGCGGCGAGGTGCACATCGCCAACCCGCCGGCCCCGGCGCCGCTGGACCTCGCGCTCGCCGTGGCCACGCAGGGCACGGCCAGCACGGTGAGCGGCAAGGCGGTCGTGCACGGCACGGTGACCTGCAACCAGCCGACCTCCGTGGCGCTCTACGGCACGGTCACCGAGATCGTCAAGAAGACCATCGTCCGGGGTGACTTCACCACCCGCGTGGACTGCGTCCCGGGCAGCCCGGCGGCCTGGACCGCCACCGCCACGCCGACCGGCACCGTGCCGTTCGTCAAGGGTGACGTGGAGGTCAGCACCAGGGCCCAGGGCTACGACAGCGAGTACAACCAGTACGTCGAGGTCAACGACACCGCGGTCGTCAAGCTGATCAAGGGCTGATCCGCCGATTGGGGCGGCCGGCCCGGCGACGGTCCGGCCACTCCACCACAACGACGCCCGAACTGGCCGAGCAGGAGAGGCACACCCAGCAGGGCGGGAGCGCTCCACCAAAGGGACGACCCCCGTCGGGGGTAAAGTGACCTGACGTAGCAGCAAGAGTGATCGAGTGCCGTACCGCGTGGTCAGACGCATCGGTCGGGCCGTCGAGCATGATCGAGAGTCGCCACGTGGTACGGCGTTCGCTGACGATCGGCTGACGCGCAGCGTCTAGCATCGCGGTCGATGAGGCGCCCAGCAAACGAACCGCGGGTACAATTAACCCACGTCGAGGGGACCACGGCCACGAACATCGACCGGATGGACCACCCAGAGCTATCGCGGTCCGCTGCGGCCTACGGCTGTCACGTCACACGTCTATGCCAAAGTGAGCGACGTGCGGATGACCGACGACAGCGGGCGGGTACTCGACGCCGAGTACGCCGTAGAGCCCGACGGCGATTACCTCGCCGTCATCCTTGAGAGCATGAGCGGCCGAGCCAAGGGCAGACCGCCCCGCGATACCGACTACCGGCCGGCACTCGAACCGGAACGCCGCCTGGCCGACAGCGCTATCCGCCTTGCCGACATCGCCGACATTCCCTCGTTGCGGCGGCGGCTGACCAAGGCCCAGACCACCATCGGACAAGCACCCGATGCCCGTCTCCCAGGCAACAGCACCAAGCGGATACGGCTGGGCCTCAGCGTCCCCGGCTTCGAGCTTGCCGACGCCGGCCGCCTAGCGGCAGACCTCGCCAGAAGCTCAGCTCCCGAAGCAGCCCCCTGAGCCCGACCGCTCGCCGCTCTCTCCACGTCAGCTCACCGCCGGCGACGACACACCTGGCGGCAACGGTCGATCCAGCGGGTCCGGCTACATGACCGACCAGGCACTCAAGGCCGCCATCGAACAACACGCCGTGCAGACCGTCATGGACCATTACCGCCTGGTCGAGGAGTACGACGTCGAGAACGTCGGCACCCGGGAGACTACGACATTCGGGCCACGCGTGTAATGGAAGAGCTGCACATCGAGGTCAAGGGCTCCTCAGAGCTGGCGGACAAGGTCGAGCTGACCCGCAACGAAGTCCGCCACGCACTCTCGGCCGAAACCCACCTCGTCATCGTCGATCAGATCAGGTGGTGCCGGCTCCCCGATGGCACCATCGAAACCACCGGAGGACGAGCCCGCCGATGGACCACCTGGACCGCTGCGGAGGAACACCTCACACCCTCCCGGTACTGGTACCGCCCGCCGAACCACACAGACGAACTACCGCCGCCCCACCGCTCGCATCCAGGCACACCCCAGGCAGGCACGCGGCACACGAATTAGGGGGTGTAGCTCCTAGACAGTCATCGGCCGCCCAACCAGGGCCTCCGCTTGAACGATCCTCAGCGATCGGCTTGATCACTTCGCTCCTGGTCCGGATCATGCTGGCCTATCGCCCTCCAACGGTTGACCTCCCTTGTGGTCCCGGTTGTGCCTCGCGTACGCCCGACGATCTCGGCGGGCAATCGCTTGCGCCCCGGCGACTGAAGTCGCAAATACGACATGCCTGTTTTATTACTCGAAGTTCGTTGCCAGCACTGGCAACACGTCCTACCCTGCAAGGGTGACGGGCAAGGAGAGTGCCGCTACTTTGCTCCGCCGGCTGCGCGAGGAGCAGGGTCACAGCCTCCGCGCGGTCGCTGACCAGCTGGGCATCGCGGCTTCGCAACTCTCGCGGCTAGAACGAGGCGAACGACGGTACAGCCCAGAGGTGGGGGACCGACTTGCTAGCTACTACGGGATTCCCGCGGAGGCGCTAGAGCTGCTAGAGGGTCGAGTGCCCGCCGACATAGTAGAAATCCTAAAGAGGCATCCACAGGAGATCGAGCGACTGCGGCGGGTATACGGCAGAGAGGCTGAAGCTAACGATGGCGGATAGTCAGCGCGACAACTGGATAAGGTTTCTCGCCGGCAATCAGCTCGGTCCGTATGCTCTCCAAGCTTACCGGGGAGGCGGAGAGTATGGTCTCGTCTTCGACGCCATGGATACCCGGAATGACAAGGACTTGGCCCTAAAAATCCTTGCCCCAGGGGCTCGAAGTATGGATATGGTTGAGTTTGAAGAGGAGGGGAGACTACTTCGGAAGCTGAACAGATCCTCCAGCGTGGTCGGGATTTACGATTCCGCAGAAGTGCAAGTCACAATCGACTCGGCGCGCGGTGTTGCAATTCCTTTTCGGTATCACGCCCTTGAGCGTGCAGAAGACTGCCTAGAGACCCTTCTGATAGATGCGCGTAACCGCAGAAGCCTCGATTGGCAAGATAAGTTGAAGCTCTGGCGAGGTGCAGTTAGAGGCATCCACCAGATGCACATAAAGGGCTGCGTACACAGAGACATCAAGAGTAGCAACTGTCTGCTTTTTGTTCGACCACGGAACGTTACAGAATGCAAAGTATCCGACTTAGGTAAAGCGCGAGATCTAGCTGAACAATCAAGGCTTCCACCTGAGAAGTACCTAATGGGTCGAGGCGATTTCCGCTTCGCCCCGCCGGAGTTTCTGTTCCTCCAAGGTGCCGATGATGAGCTCTCGTTCAAGTTGGGCGATCTATACGGCTTGGGATCATTGCTTTTCGAAATCGCAACTGGCCAAGGCATCACCGGCGTTGCTTTGGGTTTCGGACCGCGTTTGGTACGAACCAATTTAAGGGACTACCAGGCAGGCGTCCGAACAGATTTAAGCGGGCTTAGGCCGCAGTACGCTAAAGCCTTCTCCCTCTTAGCTCCAGAACTGCCATCTAGTATCCGATTTCGCACGGTTTCACTAGTGAAACAGCTATGTGACCCGGTACCTGCGATGCGAGTTCCGCGAACCGTGATGGGGCGACGAAGATGGTCGGGCCCAGGCCTTGAGTGGCTGCTTCGGCAGGCAGATATTATGATCCGCTCAACGAACGTGCCGAGACAGCGGCAGCCAATGAGTCGAGTAGGAGGGAGGACGCTATGACCACTTTCGGAAGCATCATAGACAGCGAATCTACCGTGCCATCAATGGGCATCGTTGACTCGCCCGTTCGTCCAAAGCTACTCGCTGAATCGAGCAAGCAGCTAACGAGCACAGTTCGAAGGCCTCGATCTTTTGATGACGACGACATCGAAGAGATGGCGACCGCATGGCAAATCTCGGCGATGCAGGAACTGCGTAAGGCTCGCGAACTAGCTGATAGGTATCCTGCCTCAGCCACCGCGCTCGCCCGCCTGGCCGACACAGCCCTGATCGCCGGAGACGACGACCAGGCGCTGGAAGCCGCCGTGAAGGTACTAGAGAATGGAGCGCAGAGTTGCCGGGAGGGTCGGGCAGGTGATCTCGACAAGCCCGCGACCTACGTCACTATCCAAGTCCTCCTCCGACTCGGAAAGGAGCAGCTGGCGGATCGGTACCTGCGCGAGATGGCAGCCGTCCCAGAACTCGCTCAGGTAGGAGCAGCGGTACTAATAAGGATGTCGCGGTTCGACGACGCCCTGGCCGCGTTGACTGACCTTGACGAATCACTACCGGGCGTTGCGAGCATCCGCGGCTACATTCATCTACTTCGGGACGAGTATTCGAAGGCGATTTCGCATCTGCGGGCAGCGTATCGCTCAGACCCGAACGATGTGGACTCCATCCTAAACCTTGCAGCAAGTCTCTGGCATCTAGATGCGCGAAGGAAGGCGATTCGCTGGGCCAAGCAGGCGACTATAATCGCGCCGGGCCGATACGACACCTTCCTGGCATTACTTAGATACCTTATCGAGAGTCGGCGTTTTGATGCCGCCGACTCTGAAATTAAGGCGCTCCTCGAAAGAGGAGTCGTGCCAACTTCTGCTCTCATTCTGCTTCAGGCGCAAGTGGCAGCGGGAAAAGATCAGCCGTCCCGTGCGGGTAATCTTCTTCGACGCGCCCGAGCCTTAGCCGGCGAAGAGAAGGACGACGTCTCCGCTGCAGAACTCGACGGGCGTATCGCCGTCTCCGAATATGTGTCGGGCCGGATCGATCGACCCGATGCGTTGCAACGAGTAAGGGCCGCCCTTAGGCGGACCCCGAGTAGCGCTCTCTTGGCCGCCCTTCTTGCCGACCTTATTGACAAGTCATCAGGAGCGCGGGAAGTCGAAGTTGCATTAAGTAAGGTTGACCGGGTCGGCCAGGGATCTGTGATCAAGGGTATTGAGTGTCGCCTAGCATTCCTCAAAGGCGATTTCGATCAAGCGGCTCAGCTATGTTTGGCCTGGGTGCGACAGGAGCCTCTAAATGAGAGAGCGATCAAGCTTGCGACGTTCTGGCACGGCGCTCTATACGAAGAATGGAACGACGCAGCAGATCGGACCATTCGCGCCATCGAAAGACTGGGTACCTCTAAGTCCCTCATTAACCCAGCTGCCTATTCTCTAGCCCTCGCTCGGCGAGGAGATGAGGCACTTGCGCTGCTTGAGCGTGTCGACACGTCGGATTTCGTCCTTACGGCCACTAAAGGACTGGCGCATATCTCGGTCGGCCAGGTCGAAGAAGGGTTGGCCCTCTACCGTCGCGCGGCGCAACTTGCAGACGAGCAAGAGTCGGGTAAGCATCACAGGTTGTTGATGACGCTTCATCAAGCAATGGGCTTGCGGAGACTCGGCCTTACTGAGACACATGCGGAGGTTGTTCGGGCAGCTGCGCTCCCAGCAGTTGACCTGCCCTCAAACTGGCGAGAGATTGCAGACCTTGCCTTTCTCGCTGAGGTAGCTCGGAGGCGAGGCTGGAGTTGGCCGGTCATGATTGAGTGAGGAAACCCTAGCTACTCGATGAGTTGGCAGCGGTTACTTGCCAATCCATCCTGCCTGCCTTTGACCCGCCCACCCGCCCACCTGGGGAGCGGGCCGCAGCCCCGGCGCGGCACGTCGAGCGGACCTTGACACAGGTTCCGACGCTGGCGCGTCGGGCGGCGGCTTGTTCGGCTCGCCCGGGTCGACGGTGGGCGGGATTGCTCCCACCACCCACGGACCGCAAGCCGCCGTGGTTGTCCCCACCATCCCGGAGCCCGAGGCCCCGCCGGAGGCGCAGTAACCTCAACTACGCCAGCTCGCCGATGCGGCCGGCGTGCGCTCCCCTACGCCGCGCGAGCACGAGGCCGCGTGGCCCGTTCGGCTGCAGGCTCGCTACCGCCCGGCCAACGTCCCCTGTCGTCCTGCGGCGACCCTTTGGCTCCCCGCTGTCCGCGCCGGTCGCCGGTCGGGTTGCGTGGTCAGAGTCGGAGCGCGAGCGATGGACGCGCGCCAGGCGGCGGCGCGTGCGGCCCGTTCAGGGCCGCTTTGAAGGCGTACAGACACTCTGCACATCACCGGTCGGGCTGGCGGTTGTCCCGTCACGGGACATGCTTGACACTACGTCCCACCAGATACTTTGACGTGATCCTCAAAGCCCTGCGGAAGCCCTCACGGTCCGCGATAGTGCGCGCATCCCGGCAGACGGCTGTAGTCCTACCTTTCGAGGGGGCCTGGCAGGATCGCTACGGTGTCGGGCGTGATTCTGTCGGTAAGCAGTCGCGTGTTCGATGAGGCCTGGCGCCACGCGACGACATGGGAGGAGAAGGCTCAACTGGTTGAGCTAACGATGGACCGGCTCCCATCTGACGATCTTGCCTGGTTCGGCATCGCCGACCGACCAGTCAGTGACGACGAGCTGACGTCGGACACCTGGCTCGCCGTCGCGGTCAACAAGACCGCTGGCTACGGAGCCTTGATGTGGTGCGTCGATTCCCGCAGCCCGAGACGCGGCGGCATCTATGAGCACGTCTGGCTGACCGACAACTCAATACCACCGAAGGCCGACCCCCAGGTCGTGGCGAACTCGGATGCTGGACTGATCCACAGTCCTCGCAGCACACTGCCCATACCCCAGATTCGTCTGGCCGTGGAAGAGTTCTGCTACGGGGACACCGGCGACCGGCCGGAACAAGTCAGCTGGGCACGCGGCGACCTCAACGGCCACCGCCACGACTGAGCCGGGCACGTCAGCCGATGACCCCAGTCGCACCAGCGTTTGGGAGCCGCGCGCCCACATCAGATCATCGGCATGCCGCTGCTGTCGTAAAGTGCGTTAGTTTGCCACGCTACTGGCTTCCTCAGATGGCGCTGCCATGCTCGGCGTAGGCGGACGTGCCGCCCCGGCGTGCCGCGATTGCGGTACGGATCCTGCGGGCCAGCCGCGTCGGGCCATGCTCTTCCAAGGACTCTTCGCCTACGTAGCGCCATTCAGTGAGTTCGCCGTCCGCAAAGCGGATCTCGCGCTCGCTGTCGGGTCCGAGTGACCCGCCGTCGAAGATGAAGAGCAACTTGTCGCCCTCGCGTTCGGCGGGTGCCCAGTCCACGACCAGCATCGGTCCGAGTGCGGGAGTGAGGCCGAGTTCCTCTCGAATCTCCCGTACACAGGCAGCCCGCGGTGACTCGCCAGGCTCGACGTAACCGCCCGGGATCTCCCAATGGTCCTTGTAGCTGGGGCGTACCAACATCACCCGGCCCTCGGCGTCGAAGAAGAGGACGCCAGCGGCGACGCGTGGGGTCGCCGCTGGTGGCATCTCGTCGGCCGTCACCAGGGCAGCCTAGATGCCTCGCTTCAGTCGAGCACCTTCAGCCGGCGAGCCAGGCCGACCAGCTCGGCCGGCGGCTTGCCGCGCTGCCGACGGACCCAGGTCAGCGCCAGTTGTCTGCTGAGGAAGTGGTGCCTGACTTGCTCGGGGGCCATTTGCTCTGCTTCGAGCAGCACAGCTTGGGCGTCGTCGACGCGGTTCCACGAGCTGTAGGCGCGGGCGATTTCGAGGGCGTGCCGTACCCGACGTTCCATCGGGAGTCCGGTGGTGTCGACGCGCGGGCCGAGGTCGACGGCCACCTGTACATCACCCAGCTCGGCTGCGGTAGCGACGCGGTGGATGGCGACGTTGGTCGGGCCGAACGCGGTCCGGAGGTGGTTGGCATCGTTTCCGAGCTGGTCGGCGGCGTGCTCTGCGGCGGTGAGGAAGGTGCGGGTGGTGCCGGCGTCGTTGGAGCGGGCGGCGGCCATGGAGCCGGACAGGAACAGGGTGCCGTAGACGGAGAGCAGGGCCGGCGAGGCGTGCGCCAAGTGGGGCTCCAGGTAGCCGGCGGCGTCTTCGGTGAGACGTACGGCTTCGGTGTAACGGCCGGTGGCGTGCAAGGCGTGACCGACGGACCGGAACAGAGAACCGGTGATGAGCGGGTCGCCGGTGGGCCGAACGGCTGCCAAGCCGCGGTCGGCAGCGATCCAGGCAAGGTCGACCTCTCCAAGCTTGGTGAGCTGGGTGGCGGTCAGCTGATAGGCAAGGCCGAGGAGCCGGCGGGCCTGGTCCTGGTCGTCGCCCTCGTGGCGGTCGACGGCGGCCTGCGCGCAGTGGAGCAGGTCGGGTAGTCGGCCGGTGACGTACCCGAATCGGGAGTCCTGATAGGCGGCCCAAAGCGCGCCGACGTCCTTCCGCAGCATGGCAACGGTCGGTGGCTCGCCGTGGAAAGTGCCGCCGAACGGGGCAATGGCGCGGTAGTTCATCAGCGCCGACCGGAGAGCGGGGATGGTGTCGGTGCCGGTGTCGGCGGTCCAGTCAAGCAGCACGGGTTCGCCGAGGAGGTCACCGAGGGATACGTCCAGGACCTCGGCAAGGGACTTGATGACGGAGAGTCGGTCCAGCTCGATGCGGTTGTTCTCGACCTTTCCGAGCCAGTCAGCGGTGCGGCCGATGAGCCCGGCAAGGACTTCCTGCGACAGGCCGCGCCGGCGGCGGTACCAGGCGATGCGCTCGCCGATGGTCAGGGTGTTGGTTGTCCTGTGCACCGTCTCACCTTCTCCCCTCGGCTGGCTGCGACCCCGGAAGGATTTTCCGGGTCACTGGGCGGTATGTGCCACAACCTGTCTCCATGACGGGGCTGAACGTATCGACCAACTGCCGGGCTTCGGTCGCCCGGCGACCTGCTGAGGCTGGCCCGGGGTGGGTGCTGGCATGGGACCGCGACCCGAACGCGGGTCCCGAGAGAGCCCGCCCACCCCGGCGCCCCGCAGAAGGCACCCGGTTCCGGTAGGTGCGCCCAGGCCGGGTGAACTGGTCTTCCTCGACGGTCGCGCGTCGGTGCAGTTCGGCGGCGATCGGGCGCTGTGGCTGCGGGTGACCGCGATCGGTGACTGGCCGGCGTATGACGGCTGGGTGTGGTTGATCGGCTACGTCATCAACCCGGCCGACGGGCAAGCGTCGGCGAAGCGGGAGGTCTTAGCGCGGATCGCCGGCCTTCAGAGCAGCACGCCGCCGCTGGCGCGGACGACAAGGAGTCGTGGTGTTCGACCTTCGGATACGGCTTGGACATGTGCTCCGGGTGGAGGCAGCCGACCGCTACCGACCATCCGACGGGCCGATGATGCTCCGGATGACCGGCGTCCGCCTGGTGCTCAACCGCCCCGAACGCGAGCAGTGGATCTGGGTGGAGGGCATCAAGGTGGCACCTCGTAACAGGCGGGGCGAGCACACGCAGATCCTCGTACCCGTTCGGCTGTTCACTCCTCACGGTCCGGTTGGTGACGGACGGAGTGCCGACGAGAGAGCGGGCGCGGCTGACGATCGCTGACTTTCCGCCCGGCGCTCGACCTGGCCGAGCCGGAAAGGCACTCCCACCAGGGCGGGAGCGCTCCCCGGAAAGGGACGACCCCCGTCGGGGGGAAAGTGACCTGACGTAGCAGCAAGCGTGATCGAGTGCCGTACCGCGTGGTCAGACCTACTGGTCGTACCATCGAGCATGATCGAGAGGCGCCACGTGGTGCGGCGTTCGCTGACGATCCGCTGACTTTTGGGCTAAGGCGCTGCGGGCGCCCGAGGACGGCCGGAGGCCGCCGCCGGCAGGCGCAGGCCGCAGAACCTTCTGATCCGTAGCTCCGGGCGATGCGATCTCATATGGCCATCTTCGACGTCGCACAGCTCCTGCTCGCCGCCTGGCAGCTCTTGCGGGCCGGCCGGTTGCTGTACATCGCTGCTGTACTGCCGCGTCGCAGCAGGCGCCAGCCCAGCTCCGTCGGCTACAGGGCCTTGACCCGTGTTGAAGACAGCCTGGAAGTATCAAGAGTCGCGCCTGGAGCCGCTAACGGGTGACCCCCAGGTAGACCGTCGGACCCTGTTAGTAGAAAGATCGTGCACGGCTCGCCGTGGCGTGCCTACCCGGCAGCACGAGAGCCATCGACCATGATGGCCGGCAGACCCGGGCGAGACGCAGGCGCGCCACGTAGCCCCAAGGTCGGAGGGACAGCATGAGGACTTCGAAGCCGGAGCCACTATTCGAGTTGCCTCCGGCATCTTCTTCAGGGGGCGAGGGTCGCCCGCTGACTATGATCGATCTTTTCTCCGGCGCGGGCGGCTTGTCTGAAGGTTTCCGACAGCAGGGCTTCCAGGTCGTCCTAGGCTCGGATGTCGATCCAGACGCATGCGCTACATACAAGCTCAACTTTCCAGAAGCGACCACCGTATGTGGTGACGTTCGGGATCCGGCAATCAAGAGGCAAATTCTGGATGCCTCCTCCGGTGTAGATGTAGTAGCAGGCGGTCCGCCTTGTCAAGCGTTCTCACAGGTTCGGAACCATTCAAGGATAATCGACGACCCCCGCAACTCCCTGTATCGAGAATTCGTCGACCTAGTGAATCAGATCAGGCCAAAGGCGTTCGTTATGGAGAACGTGCCTGGCATGGCGCAGATGGGCGTTGTTGAGCAGGTAGTCGAAGACTTAGAGCTTGGCGGGTTGTACCGGGTAGAGCCGCCCGCGCCGGTCGATGCGGTCGACTTCGGCGTACCCCAAACGAGAAAACGGATCGTTTTTCTCGGCATTCGTGCAGACTTGGATGTTTCTCCGCCCACTCTGGCCGGCAGCGGCGCCAGCGCAGCCTTGTCGCTCGTGAGACGCGGCAAGGGGTATTACGCCGTCGAGCAACGAGGGCACGGATCGAGCGACTACGCGGAGATGTTGAACGACCCTAAGGATCTTACGATCGTCTCCGTGGAGCAAGCCATCTCGGACCTTCGAGGCTTGGAGGCCGGACGGCGGGCCGATGAAGTTGAGTCAAAAGAGCTAAGGCGGCCCCAGTCGGCCTATCAACGACTTATGAGATCTGGTGCTGCCAAGGTTACGCGCAATGTTAGCGTTCCGCGTATCAATCAGGACACCGTCACCAGGCTTAGCAATATCCCACCGGGCGGCAACCATCGAGACTTGGCCGAGGAGTTCCTCGCCCGTTACATTAGCGGACAAAAGTGGGGACCTAGCACTGATAGCGGACGCCTGGTACGGGCTCACTTCTACGCCTACCGGCGGCTTCACCCGTCGATGTGGGCGTGGACCCTGAACACCAAGGCCGACTGCGCTTACCACTACAACGCCCACCGCGCACTCAGTGTGAGAGAGTTTGCCCGAATTCAGTCGTTTCCTGATCGGTTCGTCTTTACATCCGACCCGACACGTGGCAACATCCCTGGGCGTATCGACGGGGGCCCTACCCACTCTCGCTATCGGCAGGTGGGTAACGCTGTGCCTCCGCTCCTCGCAGCGGCGATTGCACGGGAGGTAGCCGAGGTGGTTTGGAAAGCTTGCCGGGGAACGTCAGCGACATGACCGAACCCCTGCCCGGTATGCCAATACCCCCGGCAGCGAAGCCCCAGAAAGGTGTGCCCCGCCAGCGAACCCGCAAGAAGAAGGTTACAGCGTTCGGCGCGGAAAACCGCGGCCGCCTCCTGGACTTGTACTTCTCGGAGGCAGACGAACTGGATCCTTCGACGGCATGGAAGCATATTTACCGATTACTTCTATCCATCGACCGAACAATCGGGCTTGCTCATTGCTACGAGAGTAACCGTTGTCAACCTGGCGAAGCATGGTACGTGCGTTCCCTCGCCTTCCATGGATGGGTAGCGGAGCAGCTAGAAACGACCCCCGCAGAACTAGCCAACCAGATTGACTGGCTCTTCCGTCGCGCGATCGTCGACTTGGCCAGCGCAAAGATTTCCGCGGCGCGTAGCAAGCGGACGCTGAAAGAGCGGGAACCGTATGAAGGCATGGGTTTTCCTGAGCCGGGAGACGACCCAGAGCTAGCCACTGTCATTCTTAATGCCGTCGAACCTTGGCTTGCTGGGCAGCCGCCGCAGACGGCGCAGCAAGAGCTAGTGCAACGAGTTCTGACTTATGTAAAGCAGGAAAATAAGCGCCGCAACCTTATTGGCGAGGCGTTCGAAGACTCGATTGCTGCAATCTTGCATCGCATCCCTGTGATTGCCGCGGCGTATGAAATCAATACTCGAACGCGTTTACACAACATTCGGGGGTTCAGCCGCGGGCCAGCTAAGCACAAGGAAGACATCGTCGACCTGGTGCTCATCCGCAAGCGCGACCAGCGGCGATTGCTGGTCACCGCGAAGTGGAGCGTGCGAGCTGACCGAGAAAAGCAATTCGACAGCGAGTACGCGACTTACACCGGCCGCGAGGACTTGGGCGAAGACTTCGACTACGTCTGCATCACTAACGAATTTGATTCTGCAAGGCTAGTTCGGGCCTGCGAACGCCGGTCCGGGAACCAGAATCAGTTCACCGATGTAGTGCATGTACAACCAGAAGGTCCAGCTTTGGCTTATCGCCACGGTGGAACTGACCGAGAAGATAACTCCGGCCCGATGTATCGCTACATCGCCAGTGGCCGCCTGTCCTCGTTTGCAGGATGGGTTAATAAGCTTGCGGCGTCTGGTTAGGAGCTTTTTTTTCTTCCACCCTGCTTGCCGCAGCGTTTCGGTAATTTTGCCCGCAACTGCTCCTACGTCAGCTTTCACTTCAAAATCCCAAAAGCGGAGGACTAACCATCCATTGTCCCGCAAGCTTCTGTCTGCCAAAGCATATCGCCGCTGAGTGCGCAATCTTTTCTCGCCAATAGGGCGCAGCAGTTGACGCATGGAAGTAGTCGGGGTGACCATGCCAATACGCGCCGTCTATAAAGACGGCCACCCGCCACCGCGTGAAGGCTAGGTCCGGTTTACCAGGTAGCTGTGAAACATGCACCCGATAGCCCGTCGCTCCCGCAAGTCTGAGAGCGCTCCTTACGGCCAGCTCCGGTTTCGTGTTCTTGGACCGAATCGCCGCCATCACCTTTGAGGGACCCAAGGTGGCTTACGCGGACGTACGGCCGACAGCAAAAATAAGTGCGTCGATATGCTGCGCCACATCGAGAGCGGACGACTCTCCTCTCTCGATGGATGGCTGCAGACACTAGCTTCCGACCGCTGACGCGCCGCTCCAGCCAGCCCGCTTCAAAGCATCGACCACTAAGCTGGCCAGGCACCCAATGTCGTCCTTAACGTCAAAATCCCAGAAGCGGAGGACGGTCCACCCAGCAGCGACCAAAGCCGCCGTAGCTAATTGGTCCCGCCTCTGAGTATTGGCAATTTTGGTTCTCCAATACTCGGAGGCGGTCTCCGCGCGAAAATGTTGCGGGTGTCCGTGCCAGAAAGCTCCATCCACGAAGATGGCAACCTTCCATCGAGTGAAAGCGATGTCCGGCTTCCCTGGCAACTCCTTAACATGGAGGCGATAACCTGTCGCCCCCGCTATTCGAAGCGATTCTCTGACTGCTCGCTCTGGTTGTGTCCTTGGACCGTATGGCCGCCATCACCCGGGACCGTCCTCCAGGCGACAGATGATCAGCCATCTAGACACGTCCGCCCGGCTGCGTCACGGCGGTTGTTCCAGCGATTCTTTGCAGCCCGATTTGCCGTGCTGCCCCTTCCGAATCCTCGATCCGCTTGCTGAAGTCGCTACTCAAGTAGGCTTCACGGTCGTACCGCAGATCTGCAAGTAGGTTCGCCATATCAGCGCGCATCTCCTCGAAAAGGAACTCGTCGGCGCGGAGGACAGCGTCGACATCCTTCACAACACCCATACGGACCGCATGCTGTTCCAGTTCTGCGCACTCGTCCGGCAGCTCCGGCGCCGGTATCAGGCGTGACGGATCGTGCACGGCAAGATCATATGGCGTAACACGCATAACCAGGCTGAACATGTTCGGCGCTGGATGGTATTTGCTCAGTCGGTAGCTGAAGACGCTTATCAGCTTGAAACGAGCGCTGCGCACCTGTCTTCCCAAATTGCAAAGCCAGCTCGTGAAGGCGAAGAGCAACCACCTCGAGTAGACTTCCTCGCCACAGCTATCGAGCTCTGGCAAACCCATACCAGATCCAGCGCCAAAGGCTTTCTGCGCCTCGGCCAGAGCCCTTTCACAGGCCGTCAACCGCTCTTCGAGCGGCCCAACAAGCTGTGCAGCGTTGTGGTGGCCGTGCCCTCCTTGTCCGTCCCGGTCAAACGCGGAGGTCAAGAGCAGTATCCAGGGGTCGTTGCGCTTCCACTGGACCTTAAATAGGTTCAACAGCGCTTTGTAGATATCACCCTGGCCTGCAGGGCTGTTCGTCGCGCTACCACAAAAATCCAGATTCACTACGTCGAAAGACAAGCGGCTGGCACTTGCATATGCCATTGAGTTTTCGTCGGCCAACTCCAAAAACTCGTCCGGCATAACCTTGCTTTCACGATGGATATGCCCACTCTTGGAAAGCTCATCCTCGCTTAGAAGCAAATAAGCACTCTCTGCACTGTCTGTCGTAGCTGTACGGTCGAAGCCGAGGTAGCGCAGCATGAACCCTCTCTTGGCGCACTCTTCTGAAAGTAGTCGCACGTCGAGCAAGTCGCTGCCCGGCAAGCCAATGTAGTTCACCTCAGTTTTTTTGTTGTCCACGCTGGAGAGGTGGTCGAGTAAATCAGCAAACGAATTGACCCACTGCTTACGTCTTACGTATTGCTTGCGCGGCCTGTGCCAAGGCTTGAACTGCCTTGGTATGCCCCCAAGGGGCACGGGCGGCTGATATGCCGGCGCAAGCTCCTCCGGCTCCTCATCAGGGACGGGTAGGTCCTGCTCGATGTAGTTCTCGTCGTCAAGGTCTTCGTATGTCACGGCTCCGCCCTCAAGGCCGTGGCAAGCGCCTTCATCAACTCGTTTGTCTCTTCAGGCGATAGGTTTTCCAGTAAGTTGTAGGCAGCGAGGATCTGAGCGATGGCTGCTAAGGTCATCCGCTCGCGCTCTGCGGCTGGTGATGCGCGCCGCTCGCCCAAAACTGTCTCCGGCTCCAACCGAATGCTGTCGACCATGGACGAGCTCCCGCCTCCGGGGTAGGCCCAGGTCACGGGGGGCGGCTCGCTCGATCCGCTCTGGCGCTGTCTCCACGTCCTCTTGGCTATCCGGTCGAGTTCTGCAACGTGGCCTGCAGCCGCAGCCAGGCGGCCTTCCTTATGAAGCCTGCTCGCTAGGGTCTTTTGAGTGTTGATCGCACGTCCAATCGAGGCGTGCAGCCAGGAGGTAATCCGACGAGCATGTGGATGCGCTTGGTTGAAGCCTTCACGGTCAATATTGAGTGCTGCCTCGAAGCCGCGCGTTACGAAAATCTCGCATGTTAACTGGCGGAGCCGAGTGGTCTCTGCGATTCCATAATCGAGGAACGTCTGATCGAAAAGTGTGCCGCTTGCCCCGTGGACGCGGATCAGGGCGCCGTTGTGCTCGATCGGCGCAATCTTCGGCGCCCACATAATGTAGGCGATGAACTCAAGCGGTCCGCCGCTGCGGGCAGCGTCCACTCCACCGAAATCCTCGCGTACCCGGTCGCCGAATACGAGGGGCTTCTTGATGGCATGACTCGTTGAAGGTAGGCCCTCCAACCTGATCGGTCGACGCAGCTCCAGGTTGTCGACGAATACCCGAAATGGTTGTTTCCCAGTGCCGATGTCTTCCTCGACCTCCAGCGCTGATGCGATGGAGCCTCCAGCAAGAGGCCGGGCGGGCTCTCGCTTGTTCGCTTGGAACACATAGCGATCGGCGTCCTCGGGCCCCACCATTAGCGGGTGAGCACCTACGTAAGCCAGGGGGGCAGCTAAAGCCAATTCCCATACTGTCTGAAGGTACTTGTCGAACAAGAAATCAATGGAAGGATTGCGGGAATTTCCAGTCCTCAGTTCTTCCCATACTGAGTCCACGAGAGAAGTGAAGGCCGCTAAGCCGTCATCAGTATCCTTCCACGGCAGCGAGTCTGCGGGCTCGCCCTCGTCACTCACCAGCTCCCCGCTTTCAAGGCGTCCGACATGGTACCGAGGCGGCTTTTCTCCCCCTTGCACTCGGTACCACCTGTCGGCGTCCGAAAGCGTCCGTACCGTGTGCCGCTGCAGCTCGGTAAGAACAATAGTGGTTCCGCTTGCATCGATATCTCGGGCAGCAACCCGCCAAATCGATACCAAGCCAGCCTCATATGGCCCGTTGTCAGCATCCGACGCCTCGTCAGAGAACGTTCTCAGACGGACTACGGCGACAGTTCGCCACGGGTCGTCCTTGACCTTTGTGATAATTTGAAATGAATGAGTGAGCTGAGATACAGAGAACAAGCCGATTCCGATGCGGCCAATCAGCCGACGGCCGCCTGGACTAAGGAACCTGTTGTCTATCTGCGTAATTCCCAGGTCGCCACCACCAGGTGAACGCTTTGCGCTCCCGCCAATATGCTCAACCACATGGGCGAGCACTTCCGGGCTCATCCCATTCCCGTTATCCGCTATCCTTATCGACGAAAATCGTGGTCGGTCCGTCTGAATCACGACCTCAGTCGCATCAGCGTCGTATGCGTTAGAGATCAACTCTCGCAGAGCGCTCGACGGTTCGCGGTAGATGCCGTCGGTCACCCGCGCAAGCACCCGCTCATCGGTGGTCAGCCTTGCTTGCACCACCTCATGCTCACTGCGGCTATTGGCGATGCGCTCAGCGAGTGACCGCCCTGCCTGGACGAATTCGGAATCCGATGCGACCTGGGCCATGGCCGGATACTACCCTTGGCAACGAGAGCCTCACGCACCGACGAACGGACGCAATAGAGCCTATCTAGGTTCAAAATGTCGCGCCGCCTGGCTAGCCCTCACTGTCTGCAGTGGGCTGCCCGCTCTGCGGCCAGTCGCCCGCCAGGGCTCCGCCACGCCGGTGGCTGAGCCGATACCCGGCGGCAAGCCGCGAAGCGGCGCGGCAGCGATCGCCTCGCCCCCGACGGCGATCTCTCCCCACGCGATCGTCACGGCTTGTTCTCCAACTAACGATTCGACCGCCCGGCGTGCCGGCCGATGCCGGCCGCAGGCCGCCAGCAGGCCGAGTACGCCGGGCGGGGCCGCGCCTGCGCGGCCCTTGATCCTGATGAGATTGTTTCGGCAGTCATCTCCGCATCTCCGCTGTCCCGTCACGGGACATGCTTGACAGTCGCGTCCCACCAGATGCTTGACATGATCATGAGCTGGCTTCTTCATCGCGTGGTGTTTGCGGGCATCGCGTGGTGGGAGGCCGGGATTGGCGCTGGTGGAGTTGTCGATCGTCGAGCAGAGGTATCGGGCGGTGTTGTCGGTGCAGGCCGGGGATCCGGTGGTGGAGGTGGCAGCCCCGGGTTGGGGTGTCGCGCCAGACGGTTCATTCGTGGTTGGCCCGGTATGCCGAAGCTGGTTTGGCGGGGTTGGAGGATCGTTCCCGTCGGCCGCGGGGGTGTGCTCATCAGGCGTCGCCGGAGGTGGAGGCGTTGGTGTGTGAACTGCGTCGGCATCATCCGCGGTGGGGTGCCCGTCGGGTCGCTTTCGAGTTGGGGCGGCATGGTTGTCCGGAGCCGGTGCCGTCGCGGATGACGGTGTATCGGATCCTGGTCCGTCATGGGTTGATCGAGCCGGTGGCGCGGCGGCGGGGGCGGAAGGACTATCGCCGGTGGGAACGGGCTCGGCCGATGGAGTTGTGGCAGATGGACATCGTCGGTGGGGTGTTCCTTGCGGACGGCAGTGAGGCGAAGGTCGTCACGGGGGTGGATGACCATTCCCGGTTCTGCGTGATCGCCCAGGTCGTGCGCAGGGCGACCGGCCGGGCCGTGTGTCTGGCCTTCGCCGACGGGCTGCGACGGTTCGGGGTGCCTGAGGAGGTGCTGACCGACAACGGCAAGCAGTTCACCGACCGGTTCGGCAAGGGCGGGGAGGTGATGTTCGACCGGATCTGCCGCGAGAACGGCATCATCCATCGGTTGACGCAGCCGGCGTCGCCGACCACGACGGGGAAGGTGGAACGGTTCCACCAGACCCTGCGCCGGGAGTTGTTGGACGACGTGCCGGTCTGGCCGGACCTGGACACGGCTCAGGCCGCGATCGACGTGTTCCGCGACGAATACAACACCGACCGACCCCACCAGTCCCTGGGCATGGCCTTCCCTGCCGACCGATTCAGCCCCGCTCTGACGGCGGAGCAGGTGGTGCCGGTGAAACTGCCGGCTCGACTCACCCAGCCGGCCGATCAAACTCTCGTCTCACCACCCTTGCCCGTCCCGGTTCCGGCGCCGGTGCAGGCGGTGCCGGGGGCGGTGGAGTTCGAGCGGGTCGTTCCCGCCTCGGGCAACATGCAGGTCTGCGGGAAGCAGTTCTGGCTCGGCCCCATCCGGTCCGGGGTGACGGTGACGTTCTGGGCCGACACCGACGTCATCCACCTGCTGATCGCCGGCACCCGGATCAAGTCCGTGCGGTCGCACCTGTCGGTCAACGATCTGGCCGCCCTGCACCGCGCCGGCGGCCGACCCGCCGGGCCACCGCCCCTACCGCCGGCGCCAGCGGGGCAGCCCTCCGGTCCGGTGGAGGTCGACCGGACCATCGGCGCCAACGGCTGCGTCTCTCTGGGACAGCACCTGGTCCTGGCCGCCGAAATCCTCGCCGGCCGCCGCGTCGGGGTCCGCATCGAGGAACACACCCTGGCCTTCTTCGACCTCGACACCCGCGAACTCCTACGCACCCGACCCAACCCGTTGACCCCCGCGCAGGTGGCCCGCCTGCGAAGCGCCCGCCCCGCCGGCCCACCACCACAACCGGCCACCGGACCCGTGCGAGTGCAGCGGCGGGCCTCCAACAGCGGCGTCGTCATGGTCGTCGGTCAGAAGATCGCACTCGGCCGGGTCCACGCCCACAAGACCCTCACCATCGACGTCACCGACACCGAGCTGGCCATCCACTGCGACGACGGCACCCGCACCATCCGCCGCACCACCGACCAGCCCGTCACCCGGATCAAAGCCCACCGACCCCGCAAGGTCGCCCTCAATGTCTAGGCCAACCGTCAAGCATCAGCTGGGACGCATCCGTCAAGCATGTGGTGGGACTAGACATCTCCGCATCTCCGCTGTCCTCCGTCGGCTGATGTGCGACACGCGTCCGCCAACTGTCTGCAACACCTCAACGTGCTGATACGACAGTTGCGAGTGTTCAGGGCGGCTCGGCGGATCTAGGATCGTCATCCATGCCCGACAGGATGTGGTCACTCGCCGAGTTCCGCTTCGACGAGGCCATCGAGGCTGCCGAGGTATACCTCGACAGCGGGACAGAGCTGGAGTTGATGGCCCGGGACGAGTCGATCGCCTTCGCCCACGAGCGGGGGGCCAATCTCGTGGCCTCGTGTCCCCCGACCGGCGAGGCGGCCCCTTCGTGCGCTGTGGCAAAGGTGAGCCTGCCAGTGCGTTGGGAGCGGGCTCCGATCGATGAACCGCCGATCGACGAGCGGCTGTGGTTTGAGGCCCCCTGCGGGCGTGACGTCCTGGTCGGTAACGGCCACTCGTTCACTGGGCGGATGGCAGCGTGGTGTCCCCACGAGGGCGTGGGCTACAACGTGTCGCGTGCCGAGATGGGAGCCATGTCGGAGGAGGCCCGCTACTTTGTTGCAGGTTTTCTGGCCGGCAACGAGCCCGGGTATCCGGTGGACGTTGACGGCGAGACTGACGAGGCCGATCTGAGTGCCTGGCGGGCCGCCCTCGCCCGCTTCCGGCGCACGGGATCGTGGTATGGCCGCTGGGGAACGTGCCAGGTGTGCGGGTGTGTCCTGCTGCCGGACACCGCCGGCGACCGGTGCCACCAGCACTCGGCCGCCGGCTGAGCCCCTCTCGCGCCCGCCCCTAAGTTGTTGGATCTGTCGCACATCACCTGGCGGAACTGCGTCGCACATCAGCTGACGGATCACATCTCCGCAGCTCCGCAGCTCCATTCAAGGGATCGCGGCACGACGGCGGTGTGGCTGATCCACGAACCATCCGTGCGGGCGGCAGGGCTTGTGAGGAAGTGCCACAATCCCGCCATGTCCGATGCCGAAGAGTTGCATCCCTGGCTTCGGCTCAGGACGGCGGTGCCGCGCGACGACATCCCGGATCGCACAGTGGGATCGCCTGGGGTGGAGCTTCGAAAGCCTGGCGCCGCAGAAGTCGGGGTGGCGGACCGTGCTCTCGCACGCAACAGACGGGGCGGCGGCCTGGAGCGGTCGGCGAGGTCGGCGAGCGCTGGTGGATGGGTGGGCCACCATCGGGCCTCGGCCGTCCTTGTTCTTGCCGCGATCTTGGCTGGGCTGGCGTGGCTGTCGGTGGCGGGTCTTGTCCTCCTTGCTGTACTTGGTCGAGATGGCCCGGAAGGGATGACCAGCTTTCTCGCGGTCGCGCTGATGCCAAGTGCGCTTGTCCCTGCACTCGGCCTGACCGCTGGCGTGGCGTTGCTGTATTTCAGGATTCGGGGTGGCCGAGTTCCCTTGCTGATGGCTGTGGTGGCCACAATGGCGGCGCTTGTAGTGGGGTGCTCCTGGTGGAAACTCGTATCGATCTTGCCGCTGTAGGCTCCTTCGGTCCTGCCTCCCTGATGCCCCACGGGACCGTTCCGTGACCGTTCATCACGGACACAGGTTCGCCCGGATGTGCACCCCGCACCATGCCGGCAGGTCGACGGACCACACCCGCCATCCGCCGCGGTCCTTGCGCAGCTCCCACCGCCAAGGATGCGCCGTACCGGCGAGGATCTGCGCGTCGTCCCACCACACCGCGCGTACCTGCTCGGTCACCGTGGCCCGGTCGTCGGCCTGGTGCTCGATCGCGCTCGGCCCCACACTCTCCAGCTTCGAAGGCTCCCGGCCGGCACCGGTCATCTCGGCCCGGTAGTCCCGCCACTGCTGCCGCAGGTCGTCATGCCGCGCGGCGGCCAGCACCCGCGACAGCCCCAGCTCCTCACCGGCGCTGAGCTGCAACAGCCACACGCGGGCCGCGGCCTCCGGCGTCGCCTCGCCGCGCTCTGCCTCCAACTGCTTGCGCACGGCCCAGGAGGCAGGCACCGCCACAAGGCCGGCGCAACTGATCACCACCAACGCCAACAGCACCCAGGGCCACCGCCGGGGACTCCCAGCTTGTCGGACTCGGCGCGACTGCCACCCCTGCGGAGTCTCCCCCAAGATCACTTGCGCGAGTCTACGAGATGACCTTGGAGGTCTCTTCAGTCCGGGCTGTGCAGAACTGAAAGCAGCTCCGCTATCCGCATGCCTGCCGAAGTCGCTCGACTGCCGCAAAGATCTGCTGCTCCGGCCCCGGCCGGCTCGGGCGCCATTCAGCGAGCACGGGACGCACCGCGTCGACAATTGCGGCCAGATCTTCCGGGGCCTCGGGCTCGGATAGCGCGCTGAGCGCCGCGACAGCGTCCGCCGTCACCGCGTACCGGTGGGCGTTCGTTGGTGTCTCCCGCCAACCTGGGGCGCGTCGCCACTCTTGGACACGTTCGTACACCTCGGCTACGGCGGCGCGGATGCGGGCCGCCTGCTCCTGCAGTGTGAGGGCGGTGTCGGCGTAACGGCGGTCGGCGGGTTCCTGCGGCGGCGTGTCGGCGTCGCGCATGCCGGCGATCGTACCGGCGCCATGATCCGGCCGGCGTTGGCCGTCGAGCCGCCGGCGGTTGGTCAGCCGGCGTCGCTGGTCCACTCCTCGGCGAGGATGGAGTAGAGCAGGGAGTCGCGCCATGCGCCGTTGGTGTAGACGTGGTCGCGTAGTCGGCCCTCGTACTGCATGCCGAGTCTTTCGGCAACGGTGATGGAGGCGGCGTTGTCGGGGCCGATGGCCGCGGTGATGCGGTGGAGCTTCAGCGTCTGGAAGCCGTAGGCCAGCATCGTGCGGGCGGCGTCGGTGGCGTAGCCGTGGCCCCAGTGGTCGGCGCTGATGGCGTACCCGAGTTTGGCGGCCTGGTGGCCGGTGAGGCCGAGTCGCGCGAATCCGATCATGCGGTCTGAGGCGTCGGCAACGGCTAGGTAGTACTCGGTGCGCGGGGTGAGCTGGGCTCGCTCGATGGCGCCTTCGACCATGGCGACGGCGGCGGCCTGGTCCCGGCTGTCGAAGGAGAGCCAGTGAGTGACCCGGTCATCTCCGACGATTGCCCAAGCGTCGGCCGCGTCATCGGAGCGCAAGTCGCGCAGGGTGATGACGCGGCCGGGAATGGTGATCGGCTCCATGGCCCGATCGTGCCCTATCGAGGAAGGGCGTTGGCCGGGGTGTGGGTGAAGTGCTCGATGCCATCGATGAGTTCGCGGGCGTCGCTGGCGTGGCCGGCGCGGGTGATGGCCTGGTGCACCCGGCGCACGGAGTGAACGATGCCGTTGATGCGCTGATCGGCGGGCAGGTCGAGCACGGGCGCCAGGGCGTCGGCTGCGGCGTCCAAGTCCCCGCCGGCAACGCGAGCAATGGCGAGGTTGGCGTGTGAGCCGGCCTGGTCACCGAATGCCCATGCCGGGTCGTTGGGGTCGGCGTACGCCTGGGTGGCGCGCAGGGCGTATCGCTCGGTGTTGGTGGCCTCGCCGGGGAGCCAGGCCAGGGCATCGCTGGCGTAGTAGAGGGTGCGGGGCTGGTTGAAGGTGCAGATGCCGCCCATCTCGTCCATCTCGTCGGGGCGTACCCGGGACCAGGCGTCCTCGGCCTCGGTGATGGCGGCCTTGGCCTGCTCGGCGTTGCCCAGTGCGGCGTACGCGCGGGCGGCGCTGGCGGGCAGCCAGACGGCGGAGGTGCCGCCGGCCCGGGTGGCGTACTCGCGGCCGGCTTCGGCGTAGCGGACCGCCTCGGCGTAGCGGCCGGCCCAGTAGGCGACGAGGGATTGCAGGCCACGCAGCCACGCCTGTAGCCCGGGGTGGCCGGCCTGCTCGGCGCAGAGAACGGCGGTGCGGGCCTGGAGCATGGCCGAGTGCGGGTCGGCCATGTCGTGGGAGACCTTGGCGAGTAGGCCGCTGGTGATGCCGGCGAGGAAGTGCAGGTCTCTGGATTGGTTCGGGGCTTGGCGGCGCTCCAGAAGTGTGAACAGGGTGTCCTGTGTCTCGACCAGGTCGGGGAGCACGTGGCTGACGGGGCGCTGCGGGTAGGCGAGCGCCAGGCGCTGCACGTCCTCGGCGAGCTGTTCGATGGCGGCCGGGCTGGTGGACTCGGCGGCGAGCATGGCGTATTGGCGGGCGCGTTGTGCGGCCATGGCGAGGAGGTTCCTTTCCGGGCCGGCGCCGGCGGGGTCGACAAGGAGGTGTCGCTCCGGCGCAGGGGTCAACTGGTGGGGAGTCCAAGGGCGCTGTAGTTCGTCGATGGGCTTGCTGAACATGGCCTGTAGTGCCCGCCGGGTGGCGGGGGTCGATGAGGCCAGGTCGCGTTCGCCGCGTGCCAACCGCCCGAGGTGCCGGGCGCTGATCGCCGCCCGGGGGTCCATCCGGGAGAACTCGTCGGCCAGTTCCTCGTACGTGCGGTCGCTCTGCTGGATCAGGTGCTCCAGCATGGTGCGAGGTTCGCGGCGTTCTCGTGCCATCCGTCTACGCCTTCCTGATGGGCTTTCTCCACGCTCGCCCGGGTGAGGTCCTTCCGGCAATGCAGGTCCTCGTGGTGTCCGCTCGATGTCCGTCAGAGGTGTCCCTACGGGTCCTCGATCGGTCCCGTAGGTCCCGTGCAATCTCTCCTACATGGACGGCTCACCCACCGCAATTGTGCATGTGCATCCCGTCGATGCACATGGGCAGCAGCGTCGGCGCGGACACCGGGAGGTGAGTTCAGCGAGGAGGGGCGCTGAGCAAACCGGGGTTCGGGTCGTGCGGTGTGTGGATGGGTCGCGCCCGCGGCGAGGGTCGCTCCAGTCCTCGCCGTCCGCGCCGATTGCGTGTCCCGCGTGCGAGGGGCGGGGCTGGAAGATGGCCAGCCCTCGGCGCTCGCTCCGGGCTCCCGGTGACCCGAACCGGTTGCAACGGCGTGACTGCCCTGACTGCGCGGGCACCGGCGCCCAAGGGCAGTGGGCGGGGCCGGCGGTCGTCTGACAGCGACGACCGCCGGCCCTCCGATCATCACGCGGCGTTTCCGCCGTGTCCTGAGTTGGCCCGGGGCGGGTGCTGGTGGAAGCGCGGTGTCGGCCGCGCTCGGATGCCCGCCCGCCTCGGCGCCCCGGTCATCCGAGGTGTGGAAGGCGGTCGGTCGTGGTCCCGAAGCCGGGAGACGTGCTGTATGTCAATCGGGGCGCGTCGGTGCAGTTCGGCGGCGACCGGGCCTTGATCTTCCGAGTCATCAAGATCTCCGGCGAGCTGGTCCACCACGACTGGATTTGGCTGACCGGCTACGTCCTCGACCAAGCGGGCAACGCTCTGGCACGTCGAGAGATCTTCGTGCAGAAAGCTGGCCTGCTGCGGGCGGACCCGCCTCGGGCCGTGGTCCGTCAACCACGCCGAAAGCCAGCAGCAGCTACGCCGGCTAAGGACGGCCCGCGGCAGGGAACACGTGCGACGACTTGATGGGAGAGTTCGATGGCAGTGGGAGTCTTTCGTGTGGCCTCGCGGCTCGCGCCGATGGTCCCCGATCAGGTACGCCGGCAGCGGTTCCGGCGTACCGGGTTCGGCCGGCGGGGGCTCGTCGAGGCACATGTCTACGCGTTCCTGCATCGCGTCGTCGATGAGCTGATCGCCAGGGACCGGGTCGAGGCGAGTCTCCGGGAAGAGAACGCCCGGCTGAAGAACGCTCTGCGGGACTGGCAGGGCGGCTACGCACCGAGGCCGGGTCAGATGGACGGCAGCGCATGGACAGGGGATCAGCAGCGCAGATAGCCTGTTGACAAGCTGAGTTGTCGTCTGGAGTGAAACGGTGCCGATCGAGGTTGCGCCGCCGAAGTACGTGGTGATCGTCAACGCGGTGCAACAGCGCATCGACGACGGCACCTACCCGCCGGGCGGGATGCTGCCCAGCGAGACCGAACTCATCCGCGAATTCGGCGCGTCCCGTCCCGTCGTGGTCCGGGCCCTGGACCTCCTGCGGCAGGACGGCTGGATCGAGAGCCGCCAGGGCAAGGGTCGGTTCGTCCTGGGCCGTCCGGGCGGCACCGACAAGCGATCACGTGAACGCCGCTATGGCCTGCTCGACGACGACGAGCGGGCCGGGTCGACGCTGCTGGCCGCCGGCACCGTTCCCGCTCCCCCACGAGCCGCTGCCGCTCTCGGCGTGAAACCGGGGACTCCGGTCGTGGCACGTCGACGCCTCATCACCGTCGATGATGTCGGCCCGGTGGAACTGGGTACGGCGTTCCTGCCCGTCGAGCTGGCCAATGGAACCGGCGTGGGCTCTCAGGACGTGATGCCGGAGGGCCTGCTCAGGCACGTCGCCTCCCGCAAGCGCCTCAAGCTCGACCACGTGACCGAACGCATCTCGGCGCGGCTGCCCAACACCGAGGAAGCCGAGCTGTTGCAGGTCCGCGAAAACGATCCGGTGCTGACCGTGCTCCTGGTCATCTGCGACCGGAGCGCCACGCCGGTGCTGGCGGTAGACGTGCTCCTTCCCGCCGCCCGGCACGATCTGGAAGACGTCTACCCGCTCGACTGACCAAAGTGGATTAGCCACTTGACAAGTCAAGTTGGCACTCTTTACCTTCGATCTGACTTAACAAGTCAACTAGTTGAGTTGCCTTGTGGACTTGGAGGTCTTGCCGTGGTTCCGATGACGTTGAAGGTGCCCGTTCCGTCCGAGTACGTCTTCCCCGCCGGGGCGCTCTGCCTCGGCGTCTCGCCGCAGATCGATTTTGAGCGGCGGGGCGAGGCGGACAACCAGGCGCGGGACAAGGACACCGGCGAGCGGGTCTGGGTGGTGCGGGTGATGGACCTGGACCCGGAGGCCGGGAAGTTCGGCCGGTCCACCGAGGTGAAGGTCAAGGTCGTGGCTCCGCAGCAGCCGGTGCCGCCGCCGTCGACCGTGCCGGGTTACCCGCCGGCCGTGGAGTTCGAGGGCCTGACCCTCACCCCGTATGTCGACTCGCAGCGGTGCAAGCCGGGCCGCTCCTCGGGCGACTGCCGTTCCCGCATGGCGTACTCGCTACGGGCCACCGCGATCCGCCCGGCGTCGGTGGTGCCGGGCTCGGCGACGGCCTGACCGCTGCTGGTTGTGCGCGCGGGGCGGGTCGTTTCCCCGCCAAGAGTCCCGACCCGTCCCGCGCTCTGCCATCCCTCATCTGGCGAAGGAGGGCGTGATGCCCACCGTAATTCCCCCTGCCCTGATCATCGCCGCACCCCTGCTCCTCGGCGCGGCCCTCACGCTCACCCGCACGCGCTCGCTCCTGGCCGGTCTGCGCCACGCCTACCGGGAGACCGAGGCGGCGCTCCGGTCGGCGCTGCGGCTGCCGCCGGCTTCCGCCCGGGTGTGTGCGATCCGCTGTCCCCGTTGCTGTCGGTGGGTGAAGCCGCGTCGGTTCGACCTGCGCCGCATGTCGTGTCACTCGTGCATCTCGACGCTGGGGCGCTCGGCTCGGGGTGGTGACCTGTGCCTCTGATCAACGTGATTCCCGGGGACAAGATCCCCATGGCGCCGATGAACGTGCGTCTTCCTGCGTGGCGGGTTCCGGGTTGGCTGCTGGTGCTCTGGTGGCTGGCCCGGGGCCTGTTCCGGCTCACCGTGCTGGCGGTCCGGTACTGGTGGCTCACCGCCCCGTCTGCGCTGGCTCTGTGGATCTGGGTCGAGTTCGGCGGCCTGGTCATGGGCGGCGTCGTCCTGACCGTCGTCGCCGGCTGCGTGGCGTGGTGGCGGTGGCATCCGTCGTCGTGGCTGCGGTTCGGCTGGTACCCGATCGTCAGCCGGGTCCGCGCGCTGTTCGTCTACCGGCGGCGGTGGGCGTCGGTGGTGGCGACCTGTGGGCTGGCGACCGCGTTCGCCGGTGACCGGTATGTTCCGCAGCTTCTGCGGGTGCGGTGCGACCGGTTCGGCGACGAGCTGACCGTCCGGCTGCTGCCGGGGCAGATCCCGGACGACTGGGGGCAGGCCGCGGAACGCCTCGCCTACGCCTTCCGCCGCCGCAGCGGGCAGGCGCGCTCGACGGCGCGGCCGGATCGCGTGGTGGTGCGCCTCGTACGCCGTGACCCCCTCGCCGCCGTCGTGGCGCCGCTGCCGGTGGCCGACGTGCCGGATCTGGGCGGGCTCGTCCTCGGCGTCGACGAGGACGGGCAGCCCTACCGGCTGCGGCTGGTCGGGTCGCATGTGCTGATCGCGGGGGCCACGGGGTCGGGCAAGGGGTCGGTGCTGTGGTCGCTGCTCCGTTCCCTGGCCGGTGGTATTCGCTCAGGGCTGGTGGAGGTGTGGGCGTTCGACCCGAAGGGCGGGATGGAGTTGGCAGCCGGGGTGCCGCTGTTCACCCGGTTCGCCTACGACGACCCGGACAGCATGGCTGGCGTCCTGGAAGAGGCCGTGAAGCGGATGCGGCTGCGGGCGGCCCGGCTGCGCGGGGTGACCCGCCAGCACGTACCGACGCCGGAGGATCCGTTGCTCGTCCTGGTCGTCGACGAGCTGGCCGCGCTCACGGCCTACATCACCGATCGGAAGGTCCGCGACCGGATCAAGGAATCACTCGGGCTGCTGCTGTCGCAGGGCCGGGCGGTCGGCGTGCACGTGGTCGCCGCGTTGCAGGACCCGCGCAAGGACGTGCTGCCGTTCCGCGACCTGTTCCCCACCCGCATAGGGCTGCGGCTGACCGAGCCCGAGCAGGTGGACATGGTTCTCGGCGACGCCGCCCGCGACCGGGGAGCGCTCTGCGACCGCATTCCGGAGTCGTCGCCGGGGGTGGGGTTCGTGGTCCTCGACGGCGTCCGTGAACCCGTCCGGGTCCGGTTCGCCTACCTCACCGACGACGACATCCGCCAGCTCGGCCGCGACTACCGCCGCCTCTGCGACGACACCGACCAGGAGGTGACCCCATGAAGGCCGACACCGAACGCACGGAAGGGCTCGCCCTGGTGCTCATCGTCCTCACCGTCGGCGGACTGGCCGGCGCCGCCTCGTTCACCCATGTCCACGACTGGACCATGAACAACTCGCCGGCCGGTACCGGGGACTGGTTCGGCTGGGCGAATGCCGCCATCTCCGAACTGCTCCCGTTCGCGGCGCTGCTGACCATCCGGCGACGCCGCCGCACCGGCGGCCCGGTCGGGTACCCGCTGTTCCTGCTCGTCTGCGCCGTCGCGCTGTCCCTCGCCGCGCAACTGGCCGTGGCGAAGCCGAGCCCGTCCGGGTGGCTGCTGTCGGCCGTGCCCGCGCTGGCGTTCCTCGGCCTGTCCAAACTCGTCTTCTCCGCTGCCCCGGCGGCGCCCGTCGACCAGCCGGCCGACCGGGACGAAGTGCCGCCCGTCTACAACCCGACCGAAGATCACCGGTCCGTCGTGGTCCACGCCGCCAACGACGAGGAGCGCGCGGCGCGGCCGGAGATTGCGGTACAGCGGCCGGGCCTGGTTCCCGTGCCTGCGGCGGCGTTCGCGCCTCGCAGCGCCACTGGCGTGATTCAGGAGGTGCGGCCTTGATCGCCGAGCGGATGTTCCTCGGGCCGGGGTGGCCTCACGTGGCGCAGGTCTTTCGGATCGGCCGCTCCATGCTTGGCGAAGTTGCGGCGGGCGTCGAGCAGGCTCAGATTCCGGTTCGGCCCGCCGCGTACTCGGCCGGCGTCGTGCTCGTCCTGACCGTCGTCCTCCCAGAAGCACACCGAGCAGATCTCGTAGTAGCCACGCTGCTCCAGCGTGAGGTAGCCGCAGCACGGGCAGGCGTACGGGCCGCCCTCGGGCCCTCGGTACACGTTGACGAACTTCCCCGCGTCATTCCACGTCACGACGCCCAGCTTTCCACTCCCGCTATGGGAGGGGGTCCTACCAATGACGCAACGAACGCTCACCGCCGTTGAGCAGCCCCGGCCAGGGTCGCGCGCCGACCGGATGCGCAAACCCCTCGCCAAGGACGCGCTCAAGCAACTCGCCGAGTCGCACGGCGTCTGCGTCCGCCCCCTTGCATTGCGCCGCACCGACACCGCCACCGGCCTCACCGAGGTCGTAGAAGTGCCGTGCGGGGCGACCCTGGCCATGAAGTGCAAGCCGTGCGCGGAAAAGGGCCGGCGGCTGCGCATCCAGCAGATCCGGGAGGGCTGGCACCTCGCCGACGAACCCGCCGTCCGACCCGACAAGCCCGGTGAGGACGCCCTCGCCTTGGTGCGGGTGCGGGCGCATCTGGAGTTCGAACGCGAAGCCGTCCAGTACCAGCCGATGACCCCGGATGAGCGGGCCGCCCAGGTAACGGAGATCGACGCCGCGATCGCCGAGCTGGACGAAGCCCTCGGCGAGACCAGCCTGCGCGGCCACCTCACCCCGAAGGAACGCGACGAGCGACCCCGCCGCAAGCGCTCCACCCGACGGCGTCAAGACTCGCCCGACCTGCCCCGGCTGCCCGTCGACCCCCGCACGGTCGGCCGGGCCTACTCGGGTCGGACGGGCAAGACCTACCGCCCGTCGATGCTGGTCACGCTGACGCTCGACTCGCACGGGCCCGTGCACTCCCACCTTCGTCGCGGCGCCTACATCGCGCCGTGCGAGTGCGGTGCCCGGCACGGCCCGCACGATGACCTCCTCGGCACCCCCGTCGACCCTGCCGGCTACGACTACCGGCGCGCGGCCCTGGACGCGATTCACTTCGCCCGGGTCCTTGACCGGTGGTGGCAGAACGTCCGCCGCGCCGCTGGCTGGAACGTCCAATACGCGGGTGCGGTCGAGCTGCAACGCCGCCTCGCCCCTCACGCGCACTTCGCCATCCGCGGCACCCTGCCCCGCCGGCTGCTCAAGCAGATCGCCGCCGCCACCTACCACCAAGTCTGGTGGCCACCCTTCAACGAACCGGTCTACCGCGTGGACAAGCCGCCGGTCTGGGACGTCGACCGACAGGCATACGTCGACCCGAAGACCCGCGAGCCGCTGCCCACCTGGGGCGAAGCCCTCGACGCCCTGGAAGACCCCGACAGCCGACCCGCCTACGTCGCCCGACTCGGCCGCATCGACGCCCGCGGCATCGAGCAGGGCACCAAGGATGCCGAACGGTCCATCCGCTACGTGACCAAGTACGTCACCAAAGACCTCACTGACCAAGCCAAGCCCCGCTCAGATCCGCAGAAGGCGCACTTCGACCGGCTCCACGCCGAACTATCGGTCCTGCCGTGCTCGCCCACGTGCGCGAACTGGCTGCTCTACGGCGTTCAGCCGGACGGCGTCAAGGCGGGCTTGACCCCGGGCCGGTGTACCGGGAAGGTCCACCAACGCTCCACCCTCGGCTTCACCGGCCGCCGCGTCCTCGTCTCCCGACAGTGGTCCGGCAAGACCCTCGCCGACCACCGCGCGGACAACCGCGCGTGGGTGCGCGCCATCCTCGCCGGCGGCATGGCCGACACCGAGGAGCACGACCAGGCGGCCGACGACGCGGACGGATCCCAGCGCTACCGCTTCGAACTCGCCCGACCCGAAGACCCCGACGTGCCGCCCCTGGAACACCGCCTCCTGCGCGCGATATCCGCCCGCATCCGCTGGCGCACAGACCTCGACACCGCACGGCTACGAACAGCCGCGCTCTCGCCGTCATCCGATCGACCCGCCGCGCTCGCGGCCTGAACCATGGGGGAAATCTTGTCCAACGTCGTGCCATTCGAGCTGCGGCAGGCCGGCCCTCGGGTTGGTGGGGCCGACTCCGAGGACAGGCCGGTCCGCGCCGTCTACACGGTCAAGGAGGTGGCCGGGATGCTGTCTCTCTCGGTCAGCTCGGCCTACGCCCTGGTTCGGGCAGGGCAGATCCCCGCCGAGCGTCTGGGGCGGCGCTGGGTGGTGCCGCGTACCCGCTTCCACGCCTGGCTTGACGGCCCGGCCGGCGGGCTCTCGGCGACCGGGACCGACTCACCGCGTAGGGGTTGGTGACCGTGGGCTTCGTGAACAAGACGCCGGCCGGGACCTACCGGGCGAACTGGCGGGACTCGGCCGATCGGCAGAAGGCCAAGACGTTCCGCACGAAGAAGGAGGCGAACGCGTACCTGGCCGAGGTTGAGGGCTCGATCAACCGGGGCACGTACGTCGACCCGCACGCGGGGCGGCTTCGGTTCGGCGAGTTCGTAACGCGGTGGCTGGCCGGGCGGTCGGTGGAGGTCCGGACGGCCGAGCGGACGGAATCCATGCTGCGCGCTCATCTGCTGCCCCAGTGGGCGGACTGGCCGTTGGCGCGGATCGACTACCTGGCGGTACAGGAGTGGGTGACGAACCTCGGCCGAACCCTGGCGCCCTCGACGACGGCGAAGCACCTCGGAATGCTCTCGATGATCATGCAGACGGCGATCCGGGCGCGGTTGATCGCGGTGAACCCGTGCGAGGGGGTGCGGATACCGCGCAACCGGGCTGGTGAGGCTCGCGCCGGCATCATCAGCCGGGAGGCGTTCCTCGGCTGGCTGCTGCCCGCTGTGCCGGCCGAACATCGGGGGATCGTCTGCGCCGCTGCCGGGGCGGGACTGCGCTGGGGTGAGTGCGCGGGTCTGCCCTGGGAGGCGGTCGACCTCGACCGTGGGCTGGTGCACGTCGCTCAGGTGGCGGTGGAGACCCACGGCGGGATCGTGCTGCGGGCGTACCCGAAGACTCGGGCCGGCGTGCGCGCGGTGCCGATGCCGCGGTTCCTCGTCGACGAGCTGCGGCAGCGGCGCGGGGCCGGCTCGCCGGACGGCCGGGCCCTGGTCTTCGCCGACCGGGACGGCGGGCCGCAGCGGCGGTCGAACTTTCGGCGGCGGGTGTGGATGCCGTCGCTGGTGCGGGCCGGCCTGCTCGGGCGCGTGAGCGAGGTGGCGTCGGGCCGGTGGCTGGCGGTGTGGCCGGATCGGGACGGGCGGGAGCAGCGGGCGGAGTTCGCCACGGAGGCGGCGGCGGTTGCGCATGCGGCGGCCTCGGCGGTCGGCGGGCTGCGGTTCCACGACTTGCGGCACTCGTACATCACGTGGCTGGTGTCGGACGGGGTTCCGGTCAACGTGGTGCGGCGGGTGGCGGGCCACGAGAAGGCGTCGACGACGCTGGACCGGTACACGCACACGCCCGACGACTACGCCGACCGGGTCCGGCTGACGTTCGCTGACGATTCGCTGACTTTCCGCCCGTCGCCCACCCGGGCCGAGCCGGGAAGAGCGCTCCCACCTGGGCGGGAGCGCTCCCCAGAAAGGGACGACCCCCGTCGGGGGGAGACGGGGGTCGTCGGGTGGTTCGGCTCCGGGGGGGTCGAGCCGAACCGACTCAGCGGTCACGGGGGGTGCAACCGCCGAGGGCCTCCAGCAGCGACGGGACGTGAGCTCCCGTCGTGAGGACAAGCATGCCGCAGCCGACCCTTATACGTCGAGTGGTGTTCACTCCACGCAAAGCTAATTTCTTGCGCGTTCATGTGACCGGCGTCACTCAGCCGGGTGCACCTCAGGTTAGGGGTCCGGGCCGGGCAGCTCTGGGCGTCCCGTCCGGCTAGACTTTCGCGCCGTGGGCCGTGGTGCCGCTTTCTTCGATCTCGACAAGACCGTCATCGCCAAGTCGAGCGCTCTGGCGTTCGGTCGGCCGTTCTACCGGGACGGGCTGATCACTCGGCGTGACGTGGTCAAGTCGGCGTACGCGCAGCTGATGTTCCGGCTGGGCGGCACCGACGAGCAGACCATGGCCCGCACCAGGGACTATCTGGCCACGCTCTGTAAGGGCTGGCCGGTGGAACAGGTCCGCCAGATCGTCGCGGAGACGCTGCACGAGCTGATCAACCCCTATGTGTACGCCGAAGCGGCCGCCCTCATCGAGGAGCACCAGGCTGCCGGCCGGGATGTCGTGCTGGTTTCCGCCTCGGGCGAGGAGATGGTCCGGCCGATCGGCGAGCTGCTCGGGGTGACCGACGTGATCGCCACCCGGATGGCGGTCGTCGAGGGCCGCTACAGCGGCGAGGTCGAGTTCTACGCGGCCGGCCCGAGCAAGGTCGACGCCGTGGGCGAGCTGGCCCAGGAGCGCGACTACGACCTGACCGAGTCGTACGCGTACTCCGACTCGTACAGTGACCGGCCCTTGCTGGAGTGTGTGGGCCACCCGTCCGTGGTCAACCCGGACCGGGCGCTGCGCAGGCTGGCGATGGAGAACGCCTGGCCGGTGCTGGAGTTCCGGCACCCGATCCCGCTGGGCCGCCGGTTGCGGGAGCGGCCGGCGGTACCGGTCGCCGCGGCGGCGCTGGGCGTGGGTGTCGGTGTCGCCATCGGCATCGCCTGGTACGGCCGGCACCGCCGCACCCGGGCCGTGGCGCCCACCGCCTGACCCGTTCGGCCGCGACCGCCAGCGGCAGCACCAGAAGAAGACTGCGCGCGCCCAGGAGGCAGAAGCGCCCAGAAGGCGGAAGCGCCCAGAAGGCAGCGCGCGTCAGGAGGCGGCGAGGATCTCGTCGCCGATGAGCGTGATCTGCTCCGCTCCGACCTCCACCGCGGCCATGTAGTGCCGCAGCCAGGAGCGTAGGCCGTCCGGGGTGCCGGTGGCGAAGGCGCCGGCCGCGCCGACGTACTCCGGTTCCCGCTCACGGTGCCCGACGTCCACCGCGACCAGCCCGCGGGGGTCGAACCCGGTGGAGATCAGCACCAGTCGCGCGGCGGCGCGGGCGACCACGCCGGAGGGGCCCGGGAACGGACGCAGGTTCAGCAGTTCGCCGTGCACGACGGCGGCCAGCACCAGCGGCGGTACCTTCGTGCCGCCGGCCACCAGGCCGGACAGGCCGTCGAGGCGGGCCGCCACCACCGGGTCGGCGACCGGGCGTCCCAGTTCCTCCTCGGTCACCACGTCCCGGGCGGCGAGCACGTGCAGCCGGGCGAGCACCTGTCGGGGCGCCTTCGGCCAGAGGTCGCTCAGGCCGGGCAGCGCGCCGGCGACCCGCAGCGCGCCCTGGAGCACCGGGTCGGTGACGGTGCCGGCGCGTACCTCCTCGCGGTCGTGTTCCCGGCCCTCCAGCGCGGCGCTGGCCACGGCCGAGCGGAGACTGATCTCGGCGGCGAGCGGACCGCCCTGGCGGCGCAGCGCGCGGTGCCGGTGGGCCTGGTCGACCCGGTCCCGGGCCTGCTCGACGGCGGGCGCGACGTCGGCGAGCGCGAGCAGCGGGGCGAGCGGATCGGTGGTCACCCCGTCACGCTAGCGACACGGTCCGGGGTGTTAAGAGGGGGCCCTTCCTCTACCGGAGGCGTTAACCGGGGGCCCCGCCTTGCACCTCGGCGCGGAGGGGGAGCCGCTGAGCGCGCGGAGCGGGGCGGGCGGTCGCGGGTCGGGTACCGCGCGGCTAACCTTCCCCGGAGTAGGGAGACGCAGGTCACGCGACGAAGGAGTCACCGTATGAGCGAGGCATTGGCCAATCTGCTGAACGAGACGCGCCAGTTCCCGCCGCCGGCCGAACTCGCCGCGAACGCCAACGTGACCGCGGAGGCGTACGAGGAGGCGGCCGCCGACCGGCTCGCCTTCTGGGCGCGTCAGGCCGGCCGGCTGAGCTGGGCCGAGCCGTGGGAGCAGGTGCTCGACTGGTCGAACGCCCCGTTCGCGAAGTGGTTCACCGGTGGCCGGCTGAACGTGGCGTACAACTGTCTGGACCGGCACGTGGAGGCGGGCCACGGCGACAAGGTGGCGATCCACTGGGAGGGCGAGCCGGGCGACACCCGCACGGTCACCTACGCGGACCTGCACCGGCTCACCTGCCAGGCGGCGAACGCGCTGACCGAGCTGGGGGTGACGGCCGGTGACCGGGTGGCGATCTATCTGCCGATGATCCCGGAGGCGGCGGTGGCGATGCTCGCCTGCGCCCGGATCGGCGCCACGCACAGCGTGGTGTTCGGCGGCTTCTCCGCCGACGCGTTGACCAACCGGATCCAGGACGCCAGCGCCAAGGTGGTGATCACCGCGGACGGCGGCTTCCGGCGGGGCAAGCCGTCGGCGCTCAAGCCGACCGTGGACGAGGCGGTGGCGAACTGCCCGTCGGTGGAGCACGTGCTGGTGGTCCGCCGCACCGGCGAGGAGGTCGGCTGGTCGGCGAAGGACCACTGGTGGCACGAGACGGTGGAGACCGCCGCGCCGGAGCACGAGGCGCAGGCGTTCGACGCCGAGCACCCGCTGTTCATCCTCTACACCAGCGGCACCACCGCCCGGCCGAAGGGCATCCTGCACACCACCGGCGGCTACCTGACCCAGACGTCGTACACCACGCACGCGGTGTTCGACCTGAAGCCGGAGACCGACGTCTACTGGTGCACGGCCGACATCGGCTGGGTGACCGGGCACTCCTACATCGTCTACGGCCCGCTCTCCAACGGCGCGACCCAGGTCATGTACGAGGGCACGCCGGACACGCCGCACAAGGGCCGGTTCTGGGAGATCGTCGACAAGTACCAGGTCAGCATTTTGTACACCGCGCCGACGCTGATCCGCACCATGATGAAGTGGGGCGAGGACATCCCGGCGGGCTACGACCTGTCGTCGCTGCGGCTGCTCGGCAGCGTCGGTGAGCCGATCAACCCGGAGGCGTGGATCTGGTACCGGCAGTACGTCGGGCGCGGTGAGCTGCCGGTGGTCGACACCTGGTGGCAGACCGAGACCGGGGCGATGATGATCTCGCCGCTGCCGGGGGTGACCGAGGCGAAGCCGGGTTCGGCGATGACCCCGCTGCCCGGCGTGGTCGCGGACGTGGTCGACGACCAGGGCGAGTCGGTGCCGAACGGCGGGGGTGGCTACCTGGTGCTCACCGAGCCGTGGCCGTCGATGCTGCGCACCATCTGGGGCGACGACAACCGGTTCCTGGAGACGTACTGGTCACGGTTCGGGGCGGGCGCCAACGTCGGCGACAAGTGGGTCTACTTCGCCGGTGACGGCGCCAAGAAGGACGACGACGGGCACATCTGGCTGCTCGGCCGGGTCGACGACGTGATGCTGGTGTCCGGGCACAACATCTCCACCACCGAGGTGGAGTCGGCGCTGGTGAGCCACCCGTCGGTGGCCGAGGCGGCGGTGGTCGGCGCGACCGATCCGACCACCGGGCAGGCGATCGTCGCGTTCGCCATTCCGCGCGGCAGCGCGGAGATCACCGGCGAGGCGGGCGAGCAGCTCATCGCCGAGCTGCGCAACCACGTGGCGCGGACGCTCGGCCCGATCGCCAAGCCGCGGCAGATCATGCTGGTGCCGGAGCTGCCGAAGACCCGCTCCGGCAAGATCATGCGCCGGTTGCTGCGGGACGTGGCGGAGAACCGGTCGCTGGGCGACGTGACCACGTTGCAGGACTCCTCGGTGATGGAGTTGATCTCGTCGGGGATGAGCGGCGGCAAGTCCGACGAGGACTGACGACACCGGTACGGCAGGGGCGGGTCGCGCGGCGGCCCGCCCTTCGTCGTACCCGGGAGCCGTGCCGGTCGATCGGCGGAGGAGCACTGGCCTGTTCACCCCTGTCGATGGTGCTTCCCGTCGACTACGTTCAGCCGCACCGGCAAATTTCGACACGCGTCCTTGAGACGGCCGGTCCCTCACCATTCCCTACGAACGGAGTGGCATGCTCCCCAGTTCGCAGTCCCGGGCCCGCCGACGACTACTCGTCGCGCTGCCCGCCATCGCCCTCGCGGCCACGTCGCTGACCGTGACGGGTAGTGCGTCGGCTCAGCCGTCCCGGTCCGCGCCGGCCACCATCGCGGCGGACGAGTTCTACATCAACTACGCCGAGCCGGAGGTGCAGCCGGACACCGGCGGCAAGGAGGCCAAGGGCAAGGACGGGGTCTTCTCCGCACCGGCGGACGAGGCCCGCGCCTACGACCGCAAGTACGCCGGCGGCAACCCGATCGCGGCCCGCGAGCTGGCCAAGCTGGAGGCCAAGTCCATCCGGACCGGCCAGAGCCCTCGCAAGATCAAGAAGGCCAAGAACACCCAGACCGCCAAGCTGCTGACGCTGCTGGTGGAGTTCAACGACAACGCCAACGACGACTTCACCGGCGTGATGGTGCCGAAGACGGTCTTCGAGGACCGCACCTGCGTGCCCGGCACGGTGCAGAACGGGCCGCGGCACAACACCATCCCGAACCCGGCCACGCTGCCGCACAAGGACAACAACTCGATGTGGGTGCCGGACTTCTCGCCGGCCCACTACAACAAGATGCTCTACACCAAGCAGGGCATCACCGAGCGGGTCCGCAAGGACCTCAAGGGGCCGGACGGCAAGCCGGGCATCAGCCTCGCGGGCCGGACCATGCACAACATGTACCTGGAGATGTCCAAGAACGCGTACACCGTGGACGGGCAGGCCAGCCCGTGGATCACGGTGCCGCACTCGGAGGGCTGGTACGCCGCCTCCCGCTGTTTCCAGGACGAGAACGGCAACTGGGTCGCCGGCCGTGAGCAGTCGATGAACGGTCACCCGGACAACCCGCAGGGCGCGGGCCGGCTCGCCACCGACGCGATCGACGCGTTGGCCGCCGCCGACCCGAACTTCCCCTGGGCCGACTACGACATCGAGGACCAGAGCGACCGCGACGGCGACGGCAACTTCCACGAGCCGGACGGCGTGATCGACCACCTGGTGCTGGTGCACGCCAACCAGGGCAAGTCCCGTGGTGGCGGCGACGTCGGCGTCTACTCGGTCTGGGCGCACTCCTCCACCGTGGCCGGTGGCTACACCATCCCGGGCACGAGCCTGAAGGTGTCGAACTACATCGTGCAGCCGGAGGACGCCGGTGTCGGTGTCTTCGCCCACGAGTTCGGGCACGACCTGGGCCTGCCGGACCTCTACGACACGTCCGGCAACGCCGACTCCGACGTGGACTTCTGGGACCTGATGGCGTCCGGCTCGCACTCCGGTGAGATCTTCCAGGCGCTCCCCACCCACATGGGCCTCTGGGACAAGTGGGTGCTCGGCTGGGCCGAGCCGAAGACGTTCGGGCCGGGCGACCGGGCCAAGCTGGTCAAGCTCGGGCAGACCTCGCGTACGCCGGTGGGCACCGAGGACGGCATCAAGATCGACCTGCCGGACAAGGTGATCACGCTGGCCGAGCCGCACAGCGGCGCGAACATGTGGTACTCCGGCGCCGACCAGGCGTGGGCGGACGTCAAGCTGAGCCGCACGGTGAGTGTCCCGAACGCCGCCGACGCGAAGTTCTGGATGTGGAACGACTACGTCATCGAGGAGGACTGGGACTACGGCTTCGTCGAGGTCTCCACGGACGGCGGCGCCACCTGGACCGAGCGCAAGGTGTACGACTCCTCCGGCGCGCTGGTCTCCACCGATGACGGCTACGCCGACCCGAACGGCCGGATGGTCGACTTCGGCAACAAGAAGTACGGCCTGACCGGCAGCACCGGCGGCTGGCGCCACGACTACGTGGACCTGTCGCCGTACGCCGGGCAGACCGTGCAGGTCCGGCTGCGGTACGCCACCGACGAGGCGTTCCAGGAGCGCGGCTGGTTCGCCGACGACTTCTCGGTGACCGGCGGCGGCGCCACCACCTGGAGCGACGACGTCGAGGGCGGCGCGGCCGGCTGGACCCAGACCGGCGGCACGTTCACCGACACCACCGGCGCGGGCTGGCACGTCGACTCGGGCACCCAGGTCCGCTCGCACTACTACCTGGCCGAGTGGCGCAACTTCGACGGCTTCGACAAGGGCCTGAAGTACGCCTACGACACCGTCTACTCGCACGAGGCGTGGAAGGTCGACCGGATCGCGTACAACGCGCCCGGCATGCTGGTCTGGTACCGGGACACCGAGCTCGGCGACGTCAACCACGTCACCGCGCAGATGACCGCGCTGCCCAGCTACGGCGCCAAGGGCGGGCTGCTGATCGTCGACTCGCACAACGACCCGCTGCGTCGCAAGGGCGTGGCGGCCGAGAAGGACCCGTCGGTGCTGGACAACCTGCCCAGCCGGCCGCAGTCCTCCAACGCCGCGTTCGGGTTGACGAAGACCTACCCGTTCAAGGAGTGCCTGGAGGCGGCCGACGAGCCGTACAGCGAGTACTGCACCAAGTTCGGCGCGCAGGCGCCGGTGCGGGGCTTCACCGACAACAAGGGCTGGTACCCGGGCATCGAGATCCGCGACGGTTCGCCGTACGCGCGGGACAACGACGCCTCGGTGGTGGTCCCGTCGAAGGGCAACCAGCAGTACACGACCCGGGTGGTGAACCCGGACGGCACCCCGGCGACCGACTACTACGGTTCGACGCTGGGTGGCGGGGCGATCGTGCTCGGCACCGGCAACCCGGGTGACGCGGGCGTCGGGTACGGCACGTCGATCATCATCAAGCGCGCCGCCAAGGACAACGCGTACGCCCAGGTGTACGTGGTTCCGCCGCGGAGCTGATCGACAACTCCAAACCGGAACCGGAATGCCCGGAATACGGGCCGAACGAGCCGGATGACGGACGGGCCGGGAGCATGGCGCTCCCGGCCCGTTCCGCATATCCATCCGTTTCACTGCCTTCGGCCGAACGGCCATCGCCGCTGGTCAACGCCGAGGTGACGAACCAGAGTGTGACGGCGAAAGTCAACCCCAACAAAAAGTTGCTACAAATCGACGCACACATCTTCACAGCAGTCCCGGCAGTGTCTATGTTCACCGTGGGTCCCACTTGTGGGACGTTCCACCGGCCCGTACCCCCATGGGGCCGGTTCCCTCACACCGGAGGTACCACGTGCGCAAAGTCGCAGTGGGTCTGCTCGGGCTTTCGCTGACCGCGACGGGGCTGATGGCGGGCACGTCCGCCAGCGCCGCGCCGACGCCGAAGCTGCCAGCCGCCGCCCCGTCGGTGGCCGAGCCTGCGCAGGCTGAGCACGACCTGCCCAACCCGCTCGAGGACAAGCGGCGCGCACTGCGCCAGGAGGGCCTCAGCGAGGTCCTGTCGGGTAGGGCGAAGGCCCAGAAGATCAACGGCAGCACCGTCGTCAAGGTTGGCGAGAAGGCTGCCGAGGGTGCCGCGGCGGGCAAGGCCGCCCGGAGCACCAAGGCCGGCAAGGGTCCCACCGAGGACCAGTACGTCGAGCTCTCCCGCGAGAAGACCGACAAGATCTTCGTCATCCTCGCGGAGTTCGGCGACGAGCGGCACCCGAACTACCCGGACCAGGACACCGCCCCGGCTGTGCCGGGTCCGACCCGGTTCGACGGTCCGCTCGTCAACCAGATCCCCGAGCCCAACCGGGCCGTGGACAACTCCACGATCTGGCAGTCGGACTTCAGCGCCGACCACTTCCGGCAGATCTACTTCGGCACCAAGCCGGGTGACGAGTCGCTGAAGCAGTACTACGAGGCCCAGTCGTCGGGTCGGTACAGCGTCGACGGCGAGGTCACCAACTGGGTGAAGGTCAAGTACAACGAGGCCCGCTACGGCCGTTCCAACGGCTACCCGTGCGCCTCGAACGTCTGCAACAACACCTGGGCGCTGGTCCGCGACGCCGCGAACCAGTGGGTCGCCGACCAGAAGGCCCAGGGCCGCTCCGACGAGCAGATCGCGGCCGACGTCAAGTCGATGGACGAGTGGGACCGTTACGACTTCGACGGCGACGGCAACTTCAACGAGCCGGACGGCTACATCGACCACTTCCAGATCGTCCACGCCGGCGGCGACCAGGCCGACGGTGACCCGATCCAGGGTGAGGACGCGATCTGGAGCCACCGCTGGTACGCGTTCGCCAGCGACCAGGGCAACACCGGTCCGGAGAACTTCCCGGCCGGCGGCACCCAGATCGGCAACACCGGCGTCTGGATCGGTGACTACACGATCCAGCCGGAGAACGGTGGCCGGAGCGTCTTCTACCACGAGTACGGCCACGACCTCGGTCTGCCGGACGACTACAACGTCACCAGTGGTGGGGACAACAACAACGAGCACTGGACCCTGATGGCCCAGAGCCGGCTCGGCGCCAAGAACGACGCCGGCATCGGCGACCGCGGCGGCGACCTCGGCGCCTGGAACAAGCTCCAGCTCGGCTGGCTCGACTACGAGGTGGTCGTCGCCGGTCAGAAGCGCACCCTGGAGCTGGGCCCGCAGGAGTACAACTCCACCAAGGCGCAGGGCGCCGTGGTGGTGCTGCCGCAGCGGGCGTACGAGTTCCAGAACGGCAAGCCGTTCGAGGGTACGAAGCAGTTCTTCTCGGGCAACGAGGACGACCTGAACACCACGATGACGCGGAGCATCGACCTCACGGGGAAGAGCAGCGCCGCGGTGTCGATGAAGGGCCGTTACAGCATCGAGGCGGACTTCGACTACCTCTTCTTCGAGGCCTCGACCGACGGTGGCCAGAACTGGGTCTCGCTCCCGGGCACGGCCAACGGCCAGGCCCTGAAGGAGATCTCCCCCGGGCGTTACGCCCTGGACGGCTCCAGCGACGGCAACTGGGTCGACGTCAACGTCAACCTGGACTCGGTCGTCGGCAAGGCCGTGCAGTTCCGGCTCCGCTACCAGACCGACGGTGGCGTGTCCGAGGGCGGCTTCTACGGTGACGCCCTCACCGTGACCGCCGACGGTCAGACGCTGCTCACCGATGGTGCCGAGGCCGGTGCCCCCGGCTGGACGCTCAACGGCTGGAGCATCGTCGAGGAGACCTACACCCGTCTGTTCGACAACTACTACATCGCCGGTAACCGGTCGTACGTCTCGTACGACAAGTACCTCAAGACCGGCCCGTACTTCTTCGGTTACGCGAACACCCGCCCGGACTACGTGGACCACTACGCGTACCAGGAGGGTCTGCTGATCTCCTACTGGAACCTCCGGTGGGCGGACAACGACACGTTCGTGCACCCGGGTGAGGGTCGGAACATGATCATCGACGCCCATCCGCGGCCGATCTACAACCTGACCGGGGCGCCCTGGCGGGCCCGCGTCCAGGTCTACGACGCGCCGTTCGGCCTGAAGAAGGCGGACTCGTTCACGCTGCACCTCAACAGCCAGCCGCAGTACATCCGTGGCCAGGCCGCGCAGCCGCTGTTCGACGACACCAAGCAGTACTGGTACCCGGAGCTGCCGAACCACGGCGTCAAGCTCCCGGCCACCGGCACCAAGATCAAGGTCCTGGAGCAGGACGGCACCTCGCTGAAGGTCCGCTTCTCCTGAGCCACTGATCCACGCGACACCACGACGAGGCCCGGGCAGGTCACCTGCCCGGGCCTCGCCCTGTGTCGGGCGGGAACCGTCGCGACCCGCGGCGCGTCCCAAGCGGGTGACCACAACCCTCGACCGCCGCCTCGCCGCGGTCCTCGCACTGCCCCTGGCCCTGGCGCTGGCCGGCTGCGCGAACCCGGAGAACGGAGGAGACGTGTCCGCGTCCGAACCCCCCGCCGGTCCCGGCGCACCCACCGGACCCGTCGACGCCACGCCGCAGCCCCCGTCCCCGACCGCACCGACGCCGACCGCACCGGCCCCGGCCGCCTCCACCGGCCGGCCCCCGCTCTCCGCGACCGATCTGCCGACGCTCCGGCCGCCGACCGGGCCACCACGGCAGCCCACCGACCAACGCAAGCCGAACGTCCTCGCCGGCCGGCTCAGCCACGGCGGAAGCGGCCCCTGCTACACGCTTGTCACCGACGACGGCCAGGAACACGCCCTGTACGGCCCGGACCAGGGCACCTGGCCCGCCGGCACCTGGGTCCGGGTCACCGTCGGCCCGCCGCCGGCGGGCGTCGAGTGCGGGCCCGGGCGGCTGGTCGGCCTGCTGCGCATCGAACGCGTGGGCTGACCCCGCTCGACGCCCTGTCCCGGAGAATCCCCTGATCCTGGGCACCTACGGGACCGGCGGGCGACCGGCGGCCCTAGGCTGTGCCCCATGACCGACCAGCGCGGCGGGTTCGCCGACGAATCCTGCGTCCTGCCCGAAGGGCCGTGGACGCACCGGTTCGTCGGCGCCAACGGCAGCCGGTTCCACGTCGTCGAGGCGGGCACCGGCCCGATGGTGCTCTTCCTGCACGGCTTCCCGGAATACTGGTACGCCTGGCACGAGATGCTGCCGGCGGTCGCCGACGCCGGCTTCCGCGCGGTCGCCGTCGACCTGCGCGGTTACGGCGCGAGCGACAAGCCACCCCGGGGGTACGACGGCTACACGCTCGCCGCCGACGTGGCCGGCCTGATCCGCGCGCTCGGTGAGCGGTCCGCCACCGTGGTCGGCACCGGCGCGGGCGGCCTCATCGGCTGGACCGCCGCCTCGTTCCACCCCACGCTGGTCCGCCGGCTCGTGGTGCTCGGCGCACCGCACCCGCTGCGGCTGCGGGCCGCCATCGTCGCCGACCCGCGCGGCCAGTTCGCGTCCGCCACGGCCACGCTGAAGTTCCAGCTCCCCCGCTACGAGCACGTGCTGACCCGGGACGACGCCGCCGAGGTGGCGGAGATGCTGCGCCGCTGGGGCGGGCCGACCTGGGTCGACGGCCCGGACTTCGACGACTACGCCCGGTGCTGCCGGGTGGCGATGCAGATCCCGCAGGCCGCGTTCTGCGCCCTGGAGGGCTACCGCTGGGCATTCCGGTCGGTGCTGCGGCTGCACGGCTACCGGTTCGTCAAGCTGATGCAGAAGCCGCTGGTCGCCCCGACCCTGCAACTGCACGGCGCGCTGGACCGGGCCTCGCTCCCCCGCACCGCGCAGGGCTCCGGCCGGTACGTCAGCGCCCCGTACGAGTGGCGACTGCTCGACGGGGTGGGCCACTTCCCGCACGTGGAGGCGCGGGACGTGGTGCTCGGCGAGATCCTGCGGTGGGCGAAGTCCTGACTCAGACCCGCTGCTCGCCCAGCCCGGCCACCTCGGTCGCGGGCGCCCAGCCCTGGTAGACGCCGAAGTCGAACGCCTCCAGCCCCATCGCCTCCGCCACCGGCCAACGCCCACCTGTGTACTCCACCCGCAGCCAGCCCTCGTGCTCGGCCAGCACGATGAACGGCTGCCCCTGCCAGGTGCAGGTGGTCCGCACGTACGCCAGGTCGTCGACCTCGGCCGCCGGCACCACCCGGACGTACCGGCCGGGGCGCGCCTCCGTGAAGCCCTCGTCCGGTTCGGGCTGGTAGAGCCGCACGTCGTCGCCGTCCGGGCTGGCCTGGTACTCCCGGCCGCGCCACCGGGCCACGTAACCGTCGCGGCTCACGCCCCGTCCGCCTTCCGCCACAGCAGCGCGTCGGTGTCCAGCACCGCGACCAACCGGGCACCGCCGTCGGCGGCGACCCGCCACAGCTCGGCGCCGTGCGGCAGCCGGGCACTGTCCACCTTGAACTCGGCGATCACGTCGCTGCTCTCGCCCGGCGCGAAGCCGTTGCCCCGGAACGGGTACCGCTCGATGACCCAGCCCTCCATCGCCCGCATCGCGGCCTCGTTCTGCCCGCCGTACGGGATCCGGTAGAGGCTCGGCCGGTAGGCCGGCCAGCGCAGCAGGTACAGCTCCTCGGCGTCCCGGGAGAACGGGGACCCGGGATGGCCGAGACCGAGCGCGTCGAACAGCTCCGCCGGCGTACGCAGGTGGGCCAGCTCGCCGGCCCGGTGCACGAAGCCGGACACCCGGTCGTAGCCACGCTCCAGGTAGTAGGCGAGCTGGCTCGCCGCGATGGCCTTCTGCATGACCACCGGCCGGGTCGGCTTCGCCGTCGGCGCGTCCGGCCGCGGCTCGGTCGTGGGCGCCGGTCCGGTGGCGGGCGGCTCCGGCTCGGTCTCCGGGTCGTCGCCGAGCCCCACCTCGGCAGCCCAGTTGGCAAGCGCCAGGACCTGCTCCCCCGGGTACGCCGCGCCGACCGGCGTGTCCGGGTTGACCCGGAACGACCAGGCCACGTCCGGCCACTGACGGATGAGCTGGACGAACTTGACCCGTACCGTGTCGACCGGCCCCCCGGCGTGCTCGGCGAGCCGCTCCGGCGAGGTGTAGACCACCACGTACCGCACCCCGTCGACCGTCTCGGTACGCCAGGAGAAACCCGGATCGCCGGGCCGGCTGCCCGCCGCCGAGTCGAACGCGACCGGCAACATCACCCGGGCCAGCAGCAGCGTGGTGAGGAAGCCGTCGGTGTTACCGCTGGCGGCGGCCGCCAGCAGCTCCTCCTCCACCTCGTTCGCCGGCACGAAGTCCGGCTCGACCGCCGGGCGGCCGGTGCCGTCGGTCACCGGCTCGACGCGCGGCTCCCCGGCAGTGACGTACGGGATCGTCTCCGTCTCCAGCCCCGTCTCCGACGACGGGGACGACCCCTCGGACGGTGACGGCGCGAAGAACGACGTGGTCGGCTCGTCCGCCGCCGGCCGGCTGGCCGGCGCGAAGAGTGACGTGGTGGCCTCGTCCCCCGCCGACGCGAAGAGTGACGTGGTCGGCTCGTCCGCCGCCGACGAGAACAATGAGGTGGTCGGCTCGTCCGCCGCTGGGCGGCTGACCGGCGCGAACAACGACGTGGTCGGCTCGTCCGAGGGCACCGGCGCGAACAGGGACACCGTCGGCTCCGCCGCGACCAGCGCGGACAACGACCTGGTCACCTCGTCCGAGGTTGCCGACGCGGGCAGGGACACCGTCGGCTCCGCCGCGCTCGGCGCGAACAGGGACGTCGTCGGCTCGTCCGTGACCGGGCTGGACAGGGACGTCGTCGGCTCGTCCGCGACCGGGCTGGACAGGGACGTCGTCGGCTCGTCCGCGACCGGCGTGGACAGGGACACCGTCGGTTCGGCCGGGACGGGCGCGGCCGGGGAGGACAACGGCTCGAACAGCGACCTGGTGGGTTCCCCGGCGGAGGACGTCACCGGGGTGCCCGGCTCGTCCGACGGCGACGCCGATGCTGGTGCCGTCGGCGGAGACGGCGAAGACGACGGCGACGGCGACGGCGACGGCGACGGCGAAGACGACGGCGACGGCGACGGCGAAGACGACGGCGACGGCGACGGCGACGGCGTGAACAGCGGTGTGGTCGGCTCGAACAACGACACCGTCGGCTCGTCCGGGTACCTGGCCGGCCGGGCGAGCGACACCGTCGGCTCGTCCGGTCCGGTCGGCAGCGGTGCCGCGTCCGCCGGGACGGATGCGTCGGCCGCCGGTCGGAGCGGATCGAACACCGATCTGGTCGGCTCGCTGGCCGGGGACGGGAACGGCTCGGCGGCGGCAGGCGAGAGCGGTGCCGTCGTCTCCCACGCCGACCCGACCCGGTCCGAGCGCGATCCGGTGGCGAACGGCTCGGTGGGGGCCGATGACCCGGCGTCGAACGAGTCGGTGGCCGACGGCTGGCTGGCGAACGGCGCGGTGGCCGATGACCCGGCGTCGTACGGCTCGGCGCCCATCGGTCCGGTGGCGAAGGACCCGATGGAGAACGGCACGGTCGACTGCGGCCCGCCAACAGACGGCCCGGCAACGGACGGCTCGGCGACAAACGGCTCGGCGACAAACGGCTCGGCAACAGACGGCTCGGAGACAGACAGCCCGGCTACAGACGGCTCGGTGACGACTGGTTCGGGCGCCCTGCGGTCGTCGGCCCACGCGGGCTCGGCGACGTCGACGGCCGGCGACCCGACCGGCTCGGCGGCATCCACCCGGGACACGACGGGGCCGGCGGCGGCGTACCCCTCGGAAGCTGGCCCGGTCGCCGCGGGTGCGGTCAGGTCACGGGCCTCGATGACGGTGCCCTCGATGACGATCGGCGTGAAGTCGCGGCGCGGCGCGGGCGGAGCGGACACGGGCTCGGCCATCGACGGTGGCAGCGCCTCGGCTTCCGTCGGATCGTCGAGCGGGGTCCAGCCCGGCGCGTCGTGGTCGGTGCGCGTTCCGGCCCACCGGTCGGGAGCGGGCGGGCCGGAGTGCCGGCGGGGCAGTGTCCGGGGGGTGTCCTCGGGCGGGCGGGCCGGCCGGAACGGCGCTGCCGGTTCGGCCGGCGTCGGCGCGGGCTCGTCCGCTCCCACCCGGAACGGTCGGGTCTGGTCCTCGCGCACCGGCTCGTTCAGCGGCCGACGCCGGGGGAACGGTTGGCCGCCGGCGAACCGGGAGGGCGGCGTCGCCCGCTCGCCGGACCGCCTGGGGGTGTCCAGCGGCGAGGGCCGCCGGGTCGCGCGGCCCGAGGTGGGCTCGAAGAAGGAGCGGGCCGGTGGTGGGGCCGGCGGCGCCGACTGCTCGTCCCGCGTCGCACGGCCGGCCGCGAACGGGTCCGGCTCGTCGGGACGGCGACGCAGGTCGGTGAGCCAGCCGTCGAGCGCGTCCGGGTCGGCCCCGTCGCCCGCCCCGGTGCGGCCGTGGTCACCGGACGCCGGGCGGCGGTGCGGCGCCGTCGGGGCGCGGCGGCCGAGAAGGGGAACGGATCGCATGGGTACGGTGGCGGGCTCCTCGGCCTCCGCCACCCGCCCGCCACGGCCTGACGGGGTCGGGGGTGTCACGGCGGCGGGAACCGGAACGGACGGCGCCTCGCGGGCGGGTTCCGGGACACCGAAGCGGCCGGATTCGGCACCGACGTCTCGCACCGAACCGGGAACGCCGTCACGCACCGAACCGGAGACACCGTCACGCACCGGCCCGGGACCGCTGTCACCTACCGGCCCGGGGACGCCGTCACGGGCGGCCCGGGCGGCGCTCTCCACCCGCTCCAGACGGGCTCGGGCGCCCATGGTCCGGCCGGGCAGCCGGACGTCGCCCCGGGCGAGCTGGGCGACGTACCAGGCGGGCAGGTAGCCCTCGATCGGCAGGCCCGGGTTCACCGCCAGCCACCACTCCTGGTTGGGCCAGCCGGCGGCCAGGTCCGGGTACCCGACGAGACGCGTGGCGCCGGCGTTCTCGCCCAGGCTGGCGCGCAGCGCGGCGACCGACGTGAACGCCAGCACGTGCGTGCGGCCCTCGGAGGTCCAGGTGCCCCACCCCGCGGTCGGGCCGCCGGCGATCGGCAGCACCAGATCGACACGGGTCAGCACGCGGAAGTATTGCTGCTGGTCCTGCGCTCGTAGCGCGTCCCGCATCGCCACCTCGGCCTCGGTGGCCGGCTCCCATCCGGTCACGGGCCACCTCTCCTTCCGCGCACAGGCCACAGGCATCGCCTACAACCTACAAGGTGGTAACAAGATCACAATGCCTGGCCATCGACGGTCGGCCGTGGCGTCGGCGAGGCGCTAACATCCCGTTCCGGAGTCGACACGTTACGGAGGTCGTCGATGCCCCGGCCCCTCGCGCGCTCCACCGCGGTCGCGCTGGCGACCCTCCTCATCTCCGGCCTGCCGGCGACCCCGGCGGCGGCGGCCCGCGCGCCGTCCGGCTGCGCCACGCCGCCCGCGCCGGCCCGCCCGGTGGCCGAGCAGCCGTGGCCCCAGCAACGGTACGCGCCGGACCGGCTGGCCCCGCTCGCGACCGGCGCGGGCGTGGTGGTGGCGGTGGTCGACTCGGGGGTGGACCGGTCCCATCCGCAGCTCGCCGGTCGGGTGCTGGCCGGCGCCGACTTCCTCGACCCGGGCGGGGACGGCACCCGCGACTGCGCCGGGCACGGCACCGGCGTGGCGAGCATCATCGCCGCCGCGCCACGGCCGGGTGTCGCGTTCCGGGGCCTCGCGCCGGGCGCGCGCATCCTGCCGGTACGCGTCAGCGAACAGCAGGTGGTCGACGGGCGGGAGTCGGGGCGGACGGTCGGCGCGGCCGACTTCGCCCGGGCCGTCCGCTGGGCCGTGGACCACGACGCCGACGTGCTCAACCTCTCGGTCGTGCTGTACGCGGACGACCCGGCGGTGCGCGCCGCGGTCGCCTACGCGGTGCGGCGGGACGTGGTGGTGGTGGCCGCCGCCGGCAACCTGCACGACAGCGGCGATCCCCGCCCCTTCCCGGCCGCGTACGACGGGGTGCTCGGCGTCGGCGCGATCGGGCGGGACGGGACGCGTGCCGCGTTCTCCCAGACCGGCCCGTACGTCGACCTGGTCGCCCCGGGCAGCGAGGTGCTGATGGCGGCGCCCCGGCAGGGCCATCGCCGGGCGGAGGGCACCAGTTACGCCACGCCGTTCGTCGCCGGCACCGCCGCGTTGCTGCGGCAGTATCGCCCCGGGCTGCACGCGGCCGAGGTCGCCGGGCGGATCGTGGCCGGCACCGACCCGGCACCGGGGCGGGGCGAGGGCTACGGCGCCGGGGTGCTCAACCCGTACCGCGCGGTGACCGAGTCGCCCGGCGGAGCGGACGCCCGGCCCGGGCATGCGGCCGCGCTCCCGGCGGACCGCCCGGACCCGGCCGCACTCGCCCGCCAGTCCCGCCGGGCCACGGCCCGGGACCGGGCGCTCCTGGTGGCCGGCGTGACAGGGGGCGCGGCGGCGCTCGTGGCGCTGCTGGCCGTGGTGCTACCCCGGGGAACCCGCCGACGCTGGCACCCCGCCAACCCCACCTGACCCCCGTCCCGTCCCACCCCACCCCACCCCGCACCCCACCCCCACCCGCGCGTCGATCTTGCAGTTGATGCCCGGACGAAACGGGCAAGACGCCTGAACCGAGGGCCGAAAGTGCAAGATCGCGGAAGCGGGGCGGGACCCCGGGGACGGGATGGGGGCGGGGGGACGGGTACGGCCCGGGTGTGGGCACCTGGGCCGTACCCGCCCGTCTCAGTGGAACAGGTTGGCGTTGCGCTTCTCGGTGTCGAGGTAGTCGGCCGCGGATTCCTCCACCGCGAGCTTGATGTCGCGCAGCATCGCCTGCATGTCCTGCGAGGCGGCCCGCCAGCGGGACTGCCGCTGCTCGTACGCCTCGCGCGCCTCACCGTTCCAGCTCGCCACCAGCGGTGCCGCGTCCCGTTCGAGCTGCCCGAGCTGGCTCTCCAGGGTGGTCAGCGCCCGTTGGATGTCGGCGCCGGCCTGTTGCAGGGCGGCGAAGTTGACGACCAGCACACCGTGCTCCATGGGTTCGATCCTTCCGATGGTCTAGAGCGGCAGCTGGATGCCGCGGTTGGTGCCGGCCACCCGGCCGGCGGCCTCGGTGTCGGAGACGTCGTACTGGCGGCCGGCGGTGCGGATCGCGGTGGCGGTTTCGCGCAGGGCCCGTTGCAGGGCCGCCTGGTCCTGCGCCCACTGCTGCTTGACCTGTGCGAACGAGCGCCCGCCGGCGCCTCGCCACGCTTGTTGCAGCACCTCCAGCTCGGCCATCAGGCCGCTGAGCATGGTCTGCAGCGACTGGTCGACGTGCTCGAACTTCGCGGCGGTCTGCTGCATCACCGCGGCTTCTGCCTGGGTCTGGGACATCCCGGACGTCACCTCGTCTCCTCGGTCGTGGCTGGCCACCCGGGGTGACCACCGTGGACTCGTCGGCGCGGCGCTCGCGGCCGCCGGAAGGGGGAGGGAGACGGCGGGCGCACGCGCAACGATTTTCGTCGCTGACGGTAGCGGTCCCAGTCCGGTTCTGCTACCCCCGGGGCCTCCCCTGTGGACAACGACGCCACTACGATGTGCCACGGCGGCGTCACCCGGCGGCCCGACGAGGAGGTGCGGTGACCGCGAGCACGACGGAGCGGCCCGCACCCGCGCCGGCTCCACCTCCACAGTGGAGGCTTCGGCGGCTCCGCGCCGGACAGATCGTGACGACACAGGTCGCGGCCGCCGTCCTGCTGGCCGCCCTGGGGCGGGGCGTCGCGCCGACCGCCGGGGCGTTGTGCTGCGCGGCACTGCTGGTGCCCGCCGCGTGGGTCCGGTTCCGGGGCCGTTGGCTGCACGAGTGGCTCACCGTCGGCGCCGCGTACCTGAGCCGTCGCCGCGCCCTGCCGGCGGCCACCGAGCCCTCGGCGCTGCTGGGCCTGGTCGGGCCGGGCACGGTGGTGCACGCCGCGGAGCTGGCCGGCGGTCCGGCCGCCGTGCTGCACGACGCCGCCGGGCTGACCGCGCTGCTGGAGCTCGGCGATCCGGACGACCTCCTCGGCGACCGCCCGCAGGCGCTCCCGGCCCCGTCCGACCTGCTCCCGCCCGCCGGCCCGGAGAGCCCTCCGGTCCGGCTCCAGCTGGTCTTCTCGGCCTCGCCGGCCCCCGTGCCGCCCGTCGCGTCCGGCCCGGCCGGGACGTCCTACCGCCAGCTCACCGACGGCCGGCTGGCCGGGCGTACGCGGGTGGTGCTGGCCGTGCGGGTGCTGCGGGCCGACGGCTGGCCGGACGAGGAACTGCTGCGGGCGCTCTCCGGGACGGTCCGGCGGATCGTCCGCCGGCTCGGTTCGCTCGGCGGCCGGCCGCTCGGCGCGCCGGCCGCCCTGCGGGTGATCGACGAGCTGGCCCATCACGAGACCGGTGCCCCGGCCCGGGAGACCTGGCCGCTGCTCGCCGTGGGTGGGCTGGCCCAGGCCACCTGGCGGCTGCGTCGCTGGCCGGATCCACGGGGCGAGGCCGCCCGAGGGCTGGTGCCCCGGCTGCTCGCCGTGCCGGCCACCGCCACCACTGTCGCGCTCTGCGTCGGTCCCCGCGCCGACGCCGCGCCGACCCGGGCCGAGCTGACCGTCCGGGTGGCCGCCGGGAGCGCGGCGGAGTTGACGGTCGCCGAACGGGCGCTCCGTCGGACGGCCGGGGACGCGGGGGCGGAGCTGCACCGCCTCGACGGCGAGCACCTCACCGGGTTGGCCGCCACCCTGCCGCTGGCGGTGACCGGCGGCGGTGTGCCCCCGGCCGGGTCGCCGCCGGCCGCGCCGGACCTGCCGGTCGGCGGGTCCGGCCTGATGGTGGGCGCCAACCGACGCGGCGGCCCGCTCACCGTCCGCCTGTTCCGTCCGGCGACGACCCGGGTACTGCTGGTCGGCGGGGTGCCCGCCGCGCAACTGCTGGTGCTGCGGGCGTTGGCGCTCGGTGCCCGGGTGGCGGTGCAGACCACCAGGCCGCGCGCCTGGGAGGCGTTCGCGCGCGGGGTCGGCGGGCCCGGCGACGGGGTGCCGCTGCTCCCGCCGGGGCGGCCGGTCGACGGCGCGCCCGGCTCGCCGCTGCGACCGCTGCTGCTGGTGGTCGACGCCGGCCCGGTGCCGCCGGAGGTCGGTCCGGCGGCGGCCTGGCAGTCGGTGCTGGTGGTCCGCGACGAGCTGACCCCGGCGGACGCCCCGGCGCTGGCCCGCGCCGACCTGGCCGTTCTCCAGCCGCTCGACCCAACCGAGGCCGAGCTGGCCGGCACCGCGCTGGGGCTCGGCGGTTCCGCCGGCTGGCTCACCCGGATCCGCGACGACATGGTGGCGGTGGTCAACCGGCGGGCGCTGCGGTGGGCCCTGCTGTCGCCGACCCCGGTCGAGTCGCAGTTGGTCGGTCGTCCGGCCCGCCGCTGAGGCGTACGCGCTTCCGCCGGTGGGAGCGGCGTGGCACGATCCCGGCCATGGATTTCCTGAAGGGTCTTCTGATCCGGGTGGCGTCGACGGCGGTGGCGTTCTGGCTCGCCACGTTGCTCATCCCGGGCATCACGCTCGACTCCGGGTCCGCCATCGAGACGGTGACGACGCTGGTGCTCGTCACGGTGATCTTCGGCGTGGTCAACGCGGTGCTCCAGCCGATCATCAAGACCGTGGGGTGCGGCTTCTACCTGCTCACCCTCGGGCTGATCGCGCTGGTGGTGAACGGGCTGCTGTTCCTGCTCACGAGCTGGATCGCCGGGGAGGCCGGGCTGCCCTTCCACGTGGACGGGTTCTGGCCGGCGGCGGTGCTCGGCGCGCTCCTCGTCGGCATCGTCACCTGGATCCTGGGCGCGGTCCTCGACCGCGACTGAGACGTCTTCGCCGCCCGCCCGGCACTCCGTCCGGGCGGGCAGGCCAGTGCGCGGGAATTGGCTGGCGAGCGGCCCCCGGAGCGGCACTAGCCTCGGCCGGGTGTTCACCCTGACGCGCGCCGACGGCTACCAGCTCAGCACCGACCCCGACCGGCTCGACCTGGGCCGCGTGCACACCTGGCTCGCCACGGACGCGTACTGGGCGCGGGGGCGGGAGCGGGAGACGGTCGAGCGCGCGTTCGCCGGCTCGATCGGCTTCGGCGTCTACCGTCCCGGTGACGGGCGGCAGGTCGCGGTCGGCCGGGTGGTGACCGACCGGGCCACGTTCGCCTGGCTGTGCGACGTCTACGTGGACCGGTCCGAGCGGGGTCGCGGGCTGGGCACCTGGCTGACCGCGGGCGTCCGTGACCACGTGGCCGAGCTGGGCGTACGCCGGATCGTGCTGGCCACCGTGGACGCGCACGGCGTGTACGGGAAGCTCGGCTTCCAGCCGGTGGCGGCGGACCGGTACATGGAGCTGGACGAGCGGTGACGCCGATCACCGGAAAGGACCAACGGCCGGCTTCACCACTTACGGTGGAGCCGTGAACCAGCTCCGCCTCGGCTACCTGTACGGCATCGGCGCGTACCTGCTCTGGGGTTTCTTCCCGATCTACCTGAAACTGCTCCGGCCGGCCGGGCCGGTGGAGATCCTCGCGCACCGGATCATCTGGTCGGTGGTGTTCGTGGCGCTGCTGCTGGCCGCCATGCGCCACGTCGGCTTCCTGCGGGCGCTGGCCCGGCGGCCCCGCGCGCTGGCCGGGATCGCGTTCGCCGCCGCGCTGATCGCGGTGAACTGGGGCACCTACATCTACGGCGTGAACTCCGACCGGGTGGTGGAGACCGCGCTCGGCTACTTCATCAACCCGCTGGTGTCGGTGCTGCTCGGCGTGCTGGTGCTGCGGGAACGGCTGCGCCCGGCGCAGTGGGCGGCGCTCGGCGTCGGCGCGCTCGCGGTAGCGGTGCTCACCGTCGACTACGGCCGCCTGCCCTGGCTGGCGCTCACGCTCGCGTTCAGCTTCGCCGGGTACGGCCTGGTCAAGAAGCAGCTCGGCCTGCCCGCCGCCGAGGGGCTCTTCGTCGAGTCGGCGGTGCTGGCGCTGCCCGCCCTGGCGTACCTGGGCTGGCTCGCCACGCGCGGCGACTCGACGTTCGGGCACGTCTCCGCCGGGCACACCGCGCTGCTGGTGCTGGCCGGTGCCGCCACCGCGATCCCGCTGCTGTTCTTCGCCGGCGCGGCCAACCGGCTGCCGCTGTCCACCGTCGGCATGTTGCAGTACCTGGCCCCGATCCTCCAGCTCGGCTGCGGCGTGCTGCTCTTCCACGAGCCGATGCCGCCGGCCCGCCTGGCCGGCTTCGCCCTGGTCTGGCTCGCCCTCGTCGTCTTCACCGTCGACGCCCTGAACCACACCCGCCGCACCCGGGCCGCCGCCCGCCCCACCACCCCCGCACCCCCCACCCTCCTTCCGCGCTGATTCACGGAAAGCGTGGCTATTTCGCGCCGCACAGCCACGCTTTCCGTGAATCAGCGCGCAACAGACGGGGGGTGGGGAGGGCGGTTAGCGGAGGTCGTAGGCGAGGACGGGGGTGTCGGTGCCGCGGAGGAGTTCCAGGCGGACCAGGTCACCCCGGGTGAAGCGGGTGACGCCGGAGAAGCGCAGGTCGTCACCGGGGGCGGCCAGCCAGGACCCGATCTGCTCGGTCGCGCCGTCCGGGCCGTGCGCCACCAGCCGGAACGTGTACGCCTCGCGGTGCCCGGCCCGCCTGTCGTAGCCGCAGTGCATGGTGACCTCGGTGCCCCACGGTGTCTCGGTCAGCCCCACCTCGGCGTGCACCGGCGCGGTCCCGGCGACCGGCCGCATCGAGGTGAGCGCCACCGGCCGGGGAGCCGGCTCGGCCGGCGGCCGGATCAGCGTCACGCCCACGCCGGCCAGCACCGCGAGCGCGGCGGCGGCGAGCGCGGTCGACGCGTACCGTCGTCGGGCGCGGGACCGGTCGCGGCGCTTGCGCGCCCGCGCGGCGTCGAGCAGCGCGGGCAGCCGTGAGGTCTCCGGGCCGACCTCCAGGAACTGCTCCAACCCGGCCGGGTCGAGCCGACCCAGCAGACCGGGCAGCACGGCGATCTCGGCCACCGCCTCCCGGCACTGCGCGCACCCGCCCAGGTGCCGCTCGTAGGCGGCGCGGTCGGCCGGGGCGAGGGCGCCCAGCACGTACGCGCCGTCGTCGTGCGCGAACTCGCAGCGGGTCATCCGGTCACCCCCATCTCGGCCAGCGCCAACCGTAGTGAGCGCAGCGCGTAGTGGGTGCGCGACTTCACCGTGCCCGGCGGTACGCCCAGCCGGGCCGCCGCCTCCGTCACCGACCGGCCCTGGTAGAAGCATTCGACGAGCACCTCGCGGTGGGTCGGGCTGAGGCGGTTGAGCGCCTCGGCCACCGTCCACGCCTCCACCGCGCGCTCCGTCTCGTCGACCGTCTCCGCGATTTCCGGCAGCTCGTCGGTGTAGACCTCGCCGACCCGGGCGGAGCGGCGACGCCAGGCGTCGATGGCCAGGTTCCGGGCGGTGGTGAAGAGCCAGGCCCGGACCGAGCCACGCCGTGGGTCCAGCGACTCCGGGTGCCGCCAGGCCCGCAGCAGCGTCTCCTGCACCAGATCCTCCGCACGCGGCCGGTCGCCGTTGACCAGTCGCAGGGCGTGCGCGAACAGCGCGTCGGCATGCTCGTCGTGCAGCGCGCGCAGCAGTTGGGCGTCGTGGTCGCTGATGGCGGTACCTCGCTTCCGGCGGCGGGGAGACCGGCGATGCGTTCGCCCGTCCGGGCGGTTGCGTTCGTCCTTCCATACGTGCCGGGCCGCCGAACGGTTCAGCCGCAGGTCACGCCGGAGCTGTTCACGTCCGGTTCATGTTCGGGCCGACGCGCGCTCACCGCGTGCTGGCACCGTCCGGCAGGTACGCGTCCGGGTCGACCGCCCGGCACGCCGTCCGACGTCCGACCAGGAGGCTCCACCCCATGAGCGAACGTCCTCGCCTGCTTCCGCTGCTGGGCGGCACCCGCCACGGCAGCCGCGACGCGATGACCTGTCTGTACCGGTGCGGCAACGCCTGCGACCACCCGGTGCCCAACTCCTCCGACAACCCGTACTTCGGCGACCTGGTCGACACCGAGGTCTCCCGCCGCGGCGTGGTCCGGGCCGGTGCGGTCGGCGCGCTGGTGCTCGGCTTCGGCGGCGCCGCCGCGGGCGCGTTCGCCGGCGCGGCGCCGGCCGCCGCCGCGCCCGCCACCCCGACCGCCCCGGGCACGGACGAGGCCGTCGCCGCGTCCGCCCGCCCGGGCAGCGGTGCGCTGTCGTTCAAGCCGATCCCGCCGAACAAGCTCGACACGCTCGTGGTGCCGAACGGGTACGACCACGCCGTCGTCATCAAGTGGGGCGACGAGGTGGTCCCCGGCGCGCCCGCGTTCGACGTGCGTCAGCAGAGCGCCGCCGCCCAGGCCAAGCAGTTCGGCTACAACAACGACTTCGTCGGCGTGCTGCCGATCGACCGTAGGCGCGCGCTGCTCGTGGTCAACCACGAGTACACCAACGAGGACCTGATGTTCCCCGGCTTCACCAGCCAGGACGCGCTGACCGTGGAGCAGGTGCGGGTGGCGATGGCCGCACACGGCATGTCCGTGGTGGAGTTGGAGCGGGTCACGGACACCGGCCAGTGGCGGCCGGTACGCCGGGGCCGGCGCGAGTACAACCGTCGGGTCACGGCGCTGGCCACGAAGTTCGAGCTGACCGGCCCGGCCGCCGGCTCGGCGTGGCTGCGGACCGCCGCCGACCCGAAGGGTCGCACGGTCGTCGGCACGCTGAACAACTGCGCCGGCGGCGTCACCCCGTGGGGCACCGTGCTCTCCGGCGAGGAGAACTTCAACCAGTACTTCGTCGGCGGCGACGGCGCGCCGGAGGAGCTGAAGCCGAAGCTGGCCCGCTACGGCATCCCGACCGACGTGCGCTACCCGAGCGGCAGCCGCAAGTGGGACCGGGCCGACGAGCGGTTCGACCTGGCGAAGCACCCGAACGAGGCGCACCGGTTCGGCTGGGTCGTCGAGATCGACCCGTTCGACCCGCAGGCCCGGCCGCGCAAGCACACCGCGCTGGGCCGGGTGAAGCACGAGGGCGCGAACGTCATCGTGGCCCGCAGCGGGCACGTGGTCGCGTACATGGGCGACGACGAGCGTTTCGACTACCTGTACAAGTTCGTGTCGGACAAGAAGTTCCTGCCGGGCAACTCCTGGGTGGCCCGCAAGCACAACCTGACGCTGCTGGAGTCGGGCACGCTCTACGTGGCCGCGCTGACCGGCGACAGCCCGGCCGGGGAGATCGACGGCAGCGGCACGCTCCCCGCCGACGGCGGCTTCGGCGGCCGGGGCCGGTGGATCAAGCTGGTCAGCGGCAACCGCTCGTACGTCGACGGGATGACCGCCGCCGACGTGCTCACGTTCACCCGGCTGGCCGGCGACAAGGTCGGCGCGACCAAGATGGACCGTCCCGAGGACGTCGAGCCGAGCCTGCTCACCGGCAAGGTCTACGTGGCGTTGACCAACAACAGCGACCGGGGCAAGGCCGGCAAGGCGCCGGCCGACGAGGCGAACCCGCGTAACGCCAACAAGCACGGGCAGATCCTGGAGCTGGTCGAGGAGCGCGGCGACAACACCGCCGAGACGTTCACCTGGTCGCTGCCGATCGTCTGCGGTGACCCGGCCGACGCCTCGACGTACTTCGCCGGGTACGACAAGACGAAGGTGTCGCCGATCTCCTGCCCGGACAACGTCGCGTTCGACGCCACCGGGAACCTCTGGATCTCGACCGACGGCAACGCGTTGGGCAGCAACGACGGCCTGTTCGCCACCGCCGTCGAGGGCCCGGAGCGGGGCCACCTGAAGCAGTTCCTCACCGTCCCGCTGGGCGCGGAGACCTGCGGCCCGTTCATCACCCGGGACAACCGGTCGGTGTTCGTGGCCGTGCAGCACCCGGGTGAGATCTCCGGCGCGTCCGTGGAGAACCCGGCCTCCACCTGGCCGGACGGTGACTTCGCCAAGCCCGGCGTGGTGGTCACCTGGCGCCTCGACGGGGGCCCGGTCGGCAGCTGAGCCAACCCCGGGGCGGTCCGGCGCTGGACCGCCCGCTGGAGGGCCACCATCCGGCCAGGGTGGTGGCCCTCTCAGTTCTCGGTGGCGATCCCGTCGGCGATCGCCCGCGCGACGGTGAGCAGCTTCGCCCGCACCACCCGTGCCGAGGTCATCATCTCGCTGGCCGGCAACGCGCAGGCCAGCACCACCCGCCGCTCGATGTCCTTGTCCGGGGCGACGAGCACCGCGGCGCACGCCACGCCCTGCCGGAACTGGCCCAGTTCCAACTGCATGCCGCGCCGGTCGCCGGCGGCCAGGTCGGCCTCGAACGCCTCGACCGTGGTGAGGGTGGCGGTGGTGAACGGCCGCATGCCGTACTCCCGCAGGTAGCGGAAGCGCTGCTCGGCGGTGAGCGTGGCGAGCAGGCTCTTGCCGAGCGCGGTGGCGTGCGCGCCCTCGGCGAAGCCCGGCACCAGATCCTCCAGGTACGGCGAGCGCGGCCCCTCGGCACACGCGGTCACCGCCACCTGCCCGCCGACGAAACGGCCGAGGTAGTGGCTCCAGCCGGTCTCCGCGGCGGCCCGGCGCAACGCCTCGCCGACCGCGGGCGGGCCCCGGAACGCGGTGACCAGCTCACGGTAGCGGTCGGCGATCTCCAGCCCGACGATGTACGTCCCGTCCTCGCGCCGGATCACGTAGCCCTCGTACGCGAGCGTGCGCACCAGATGGTAGGTGGTGGCGACGGTCAGTTCGCAGCGGCGGGCGATCTGCTTCACGGTGAGGCCCTTCGGCGCACGGCCGACCGACTCGAGCACTCGAAGCGCGCGGGAGACGCTGCGGATCAGGTCCGAAGGCTCCGCCAGAGGGTCGCGCACAACCACCTCCGCCGCCGGGGCTTACACCATATGAAAAAAGGTCCGGGTGCGAAATGCCTGTTCGGGTCGAGGATGTCAGATCACCGGGCACAGAACGTGCATCGACAGACACGATCAGCAGCGAAAACGCGGTCGGCGTAGGTTGACCGACAATGACTGAAACTATTTCGCGAACCGGTCGGCCGGCGGCCGGGCGACCGATTCGGGTCGGTGCCGGCGCCACCGTCACCACGATCGCCTGCGTCCTGCCGGTCTTCCTGGTCGGCGGCCTCGCCGTACAGCTCGGCGACGAGTTGGGCTTCAGCCCGGCCGGGCTGGGGCTGGCCGTCTCGGTCTACTTCGGCATCAGCGCGCTCGCCTCGGTGCCGTCCGGCGCCCTGGTCGAGCGGTACGGGCCGGCGCCGGTGGCCCGCGTCGCCATCGTGCTCTCCGCCGGCTCGCTGCTGGCCGTGGCCGGCCTCGCCCGGTCGTACCCCACGCTGGTGGCGCTGCTCGCGCTCAGCGCCGCCGGCAACGCGCTCGGCCAGCTCGCCAGCAACGCCGCGCTGGCCGAGCACGTGCCCGCCCACCGGCAGGGGCTCTCCTTCGGCGTGAAGCAGGCCGCCATCCCGCTCTCCACGCTGCTGGCCGGCGCGGCGGTCCCCACCGTCGCGCTGACCGCCGGCTGGCGCTGGGCGTTCGTGGTGGCCGCCGGGGCCGCGTTGGCCGCGCTGCCGGCCGTACCCCGGTCCGGTCGGCGTACCCGGTCCGCCTCCACCGCCCGGGGCGGCGGCCGGGCCGCGCTGGTGGTGGTCGGGCTCGCCGCGACGCTCGCGGCCGGCGCGGCGAACGCGCTGGGCACGTTCCTGGTCGACTCGTCGGCCGCGCGGGGGCTCTCCCCCGGCCTGGCCGGCCTGACGCTCACCCTGGGCAGCGCGGTGTGCGTGTCCGCCCGGGTCGGCGTGGGGTGGCTGGCCGACCGGCGGGCCGGCGGGCACGTCGGCGTGATCGCCGGGCTGCTGGTGGCGGGCTCGGTGGGGCTGCTCCTGCTCGCGGTTGCCGGCCCGGTGCCGCTGGTCGCCGGCGTGGTGCTCGGCTTCGGCCTCGGCTGGGCCTGGCCGGGGCTGTTGAACTTCGCGGTGGTCCGACTCCACCCGCAGGCCCCGGCCGCCGCCACCTCGATCACCCAGACCGGCGTGTACGCGGGCGGCTGCCTGGGCCCGCTCGGTCTCGGCGCGCTGGCCGGCACGGCCGGCTATCCGGCGATGTGGCTGACCGCGGCCGGCGCCATGCTCCTCGCGGCCCTGCTCATGCTCCTCGCCGCCCGCCTGCTGTCCCGCCCGGCCTGAGCCCTCCCCGTCCGCCGCACGCCGCCCTGCCGGCGCGCCGCATCGTTGTGCCGGGCCACCGGGAAGATACTGCCTCGAACGGCTATGACCAGGTGTCATATTTATGACCGTGCGGTATATGACTCCGCTGCGAACTGTTCCCGGCGGAGATCACGCTCGGTAACGGCCAGGAACGCAGGAACGGCCAGGAAAGGCAACCGCGCGTCCGCGGCCCCAGATGCACGGGGCAGTCGGCCGCCCGACGACCGGAGCAGGTCAGCTGGTGCGGTCGGCGATGTAGTCGCAGAGGGATTCGAGGGCGCGGCGGGCCGGGCCCTCGGGGAGCGGGGCCAGGTGGGCCCGGGCGTCCTCGGCGTAGCTGCGCACCGTCTCCCGGGCGCGCTTGAGCGCCGGGGACTCGCGGAGCAGCGTGAGCGCCTCGGCGTGCAGCGCGTCGTCGACGAGCGGGCCGGTGGCCAGGATCTCCCGCAGCCGGACGCTGGCCGCGTCCGAGTCGTCGCCGGCGAGCGCGTAGAGCACCGGCAGGGTGGGCACGCCCTCGCGCAGGTCGGTGCCGGGCGTCTTGCCGGACTGCACCGACTCGCTGGCGATGTCCAGCAGGTCGTCGGAGAGTTGGAACGCGACGCCGATGACCTCGCCGTACCCGGCCAGGGCCTCGATGTGGGCGGCGGACGCGCCACCGAACATGCCGCCGAAGCGGGCCGAGGTGGCGATCAGCGAACCGGTCTTCTCGGCGATCACGTGCAGGTAGTGCGCGACCGGATCGGTGCCGCGCGGGCCGACCGTCTCGGCGATCTGACCGTGCACCAGGCGGGCGAACGTGCGCGCCTGCAACCGGACCGCCTCCGGGCCCAGGTCGGCCGCGATGTCCGCGGCCCGCGCGAAGAGGAAGTCGCCGACCAGGATGGCCACCGAGTTGCTCCAGCGGGAGTTGGCGCTCGGCGCGCCCCGCCGCACGGCCGCCTCGTCCATCACGTCGTCGTGGTAGAGCGTGGCCAGGTGGGTGAGTTCCATCACCACGGCGGCCGGGACCACCTGGGCGGCCTCCGGATCGCCGAACTGGGCGCCCAACGCCACCAGCAGCGGCCGGAACCGCTTGCCGCCGGCCTCCATGAGGTGCCGGGCCGCCTCGGTGACCAACGGGTCGGCGCTGGCCACGCCGGACCACAGTTGGGCCTCGACCCGGTCGAGGACGCCCAGCACGGACGCTTCGACGCGCGGGTCGGCGAGGTGCAGGCCGAGCGCGCCGAACTGACCTGAACGCTCGCCAGCCGGGTTCACCACGTCTTCAACCATGCCACACCCGTTCGACCTGCTCGGTGAGGGGGATACGGACCGGGGGCCGGTACGCCACGGCGTACCGGCCCCCGGGTGGAACCACTTCCGTCATCGGACGAATTCGGCGGCACCGGTGGTCAGGTCCAGCAGGGGCCCGGGGACCACACCGAGGACGAGCGTGGCGAGCACGCCGATCATCAGGGCGGCCGAGGTGAGCGCGCCCGGCACGGTCACCGTCGGGGTCGCCTCACCCGGCTCCGACAGCCACATCATCACCACGACCCGCAGGTACGGGAAGGCCAGCACCATGCTGGTCAGCACGCCGGCGATCACCAGCCAGGCCTGGTCGGCCTCCAGCGCCGGGCCGAAGACCGCGAACTTGCTGGTGAAGCCGCTGGTGAGCGGGATACCGGCGAACGCCAGCAGGATGAACGTGAAGATCGCCGCGAAGAACGGCGAGCGGCGGCCCAGCCCGGCCCAGCGGGACAGGTGGGTGGCCTCGCCGTCCGCGTCCCGCACCAGCGTCACCACGGCGAACGCGGCGAGCACCGAGAAGCCGTACGCGGCCAGGTAGAACATCGTGCCCGACAGCCCCTCCTTGCTGGGGGCCAGCACACCCACCAGCAGGTAACCGGCGTTCGCGATCGACGAGTACGCCAGCAGGCGCTTGATGTCCGTCTGGGTGACCGCCAGCACGGCGCCGACCAGCATGGTCAGCACCGCCACCACACCGATCACCGGCGTGAAGTCCCAGGAGGCCCCGGCGAACGCGACGTGGAACACCCGCAGCAGCGCGCCGAACGCGGCGACCTTCGTGCAGGCCGCCATAAAGCCGGTCACCGGCGTCGGCGCGCCCTGGTAGACGTCCGGCGTCCAGACGTGGAACGGCGCGGCGGCGGCCTTGAAGAGCAGACCGATGGCGAGCAGCGCCATGCCGGCGAAGAGCAGCACCTGGCTGGACGAGGACTCGCCGACCGCGGCGTGCACGGTGGCGAAGTCGACGCCGGCGCCACGGCCCGGGATGCCGGAGGTGAAGCCGTAGATCAGGGCCACGCCGAACAGGAAGAACGCCGAGGCGTACGCGCCGAGCAGGAAGTACTTCATCGCCGCCTCCTGGCTCAGCAGCCGCCGGCGGCGGGCCAGCGCGCAGAGCAGGTAGAGCGGCAGCGAGAAGACCTCGAGCGAGATGAACATGGTCAGCAGGTCGTTCGCCGCCACGAAGATCAGCATGCCGCCGATCGCGAACGAGATCAGCGGGTAGACCTCGGTGGCCCCGCCGACGCCGTCGGCCTGCTTCCGGTCCTCGGGCGACTCGGCGGTGACCGCCGCGTGCGCCACGAAGGCGCCGCCCCGCTCCACCGTGCGCTCGCCGACCAGCAGCAGCGCCATCACGGCCAGCACCAGGATGGCGCCCTGGAGGAAGAGCGTCGGCCCGTCCACCGCGATCGCGCCGCCGGCGGTCACCAGCCGGGCGTCGGACTTCAGGATCACCATGGTGATCGCGGCCAGCGCCGCCACCAGGGCGAGCGCGAGCTGCACCGCGTTGCGCAGCCGGCGCGGCACGAACGCCTCGACCAGGACGCCCAGCAGGGCGGCGCCCAACATGATCAGGATGGGAGCGAGCGCCGCGTAGTCGATCGACGGCAGCTTCAGTTCACTCACTTTGAAGCCTCCTGGACGCTGCCGACCTCAGGGGCGGGATCGGACTTGCCGACGTCCTGCATGGTCGCCTGGACGGCGGGGTTGATGACATCGGTGACCGGCTTGGGATAGAAGCCGAGCAGCACGATCAGCGCGATCAACGGCGCGACGACGACCTTCTCGCGCAGGCTGAGGTCCCGACGCATGCCCTCGACCTCGGTGAGCGCCGGGTTCAGCGTGCCCTGGGTGGTGCGCTGCACCATCCACAGCACGTACGCCGCCGCCAGGATGATGCCGAGCGTGGCGATCACCGCGACCGGCTTGTTGACGGTGAACGTGCCGATCAGCACCAGGAACTCGGAGACGAACGGCGCGGTGCCGGGCAGCGCCAGCGACGCCAGACCGGCGAAGAAGAGCACGCCGGCCAGCACCGGCACCAGCTTGCCCGCGCCGCCGAAGTCGCTGATCAGCGCCGAGCCACGCCGGGCGATCAGCATGCCGACCACCAGGAAGAGCAGGCCGGTGGCGAGACCGTGGTTGAGCATGTAGAGCACCGCGCCGGTGCCGGCCTGGGTGGTGAACGCGAAGATGCCCACCCCGATGAAGCCGAAGTGCGCGATCGAGGTGTACGACACCAGCCGCTTCAGGTCGTTCTGCCCGACCGCCAGCAGCGCCGCGTAGATGATGCCGATCACGCCGAGCGCCAGCGCGTACGGCGCGAACCAGCGGGACGCCTCCGGGAACAGCGGGAGGCAGTAGCGCAGGATGCCGAACGTGCCGACCTTGTCCAGCACGCCGACCAGCAGCGCCGCCGCACCGGCCGGCGCGGCGCCACCGGCGTCCGGCAGCCAGGTGTGGAACGGGAAGAACGGCGCCTTGATCGCGAACGCGAGGAAGAAGCCGAGGAACAGCCAGCGGGCGGTGTTGGTGGCGAACTCGGCCTGGCTCAACGCCTGCCAGTCGAACGTCTTCCCGCCGACCACCCAGAGACCGATCACCGCGGCCAGCATGAACAGGCCGCCGACCAGCGAGTAGAGGAAGAACTTCACCGCCGCGTACTGCCGCTGGTGGCCGCCGTAGCTGCCGATCAGGAAGTACATCGGGACGAGCATGACCTCGAAGAACACGTAGAACAGGAAGACATCGGCGGCGGCGAAGACGCCGATCATCGTGCACTCGAGGACGAGCAGCAGCGCGAAGTAGACAGGCACCGAACGCTTCGACTGCTCGGCGTCGTGCCACGACGCCAGGATCACCAGCGGCACCAGGATCGCGATCAGCATCAGCATGACCAGCGCGATGCCGTCCACCTCGAAGGTGAACCGCACACCCCAGTTCGGGATCCACGCGTACGACTCGCGGAACTGGAACCGGTCACCGTCGGCGGAGAAGGCGAACCACATCACCACCGACAGCACCAGCACCAGCAGCGACCAGCCGAACGCCACCAGCTTGGCCAGGTCCGGCCGCCGGCGTGGCAGCAGCGCCACCACCAGCGCGCCGACCAGCGGCGCCACGGTCAGCACCGAGAGGAACGGGAAGTTGGACATTATTCGGCCTTACCTCCGTCGTGACTGCGTGGCCCGCCGGCGGGGGCGGCCGCGTTGAGGTCGATCACGCCAGCCACCCCGCCTGTACCGCCAGGAACGCCGCCACCACGAGCAGCGCGCCGGTCAGGATCGAGGTCGCGTACGACCGCACGAAGCCGGTCTGGAGCCGCCGGAGCCGGCCGGAGCCCCCGCCCACCGCGGCGGCCAGGCCGTTGACCAGCCCGTCGACGCCCCGGTTGTCGAGGAAGACGAGCGCCCGGGTGAGGAAGATGCCCGGCTTCTCGAAGACCGCCTCGTTGACGGTGTCCGTGTAGAGGTTCTTGCGGGCGGCGGTGACCAGCACGCCGGCCGGCTGCGGCTCGGTGGCCGTGCCGTTGCGGAACAGGAACCAGGCCAGCCCGGCGCCGAGCACGGTGATCAGGATGGAGAGGATGGTGATCACGGTGTGCGAGAGCACGCCGTGCGCCTCGCCACCCGCCTCCTCGCCGAGCACCGGGGTCAGCCAGGACACCACGCTGTCGTTGAGCGTCATCAGACCACCGGCCACCACCGAGCCGGCGGCGAGCAGGATCAGCGGGATCGTCATCAGCTTCGGCGACTCGTGCGGGTGCTCGATGTCCTCGGTCCACCGCTTCGGGCCGTGGAACGTGAGCACGAAGAGTCGGGTCATGTAGAACGCGGTGAGCCCGGCGCCGAGGAGCGCGGCCATGCCGAACAGCCAGGCCGTCCAGCCCTCCCGCTCGAACGCGGACGCGATGATCGGCTCCTTGGAGAAGTAGCCGGAGAGCGGTGGGATGCCGATGATGGCCAGCCAGCCCATCATGAACGTCAGCCAGGTGACCTTCATGTACTTCGACAGGCCACCGAAGCGGCGGATGTCCACCTGGTCGTTCATGCCGTGCATGACGGAGCCGGCGCCGAGGAACATGTTGGCCTTGAAGAAGCCGTGCGCCAGCAGGTGGATGATCGCCAGCGCGTACGCGCCGCCGCCGAGGCCGACGCCGAGGAACATGTAACCGATCTGGCTGACCGTGGACCAGGCCAGCACCCGCTTGATGTCGTCCTTCGCCGCGCCGATGACGCAGCCCATCAGCAGCGTGAGCGCGCCGACGCTGACCACCACGAGCTGGAGCGTCTCGTTGGCCGAGAAGATCGGGTTGGAGCGGGCGATCAGGTAGACGCCGGCGGTGACCATGGTGGCGGCGTGGATGAGCGCGGAGACCGGGGTCGGGCCCTCCATCGCGTCCGGCAGCCACGCCTGGAGCGGGAACTGGCCGGACTTGCCGGCCGCGCCCAGGAGCAGCAGCAGGCCGAGCACCAGCACGGTGGTGGAGGTCAGCGAGCCGACCCCGTTGAACACCTCGTCGTACTGGGTGGTGCCGAGCATGGCGAACATGACGAAGATGCCGATGGCCAGGCCGGCGTCGCCGACCCGGTTCATCAGGAATGCCTTCTTGCCGGCGGTGGCCGCGCTCGGCCGGCCGTACCAGAAGGAGATCAGCAGGTACGACGCCAGGCCGACGCCCTCCCAGCCGAAGTAGAGCATCACGTAGTTGTTGCCGAGCACCAGCAGCAGCATCGCGGCGACGAAGAGGTTGAAGTACCCGAAGAACCGTCGCCGGCCCTCGTCGTGCGCCATGTACTCCACGGCGTAGAGGTGGATCAGGAAGCCCACCCCGGTGATCAGCAGCACGAACACCGCGGCCAGCGGGTCGAAGAGCAGACCGAAGTCCACCTTCAGGTCGCCGACCGTGATGAACTGCCAGAGGCTCGACTGGACCTGCTTGTTCTCCAGGCCACGGAGCTGGAAGAAGTAGGTCAGGCCGAGCACGAACGCGGCGCCGATGGCCGCCACGCCCAGCCAGTGGCCCCAGCGGTCCGCCCGCTTGCCGAGCAGCAGCAGGACCGCCGCGCTGACCAGCGGGATCGCCACCAGCAGCCAGACACTGCCCAGCAGCCCATCCGCCGTAGCGAATTCCACAGTCTGTTCCACGACTGGCCCCTCAGTACTTCAGCAGGTTGGCGTCGTCGACGCTGGCCGAGCGCCGGGTCCGGAAGATCGCCATGATGATCGCGAGCCCGACCACGACCTCGGCCGCCGCCACCACCATCACGAAGAACGCCATGATCTGGCCGTTCAGGTCACCGTTGATCCGGCTGAACGTGACCAGGGTCAGGTTGGCCGCGTTGAGCATCAGCTCGACGCACATGAACAGCACGATCGCGTTGCGCCGGACCAGCACGCCCACGGCGCCGATGGTGAACAGCACCGCCGCGAGGATCAGGTAGTAGTCCGGGGTCACTGTGCTGTCCCTTCGTTCGCGACTGCGGGGCTCCGCTTCGCTGCACTCCTCGCGCTCACCGATCCGTGCCCTTCAGTGCGGTCTCCTCCGACGTCATGTCGCGCACCGGCATGATCTCCGGGATGCCACGGTCGGTCAGCCGGCCGTCCGGCAGGCGGGCCGGCGTGGCCACCGAGGAGGAGGTGGCGAAGACGCCCGGGCCGGGCTTCGGGCCGGGGTAGTTGCCGGGACGGAACCGCGCCTTCATGGTGGCGACCTGGTCCATCCGGTCCTCCTTGCGCCGCTCCACGTGCGCCAGCACCATCGCGCCCACCGCGGCGGTGATCAGCAGCGCCGAGGTCAGCTCGAAGGCGAAGACGTACTTGGTGAACAGCAGCCGGGCGATGCCCTGCACGTTGCCCTCGGCGTTCGCCTGGTCGAGCCCGACCGCCTGCACGCCGTCGAGCGCGCGGTAGAGACCGGTGCCGACCAGGCCGGCGAAGCCGAGCCCGAGCACCACCGCGGCGACCCGCTGGCCGCGCAGCGTCTCGATCAGCGAGTCGGACGCGTCGCGACCGACGAGCATCAGCACGAACAGGAAGAGCATCATGATCGCGCCGGTGTAGACGATGATCTGCACCATGCCGATGAACGGGCCGGCCTGGAGCACGTAGAACACGCCCAGGCAGAGCATGGTCAGCACCAGCCAGAGCGCGGAGTGCACCGCGTTGCGGGCCCAGACCATGCCGAGCGCCCCGATCAGGGCCAGCGGGGCGAGGATCCAGAACGTGACCTCCTCACCCCCGGTCACGTCGCCCGCCGCGGCGAGCACCGTAGAAGTGGTCATACCCCTGCTCCCTTGCCCGCCTCGGACCGCTGCGCGGCCTGCTCGGCGCCGGGGAAGGTCACGCCGGGGTGCTCCTCCACCGGATACTGGCCGCCCATCGGCGAGTGCTCGGCACCGGCCGAGGTGCCCGGGTTGGCCAGCGCACCGACGTAGTAGTCCTTCTCGCTGTCGCCCAGCCGCATCGGGTGCGGCGGCTGCTCCATGCCTTCGAGCAGCGGCGCGAGCAGCTGCTCCTTCGTGAAGATCAGGTCCTGCCGGTTGTCCCGGGCCAGCTCGTACTCGTTGCTCATGGTGAGCGAACGGGTCGGGCAGGCCTCGATGCAGAGCCCGCAGAAGATGCACCGGGCGTAGTTGATCTGGTAGTTGCTGGCGTACCGCTCACCCGGGGAGAAGCGCTGCTCCTCGGTGTTGTCGCCACCCTCCACGTAGATCGCGTCGGCCGGGCAGGCCCAGGCGCACAACTCGCAGCCGATGCACTTCTCCAGCCCGTCCGGGTGCCGGTTGAGGATGTGCCGCCCGTGGTAGCGCGGCGCCGAGACCGGCGGCTTGAACGGGTAGTCGGTGGTGACGACCTTCTTGAACATGTGCGAGAAGGTGACCCCGAAGCCCTTGAACGTTCCGGTGATCGCGCCCACGTCACACCTCCCTGGACTCGGAGCCGGCGACGACGTTGGCCGGCTCCCGCTCGGCGACCACGCGCTTGGTACGCGGGCTCGGCGGAACCTGAAGATCCATCGGTGGCAGCGGGAAGCTGCCGTACGGCCGGCTGTCCGCCTGATCCTGGGGCGACGGCTTCGGCTGCTTCTTCCGGCTCGGCCAGAAGAGCGTGGCCAGCAGCAGCACGCCCGCGCCGATCGCGGTGACGAGCAGCCGGTCCCGGGTCTGCCAGTCCTCGATCGAGCGGAGCCCGGCGAGCACCAGGATCCAGACCAGGTTGATCGGCAGCAGTACCTTCCAACCGAAGCGCATGAACTGGTCGTACCGGAGCCGCGGCAGCGTGCCGCGCAGCCAGACGAACACGAAGACCAGCAGGATCACCTTGCCGAAGAACCAGAGCATCGGCCACCAACCCTCGTTGGCGCCCGACCACAGCGTGATCGGCCAGGGGGCCCGCCAGCCACCGAGGAACAGCGTCGTGGTGACCGCGGACATGGTCACCATGGCGACGTACTCGGAGAGCATGAACAGCGCGAACTTCAGCGAGCTGTACTCCGTCATGAAGCCCGCGACCAGCTCCGACTCCGCCTCCGGCAGGTCGAACGGGGCCCGGTTGGTCTCGCCGACCATGGCGATGAAGAAGATGATGAAGCTGGGCAGCAGCAGGATCGCGTACCAGCCCGGGGTGGGCAGGTCGAACCCGCCGATGCTGAGCTGCGTGCCGTCGGCCTGCTTGGCGACGATCCCGCTCGTCGACATCGTGCCGGCGGTCATGAAGACCGCCACGATGCTCAGCCCCATGGCGACCTCGTACGAGATCATCTGGGCGCTGGAGCGGAGACCGCCGAGCAGCGGGTACGTCGAGCCGGAGGCCCAGCCACCGAGCACGATCCCGTAGACGCCCATCGAGGAGCAGGCCAGGATCACCAGCACCGCCACCGACACGTCGGTGACCTGGAGCGGCGTCCAGTGGCCGAAGATGCTCACCTTCGGGCCGAACGGGATCACCGACAGCGCGGTGACCGCGGAGATCACCGAGATGGTCGGCGCGAAGAAGAAGACCACCTTGTCGGCGGCGCGCGGGAGGATGTCCTCCTTGAACGCCATTTTCAGGCCGTCCGCGAGCGTCTGGAGCAGGCCGAACGGGCCGACCTGGTTCGGGCCGGGCCGCACCGCCATCCGGCCGACCACCCGCCGCTCGAACCAGACGCCGAGCAGCGTGGCCAGCAGGCCGAACGCGAACGCGAAGACGATCTTCCCGAGGACCAGCCACCACGGGTCCTTGCCGAAGTCGGCCAGCGTCGGGTCCTGCGCCGCGAGGTAGACCGCGTTCACTGGTGTGCACCCCCTGCGTTGAGGAGCGGACCCGGCCGTGCGGCGGCGTCCGCGGCGACGCGTCCGGCCGGAACGGCCGGTCCGTCGATGGAGCCCGCGGTCACCGTCACCACATGACCGGACGTCGCGCCGAGGCTGCGCCGCACGGTCGAACCGGGTGAGTTGGTCGGCAACCAGACGACACCGTCCGGCATCTCGGTGATCGCCGCCGGCAGGGTGACCGCGCCGCGGTCGGTGCCGACCGTGACCGGGTCGCCGTCGGCCACGCCGAGCGCCTCGGCGGTGCCCTTGCCCAGCCGGACGACCGGCAGGCGGGCGGTGCCGGCGAGGTGCTCGTCGCCGTCGGTGAGGCTGCCCAGGTCGAGCAGTTGGTGCCAGGTCGCCAGCACGGCCTCGCCCGGACCGGGCTGCGGCACGGTGGCCGGCGCGACCGAGGGGGCGGACGGCCGCTCGGTGCGGGTCCGCGGCAGCGCGCCCAGCTCGCGGCGCACGCTCAGCACGTCACCGGTGCCGAGCTGCACGTCGAGCTGCGCGGCGATCGCGTCCAGCACCCGGCCGTCGGTCATCGCGCCGGTGTCCAGCACCCGCTCGAAGGTCCGCAGCCGGCCCTCCCAGTCCAGGAAGCTGCCGGCCTTCTCGACCACCGGGGCGACCGGGAAGACCACGTCGGCCCGGCGGGCCACCGCGCTCATCCGCAGTTCCAGGCTGACCAGGAACGGCACCGCGTCCAGGGCCGCCTCGGCCCGGCGCGGATCGGCCAGATCGGCCGGGTCGACGCCGGCCACCACCAGCGCGCCGAGCTTGCCGTCGGCCGCCGCGGCGAGGATGCCGTCGGTGTCGCGGCCCGCCTGGCTCGGGATCACCCCGGCCGGCAGGTCCCACGTCTCGCCCAGCTCCGCGCGGGCGGCCGGCTCGGTGACCACCCGGCCGCCGGGCAGCAGGTTCGGCAGGCAGCCCGCGTCGACCGCGCCGCGGTCACCCGCGCGCCGCGGCACCCAGGCCAGCCGGGCGCCGGTACGCCGGGCCACGTCCGCCGCCGCCGACAGGCCGCCGGGCACCGCGCCCAGCCGCTCGCCGACGATCAGGATCGCGCCCGGCTGCCCCAGCGCCTCGGCCACCGTGGCGTGCTCGGCCAGCACGCTGGCCTCCTCGCCGGGCACCACCCGGGCCAGCTTGGCCCCGAGCTTCTCCAGGCCGCGGGTCGCGAACGGCGCGATCGCGTACACGGTGAGCGTCTTCTTCAGGTACGCCTTGCGCAGCCGCAGGAAGAGGATCGGGCACTCCTCCTCCGGCTCCAGGCCGACCAGCACCACGGCGGGCGCGTTCTCCACGTCCGCGTAGGTCACGTCGGTGACCCCGGCGACGTTGCTGGCCAGGAAGTCGGCCTCCTCGCGGGAGACCGGGCGGGCCCGGAAGTCGATGTCGTTGGTGTGCAACGCGACGCGGGCGAACTTGGCGTACGCGTAGGCGTCCTCGACGGTGAGCCGGCCGCCGGTCAGCACCGCCGTGCCGGTCGCGCCGTCGCGGGCCGCGCGCAGCCCCTCGGCGGCCCGGGTGAACGCCTCGCTCCAGGACGCCTCGCGCAGCTCACCGGTCTTCTCGTCGCGCACCAGCGGGGTGGTGAGGCGGTCGAACGCGCGGGCGTACTGGAAGCCCCAGCGGCCCTTGTCGCAGTTCCACTCCTCGTTCACCGCCGGGTCGTCGCCGGCCAGCCGGCGCAGCACCTTGCCCCGCCGCCAGTCGGTGCGCTGCGCGCAGCCGGCCGAGCAGTGCTCGCAGACGCTGGGCGAGGAGACCAGGTCGAACGGGCGGGAGCGGAAGCGGTACTGCGAGCCGGTCAGCGCGCCCACCGGGCAGATCTGCACGGTGTTGCCGGAGAAGTAGGAGTTGAAGGGGACGTCCCCCTCGTCGCCGTCCTCGCCGTACGCGTCGTCCCGGTAGATGTTGATCTCCTCGTGCGAGGAGCGTCCCATCAGGTCGATGAACTTGTCGCCGGCGATCTCCTCGGAGAACCGGGTGCACCGCTGGCAGAGCACGCAGCGCTCGCGGTCGAGCAGCACCTGGGTGCTGATCGGCAGCGGCTTCGGGTACTCCCGCTTGTGCTCGTGGAAGCGCGAGTCCGTCCGGCCGGTGGACATCGCCTGGTTCTGGAGCGGGCACTCGCCGCCCTTGTCGCACATCGGGCAGTCCAGCGGGTGGTTCAGGAGCAGCAGCTCCATCACCCCCTCCTGGGCCTTCTTCGCGACCGGCGAGGTGAGCTGGGTCCGCACCACCATGCCGTCGGCGACGGTCTGGGTGCAGGAGGCGACCGGCTTGCGCTGGCCCTCCACCTCCACCAGGCACTGCCGGCAGGCGCCGGCCGGGGCCAGCAGCGGGTGGTCGCAGAAGCGCGGGATCTCGGTGCCCAACTGCTCGGCGACCCGGATCAGCAGCGCCCCCTTCGGCGCGGTGACCTCGACGCCGTCGATGGTCAGCGTGACGGTCTCGGTCTGCTTGGCTACGTCCGTCATCAGTGCGCCCCTACCAGGGTCTTCTCCGACAGCTTCGGTGCGGTGCGTCCCTCGATGTAGTCGAGGTAGTCCTGCTTGAAGTACTTCAGCGACGAGGTCACCGAGCTGGTCGCGCCGTCGCCCAGACCGCAGAACGAACGGCCGAGGATGTTGTCGCAGGTGTCGAGCAGGGTGTCCAGGTCCTCGTGGGTGCCCTGGCCGGCCAGGATGCGCCGGTAGACCCGGACCATCCAGTAGTTGCCCTCCCGGCACGGGGTGCACTTGCCGCACGACTCGTGGTGGTAGAACTCCAGCCACCGGTAGGTCGCATACACCGGGCAGTCCTGGTCCGAGAAGATCTGGGTGGCCGTGGTGCCCAGGATCGAGCCGGCCGCCGCCACCCCCTCGAAGTCCAGCGGCACGTCCAGGTGCTCGGCGGTCAGCAGCGGCGTCGACGAGCCGCCCGGCGTCCAGAACTTCAGCTCGTGCCCCGGCTGCATGCCGCCGGCCAGCTCGATCAGCTCGCGCAGCGTGATGCCCATCGAGGCTTCGTACTGGCCGGGGTTGGCGATCCGGCCGGAGAGCGAGTAGATCATCGGGCCGGACGACTTCTCCGTGCCCATGGTCTTCCACCAGTCCGCGCCGCCCAGCACGATGTACGGCACGCTGGCGATGGTGCCGACGTTGTTGACCACGGTCGGGCTGGCGTACAGGCCGTGGGTCGCCGGGAACGGCGGGCGCAGCCGGGGCTGGCCCCGGAAGCCCTCCAGCGAGTCCAGCAGCGCGGTCTCCTCACCGCAGATGTACGCCCCGGCGCCGGAGTGCACCACCAGGTCCAGGTCGAAGCCCGAGCCGAGGACGTTCCGGCCGAGGTAGCCCTTGGCGTACGCCTCGGCGACCGCGCTGCGCAGCCGGCGGGCGGCGTGCACGGCCTCGCCGCGGATGTAGATGTAGGCCCGGTTGGCCCGGATCGCGTACGAGGCGATGATGACGCCCTCGACCAGCGAGTGCGGGTCGTGGGTCATCAGCGGCAGGTCCTTGCAGGTGCCCGGCTCGCCCTCGTCGGCGTTCACCACCAGGTAGTGCGGCTTGCCGTCGCCCTGCGGGATGAAGCCCCACTTGAGCCCGGTCGGGAAGCCCGCGCCGCCCCGGCCGCGCAGCCCGGAGTCCTTGATGAGCTGGATCAGGTCGTCCGGGTGCGCCTTGAGCGCCTTGCGCAGGGCGGCGTAGCCGTCCAGCTTCTCGTAGGTGCCGAGCCGCCAGGCGTCCGGCGACAGCCAGCGCTTGGTGAGCACCGGCGTGAGCTTGGCCAGCGTCTCCGGCCGAGGAGTGGTCACTTCCGGACCCCCGTTCCGTTCGCGTCCGCCGGGTCGGCGCCGTCGGCGTCCGTACCGGCTTCGGCGTCCTTGAGGTTGCGCTCCTGGGCGCCGGCCGCGTCGCCGGCGGGCTTGCCGTCGCCGGCCGGCGGGTTCGCCGCCGCGCCGGCCGCCTCCGCCGCCCGCGCGTCGCGGGGCGCCGGGGCCGGGCCGTCCGTCGGGACCTTGGTGCCGGGCGCGTCCGCGACCGGGGTCCGCGCGTCCGGCTGCCGGGTCTCGGCGGTACGCACCTGCGGCGACTTGTCGTCCGGCGCCTTCACGTCCGGCGCGGTGCTGCCGCTGGCCGCCTCCGGCGTCGCCGGCTCGGCCGCGCCCGCGTTGCCCGGGGTGTCGGTCCTGGCCGGCTCCGCCGCCTTGGCCGTGGCGTCGGCCTTGGCCGGCGCGGGTGCCTTGGCCGGCGCGGGGGCCGGCTTCTCGGCCTCGGCCTTCGCCTTCGCCTCGGCGGCGGCCCGGTCGGCCTCGGCCTTGCTACGGATCGGCGTCCTCGGGTCGAAGCCCGGCACCGAGATGCCGTGCTGCTCGGCCAGACGCAGGCCGCGCAGGCTCGGCTCGCCCGGCCCGCCGTCGGCCACCGCGCCGTCCCGCTCGTCGGCGAAGCCGGCGAGCTGGACCGCCATCTCCTTGAGCGTGCAGAGCCGCGCGCCCCGGGTCGGCATCGGACGGCCGCCGGCCTGCAACTCCTGCACCACGCCGAGCGCGCCCTGCGGCTCCACGTTGTCGAAGAAGTCGTAGTTGACGGTCATCACCGGGCCGTAGTCGCACGCCGCCAGGCACTCGGCGTGCTCCAGGGTGATCTTCCCGTCGGCGGTGGTCTCCTCGTGCCCGACGCCCAGGTGCTCGGCGAGCGTGTCGTAGACCACCTGGCCGCCCAGCACGTCGCACATCGTGTTGGTGCAGACGCTGACCAGGTAGTCACCGGTCGGCTTGCGCTTGTACATGGTGTAGAAGGTGGCGACGGCGCCGACCTGGGCCTTGTTCAGCCCGAGCACCTCGGCGCAGAACTCGACGCCGGCCGGGGAGACGTACCCCTCCTCGGACTGCACCAGGTGCAGCAGCGGCAGCAGCGCCGAACGGGACCGGTCCGCCGGGTACCGGGCGATGATCTCCCGCGCCCGCAGCCGGGTCTCCTCAGTGAACGTCGTACTCATCTGTCACAACCACCCATCACGGGGTCCAGCGAGGCGCCACCGGCGATCACGTCGGCGATCAGGCCGCCCTCGGCCATCGCCGGGAGGGCCTGGAGGTTGACGAAGCTCGGCTCCCGGTAGTGCACCCGGTAGGGCCGGGTGCCGCCGTCGGAGACCGCGTGCACGCCCAGCTCGCCGCGGGGCGACTCGATGCCGACGTAGACCTGGCCGGGCGGGACCCGGAAGCCCTCGGTGACGAGCTTGAAGTGGTGGATCAGCGACTCCATCGACTGACCCATGATCTTGGCGACGTGCTCCAGCGAGTTGCCCATGCCGTCGACGCCGATGGCGAGCTGCGCCGGCCAGGCGATCTTCTTGTCGGAGACCATCACCGGACCCGGCTTCAACCGGTCCAGCGCCTGCTCGACCAGCTTCAGCGACTCCCGGATCTCCGCCAGCCGGACCAGGTAGCGGCCCCACACGTCGCCGTCGGTGTGGGTCGGCACGTCGAACTCGTACGTCTCGTACCCGCAGTACGGCATGGTCTTGCGCAGGTCCCAGGCGAGCCCCGCCGAGCGGAGCACCGGGCCGGTGATGCCGAGCGCCACGCAGGCGGTCACGTCGAGCACCGCGACGTTCGTGGTGCGCTCGATCCAGATCGGCTGCCCGGAGAGCAGGTTCTCGTACTCCTTGAGCTTCTTCGGCATCAGCACCAGGAAGTCGCGGATCTTGCGGATCGCGTCGTCCGGCACGTCCTGCGCCACGCCGCCCGGCCGCACGTACGCGTGGTTCATCCGCAGGCCGGTGATGGTCTCGAAGATGTCGAGGATGTACTCCCGCTCGCGGAAGCCGTACAACATCATGTTGATCGCGCCCAGCTCCATGCCGGTGGTGGCCAGCCAGACCAGGTGCGAGGAGATCCGGTTCAGCTCCATCATCAGCACCCGGATGGTGGTGGCCCGCTCGGTCACGTCGTCCGTGACGCCGAGCAGCTTCTCCACCGCGAGCGCGTACGCCGTCTCGTTGAAGATCGGCGAGAGGTAGTCCATCCGGGTCACGAACGTCGAGCCCTGGACCCAGTTGCGGTACTCCAGGTTCTTCTCGATGCCGGTGTGCAGGTAGCCGATGACGGAGCGGGCCTCGCGGACCGTCTCGCCCTCCAGCTCCAGGATCAGCCGGAGCACGCCGTGCGTGGACGGGTGCTGCGGACCCATGTTGACGACGATCCGCTCGTCGTTGATCGGGTCGGTGCCGGAGACGACCTGGTCCCAGTCTCCACCGGTGACGGTGAAGACCTTGCCCTCGGTGGTCTCGCGCTCGGTCGCGTAGTTCGACGTGGTCACTGGTAGGACCTCCTACGGTCCGGCGGGGGAATTTCCGCACCCTTGTACTCGACGGGTATGCCGCCGAGCGGGTAGTCCTTGCGCTGCGGGTGCCCCTCCCAGTCGTCCGGCATCAGGATCCGGGTCAGGTTGGGGTGGCCGTCGAAGACGATGCCGAACATGTCGTACGTCTCCCGCTCCTGCCAGTCGGCGGTCGGGTAGACGGCGGTGACGCTCGGCAGGTGCGGCTCCTCGACGGAGACCGCGGCCTCCAGCCGGACCTGCCGCCGGTAGGTCATCGAGGTGAGCTGGTAGACCACGTGCAGCCGGCGCGCGTCGGCGCCCAGGTAGTCCACCCCGGACACCGAGGAGAGCAGCTCGAAGCGCAGCGACAGGTCGTCGCGCATCACCTGGCAGACCTCGGCGATCCGCTCCGGGCGGACGTGCAGGGTCAGCTCGCCCCGGTCGACGACGACCTTCTCGATCGCGTCACCGAAGGCCGGGTACGCCTCCTCCAGCGCGTCCCGCACCTCGTCGAAGTAGCTCCCGTACGGGCGGGTGGCCTCCTCGATCGGCTTGCGCTGGCGGACCAGGCCGCCGTAGCCGGAGACGTCACCGGTGCCCTGGTTGCCGAACATGCCCCGCCCGGCCGGGCTGGCCGGCGGGTACTCCGCCGGCGCGGTGCTGCTGGCCCCGGCGGGAGTGGTCGGCACCGGGACCCCGCCGTCGTTGTTCCTGTCGTTCGGCGAGGTCATTTCGGGCCTCCCTGCGTCTGGAGGTGGTTCTGCGCCTTCATCCAGTTCTCGATCCGCAACTGCTCCTCGCGCCCCTCGCGGACCGCCTTCGTCCACTCGGCACGCCGGGCCTTGTCGTTGCGGTACGACGACGGCATCGAGCCGTACGGCACGACGGGGACGTCACCGCGCTCCTTGCGGGCCTCCAGCATCTTGCGGCCGTTCGGGCCCAGCGGCTCGTACATGATCTTCTCGCGCAGCTTGAGCACCGCGTCGATGAGCATCTCCGGCCGGGGCGGGCAGCCCGGGAGGTACATGTCGACCGGGACGACGTGGTCGACGCCCTGCACGATGGCGTAGTTGTTGAACATGCCGCCGCTGCTGGCGCAGACGCCCATCGAGATGACCCAGCGGGGCTCGGCCATCTGGTCGTAGATCTGCCGCAGCACCGGGGCCATCTTCTGGCTGACCCGGCCGGCCACGATCATCAGGTCCGCCTGCCGGGGCGAGGCGCGGAAGACCTCCATGCCCCACCGGCCCATGTCGTAGTGCGGGCCACCGGCGGCCATCATCTCGATGGCGCAGCAGGCCAGACCGAAGGTGGCGCCCCAGACGGACGACTTCCGCGACCAGTTCACCAGCTTCTCGACGCTGGTGAGCAGGACGCCGGAGGGAAGCTTCTCCTCGATGCCCATCTGCTACCTCCTCAGTCCCAGTCCAGCCCGCCGCGCCGCCAGACGTAGGCGTAGGCGACGAAGACCGCGACGATGAACATGACCATCTCCACGAAGCCGAAGATCGGCAGGGCGTCGAAGGAGACCGCCCAGGGGTAGAGGAAGATGATCTCGATGTCGAAGACGATGAAGAGCATCGCCGTCAGGTAGAACTTGATCGGGAACCGGCCGCCGCCGACCGGCTGCGGGCTCGGCTCGATGCCACACTCGTACGCCTCGAGCTTGGCCTTGTTCAGACGCCGGGGGCCGGCGAATCGGGCAGCGGCCACGGAGAACAGCGCGAACCCCGCGGCGAGGGCGAACAGCCCGATGATGGGTGCATAAGGAGAGAGCGTCATCGTTGTCCCCTGCTCGTCCTTCCCTGACCTCGGTGGTTGGCCAAAATCACACTATTCACGTCCCTGACGACAGCGGTCGGCGGGGGTCGATCTCTCCGCTCCGTGGTCGGTCGACCGCGGGCCGGTGGTCTCTTACACGGCCGGGGCCACCTTCGTCATGGCGTTGATGACCCGGTCCATCGCGTCCCCGCCGCGCGGGTCGGTCAGGTTCGCCAGCAGTTTCAGCACGAAGCGCATCAACATCGGGTGCGGCATGCCGTGCTTGGTGGCCATCCGCATCACCTCGGGCCGACCGATCAGCTTCACGAAGATCCCGCCGAGCCGGTAGTAGCCGCCGAAGCGGGCCTTCAGCTCCTGCGGGTACGCCATCAGCGCCCGTTCCCGCTCCGCGCCGGCCGGCCGGGCCAGCGCCTGCACGGCGACCTCCGCGGCCAGCTCACCGGACTCCATCGCGTACGCGATGCCCTCGCCGTTGAACGGGTTGACCATGCCGCCGGAGTCGCCGACCAGCAGCACGCCGCGGCTGTAGTGCGGGACCCGGTTGAAGCCCATCGGCAGCGCGGCGCCGAGGATCGGCCCGTCCGCGTTGGCCTCGTCGGTCATCCCCCAGTCCTCCGGGGTGTTGGCCAACCAGTCGGTGAGCAGCCGGCGGTAGTTCGTCTTGCCGAACGCCGTGGAGGAGTTGAGCACGCCGAGGCCGACGTTCACCCGGCCGTCGCCGAGGCCGAAGATCCAGCCGTAGCCGGGCAGCAACGCGTCGTTGCCCTTGGCGCGCAGCTCCAGCCAGGACTCCAGGTAGTCGTCGTCGTGCTTGGCGGGCGAGCGGTAGTAGCGACGGACCGCCACCCCGATCGGCCGGTCCTCCCGCTTGGCCATGCCGAGCGCGAGCGGGAACCGGCCGGAGACGCCGTCCGCGGCGACCACCAGCGGCGCGTGGAAGGTGGCCGGCTCCTTGTCGGGGCCGACCTCGGCCTGCACGCCGGTCACCCGGTCGTCGGCGTCGAGCACCGGGGCGAGGACGTTGACGCCGGTGCGCAGCTTCGCGCCGGCGGCGACGGCCCGCTGGGCGAGCAGGTCGTCGAAGTCGAGCCGGGTCCGGACCAGGCCGTAGTTGGGGAAACTGGCCAGGTCGGGCCAGTCCAGCTCCAGGCGTACCCCGCCGCCGATCACCCGCAGGCCCTTGTTGTGCAGCCAGCCGGCCTCGGGAGAGGTGTCCACACCCATCCGGACGAGCTGCCGCACGGCGCGGGGCGTGAGCCCGTCACCGCAGACCTTCTCCCGGGGGAACTCCGTCTTCTCCAGCAGCAGCACGCGTACGCCGTGCCGCGCCAGGTGGTATGCCGTGGCCGATCCTCCGGGACCGGCGCCCACGACGATGACGTCGGCGTCGTTCTCCACCGCGGTCATCCGCGCCTCCTCCCGCATGCTCGTGAAATGCTTCACAAGCCGATCGGGTTGGAGTCTATGACCGGCGTTACACCTGTATGCGCTGAGGGGGGCCTAACTTCCGCAGAAACCCGCGGTGAGCGCGCGGAGATCGGTCACGGGCGGGCCGGCGCGGCCGGTCCCAACCCGGCGTCGAGCCGGATCGTCTCGGGCAGGTGGTCACGCAGCGCGCCCCCGGCCGCGCGGTCCAGCGCCGCCAGCACCTCGGCGACCACCTGACGGACCTCGGTGGGATCCGCGCCGGCCAGCTCCTTGAGCTGGGCGATCAGTTCGGCGGCGTCGTCGTCGGTGGCGGCGGCGTGGTCGGGTCCCGTCATGGGCGCGAGCCTACGGCGGGAATCAGGCTCAAGCCGGACATTCACGAAATGCCCCGCCGAGGGGCCGGGGGCGATCAGTTCCGGACGGCCCGGTGCAGCGCGACGACGCCGCCGGTCAGGTTCCGCCACGCCACCCGACCCCAGCCGGCCGCGCCGACGCGCGCCGCCAGCGCCGCCTGGTCCGGCCAGGCCCGGATCGACTCGGCGAGATAGACGTAGGCGTCGGGGTTGCTGGAGACCGCGCGCGCCACCGTCGGCAACGACCGCATCAGGTACGACAGGTAGACCGTGCGGAACGCCGGGTTGACCGGGGTGGAGAACTCGCAGACCACCAGCCGACCGCCCGGCCGGGTCACCCGGGCCAGCTCGCGCAGGGCGGCGTCGGTGTCGTTCACGTTGCGCAGCGCGAAGGAGATGGTCACCGCGTCGAAGCTGGCGTCCGCGAACGGCAGCCGCAGCGCGTCGCCGGCCAGCAACGGCACCGCCGGGCGGGTCCGCTTGCCGGCGTGCAGCATGCCCAACGACAGGTCCGCGCCGACCGCGTACGCCCCGGAGTGGGCCAGCTCCTCGGTCGAGACGCCGGTGCCGGCGCCCACGTCCAGCACCCGCTCGCCGGGGCGCAGCCCGAGCGCCGCCCGGGTGGCCCGCCGCCAGGACCGGTCCTGCCCGAAGGAGAGCACGGTGTTGGTCAGGTCGTAGCGGGCCGCCACGCCGTCGAACATGGCGGCGACCTCGTGCGGCTGCTTCTCCAGGCTGGCGCGTCGGCCCTGCGGGGTACGGCTCACCCCTCCACTCTGCCAGCCGCACCGACCCGGGTACGGCGCGGGGGCGAGGTGGTCGCCCACCCCGCCCCCGCCGTGTCCGGAGCGTCCGGCTCAGTCCCCGGTGCGCTCGTCGGTCGGGGCGACCAGGACCACCTTGCGGCGGCGGGACAGCACCATCAGCGCCGCGCCGGCGGCGAGCACCAGCGCGCCGATGCCGCCGATCAGGCCGACCTGCATACCGGTCACCGGCAGGCCGCCGTCACCGGAGCCACCGCCGCTGCCGCCACCCGTGGTCGGGGTCGGGACCGCGGTCGCGCCGCCGCTCGGGGTCGGCTCGGCGGTCGGGGTGCCGGTCGGCGTCGGGGTCGGGGTCGGCTGCCCGTTCGGGTCCACGAAGACGTCGAACTGGGCGGTGTTGTCGACGTCGTCGACCTCGGAGAAGGCGCGGCGCTGCGCCGAGCTGGCGACGCGCGGCTCCTCCTCCGGCTCGCCGGATGCGGAGTCCAGGCCGGCGGCGAAGACGAAGCCGGGCCGGAGCAGCTTCTCGGTCACGTCCGCGCCGACCTTCACCCGCACGCCGGCGGTGTAGAACTGGCCCGGCTCCAGCACCGCGCCCCGGTCCTCGCAGTACGCCTGCGCGAAGCCGCCCAGGTCCTGCTCGACGCAGCCCTCGGGCAGCTCGGCGAAGGTGACGCCGGCCGGCAGCGTGATGCCGTACGCGACGCCGGTGGCCTTCCGGCTGCCGTCGTTGAAGACAGCCCAGTCCAGCGGCGCGGTCTCGCCCGGCCGGACCGGACGCAGGTTCGCCTCGCCGGCATCGTCGCCGTCGACCTGCACGTCGGCGTACACGTCCTGCACCCAGGTGGTGAGGTCGTAGCCGGGGGCGGTCACGGTGATGTCGTGCTCGACCGAGTTGTTCTCCAGGTCGGGGTCGGCGGTGGCCGCGCTGATGGAGACCTTCAGCGTGCCGGCCGCACCCTTGCCGCCGGTGGAGAACAGCGGGATGCCGAAGTCCTCGGTGGTGCCCGCGGCGAGGTCGCCGAGCAGGCAGGTGAAAGAGGTGCCGGTCACCTCGCAGCCCTCCGGGACCAGCACGCCGACCTTGCGGTCCTTCAGGCCCTTCGTCTCCACCGTGACCCGGACGCCCTTCGCGTCGACGGCGCCGGTGGTGTTGTCCACCTGAAACTTGAACGGCTTGGCCCGGGCCTCGTCGACGCCCTTGGCGAGCTGGTAGCTGAGCGGGACGAGCTGAAGGTCGGCCTCGTCGGCGGCGTGCGCCGGACCGGCGACGGCGGCGAGGCCGGCGGTGGAGAACAGCGCCACCACACCGGCACGCGCCAGTGTGGATCGGTATCGGAAAGTCATGGTTCCCCCGGGGGTAGGGACGTGCCGATCAGGCACGGAACGAACGGACGGTACCGGAGCGACGCGGCGCGGCGCCAGCGTCCCACGGGTGGGAATTGCCACCGTCCCCGACCGACAGCAGGGGCGGGATGGTCACCCATCCCGCCCCTGGCCGCGGTGCGTTATGTGAACGGCCCTCATGGGCCGATGGAGGACGACGGTCCACCGAACGCCGCCAGCGTAGCCGCGAGGACGACCAGCGTGGCCACGCTCGCCCGGGTCGCCGCCGACCTGTTACCTGGCAGCTCGCGGCCCGGATGGGCGGTGTCGAGCGGGGACGTTAGCGGCTCCCGATCAGGCCCGTCGAGGGCCACGCCGAAGCTCCACCGGAAACGTGACGACACCCGGCCGCACGACGCCCCCGACCGACCGAACGGTGGACCGGTCAGCTCGCCTCCACCAGCGGCAACGACTTCCCGACGCCGCCGCCCGGCAGCGCGATCGAGGAGAAGTGCGAGACCACGCGGTCGTCGCTCGGGTCGTCCGCGGGCGTGTGGTGCACCGCGAGCCGGCGGTAGAGCGTGTCCCGCTGGGCCGGGATCCGGTCCGCCGACCGGATCATGCCGATCAGCTCGTGCAGGTTGGACCGGTGCCGGGCGCCGGCCGAGGAGATGACGTTCTCCTCCAGCATGATCGAGCCCAGGTCGTCCACACCCATGTGCAGCGCGAGCTGCCCGACGTCCTTGCCCGTGGTCAGCCAGGAGGCCTGGAGGTGCGGCACCGTCTCGAAGAAGAGCCGGGCCACCGCGACCAGGCGCAGGTATTCCAGTGCGGTGGCCTGGGTGCGGCCCTTCAGGTGGTTGTTCTCCGGCTGGTACGTCCACGGGATGAAGGCCCGGAAGCCGCCGGTGCGGTCCTGCACGTCCCGGATCATCCGCAGGTGCTCGATGCGCTCCGCGTTGGTCTCGCCGGTGCCCATCATCATGGTCGCGGTCGACTCCAGGCCCTGCCGGTGCGCCAGCTCCATCACCTCGAGCCAACGCGCGCCCGACTCCTTCAGCGGCGCGATCGCCTTACGCGGCCGGTCCGGCAGCATCTCGGCGCCGGCGCCGGCGATCGAGTCCAGGCCGGCCGCCTTGATCCGGGCGATGGCCTCGTCCAGGCTCACGCCGGAGACCTTCGCCATGTGCAGGATCTCGCTCGGGCCGATCGAGTGGATGGCGAGCTGCGGGTAGGCCCGCTTGACCGAGGAGAACAGCTCCTCGTAGTAGTCCACGCCGTAGTCCGGGTGGTGGCCGCCCTGGAGCATGACCTGGGTGGCGCCCAGCTCGACCGCCTCGCCGCAGCGGCGCAGGATCTCCTCGGTCGGGTGGGTCCAGCCCTCGGCGTGCTTGGGGGCCCGGTAGAACGCGCAGAACTTGCACGCCGTCACGCAGACGTTCGTGTAGTTGATGTTGCGGTCGATCAGGTAGGTGACGATGTTGTCCGGGTACCGGCGCCGCCGTACCGCGTCGGCCGCTTCGCCCAGCGCGTGGAAGGGCGCCTCGGTGTAGAGCAGCAGCGCCTCCTCGGGCGTGATCCGCCCGCCGTCCGCGCCGCGCTGCAGGATGTCGTCGATCTCCCGGTTCGCCGTCACATCCCCGAGGGTACGCCGGCCGGTCGCCCAGGCCCGCGAGGGTGCGCCGGCACCGGCCCGGCCGGGGTTCTTTCGAATCGCGCCAGGTCGTGTCGGACAGCTCAGGGAGGACGACTGGGATCACCAGCCGGCGTATCTCGACGAGGTATGGCATGAACCGGAGGCCAGCAGCATGCACTAATGAAAGCGATATACCTGTGAGTCATTTTTATGACACACAGGTATATCGCTCCGACGTGATGGTTCCTTCCTCCTGGTCACGGTCGGTGACCTCGGAATGACGACTCGGACCGGTCTACGCGTCGTAGTCGACCGTCAGTTGCTCGGTCACCGGGCTGGACTGGCAGGTCAGGACGTAGCCGGCGGCCACCTCGTCCGGCTCCAGCGCATAGTTGCGGGCCATCGTCACCTCACCGGAGGTGACCCGGGCCCGGCAGGTCGAGCAGACCCCGCCCTTGCACGCGTACGGCAACTCGCCCCGCACCCGCAGCGCGGCGTCCAGCACCCGCTCGTCCCGGCGCATGGTGAAACTCGACGAGCGCCCGTCCAGCACGATCGTCACCTCGGCGCCCGCGCCCGGCTGCTCGACCGGGCGGCGCACCGGCTCCGGCGGGGCGTCCACGTGGAACAGCTCGGTGTGCACCGACGCGTCGGGCACGCCGCGCCCGGCCAGCACCGCCTTGGCGTCCACCACCATGCCGTACGGGCCGCAGAGGAACCACTCCTCGATCTGGTCGCCCGGCACCACGGTGTCCAGCAGCCGGGTCAGCCGGTCCGCGTCGACCCGCCCGGACAGCAGCGCCGACTCGCCCATCTCGCGGCTGAGCACGTGCACCAGGTGCAGCCGCGTCGGGTAGCGGTCCTTCAGGTCGGCCAGCTCCTCGGCGAACATCACCGTGTTCGCCGTGCGGTTGCCGTACACCAGGGTGAAGGTGCTGGCCGGTTCGACGGCCAGCGCGGTCGCGACCAGGCCGAGCACCGGCGTGATGCCGGAACCGGCGACCACCGCGCCGTACCGGCGGACCCGGTCCGGCGCGAACGCGGAGGTGAAGTGGCCGAGCGGCGGCAGCACCTCGACGGTGTCGCCGCCCCGCAGCGCGCCGCAGGCGTACCCGGAGAACGCGCCGCCCGGGACCTCGCGCACCCCGATCCGCAACCGGCCGTGCCGGGCCAGCTCGTCCGGGGTGGAACAGATCGAGTACGACCGCCGCGCCTCCGCGGACTCCGGGTCGTCGGCGACGGCCGGGCGGCGGACCGTGAGGTGCTGGCCGGCGGAGAACGCGAACGTCTCCCGCAGCTCCACCGGCACCGCGAAGGTGATCGACACGGAGTCGTCGGTGAGCCGGTCGACGGCGGCGACCGGCAGCGGGTGGAAGACCGGCCGGCGGCGGACCGGCCGGGTGATGGTGACAGTCACAGCGCCTTCAGGTGGTCGAAGGGTTCGGCACAGGAGCGGCAGCGCCACAGCGCCTTGCAGGCGGTGGAGCCGAACCGGCTGACCTGCGTGGTCTCCGGTGATCCGCAGCGCGGGCAGCGGACTGCCAGGGTCAGCGGCACCACCGTGTCGTCGCCGCGCGGGGCGGGCGGGGCGATGCCGGCGGCGGCCAGTTTCGCCCGGCCGGCGTCGGAGATCCAGTCGGTGGACCAGGCCGGCGCGTAGACGGTGCGGACCTCGGCGTCCGGATGCCCGGCGGCGGCGAGCGCGCGGCTGATGTCCGCGCGGATCACGTCCATCGCCGGGCAGCCGGTGTAGGTGGGGGTGATGGTGACGACGACCCGGCCGGTGGCCGGCTCCTCCTCGACCGCGCGCAGGATGCCCAGCTCGTCGATGGTGATGACCCGGATCTCCGGGTCCACCACCGCCGCCACGGCCGCCCTGGGGTCGGTCACCAGCGCGCTCCGGGGTGGGCCCGGTGCAGCACCTGCATCTCGGCCAGCAGGTAGGACAGGTGCTCGGTGTGCACGCCGTCCCGGCCCCCGCCGGGCGTCCAGCGCGTCTCCGGCCGGGTCAGCGTGGCCTCGTCCAGCACCGCGGCCACGGTGGCGTCGAAGTCGGCCCGCAGCGTGGCCGGGTCGACCGGCGCCGCCGGGTCGCTGGTGAACAGCTCGTGGACGTACGGCCAGACCTGGTCGACCGCGTCCTGCATGCGACGGTGCGACTCGTCGGTGCCGTCACCGAGCCGCTTCACCCAGAGCGAGGCGTGGTCCAGGTGGTACGCCGACTCCTTGCGCGCCTTCGCGCCGACCGCGGCCAGCCGGTCGTCGCCGCAGCCGGCCAGCGCGGTGTAGAGCGGAAGCTGCCAGGCGGCCAGGAAGAACAGCTTCGCCATGGTCACGCCGAAGTCGCCGTTGGGCAGCTCGACCAGCAGGCAGTTGCGGAACTCCCGGTCGTCGCGCAGGTAGGCCAGGTCGTCCTCGTCCCGGCCGGCGCCCTCCAGCTCGCCCGCGTAGGTGAGCAGCAGCCGGGCCGCGCCCAACTGGTCGAGGGCGATGTTGGCCAGCGCGATGTCCTCTTCCATCTCCGGCGCGCGGGTGGTCCACTCGCCGAGCCGCTGCGCCGCGACGAGCGCGTCGTCGCCGAGGGCGAGCGTGAAGTCGAAGACGCCGCTCACAGGTGGGCCACCCCGTCCGGCACCTCGTAGAACGTCGGGTGGCGGTAGACCTTGTCGGCCGCCGGGTCGAAGAACGCGTCCTTCTCGTCCGGGCTGGACGCGGTGATCGCGCCGGCCGGCACCACCCAGATCGAGACGCCCTCCTGCCGGCGGGTGTAGAGGTCGCGGGCGTTGCGCAGCGCCAACTCGGCGTCGGGGGCGTGCAGGCTGCCGACGTGGGTGTGCGACAGGCCGCGCCGGGCCCGCACGAACACCTCCCACAGGGGCGAGGACTGACTACTCATGCCGCCACCGGTTCCTTCCGCTCCACCCGCTTCGCGGCGTACGCCGCGGCGGCCTCCCGTACCCACGCGCCGTCGGCGTGGGCCCGCTGCCGGTGCGCCATCCGCTCCCGGTTGCACGGCCCGTCGCCCTTGATGACCCGCATCAGCTCGGCGTAGTCGGGCTGGGTGTAGTCGTACGCCTGCCGCTCGTCGTTCCAGCGCAGGCCCGGGTCGGGGATGGTCAGGCCGAGCACCTCAGCCTGGCCGACGCACATGTCGACGAAGCGCTGGCGCAGCTCGTCGTTGGAGAAGCGCTTGATCTTCCAGGCCATGGACTGCGCGCTGTGCGTGGAGTCGCCGTCCGGCGGGCCGAACATCGCCAGCGACGGGTACCACCAGCGGTCCAGCGCGTCCTGGGCCATCGCCTTCTGGGCTTCGGTGCCGTGTGCCAGCGTGTGCAGGATCTCGTAGCCCTGACGCTGGTGGAACGACTCCTCCTTGCAGACCCGGATCATGGCGCGGGCGTACGGGCCGTAGGAGCAGCGGCACAGCGGCACCTGGTTGACGATCGCCGCGCCGTCCACCAGCCAGCCGATGGCGCCCACGTCGGCCCAGGTCAGCGTCGGGTAGTTGAAGATCGAGCTGTACTTCTGCCGGCCGTCGAGCAGCAGCTCCACCAGCTCGTCACGGCTGATGCCGAGCGTCTCGGCCGCCGCGTACAGGTAGAGCCCGTGGCCGGCCTCGTCCTGCACCTTGGCCAGCAGGATGGCCTTGCGCTTGAGCGAGGGGGCCCGGCTGATCCAGTTCCCCTCCGGCTGCATGCCGATGATCTCGGAGTGGGCGTGCTGGGCGATCTGCCGGATCAGCGTCTTCCGGTACGCCTCGGGCATCCAGTCCCGGGGTTCGATCTTCTGGTCGGCGTCGATCACGTCGGCGAAGTACGCCTCGAAATCCTCGTCCGGCCCGGGGCCGCCCCGGCGGGCCCGCGCCGCGGCCTCGCGCAGCGCCGCCTCCGCGGCTTCCACCTCGCCGAGCAGGCCGCCGCCCGGAGCGTCCTCGGGCGGGGCGAAGTCGTTGCCATACATGAGGCCAGTGTTACAGCTCGCGACGCATGACACCAGAGGGTGTAACAGGATTCCGCAATCACCTCCGGTGGCCACGCGGAAGCCGAAGGTGGTCACCCCTGAGCTGGGAAAACGTTTGTGACGTCGACCACTTGCCGGAAACGAAACCCCCCAGGAGCCGCATATCTGCTCAATATCCCGCCCACCCGGCGAGTCGCCGGGTGTCGGGATCTGGCGGAATGCCAGTCCGGAAGTAGACTTCCCCCGGCACACCGATCGGCTGCCGTTGATCGCCACCTTTCAGGCCACCGTCCCCCGGCCTCGTGGTCATCGCGCCGAACACATGCGGAAGCCGGTCCCCCCGGCCATACATCTGGAGTTCACCCACTCATGCGACCTCGCGTGACCATGGTGCTCGCCGTCGTGGCAGTGCTCGTCGGCGGCGGCATGCTGGTGCCCGCCGCGTACGCCCAGCTCTCCGGCGGAGACGGCCCGAGCAGCCTCGGCGGCTTCGGCGGCGGCACCGAGCAGGTGCCGGCGCCCGCCCCGAGCGCGCCCCCGTCCCCGACACTCGCCGACGCCCCGGTCTCGGTGGATTTCCGAGGCGACTTCTTCTCCTGGGCACTGATGGACCGCACCACCGGCACCGTCACCGGCGCGAAGAACATGAACCGGACCAGCTCCACCGAGTCGATGCTCAAGACCTGGATCGTCTCCGACTACCTGCGCCAACTCGGCGACAAGGAGCCCTCCGCCGAGCTCAAGAAGGCGGCGAGCGTGGCCATCCGGGACAGCAACGACGACGGGGCGAACCGGGTCTACCGGGCGGCCGGCGGTTCCTACCAGAAGCAACCGGGCAACAAGCTGAACCCGGTGCTCCAGCGGGCCGTCAAGATCTGCGGCCTGACCGACACCAGGGCCGGCACCGTGCCCGCGTACCTGGGTTGGTGGAGCTTCACCGAGATGTCCCCCCGGGACGCGGTCCGGCTCGGCGACTGCATCGCCGACGGCAAGGCCGCCGGGCCGAAGTGGACGAAGTGGGTCATGAACGAGATGGCCAACGTCCGGGGCAGCATCAAGAGCCAGCAGGAGAAGTCCGGCGGCGGCAAGTGGGGCATCATCGACGGCCTGCCCGCCTCGATCAAGGCCCAGGGTCCGGTGAGCATCAAGAACGGCTGGACCCGGCTCGCCTACGACGGCAACTGGCACGTCAACTGCCTGGCGGTCACCGACAAGTGGAGCCTCGCGGTGATGATGCGCTATCCGGGCGCCGTCGGCCTGTGGTACGGGTCGAAGCTCTGTGCGAGCGTCGCCACGCAGCTCGTCACCCCGCAGCCCGGCGCCGCGCTCAAGGTGCCGCAGCAGCCGATCGGGAAGCTCTGATGGCGGGCGCCCGGCGACGGCCCGGCAGTCACCGCCGCCCGCTGGCGTTCAGCGCGGTGGCGGTTGCCCTGGTCGGCCTGCTGGTCCTCTCGCTCCGGCTGGTCCCCGGCTCACCACTGCGGCCGACCGCCGCCACGCACCCCGACGTGGCGGGTGAGCGGTCCACCACGCAGCCCACCGACCGTAACGACCGGCCGGCGCCGGCCCCGTCGCCGTCGCTGGAGCCGCTGCCGTTCCAGGCCAGGAACCTCGACGACCTCGACCTCAAGGGCTGGTACGCCTGGTCCGTGCTGGACAAGCGGACCGGCCGGATCATCGGCTCGAAGAACATGGGCGAGACCAGCACCACCGCATCCCTGATCAAGTCCTGGGTGGTCGCCGACTATCTGCGCCGCAGCGCCGAGGCGGGAAAGACCCCGAGCGACGCCAAACTCGACGACGCCACGCGGATCATCCGCGACAGCGACAACACCCGCGCCCAGGAGTTCTACGAGAGCGTGGGCAGCGCCGCCTCGATCAAGCGGCTGATCTCGATCTGCAAGCTGACCGACAGCAAGGTCGCCGCCGACGGCGGCTGGAGCCGGACGCTGCTGTCCCCGCGGGACACCGCCCGGCTCGGCCTCTGCATCGACGACGGCCGGGCGGCCGGGCCGAAGTGGACCACGTGGCTGCTCAACGAGATGCGCCTGGTGCGCGGCTCCGGCGACTTCGGCATCCGCAAGGCGTTCCCGGCCGCCGAGCAGAAGAAGATCGCCATCAAGAACGGCTGGATCGACCGGCAGAAGGAACAGGAGTACCACGTCAACTGCCTGGCGATCGGCGACACCTGGACGATGGGCGTGATGGTCAAGAGCCCGTTCAGCGTCGGCGGGTGGGACTACGGCATGAAGGCGTGCGAGCAGATCACCGAGGCGCTGCTGCGCGAGCCGACCTGATCCCGGCGCGGCGGCGCTGACCGCCGCCCCCGGTCAGCGGTGGAAGAACTCCGGGCCGCCCGGCGGCAGCGCCGGCACCTCCCCGTACGCGGCGGCGCGGCGGGCGAACTCGCGCAGCCCGGCCACCTGCCGCTCGCCCAGCGAGAAGTCGAGCGTGCGGAAGTAGGTCGCCAGCGTCGCCGCGTCGAACGGCTCCCAGCGGGCCGCCGCCTCGGCCACCTGGTCCAGCTCGGCCAGGCAGAGGTCACGCGAGCGCAGGAACGCCTCGTGCACCTCCTTGACCAGCCCCGGGTGGGCGGCGGCGAAGTCGCGGCGGACCGCCCAGACGGCGAACACCATCGGCATTCCGGTCCACTCGTGCCACGCCTGCCCGAGGTCGGTCACCGCGAGGCCCTTGCCGGGCGCCTCGTAGAGCGCGCGCAGCGCCACGTCGCCGATCAGCACGCCGGCGTCGGCCTCCAGCAGCATCTGGGTCAGGTCGGGCGGGCAGCGGAAGTACTCCGGACGCACCCCGTACCGCTCGGCGAGCAGCACCTGGGCCAGCAGCACCCCGGTACGCGAGGTGGAGCCCAGCGCCACCTTGCCGCCGTCCAGCTCGGTCAGCGGCCGGGTGGAGACCACGTTGACCGAGAGCACCGGGCCGTCGCTGCCGACCGCCAGGTCGGGCAGGAGCAGCAGCTCGTCGGCGTGCTTCAGGAACTCCACGAGCGTGATCGGGCCGATGTCGAGGTCGCCACGGACCAGGTCGGCGCTCAGCCGGTCCGGTGAGTCCTTGTGCAGGTCGACGTCGAGCAGCGCGCCGGACCGCATCAGCCCCCAGTAGATCGGGAGGCAGTTGAGGAACTGGATGTGCCCCACCCGGGGGCGGGCGATGCGGTCGGCCATGACCCGACCGTATCCCCGCCCGCGGCTCCCCGCCCCGCAGGGAGCCCCGGGAGTGGCCCATCCCGCACGACGGTGCGTTCGGCGCGTACCGCGCGGCGGACCGGCCCGGCCAGCGCCGCCACGACCAGCAGGCCGACCACCCCGCAGCCGACGACCAGCGGCCGGGGGTCGGCCACCGCCAGCAGCAGGCCGCCCACCAGGTAGCCGCCCATCGCGGCGCCCTGCACCGCCGCCCCGAAGACCGCGAACGCCCGCCCCCGGGCCGCCTCCGGCACCCGCCGGGCCAGCAGCAGGTTGTTGAAGACGTTGTCGCCGCCGTTGGCGGTGCCCCCCACCAGCCAGATCGGCACGAGCAGCCACGCCGTCGGCACCGCCGCCGAGACGAGCACCGCCAGGCAGCAGCCGCCGAGCAGCACCAGCCCGGCCCCGAGCAGCGCGCCGTCGTCCGCGAGCCGGCGGGCCACCCGGGCGAACAGCCAGGCGCCGAGCACGATGCCGGCCGTCCAGGCACCGGTGACCAGGCCGTACACGGTGGTGGAGCTGTTCAGCGTCTCGCGGATGAAGAAGACCTCGATCACGTTGATCGCCCCCACCGCGCCGACCACCGCGGCCACGCTGCCGACCATGACCAGCAGCATCGGGTCGCGACGCAGTCGCCAGGCGGGCGTGGCCACGGCGACGCCGGCCGCCGCCGTGGCCCGGCCACCCCGTCGGGTACGGATGAGCAGCGCGGCCACCACCAGCGCGAGGTAGCTGACCGCGTCCACGAGCAGCGGCACCCGGGTGCCGTACTGCCCGACGAGCAGCCCGGCCAGCGCGGGTCCGGCGAGCGCGCCCAGGGTGCCGGCGGTCTGGTTGAGCGCGCCGGCCCGGGGCAGGTCCTCGGCCCGGACCATGACCGGCACCAGCGCGGCGAGCACCGGCTGGGTGACCGCGAGCCCGGTCGCCAGCAGCGCCACCAGCGCGAGGACCAGGGCCGGCGTCGTCGCGTACGCCAGCGCCGCGCAGATCGCGGACTGGGCCAGGCCGGCGACGACCAGCAGGGTCCGGCTGTCCACCCGGTCGGCGAGGCGCCCGGTCAGCGGGGCGAGCGCGACGAGCGGCAGCGTCGCGGCGAGCAGCAGCCCGGAGACGGCGAGGCCGCCCGCGCCGGCGGACTGGAGCGCGAGCGTCAGCGCGGTGGCCGCGAGGAAGTCCCCGCAGCTGGAGACGCCTCGGGCGGTGGCGGCGAGCCAGACGTCCGGCCAGCGCGAGGAGCCAGTTGTGAAGGACATACTTCGAAAATAATCCTTCACAACTGGCGCGCGCAACCCACCTCAGTCGATGGGCATCGCCCGGTACTGCACCGCCACCTTGCGTGCCCCCGCCGGCGGATCGGTCCGGCTCCGCTGCCGGTACGGCGACGTCAGCGCCCGGACCGCCTCGTTCAGCTCGGCCAACTCCTCGGCGGTCACCAGCAGCACGCTGTCACTGAACCAGGTCGCCTCGTACCATTCGCGCGGCTCGTCCGGCGCACGGCGCATCCAGTCCCGGACCCGCTGCGCGTCCCGGACCAGGTGCGCCTCGACCAGCGCCGCCTCGGCGGCGCGCGTCTCCGGGTCGGCGTCCAGCCCGGCCTCGACCGAGTACGACGGATTCACCGCCTGCCACACCCGCTCCCGCGCGTCACCCCGGCCGGCCGCCTCGCGGACCAGGCCGAACTTCGCCAACTCCCGCAGGTGGTAGCTGGTGGCGCTCGGCGACAGGCCGGCGACGCCGGCGCACTCGGTGGCGGTCGCGCCGCCCTCCACCGCGCTGAGATGTTCGATGATCGCCATGCGGGCCGGGTGGGCGAGCGCCCGCATCACCTGCGGGTCGCTGATCGTCACCCGGTGCTGTTCGGGACGCGCCTCGGTCATGCCCCCATGATCCCGCGCCGCCCGCCCTCGGGCCCGCGCGGCGCCCCGCCGTCCCCCAGTCCTCCCACGCCGACGGCTCCGACGAACCAGATCGATTACTCACGGCAACGAAGACAGCGGCACAAGGCACCCCCACCGGACGCCTTTGCTCTGCAGCCACGGAAGCAGCACGCACGCAGGGTGACCGAAACGCCGAGGCGGCATCTCGAAGGCTGGGGCATCATGCCTGCTCAAGATGGTGATGCCTCGATGGCTGCAGAGCAAAGGGGCTGCGGGGTCATCAGCCCCGCCCGAACGACTGAACACGCTCAGCGACAACCCGAATGACTACCATCAGCAACAGTGAAGCGCCGCAGCCGCAGTCGTCCCCGGCCTCGGCGCCCGGGGCGGGGCGCGGGTCGACCCGTAATTCCGTATAGTGGATGACCGCCCGACGGCCGCGGTGAGCATGCACCGCAGCGGACGTCCCCGCGCCGGGAGCAGGCCAACCACCCCCGGACACGCGAGCGAGCATTATGTTGAGCCCCAGGAGTTCACAGTGCCCGCACCGGAACTGACCGCCACCACCCCGCTCGACGACGAACTCGTCGCCGAACGGGCCCACCTGGACACCTCCCGCGCCGCGCTGCGCCGGATGCGGGAGCGCGCCGAGTCACTGTTCGCCACCGGCGACAAGGTGGCCGGCGACGCGTACACCGCCGAGCAACTCGGCCGGCACATGGCCCGGCGGGTCAAGGAGCTGGCCGACGATCCGACCACCCCGCTCTTCTTCGGCCGGCTGGACTTCGGCGGGCACGCCGACAGCCCGCCCAGCGGGGAGACGGACCCGGACCACGCCGGGCGGAACTACCACGTCGGGCGGCGTCACGTCACCGACGAGCGGGGCGAGCCGCTGGTGCTCGACTGGCGGGCCCCGGTGTCCCGATCGTTCTACCGGGCCAGCGCCCGCGACCCGCAGGGCGTCGCGGTGCGCCGCCGGTTCGGGTTCAGCGCCGGCGCGCTGACCAGCTTCGAGGACGAACACCTGGACCGGGGCGAGGAACTCGGCACGGCCAGCCGCATCCTCACCGCCGAGATCGAACGCCCCCGCGTCGGCCCGATGCGGGACATCGTCGCCACCATCCAGCCCGAGCAGGACGAGCTGGTCCGGGCCGACCTGGCCGACTCGATCTGCGTGCAGGGCGCGCCGGGCACCGGGAAGACCGCGGTCGGGCTGCACCGCGCCGCGTACCTGCTCTACCTGCACCGGGAACGGCTGCGCCGCTCGGGTGTGCTGATCGTCGGGCCGAACCGGGCGTTCCTGTCGTACATCGCGGCGGTGCTGCCGGCGCTCGGGGAGGTCGAGGTCGAGCAGGCCACCGTCGAGGACCTGGTCGCCCGCGTGCCGGTCCGCGCGGTCGACGACCCGGCCGCCGCCGCGCTCAAGCACGACATCCGGATGGCCGAGGTGCTGCGTCGCGCCGTCGACGCCCACATCGGTACGCCCACCGAGCCGATCATGGTCTCGGACGGCTCGTACCGCTGGCGGATCGGGCTCGACCCGCTGCACCGCCTGGTCACCGAGACGCGGCAGGAGGGGCTGCCCTACGCCACCGGCCGGGAACGGGTCCGGGCCCGGGTGGTGGGGCTGCTGCAACGCCAGGCCGAGGCCCGCCGCGCCGAGTCGCCCTCCGACGCCTGGCTGCGCCGGATGAGCCGGAGCAAGCCGGTCACCGACCTGCTCGACGCGGTCTGGCCGGCGCTCACCCCGGACGGGCTGCTGCACCGGCTGCGGACCGACACCGGAGCGCTCGCCGCCGCCGCCGACGGGCTGCTCAGCGCCGACGAGCAGGAGCTGTTCCGCGCCGGCAAGGTCGGACGCACCGCGAAGGCGACCCGGTGGACCGCCGCCGACGCGGTCCTCCTCGACGAGGTCGCCGGGCTGCTGGAGCGACCCGCCGGGTTCGGTCACGTGGTGGTCGACGAGGCGCAGGACCTCTCGCCGATGCAGTGCCGGGCCATCGCCCGCCGCAGCGAACACGGCTCCATCACGCTCCTCGGCGACCTGGCCCAGGGCACCGCGCCCTGGGCCGCGACCGACTGGCGGGAGTCCCTGACCCACCTGGGCAAGCCGGACGCCGCGGTGGTGCCGCTGAGCGTCGGCTTCCGGGTGCCGGCCGCCGTGGTGGCGTTCGCGAACCGGCTGCTGCCCGCGCTCGCCGTCGACGTACCCCCGGCCCGGTCGCTGCGCCACGACGGGGCGCTCGATGTGCGTACCGTCGAGGATCTGACGGCCGCGACGGTGGCCGAGGTGCGGGCGGCGCTGGCGCACGACGGCTCGGTCGGCGTGATCGCCGCCAACGACACGGTGGACCGGCTCCGCGCGGCGCTCGACGCCGCCGGCGTCGAGACCGCGACCGCCGACGACGTCGCGGCCGCGGCGCGCGTCACCGTCGTCCCGGCGAGCCTGGTCAAGGGCCTGGAGTACGACCACGTGGTGGTCGTCGAGCCGGCCGCGATCGTGGCCGCCGAGCCGCGCGGCCTGCACCGCCTCTACGTGGTGCTGACCCGGGCGGTCTCCGGGCTGGCGGTGCTGCACCGCGCCCCGCTGCCCGCCCCGCTGGCCGGCTGACGGAACCGGTGGCCCCCGGGCGGAGCGACTGGCGGACACCCGGTACACAGGGGAGGCACCGTCCCCCCGCCCGAGGAGCCCGCGATGATCCTGGCCCGCGCCGAACAGGTCAGCCGCCGCTACGGCGAGGTGCTGGCGCTGGACCGGGTCGACCTGACCGTCCGGGCCGGGGAGCTGGTCGGCCTGCTCGGCCCGAACGGCGCCGGCAAGAGCACCCTGATCAACCTGCTGGTGGGGCTGCGCCGCCCGACCGCCGGCCGGGTCGAGCTGCTCGGCGGTGACCCGCGCGACCCGGCGAGCCGGCGACAGCTCGGGGTGACCCCGCAGGAGACCGGCCTGCCCGGCACGCTGCGGGTCGGCGAGGTGGTCGACTTCGTCTCCGCGCACTTCCCCGACCCGGTGCCCCGGGGTGAGCTGCTCGACCGGTTCGGCCTCGCCGACCAGGCGCGGCGGCAGACCGGTGGCCTCTCCGGCGGGCAACGCCGGCGGCTGGCCGTGGCGCTGGCGTTCGTCGGCCGGCCCCGGCTGGTGGTGCTGGACGAGCCCACCACCGGGCTCGACGTGGAAGCGCGGCACGCGCTCTGGGACGCGATCCGCGGCTTCCACGCCGACGGCGGCACGGTGCTGCTGAGCAGCCACTACCTGGAGGAGGTGGAGGCGCTCGCCCAGCGGGTGGTGGTGATCGGCCACGGGCGGGTGCTCGCCGACGACTCGGTGGCGGCGATCCGGGGCATCGTCGGCGTACGCCGGGTCAGCCTGGTCGCCGACGACCTGCCGGCGCTGCCCGGGGTGGTCGCCACCGAACGCGTCGACGGGCGGGTCCACCTGCTCACCACCGACGCCGACCAGCTCGTCCGCGACCTGGTCACCGCCGGCGTGGCGTTCCGCGACCTGGAGGTCCGCCCCACCTCGCTGGAGGAGGCGTTCCTCGCCATCACGGCCGACGCCCGGCCCGCGCCCACCCCCGCCTAGGAGACCGCCGTGCCGCTCGCCCTGGTCCACGCCCGCTACCAGCTCCTGGAGATCATCCGGATCCCGGTGGCGGTGGTGGGCAGCGCGTTCTTCCCCGCCGCCGCGATGCTCTTCTTCGTGGTGCCGTTCGCCGGCGACGACCCCACCGGCGCCACCTACGCCACCGCCGCCATGGTCACGTTCGCGACCATGAGCGCCAACATCTTCCAGTACGGCGTGGGCGTCGCCGAGGACCGCGACCAGCCCTGGAACCCGTACACCCGGACCCTGCCGGCCGGGCCGACGCCGCGCCTGGCCGGGCGGATCCTGGCCGGCCTGGTGCTGACCTACCTGTCGATGGTGCCGGTGGTGGTGATCGCGGCGGTGGCCACCGCGGCGCGGGTCACCGTGGCGCAGTTCCTGATCGGGCTCGCCGCGGTCGCCGTGATCTCGGTGCCGTTCACGCTGCTCGGCCTCGCGATCGGCTACTCGTTGCCGAGCAAGGCGGCGATCGTGGTGGCGCAGGTGCTCTTCTTCCCGCTGGCGTTCGGCGGTGGCCTGCTCTCCGCGCCGGACCAGGCCCCCGGTTTCGTCCGGGCGGTCGCCCCCTACCTGCCGACCCGGGGCGCGGTGGAGTTGATGTGGGCGGCGGTCACCGACTGGCGGCCCGACCCCCGGGCGCTGGTGATGCTGGTGGTCTGGGTGGTGGCGCTGGCCGCGGTCGCCGGCTGGGCGTACCGGCGGGACGAGGGGCGCCGCTTCCGCTGACGTTTTGTCCGGTTCCGGCCCGGCGGCCGGTCCGGTGGTGCCACGATGCCGGCAGGGCGGGCCAGCGGGACCGCCCCCGGCGGAAGGGGTCCCCCGTGAACGGCGTCGAGCCCGGCACACCCTGCTGGACCGACCTGGCCACCCCCGGACTGGACGACGCGAGACGGTTCTACCCGCAACTGTTCGGTTGGACCGGGCGGATCTCCACCGTGCCGGACGCCGGCGGCTACACCGTCTTCCTCAAGGACGGCAAGGCCGTCGCCGGGGTCGGCCCGCCGGCCACCCCGGACCAGGTGCCGGTCTGGTCGACGTACGTGGCCACGGACGACGCCGACCTGGTCGCCACCCGGGTCGCGGCGGCCGGCGGGCAGGTGGTCGTCGCCCCGTTCGACGTCGCCGCGCAGGGCCGGATGGCGGTGCTCGCCGACCCGGCCGGCGCGGTGTTCAGCGTCTGGCAGCCGATGGCGATGCGCGGCGCGGAGTTGTTCAACGCGCCCGGCGCGATGTGCTGGAACGAGCTGGTCACCCCCGATCCGGAGGGAGCCCGGGAGTTCTACGCGCTGGTCTTCGGCTGGCATCCCGAGGAACGGTCGACCGGGCCGGCCCCCTACATCGGATGGCGCTGCGGTGCCCGCATCGTCGCCGGCATGCTGCCGGCGGCCGAGCCGCTCCCCGCCGACCTGCCGGCGTACTGGACGGTCTACTTCGGGGTGGAGGACACCGACGCCACCGCGGCCCGCGCCGCCGAACTGGGCGGCACCATCCTCGTCCCGCCCCGGGACAACCCGGCCGGTCGCTCCGCCGCCCTCCGCGACCCCCACGGCGCGCTCTTCTCCATCTCCACCCTCCGCTGACCCGCACCACGCCGCGCCGCACCACGCCAATCCGCGCCGCGCCGCGCCGCGCCCGCACAGTTTCACGGAAAGCGTGGCTATTCGGCCGCGAATAGCCACGCTTTCCGTGAATCAGCAGGGGCGGGGTGGGGAGAGTGGGGCGGGTCAGTGGGGGCGGACGGGGACCACCAGGGGGCCGTGGTCGCCGGGGATGACCCGGACGTGGGCGCGGTAGTGGCGGGCGAGCAGGTCCTCGGTGAGCACCTCGGCGGGTGGGCCGGCGGCGGCCACCCGGCCCTCGGCGAGCAGCACCAGACGGTCGGCGTACTCGCCGGCGATGGAGAGGTCGTGCATGGTGGCGAGCACGGTCAGGTCGTGCTCGCGGCGGAGCTGGTCGACCAGTTCCAGCACCTCCTGCTGGTGCCCGATGTCCAACGCGCTGGTCGGCTCGTCGAGCAGCAGCAGGGTGGCGCCCTGGGCCAACGCCCGGGCCAGGAAGACCCGCTGCCGCTCGCCGCCGGAGAGCGTGGCCAGCTCGCGGCTGCCGAACCCGGCCAGGTCGAGCCGGTCCAGCACCTGGCGCACGGCGGCCAGGTCGGCGGCGGACTCCCGACCCAGCGGCGGCATGTGGGGCGTGCGCCCGAGCAACACGTAGTCGACGACCGCCATGCCGGCCGGCACCGCCGGTGACTGCGCCACGGTGGCCACCACCCGGGCCCGGTCGCGGCGGCGCAGCGCGCGGATCGGCGTACCGAAGAGGGAGACGGCGTCCGGCGCGGGCAGCAGGCCGCCGACGGCGCGCAGCAGCGTCGACTTGCCGGCGCCGTTGGGGCCGATGACGGTGACCCACTCGCCCACCGCGACGGTCAGGTCGACGCCGGCCAGGACCGGACTGCCGCCCAACTCGACCCGCAGGTCCCGGACCTCGACCGCGGCGGTCACGCTGGCCTCCCGGCGTGCGACTGCGGGGCTCGCAAACCCGGCTCACTCCTCGCGCTCACGCTGGTCCCCGGGGCGTGCGACTGCGGGGCTCGCAGACCCGGCTCACTCCTCGCGCTCACGCGCGCACCCCGCGGGCGGTGCGCAGGATCAGGACGAAGAACGGGCCGCCGAGCAGCGCGGTCACCACGCCGATGGGGATCTCGGCGGGTGCCGCGGCGGTCCGCGCGACCACGTCGGTCAGCGCCAGGAACGCGCCGCCGAAGAGCATCGACAGCGGCAGGATCACCCGATGGCTGGAGCCGGCGAGCAGCCGGACGGTGTGCGGCACGATGATGCCGACGAAGCCGATCAGGCCGGAGGCGGAGACCGCGGCGGCGGTGCCCAGCGAGGCGGCGGCGATCAGCAGGTAGCGGGACCGCTGCGGGTGCAGCCCGAGGCTGGTGGCCTCGTCGTCGCCGAGGGCGAGCACGTCCAGCTCCCGCCGGTGCGCCAGCACCACCACGGCGGTGAGCAGGAAGTACGGCAGGACCAGCAGCACGTCGTGCCAGCCAGCGGTGGAGAGCCGCCCGAGCAGCCAGGAGTACACCTGCTGGAGGCTGTCCGAGTGCGCTTGCAGCAGGTAGGTCTGCCCGGCGGCGAGGAACGCCGACACGGCCACCCCGGCCAGGATCAGTGTGGCCGGGGAGCGGTCCCGGCCGCCGGCGGCACCGAGCAGGTACGTCATCGCCACCGCGCCGAGCGAGCCGACGAACGCGGCGAGCGGGACGGTGACCGGCAGGCCGGTGAGCGCCCCGCCGGCCCCGGCGCCGAGCACGATCGCCGCGGTGACCGCGAGCCCGGCCCCGGCGGCCACGCCGAGCAGGTACGGGTCGGCCAGCGGGTTGCGGAAGACGCCCTGGTAGCAGCCGCCGGCCAGGGCGAGCAGCGCGCCGACGAGCAGACCGAGCACGACCCGGGGCAGGCGCAGCTCGGTGACGATGGCGACCTCCTGCTCGGTGAGGCCGCTGTCCAGGTGCACGCCGGGCAGCAGGTTGAGCAGTTCCGCCGCGACGCTGGCGGGCGGCAGGCTGACCGGGCCGAACGAGACGCCGGCCACCAGCGCGACGAGCACCGCCACCAGGCCGGCGAGCAGCCAGCGGGTGCGCAGCCCGGCCGGCCGGGCCGGAGCGTCGGCGTGTGCCGCGCCCCGGCGGGGGCGCGGCAGCCGGCCGGCCGGCCGGGACGCGTCGGGCGTCCCGGCCGGCACGGGGTCCGCCGGTCGTACGGCCACGGTCAGGCCGGAACCTTGGCGGTGGCGTCGACGATCGCCTTCAGCAGGTCGACGACGCGCGGGCCCCAACGCGAGGCGATGTCGTCGTCAAGCGCCACGACCTGGTTGTTCTTGACCGCGGTGAGGCCGGCCCACCCGCTGCGCGCCTTGACCGTGTCGGCGCTCTGCTGGCAGCACTTGGTGTCGGCCAGGAAGACGAAGTCGGGGTTCGCCTTGACGATGACCTCCTGGGAGAGCTGCGGGTAGCCGCCGCTCTTGCCGCCGGCGTCGGCCGGGTCGGCGATGTTCTCCAGCCCGGCGAGCGCGTAGATGGTGCCGATGAACGTCTTGCTGGTCGCGGTGTACAGCTCCGGGCCCAGCTCGTGGTAGTAGGTCAGCTTCTCGGCGCGCTTGGGCAGGTCCTTGGTGAGCGCGGTGATGTCGTCCTTCATCTTCCGCACCACGGCGTCCGCCTCGGCCGGGTGGCCGGTGAGCTTGCCCAGGTCGGTGAGCTGCCGGTACGTGTCGTCGAGCGTGGTCGCGGCCGGGGTGAGCAGGACCGGGATCTTCAGCGCGACGAGCTGGCTGGCGATCTTGTTGGTGTCATTGGTGATCACCACCAGGTCGGGGCTCTTCGCGGCGATCGCCTCGGCGTTCGGCTGGTAGCCGGAGAGGTCGGTCTTCGGCGCGTCCGCCGGGTAGTTCGACTGGTCGTCGACGGCGGCGACCTGCTTGCCGGCGCCGATGGCGAAGAGCATCTCGGTCGAGGTCGGCGACAGCGAGACGATCTTCTCGGGGCGCTTCTCCAGCGTCAGGTTGCCCACGCTGGCGGGGAACGAGCCGCCGGACGCGCCGGGGGCGGGGGCGTCGGTCGAGGTCTTCTCGGCACAGCCGCCGAGCAGCAGCACGCCGGCCGCGAGCGCGGTGGCGAAGAGCCGAGGGGTACGTCGGGTCACAGGTCCTCCTGTCGGTCGAGGAGCGTGGTGCTTCGCCGACAGGCTGGAAGGGCCCCGTCCGCGAGGCGCCCTTCCTCGAAGGCGCGTGTCGCGACCGGGCCGCAGGCGACCTGGCTCGTCCCACGTCCGTCGGCGCCGGCGGGAGGCCGACGCCGACCGTACGGGGCATCACAGTTGCGGGACAGCGCCGGTTTCGCACCGGCTTCGCTGTGGCACGGTCGGTGACACCGTAGCGCACGACCAGCGGAGATCACCCGGACGGGCGGGGTGGGCGGGGACCCCGGTGGGGGTGGAGCCGGGGTCCCCGCCGCCGGGTGAGGTCAGCAGTACTGGCTTTGCTTGCCGATCGCCCGGTACGGGCAGTCGGCGTACTCGGAGAGCGTCAGCACGGCGTCCCGGTTGCGCGAGGTCTGCGCCGGGATCACCTCGTCGGGCGGGTAGAAGCCGCCGCCGGAGGCCGAGCCGGGGTACATCTCGAACGTGTACGCCCAGATCTTGTGGGCGCCCCACATCCAGTCGATGCTGGTGCCGTCCGCGATGTAGAGGTCGCTGGACTGCTCCGGGGTGTAGCCGTTGCTGGCCGCCATCTGCTGGCCGATGGTGGCGAACGTGTTGTACTGGTCGGCGGTCATCCCGGTGGCGGTGTTGCTGTACGTGTAGCCGTACGGCCAGAGCACCAGCTGGGAATAGGTGTGGAAGTCGATGTTCGCCTTGATCTGCTGCACCCCGCCGACGACCCGGCTGTTGACGAAGTTGCGCAGCGCGGCGGTCTCCGGGGCGGAGAAGGCGGACGGGCCGCGGTAGGTGTCCGACGACTTCGTGCCGGACGAGCCGCCGCAGCAGCCCCACTGGTAGCTCCAGTTGCGGTTCAGGTCGGTGCCGACGTACGTGGAGCCGCTGTTGGGCTGCCGGTTCTTCCGCCAGGAGCGGTAGGAGCCGGTGGCGATGTCGTACTCGCTGCCGTCCGGGTTGACGGTGGGCACGATCCAGATCTCCCGGGAGTTCACGATGCCTGTGATCCGGGAGTCGGTGCCGTAGTTGTCGGTGAACAGGTTGAGCAGGTAGATCGCCATCTCGACGGTCAGGTGCTCGCGGGCGTGCTGCTGGGCGTTGAACAGGATCTCCGGTTCGCTCTCGTCGGTGCCGACGTTGTCGGAGATCTTCACGGCCATCAGGTCCCGGCCCTGGTAGGACGTGCCGATGCTGAGCTTGCGGGCGATGCTCGGGTGGTCGGCGACCACCTGGTTCACCACCGCGGTCAGCTCGGCGTAGTCGTGGTAGTTCGAGTCGGCGGGCGGGAACGCGTACGCGGTCGCGCCGCCGGCCGGCGCCGGGGCGACGTCCTTCTCCAGCCGGAAGCCGAGCCGGGTGATCGCGTTCGCCTCGGCGGTGGTGGCCGTGACGTGCAGCACGCCGTGTTCGGAGTAGTCGATGGCGGCGCCGGTGCGGGCGACCGCGGTGCGGTCGGCGACGGTGCGTGGGCCGAGCACCCGGTAGGCGACGGCGGCCGACTCGCCGGCCCGGTCCGGGTCGGGGCGGGCGGCGGCCGGCCCGGCGGCGGCGGTGACCAGGATCAGGCCGACGGCGGCGACGAACGCGAGCCGGCGGCGCAGCGGGGACGTGCGGAGGGCCATGGACAACCTCCTCGGGGTACGGGGAGATCCCGTTGTCCGCACACTCCACCAGCAGTCACATGGTCATATCAACATCCGTCGTTGTCATGAACCATCCCGACCTGATCCTCACGTCGGCAATGATTTTCCATGGCTGAACATCTGGCGAAACTTCCCGCCAAGGACGACAGTGAACGGCAACGATGCCGTTTCCCCGTGGAGCTGCCATGTTCGGAAGACCCCTGCGCACGGTCGCCCTCGCCGGCCTGACCGCGCTCACCCTGCTCGGCACCACCGCACCCGCCCAGGCCAACGGCCCCCGGCCGGGCGTCACCCACGACGAACAGATCACCTTCCAGGAGTTCTCCCGCTACCCCGACTGGCGTACCGGCACGCACCAGGGCACCCGCGCCGTGCCCGGCCGCCAGCCGGCGCTCACCATCGCCCGGCCCGCCGGCACCACCGACTTCACCGACGAACACACCGGCGCCACCCGCACCTGGGAGTACGCCACCTGGACCTCACCCGAGCGGCGGATCGGGTTCGACGCCACCGAGCTCGTCGCGTCCTGGAACGCCAGCACCCCCGCCGGCACCTGGATCCAGGTCGAGCTGCACGGCACCTACAACACCGGGGCCCAGACCCCGTGGTACGTGATGGGCCGCTGGGCCTCCGGCGACCAGGACATCAAGCGGGCCACGCTGGACGGTCAGGGTGACCCCTGGTCGAGCATCTGGACCGACACGTTCGCCGTCGACGACGCCTCGGCCGGGGTGCTGCTGCGCTCGTACCAGCTCCGGCTGACGCTCTACCGCGCGCCCGGACAGGCCGCCGCGCCGCAGGTCCGGATGGTCGGCGCGATGGCCTCGAAGGTGCCGGACCGGTTCACCGTCACGCCGAGCCGGGGCGGCATCGCCTGGGGCACCGAGCTGGCCGTGCCCCGCTACTCGCAGAACGTCCACATCGGCGAGTACCCGGAGTACGACGGCGGCGGCGAGGCGTGGTGCTCGCCCACCTCCACCGAGATGGTGGTCGAGTACTGGGGACGCAAGCCCTCGGCCGAGGACACCGCCTGGGTCGACCCCGCCTACGCCGACCCGACCGTCGACCACGCCGCCCGGATGACCTACGACCACGAGTACGACGGCGCCGGCAACTGGCCGTTCAACACCGCGTACGCCGCCGGCTTCCCCGGCCTGGAGGCGCGCGTCACCCGCCTGCACTCGCTGGACGAGGCGGAACGGTTCATCAAGGCCGGCATCCCGGTGGTCACGTCGCAGTCGTTCCTGGCCGAGGAGCTGGACGGGGCGAACTACGGCACCTCCGGGCACCTGTTCGTGATCGTCGGCTTCACCGCCGACGGCGACGTGATCGTCAACGACCCGGCGTCGTCCTCGAACGAGGCGGTGCGCAACGTCTACAAGCGCGAGCAGTTCGAGCAGATCTGGCAGCGCACCAAGCGCTACCGGGCCAACGGCACCGTCGCCTCCGGCTCCGGCGGCATCGCGTACCTGATCAAGCCGCTGAACCGCCCCTGGCCCACCGTCCCAGGCTCCACCAACTGGTGAGCTGGAAGGAGGGGCCCCTTCTTAACGCCTGGCGTCGAGAAGGGGCCCCTTCTCACCACTCAGCCTCGGGGCTCGCCCGGTGCGTCGGTGGGCTGGTCGTCGCCGGCCAGGGCGGAGCGCAGCCGGTCCTTCTCGGCGCGGCGGCGCTCCGCCGCGTCGGCCATCTCCCCGGCCATCTCGTCCCGCCACCCCTTCAGCAGGAAGAACGACAGCGTGGCGGAGAAGACCAACGCCAGCATCAGCCGCAGGAACATGTTCATCTCGACGAACCAGAGGGCCGCCAGCACCGCGACGAACAGCCCGATCCGGCCCAGCGTGTACTTGACCGCCGCGCTCATGCCCGCATTCCCACTCTCTCCGCCACCTCAGCCCGTCCGCCGGGCCAGCCAGTGCACGCCATGAAACCAGATCACCGCGTAGACCACGGTGAAAACCGCCGCGGCCAGCGCGCCGGTGAACAGCGCCGGCAGCCCCGCGGCCAGCCCGGCCGCCAGCAACCCGGCCAGCACGCCGACCCCGAGCCCGACCAGCGCCGCCAGCACCCGGGCGGCACCGAACTCCCAGGCCCGGAAGTCGTCCCAGAACAGCCAGAGCGGCAGGATCACCGCCAGCCAGCCGTTGGTCCCCCCGAACCCGCCGGCGCCGAGGGCGGCGAACGCCCACTCGAAGAGCAGCAACGCCAGCACGCCGATGACCAGGCCGGCGAGCGTCACGCCGAGCAGGTCACCGAGCGTCAGGATGCGTCCCTCGGCGTCCCGCCGAGGAAAACCGCGCTGCTGCTCCCCGGTGCTCGTCGCCGGGTCAGGCCCAGACCTGCCGGTGCTCATCGCCGGGTCAGGCCCAGACCTGCTGCGGCTCGGAACGGCGCTCGGCCATCGACGGCGCGGCAGCGTACTCACGGACGGTCTCGTAGCGGGTGTTCCGCTCCACCGGGCGGAAGCCGGCGTCCCAGATCAGGTGGAGCAGGTCGTCCCGGTGCATGGTGTTCGGCGTGCCGTACGAGTCGGCGTCGTGCGTGATCTTGTATTCCACCACCGAGCCGTCCAGGTCGTCCACGCCGAAGTTCAGCGAGAGCTGGGCCACCGAGAGCCCGTGCATGACCCAGAAGCACTTCACGTGCGGGACGTTGTCGAACAGCAGGCGGGAGACCGCGAACGTCTTGAGCGACTCGGCCGGGGAGGCCATCGTGGTGCGGGCCTGGATCCGGTTACGGACCTTGCCGTCCGCCGAGTCGACGAAGTCGTGCTGGTAGCGCAGCGGGATGAAGACCTGGAAGCCCCCGGTCTCGTCCTGCAGCTCACGCAGCCGCAGCACGTGGTCGACCCGGTGCCGGGGCTCCTCGATGTGGCCGTAGAGCATGGTCGACGGCGTCTTCATGCCCTTCGAGTGGGCCAACCGGTGGATCCGCGACCAGTCCTCCCAGTGGCAGGCGTGGTCGACGATGTGCTGCCGGATCTCCCAGTCGAAGATCTCCGCGCCGCCGCCGGTCAGCGACTCCAGCCCGGCGTCCATCAACTCGTCGAGGATCGCGTCGGCGGTCAGCCCGCTGATCTTCTCGAACCACTGCACCTCGGTCGCGGTGAACGCCTTGAGGTTGACCTTCGGCAGCGCGGCCTTCAGCTCACGCAGCACCTTGGGGTAGTAGCGCCAGGGCAGCGTCGGGTGCAGGCCGTTGACGATGTGCAGCTCGGTGAGCTGCTCGTCCTCCATCTCCTTGGCCTTGCGGACCGCCTCGTCGATCCGCATCGTGTAGGCGTCCTTCTCGCCCGGCTTGCGCTGGAACGAGCAGTACGCGCACGACGCGGAACAGACGTTGGTCAGGTTGAGGTGCCGGTTGACGTTGAACATCACCCGGTCGCCGTTGAGCTCCGTACGCCTGTGGTGGGCCAGCCGGCCCAACCAGGTCAGGTCGTCGCTCGCGTAGAGCGCGATGCCGTCCTCGCGGGTCAGCCGCTCCCCCGCGTAGACCTTTGCTTCGAGCTCGCGCTTGAGTCCGGCGTCCATCCGAAAGCCACGTCCTTCCACCTGGGGTCCCGATCGAGCGTACGTCGCGGGTCCGGAGCGCCGCCCGCGCGGTCGACCGCAGCGACCCAGTTCACCGGTCGTCACGCTCCGCACATCGACATCGTTGCGTCGGTGAGGTAAGACAGGGTGGGGCGGAACACACACCAGGGGTCGCCCTGTCTCATCACGCCCACGACGCGTGGCGCGCACCAGACCGGACGGGGAGCGGAATGGTCGACAGCACCAAGGCCCGAAGGCGACGGCGACGCTCACCGGTGATCTCACCGGTGCTGCGCCCGGCGCTCTGGTCCGCCCTGCTCGGGGCGGTCGCGGCCGCGGCGCTCGCCACCCCGGCCTGGGCCGATCCGCTGCCCGACACCATTCCCAGCACCGGGTCCCGGCCGCAGGTCACCGGCCCGCTCCAGCTCCCCACCGTGCCCGGCGCCACCACCGGCCGCCCCGGTGCCACCGTCCCCGGCCAGCCCGGCGTCCCGGTGCCCGGCCTGCCCGGCGCCACCGTCCCCGGTGCCGCCGTGCCCGGCGGCGCGCCGGTCCTGCCGGGTGCCACGACCGGTGTCACGAACCCGGCCGACGGGCCGCTGATCGCGCAGATCAACCAGGTCGACGGCCAGGTCGCCCAGCTCGGCGACAACCTCCTGCGGGTCAAGGGCGAGCGGGACGCGGCCCAGGCCGAGCTGACCGCCGCCGCCGCCCGGCTCAGGGAGGCCCAGGCCGCGCTGGCCCGGGCCCAGGAGAACGCCAAGAGCGCCGCCGCCGACGCGGTCAAGGCCGACGCCGCGCTGCCGCCCGGCGAGTTCGGCGCCAGCCTGCGCCAGTTCTCCGATCTCCAGCGGATCACCCGGGGCGACAAGGCCGAGGGGGCCACCACCTCGGTGACCGGCGAGCTGCTGCGCGCCACCACCGACGAGCGGGTCGCGCGCGAGGCGCACGCCTCGGTCCAGCGCCGGGTCACCGAGAAGACCGCGGAGTTCACCCGGGTCGAGACCGACCTGCACAAGCAGGAAGCCGCGCTGCTCAAGCTCCGCCGCGACAACGCCGCCAAGCTGCTCGAGATCGAGCGCCGCGAGGACGCCGCCGAGCAGCGGCTCGGCAACCCGTACGTCGTCAACCAGAGCATCAACGGCCTGGTCGCCGACCCGCGGGCGCTGGCCGCCGTGCGCTACGCCCTGGCCCAGTTGGGTGACCCCTACCTCTGGGCGGCGGAGGGCCCGGACCGGTTCGACTGCTCCGGTCTGATGCTCGCCGCCTACCAGTCGGCCGGCTATCGGGGTCTGCCCCGCGTCTCCCGGGACCAGTACTACGCGACCCGCTCCCGCACCGTCAGCCCGACCGCCCTCCTCCCCGGTGACCTGCTCTTCTTCGCCTCCAGCGGTAGCTGGAGCAGCATCCACCACGTCGCCATGTACATCGGTAACGGCAAGATGGTGGAGGCGCCGCGGACCGGCGACGTGGTCAAGATCTCGGTGGTCCGGTGGTCCCGGCTCTACGCGGCGACCCGGGTGGTCGGCGCCGTCCCCGGGCCCGCCACGCCGGTGCCGCTCCCGACCGTGCCGGTCAACCCGCCGAAGCCCGGCACCACGCCGAAGCCGACCCCGAAGCCGACGAAGACCGCCACGCCGAAGCCCACGCCGACGCCGACGAAGTCCGCCACGCCGAAGCCCACGCCGACCACGTCCAGTCCGACGCCCACCCCGTCGACGAGCACCAGCCCGACGCCCACCCCGTCGGACACGCCGAGCCCGTCGCCGAGTCGCACCGCCACCGTCGCACCGTCGTCGACCACGGCGAAACCGACCGAGAGCGCCGCCGCGCCGTCGAGCAGCACGGCGAAGCCGACGGAGAGCACGGCCGGCAGCAAGTCCGCCAGCCCGACCAGCACCGGCTGACCCAACCGTCCGCTCCGACTGTGTTCCCGGGCCGGAATGTGGCACGGTGAGATCCAGGCACTTCCGGCCGGCGCCACGGTCGGGGGCGAGCGTGGGTGCGGAGGGGCGAGATGGGCGAGCACGAGGTTCCGGCGGAGACGGTCCAACCGGGATCCACGCCCGACCCCGTCGGGAACGCCGACGAGCGCCCGGCGCAGCCGGGTCCGGTCGCCGTCGCGCGGGCCCGGGTCAGCGTGGCCGGCTCGGCGGTAGCGCCGCCGTCGGGCGGGGAACGGCCCGGTCCGCCGGCCACCGCCACCACCTACCGGGCGGGTGCCCCGGCGGAGAGCGTCCCGCCGCTGGACCGCCGCCGCCCCGGGGCGACCGTCTCGCCGCCGTCCAGTTGGTCCGCCTTCGCGGCGGCCGACCGGCCGGCCTCGACCGACGACGACGCCGGTTCGCCGGCCGCCTCGACGCCGCCGACGCCGGTTCCGGTGGCCCCGGTCCCCCCACCGCCGGCCACCCGCACCACGGCCACCCCGACCCCGGCCGCCCCGACCCCGGCTGTCCCGAGCCCGGCTGCCCCGACCTCCGCTGCCCCGACCCCGGCTGATCCGACCTCCGCTGCCCCGACCCCGGCTGGTCCGACCCCGGCTGGTCCGATCCCGGCTGGTCCGATCCCGCTCCCGGCCGCCGCGACGCCGGCGCCCGTTCCGACCGTGGACGCCGCCGACCGTTCCGGGCCAGCTCCCGACGACGCCGCGGCGGACCCGACCGACGGCGACTCCCCGGCCTCCGGTGCCGCCCCGGCCCTCAGCGCCGCCCGGATCTCCGGCTCCGCCCAGGTGCCCGGCTCAACTCAGATGCCCAGCACCCCCCAGATGCCCGGCGCCGCCCAGGTGCCCGGTGTCGGCCAGGTGCCCGGCTCAACCCAGGTGCCGAACTCCGTCCAGGTGCCCAGCGCCGCCCAGGTCTCCGGTGCCGCCCAGGTCTCCGGTGCCGCCCAGGTCTCCGGTGCCGCTCAGGTGCCCGCGCCGCGCGCGGGGTCCCCGGACGCGAGCCGGGACGCCCGCCCCGGCGGCGACGCCGGCCAGCAGCCGGCCGACCGGTTCGCCGGCCGGGTCACGCCCGCGCCACGCACCGACTCCCCGGCAGCGCCCGCCCGGGCCAGCGCTTCGGTGCCCGGCCTGAGCCGGGTCTCGGCCGACGAGGTCGCCGTGTCGGTCGCGGCCGCGCCCACCGCCGCGAAGCTCTACCGGGCCGCCCCGGTCAACCCGGAGCCACCGGAGCCCGCCCAGCCGCCGGAGCCGGCGCAGCCGCCGTCCCCGCCGGGTCCCGAGCCCGAGCCGGCTCCGACTCCGGTGCCCGGGCCGACGCCCCCGTCACCGGCTCCGCCCGTACCCGAGCCGGAGCCCCCGCTCCGCCCGACGCCCCCGGTGCCGGCCCCCGTGCCGGCTCCGTCCCCGAATCCGCCCGGACCGTTTCCGCCGTCCCCGAATCCGCCGGGACCGAATCCGCCGGGACCGGTTCCGCCGATGCCCGGGCCACCCGTGCCGCCCCCGGGGCCGGTGGTGCCTCCGCCACCGCCGCCGCCCGGCCCGATGCCCGCGCCCCCGTTCCCGCCGCCCCCGGCGATGGCCGGCGTGCCCGGAGCGCAGCCGGTCTGGCCCCCCACGTCCGCGCCGCCGGCCCCGGCCGTCCCGGCGCCGGCACCGCCGACCTGGCCGCCGCCGGCCGCTTCCGCACGGCAGACCGAAACCACCCCTCCGGTACGCCCACAGCTCGGCAGTCAGGACCTCGCCGGAACCGCGTACGGCGGCACGGAGGGCCCGGGCTTCGCCACGGTCGCGCTCCCGCAGAGCAGCCCGTCGGAGAACACCGGTTCGCTGACCGGGCACATCCTGGCCCAGGGCTGGGCCGAGGACACCCCGGCCACCCGGGCCAGCAACACCAAGGTCATCATCGTGTTGGCCATCGCGCTGACGGCGCTGATCGCCATCAGTCTGCTCGTGGTGTTCCTGGCCAACGACGCGCTGAGCGGCCTGACCGGCACCGTGCTGATGCGCTGACGGGGGTGAGCCCGCCCACTACGGCCGCGCGATGCGGTGGCCGTGTCGGTGATGCGCCGTACACTTGTCGGGATCACTGACCTGGCGCGCCCGACTGCGCGCCCATGGGCGATCTTGCGGGCGATTCGGCGGCGTGACGGTGCCGCGGCAGGCCATCGCGAAGATGCGCCCCGCTCGAAAGGTATTTCTTGACCACCTTCGCTGAATCCGGCATGTCCCCGTCCACCGACCCGATCACCGACGCCCCCGACTTCGCCTCGCTCGGCCTTCCGACGCAGGTGGTCGACGCGCTCGCCCGGCAGGGCATCACCACCCCGTTCGAGATCCAGCGGGCCACCGTGCCGGATGCGCTCGCCGGCCGCGACGTGCTCGGCCGGGGCCAGACCGGCTCCGGCAAGACGCTGGCCTTCGGCCTGCCGGTGATCGCCCGGCTCGCCGACCGCAACCGGGCCCGGCCGCTGCACCCCCGCGCGCTGGTCCTGGTCCCCACCCGCGAGCTGGCCATGCAGGTCAACGACGCGCTGGTGCCGATCGGCAAGGCGGTGGGCATCTTCCTGAAGACCGCGGTCGGCGGCGTGCCGTACGACCGGCAGATCGACGCGCTCCGCCGGGGCGTGGAGATCGTGGTGGCCACGCCGGGGCGGCTCGGCGACCTGATCGCGCGCGGTGTCTGCCGGCTCGACGACGTCGAGGTCACCGTGCTGGACGAGGCCGACCAGATGGCCGACATGGGCTTCCTGCCCGAGGTCACCGAGCTGCTGGCGAAGACGCCTGCGGACGCCCAGCGGCTGCTCTTCTCGGCCACTCTGGACAACGACGTCGACTCGCTGGTCAAGCGGTTCATGACCGACCCGGTTACCCACTCGACCGCGCCGGCCACTGCGGCGGTGTCCACCATGGATCACCACATGCTGCTGATCCCGCCGCACGACAAGTTCGCGGTGACGGCGTCCATCGCCGCCCGTGAGGGGCGCACCATGGTCTTCGCCCGTACGCAGCTCGGCGTCGACCGGCTGGTCGAGCAGCTCACCGCGGTCGGCGTACGGGCCGGTGGCCTGCACGGCGGAAAGACCCAGCGGATGCGCACCAGGACGCTTGCCGAGTTCCGCGAGGGCCGGATGAACGTGCTGGTCGCCACCGACGTGGCGGCCCGGGGCATCCATGTCGACGGGGTCTCGCTGGTGCTGCACGTGGACCCGCCGAAGGACCCGAAGGACTACCTGCACCGGGCCGGCCGCACCGCCCGGGCCGGCGAGTCCGGCGCGGTGGCGACCCTGGTGCTGCCGAAGCAGCGCCGGACCACGTTGGCCATGCTGGAGAAGGCGGGCGTCGAGCCGTCCCAGGCTCGGGTCCGCGCCGGCGACGAGGCGCTGGCCGAGCTGACCGGCGCGCGCGAGCCCAGCGGCGTACCGGTTCGCGAGGAGCCGGAGCCCCGCCGTGGCGGCGGCCCCCGCCGCTTCGGCGACCGGGACGGACGCGGCTACGGCGACCGGCCCACCGGCGGACGCGGCTACGGCGACCGACCCACCGGCGAGCGCCGCTACGGCGACCGACCCGGCGGCGAACGTCGCTACGGCGACCGACCCGGCGGTGAGCGTCGCTACGGCGACCGGCCCAGCGGTGAGCGCAGCTACGGCGACCGGCCCAGCGGTGAGCGCAGCTTCGGCGACCGACCCACCGGCGGACGCGGCTACGGCGACCGACCCGGCGGTGAGCGTCGCTACGGCGACCGGCCGACCGGCGAGCGCGCCTTCGGGGACCGGTTCGGTAGCGACCGGACCGAGCGCCGCGACGACCGGCGCTTCGGGGACCGGCGGTCCGACGACCGCCCCACCGGCGGGCGTGACTTCGGCGAGCGCCGCCACGGGGACCGCCCGCAGGGTGAGCGTCGCTTCGGGGACCGCCCGCAGGGTGAGCGTCGCTTCGGGGACCGGGACGGCAGCGCCCAGCGTCGCTTCGGGGACCGGGACGGCGGCACCGAGCGTCGCTTCGGGGACCGCGACGGCGGCACCGAGCGTCGCTTCGGGGACCGGGGCGAGGCCCGGCCGGCCGAGCGTCGGGGCGGCTTCCGTCCCGAGGGCCGGGGCCGGGACGACCGGCCGCGCGACGACCGGCGCGGTTTCGGCGGGCGCCCGCCGGCCCGTACCCACTGATCCGGAGCCTCCGGAAGACCACTGCGAACGCCGCCGTCGAGCACCCGCTCGGCGGCGGCGTTCGCGCATCCGCTGCCGGTACCCGGCGGGTCGCGTAACGTCCGGTCCATGCCGAAGTCGCTCTTCTGGGCCCGGACCGACACCGCCGGATCCGAGCACGTCGTGCTCGACGACCGGGAAGGGGTGACCGCGCAGGGCGTGGCGCTGGCCGTGGACCCGATCCCGTACACCTGCCGTTACCGCCTGACGGTCGCGCCGGACTGGTCGACCAGCCGGCTGGAGGTCGACGCGGACGGCGCCGGCTGGGCGCGGAGCGTACGGCTGGAGCGAGGCGGCGACGGGTGGCGCGTGCGTACCGGCGAGGACGGTGACCTGGACGCGGCGCTGCGGGCGGCCGGGCATCCGCCCGTGGGCCTGCCCGGTACGGATGACCCGGACCGGCTGGCCGAGGCGCTCGACGTCGACCTGGGCGGCTCCCCGCTGACCAACACGCTGCCGATCCGCCGGATCGGGCTGGGCCGGCTCCCCGCCGACCTGGCGACGAGCGTGACGGTGGTGTGGGTGCTGCTGCCCGGCCTGACGGTGCTCCCCGCCGAGCAGGTCTACACCTCGCTGGGTCCGGGCCGGGTGCGGTACGCCGGTGACGGGTTCACCGCCGACCTGGAGGTCGACCCGGAGGGCTTCGTGGTGCGCTATCCCGGGCTCGCGGAGCGGGTCGACCCGCGCTGACCGTCGGGGCGGCCGGTCAGGCGCGCAGTCCGCGCAGCAGGACGCCGAGGTAGCGTTCGGCGGCGTCCGCGTCGCTGATCATCGCCGCGTGTTGCACGCCGCACATCAGGCTGCGCAGGTCGTCGGCCGTGATGTCGGATCGGACGGCACCGGCCTGCCGGGCCCGGTGGAGCAGGTGGTCGAGCGCGTCGAAGAAGTCGGCCGCCGGGGCGACGGCGTCGGCCGTGAGGTCGTCCCGTGCGGCCAGCACCTCGGCCAGCGCCGGTTCCTCGCGGAGCAGCCGCAGCCCGGTCGACATCAGCCGCTCGAACCCGGCGACGGGATCGTCGGCGGCGGCGCTCGCCCGCGCGTCCGCGGCCAGTCGGGTGAAGCTCTGGGCCGCCAGCGCCTCGATCAGCACCTGCCGGCTGGGGAAGTGCCGGTAGGCGGTGCCCACGCCGACGCCGGCGGCCTTGGCGATCGCGTTCAGCGGCAGGTCGCGGTCGCCGTCGCGGAGCCGGGCCCCGGCCACGGTGAGCATCTGCTCGCGGACCCGGGCGGAGTCCGCCCGCAGCCGTCCGCCCGTGCCTGTCGCCATGGCGAAAGGATAACTCATCCGCTTGCCTGCTACGCTGGGCGCAGATCGGATAGATAATCCGATCGGATCACGCATCCGTTGAGGAGCTGTCATGGCTGTGAGCTGGACCTTCGCCGACATCCCCGACCTGACCGGCCGCACGGCCGTGGTGACCGGCGCGACCAGCGGGCTCGGCCTGGTCGTCGCGCGGCAGTTGACGGCGCACGGCGCGACCGTGATCGCGGCGGTCCGCGACGTGGACAAGGCGGCCCGCGTCCTGCCCGGGGTCGAGGCGCGGCGGCTCGACGTCGCCGACCTGGACTCGGTCGCCGCCTTCGCCACCGGCCTGCACACGCAGGGGCGGTCCCTCGATCTGCTGGTCAACAACGCCGGCATCGGCGGCCACCAGGGCCGCCGGCTCAGCCCGCAGGGCATCGAGATGCAGTTCGCCACCAACTTCCTCGGCCACTTCGCGCTCACCGGTCGCCTGCTCGACCTGATCCGCGACGGCGGGCGCGTCGTGCACGTCGGGTCCGGCCTCTACCGGATCTTCCGGGCAGCGCCGCCCTTCGACGACCCGGCCGCCGAGCGGTCCTACTCGCCCTCGCGGGCGTACGTGACGTCCAAGCTCGCGAACCTGCTCCTCGGCCTGGAACTCGACCGCCGGTTGCGGCGCGCCGGCCGGCCGGTGCAGAGCCTGGTCGCTCATCCCGGCCTGGCGAGAACCGCGTTGAACGACGACATCCGCCGCCCGGCCCTGCGCGCGACGATGGCGGTCCTCCAGGCGCTGATCGGCCGGCCGGCCGAACGCGCGGCGGTTCCGCTGCTGTTCGCCGCCACCGCCCCCGGGGCGCGGGGCGGGGTCTTCATCGGCCCCGGCAACCGGAAGTCGGACGACCGGGTGCACCTCGACCCGGTCGCCGCGCCCGCGAACGACCCGGCCGTCGCCGGCCGGCTGTGGGACCGGGCCCGCACCTGGTCCGCTGTCGAGTACCCGCCGGACCTGCGATGACGACCGACGCCGGTCAGGCCGGCCAGGTGCCGTCGTCCAGGAACCGGTCGACGGCGGTGAGGTACGGGGCGAGGTCGAGGCCCTGCCCGGCCACCCACCGGTCGGAGTAGTACGTGTCGACGTAGCGGTCGCCCGGGTCGCAGATCAGCGTCACCACCGAGCCGGTCCGGCCGGCGGCGCGCATCTCGGCGATCAGCCCGAACGCGCCCCAGAGGTTGGTGCCGGTGGAGCCGCCGACCCGGCGGCCGAGCACCGCCGAGCCGGCGCGCATGGCGGCCAGCGACGCGGCGTCCGGCACCTGCACCATCCGGTCCACCACGCTGGGCAGGAAGGACGGCTCGACGCCGGGCCGGCCGATGCCCTCGATCCGGGAGCCGCGACCGGTGCGGAACGACCAGTCGCCGGCCTGCCACGCCGGGTAGAACGCGGAGTTCTCCGGGTCCACCACGCACAGCTTGGTGGGCAGTCGGCGGTAGCGGGCGTACCGGCCGATGGTGGCGCTGGTGCCGCCGGTGCCGGCGCCCACCACGATCCAGGCCGGCACCGGGTGCCGCTCCAGCGCGAGCTGCGCGTAGATCGACTCGGCGATGTTGTTGTTGCCCCGCCAGTCGGTGGCCCGCTCGGCGTAGGTGAACTGGTCCATGTAGTGACCGCCGGTGTCCTCGGCCAGCCAACGCGCCTCGATCACCACCTTGGCCGGGTCCCGGACCAGGTGGCAGCGCCCACCCTGGAACTCGATCTGGGCGATCTTCTCCGGTGAGGTGGACGCCGGCATGACCGCGATGAACGGCAGCCCGAGCATCCGCGCGAAGTACGCCTCGGAGACCGCCGTCGACCCGGACGACGCCTCGACGATCGTGGTGTCCCGGCGGATCCAGCCGTTGCACAGCCCGTAGAGGAACAGCGAGCGGGCCAGCCGGTGCTTGAGCGAGCCGGTCGGATGCACCGACTCGTCCTTGAGGTAGAGGTCGATCCCCCACGCCCGGGGCAGCGGGAACGGCAGGAGGTGGGTGTCGGCGGACCGGTTGGCGTCCGCCTCGACCGTGGCGATCGCCTCGGTGAGCCAGCGCCGGGCGGCCTCGTCACACCGGTCGAGATGAGTCACGCCGGCAACGTTACAAGCGAGGCCGGCTCGCATCCGTCCGCACCCGGTGCGACTGCCGGCGCTGCCCGGCCCGGCCGGCGGCGCGCACCACCGGCGTGAGCGCCAGGGCGAGCCGGGGGAACGCGTCGAGCAGCCGGACCTGCGCGCCGCGCCAGCGCGGCAGGCTGACCACCGGGCGCGGCCGGCGGGCCAGCCGGACCGCCCGCGCGGCCACCCGTTCCGGCGTCAGCAGCGACCCGGTGAAGGACGCCAGCGCCCCGGGGTCGTCGAGCTTGTCGTGCAGCATCGGCGTCCAGATCCCGTCCGGGCACAGGCACGACACGTGTACGCCCCCGACGCCGGCCATCCGCAGGTCGGTCAGCGTGCCGAGGCTGAACGCCAGCAGGGCGTGCTTGCTGGCCGCGTACACCGTCTCGCCGGGCGCGGCGATCAGCCCGGCCAGCGAGACGACGTTGAGCACGTGGCCGTGGCCCTGCTCCCGCATGACCGCCACGGCGGCCAGCGTGCCGTTGACCGCGCCGAGCGCGTTGACCTCGATCACCCGCTGCCGGGTTTCGGCGTCCTGCTCCCAGGCGGGGCCGGTGACCAGGATGCCGGCGTTGTTCACCCACAGCCCGAGCCCGCCCGGACCGCCGGCCGCCTCGGCGGCGACCGCCGCGCAGGCGGCCTCGTCGCGGACGTCGAGTGGGCGGGACCAGCCGCCCAGCGGCCCGGCGACGGCGCCCACCGCCTCGGCGTCGACGTCGGTCAGCAGCACCCGCCAGCCGTCGGCGTGCAGCGCGGCGGCGAGCGCGCGGCCCAGTCCGCCGGCCGCGCCGGTCACCACGGCGGCACCCCGCCCCGAGGTCGTCATCGCCGCACGCTATCCGCCCGCACCGCTCGCGGGCCAGCCCCTTGGCCAGGCCTTGCCGGGCCTTGCCGGGCCTTGCCGGGCCGGCCGGCGGGGAGGCGGCGGTGGTATCCCGCGCGTCCGCCTACAAGGTTGATGGCACAGATGGGTCAGGCCGGGTCGTCGGGTTCCGCACCGATGTCGACGGGCGAAGCAGGACCCGCTGGTGGCCGCCGGAGGCTCGCCATCCGAGCCCCGGCGCAGCGAGTGGACTCCCGGAGACCGTGGGCTGGCCCTGGCGCTCCCCGTGCTGCACCCGCCCACCCCAGCATCCGCGCACCCCCACCCCTGCCCGCATCCGCATCCGCGCCCCGGCCCCGGCCCCGGCACCGGCACCGGCACCGGCACCGTTTCACGGAAAGAGTGCTTATTCCGGTCCGAACAGCCACTCTTTCCGTGAATGTGGGCGGGCGCGGGAGCGCGAGGGCGCGGGAGCGCGAGGGCGCGGGAGCGCGAGGGCGCGGGAGCGCGAGGGCGCGGGAGCGCGAGGGCGCGAGGCGCGAGGGCGAGGCACTGGTGCTCGCCTGAGTCGTTTACGCCATCAAGGTTGTAGGCGCAGCGAAATGGCGTCCCCGGGCCGGCCGGGCGAGGCCGGCGGACGGGTCGTCAGGGGGTGGGAGGTTCGAGCGGCTGGGGACGGTTCTCCCACTTGGTCGACAGCGCGATCCCGGTGCGGGTGGAGGCGACCCCGGGCGTCCGGTTCAGCCGGACGATCAGCTGTTCCAGCTCGGCGATGGTGCCGACCCGCGCCTTGAGCAGGAAGGATTCGACGCCGGCCATGAAGTAGCAGGACTCGATCTCGGGGATCTGGCGGAACGCCTCCAGCACGTCGTCGGTGTCCGCGTCGGAGTTCTCCACGATGCCGATCAGCGCGGTGACCCCGAGCCCGATCGCCTCCGGCTCGACCTCGGCGCGGTACGCCCGGATCACCCCACCGGACTCCAGTTTGCCGACCCGCTCGTGCACGGCCGGGGCGGAGAGGCCGACCTGCCGGGCCAGCTCGGCGTACGACAGGCGGGCGTTGCCCCGTAGCAGCTCCACGAGGGCCAGGTCGATCGTGTCCACGGAGAGTGACCCTATCCTCTGGGCCGTGACCGGAGGCGGACGGCACCCGTTGAACATGACGGTACGTTGCCATTCACAAACGTCCCGTCACGGAGGTTCTACGCCGGTACCATTTCCTAACTTCGCAGTGTGTGCGTATTTCGCGTTTGGCGGACACGCCCGGTCCCTGGTGCTGTAATTGCCATACGTCCCTCATGACGGCTCTGGGCTCGCACCGGCCGGGGGCAGTGTGTTCAGCCGGGGGCTTCGTCGACGCGAGGAGGGGGCTGTGGACACTGGAGATCGCCTGCTGACACCGGGTGAGGTCGCTGCGCTGTTTCGGGTGGACCCGAAAACCGTGACCCGATGGGCAGCGGCCGGCCGGATCGGCAGCATCCGGACTCCAGGCGGGCATCGCCGGTTTCGGGAATCCGAGGTGCGAGCCCTGCTTGAGGGGGAGGGCATGCTGGACGAGGCGGAGGACATGGGCAAGGCCCGCAACATGGGCCCGACCGCTTCGACCGGCCCCGGCCCGGCAAACGCCGGCATGTACTGAGCGAGCGGGCGCGGTCCGGCCGGTGAGGCGGGCCGCGCCCGGCCGGTGAGGCGGGCCGGTGTCGGCCGCTCCGGTGGTGAGCCGGTCAGGCCCTGTCCACGTCCCGGCCGCCCCGGCCGTCCCGGCCGTTCACGTCCCGGCCGTCCACGTCCCGGCGGTCCGCGCCGTTCACGTCCCGGCGGTCCGCGGCGAGCGTGCCCGACCAGCGCCGGAACAGCGTGTGTTCGACGCCGAGCGCGTCGAGCACCTTCCCGGCCACGAAGTCGACCAACTGCTGCGCGGAGGCCGACGCGCCGGCGCCGTAGAAGCCCGGACTGGCCGGTAGCACCACCGCGCCGGCGTCGTGCAGCGCGATGAGGTGTTCCAGGTGGCTGCGGGTCACCGGGGTCTCCCGGGGCACCACCACGACCGGGCGGCGCTCCTTGAGGTTCACCTCGGCGGCCCGCTGGAGCAGGTCCTTGGAGAGACCGATCGCGATGCCGGCGCAGGCCGCGGTGCTGGCCGGCACGACCGCCATGCCGCGTACCCGGTAGGAGCCGCTGCTCGGGCCGGCGGCCAGGTCACCGGCGGGCCAGTACCGGAGGTCCGCCCCGGTGAGGTCGCGGTCGAGCCACGCGGCCAGGTCCGCGGCCCAGTGCGCGTCCCGGAAGGGCCGGCCGGTCTCGTCGAGCACGGTCAGTCGGGCGGCCCGGGACACGACCAGGTCGACCGCCGCACCGGCGTCCAGCAGTCCCCGGACGACCGCCGCCGCGTACGGGGTGCCGGAGGCACCGGAGACGCCCACCACCCATGGTTCGCGCATGCCGTAAGCCTGCCAGGCCAAATGTCCGGTGGGTCGACGGGGCTTCCCGCCGCATGGGATTCTCTGATTCGGCGATCCACCTTCATGGAAGGGCCGGTGATGACGGCGGCGGTGCTGCGGGCGCTGCGATCCGACTGCCCCGTCGCGCCCCGGTTCTCCCCGTACGCCGACGAGGTGCAGGTCTGGCTCGTCGACCACCTCGACCAGCTCGGCCTGCCGCTGGATCCGGGCACCCGCCGACGGCTGGCCCGCGCCGGCTTCGCCCGGTACGCCGGCCGGCTCTACCCGGACGCCACCGAGCCCGACCTGCGGGTGCTGTCCGCGCTGTTCACCTGGTTCTTCCTGGTCGACGACGCCTGTGACGGGCCGGACGGGCTGGCCCCGGCGCAGATCCGCGCGCTGCGCGACGGCGCGCTCGCGCTGCTCCGCGAGGGCCCGCGAGCCCGCCACCCGGGGTTCACCGGTCCGCTGCGCCGGCTGCTCGTGCAGGCGTGGCGGGAGCCACGGCACCGGATGCCGGCGCGCTGGCGGCTGCGCTTCGCCGACGCGGTGGCCGACCACCTCGACGGCGTCTGCCGGGAGACGGCTGCCACGTCGGCCGGCCGGACGCCCGGCGTCGCGGAGTACGTCCGGTTGCGCCGGGCCACCTCGGCGGCGTACGTGTCGTACCCGCTGATCGAGTTCGCCGCCGGTCGTCCGCTGCCCGACGCGGTCTACCACCATCCCGCGCTGCGCCGTCACGCGGACCTCGCCAACGACCTGCTCTCCTGGTTCAACGACATCGCCTCGCTCGAGCGGGACCGGGTCACCGGCGGGGGGCACAACCTGGTGCTGGCGGTGGCCGCCGAGCGGGGCGTGCCGTTGCCGGCCGCGGTCGACCTGGTGGCCGCGCACTGGCGCGCCGAGATGAGCCGCTTCATGGCGCTGCGCGCGGCGGTGCCGTCGTTCGGCCCGGCGTTGGACGAGGCCGTCACCATCCATCTCGACGGGGTGGCCGCCGCCGTGCGCGGCACCGTCGACTGGACGCTGGAGAGCGCCCGCTACCCGGTCGCCGCGACGCCCTGACCGGCTGACCGGGCCCGGGGACCGGGGACCGGGGAGGTCAGGGTCGCAGGCCGAGCCGGACCACCAGGTCGAGCAGCGCGAGCACGAACAACGCGATGCCGACGAACCCGTTGGCGGTGAAGAACGCCCGGTTGACCTTGCTCAGGTCGGTGGGGCTGACCACCAAATGCTGGTAGCCGAAGGCGACCGCGGTGAGCGCCAGCCCGATCCACCACAGCCAGCCGAAGCCGACAAGCGCGCCGAACCAGATGAACAGCGCGAACGTCACCACGTGCGCGATCGTGGAGGCGTGCAGCGCGAAGCGCCGGCCGTACCGGGCGGGGACGCTGTGCACCCCGATCTCCCGGTCGATCTCCGAGTCCTGGCAGGCGTAGATCAGGTCGAAGCCACCGATCCAGAGCCCGACGGCAGCGCCGAGCAGCCAGGCCGGGCCGGAGCCGTCGAGCGTGCCGGTGACCGCCAGCCACGCGCCGACCGGGCCGACCGCCTGGGCGACCGCGAGGATGGCGTGCGGCCAGTTGGTGAACCGCTTGCCGTACGGGTAGACCACCAGCGGCACCACGGCCAGCGGCGCGAGCATCAGGCAGAGCGGGTTGAGCAGCGCGGCGGCGGCCAGGAAGACCACGAGCGCGACGGCCGCGCCGGTCCAGGCCGTCCGCACGCTCACCGCACCGGTGACCAGTTCCCGGTTCGCGGTACGCGGGTTCCGCGCGTCGATCCGCCGGTCCAGGATCCGGTTGGCGGCCATCGCGAACGTCCGCGCGCCGACCATCGCCACGGTGATCAGCAGCAGGTCGCCCCAGCGCACCCGCCCCCCGTCGACCCGCATCGCGGTCAGCGCCGACAGGTACGCGAACGGCAGCGCGAACACCGAGTGCTCGATCGCGACGAGCTTCAGGAAAGACGTGACCCGGCCGGGCCGTTCCGCCACCGCGGTCATCAGATTCCGTACTCCTGCCAGCGCTTGTCGACCAGGGACGTCACCTCGGGAGACATCCGCATCTCCTCCGGCCAGCCTCGGGTGTACCCCTCGGTGGGCAGCTTGCGGGTGGCGTCCACGCCGGCCTTGCCGCCCCAGAACTGCTGGTACGAGGCGTGGTCCAGGTGGTCCACCGGGCCCTCGGTGAGGAGCAGGTCGCGGGCGTAGTCGACGTTGCCGAAGGCGCGGAACGCGACCTCGTTGTAGTCGTGCACGTCACAGTCCTCGTCGACGATCACGATCAGCTTGGTCAGCGACATCATGTGCGCGCCCCAGATCGCGTTCATCACCTTCTGCGCGTGCTTCGGGTAGCGCTTGCGGATCGACACGATCGCGCAGTTGTGGAACACGCCGGCGGCGGGCAGGTCGTAGTCGACGATGTCCGGGATCAGGAAGCGCAGCAGCGGCGCGAAGATCCGCTCGGTGGCCTTGCCGAGGCCGTGGTCCTCCTGCGGCGGCTGGGACGTGACGATCGAGTGGTAGACCGGGTCGCGCTGCATGGTCATGGTCTCGATGTGCAGCACCGGGAACGGCTCCACCGGCGTGTAGAAGCCGGTGTGGTCGCCGAACGGCCCCTCGGGCAGCCGCTCGCCCGGTTCGAGGTAACCCTCCAGCACGACCTGCGCGTGCGCCGGCACCTGCAACGGGACGCTCAGGCAGTCGACCATCTCGACCCGCTCCCCGCGCAGGAAGCCGGCGAACAGGTACTCGTCGATGTCGGCGGGCAGCGGCGCGCTGGCCGCGTACGCGACCGCCGGGTCGGCGCCGATGGCGACCGCCACCGGCAGGCGCTGCCCGAGCCGCTCGGCGACCGCGTGGTGCGCGGTGGAGTTCTTGTGGATCTGCCAGTGCATGCCGAGCGTGTTCCGGCCGTGCTGCTGGAGCCGGTACAACCCGAGGTTGCGCTTGCCGGTCTCCGGGTGCTTGGTGTGGGTCAGCCCGAAGTTGTGGAAGATGCCGCCGTCGCCCGGCCACACCTGCAACCCGGGCAGCCGGTTCAGGTCGACGTCGTCGCCCCGGTAGACCACCTGCTGGCAGGGGGCGGTCCGGACCTTCTTCGGCGGCATGGACTTGAGCTGCATGACCTTGCCGAGCCCACCCATCATGCCGGTGAAGCCCTGCGGCAGCTCCGGCTTGAGCAGCTCGCCGATCCGCGCGCCGATCTCGTCGAGCGACTCGACGCCGAGCGCCATGGCCATCCGCTTCTCGGTGCCGAACAGGTTGACCGCCACCGGCATCTCGCCCCGGGTGGGCCGCTCGAACAGCAGCGCCGGCCCGCCGGCGCGGACGGTCCGGGTGACCACCTCGCTGATCTCCAGCGTGGGGTCGACCGGGACGCTCACCCGCCGCAGCTCACCGGCGCGTTCCAGCGCCGCGAGGAAGTCCTTGAGATCGTCGTACGGAAAGCCACGCCCCATGCCTCCATCCTCCCCCACCCCCCTGAGGTGCAAGGAAGGGCCCCTTGTTAACGCCTGAGGTAGAGGCGGGGCCCCCTTTTAACGCCCCGTCGGGCGGGTAGTCGGCGGCATGGGCGACGAGCGGGTGCCGGCGGGGTTCAGCGAGCAGCGGGCCCAGGTCGGCGACGTGGAGATCAACTACGTCAGAGGGGGCCAGGGGCCCACGCTGGTCCTGCTGCACGGCTACCCGCAGTGCTGGCGCATGTGGCGGCACGTGCTGCCGGAGCTGGCGCGCTCCTTCGAGGTGGTCGCCCCCGACCTGCGCGGTTTCGGCGACAGCGACGCCCCGGCCGGCGGGTACGACAAGAAGACGGTCGCCGCCGACCTGCACGGGCTGCTCACCGCGCTCGACCTGGCCGGGGACATCCGGCTGGTCGGCCACGACCTCGGCACCATGGTCGCGTACGCCTATGCCGCCGCCCATCCCGACTCGGTCGCCCGGCTGGTGCTGACCGAGGCACCGATCCCCGACGAGAGCGTCTACGCCATGCCCGCGCTCACCGCGGCCGGCCCGGCGGTGTGGAACTTCGGCTTCTTCACCGTGCCCAACGGCCTGCCCGAGCAGCTCGTCGCCGGCCGGGAGGCGCTCTGGGTCGACCGGTTCACCGACTCGATCATGGTCAACAAGGGCAGTCTCGGCCCGGACGACATCGAGGAGTACGCCGGTCACCTGCGCGACGAGGCGCATCTGCGGGCCAGCTTCGCCTACTTCCGGGCGTTCGGACAGGACGTCGCGGACAACACGGCCTACCGGCGCACGAAGCTGCCGATGCCGGTGCTGGCCGTCGGCGCGCAGGCCAGCCTCGGCGCCCAGGTGGCCGAGCAGGTGCGGCGCTACGCCGACCGGGTCACCGGCGAGGTGGTCGAGGACTGCGGCCACTGGCTGTTCGAGGAGCAACCGACAAAGCTAACCGCCCTGCTGCTGCCGTTCCTCAAGGGTTGACGGACGGGCGGTTCAGCCCCCGGCGGGCCGACTCGACGAACGCGCGCCATCTCGCCGGGATGCTCTACACCGCCGTGGAGGATCTGTACCGCTCGCCCCGCAGGACGCGCCGAAGCCCGCCGCGCTGCACGAACGCTTCCTCGGCTGGGCCGCCCCGCGCCGCCCCCGACGCGAAGGAGGGGCCCCCGCTTAACGCCCGCCGCCTCTTCGCCCACCGCCCGCTTCAGGCGGCCGGCGCCCAGGCGTACCGGTGCAGTGGTTTGTCGAGCGGCGCGGCGGTGAGCCGGTTCGCGAACGTCGAGATGGTGTAGGTCCCGACGCCGAGCACGACGTCCAGCGCGTGCCGTGGCTGCCAGCCGGCGGCCAGGAACGCGTCCAGCTCGGCGTCGGGGACCGCGCCCCGGTGGTCGAGCACGGCGACGGTGAACCGGCGCAGCGCCTCCAGTCGGGGCTCGGGCAGCACGCCGCCGGTTCGCAGCGCGTCGATCAGCTCGGGCGCGGCGTCCTGCCGGGTGAGCGTGGCGGTGTGCATGGCCACGCAGAGGTGGCACTCGTTGCGAGTGGCGACCGTCAGCACGACCACCTCCCGGGCGACCGGGTCGAGGTCGGTGGCCTCGAAGGCGGCATTGGCGGCGAGGAAGCCCTTGAGCAGCTCCGGGGAGCCGGCCATCAGGCCGACGGCGGCCGGTAGGTGGCCCAGTTTGCGGTGGACGCCGGCCATGACCGGGCGGGCGGCGGCCGGCGCGGTGTCGGGTTCGTACGCGGTGAAGCGGGACATCCGCGGTCCCCTCTCGTAAGATAGTCAACGTGGTTGACCAAACCGTAAACCAGGTTGTCGAATATGGCAACGCCTGACCGCCCCGGCTTCGCGCTGCCGCTGCTCCTGCTGGCCGGCTTCCGGACGCTCGTCGACGATCTGCACGCCGAGCTGGCGCGGCACGGGCACCCCGAGCTGCGACCGGCGCACGGCTTCGTCCTCCAGGCCGTCGGGCCGGCCGGCACCACCGCCTCCGACCTCGGGCAACGCCTCGGCGTCTCCAAGCAGGCCGCCGGCAAGACGGTGGACCGGCTGGTCGCGCTCGGCTACCTGGAACGTGTGGACGACCCCGCCGACGCGCGCCGGAAACTGGTCCGGATGACCCCCCGGGGCCACGACGGGTTACGCCGATCGGCGGTCGTCTTCGACGCGCTGCGCGACCGCTGGGCGGCCACGCTCGGCGCGGACCGGGTCGCGGCCATCGAGGACGACCTGCGCCGGATGGTCCCCGCCGACGTGTTCCGCCTCGACGTCCCCGGCTGGTTCGGCGCGTGAGCCTCAGCGGCCATCGAGCACGAAAGGGGCACCCGACCGGAGGTCGGGTGCCCCTTTCCGCACACCACTACCGGAAGATGACGTCACTCCGGTTGACCCTGCAGTTGGCGTCGTTCCAGCCCTCACCGAGGTAACTGGGTTCGCTGCCCTTGGCGACACCCTTGTACTTGCCGCAGATGACCGCCGAGCCGATCACGACCACGCGAGTGATCGTCGCGGTGTCGTTCCAGTTGCTGTTGATGCCGGCGAGCATGTCGATGTCGTCGACGAGGACGTTGTCGATGCGCACATTGCGGGTGTACGAGGTGGAGCAGTTGCCGCAGGCGCGGTACAGCTTGCCGGACCCCTTCAGGTAGAAGCCGGAGATGCTGACGGTGCCGTTGCCGTTGTGCTGGAAGGTCTTGTCGCTGCCGCTGCGCGCGCCGCCACCGATGACGTAGGACGTACCGCCGTTGGTCTGCTTGAAGGTGGCGGCGTCCTCACCGATGTCGTTCCACCACACGTTGCGGATCGTGCAGGTGCCCTCGCAGTGCACGCCGTCACCGGCGGGCGAACCGAGGATGACGTTCTGGAGCGTGCCCCCGTTGGCGATCTTGAACATCGGGTCCTGCGACTCGCCCTGCCCACCGTCACCCATGCAGCAGTAGGTCTTCATGCCGCCGTCGAAGGTGCCGGAGACGTTGACCGTGCTCGAGATGTTCACCGAGCCGGCCGACGACGGCCACGCACCGGTCGGCGTGCCCGGGTTGCCGGTCGGGCCGGACGTCGGACCGCTGGTGGGGCCACTGGTCGGGCTGGTGGTCGGGGTCGACCCGCCGCTTGCGTACGTCTCGAACTCGGCGATCCGCGGGGTGCCGGACGCGCTGGTGATGACGAAGGAGATCTTCTTCAGCGACGTCGAGGAGAAGTTGATGGTGCTCGGGGCGCTGCCGCCGCTGGCCAGGACGGAGCCCGTGTCGTAGTTCTTGAGTTGCCAGCCGCTGATCGAGCCGCCGCCCGAGGCCTGCACGATGACGGCCGAGGACACCGTGGTGGCGCTGCCCCACTTGACCGAGACCGTGCCGGTCGAGCCACTCGGCGACCAGTAGGTGCCGGCGTTGCCGTCGATGACGTTGCCGTAGCTGGTGCCACTGGCCTTGCTGGAGCCGTCGGCGCCGGCGCCGAGGCTCAGGTTCGTGGCGGCCGACGCGCTGGGGACCTGCAACGCCAGCGCGACGACGGCGCCCGCGACCGCAGCGGCACCGCCGGTCAGCCACCGAGTGGCGACTTTGCGTCTCATCCGGTTTCACCTTTCAAGCGTGTGTACCCTGTGTTAGAAAGCGCTTTCAGATAAACCATAGACATGTATCGATGTCAAGGCAAGGGCCATCCTCTGTCATGCTGGCCGGATGGACGACGCGTACGTGGTGGGTGATCCCGACGGCCTCAGCCCGCTTCAGACCGAGATTCGTGATGCGGTGGCCCGCGAGCTGCACGCCCAGTTCGCGCTCCGGGCCGACCGCCTCGACCTGGCCGACCTGCCCGAGGTGGCCTACCAGATCACCCGTCGGATCGACGAGGTGCTGAGTCGTCGCGTCACCGCCTCGTAGGACGTCCGCACCTCCGACCCGCCGCCGTCACGGCCCGCTCGGCATCGGTGACGGCCACGTCACGCGCCCCCACGTCAACTGGGTCCCCGCAACGAGGCGGCCGGTCCGCCCGGACGGGCACGAGCGAACGGCCGTGGAATCGGAGATCCCATGAGAAGGCTCGCTCTCCAGGCCGGGCTGGCCGCGTTGGCCCTCACCGCCGCGCCGCTCGCCGGCGCGCCCCCGGCGTCCGCCGCCACCACCACGATCCCGTTCGCCGCGAGCCAGGACAGCTACGTCAGCTCGTCCAGCCCGAACGCCAACTTCAACACCACCAACTCGCTCGTGGTCGGCGCCGCCCCGACCCGCATCTCCTACCTCCAGTTCAACCTCACCCGGCTGATCGACCCGGTCTCCACCGCCCGGCTGCGGCTGCACGTGCAGAACACCGCAAACGCCCCCAGCCCGAACGGCGGCACCGCGCAGGAGGTCGGCACGTCCTGGTCGGAGAGCACGCTGACCTACGCCAACCGGCCGGCGTCCGTCGGCGGCCCACTCGACTCGCTCGGCACGGTCCGCAGCAACACCTGGTACGAGCTGGACGTCACCAGCGCCGTCACCGGCAACGGCATCGTGGCGTTCTCGCTGTCCTCCACCAACCCGGACGGCGCGTTCTACGACAGCCGGGAGTCCGGCACGTACGCGCCGATGCTGATCGTCACCACCGGCCCGCCGCAGACCGGGGACAACGTGCTGCTCAACGCCGGTGACATCTCCGCGTGCAGCACCACCGGCGCCAACCAGACCGCGCAGATCATCGCCCGCGAGCCCGGCACCGTGATGGCCGGCGGCGACCTGACCGACAGCGGTACGGCGGCGCAGCTCGCCGACTGCTACGGCCCGACCTGGGGGCAGTTCAAGAGCCGCACGAAACCCATCCTCGGCAACCACGACTACCTCACCGCCGGCGCCAAGCCCACGTTCGACTACTTCGGCGCGGTCCTGCCGCCCGGGAAGGGCTACTACTCCTTCGACAAGGCCGGCTGGCACATCATCGTGCTGAACACCAACTGCTCACACGTGGGCGGCTGCCAGGCCGGCTCACCCCAGGAGAAATGGCTGCGCGCCGACCTGGCCGCACACCCGAACCGGTGCACCCTGGCCCAGTACCACCACCCGCTGTTCAGCTCCGGCGGCCGGGAGTCCACCGCGGTCCGCCCGCTGTTCCAGGCGCTCTACGACGCGGGCGCCGAGATCGTCATCAACGGTCACAACCACCAGTACGAGCGGTTCGCCCCGCAGAACCCGTCCGGCGTGGCCGACCCGACCCGGGGCATCCGGGAATGGGTGGTCGGCACCGGCGGCCGGCCGCTGATGAAGACGTTCCCCGAGCCGGCCGCTAACAGCCAGGCCAGGAACGGGAACACGTTCGGGGTGCTCAAGCTGACGCTCTCCACGAACGCCTACACGTGGCAGTTCCTACCGGTGGCCGGCGCGACCTTCACCGACTCCGGCAGCGGCACCTGCCACTGACCCACCGTCACACCCTCCCCATAGGATCGCGGACGCCGGCCGCTCGGGCCGGCGTCCCCGTCCGCAAGGAGTTCGATGAGACGTCTGCGCGTTTCGGTCGGCGCGGCGGCGCTGGCCACGCTCGGGGTGGTCATGGCGCTGCCGGCCCCGGCCACCGCCGACCCCGGTCCCGGCTGGGTCGGCGGCTGGCTCGGCGACACCACCCTCGGCGGTCCGGCCGCACCCGCCCGCACCGCCGCGTTCTCGCTCAGCAGCGACGCCGACGCGGTGCATCCGCGCGTCCGCATCGACGTGAGCGGCCTCGCCGGCGTCGCCACCGCCACGTTCCCGGCCGGCTGCGACCGGGCGGGCGCGGTGGCGACCTGCCCGATGCCCGCCGACGCCACCACCGACGAGTTCGGCGGCGTAACCGGCACCGTTCCGATCGTGCTCCGCACGGTGGCCGGTGCGGTCGACGGCGCCGCCGGCACGATCGACTGGGCGACGCTTGCCGACGGCGTCGACGGCGAGGCCCAGCAGGCGGCCGTCACGGTGCGCACCGGGCCCGACGCCGTCGACCTGGTCGACGCGTACGTGGAAGGCGCCGGCACCGGCGACCGGCTGGCCGTGCCGGTGACCCTGGTCAGCGCCGGCGACCAGCCGGTGACCGGCCTGCGGGCCACGTTCCGCTTCCCGGTCGGGCTGGAGCCGGCGGCGTTCCGCAACTGCCGGTACGGCACGGGTGGCCAACTCAGCACCTTGGTGGTCTGCCACTTCGGCCGTGAGCTGACGCCGGGCGTGCGCTACCAGGTGCCCGGCGGTTTCCCGACCACCGTCGGCCCGGCCGCCATCGGCGACAAGCGCATCGTGCAGACCGTGGCGCCCGAGGCAACCGCCGGCCCGCTGCCCGAGGGCGTGGTGCTGCGGCGTCGCCCGGCGGACGCGGCGCTGCGGCTGCGTCCGGTCGGCGGCACGGTCGACGTGCTCGGCCCGGATCAGCAGTACGCCTCCGGTCAGCTCTATCTCCGCGCCGTCCGCGGGGCGTTCGACGTGGTCGCGCTCGGCGCGAGGGCCGCCGGGGCGACCGGCGACACGGTGCGGGTCCGGGTCGGCCTGCGCAACGACGGGCCGGGCGTGCCGGACGGCACCGTCTCCGGCGGCGACGCCGCCCACTTCACGTTCACCCCACCGGCCGGAACGGTGGTGACGAACGCGCCGGAGCACTGTTCGGGCTCCGGCGACGAGGAGGACCCGGGCGCGCCGATCGCCTGGTTCTGCACGCTGCCGGACGCGGTCTTCCCGGCCGGTGACGCCTTCCTGGTCGACGTGGACCTGCGGATCGACGGCCCGCTGGGCGCGCCAGGCTCGGTAGCCGTGCCCTACAGCTACCCCCGGCCCGACGACGACCCGACGAACGACACCGCTCCGGTCGTCATCGGCTGACCGGGCGACGGCGCGACCGCCGGGAGTCGCCCGACTCCCGGCGGTCGATGCCGCGCCCACGTCGATGCCGCGCCCCGGTCGGCGAGGGACGTGGCGGTGCGCGCCACGGAGGAGCCGCCGCCGTCAAGACCCCTGAACGGTGATCGGCCGGACGGCCGAAGACCGAACGGCCCGTCTCCGCGCACGTTCGGCAGTCCGGGCACCCCGATGGGGCCACGACACGCCCCCTGGCGGCCCGCTTCCGCATTGCCTGTTCGGGCCCGCCAACACGAATTCCCGAGAAACGCGTCACCCGTCCGGACCGAGCCACCTGAACAATTCGTACCACCGTGGACAGTCGCCGTCGGGCAAGTAAGTTTTCCGACGTTGCGATGCCCCTCGGCGAATGGTTCGGTCAGTTCACCGAAACAATTCTCACGTGAATTGGCGGGTGACAACGGCCATGGCAACATTCGACCAGAAAAACCAGACCGTGCGTGGCAACCAATTCAACGCCGACCGGATCGACCTGAGCGACGCCACGTTCACCGGGCTGCCGGGCGACGACCCGACCACGCTCCTCCACCGGCTCGATGCCGTCCGCGCCGCCGTCGCGCAGGCGACCGAGCGTGGCGTCATCGCCCCGTCGGCCGGCGCGACGATCGCCGAGGAGCTACGGGTCGCCGCCGCGAGCATCGCCCGCGACGACCGGGCGGAGGCGTCGACCCGGGTACGCCGGGCCACCGAGGCGCTTCAGGTCGCGGCGCCCGTGGCGGCCATCGGCGCCGCGCTGGTGACCGTGTGGAACGCGCTCGGCGGGGTCTCCTGATGGCTAGCTACGACCAGCGCAACCAACGGGTCTTCGGCGCGCAGATCAATGCCGAAACGGTCATCGCCGGCATGACCACGAGCCCGGACGAATTGATGGGCTACGGCCGGCGTGCCATTGCGGAGGGGCTCTATCCGAAGGCGGTCGAGTTCTTCACCGAGGCGATCGCCAAGGGCGCGGCCGGCGCGGACCCGCACTATTATCTGGCGCTCGCACTGCTCGGCGGTCGCAAGCCCAGCCGGATGGGAAGCGGCGCCCAGCGGACCATGGACCAAGTGGACGAACACCTCGGTCGGGCCCTCCGGATCGAGCCGACCGCCGCCCACGTCCGCGCGCTCTGGATCGCGCTCAAACGGGACCACTACGCCGACCGCATCGACCACGGGCCGAGCGTGGAGGAACTCCAGGCCGGCCTCGGCGAGGTGGCCCCGGTGCACGCCGCCGAGATCACCCCCTTCACGGACAGCCGGGAGGACCCGCTCTGGCAGGCCACGCTGGCGGTGGCCCGGGCCGGGATCGAGGCGCGTCGGCCGAACGTGCACCGCTACTTCATCCGTATCCCGAATCCACCGCTGCTCGGCACCGCCAAGACGATGATGATCATCGGCGGGGTGCTGGCCGGGCTGGGCCTGATCCTGCTGCTGATCGCGCTGAAGGAGACGGCGCTGTGCTGCCTGGCGGTGCCGCTCGGCATCGGCGGCGCGGTCATGCTGGTCAAGGGCTTCCAGGAGTACACGTCGTTGACGTCGACCTACCAACGCGACCTGGCCGCGTCGCAGCCCAGGCCGACCGACGAGCAGATGGACCTCTGGCTGTACTTCGACAAGTTCGGCATCAGGGACCACGCGCTGCGTCACCTGGACACCGCCCTGGACGATCTCGTCTGCGAGCCGCAGCTCGTCATCGGGCCGGCGTCCCCCACCCAGCAGGCACGCGGCCAGGACGGCGTGCTGCGCTTCTCGCGCTACAAGATCGTCATCCTGCTCCTGGGGCAGAGCCGGATCTCGGTGTTTTCCTGCGAGTGGGACTTCATCCGCTGCATCGTGTCGAACACCGACGCGTTCGACTTCCGCTACCGCGACATCACCGGCCTGCGGATGCGGCAACTGCACGGGGTCACCGAGGGCAGCCAGCTCGTGATCAAGGGAGAGGACGGGCAGGACGTCCCGGTCCACTTCAACAAGATCTTCGAAATGATCATCGCGGGCACCGACCGGATCGCCGTCACCATCGACGTCACCGAACAGGGCACCGGCACCGGGTTGCAACCCACCGGGGCCACCGCCACCGAACGACTCATCCGACGCCAACTGGACGAGGCGGGACGCTAGACCGCCGCGGTCGGTACCCCCGGCCGGCCGCGGCCCCGCGTCAGTTGACCCCGGCGTACGAGTGCAGGCCGGTGAAGAAGAAGTTGACGCCGAACAGGTTCATCAGCATGGTCAGGAAGCCCACCACGGCGATCCAGGTGGCCACGTTGCGCTTCACACTCGGCGTGGCCCGCGCGTGCAGGTAACCGGCGTACACCACCCACGAGATGAACGCCCAGGTCTCCTTCGGGTCCCAGCCCCAGGCGCGACCCCAGGCCGCCTCGGCCCAGATCGCGCCCGCGATGACCGCGAACGTGAAGATCGGGAACGCGAAGGCGTGCGTCGTGAAGGTCAGCCGCTCCAGCCCGTCCGCCGCGGGCAGCCGGCGGGCCAGGGTGTACGGGAAGCTGCGCCGCCCCTGCTCCCAACCGGCCCGCATCAGGTACGCGGCGGCCGGCACCACGCCCAGCAGGAAGATGCCCGAGGCGAAGATGATCGTCGACACGTGGATGATGAACCAGTACGACTGGAGCGCCGGCATCAGCGGCACGACCTGGACATAGAGCTTCAGCTCGGCGAACGCCAGCAGCAGCACCATCACCAGCGTCAGGAACAGCCCGAGCCGGCGCAGCGACGGCTGCTTCCAGAGCACCACGAGCCACGCGGCCACCCCGATCCAGGTGACCGTCAGCACGAACTCGTACATGTTGCCCCAGGGCATCCGCTCGGCGGCGATGCCCCGCGTGACCACCGCGCCCAGGTGCAGCGCGGCGGCGAGCGTGGTGAGCCAGGCGGCGATCCGCCCGGCGAGCGCGGCCCGCGCGGCCGAACGGTCGGGACGCGGCGGCGCGACCGGCGCGACCGGCTCGTCGACGGTCCCCCCGGTGCTGCCGACGCCCGCGCCGACCAGCTCGCGGACCGGGGCGGCCACGGCCACCTTCCGCGCGTTGCCCAGCGCGAACTCCACGGCGTGGCTGATCATCGCGATCAGGTACGCCAGGATCGCGAACGTGACCAGCTGATCCGAGAGTGCGGACATCACTCGTCTCCTTCTCGCGCCCGCCGCTGCTCCGGCCCGCCGCCGCTGACCGCGGCGACGAGCTGCGCGAACTCGTCGGCGAACCCTGGGTGCTCGGTGCGCGGCAGCCCACCGGCCTCCACCAAACTACTACCGCCCGTCGGAGATCCACCGTCGGGGGGCGACACCCGGAACCAGACCCGCCGCCGCCGGGCGAACAGCGAGCCCATCAGCCCGAGCAGCAGCGTGCCGCTGGCCACCAGCAGCAGCGTCTGGCCGGGCGCGTGCCGGATCGCCAGCGTCACGTACGGCCGGGTGCCGACGAACTCCAGCGTGCTGCCGTCGTCCAGGGTCCACGTCTCGCCCGGCCGCAGCAGCTTCGTGCCGATCTGCTTCAGCTTGCCGTTGTCGACCTGCCGCTTGTCGAGTTGGTAGACCGAGCCGGGGATGCCGGCGTCCAGCCCGAGGTTGCCCCGGTAGGCGGTCAGGTTCAGCGCCGGGTTCCGCTCGGCCGGGAACTGCGACGCCACGTACGGCGCGCGGTCCCCGGCGGTGGGCAGGTAGAGCCCGTCGAAGGCGACCTGCTGGTCCGGGGCCCGGGTGCCGGTCTTCGGGTCGACGTTCGCGTCCGGGAAGACCGCCACGCCCTCCTCGGTGGCGTTCGGGTCACCGGTGCGCAGGAACGGGTCGTCGCTGGTCTGGCTGGTCCCAAACCGGTCGGTGTACTTCAGCACCGGCGCGTAGCCGTTGCCGAGCAAGTAGACGTTCGCCGAGTCGAGCCGCAGCGGTGAGTTGACCGAGAAGCCGGCGGTGCGGGGCGGGTCACCGGGCGAGTCCACGCTGACCGTGGCCCAGAAGCGGGACGCCTGCCCGGAGTCCAGGTAGTCGGCCTCGAACTTCTCCAGCGTGAGGCAGAACGGCGGCAGGTCGGCGCTGTCCACCCGCGGGCCGAGCGACGCCTCGGCGTACTGCTGGCGGGTGTTGCAGAACGCGTTGTCCGCGCCGGCGACCAGGATGCGGTTGCCGTGCCAGCCGTACCAGGAACCGACCGCGACCCCGAGCAGGACGGCGATCAGCGACGTGTGGAACAGCAGGTTGCCGGTCTCCTTGAGGTAGCCCTTCTCGGCGGAGACCTCGTTGCCACGGACGGTGACCCGCCACCGGCGGCGGCGCAGCACCGCCGCGATCGCCGCCGGGTCGGCGGCGGCCGGGGCCTCCAGCACCGCGTGCTGCGGCAGCCGCTCCAGCCGTTTCGGCGCGGCCGGCGGACGCATCCGCAACGCCCGGACGTGGTCGCGGGTACGCGGCAGGATGCAGCCGATCAGCGAGGTGAACAGCAGCACGTAGATCGCGGAGAACCAGACCGAGCCGAAGACGCCGAACATGCCGATCTGGTCGAGCCGGGGCGCCAGGTCGGGGTGGTCGACGAACCACTTGTCGACGTTCTCCGGGTTGACCCCGCGCTGCGGCAGCACCGAGCCGGGGATGGCGGCGACCGCGAGCAGGAACAGCAGGATCAGCGCGGTACGCATGCTGGTGAGCTGCCGCCACGAGTTGCGCAGCAGGGCCAGCACCGGGTTGACCCGCCGCCGGGGCGCCTCCGCCGGCGGGGTGGCCGGTCGGTCGTCCACGGACGTCATCAGATGCTCACCTCACCCACGCCCACGTGCGTCTGCAACCAGATCACCACGTTCGTCCAGCCGCCGGTGACCAGCGCCAGGCCGATCACGATCAGCAGGGCCCCGCCGACGCGGGTGACCCACCGGCTGTTGCGCCGGACGGCGCGGAACACCCCGAGCAGGCGTTGGAAGCCCAGCCCGAAGACGACGAACGGTACCCCCAGCCCGAGGCAGTACGCCACGGCGAGCACCACGGCCCGGTCGGCGCTCCCCTCGGTGGCCGCCAGGCCGAGCACCGCGCCGAGCGTCGGCCCGGTGCAGGGCAGCCAGCTCAACGCGAAGACCGCGCCGAGCACCGGCGCGCCGAGCAGGCCGGCGGCGGGCAGCGCGCGGATGCGGAACTCGCGCTGCATGCCGGGGATCACCCCGAGGTAGCCGAGCCCGAGCACCACCACCAGCGCGCCGATGACGATCTCCAGCGTGCGCTCGTACCGGAAGAAGAGCTTGCCGACGCCGGAGAAGAGGATGGCGGTGGAGACGAACACGGCGGTGAAGCCGGCGATGAAGAGCAGCGTGCCGGCGAGCACCCGCCCCTTGACGGCGACCGTGCTCCGGACCGGCGCCCGTTCCGCCACCGCGACCCCGCCGCCGCTGTTAACAGGGGGCCCTTCCTCTACCGGAGGCGTTAAGCGGGGGCCCCTCCTTGCACCCTCCAGGTGGGTGCCGGCGAGGCCGGTCACGTACGACAGGTAGCCGGGCATCAGGGGGAGCACGCACGGGGAGAGGAAGCTGACCAGGCCGGCCAGCGCCGCCGCGCCCACCGCGAGCAGCAGCGGGCCGGACGCGGCGAGCTGGCGGAACGTCTCGCCCATCAGCGGGAGCCGTTCGGCGCCGGCCGCTCGGCGGCGACCTTCTCCACGATCGGCCGCAGCTCGTCCCGGGTCACCGCACGGCGGATCACCACCGCGATGCGGCCGTCCCGGTCCAGCACCACGGTCGCCGGGGTGCTGTTCGGCGGGATGTCGAAGTTGAGCGCCTGCCGGCTGGACGGGTCGAAGATGCTCGGGTAGGTGACCCGGCCCTCCTCGAACGCGATCGCCTTGTCCTTGCTGTCCTGCACGTTGATGCCGAGGAACGTCACGCCGGCGCCCTTGGTGGCCTGGTAGGTGGCCTCCAGGTCGTCCGCCTCGGCCCGGCAGGGCGCGCACCAGGAGCCCCAGAAGTTGACCACCACGACCTGCCCACGGTCGCGGGCGACGTCGTAGTTTCCGCCGGTGAGCAGCTCACCGCTCACCTTCGGGGTCTTGGACCGCTGGTCCGGGGCGCAGGTCACGGTGAGCCCGTCGGCCGCGCACCGGCTCTCCTGGCTGCCGGAGGAGCAGCCGACCAGCGCCGTACCGGCGGTGACGGCGGCGAGCAGGGCGGCGGCGAGCCTCCGGGTGAGCATCAGGCCCCCTTGGCCGTCCGGGCGGTCGGCGAGATCGCGATCAGGTGGGCCGCCGGCTCGGAGTAGCCGATGCCGGCGATCCGGGCGCCGTCGAAGTGGAACGAGGTGAGGCTGGCCAGGCCGCACTGCCGGCGGCGCGGGTCGTGCCAGAGCCGCTTGCGCTCGACGTAGCGGCGCAGCGTCCAGATCGGGAGCTGGTGCGAGACGAGCACCGCCTCGCGCCCCTCGGCGGCGACGCGGGCGGCGTGCAGCGCGGCGAACATCCGCTCGGCGATCACCTGGTACGCCTCGCCCCAGGACGGGGTGACCGGGTCGCGCAGCACCCACCAGTTGCGCGGGTCGCGGAACGAGCCGTCCCCCGGGGAGACCTTCTTGCCCTCGAACCAGTTCGCGCTCTCGATCAACCGCTCGTCGACGCCGACGGAGAGACCGAACTGCGCCGCGATCGGCTCGGCGGTCTGCTGGGCGCGTTCCAGCGGGCTGGCCACCACGTGCACCACGGTCCGCTCGGCGAGCGCCTGGGCCGCCGCCTTGGCCATCTGCACGCCCAGCTCGGAGAGGCGGAAACCGGGCAGCCGGCCGTAGAGGATGCCGTCCGGGTTGTACACCTCGCCGTGCCGCAGCACGTGCACCACAGTCTCCGCCATCGGTTACCCCCCGTGTCCCGCCGCTGCCGCCGCTGCCGCCGCTGCCGCCGCCACCGGCAGGGCGGCGGCGATCTGGTCCCACGCGGCGTCGTCGATCGCCGCCGAGACGAACCACGACTCGAACGCGCTCGGCGGAAGGTAGACGCCACCGGCGAGCATCGCGTGGAAGAACGCCTTGAACGCCGACACCTGCTGGGTGCGGGCGCTGTCGTAGTCGCGCACGTCGGCGTCGGTGAAGAAGATCGAGAACATGTTGCCGGCGGTGGAGAGGCGGTGCGGCACGCCGGCCTCGGAGAGCGCCTCGGTGGCGAGCTTGCCCAGCGCGGCGGACGTCTCGTCGAGGCGCCGGTAGAGCGCGTCGTCGGCGAGCCGCAGCGTGGCCAGGCCGGCCGCGCAGGCCAGCGGGTTCCCCGACAGCGTGCCGGCCTGGTAGACCGGGCCGGCCGGGGCCAGCTTCGCCATGATCTCCGCGCGCCCGCCGAACGCCGCCGCGGGCAGGCCGCCACCCATGACCTTCCCGTACGTCCACAGGTCGGCGTCGGAGGCGTCGAGGCCGTGCCAGCCGGCGCGGGAGACCCGGAACCCGGTCATCACCTCGTCGACGATGAGCAGCGCGCCGTACGCGTGGGCGATCCGGGCCAGCGCGGCGTTGAAGCCGTCACGGGGCGCGATCACGCCCATGTTGCCGGCCGCCGCCTCGGTGATGACCGCCGCGATGTTTGGCCCCTCGGCGGCGAAGGCGGCCTCGACCGCCCCCAGGTCGTTGTAGGGCAGCACGATGGTGTCGCCGGCCGCCGCGCCGGTCACGCCGGGCGAGTCGGGCAGCCCGAACGTGGCGACGCCGGAGCCGGCGGCGGCGAGCAGCGCGTCGGAGTGGCCGTGGTAGCAGCCGGCGAACTTGATGATCTTGGCGCGACCGGTGAAGCCCCGGGCCAGCCGGATCGCCGACATGGTCGCCTCGGTGCCGGAGTTGACCAGGCGCACCTGCTCGACCGGGGTCCGCGCGACGATCTCCTCGGCGAGGTCCACCTCGCCCGGGGTCGGGGTGCCGAAGCTGGTGCCCAGCGTGGCGGCCTCGCGCAGCGCCTCCACCACGGCGGGGTGGGCATGGCCGAGGATCAGCGGACCCCAGGAGCAGACCAGGTCGACGTAGCGCCGCCCGTCGGCATCGAACAGCCAGGGCCCCTCCCCCCGGACCATGAAGCGTGGGGTGCCGCCGACCGCACGGAACGCACGCACAGGGGAGTTGACCCCGCCGGGCACGAGGGCCTTGGCGCGGTCGAACAGGGCCTCGGAGGCCGGAGCGTCGGCCGGGTAACGGCCGGATCCGGCGGAAAAGGTCTCGGTCACGATGCCCCCATTGTGTCAGCGCCCAACCCCTCCCCGACCAGCACCCCGCCCCGGGCGTTACCCGCCTCACCCCCCCGGTGCCGTGCGCCCGGAGGCGGGGCGGGTGGGGCGGGAGGCGCTCGACGGGCCCGTTGGTGGGGATCGCGATAGGCTGACCGGGTGGATCGTGCCGAACTGTCCATCACCGTGCACCGGACGGGTGACGAAGCCGTGCTTCGCCTGGCCGGTGAGATCGACATGCTCACGGCCGCCCAGCTCTCCACGGTGGTCAACGAGGTGCTGGCGGATCCGCCGCCGCGCATCGTGCTCGACCTGGGCGGCGTCACCTTCTGCGACTCACAGGGCCTCGGCACGCTCGTGGTGCTCAGCCGCAAGGCCAGCCATTCGCAGTGCGTGCTGATGCTGAGCAACGTCGGCGACTTCCTGCTCCGCGTCCTCGACATCACCGGCCTCCGCAGTGCCCTGATGATCCGCTGACCCGACTCAGGTGATGGGGAGGTCGCGGCGGCGGAAGGTTTGCAGGCCGGTCAGGGTCAGGGTTACGGCCAGGGCGGTCAGCAGGAACAGCGGGGTGGGGGTCCAGGTGGCGCGCAGCACCTGGGGGGTGTGCGTGAACGGGGACAGGTCCAGCAGCCACTGGTTCAGGTTCAGCACCGCGCCGAGCTGACCGAGCAGCACGCAGAGCGCCAGCACCGCCCACGCGGCCGACGCGAACCGGGGCAGCAGCCCGTGCAGCAGCACGGCCAGCCCGGCCAGCACCCAGGCGGCCGGCGCCTGGGCCAGCCCGGCGCCGACCATCCGGCCCACCTGCCGGGGCACGTCGCCCACACTGAACCCGTACGTGAGGCCGGTGGCCAGGCCGGCCACCGCGAGCACCACCACCGGGCCGAGCAGCGCGAACGCCACGTGCGAGAGCAGCCACGTCGAGCGGCGTGTGCCGGTGGCGAGCACCGGTTCGGCGCGCCCGGCGGACTCCTCCGCGCGCATCCGCAGCGCCGCCTGGATGCCGTACCCGGCGGCGGCCAGCCCGGCCAGGCTGAGCGTGGCGCCCAGGTAGGCGTCCGCCAGCCCGGACGCCCCGCCGATCCGGGCCATGATCTCCTCCAGCCGCGGGTTCCCCTCCACCGAGCGGCCGGCCGCCTCGGCGGCGCCGCCCAGGATCAGCCCGAGCAGGCCGAACCCGACCGACCACCAGAGGAGCTGCCCCCGGTGCAGCCGCCAGGCCAGGCCGAACGGGCCGGACAGCGCCCCGTCGGCGGTGGCCGGCCCGAGGCGCGGCGGCAGCAGGCCCGCGCCGAGGTCGCGGCGGACCGAGACCGGGTACGCGAGCGCGGCCAGCAGCACCGTGGCGGCCAGCGGCAGCAGCAGCACCCACCACCGGTCCCCCTCGTACGCCCGGACCCGGGCCGCCCAGCCCAGCGGCGACAGCCAGCTCGGCCAGTCGTTACCGGCGGTGTCCCCGACCAGGCGCAGCCCGAACGCGGCGCCGAGGCCGGCGAGGCCGATGCCCCGCGCCCCGCCGGCCGTCTCGGTGAGCTGCGCGGCCAGCCCGCCGAGCGTGGCGAAGACCATCCCGGTCGACGCCGCGGCCAGGCCGTACGCCCAGGAGCCGGCCGCCGGCAGCCCGGTCGAGGCGAGCCCGGCGGCGGTGAGCAGCCCGAGCAGCAGGTCGGCGGCGTACGTGACGAGCAGCGCGGCGGTCAGCCCGGCGTACCGGCCGAGCACGCTGCCGCCGAGCAGCTCCCGCCGGCCGGCCTCCTCCTCGGTACGGGTGTGCCGGATCACCGTGAGCAGGCTGGCCAGCGCCACGATCACCAGCAGGAACCCGCTGCGCTGGGCGGTCAGCGCGCCGACGCTGTCGCCGTAGACCGGGCCGAGCAGCGCGACGATGGACGGGTTGCGGGCGGTCCCCTCGGTGTACGCGGCCCGCTCGGCGGCGGTGGGGAACAGCTCGAAGAAGCTGGTCGCGTACGACATCGGCAGCACGGCGAGGACCAGCACCCAGAGCGGCAGCAGGACGCGGTCCCGGCGCAGGATCAGCCGGGCCAGGTGACGGGTCCCGGTGAATGTGCTCACAGGCCGGCCCCCTCGTAGTGCCGCAGGAACAGCTCCTCAAGTGTCGGCGGCGTGCTGACCAGGCTGCGGACGCCCAGCTCGGTGAGGCGGCGCAGCGCGGCGTCCAGCGCGGCGGCGTCCACGTCGAAGCGCACCCGGTGCCCGTCCACCCGCAGGTCGTGCACGCCGGGCAGGTCGGCCAGCCCGTCGAGCGGGGCGGTGACCTCGGCGTCGATCGCGGTGCGGTGCAGGTGGCGCAGGTCGCCGAGCGTGCCGGACTCCACCGCGCGGCCGGCCCGGATGATGGTGACCCGGTCGCAGAGCGCCTCCACCTCGGCCAGGATGTGGCTGGAGAGCAGCACGGTGCGGCCGTCGTGGCGGGCCCGGCGGACCCAGTGCTGGAACACCTCCTCCATCAGCGGGTCGAGCCCGGAGGTCGGCTCGTCGAGAATGAGCAGCTCGACGTCGGAGGCGAGCGCGGCCACCAGGCCGACCTTCTGCCGGTTGCCCTTGGAGTAGGTCCGGCCCTTCTTGCGCGGGTCCAGCTCGAACGACTCCAGCAGCTCGGCGCGGCGCCTCGGATCGAGCCCGCCGCGCATCCGGCCGAGCAGGTCGATCACCTCGCCGCCGCTGAGGTTGGGCCAGAGCGTGACGTCGCCGGGCACGTACGCGAGGCGGCGGTGCAGCGCCACCGCGTCCCGCCAGGGGTCGCCGCCGAGCAGTCGGACGGCTCCCGCGTCCGCCCGCAGCAGACCGAGCAGCACCCGGATGGTGGTCGACTTGCCGGAGCCGTTGGGGCCGAGGAAGCCGTGCACCTCGCCGGTGCGGACGCTCAGGTCGAGTCCGTCGAGCGCCCGGGTCCGGCCGAACGTCTTCACCAGGCCGGACACCTCAATGGTGTTTTCCATACTTCGGAAGCTACGCTCGTTTCAGAAACTTGTGAAGACTGTAGGGTCACAGCGTGAGTGTCGAGGAGCCGACCATGACCGAGCTGTCCCATCACGACGAGGAAGAGGTCCACCTCTTCGTCGAGCGGATGGCGATGGCCTTCGCCGACGTGGGCTTCCCCCGGATGGCCGCCCGGGTCCTGTTCACCGTGATGAGCGCCGACGACCCGCTGACCGCCGCCGAGATCGCCGACCGGCTGGGCGTCAGCGCGGCGGCCGTGAGCGGCGCGGTCCGCTACCTCACCCAGTTCGCCATGCTGGTCCGCGAACCGGTCAAGGGCTCCCGGCGCGACCGCTACCGGATGCCGGACAACCCCTGGTACGAGGCGACCATCACCAAGACCAACCTCTACAAGAACTTCATCGACATCGCCGGGGGTGGCGTCGACGCGTTGCGCGGGCGGAGCACCCCGGCCGGGGAACGGGTCGCCGAGATGCGGGACTTCTTCCTCTTCGTACAGGAAGAGGTGGAGTCGCTCGGCGACCGGTGGCGGGCCCGGCGTGCCGCGACCGGGCACGGCGGCCCGGCCGGCGGCTGACCGCTCAGCGGGTGTTGCCCCAGCGTGCCTGCTCCAGCAGGTCGGTCGCCCGCTCCCGGGCCGCCGGGTCGTCGTCGGCGCGCAACAGCGCGGTCGCGGCGTCCACCGCCTCGACGAGGCGCCGCCACTGGAGGTCCCGCTCCCGCACCAGGTCCGACTGGGCGGCGAGCTGCCGGGTCTTCACCCACAGCTCGACGAAGACGGTCACCTTGGCCCGCAGCACCCACGGATCGAACGGCTTGGTCAGGTAGTCGACCGCACCGACCGCGTAGCCGCGCAGCGCGAGCTGGGCGTCCTTGTCCGCCGCGGTGAGGAAGATGATCGGTACGTGCCGGGTGCGCTCCCGCCGCTTGATGTGCGTGGCGGTCTCGAAGCCGTCCATGTCCGGCATCTGGGCGTCGAGCAGGATCACCGCGAAGTCGTCCACCAGCAACTGCTTGAGCGCGGCCTCACCGCTCTCCACCGCGACCGACTGCACCGGGAGCCCCTGGAGGATGGCCTCCAACGCCATCAGGTTCTCCCGCCGGTCGTCCACCAGCAGCGCCTTGGCCGTCTGCGTCACGCGTTCTCCTCGCCTCTGCTGCGGCCGATCCAGGACGCCATCAGCCCGATCAGCTCGTCCAGGTCCACCGGCTTGGTGATGTAGTCGCTGCCGCCGGCCGCGAGCGCCGACTCCCGGTCGCCGGGCATCGCCTTCGCGGTCAGGAACACGACCGGCAGGTCCGCGAACCGGTGGTTGCGGCGGATCTGCGCGGTCGTCTCGTAGCCGTCCTGATCCGGCATCATCGCGTCCATCAGCACGATGTCCACCTCCGGATGCTCGGCGAGCTGGCGCACCCCGTCCACCCCGTTGTCCGAGTACAACACGGTCATCCCGTGCAGTTCCAACGCGGAGGTCAGCGCGAACACGTTCCGGACGTCGTCGTCGATGATCAGGACGGTCACGCCGTCCAGCCGGCGGGTCGCCGGCGTCTCCTGCGGCTGCGGCAGCTCCATCGGCATGAGCAGCGACGACGGCAGGCCCGCGCGGCTCGGCGACGGCGGCGCGGGCGCCACCACCGCGTCCGGCGCCAGCACATCCGGTACGAAGAGCGTGAACGTCGACCCCTGCCCGGGCGCTGACGACACGGTGATCGTGCCACCGAGCAGGCGGGCCAGGTCCCGGCTGATCGACAGGCCGAGCCCGGTGCCGCCGTAGCGCCGGCTGGTGGTGCCGTCGGCCTGCTGGAACGCCTCGAAGATCAGCGAGAGCTTGTCGTCGGAGACGCCGATCCCGGTGTCGATCACGGTGAACGCGATGACCCGCTGGGCGTTGGTCAGCGCCGGCACGTCGAAGACCGCGTTCTCGGCGGCCGGCCCGATGCGCAGCGTCACCGCGCCGTTGTCGGTGAACTTCACCGCGTTCGACAGCAGGTTGCGCAGGATCTGCTGCAACCGCTGGGCGTCGGTGACCAGGGCCGGCGGCAGTTCCCGGCTGACCCGGACCTGGAAGTCGAGCCCCTTCTCCTCGGCCTGCGGCGCGAACGCCTGCTCGACGTAGCCGCGGATCTCGGCAAACTGGATCTCGGCCGGCTCCACGTCCATCCGGCCCGCCTCGATCTTGGAGAGGTCGAGGATGTCGTCGATCAGCGACAGCAGGTCCGACCCGGCGCCGTGGATGGTCCGGGCGAACTCGATCTGCTTCGCGCTGAGGTTCCGCTCCGGGTTCTCCGCCAGCAGCCGCGCCAGCAGCAGCAGCGAGTTCAGCGGCGTCCGCAGCTCGTGGCTCATGTTGGCCAGGAACTCCGACTTGTACGCCGACGCGCGGGTGAGCTGCTGCGCCTTCTCCTCCAGGCCGAGCCGGGCCAGCTCGATCTCCCGGTTCTGCGTCTCGATGTTGGCCTTCTGCTCCGACAGCAGCTTCGCCTTGTCCTCCAGCTCGGCGTTGGTGCGCTGCAACTCCGCCGACTGGTCCTGCATCTCGTGCGCCAGCCGCTGCGACTGCGCCAGCAGCTCCTCCGTACGCCGGTTGGCCTGGATGGTGTTGACCGCGACGCCGATGGTCAGCACCAGCCGCTCCAGGAACGACAGGTGCAGCTCGGAGAAGGTGGTCACGCCGGCGAACTCGATCACGCCGAGCAGCTCCCCCTCGAACAGCACCGGCAGCACCACCAGGTCGGCCGGGGGCGTGTCGGCCAGCCCGGAGCGGACCACCAGCCGGCCGCCCGGCTGCGCCTTGACCCGGATCGTCCGGCGGGACAGCGCGGCCTGCCCGACCAGCCCCTCGCCGGGGCCGAACGTGACGTCGTGGCCCCGGGCCACGTAGCCGTAGGAGGCGGTGAGCCGCAGCCGCATGCTGCCCTCGGAGCTGTCCGCCAGGAAGAACGCGCCGAGCTGCGCGTCGACCAGCGGAGTCACCTCCATCATGATCATGCGGCAGACCTCGCCCAGGTCCCGCTGACCCTGGAGCAGGCCACCGATGCGGGCCAGGTTGGAGTCGAGCCAGCCCTGCTCGGCGTTCTTCTTGGTCGTCTCCCGGAGGGTGACGATCATCTGGTTGATGTTGTCCTTCAGCTCGGCGACCTCGCCCTGCGCCTTCACGTTGATCCGCTGCGTCAGGTCGCCCCGGGTCACCGACGTGGAGACCTGCGCGATGGCGCGCAACTGCGTGGTCAGCGTCGAGGCGAGCTGGTTGACGTTCTCGGTGAGGTCGCGCCAGGTGCCGGAAACGCCCTTCACCTGCGCCTGACCACCGAGCTTGCCCTCGGTGCCCACCTCACGCGCCACCCGCGTCACCTCGTCGGCGAACGACGAGAGCTGGTCCACCATCGTGTTCACGGTGTTCTTCAGCTCCAGGATCTCGCCCTGAGCGTCCACCGTGATCTTCTGACCCAGGTCGCCCCGCGCCACCGCCGTGGTCACCGACGCGATGTTGCGGACCTGACTGGTCAGGTTCGACCCCATCGAGTTCACGTTGTCGGTCAGGTCCCGCCAGGTGCCGGAGACGCCCTTCACCTGCGCCTGACCACCGAGCTTGCCCTCGGTGCCCACCTCACGCGCCACCCGCGT
>NZ_JBNCLA010000001.1:470503-724188 GCF_049841835.1 Micromonospora sp. DT227 | reverse complement strand
GCGTCACCTCGTCCGCGAACGACGAGAGCTGGTCCACCATCGTGTTCACCGTGGACTTCAGCTCCAGGATCTCGCCCTGCGCGTCCACGGTGATCTTCTGCGACAGGTCGCCCTTGGCGACCGCGGTGGAGACCTGGGCGATGTTCCGCACCTGGGCGGTCAGGTTGGACGCCATCGAGTTCACGTTGTCGGTGAGGTCCCGCCAGGTGCCGGCCACGCCGCGTACCTGGGCCTGACCGCCGAGCTTGCCCTCGGTGCCCACTTCACGCGCCACCCGCGTCACCTCGTCCGCGAACGACGAGAGCTGGTCCACCATCGTGTTCACCGTGGACTTCAGCTCCAGGATCTCGCCCCGGGCGTCCACGGTGATCTTCTGCGACAGGTCGCCCTTCGCCACCGCCGTGGTGACCGACGCGATGTTGCGGACCTGGGAGGTCAGGTTCGACGCCATCGAGTTCACGTTGTCGGTCAGGTCCCGCCAGGTGCCGGAGACGCCCTTCACCTGCGCCTGCCCGCCCAGCTTGCCCTCGGTGCCCACCTCACGCGCCACCCGGGTCACCTCGTCCGCGAACGACGAGAGCTGGTCCACCATCGTGTTCACGGTGTTCTTCAGCTCCAGGATCTCGCCCTGCGCGTCCACCGTGATCTTCTGACCCAGGTCGCCCTTCGCCACCGCGGTCGACACCTGGGAGATGTTCCGGACCTGGCTGGTCAGGTTGCCGGCGAGCTGGTTGACGTTCTCGGTGAGGTCCCGCCAGGTGCCGGAGACACCGCGTACCTGGGCCTGGCCGCCGAGCTTGCCCTCGATGCCGACCTCACGCGCCACCCGGGTCACCTCGTCCGCGAACGACGAGAGCTGGTCCACCATCGTGTTCACGGTGTCCTTCAGCTCCAGGATCTCGCCCTGAGCCGCCACCGTGATCTTCTGACTGAGGTCGCCCTTCGCCACCGCCGTGGAGACCTGGGCGATGTTGCGGACCTGCGAGGTCAGGTTCGACGCCATCGAGTTGACGTTGTCGGTCAGGTCCTTCCAGGTGCCGGCCACGCCCGGCACCTGCGCCTGCCCGCCCAGCTTGCCCTCGGTGCCCACCTCACGCGCCACCCGGGTCACCTGCTCGGCGAACAACCGCAGCGTGTCGGTGAGCGAGTTCATGGTGTCCGCCAGCTCGGCCACCTCGCCGCGCGCGCCGACGGTGATCTTCTGCGACAGGTCGCCCTTCGCCACCGCGGTCGCCACCTGGGAGATCGACCGCACCTGGCCGGTCAGGTTCGACGCCATGGTGTTCACCGAGTCGGTGAGGTCCTTCCAGGTGCCGGCGACGCCGCGCACGTCGGCCTGGCCGCCGAGCTTGCCCTCCGTGCCCACCTCACGGGCCACCCGCGTCACCTCGTCGGCGAACGACGAGAGCTGGTCGACCATGGTGTTCACGGTCCGGCCGATCCGCAGGTACTCACCGCGCAGCGGGCGCCCGTCGATCTCCAACGCCATGTGCTGGGACAGGTCACCGTCGGCCACCGCCACGATGACCCGGGCGATCTCGGTGGCCGGCCGGCCCAGGTCGTCGATCAGCGAGTTGACCGCCCGCTGCCCCTCCGCCCAGGAGCCCTCCAGGCCCTCGTCGTCGAGGCGCTCGGTCAGCCGGCCGTCCCGGCCGACGATCCGGCTGATCCGGCGCAGGTCCAGCTGCTGCCGTTCCTGGAGCGACACCACGTCGTTGAACGCGTCGGCCACCTCGCCGGAGCGCCCCGCCCGTCGCGGCAGGCGGACCCGGAGGTCGCCGCGAGCCACCCGCTGCAACGCCTCGACCAGCTCGCCGAGGAGCGCCTCGTGGTCGGCGGCGGACGGATCCGCGCTCACCGACTGTTTCGCCGTGGTCATCATTCCTCGCTCAGCTCGGGGCCCACCGGCTCGTGCCGACACGCGGCCATCCCATCATTCTGCCGCGCGATCCGTCGAGGTCACGGCGGGCCCGGGGCGCGTCACGGACGGTATCTGCCCGAGTTTCCGGGTTCGGGCGGGGTGGTTGGCAGTCGGGGTGGCGGCGGTGGAGGATACGGAGGTGGCAGCGGATGCGGGGCCGGCCCACGGCGGCGGCGCGGACGAGCACGTCCGACGCGTCCGCCTCCCCGCCGACCGGCGCACCCCCGCGGCGGCCCGGGCGCTGGTGCGGGCCATGCTCCTCGAAGCCGGCCTGCCCGAACTGCTCAACGAGGCGCTGCTGCTCACCACCGAGCTGACCACCAACGCGGTCGAGCACGCCCGCACCGAACTGGACATCGAGGTCGAGGCCGACCCCGCCGGGTTCACGGTCACCGTCACCGACTTCGCCTCCGGCCCGGTCGACGAACTGGTCGTCGGCGTGCGCAACACCACCGCCGACATCACCGAGGTGGCCGCGCGCGGTCGTGGCCTGCTGCTCGTCGACCACTTCGCCAGCCGGTGGGGCACCACGTACCTCCCGACCGGCAAGGGCGTCTGGTTCCGCCTGGACCGGCCCGGTCGGGGCGGGCCCGCCCGGCTGTCCGCCGCACCGGCCCGGGCCGGCACGGAACGCCCGGACCAGGGCACGCCGAGCGCCGCGGCGATGAGCGAGCTGATGCAGACCACCCCCGACGCGTACGCCGACGATCCGCTGCCCGAGTTCGCCGCCGGGCTGCTGACCCGGGTCGGCGAGATGGTGGGCGCGGCCGGCGGCACGGTCCGACTGGACCGCGGGGACGGGCAGGGCACCCAGGTGTTCGCCCGCTACGGCCGGGCCCCCCGGGAGGGCAACGAGCTGCTGCGCGTCCCGCTCGCCGTGCACCGCCCGTACGCCGGCGAGCTGGAACTGGACGCGGCACCCTCGGCGTACGCCCGGCCGCTCGCGGTGCTGGCCGCCGAGCGGCTGTCGCTGCACCTGGAGAACGACCGGCTGCGTCGCGCCGACGTCCGCCGGTCCGCCTGGCTGACGTTCCTCGCCGAGGCGAGCGAGCTGCTCGCCCAGTCGCTCGACGTCGAGCTGACCATGGCGCTCGTGCCGCAGCTCGTGGTGCCCCGGCTCGGCCAGTGGTGCGCGGTGCACACCACCGACGAATGGGGGCGGCTGCGTCTCGCCGCGTCCAGCCACGCCGACGAGGCGATGCTGCCCCACCTGCACCGGGTCCTCGCCGAGACCGGCCCGGACTCGATCCAGTCCCGGCTGCGCGAGGCGTCCCGCAGCCAGACGCAGGTGCCGCTGGGCGGGCCGATGGAGGGCTTCGCCGTCCCGTTGATCGCCCGCGGGCAGCGGCTCGGCACGCTCGCCGTGGGCCGCCACCAGCGGCACCGGCACGACCCCGACGAGGTCTCGGTGCTGGAGGACGTGGCCCGGCGGGCCGCGCTCGCCATCGAGAACGCCCGCATCCACGCCGAGCGTCGCCGGGTCGCGCAGACGCTCCAGCAGTCGCTGCTGCCGCCGGTGCTGCCGGTGGTCGAGGGCATCGGCTTCGCCGCCGAGTACGTCCCGACCGGCGACGACGCCGAGGTCGGCGGCGACTTCTACGACGTGGTCCCGCTGCCGGACGGTCGCTGGCTGGTGGTGGTCGGGGACGTCTCCGGCAAGGGCGTGCAGGCCGCCGCCGTGACCGGCCTGGTCCGCGACGTGATCCGGGTGCTGGTGGGCGACGGCAAGCCGCTGCCGGAGGTGCTCGGCCGACTCAACGAGACGCTCGTCGAGCGGGGCGGCGGGCGCTACTGCACGCTCGCGCTGGCGGCGGTCACGCCCGGCGACGGCGACCAGCTCGACGTCTCCCTGCACCTGGCCGGCCACGACCGGCCGGTGCTGCTGCACGGCGGTGGCGGCGCGACGTTCGTCGGCGCCAGCGGCACCGCGCTCGGTCTGCTCGACGCCATCACCACCCCGACGGCCGAGCTGGCGCTCAAGCCGGGCGACGCGCTCATCTTCTACACCGACGGGGTGACCGAGCGGCGGCGCGGCCGGGAGCTGTTCGGCACCGAGCGGCTGCGTGAATCCGCAGCGCCGCTGGCCGGCTATTCCGCCGACGTGGTCGCCGCCCGCCTGCGCGCCGCCACCATCGCGTTCTCCGCCGAGCCGCCGCGCGACGACATCGCCGTCCTGGTGCTCCGCAACGACATCCCCTGACCGTCCACGTGGCTCGGGTCAGAGGCCACCGGGGAGACGGCCGGGGGCCAGCCGGCGGTGCGGATCCAGGTGCGCCTTGGCGCTGCGCAGGCGCGGCAGGGCGGGCAGCTCGCCCCAGAGGTCGACGCTGCGGCGCACCGGGGCCGGCGCCGCCACCACCACGCACCGGCCCTGCCGGGCGATCAGCACGCTGCGGACCGCGGTGAGGATCGAGGCGACCCGCTCGGGTGCCAGCGACCCGGGCAGGGCGGCGTACGCGGAGCCGATCCCGGCGGAGCCGCGCACCGGCATCGGGGTGCCGGCGGCGTCGCGCAGCGCGTAGACCGCGGCGTGCAGGTCGGTGGCGGGCAGGTCGATGCGCAGCGCGGTGTCGCCCGGGGTGAACGGATAACGGCCCCACCACTCGGGCGCGTGGCGGTTGACCACGGCCTCACCGCCGAGCACGGCGGTCAGTCGCTCGGCGCGTCCCGCCACGTCGGACGGGCCGCCCTCCAGCAGCACCACCAGGCTGCCCACCGCCGGCCGCCCGGTGACCGCCGGATGGTCAGGGCGGCCGACCACCGAGGGATGGCTGGCGGGGATCCGGCGGCGGGGCAGGGGGATCGGGACCGGCAGGTCCAGCTCGACGGCGGCCGGATCGACTCCGGCGGCCTGCACCGCGCGGACCAGGTCGGGCAACTCCAGCGGCGACCAGAGCGGGCGGGACACCCAGACCCGGCCGGCCGGCGCCGCGTGCACCCGCATGGTGGCCGAGACCAGCACGCCGAGGCCGCCCTGCGACCCGCACAGCAGCCGGGCCACGTCCAGCCCCGGCAGGTCGCCGCGACCGAGCACCGCGCCGCCACCTCCCGGCGGCCCGCCACGGGCGAACTCCGCCGTGCCACCGTCACCGCCCGGACCGCCCATCCCGACACCGTGCTCATCGGCCGCGAACAGGCTGGCGACGTCGGAGCCACTCGCCGGGGCCGCGCGTTCGAGCCGTGCCGTGCCGGACTCGCCGACGCTTACCAGCTCGCCGTCGGCGTCGAGGTAACGCACGCCGACGAGTTGCGCGCACGGGCTGCCGTGCCGGTGGCGCAACGGGCCGGCCTCGTCGGCGGCCAGCACCCCGCCCAGCGTCGCCCCCGGCGAGGGCGCGTCGACCGGGAGCCGGCGGCCGGTGCGGCCCAGCGTGGCCTGGACCGCCCGCAGCGGCGTGCCGGCGCCGATCTCGGCCACCGCGGCGTCCCTCGGCTCGTGCCAGACGCCGGCCAGCCGGCCGGTGTCGAGCATGATGTCGACCCGGCCCGGGGCGGCACCCCAGTCGATCTTCGTGCCGGCGCCGCGCGGCACCACGGTCAGGTCGTGCGCCGCCGCCAACCGGAGCACCTCGGCGGCGGCACGAGGGCCGCCCGGCACGGCCACCCAGCGGGCGGTGCGGCCGGCCACCTCGTCGGCCGGGCCGGCGAAACGGGCGAACGGACGGCCGCAGATCTCGGCCAGCTTCCGGGTGATCTCGAGGGCTCCGGGTCGGTCGGTGGAACGCGCAGCAGCCGCCATGGCGGCAATCGTACACATGTTCGAAAATGCTGGCGGCGCGTCGCCGGCTTCGCGCGGCGCGGAGCCCGGCGGCGGCCCGCCGACCGGTAACGTGACGCCGTGACCACGACCCCACAGCCCACGGCGAAGCGCGTTCCGGCCGAGCGGACCCACCACGGTGACACCGTCGTCGACGAGTACGCCTGGCTCACCGCCAAGGACGACCCGGAGACGATCGCCTACCTGGAGGCCGAGAACGCCTACACCGAGGCGCGCACCGCGCACCTGGCCGAGCTGCGGGCCGAGCTGTTCGAGGAGACGCGCCGACGCACCCAGGAGACCGACCTGTCGGTGCCGACCCGCAAGGACGGCCACTGGTACTACACCCGCACGGTCGAGGGGCAGCAGTACGGCGTGCGCTGCCGGCGCGCCGTCCGCCCCGGTGAGACCACGCCCCCGGTCAGCGCGGACGGCGCCCCGCTCGACGGCGAGGAGGTGCTGCTCGACGGCAACCAGCTCGCCGAGGGGCACGACTTCTTCTCGCTCGGCGCGTTCGACGTGAGCCCGGACGGCCGCTGGCTGGCCTACTCCACCGACTTCTCCGGCGACGAGCGGTTCACGCTGCGGATCAAGGACCTGTCCACCGGCGAGCTGCTGCCCGACGAGGTGCCCGACACGTTCTACGGCACGGCGTGGTCCGGCGACGCCTCCACGCTGTTCTACGTCACCGTGGACGACGCGTGGCGGCCGAACCGGGTGTGGCGGCACACCGTCGGCACCGGCCCGGGCGAGGACGTGGTGGTCCACCAGGAGGACGACGAGCGGTTCTGGGTGGGCGTCGAACTGACCCGCTCCGAGCGCTTCGTGGTCATCGACATCCACAGCAAGATCACCAGCGAGGTCCGGGTCATCCCGGCGGCCAACCCCACCGGCGAGCCGGCGATCGTGGCCCCGCGGCGGCAGGGCGTCGAGTACGCGGTCGAGCACCACGGCCACCGCTTCCTGATCCTGCACAACGACGGCGCGGAGGACTTCGCGCTGGCGTACACCTCGGCCGACGCGCCGGGCGACTGGACGCCGCTGATCCCGCACACGCCGGGCACCCGGCTGGAGTCGGTCGACGCGTTCGAGAACCATCTCGTGGTGTCGCTGCGCAGCAACGGGCTCACCGGGCTGCGGGTGGTGCCGGTCGGCAGCGACGACAGCTGGGACATCGACTTCCCCGAGCCGATCTACAGTGTCGGGCTGGACGCGAACCCGGAATACCGCACCGGCGCGATCCGACTGCGCTACGCCTCGCTGGTCACGCCCGAGTCGATCTACGACTACGACCTGACCGGCCGCGAGCTGACGCTGCTGCGACGCAAGCCGGTACGCCCCGGCCCGGACGGGCGGGCGTACGACCCGGCCGACTACGAGCAGCACCGGGACTGGGCGCTGGCCGACGACGGCACCCGGGTGCCGATCTCCCTGGTCTGCCGCCGGGACACCCCGCGCGACGGTTCCGCGCCGGCGGTCATCTACGGCTACGGCTCGTACGAGGCCAGCATGGACCCGTGGTTCTCGATCCCCCGGCTGAGCCTGCTCGACCGCGGCGTCATCTTCGCGGTCGCGCACATCCGCGGCGGCGGCGAACTGGGCCGCCGCTGGTACGACGAGGGCAAGCTGCTGGCCAAGAAGAACACGTTCACCGACTTCGTGGCCTGCGCCCGGCACCTGGTCAAGGCCGGCTGGACGGCGAGCGACCGGCTGGTCGCCCGGGGCGCCTCGGCCGGTGGCCTGCTGATGGGCGCGGTGGCCAACCTGGCCCCGGACGCGTTCGCCGGGATCGTCGCGCAGGTGCCGTTCGTGGACGCGCTCTCCTCGATCCTCGACCCGTCACTGCCGCTGACGGTCACCGAGTGGGAGGAGTGGGGCAACCCGCTGGACGACCCCGAGGTCTACGCGTACATGAAGTCGTACACCCCGTACGAGAACGTGACGTCGGCCGACTACCCGGCGATCCTGGCGGTGACCAGCCTCAACGACACCCGGGTGCTCTACCACGAGCCGGCCAAGTGGATCGCCCGGCTGCGCGCGCTCGCCCCGCAGGGCGACTACCTGCTCAAGACCGAGATGGGCGCCGGCCACGGCGGGCCCAGCGGCCGGTACGACTCCTGGCGCGAGGAGGCGTTCGTCAACGCGTGGACGCTGGACCGCCTCGGCCGCGCGTAACCCCGGCGGCGTCGGGGGGCCGGCCGGCTCAGGTGGCGCGCAGCTCCTCCACGGACGTGGCGGCGCGCAGGAAGAGCAGGCCGGCCACGACCGTGACCAGCACCGCCGCCAGCCCACCCGCCGCGAACCAGGCGAGCTGCTCCCACGGCACGTCCGGCGTGACCGTCACCTTCGGCACCCATTCGGTACGCGGCTCGCCGCCGTTCGTGCCGCACCCCGCTGTGTCGGCGGCGCAGACCTGCTGCACGAAGCCGCCGCCACTGGGTGCCGGCATCAGGCCGGCGACCAGCAGGTAGCCGACGGCCAGCGCGAGCCCGATCGCCGGCACCGCCGGGGCGAGCGCCGCCCAGAGCAGCGCACGGCCGATGGTGGGCCGGGGCACGCCGGTGGCCACCTGGGCCGCGTACGCCCGCCGTCGGCTGGTGATGCCCTCGACCACGGCCACCAGCAGCCCGCCCGCGGCGATCGCCATGGCCACCGCGACGGCCAGGTCGGCCAGGTCCATCGCGCCGAGGTAGAAGTCCGGGTCGGACAGGCCGCCGCCGGTGCGACGGGCCAGTTCCGCCTCGGCCTGGAAGTCGGCCCGTACACCGGCGACCCCGGCCCCGAAGATCAGCGCGGCCAGCAGCGCGGCGAACGTGCGGCTGCCGGCCCACGGGTCGGCGATGAGCCGACGCGCGGCGAGCAGCGCGGCCGGACCGCGCCCGTGGCGGTGCAGCAGCCGCCCGGTGGTGTACGAGATCCAGCCGGTGCCCGACACCACGCCGATCATGGCGGTCAGCCCGCCGAGCGTCAGCAGCAGCGGCACCACCGAGTCGGGCGGCGCCTGGTCGCGTCGCTCGTACCACAGCCCGATCGGCCGGATCGCGGCGAACGACGCCAACGCGACCAGGATGAGCAGGCCCGGCCACGGCCACGGCGCCTTCGTGCGGACCCGGCGCACCACGCCGAACGGGGTGGTGGTGACGCGGCGCAGCAGCAACGCGCTGGCCAACGCGGCGACCAGCGGCAGGCCGAGCACCACGGCGGCCACCACAACCGGGCCCGGGTGCACGTCGGTGGGAAGCGGCAGCCGCCCGTCGGCGGCCGGCCGGTGCAGCAGCCGACGGCCGACCTCGAACACGGCCAGGCCGGTGCCGGTGCCGAGCAGGCTCGCCACCCCGGTCTCGGCGACCGCGAGCCCGGTGACCTGGCCCGGGGTCGCCCCGGCCAGCCGGAGCGCGGCCAGCCGCCGGTCGCGCCCGGGCGCGCCGAGGCGGGCGCACTGCCCGGCCAGCCCGAGCACCGGCACGCAGAGCAGCAGCAACGCGAACGCGACGCCGGGGCGCAGGCCGGGCTCGCGCAGCAGCGCGTTGGTGTACTGCGCGGACTCCGTCCAGTCGTGACCGGGCGGTTTCGCCACCGTCAGCACGGTCAGCGCGGCCAGCCCGGCCAGCGTCGCCAGCGCGGCGCTCAACGCGGTCAGTGCCACCCGCGCACCGTCCGTGCGGGTGCCGGCCAGGGTGAGTCGCAGCAGCGTGCCCGGCCTCACCGCGTGCCGCCCGGCAACGCCGGATCGAGACCCAGCCCGCTGTGGTCGACCATGCCGTCGCGCAGGCTGACCTCCCGGTCGGCGTACCCGGCGATCCGCGGCTCGTGCGTGATCAGCACGACCGTGGTGCGTTGCTCCCGGGCCAGCCGGACCAACTGGGTGAGCACCTGCTCGCCGGCGAGCGTGTCGAGCGCGCCGGTGGGCTCGTCGGCGAAGAGCACCCGCGGCTCGGTGACCAGCGCCCGGGACAGCGCGCAGCGCTGCTGCTGCCCGCCGGACATCTCGCCGGGCCGGACGTCGGCGACCTCGGCCACGCCGAGCCGTTCCAGCCAGGTGAGCGCCGCCGTCCGCGCCGCCCGTCGTCCCGTGCCGGCGAGAAGCAGCGGAAGCGCGACGTTCTCCGCCGCGGTCAGCTCGGCGACGAGCTGACCGAACTGGAACAGCACCCCGAACTCGGTGCGGCGCAGCCGGGAGCGGGCCGACTCCGACCACGTGTCGATCCGCTCTCCCCGCCAGGTCACCTGGCCCGCGTCGGGGCGCAGGATGCCGGCCAGGCAGTGCAGCAGCGTGGACTTGCCGCAGCCGCTCGGACCGGTCACCGCGAGGATCTCGCCCTCGGCCACGTCGAGCGTCACGCCGCGCAGCGCCGGTGTCGGGCCGTACGCCCGGACCACGCCGCGCGCTTCCAGGAACGTCACGAGTGCACCTCCCGGTGCCAGTCGGCGACCCGGTCCAGGGTGGTGTGCAGCCACCGCAGGTCCGCGTCGAGGTGGGCGATGGCGAAGTCGGCGGCGACCACCTCGTCGAGGTGGGCACCGGGGGTGGTCTTGACGGCGGTCAGCTCGCGCAGCCGTGCGGTGTGCGCCCGGCGCTGGGCGATCAGGTAGGCGCGGGCCTGGTCGGCGTCGGCCACCAGCAACGCGACCACCACCTTGGCGAAGAGCGTGCTGGCCACGTACGGCATCGGTGGCTCGACGGTGGCCAGCCACCGGTCGAGCGTGGCCCGTCCGTCGTCGGTGAGCGCGTAGGCGGTGCGGTCCGGGCCGCCCTCCCGGTCCTGGCCGGCCGGCGCCACCAGGCCGTCCCGGTGCAGCCGGGCCAGCGTGGCGTAGACCTGGCCGAAGGCCAGCGGCCGGGCCCGGGGCAGCCGCTCGTCGTGGGCGCGCTTCAGCTCGTAGCCGTGGCGTGGCCCGGCGGCGAGCAGCCCGAGCAGAACGTGCTGAGTGGACACGGCATCACTATTCGCTGAGCGAATAGCGGTGTCAAGAGCGGCCCGCGTCGGCCCGGGCCGACGCGGGCCGGTCGGTTCAGCGGCTCCAGGCCGGGTCGCGCCCGGTCCGGCCCAGCAGTGCGTCCACCGTGCCCGGGGCCGCGTCGGTCGGCACCGGCGCGGCGAACACGCCCATCCGCTGACCCATGTCGCCCCGCTCGTCCAGGAACTCGTGCAGGGCCGCCACCACCGACGGGTCCACGGTGAACTCCTGGTCGGTGGCACGGGCCAGGTCCCAGCCGTGCACGGTGAGATCGATCAGGGCCATCGACCCGATCGTCTTCTGGGGCACGCCCATGCCCGCCGAGACGCCCTCCAGCACGGCCGGGTCCGACCACGTCTCGACCAGCCGCGTCGCCTCCTTCGGGAACCGGTCCCGCCAACCGCTGGTCAGGTGGTCGGTCCGGACCGACCAGTCGACCTCCTCGCGCCGGGCCAGCGCCTCGAAGTTGACCACCACGTCGAACAGGTGGTTGAGCAGGTCACGCACCGTGTAGTCACGGCACGGCGTGGGTCGGTCGAGGTGGTCGTCGGAGATGCCCCGCACCACCGCCACCGTGCCCGGCTCGGCGAGGGCCAGCAGCTCACTAGTCTTCGTACTCATAGGACCCAGGGTATGGGGGCGGTCTTGAAGAAATGCGACACCCGAACCGCGGCCGGCGGGCGCATCGGTTCGATCGAACCCGATGCATTGCGTTGCGTAACCGCGGTCGGCGCCGTCGAGGTGAGGCCGGACCGCCTTTGCTCTGCAGCCAGGGACGCATCGCGCACGTAAGGTGATGACGCCGCCCGGCCGCCGCAGCACCGCTCGACCCGAAGACCCTGCTCAAGACCGTGCTGCGCCGGTGGCTGCAGAGCAAAGGCGGCGGAAGCCTTCACCCACCGCCCGAGCCGACGGACACCGTCAGTAACCACTGCGGACAACTACGGTGAGTGGTCGACCGGAAGTCAGCGGCGGCGGACCGCCACCACCGCGACATCGTCGTGGATCTCCGGCGGCGCCAGCTCGATCAGCAGCCGCCGGCAGAACTGGTCGAGGTCGTCGTCCACCCGGGTGGCCACCACGCCGAGCGCGGCCATCCCGTCGTCGATGGTGGCGTCCCGACGCTCGATCAGCCCGTCGGTGTAGAGGACGAGCGTGGCGCCGGCCGGCAGCACGAACTCCAGGTCGGGCGGGCGGGGCGCGCGCACGCCGAGCAACGCCGCGGACTGCGAGACGAACTCGACCCGCCCGTCCCGGCTCAGCAGCGGCGGCAGGTGCCCGGCGCTGGCCATCCGGATCAGCCCGGTGCCCGGGTGGAGCAGCAGCACGCAGATGGTGGCCAGCTCGTTCGGCAGCAGCGTCCGCATCAGCTCGTTGACCCGGTCCAGGATCATGCCCGGCTGGTGCCCCTCGACCGCGTACGCCCGGACCGCGTGCCGCAGCTCGGCCATCACGGTGGCGGCGTGCAGCGAGTGCCCGGCAACGTCGCCGATCGCCACCAGCAGGTGCCCGTCGAGCATCACCAGCTCGTAGAAGTCCCCGCCCACCTCGGTCTGGGCGCTCGCCGGCTCGTAGCGGACGGCCAGGTCCAGGCCGGCCACCTCGGGCAGCCGTCGCGGCAGCAGGCTGCGCTGGAGCGTCACCGCGATCCGATGCTCCTCGTCGAAGGAACGCTGCGCCTCCACCGCCGACGCCACCGCCTGGGCGAGCTGCACCAGCACCGGCGTCTGCACGGTCTGGGTGGACGTCGGCACCACCACGTAGAGCGGGGCCCGGTCCTCCCGCAGCCGCGAGGCGGCCACGGTCACCGTGTCCCCCTCCGGCCAGTCGGTCAACGGCCAGTTGCCCGGCTGGTCCACCCACACCCGGGTGCCGATCGGCACGCCGGTGTCGTCCACCACCCACGGCACGATCCCGGCCGGCGTGTGCGGGTCGGCGGCCACGCCCGCCAGGCAGTCCCCGTCGAACGTCTCGGCGACCACCGCCGCCGGCGACCGGAAGATCCGCGCGGCGCCGGACGCGGCGGCCTCCAGCAGCCGGACGAAGTTCGACGACGCGTGCATCTCCACCGTGGCGTCGGCCAGCGCGGCCAACCTCTCGGCGAGCTGCTCGGCCCGCCGCCGGGCCTGGTAGTAGCGCAGCACCGCGTGCGCGGTGGCGACCAGTTCCTCCGGCTCGATCGGCTCGGCCAGGTACGCGTCCGCGCCCCGGGTGAGCCCCTGCGCCCGGTCGACCACGTCCACCGCGTGCGCGGAGACGTGGATGACCGGCACCGACGGATGCGCCTCCTTGATCCGCTCGCAGACCTCGAAGCCGCTCATGTCCGGCAGTCGCACGTCGAGCACGACCAGGTCGACCGGCTCCCGGGCCACCCGCTCCAGCGCCGCCGTGCCGTTCTCGGCCTCCACGGTCACGAACCCGGCCCGGGTGAGCCAGTTCACCAGCAGGTAACGCTTCGGGCCGCTGTCGTCGACCACCAGCACCGTCGCCGGCCCGCCCTCCACCGTCACGCTCCGCCCACGGGTAGGACCACGGTGAACGTGCTGCCCCGGCCCGCTTCGCTGGTCAGCTTCAACGTGCCGCCGAGCAGGGCGACCAGCCGCCGGGCGTACGGCAGGCCGAGGCCGGTGCCGCCGACCCGGGTCGTGCCCGGCACCTGGTAGAACTCCTCGAAGATCCGTTCGTGCAACTCGGGCGGGATGCCGACGCCGGTGTCGGTCACCGAGAGCGACCACACCTCGTCCCGACGCTCGGCGCGCAGCCGCACCTCGCCCCGCTCGGTGAACTTCAGGCCGTTGTGCAACAGGTTGCGCAGCACCTGGGCGAGCAGCACCTCGTCCGAGCGGACCGTCGCCGGGGCCGGCGGCTCCTCCACCACCAGCTCCACCTCGGGTCGGGTGGCCAACGCCCGCAGCGTGCCGCGGAGCTGCCCGAACACGGCCCGCAGGTCGACCTCGGACCAGTCCGGCTCGATCCGGCCCGACTCGGCCTTCGCCAGATCGAGCAACTCGTTCACCAGCGCCAGCAGGTCACCCGCGGAGGACCGGATCAGCCCCACCTGGCGGGCCTGCTCGCCGGTCAACGGATCGGAGGCGGAGTCGGCCAGCAGCCGCCCCAGACCGATGATCGCGGTGACCGGGGCACGCAGCTCGTGACTGACGTTGGCCAGGAACCGGCTCTTCGACTCGCTGGCGGCCCGCAACTGGGCGGACTTCTCGTCCAGCTCGGCGTAGAGCGCCACCACGCCACGGTTGGTCTCCTCCAGCTCCTCGGTGAGCTGGTTGTAGAGCGCCATCACGCCCTGGTTGGTCTCCTGGAGCTCGGCGTTGAGCACCGCCAGCTCGTCCCGCTGCGAGCGCACCTCGTCGAGCGCGGCGATGAGCTGCGCGTTCTGTGCGGCCAACTCGTCCAGCGCGGAACCCGGAGCGCGCTCCGCCAGCTCGGCGCGGAGCTGGTCGGCGCGTTCCGGCGTCAGCTCCTCGGCGTGGTCCGGTACTCGTCGGGACATCCTCACGACGGTAACGCCCTCGACCGACATCACCCGCAACGAGTCCACGAGACGAGCGACCGCGCCGGACCGCGGCTCGTACCGGCCGCCGGGGAACGGACGGACCGGAGACAGGTCCACCCGCAGCTCCGCCCGACCGGCCGGGCCGGCCCGGTCGACGGCGAACGTGACGTCGGCGCCAGCCACCCCGTGCAGCAGCTCCCGCGCCACCTCGCTGAGCGCGGTGGCGATCCGGACCTGGTCCTGGTGCTCCAGCCCGATCGCCGCGGCCACCTCCCGGCCCCGCTGCCGGACCAGGAAGATGTCCTGCTCGACCCGGAGCGCCAGGTGCAGGAGCGGTTCGGTCATGGGGCCACCCGGGCGACCAGGACGCAGGCGTCGTCACGGCGGATCCCGGCGTCGCGGAGCAACGCGGCGGCGGCCAGCAGCGGCGGGCGGGCGACCAGCCCGGGGTAGTCGTCCAGGTCCCAGCGGTCCACCACGCCGTCGCTGTGCATCACCAGCGTCGCGCCGGGCGGGAACGGGTAGTCGTACCCACGAACCGTGGGGCGCTGGTGCCCGGCGATGCCCGGCAGCGACACCAGGCCGCGCCGCCGCTCGCCGGTGGCCACGATCATGGCGGCGATGTTGCCCAGGCCGGCGTAGTGCAGTTGCCCGGTCCCGGCGTCGGGCTCGGCCACCGCGAGCGCCGCGCCACGGGTGTGCGAGATGGCGGCGTGCAGGTGCCGCACCACGGTGTCCGGCGGGCCGGCCGGGGCCGAACGGAACGCGGCGACCGCGGCGCCGGTGGCGGCGGCGGCCAGCGGGCCGTGCCCCAACCCGTCGCAGACCAGCACCTGCCGCCGGCCCTCGACCAGCCGGACCGCGTACCCGTCGCCGCTGTCCTGCTCGCCGGTGATCGGCCGGGCCAACCCGCCGGCCCAGTCCGGCGCCGGTGGCGGACCGTCCCAGATCTGGGCGGTCTGGACCGTGCCCCGGCCGGGTCGCGAGTAGGCGTCGAACCGGCTCGACTGCCGGGCGATCGCGCCGAGGCCGATGCCGAGCGTGCCGACCGTGGAGTGCCCGTCGGCCGAGGAGACCGTGAGATCGGCCATGCCCGGACCCGAGTCGATGGCCACCAGTTCCACCCCGGCCCGCCCGTCCCGACGCGCCGGACGGAGCAGCAGGGCACCCTCGCGGGCGTGCTTGACCAGGTTGCTGGTGATCTCGGCGGTGACGATGGCCAGATCCGCGATGCGCTCCCTGCTGAGCCCGAGCTGCCCCCCGAGCCGCTCGGCCACCCGGCGTACGCCGCCGGCCGTCGCGCCGTTGTCGACCCGGAACCACACGCCGTGGTCGGGGACCACGTCGGTGCTCATCGCGACCACTTGGTGATGGTGATCTCCGTGCCCTCGCCGACGGCGGTCCGGATGTCGAAGTCGTCGACGAGCCGACGGGCGCCGCTGAGGCCGAGGCCCAGCCCGCCGCCGGTGGTGTAGCCGTCGGTGAGGGCCAGGTCGAGGTCGGGAATGCCCGGGCCCTGGTCGGCGAAGACGATCCGGACGCCGCGCCGGCGGCCGTCGGAGACCGTGGTCACCTCGGCGCTGCCCCCGCCGCCGTAGATCAGCGTGTTGCGGGCCAGCTCGCTGGCGGCGGTGACCAGCTTGGTCTGGTCGACCAGGGAGAGCCGGACCGCGACCGCGGTGGTCCGTACCAACTGCCGGACCCGCACCACGTCCTCGTCGCTACGGATCGCCTGCGTCGCCGGCACCCCCAGGTCGACGCCCGTGGTCATGGCGTCGCCGTCGTCTCGGTGTCCTCGTCGTCGACGAGCACCGCGTCCCAGTCGTCGGCGCGACTCGCCGCGATCAGCTCCATGCCGCGCTCGACGTTCAGCGCGGTCCGGATGCCGTTGAGCGACAGCCCCAGCTCGACCAGCGTGATGGCGACGGCGGGACGCATCCCGACCACCACCGTCTCGGCGTCCAGCACCTTCGAGATGGACGCGATGGTGGAGAGCATCCGGCCGACGAAGGAGTCGACGATGTCCAGCGCCGTGATGTCGATGATGACGCCGTGGCAGCCGGTGGCGACGATCCGCTCGGCCAGGTCCTCCTGGAGCTGGATCGCCGTCTGGTCGGACATGTCGACCTGGATGGAGACCAGCAGGATGTCGCCGATCTTGAGGATCGGCACCCGCTCCATCACGACTCCCGGCGGGCGCGGCGGGCGGTCTCGACCCCGGTCAGGCGCAGCACGTGACGGAGCGCGTCGGCCAGGCTCGCCTTGGTGGCGATGTCGCCGAACTCGATGCCGAGCGCGACGATCGTCTGGGCGATCTGCGGGCGGATGCCGGAGATGATGCAGTCGGCGCCCATCAGTCGGGCGGCCACCACCGTCTTGAGGATGTGCTGGGCGACCTGGGTGTCCACCGCCGGCACGCCGGTGATGTCGATGATCGCGTACGGCGAACCCGTGTCGACGAGCGTCTGGAGCAGCCGCTCCATCACCACCTGGGCACGGGCCGAGTCGAGCGTGCCGACCAGCGGGACGGCGACCACGCCCTCCCAGAGCTTGACCACCGGGGTGGAGAGCTCCAGCAACTGCTCCGCCTGGTCGGCGATCAGGCTCTCCCGGGCCCGGACGAACGTCTCGAAGGTGAACAGCCCCATCTGGTCGATCAGCGAGGAGAACGCGACGAAGTCGCGGAGCGTGCCCTCGCCCCGCTCCTGCTCCATCAGCTCCAGCAGGACGTCCTTGATCGCGAACACGCTGATCGCGGTCTCGGTGGCGCTGAATCCCTGGCGGGCCCGGTTGGTGGAGATCTCGGCGAGCACCGCCCGCAGCTCCCCACCGTGCTCGTCGGCCAGGTCGCCGATGCCCTGCCGGCCGGCGTCGGCCACCGCGCGGTGCAGCTCCTGCACCTGGCGGGCCAGCTCCGCCCGGCTGAGCCGGCCGCGCAACGAGCCGGCGACGATCTCGATCCAGCGGTTGGTCAACCGGTCCTCGTGCTGACTCAGCAGTTCGGCGAGCCGACCGCCCTGCTCTGCGCCCAATGCCACGTTGACCTCCCAGATCTGGACGGGCGGACTCTATCACCGGGGGTTGCCGCACTACTTGCCACGGGACAAAGAAATGATCGACAGCACCTGTGCCGGCTCCCGTTCTGCGCGGCGCGGTCATTGTGGGATACCGTTCCCCCGAACACAGGAGGTCGACGAATGTCCCTGACGGTGCACACGGAACAGCGCGGCGACGTGGTCGTGGTGTCGGTCGCGGGCGAGCTGGACATGGCCACCGCACCGCAGCTCCAGGATCAGATCACCGACCTGCTCGACAAGGGGCGCAGCCGCCTCGTGTTCGACCTGGCCGAGGTGTCGTTCTGCGACTCGACCGGGCTGTCGGTGTTCGTCCGCGCCAAGAACAGCTGCGACGAGGCCGGCGGCGTGGTCCGGTTGGCCGCCCCGCAGCGCGGCGTGCTGCGCATCCTCGAGGTCAGCGGTCTGGTCGAGGTGCTGCACACGTACCCGACGGTGGACGAGGCCGTCGCGGGCGAACCCACCCCGGCCTCCTCCTGACCGACTCCGCTCAGCGCTCGTCCTCGATGTAGCGGGGACGAGCGATCACCATGCCCGCGGTCGTCTGCACGGCGAGTGCCACCAGCAGGAAGCCGAGCGGGGCGGTCCAGCCGCCGGTCGCCTCGTAGAGGATGCCGACCAGCAGCGGGCCGAGCGCGGCGATCACGTACCCGGTGCTCTGCGCGAAGGCGGAGAGCGCCACGGTGCCCTCGGCGGTCCGGGCCCGCAACCCGATCGTGGTCAGGATGAGCGGGAACGCGCCCTGGCCGAGTGCGAGCAGCAGCACCCAGAGCGGCGCCAGGCCGCGCGGGGCGAGCGCCAGTCCGACGTACGCGGCGGTGGAGAAGGCGGTCAGCGACAGCACCAGCGGACGCAGGGTGGCCAGCCGGCCGGCCAGCGCCGGCATCGTCAGCGCCACCGGCACGCCGAGCGCGGTCACGCCGGCGAGCAGCAGGCCGGCCGCCTCGGGCCGGTAGCCGGCGTCCCGGAAGAGCTGGGCCAGCCAGCCCATGATCGCGTACCCGCTGAGCGACTGCGCCCCGAAGTAGACCGCCATGGCCCAGCCGAGCCGGGTCCGGCCGGGCCGTACCCGCGCCGGGGCGGCGACGACCGCCGGGGTCGCGGCCCGGTCGGCGGCCCGGCGCGCGGCGCGCGCCCGCAGCGCCAGCGGCACCCACGGGATCACGGCCAGCGCGGCCAGCCCGGCCCAGACGCCGAGCCCGGCCCGCCAGGAGCCGAAGGCGTGGGCCACCGGCACCGCGGAGGCGGCGGCCACCGTCGTGCCCACCGTCAGCGCCATCGTGTACGCCCCGGTGACCAGCCCGGTGCGGTGCGGGAAGTGCTGTTTGACAAGCATCGGCAGCAGGATGTTCGCCACCGCGATGCCGGCCAGTGCGAGCGCGCTGGTGAGCACGAAGACGGCCGCCGAGCCGGTGACCGCGCGCAGCACCTGCCCGGCGGTGAGCGCGATCATGGCCAGCACCAGCACCCGGGGCGCCGCCCAGCGGCGGACCAGCCACGGGGTGAGCGCGCCGAGCCCGGCGAACGCGATGGTGGGCAGCGTGGTGACCAGGCCGGCCATGGTGCCGGAGAGGCCCAGCCCGACGCGGATCTCGTCGAGCAGCGCGCCGAGGCTGGTCACCGCCGCCCGCAGGTTCAACGCGACAAGCAGCATCCCGACCAGCACCAGGAGTCCGCCGCGCGCCGGGGAGACCGCCGGCGGGTCCGGGGCGGCCGCCGGCGCCGGCCCGGGGGTGACGTCGGCGGTGGGCGCGGTCGCGGTGGGCGGGGGTGGCGGCGTCATGACCTCGAACCTACAATCATGGGATGAATTTCGGCAGCAGGTGTAACCGGTGACACCCGCCGTGGATTCCGTCGTCGTGCCGCCGCGCGGCCACCGGGTCCACCGGACGATCGAGCAGCTCCGGGCGCGCATCCTGGGCGGCGAGTGGCCGGTGGGCGCCCGCATCCCCACCGAGCCGCAGCTCGTGGCCGCGCTCGGCGTGGGGCGGAACACGGTCCGCGAGGCGGTCCGCGCCCTGGTGCACGCCGGTGTGCTGGAGTGCCGGCAGGGCTCCGGCACCTACGTGGTGTCGACCGACGAGCTGGCCCCGGTGGTGGCCCGCCGGCTCACCGACGACCGGATGACCGAGGTGGTCGAGGTCCGGCGCGCGTTCGAGGTGGAGGCCGCCCGGCTCGCCGCGCTGCGGCGTACCCCCGAGGACCTGGCGGCGCTCGACGCCGCGCTCGCCGCCCGGGAGGCCGCGTGGCGCTCCGGTCGGGTGGACGAGTTCGTGGAGGCGGACGCCGCGCTGCACACGGTGGTGGTGGCCGCCGCGCACAACGCCATGCTCGCCGAGCTGTACGCCTCCGTCGGCGCCGCGCTGCGCCGCACCGTCGCGCAGGCCATGGGGCCGACGCTGACCGCCGAGCGGTACGTCGACCACGGTCGACTGGTGGCGGCGATCCGGGCCGGCGACCCGACGCGGGCAGCGATCGAGGCCGGTGCGTTTCTTGAGGGGCCGGCCGAGGCATAGGTTGTGCCGGACGCAGATTCGGACAGCACGGGAGAGCGAATGCTCAAGGGCTTCAAAGACTTCATCATGCGTGGCAACGTCGTCGACCTCGCGGTCGGCGTCGTCATCGGTGCCGCGTTCACCGGCGTGGTCACGCAGCTGACCAAGTCGTTCCTGGAACCACTGGTTCGCGTGTTCATCGTGTTGATCACCGGCAACAAGAACGGGCTCACCGGCTCGACCCCGAGCTTCCGGGGCATCCCGTTCGACTGGGTGGCGTTCATCAACGCGTTGATCACGTTCATGCTCACCGCGGCGGCCCTGTACTTCCTGGTCGTCTACCCGATGAACCGGCTCGCCGAGCGGCGCAAGCGCGGCGAGGAGCCGCCGCCCTCCGCGCCCAGCGAAGAGGTGAAGCTGCTCACCGAGATCCGGGACGCGCTGCTCGCCGGCAACCACGGCACGCCCGCCCAGCGCGGCGCGCTGGACGACGTGCTCGGCCGCCGGCAGGAGCCGCCGGCCCCGCGCTGACGCCATAGCCCACCGGCCCCCGCGGAGATTCCGCGGGGGCCGACCCGAATCGAACACATGTTCGATAGAGTCCCGGCATGGAGCAGCGTAGGCACTGGTGGAACGGGAAATGGGGCCGGCTCGCCCGGCGGGACGTCTTCCTCCGGGTGGACGGCGACCGCTGGCACGTGGAGCAGCGCGCCGGTGGCGCCGAGGGCGTCTCCCGCTTCTACGAGCACACCAGTGTCGAGGAGGCCGAGGAGACAGTCCGCGCGCTGCTCGACGGGCCGGACACCTGGCGCGAGCTGTCCCCCCGCCCGCCGGGCGGCTGGGCCCCCTCCGTTTAGCGCCCGCGCGCCCCGGGAACCGCTTCGGCATGAGCCAGCAGCAGGACACCGTCTCCCGGGTCACCACCGGCATGCGGGTGGTCGACTCCACCGGCGTCGAGGTGGGCACCGTGGATCTCGTCCAGCGCGGCGACCCCGCCGCGGTGACCGTGGAGGCGCCCGCCCCGGTCGACCCGGGCAGCAGCCTCGACGAGCTGATCGAGTCGGCCGCCGTCGACGAGCCGGACGTGCCCGCCGACCTGGCCGCGCGGTTGCTGCGCGAGGGCTACCTCAAGGTCTCCACCGAGCTGGCCGACACCGGCGCGGTCTACGTGCTGGCCGACCGGATCGCGGCCGTGGCCGACGGCGCGGTCCGACTCACCGTCCCGGCCGCGGAACTGCCCGCCGAGGAGTGACACCGCATAGGCGCCGACGTCTCCCTTTGCGAGGTGCCGCCAGCCTTCGCGAGGTGCCGCAAGGTCACGGACCAGTGCGCGGTCGGTGTCGGGGTGGCCGCGATGCGGCGGCGCGGGTCGGCTCATCCGAGCCCGTTCCGCACGGCCCGGACACCTGCTCGTGGCTGCTACAAACTTGATGGCGTAGATGGCTCACGACCGGTGAACCGTTCACGCCATCAAGTTCGTAGGCGCTTCGGGCACACTTCAGCACGTCGGGAAGCAGGACCCGTGACCGGCGGTCGACGAGCCCAGCGCCAGGACGCGGCCGGGAGCCAGGACGCGACCGTGAGCCAGGACGCGGCCAAGCCCTTGTGGCGCGAGCCGGCCAGATGGTCAGCCCGGCCGATGTGACACCGCCAGATCGGGGCCGACTTCGGGACGTCCGTCGGGATCGGCCGGCGGGGCAGCGGGCGGGCGGCGGAAGAGCAGGAGCATCAGGCAGCCGGCGACCAGGCCCCAGAACGCGCCGCCGATGCCGAGCAGGCTGACCCCGGACGCGGTGACCACCAGCGTGACCACGGCGGCCTCCCGGGTGTCCGGCTGGGCGACCGCCGCCGACACCGCGCCGGCCAGCGCGGCGAGCAGCGCGAGCCCGGCCACCGCCTCGACCAGCACCGGCGGGGAGAGCAGCACCAGGGCGGTCGCCACGCCAGCGCCGAGGCCGAGCAACGCCATGCCGATCCCGGCGGTGACCGAGGCGATCCAGCGCCGGTCCGGGTCGGGGTGGGCGTCCGGGCCGGCGGCGAGCGCGGCGGTGATCGCGGCCAGGTTCACCGCGTGGCCGCCGGCCGACGCGCCGAGCGTGGTGGCGAGCCCGGTGACCCGTAGCGCGGAGCCCAGCGGCGCCCGGTAGCCGTAGCCGGCGAGCACGGCGGTGCCGGGCACGTTCTGCGCGGCCATGGTGACCAGGAAGAGCGGCAGCGCGAGCCCGACGACGGCGGGCAGCGTCCAGGTCGGCACGGTCAGCGCGACGACCGGGGCGACGTCCAGCCGGGCCGGGCCGGAGGTGGTCAGCGCGATCGCCACCACGGCCACCGCGAGCGCGCCGGGCACCGCCCAGCGGCGCGCGAACCGGTGCAGCAGCAGCCAGACGAGCACCACCGGCCCGGCCAGCCGGGGCACCTCCACCAGGGCGCGTACCGGCGCGGTGCAGAGCGGCAGCAGCACCCCGGCGAGCATGGCGGAGGCGACCGGGGCGGGGATCGCCGCGACCGCGCGGCCGAGCGCGGGGATCAGCCCGGCGGCGATGATCAGCAGACCGGTGAGCAGGAAGGCGCCCACGGCGGCGGGCCAGCCGCCGGGGACCGGCCCGGTGGCGACCAGCAGCGCCGCGCCCGGCGTGGACCAGGCGATGGCGAGCGGCAGCCGGTGCCGCAGACCGAGCCAGACCGCGCAGGCGCCGCTGGCCACGCAGAGCGTGAGCAGGCCGGAGGCGGCCTGGGCCGGGTCGGCGCCGACCGCGCGCAGCCCGGCCAGCACGACGGTGAACGAGCTGGCGAAGCCGACCAGGGCGGTCACCACGCCGGCCAGGACGGGTTGGAGTCGACCGGCCACGCTTCCCCCTCCGGTGTTCCGTTTACGGAACGACATGATGTAGCACCATAGCCCCATGGACGTCGGCCCGCGGATCCGCGCCCTCCGGATGGAACGGGGGCTCTCCCTCTCCGAACTCGCGCGGCTGGCCGGCGTCGGCAAGGCCACGCTCTCCGGCCTGGAGAACGGCGTCCGCAACCCCACCCTGGAGACGCTGTACGCGATCACCGCGCAGCTCGGGGTGCCGCTGACCGCCGTGCTGTCCGCCCCCGAGCAGACGCCGACCGTACGCGGGGCCGCCGTGGGCGCGACGCTGCTGGAGGTGTTCCACGACCGCGACGCGACGTACGAGCTGTACCGGATGCGGGTCAGCCCGGGGCCGGCGCAGCTCTCCCCCGCCCACCAGACCGGCGTCACCGAACACGTGACCGTCTTCTCCGGCGTGCTCCGGGCCGGCCCGGAGCACGCCCCGCTCACCGGCGGCCCCGGAGAGTATCTGCGCTGGACCTCCGACGTGCCGCACAGTTACGCCGCGGTGGGCGAGGAGCAGGTCCGGGCCAGCCTGCTGTTGCGCTATCCGCGTCCATCCGGGAAGGACGGTTGACGGATACCCGGGATGCAAGTCGGTGACATTTCTTTCCATCGACCCGGCAGCGCGTAGAGACGCGGAGCGGGTCTTCTTGGCAAGCTTGTCCCCATGACGCTCATCCTCCGCTCGGCCATCCTCAACGACGTCGGCCTCGTCCGGACCAACAACGAGGACTCCGCCCTCGCCGGTGACCGCCTGGTGGCGGTGGCCGACGGCATGGGCGGCCTCCCGGCCGGCGAGGTGGCCAGCGAGATCGTCATCCGGATCCTGGACGAGCTGACGCCGCCCACCGGCGCCGAGGAGGCGGCCGACGCGCTGCGCGCCGTGGTCAGCACCGCCAACCAGCGGATCCGGGCGGCCATCACGGTGGACCCGGCCCGCGACGGCATGGGCACGACGCTGACCGCTGCGCTGCTGGCCGGTGACCGGCTGGTCCTCGCCCAGGTCGGCGACTCCCGCTGCTATCTGCTGCGCGACCACGAGCTGACCCAGCTCACCCGCGACGACACGTTCGTGCAGGCGCTCGTCGACCAGGGCGCGCTCTCCCGCGACCAGGCCCGGCACCACCCGCAGCGCTCGCTTGTCACCCGCGCGGTGCAGGGCCAGGACGCGCCGCCTGCGGTGGGGGCGCTCACCGTCTTCCCCGGCGACCGGCTGCTGCTGTGCAGCGACGGCCTCTCGGACTACGTGGAGGACGCCGCCATCGCCGCCGCGCTCGCCACCTACGGCGACCGGCAGCAGTGCGGCGAGCAGCTGGTGAAGCTGGCCCACCAGGCCGGCGCACCGGACAACGTCACGGTGGTCATCTCCGACGTCGCCGAGGCCTGACGGCGACCCATTCGGGTTGCGACCCGGGGGCGGGCACGTTGGGATGAACGGATGCACATTCGCCGGCTGAGCGCCGAGGAACGCCCGACCACCAGCTTCCCGCTCCAGGCGTACGCGTTCGAGGCGTCGCCGATGACGCCGGCCCGGACCGACGAGTTCCGCGCCTACCTGCCGACCAACGCGGGGAACACCACACTGGTGGTCGAGGAGGACGGCGTCGCCACGGCCGCGGCCTCGGCGATCCCGATGCGGCAGAACCTGCGCGGCGCGGTGCTGCCGATGGCCGGTGTCGCCGGGGTGGCCACCCATCCGCTGGCCCGCCGGCGCGGGCACGTCCGGACGCTGATGCACCAGCTCCTCGACGGGATGCGGGACGAGGGGCACCAGCTCAGCGCGCTGTACCCGTTCCGGCCCTCGTTCTACGAGCGCTTCGGCTACGCCGGGTTGCCCCGGCGGCGTACCGCGGTGTTCGCCCCCGCGGAGCTGGCGCCGCTGCTGCGCGCCGAGCTGCCCGACGAGCTGGTCTGGGAACGGATCGGGACGGGCTACCCGCGGTGGCGCGCCTACACCGACCGGTGCCTGCGCGAGCGCCACGGCTTCGCGGTCTTCCCCGACTTCCGGGCGGTCGGCCTGCGCGAGCGGGACGACCGCTGGCTGCTCAGCGTGGTGCGCGACGGCGAGACGGTCGGCGCGGTGACCTACCGGATCGACGACCACGCCGGCACGCTGGTCGCCGACGACCTGCTCTTCGACGACCCGTACGCCCGGGCGTCGCTGCTCCAGTTCTTCGCCCGGCACGTCGACCAGGTGAACCGGGTCAGCGTCGAGCTGGGCCCCGATGAGCTGCCCGAGTTGTGGCTCACCGACTTCGACGTACGCGTCGAGACGCGGGCGCACCGGCCCGACTCCTCCGCGCCGATGGCCCGGCTGCTCAGCCTGGAGGCGCTGGCCGACCAGCCGGTCGGGGTGGGCCGGGTGCTCGTCGAGCTGGTCGGCGACCGCTGGCTCGCCGGCCGGCACCTGCTCGACGGCACCACCGGCAAGCTGGCGGTGCTGCCGGCCGACAGCGCCGCCGAGGGCACCGTGCCGGCGGCCCGGCTCACCGCCGCCGGGCTGTCCGCCCTGGCGTACGGCGTGCTCGACCCGACCGAGGTGGTGGTACGCGGGCTGGGCGAGGTGCCGGTGGACGCCGCCGTCGAGCTGCGTCGACTCTTTCCACGTGAGCTGCCCTACCTGTTCGCCGACTTCTGATCGGGTTGCCGGTGCCGGGCCGGGGGTAGGGTCCTGCGGGTGCCGGAGTGGTTGCAAGCGGGATTCTGGGGTCTGCTGGCCGGGTCCGCCCTGTTGATCGGGGCGGCCGTCGGGTTCTTCGCGCGGGTGCCGCGCCGGGCCACCGCGTCGGTGATGGCGTTCGGGGCGGGCGTGCTGCTCTCCGCCGTCTCGTTCGAGCTGATCGAGGAGGCGCACGAGCAGGGCGGCCTGCTGCCGGTGGCGATCGGCGCGGCGGTCGGCGCGCTCACCTACACCGGGGCGAACGTGCTGCTGGCCCGGCACGGGGCGCGGCACCGCAAGCGCTCCGGCGACGAGCAGCCCTCCGAGCAGGAGCAGCCCGGTTCGGGTAACGCGATCGCGGTCGGCGCACTGCTCGACGGCGTACCGGAATCGGTGGTGATCGGCGCGAGCCTGCTGGCCGGCGGCCCGGTCAGCTTCGTCACCGTGATCGCGGTCTTCCTCAGCAACGTGCCGGAGGGATTGTCCAGCGCGGCCGGCATGCGGCAGGCCGGGCGGTCCCGGCGTTACGTGTTCGGGCTCTGGGCGGCCATCGCGCTGATCTCCGGCGCCGCGTCGCTGGCCGGGTACACGCTGCTCGGCGGCGCCCCGCCGGAGGTGCTGGCCACCATCACCGCGCTCGCCGCCGGCGCGATCCTGGCCATGATCACCGACACCATGGTTCCGGAGGCGTTCGAGGACGCCCACCTGCTGGTCGGCCTGATCACGGTGCTCGGCTTCCTGGTCGCGTTCGCCCTCTCGCACGCCTGACCGCCGGCTTAGCCGCGGGTTAAGGATCGCCGACGGAGTCGTGCCGGGGCGGCCGGTCCCCCTAGCATCGGCGGGTGCGCGTGAAGTCCGCTGTCTCCCTCCTCGTCCTCGCCCTGGTCACCGCCACGCTGCCCGGGTGCGGCGGCGAGTCGTCCGACCGGACCGCCCCGGCCGCCGCCACCGGCACCCCGGCCGGCACACCGTCCGGTGCCACCGCCGCCGCTGTCCCGGCCGCCCCGGCCGCCTCGCCGAGCGCCCGCGCCGGCCTCGGCACCGCCAAGCCGAGCCCCGGCCCGGCCGCTGTCGCGTTCCGCGCCGGCAACCCGGATGGGCGGGCCACCGTGCCGGCCGAGGCGCGGGCCGTGGACACGTCGCGTCCGACCCGTACCGTCGGCACCGGCACGCCGGCGAGCTGCACCTCGGCGGCGGTGGTGAAGGCGGTGGCGGCCGGCGGCATCATCACGTTCGACTGCGGACCGGCACCGGTGACCATCACCATGAAGGCCACCGCCAAGGTGGTGAACGCGCACGGCCCGCGCATCGTGCTGGACGGCGGCGGCAAGGTCACGCTGAGCGGCGGCGGCAGCCGACGGATCCTCTACCTGAACACCTGCGACCCGGCGCAGGGCTACACCACCTCGCACTGCCAGAACCAGGACCACCCGCAGCTCACCGTGCAGAACCTGACGTTCGCCAACGGCAACTCGACGGGCGAGCGGACCGAGGGCGGCGGGGGCGGCGCGATCTTCGTCCGTGGCGGCCGGGTCAAGGTGGTCAACTCCCGGTTCGTCGACAACCGCTGTGACCGTACCGGGCCGGACCTGGGCGGTGCCGCGCTGCGGGTGCTCAGCCAGTTCGAGAACAAGCCGGTGTACGTGGTGGGCAGCACGTTCACCGGTGGGGTGTGCGCCAACGGCGCGGCGTTGAGCAGCATCGGCGTCTCCTGGACGGTGCTGAACAGCGTCTTCCGTGACAACCAGGCGGTCGGCACCGGCGCGAACCCGGCCCGGGGCGGCACGCCGGGCGGCGGCAGCGGCGGCGCGATCTACTGCGACGGCAACGAGTTCGCGGTGAAGCTCGCCGGCACGATCGTCGAGGACAACAGCGCCAACGAGGGCGGCGGCGCCATCTTCTTCGTCAGCAACAACCGCACCGGCACCCTGTCGATCACCAGCTCGACCCTGCGCCGCAACCCCAGCAGGGGCTTCGAGACGAAGGGCGCCCCCGGCATCTTCTTCCTCGGCGCCCGCCTCACCCGCGGCTGAAGGCCGGGCCCCTGCTTAACGCCTCCGGTAGAGAAGGGGCCCCTTCTCACCCCGCTGGTCAGTACGGGTTGGGGTGGCCGGGGAGGTGGCCCTTCGGCACGGCAGCCGCGCGGCCAGGGAGGGTGGGGTCCGTCGACAGGGGTGGAGACGTGGTTCCCGACCTCGTCGACATGCCGGCGATCAGGTCCTTCAGGGCGGTCACCGTGTCGACCCGGGGCACCCAGCCGAGGTCCGTCTCGGCCCGCTGCGCGGACATCAGCGGGACGTTCAGCGCCAGGTCGACCCAGCCGGTGTCGACCGGTTGCAGCCGGGCCCGCCAGGTCACCGCCGCCGCGGCGCGCAGCACCGGCACCGCCACCGGCACGGTCCAGCCGTGGAAGTGCCGCGCCACCAGCGCCGGCGTCAGCACCGGGTCGGTCGCCACGTTGAACGCGCCGCGCGCGTCGCCGAGGACCGCCCGGGCGTACGCGTCGGCCACGTCGTCGGCGTGCACCGCCTGCATCCGGAGCCGCTTGTGCGAGGGCACCAGCGGGATCCGTCCGTAGCGCAGCAGCCGCACCGGCACCAGCGGGCCGAGGAAGTAGCGGCTGATCTCGGTGCCGGCGTCGCGCTGGAAGATCAGACCCGGCCGCAGCCGGACCACCCGCAGCTCCGGGTGCTCCCGCCGCACGTCGTCCAGCAGCGCCTCCACCTCGGCCTTGTCCCGGCTGTACGACGACGTCCGCACCCCGGTCGCCGGCCAGTTCTCGCTGACCGGATGGTCCTTCGGGCCGGGCGCGTAGGTGCCGACGGACGAGGCGTACACCAGGGCGGGAACGCCGGCCCGGACGGTGGCCTCGATGACCGCGCGGCTGCCGCCGACGTTGGTCCGGTAGAGCGTGCGCCGGTCGTGGCTGGGCTGGATCTGCCAGGCCAGGTGCACGACCGCCCGCGCACCGGCGAAGATCCGCACCAGCTCGTCGGCGGCGCCGGGCGCGCCGATGTCACAGGGGTGCCACTGGACGTCGTCGTACGGCTCACCGGCGTCCGGCCCGGGCAGCCGGCGGGCCACGCCGACCAGTTCCGCCGCCGACTCCTGCCGCAGCCGGCGCAGGACCGCCGTTCCCACGTTTCCGGTCGCCCCCACGATCACGATGCGCATGCCCGGTGCGGTACCCGCTGAACCGGACAGCAACCGCGCGGGAGCGCGACTTCCGGCCCGGGCGGGGAAGACCGCCCGGGCCGCGCCCGTCAGCGCCGGACGAGCGTGAAGCCGCCGGGCAGCACCACCGCCGGCACCGTGCCGCCCCGGGTCCGGGTCCGGGACCGCCGCACGCCCTGCGCGTCGTACGTCTCGACGCACACCGTCCCCGGGCCGGGCACGGTGACCGGGACGGTCCGGGGCGTGCGGGCGGCACTGCGCAGCAGCGCCGTCGTCGACCCGGTGCCGGCGATCACGTACCGGGAGACGAGCGGTTCCAGCAGGACCGCGTCGACCACGGCGTCCCCGCCGGCCGAGACCGCGACCAGGTCGACGGCGTCGGCCGGCGCCTCCGCCGGGCCGCTCGGCGTCACCGGCAGCAGCGCGCCGGGCGCCGGGGAGGTCCCCTGCGCGCCGACCCGCCCGTGCCGGACGGTGCCCACGGTCCGCGCCCGGCCGTCGGGCGAGGCGGCGGACCACCGGGTGACGGCCCGGCTGCCCGGCCGCAACTCGACCACCGGGAGCACCAGCCGGGGCTGGTCCGCGGCCGGCAACCGCCAGCGGGCGGTCGCGCCGGCCGGCAGCAGGGCGTACGCGCCGCTGAACGCGGACTCGCCGGTCCACGTCGAGTCGGGGGTGACCACCTCCGCGCCGCCGGTCAGCGTGGCCTGTTCGGCCTCCACCACGGTGCCGCCGACCCGCGTCACGATCCGGCCCTGCCGGGCCAGCGCCGCCACCTCGGGGTGGGCGTCCAACGCCAGCATGCTGAGCAGGCCGTGGATGGTCGACTCGGCGCCGGCGTTGCGGTTGACCGTCCCGTCGCCGGCGATGCCGTCGACGGTGCGCCCGGTCGCCGGGTCGTACCCGGGCACGCCGGCCGCGTTGGCGCCGAAGTACCAGGCGGCCGTCAGGCCGGCGAGCTGCCGGAACCCGTCGCGCCCGGTGGCGTCGGCGACGGCGAGCAGCGACTGCACGCGGGAGTCCACGCCGTAGGCGATCTGCGACCGGTCCGTCGGGGTGGGCTGCCGCCCGTTGTCCGGGCCGCCGGAGGTGAGCAGCCACGGCGTGAAGACCGCCGCGTCGGCCACCGCCGCCGGCAGCAGCCGCCGGTCACCGAGCACCCGCGCGGCGACGGCCAGCGCCGCGGGCATCTGCGAACCCCAGGCGTGCCACACCGAGCGGGACAGCGCCCAGGGACGGACCGCGCCGAACGGCCATTCCCGGACGTCCCCGTCGGCCAGCGCGGCGATGCCCTCGGCGAACCGGCTCAGCGCCCGCCGCGCCCCGGCGCCGCCACCGGCCCGCACGTACGCGGCCAGCCCCAGCACGGCCTCCGCGGTGGCGTCCGCGCCGTCCGCGATCAGCCAGCCGGGCGTCCGTTCGCCGTCGACGACCTGCCACGTGCCGTACCGGACGAGCACCTGGCGTTCCAACGCGCCGACCGCGAGGTCGAGGCGCTCGCGCAGGAACGACGCGAACCCGGGGTCGGCGGTACGCCAGGCGGCGTACCCCTCGCCCAGCGCCCAGACGGTGCGGGCCAGCCAGTACGACGGGCCGCTGTCGGACGGGTCGGGCAGCTCGACCGGTTCGGCGCTCGGGTTCAGCGTGCCGTCGGGCTGCATCCAGAGCACCACGTTCCCGGCGTCCGGCCCGGTGGCGGTCTGGAGATAGGTCAGGCCCCGCAGCAGGGCGTACGAGGCGTCGCGGCTGGTGGTGGCGCCGGTGGACCGCCAGTGTCGCAGGTAGACCACGGCGGCGCGGGCGATGTCGTCGGCGTTGTAGGCGCCCTGCCCCCAGGTGTCCGTCGCCGGGTCGTACGCCCCGCCGCCGACGCGCCGGAACGTGCCGTCCGGGTTCGGTTCGGCGTACGTCCACAGCACCCCGATCGTGGGCGTGTCGGCGAGCCGGTACGTGGTGTGCCCGGCCTGCGCGGGCGGGGTGACCCGGTCGAGCAGGTAGTCCAGATGGGACAAATTTGTCAACGCGGGCACGGTGGCGGCCCGGGCCGGGGCCGCCACCAGCAGGGGGGCGCCGAGCGCGAGGCTGCCGCCCAGCAGGAGGGATCGGCGTTTCATGGTGGTCTCCTCGGGCGTCACTGGGTGTGGTCGAGCCGGGCGACGCCGATCTTCGTGTCCGCCATTCCGTAGAACACGAACCGCACGCCGTCGACCTCCTCGATCGCGGTGGGGAAGACGACGTTGGGCACGGTGCCGGCCTTCTCGTCCTCGGTGTCCGGCACGAGGATGGGCTCGGCGGTGCGGGCCAGCACCCGGGCCGGGTCGGCCGGGTCCAGCAGCATCGCCCCGGCCGCGTACTCGACGCGTTGGGTGGTCGGGTCCCAGCCGCTGGGGACGTGGCCGGTCACCCCGTGGTGGAGCAGCAGCCAGCCTTCCGGCACCCGCAGCGGCGGCGGGCCGGCGCCGATCTTCAGCTCCTCGTAGGGGAACTCGGACAGGGCCACGCACCGGTGGTGCCGGGGGCGGGCCAGCGCGGTGATGTCGGCGTGCACCTCGTCCGCCGGCACGTACGAGATCCAGATGCCGGGCCGCTCGTCGGTGGTGCCGGCCGGCAGGTGCACGCCCTCGCCGGGGCGGAACCAGCCGAGGTCCCACATCGGCCGGTGCAGCATGGCGTAGCAGGGCCGGCCGTCCGGGCCGGGCACCGGTTCGGGGAAGAACACCGCGTCCTTGTTGGGGAACAGGTTGAGGTCGGTGTCCAGGTCGGGCTGGTAGGTGAACTGCACCGGCCCGAGCCGCCGCCAGGAGCGCAGGTCGGTGGAGACGGCCAGCGCGAGGCGGGGGCCGAGCGGCCCGTACGCCACGTACGTCATCAGGTGCTGGCCGAGGTCCGGCACCCAGGTGGTGCGCGGGTCCTCCACCCCGGCGTTGTTCAGGCCGCGCTCCCAGCCCTCGTCCGGGGCCAGCACGACGCCGTGCCGGCGCACGCCGACCGGTACGCCGTCGCGCAGTTCGACCTCGGCGAGCCCGACGCGGGACACGTTGCCGTCGGCGACCAGCCGGGGCAGCAGGTGCAGCCGGCCGTCCGGGGTACGCCCGCTCGCCGGGTTGAGCACGCCGGCGGCCTCGAACGGTTCGGCCGGGTCGGGCGCCATCAGCACGCCCAGCCGGGTCAGCGTGTACGGGACAGTGGTCGAGACAGGCATGTCAACCTTTCACACCGGAGCCGATGTCGGTGGAGATGAAGTGTCGTTGGAAGGCCACGAAGAGGCCGACGGCCGGCGCGGCGAGCACACAGGCACCGGCCAGCACCGCGCCGTACGGGTTGGCGGCGCGGGCCGCCACGTTGCTGATGTAGTTGGCCAGCGAGACCGCCAGCGGCTGCATGTCCGCCTGCTTGGTGATCAGGAACGGCCAGAGGAACTCGTTCCACGGCCCGATGAAGGTGAGCAGCACCGCGGTCAGCAGCGCGGGACGGACCAGCGGCAACGCCACCGACCAGAGCACCCGCAGTTCACCGGCGCCGTCGATCCGGGCGGCGGCGAACAGCTCGTCCGGCAGTTGCAGGAAGAACTGCCGGAAGACGAAGACCGCCGTGGTGTTGATCGCGAACGGCAGGATCATCCCGAGGTAGGAGTCGGCCAGCCCGTACCCGCGCACGATCAGCACGTAGAGCGGGATCAGCAGGAGCTGGAAGGGGATCACCTGGACCAGCAGCACCAGCGCGAACAGCGTGCCCCGGCCGCGGAACCGCAGCCGGGCCAGCGCGTAGCCGGCGAGCACCCCGAAGACCACGGTGCCGAGGATGACGCCGCCGGTGAACACGCCCGAGTTGATCAGCGAGCCGAGCAGGTCGACCCGGGAGTTGATGTCCCGGTAGTTGTCCAGGGTGAGGCCGGAGGTGGGGAACGCCCCGGCGACCGAGGTGTCCGGTTCGGCCTGGAGGCTGCCGATCAGCATGTAGTAGAAGGGGAAGAGGAACAGCAGGGCCCCGGCGAACAGCACCACGTGGCGCAGCAGCCCCGGCCACCGGGCGGTGGAGGTCGGTGTCACGTCAGTCCCTCTCGATCAGCCGGCGGTTGACCAACGAGATGATCAGCACCCCGATCACCAGCAGCACGCCGATGGCGGCGGCCACGTCCGGCTGGCCCTGCTGGATGCCGCGCTGGTACATCACCAGCACCGGGGAGGCGGACGCGCCGTTCGGGCCGCCCCCGCCGGTGAGCAGGTAGGGCTCGGTGAACAGGTTGGCGCCGGTGATGGTGGCCAGGATGACCACCAGGGCGGTCGCCGGGCGGACCGCCGGCACGGTCACCGACCGGAACCGCCGCCACCAGCCCGCGCCGTCGACCGACGCCGACTCGTACAGCTCCTTCGGCACGTTCTGGAGCGCGGCGAGGTAGAGCAGGATGAAGAAGCCGAGCTGCTTCCAGACCACGAACACCGCGATGACCGGCATCGCCAGGCCGGCGTTCACCAGCCAGGACGGGTCGGGCGCCAGCGGGCCGAGCACGGAGTTGACCAGGCCGCCGGCGTTGAACAGGAACAACCACACCCCGACCACCGCCACGCTTGCGGTCACGTACGGCACGTAGAACGCGACCCGCAGGAACGTCCGGGCGTGCACCACCCGGTTCAGCGCGACCGCCAGCAGCAGCGCCAGCACCGTGGTCAGCGGCACGTTGATGACCAGGAAGATCCCGATGTTGCCGAACGACTGGCGGACCGTGGGGTCGGCGAGCACCGCGCGGTAGTTGTCCAGCCCGACGAAGGGCCGGTCCACCACCGCGCCCGGTGCGGCGAAGAAGTAGTCGTGGAAGCTCATCCAGATCGCGAACCCGAGCGGGTAGGCGAACACCACGGCGATGAAGACCGCGTACGGCGCGGCCAGCACCATGCCCACCGGGTGGCGGCCCAGCACGGTCGCCATCCGGCCCCGGCCGGCCGGTCTCGGGCTTCGCGCGGCGGCCCCGGGGGCGGGGGCCGCCGCGGTGTGGGCGGTGGACATCAGGATCCGGCGGCGAGCTGGTCGACCTTGTCCGCGGCGGCGCCGAGGGCGTCGGGCACCGGCTTCTTACCGAAGATCACCGACTCGGAGTACGCGTCGCGGAACGCCTGCCAGACGGCCACCGAGTTCGGCACGTTCGGCACCTCGACCGTCCGGGCAGCCTGGTCGGCGAACGCCTGGTAGGCCGGGTTCTTGGCGAAGTGGTCCGGGTACGCGGCGGCCAGGTCGGTGCGCAGCGGCATCTGACCGGTCTTGGCCAGCAGCGAGCCGTCCTGCTCCTTGCTGGTGGCGAAGCGCATCACGTCCCAGGCGGTGGCGCGGTTCTTGCAGGCGGAGTACATGGCGACGTTCTTCGCGTCGCTGAACGTGCGGATCTGGTCGGCCGGCTTGCCGGTGGACGTCGGCACCGGCACCGCGCCCCACTTCACCTTGCTGCCGTACACCGAGATCGCCCACGGGCCGACGATGGCCATGGCGGCCTTGCCGTCGGCGAACGAGTCGCCGTTGTACTTCTCCTTCGGGGCGAGGCCCTCGGCGTAGAGCGTCTTCCAGAACTCCGCGACCCGCTGGCCCTCGGGCGAGTCGAACTGGGCCTTGCCCTGGTCGACGAGCTGCTTGCCACCGGTCTCGGCCGCGAACAGCGGGTAGAAGTCGAACCAGGACTGGAAGAACTCGCTGGTCGGGGCCGGGTAGATGGCGGCCGGGGCGGCGCCCGACGACTTGATCTTCCGGGCGGCGGCGAGGAACTCGTCGTACGTCGCCAGCGGGGGCCGCTCCGGGTCCAGCCCGGCCTTGGCGAAGACCGTCTTGTTGTAGAAGATCATCACCGGGTTGGACTTCCACGGCAGTTGGTAGAACTTGCCGTCCGGCGACTTGTACTGGTCCGCCGTCTGGCCGGTGCGCTCGGCGATGTAGGCGGCGCCACCGTCGAACGAGTCCAGGGCGACCAGCCCGCCCTGCTTCTGGAACTGCGGCACGGCCGCCGGCGCGGTGTTGAAGATCAGGCAGGGCGCGTTGCCGGCGGTGATGGCGGCGCCGATCACCTCCTCCGAGCTGGTGCCCGCCGGGATCTCCTGGGCGGTGATCTTCTGGTCGGCGTGCTCCGCGTTCCACGCCTCGACCATCGCCTTGCCCCAGGCCAGTTCCTCCTGGTTGTTGGAGAGCCAGATGTCGATCGGGCCACGGGCGGCGTTGGCCTCGGCGGCGTCACCGCCACCGCCGCTGCCGTCGCAACCCGCGGTGACGGCGAGCGCGGCGGTCAGCAGCAGGGCCGGAAGGGTACGTTTCATGTCTGCTCCGATCGGGACGGTGCGGGGGAACGACGCCGCTGGGCGGGCGGCGCCGGTGGTGGTGCGGTGGAGGCACGGAGGACGAGCTGCGCGGGCGGCGTGGGCACGTCGGCCACCGGCTCGCCGTCGATGAGTTCGAGCAGGACGTGCGCGGCGGCCCGCCCCCACTCGAACGGGTCGGTCCGCACGGTGGTCAGCGGCGGGCTGACGTAGCCGGCCAGCTCGGCGTCGTCGAACCCGGTCACGGAGAGCTGCCCGGGCACGTCGACACCGAGTTCCCGGGCCACCGCGAGCCCGGCGATGGCCATCAGGTCGTTGGCGTACACGATCGCGGTGGGCTGCTCGGCCCGGTCGAGCAGCTCGCGGGTGGCCTGCGCGCCGCCGGCCGCCGAGAAGTCCGACGCCACGCAGAGGTCGGCGGGCAGGCCGGCGTCCGCCAGCGCCCGCTCCCAGGCCAGCCGACGGACCCGGCCGTGCAGGAAGTGGTCCGGCCCGGCGACGTGCCCGATCCGTCGGTGCCCCAGGTCGACCAGGTGGGCGACCGCGGCGGCGATGCCCGGCCGGTCGTCGATCAGCAGCGCCGGCCAGCGGGTCGGCGCCATCGGGCGGGCGATCGTCACCGCCGGCAGCCCGAGCTGTTCCAGCAGCGCGAGCCGTGGGTCGTCCACCCGAAGGTCGAGCAGGAAGACGCCGTCCACCCGGCCGTCGGCGGCCAGCTTCCGGTAGCCGGCCTCCTCGGCCGACTCCGGCACCACCTGGAGGACGAGCGCCTGGCCCCGGTCGGACAGGGTCCGCTCCACCCCGGCGATGAAGGCGGGGAAGAACGGGTCCGCGCCGAGCAGCTCGGGCGGGCGGGCGATCACCAGGCCGACCGCGAACGCCCGCGAGGCGGACAGGGCGCGGGCCCGGTGGCTCGGCTCCCAGCCCAGGGCGCGGGCGGCGGTGAGGATCCGCTCCCGCGTCTCGTCGGCCACCCCGGGGCGGCCGTTGAGCGCGAAGGACACCAGACCCTTCGATACGCCGGCCACGCGGGCGACGTCGCGGATCGTCGGTCGACCTGGCCGGGTCACCGGCACCTCCTCGCGCTACTAAACCGGTTTAAGCAACGGAGGTTAGACCCGTTCTCATGACTGCACAACAGGAGACGGCCGATCGATGTCCGGCGGCTCGACGGCAGGTCAGCGCCACGTCAGGGGGACGCGACGCCGGGTTACGCACGCGCGACGGGCGGTGCCGTCCGGGGCGAGGGCGAGTGCGCCGAGACGGACGTGGCGGACCGCCGAGCCGGGCGCCGGTGTGCGCGCTGGCCGGTGAATCGCGGAGTGATCAGCCTGCCGGTGGGGCGGTGCTGTCCCGGACGACGAGTTCGGTGGGGAGCAGCGAGTGTTCGGCGGTGATCGGACGGCCGGCGAGACGGTCCTGGATCGCGCGGCTGAGCGCTGCCGCCGCGAGCCGCCCCTTGGCCTGCACGTCCTGACGGACGGTGGTCAGGGTGGGGCGAATCTGCACGGCGAGTGGGTTGTCGTCGAAGCCGACCACCGACAGTTGGCCGGGCACGTCGATGCCGAGATCCTCGGCGCACCGGAGCGCGCCGTAGGCGACAGCGTCGGAGAAGCAGAGCAGCGCGGTGGGCCGGTCGGGCCGGTCCAGGAGCAGCCGGGCACCCGCCTTCGCCTGCTCCAGGTCGGCGCCGCCCTGCCGAGCCATCACGGGATCGATGCCGGCCGCGTCGAGCGCGTCGCGCCACCCGAGCAGCCGCTGCGTGGAGGCGTGCCCCTCCACAGTGAGGTCGGCCGCGGTGACCACACCGTGCGTGCCGTGCAGGCCGGACAGGAGCAGGCCGATCCGCCGGTGCCCCAGGTCGATCAGGTGCTGGGCGGCGGCCCGAGCGCCGGCGCGGTCGTCCACGTTGACGGCGGGGATCCCGTCGACCGGCACCTGGTCGACGTAGACCAGGGGCAGCTTGCGGCGGGTGAGGAACTGGACGGCGGTCGACGTGGGATCGCACGAGTAGACAAGCGCACCGTCGATCGCCACGTCACGCGCCGGAATGATCGCGCCGTCGTCGGACGACGTCAGCAAGGTGAGCGACAGGCCGGTCGGGCCGAGTTCCTCCGCCACCGCGCCGAGGAAGCTGGTGGCGACCAGGTCGGTGAAGGCGAAGCGGAGCGAGGAGGTCAGTACGATGCCGACGGCGCCGGTGGTGCCTTTGGCCAGGGCTCTGGCCGCCGGATCAGGGCCGACGTAGCCCACTTCCTGGGCGGCGGTGAGGATGCGCTCGCGTAGCGCCGCGGACAACTGGTCGGGCTTGGAGAAGGCGTTCGACACGGTCATCCGACTCACGCCGACCCGGTCAGCGATCGTCTGCAGTGTCACCCGGGACGCCACGCCACCACCAGTCGGTCCAGATGTGTCCGCCGCCGGAGGGCGAGGGAGCCCTGACGGCGGACCGGTCCTGTCGTCCGACACCCGCCGTGCGGGTCGGCGGACGCCGATGCCTACCGGCTGGTACGAGGCTATCAAAGACCGGCGTCACGCCAGCCTGACCACTTTGGCGACGCGAGCGAGACGCCTGGCAACGGCCGCGCGGACGGCCCTGGTGCGCGGCGGCTTCTCCACGTACGGGACGACCGGGGCGTCCGGGCGGGCGCTGGCGAATTCGAAGTCGACGGCGTTGACGGCGGTCACGAAGGCGGCGGGCATCTCCATGGCGAACTCCTGACTCATCGGCATTGCTTTCTATACCGGTATAGTAAAGGAGTCTTCTGTACCGGTCAAGAAGCTATCAAACAGCGTCATCGACCGAGTTCCGAGGCCCTGTGGGATGGATGCCAGCCGGGGCAGGTGCCGGTGAAGTCCGGGTCAAGGACCCGACAGCGAGCCGAGGCCGACGCGCAGCGGCGGGAGCAAGGTGGGCGCGGAGGCGGCGGCCACCGGGTGCGCGGAGCGATGGAGGCGACCGGGCGGGCCGGGAGGCGACCGACCGCGCGACGGCCGAAGCCGGCGGTCTCGCGGCGTTCAGGGGACAGGGTGGCGGTGGGCCGCCTGGGACTCGAACCCAGAACCTAAGGATTAAAAGTCCTCAGCTCTGCCAATTGAGCTAACGGCCCGCTGGGCCATCAGGCTACCCGATCACCGTGGTGAGGGTTGAGGTCCGTGCCCGAGAGGGTGACGCGCATAAGGTCGACCCCGAACCGCACCTTCGCGACGACCCAGGACGGCGGCCGGACATGGCGCACGGCACCCGCGACGAGTTGCTCGACCACCTGGCCGGGGCCGTCGGGTCCGTCACCGGCACCCACCCGACGCGCGTCGCCCGTCGACGGGCCGCCCGCCGCCGGCAAGACCACCCTCGCCGACGAGCTGGCCGCCATCCTGCGTGAGCGGGGCCGCGACGTCATCCGCGCGACCGTCGACGACTTCCTGTTCCCCCGGGCGCAACGCTATCCGCGCGGTGAGTTCTCAGCCGAGGGCTGCTATTTCGACGCCCACGACCGGGAATCACTGACCCGGGTGCTGCTGGATCCGCTCGGCCCGGGCGGGGACCGGCGTTTCCGCCCCGCCGTCTACGACCACGCCACGGACACGGTGCTGGCCCCGCCGGTCACGACCGCCCCCGCCGACGCCGTGCTGGTCTTCGACGGCGTCTTCCTGCTGCGCCCGGAACTGCTCGAACGGTGGGACCTGCGCGTCTTCGTGTCGACCGCACTCGACCGGACCGTGGAGCGGGCCGTGATCCGGGAGCGCCAGGTGTCGTCCCGGGCGGAGGTCGAACGGCGCTGGCGCGAGCGGTACCTCCCCGCCCAGCAGCTCTACTTCGCCACCGCCCGTCCGACCGAGCACGCGGACATCATCGTGCACAACGACGAACCGTGGCAGCCGGTCTGGGAGAGCCGCGTCGGTCGGAGGCAAGATGGTGGCCGTGACCGCCGCACCCCGTCCCCCGCTGGCCACGCTGGAAGCGGTCCTGGAGCGCCTGACCTACGTCAACGAGGAGACCGGCTACACGGTGGCCCGGGTGGCCACCGAGCGGGGCAGTGACCTGCTGACCGTGGTCGGCGCGCTGTTGGGGGCGCAGCCCGGTGAGAGCCTGCGCCTGCACGGACGCTGGTCGTCGCATCCGCGCTACGGCCGGCAGTTCGAGGTCGACTCGTACACCACCGTGCTGCCCGCCACGATCCAGGGCATCCAGCGCTACCTCGGTTCGGGTCTGGTGAAGGGGATCGGGCCGGTGTTCGCCGAGCGGATCGTCGCGCACTTCGGCCTGGACACGTTGCGGGTCATCGAGGAGGAGCCGGCCCGACTGGTCGAGGTGCCGGGGCTGGGCCCGAAGCGTACGGCGAAGATCACCGCCGCGTGGGAGGAACAGAAGGCCATCAAGGAGGTGATGGTCTTCCTCCAGGGCGTCGGCGTGTCGACCTCGCTGGCGGTGCGGATCTACAAGCAGTACGGCGACGCCTCCGTCGACGTGGTCACCAAGGAGCCGTACCGGCTGGCCGCCGACGTGTGGGGCATCGGCTTCAAGACCGCCGACACGATCGCCCGGTCGGTGGGCATCCCGCACGACAGCCCGCAACGCGTGATGGCCGGCCTCCAGTACACGCTCTCCGAGGCCACCGACGACGGGCACTGCTACCTGCCCGAACCGGAGCTGGTCGCGGACGCGACGAAGATCCTCGACGTGCCCGCCGACCTGGTCGCCCGCTGCCTCGACGACCTGGTGGCCGACGAGGGTGTCGTCCGCGAGTCGCTGCCCGGCCGGGACGGGGAACCGGTGCCGGCGGTCTACCTGGTGCCCCTCCACCGCGCCGAGCGGTCGCTCGCCACCTCGTTGACCCGGCTGCTGCGCGACCGGGTCGACCGGCTGCCCCACTTCCACGACGTGGACTGGGGCAAGGCGCAGCGGTGGTTGCGGGCCCGCACCGGCAACGACCTCGCCGAGGAGCAGGAACAGGCCGTCCGGCTCGCGCTGACCTCGAAGGTCGCGGTGCTCACCGGCGGGCCGGGCTGCGGCAAGAGCTTCACCGTACGCTCGATCGTCGAGCTGGCCGCCGCGAAGAAGGCGAAGGTCACGCTCGTCGCGCCGACCGGCCGCGCCGCGAAGCGTCTCGCCGAGCTGACCGGCCATCCGGCCGCCACCGTGCACCGGCTGTTGCAGCTACGCCCCGGCGGTGACGCGTCCTACGACCGCGACAACCCGATCGACGTCGATCTGCTCGTGGTCGACGAGGCGAGCATGCTCGACCTCGTCCTCGCCAACAAGCTCGTCAAGGCCGTCCCGCCCGGCGCGCACCTGCTGCTGGTCGGTGACGTCGACCAGCTTCCGTCGGTCGGCGCCGGTGAGGTGCTCCGCGACCTGCTCGCCGCCCCGGCGATTCCCCGGGTGCGGCTGACGCAGGTCTTCCGCCAGGCCGCCGAGTCCGGCGTCGTCACCAACGCGCACCGCATCAACGCCGGCCGCCCGCCCCTCCTCCAGGGGCTGCCGGACTTCTTCCTCTTCGCCTGCGACGACACCGAGGCCGCCGCCGCCCTGACCGTCGACGTCGCCTGCACCCGCGTCCCGGCCAGGTTCGGCCTGGACGCCCGCCGCGACATCCAGGTGCTCGCCCCCATGCACCGCGGCCCGGCCGGCGCCGGCGCGCTGAACACGCTGTTGCAGCAGAAACTCACCCCGCCTCGCGAGGGGCAGCCGGAACGGCGGATGGGTGGGCGGGTGTTCCGCATCGGCGACAAGGTCACCCAGATCCGCAACAACTACGACAAGGGTCAGGCGGGCGTCTTCAACGGCACGCTCGGCATCGTCACCGCCATCTCCCCGGAGGACCAGACGCTCACCGTCCGCACCGACGAGGACGAGGACATCGCGTACGACTACGACGAGCTGGACGAACTCAGCCACGCGTACGCCATGACCATCCACCGGTCCCAGGGCTCGGAGTATCCGGCCGTGGTGATCCCGTTGACCACCAGCGCCTGGATGATGCTGCAACGCAATCTGCTCTACACCGCCGTCACCCGCGCCAAGCAACTGGTCGTCCTGGTCGGCTCCCGCCGCGCGCTCGCCGCCGCCGTCCGCACCGTCGGCGCCGGACGACGCCACACCGCCCTAAACCACCGCCTCACATAGCCCCCACCCCACCTCGCCCTCACCCCACCCCCGCCCCAGCGCGTCGATCTTGCACTTGCTGCCCCGACGAACGGCGCATAAGCCGCGCTTCGTGGGCCCAAAGTGCAAGATCAACGCTCAGAAGGGCGGGCTGGCGCACCCGGGCACGGGTTCGGCGAGAGCGCGGACGAACGTGGCCGCGTGCAGGTTCCACGATCACAAGCCGTTGCCCCGACGGGCCGGGCGGGCAGCAGGCCGGGCGGGCAGCAGGCCGGGCGGGCAGCAGGCCGGGCGGGCAGCAGGCCGGGCGGGCAGCAGGCCGGGCGAGTGACGGGCGGGCGAAGGACGGGAAGGGCGAGAGACCGGCGGGCCACAACGGGGCCGGGTCGGCGGGGCGGCCGAACTGGGCGACGAGCCTGATCAATATCGGACGGCGTCGGCCCTGCGGTCGTGGGTGTCGGCGTGCACGCTGCGGCGGTGGTGGAGTGGGCGACGCGGGCGCGGCGGCGGGCCTGGCACCGGTGGGCCGTAGACGAGGCCGGGGTCGTGGCCGGGGACGGGGGACGGGGAGACGGGCGGGCGGCGACTGGCGCGGTGGACCGGCGGAAGGCCACGCTTGACTGACCGAGCGTGGATAGTCCCCCACGGACCGTACCGGAGGTCTACCCGCGACGGCGCCCCCCGTTCGCCGTCGAATTGACCACTCCTCTCCCGCGCGCGCGAGCGACAGCGTCGCTACCAGGGCATTTGCCCACCTTATTCGATCTTGACGGTGGCGTGGGGCGAACATAACGACTTGGCATCAAGGCGAGCCCCGTTCTTGTCCCGGGGTTTGTTAGCCCCCTGTACTAACCGGGTGACGTGCATTGATACCTCCGGAGCAACGCCGCCCGAGCAGCCGGGACAGGTGGTGGGCACCCTTCGCCGAGACCAGGTTCCGGCTCGGGTCCGCACCGGCGAGAAGGTGCGCCCGGAGCAGGCACGTGTGCACAACCGGGAACTGCTGCTGCGGATGCTGTACCGGGAAGGACCGCACAGCCGGGCGGATCTGGCGCGTCGTACCGGGTTGACGCGGGTCTCCGTCTCGGACGTGGTGAGCGATCTCCTCGCCGACGACCTCGTGGTCGAGGTCGGCACGCGGGCCGGCACCCGGCCGGGCAAGCCGGCCATGATGCTCGAGTTCAACGAGCGCGCCTACCAGACCGTCGCCCTGGATCTGAGCCACTCGACGCTCTACCGGGGGGCCGTGCTCGACCTCGGCGGCACCGTGGTGGCCCGCCAGCAGGTCGAGATCGAGGGCAGCACCGGCGCCGACGCCCTGGCGAAGGTGACCGGTCTCGTCGAGGCGCTACACCGGCAGGTGACCGCGCCGCTCCTCGGCATCGGCATCGGCACGCCGGGCATCGTGGACCTCGGCGGCGTCGTCCTCAGCGCACCCAACCTGGGCTGGCAGGACATCCACCTCCAGGCGCTGCTCAGTGAGCGTTTCGCCTGCCCGGTGGTCGTGTCCAACGACGCCAACGCCACCGCGCTCGCCGAACGCAGCTACGGCGAGAGCGCCGCGGACACGCTCCTCGTCCGGGTCGGCGTCGGCGTGGGGGCGGGTCTGCTGCTCGGCGGCACCCCGATCCTGGGCAGCCGGTTCGCGGCCGGCGAGATCGGCCACGTGGTCGTGGACGCCGGCAGCGAGCGGCCCTGCGTGTGCGGCAAGACCGGCTGCCTGGAGACCTGGCTGTCGACCCGGCGCATCCAGGAGGACCTGTCCGGGGCCCGCACCGACGCGGAGCGCGCCCGGGTGCTGACCGTCGCGGGCGAGGCGCTCGGCTCCGTGCTGGCGCCGATCGTGGCCGCGCTCAACATCTCCGAGATCGTCCTCAGCGGACCGCACCGGGTGTTGGAGGGGCCGTTGGCCACGGCCGCGATGGAGACCATCCGCCGGCGCGCCCTGACCGAGGTCCACGGCGACATCGTCCTCCGGCTCTCCGAGCTGGGCGACGACATAGTCCTGCGCGGCGCGACCGCCATGGTCATGAGCCAACAGCTCGGAATCGCTTGACCCGACGCCGACCGGCGCTGGCTTTGCAGCAACAGAAGGGAACATAGTGCAACTACCCCGCACGCTGACGGCAGCGCTTGCCGCGGTCGCCCTCGCCCTCGCCGGTTGTAGCGGTGGCGGGCAGGCCAGTGAGGCCGGCTCCGCCCAACTCGTCCTCGGCAACAACGGCGACGTCCTGACCTGGGACCCGGCGGAGATGAAGGAGGGCGCGGTCATCCACTACGCGGAGGCCGTCTACGACCCGCTGCTCCGCAAGACCGCCGACTCGAAGATCGAAGGCAACCTCGCCTCCGAGTACGCGTACAACGACGACCTCACCGAACTCACGCTGAAGCTGCGCGACGGCGTCACGTTCAGCGACGACACCGCGCTCGACGGCGAGGCGGTGAAGGTCAACATCGAGGCGCGGAAGAAGGGCGCCGGCAGCGCCTCCGAGGCGGCCCGGGCGATCGAACGCGTCGAGGTCGTGGACCCGAAGACGGTCCGTCTGCACCTCAGCGAGCCGAGCCCCGGCCTGCTCGCCGGCCTGGCGACGTACCTGGGTTACATGGTGAGCCCCAAGGCGCTCGCCGCGGGAAGCATCGCCACCACCCCGGTCGGCTCCGGGCCCTACCTGCTCGACGCCGGCGCGTCCGAGAAGGGCGTCAGCTACAAGTTCACCGCGCGTGAGGGCTACTGGAACCGCGAGGCGTTCCCGTTCGAGACCGTGGTGATCCGTCCGTACGAGGAGTTCACCGCCCGCTACAACGCGCTCGCGACCGGTCAGATCCAGTTCATGTACGGGACCTCCGACATGGTGCCGAAGGCGAAGACCGACGGGCTCACCGTCAAGACGGTGCCCGGCGAGTGGCAGGGCATCATCCTCCAGGACCGGGCCGGCAAGGCGTCGGCGGCGCTCGGCGACGTGCGGGTGCGGCAGGCGATCAACCACGCGCTCGACCGCAAGGCCATCCTGGAGACCCACTATGGCGGGTTCGGCCAGGTCTCCACGCAGACGTTCAACCCGGCCAGCGAGGCGTGGGTGCCGGAGCTGAACGAGCGCTACCCGTACGACCCGGCGAAGGCGAAGGAACTGCTGGCGGCGGCGGGCTACGGCAACGGCTTCAAAATCAAGATCTCGTTCAGTGAGGGCTTCATGTCCCCGCTGGTGCCGATCGTCGCGCAGTACCTGTCCGACGTGGGCATCACGGTGGAGCAGGTGCCGGTCAACGGCTTCGCCAACGGCGGCCTGGAGACCCTGAAGGGCCAGCCGGCGTTCATGCTCTCCTTCTCCACCAACATCCCGGCCTGGACGGACGTGCTGAACAAGCTCACCCCGACGTCGCTGTGGAACAACTTCAAGTACACCGACGACACCGTCACCCGGCTGCTCAAGGAGATTCCCGCCGCGCAGGGCGACAAGCAGGCGGCGCTCTACAAGGAGCTGAACACCCACCTGGTGGAGCAGGCCTGGTTCGCCCCGATCGTCACGCAGGAGAACGTCTACCTGTTCAAGCCGGACATCGACGTGACCATGCAGCAGGCACAGCTCATGCCGAGCCTGCGCTTCTTCGCCCCGGCCAAGTAACCCCGCCCGTCGATCCCCGGGTGGGCCGGTCACCACCGGCCCACCCGGCGGACCACCCCAGGTCAGCTAGGAGGTAGCAGGCATGTTGGGCTTCATCGGCCGGCGACTGGCCACGGGCCTGCTGTTGGCGTTCACGGTGGTGACGGGGATGTTCTTCTTCCTCATGCTCACCGGCTCCGACCCCGCCCGGGGCGCGCTCGGCCTCTACGCCACGGAGGAACAGGTCGCGGTCAAGCGCGCGCAGCTCGGCCTCGACCGGCCGGTCGCCCAGCAGTACCTGGACTGGCTGGGCCACGTCGCGCGGGGCGATCTGGGTGTCTCGTCCGCGCAGAACACCGACGTCATGGACCTCATCGTCTCGCGCCTGCCGGTCACCGTGTCCCTCGCGCTCGGCGCCGTCCTGGTGGCTGCCGTCCTGGGCGTCGTCCTCGGGCTGCTCGCGGCGACCCGGCCCGGGACGTTCGACCGTGCGCTCCAGGTGGTCATGGTGCTCGGCTTCAGCCTGCCGAACTTCTGGGTGGCGATCATCCTGGCGCTGATCTTCGCCGTGCGGCTGGGCTGGTTCCCCGCCACCGGCTACGTCCACCTGGGCGACTCCCCCAGCGGCTGGCTCTGGTCCATCACCCTGCCGATCATCGCGCTGTCGATCGGGTCGATCGCCGCCATCGCCCAGCAACTGCGCAACTCCGTGATCACCGTCAACGGCCAGGCGTACGTCCGGACGCTCCGCAGCCGGGGCCTGTCGCAACGCCACATCCTGCTGGTGCACGTGCTGCGCAACGCGTCGCCGCCGGCGTTGACCATGCTCTCGTTGCAGTTCATCGCCGCGATGAGCGGCGCCGCCATCATCGAGCGGGTGTTCGGCCTCCAGGGCATCGGCGCGGTCGCCATCAACGCCTCGGGCAACAGCGACATCCCCGTCATCATGGGCGTCCTGCTCTTCACCGTGCTCGTCGTCGTGCTCGTCAACCTGACGGTCGACATCCTCTACGCCGCTTTGAATCCGAAGGTACGCAACGCATGAGCGCCGACACGACGGTCCGTGCGGGCCGTACCTCCAGAAGACTCCGCGCCTTCCTCGGCAACCCGATGGGCGTGGTGGCCGGCGCCGTGCTGCTGGCCATCGTCGCCGCGAGCGTCCTCGCCCCGCTCCTCGCCCCGCAGGACCCCAACCTGGTGGTGCTCTCCGAGGCGCTCCGGCCGCCGAGCGGCGACCACCCGCTGGGCACCGACGGGAACGGCCGGGACATCCTCAGCCGGCTGCTGTGGGGCGGCCGGGTGAGCCTCCAGGCCGGCGCGATCATGGTGACCGTCGCGCTGCTGTGCGGGATTCCCGCCGGCCTGCTCGCCGGCTACCGCGCGAAGTGGTTCGACGGGGTGTCGAGCTGGCTCTTCAACATGCTGATGTCCCTGCCCGAGATCCTGATCATCATCGTGGTGATCGCCTCGCTCGGCAGCGGCCTCGCCCCCACGATGATCACGCTCGGGGTGCTCGCCTCACCGGACATCTTCCGGCTGACCCGGAGCGCCGTGATCGGCGTACGCGAGGAGCTGTACTTCGACGCCGCCCGCGTCGCCGGGCTGTCCGACGTCCGGATCATCTTCCTGCACGTGCTCTCCGTCGTGCTGGGTCCGGTGCTCGTGCGGTCCTCGTTCATCTTCGGCATGGCGATCATCGTGCAGTCCGGGCTGGAGTTCCTCGGCTTCGGCGACCCGCAGCGCCCGAGCTGGGGCGGCGAGCTGAGCAACGCGTTCCAGAACTTCCACCGCGCCCCCGAGCTGGTCATCGCGCCCGGCGTGGCGATCGGCGTCACGGTCATGGCGCTGGTGCTCTTCGGCACCGCGCTCGCCGACTCGCTCGGCATCAGCCTGCGGCGTAGGACCAAGCGCGCGGCACGCCCCGCCCGCACCGACGACACCCCGGTCGACCGGATCGAGACCGGCGACACGCCGGCCGACCGGGCCGCGGTCGGCGACGCGCCGGTGCCCGCCGCACCGCCCGCCGACGCCCTCCTGCGCGTCGAGGACCTGGCGGTCCGGTACGTGGCGGAGGACGGCACCACCAAGGAGGTGGTACGCGGCGTGTCGCTGCACGTCGCGCGCGGCGAGGTCCTCGGCCTGGTCGGGGAGTCCGGCTCCGGCAAGTCCCAGACGTCGTTCGCGATCCTCGGGCTCCTGCCGCCCGACGCCACCGTCTCCGCCCGGCAGCTCGCGCTGGACGGGCAGTCGCTCGTCGGGTTGCGCGAGAGCGAGCTACGCAAGCTGCGCGGCACCCGGATGGCGTACGTGCCGCAGGAGCCGATGTCGAACCTCGACCCGTCCTTCACGATCGGCGCCCAGCTCACGAAACCGATGCGGCACCGGCTCGGCCTGTCCCGGAAGGCCGCGACCGCGCGGGCGCTCGACCTGCTGGACCGCGTCGGCATCCCCGACCCCCCGCGTACCCTCGCCGCCCATCCCCACCAGCTCAGCGGCGGCATGGCCCAGCGTGTGCTCATCGCCGGCGCCGTCTCCTGCGACCCGGAGCTGCTCATCGCCGACGAACCGACGACCGCGCTCGACGTCACGGTCCAGGCCGAGGTCCTCGAACTCCTCCGCGGTCTGCAACGCGAGCGCGACATGGGGCTCGTCCTGGTCACCCACAACCTGGGTGTGGTCGCCGACATCTGCGACCGGGTGGCGGTCATGCGCGACGGCCTCATCGTCGAGCAGCAGCCGGTCGCCGGCCTCTTCGCGAACCCGCGACACGAGTACACCCGCATGCTCCTGAACGCGACCCTCGAAGACGCGCCGCCCCGGCGGGAGCGCGGCGACCTCCAGGAGGTGGGGTCGTGAGCGCCCCCGACGACACCGGCACGCCCCTGCTCGACATCCGCGACGTCGACGTCGTCTACCGCGGCGCCGGCTGGCGCAGGCCGTCGTTCCACGCGCTGCACGCCGTCTCGATGCGGGTCGGCGCGGGCGAGACGGTCGGTCTGGTCGGCGAGTCCGGCTCCGGGAAGACCACGCTGGGCCGTGCCGTGCTGGGCCTCGCCCCGATCACCGGCGGCACGGTCACGTTCGACGGCGTCGACATCACCCACGCGAACCGACGCGCCCGCCGCGCGTTGAGCCGCGACATCCAGGTCGTCTTCCAGGATCCGTACTCCTCGCTCAACCCGGCCATGACCGTGGAGACCATCCTCGCCGAGCCGTTGCGGGCCCAGGGCGTGGCCCGGGCCGAGGCCACCGCGCGGATCGGTGAGCTGCTGCGCCAGATCGGCCTGGAGGCGGACGCCGGCCGCCGGTATCCGCGCGAGTTCTCCGGCGGGCAGCGGCAACGCATCGCCATCGCCCGCGCCCTGGCGCTGAAGCCCCGGCTCATCGTCTGCGACGAGCCGGTGAGCGCGCTCGACCTGTCCACCCAGGCCCGCATCCTCGACCTGCTCATCGACGTGCAGGAGAAGACCGGCGTCGCCTACCTCTTCATCTCCCACGACCTGTCGGTGGTCCGCTACGTCTGCCACCGGGTCGCGGTGATGCTCAAGGGCCGGATCGTCGAGACCGGCGACGGCGACGTGGTCACGTCCCGGCCGGAGCATCCCTACACCAACCGGCTCCTCATGGCGTCCCCCATTCCCGACCCGGTCCGCCAGGCCGAACGACGCCGCCGGTACGCCGCCCTCTAGGAAAAGGAAACATCGTGCAATTCGGGTTCAGCTCCTACTCCTTCTACCAGCACCTGCGCACCGGCCGGATGAGCCTCTTCGAGGTCATCGACTGGATCGCGGCCAGCGACGCCACCCACATGGAGATCGCGACCGTGTCGCTCTCCCCGGAGATCTCCAACGACACCTCCACGCTCGACCAGGACCCCGATCTCGTACGCGAGATCAAGACCCGCGCCGCCGACCAGGGCGTCACGCTGTCCAACCTGGTCGTCCCGGCCGACCTGCTCGGCGAGGACGCCGACCGGCACATGCAGCGGGTGAAGCGGCACCTCGACGTGGCCGCCGAGCTGGGCATCACGCTGTTCCGCCACGACGTCGCCAAGTGGGCGCACCGGGCCAAGGACGTCGCCGAGTTCGAGGCGCTGCTGCCCCGCATGGTCGAGGCGTGCCAGGAGATCGCCCGCTACGCCGCGCAGTACGGCATCACCACCAGCGTGGAGAACCACGGGCTGCTGATGAACGGCGGCGAGCGGGTCCGCCGGCTCATCCACCTGGTCGACGAGCCGAACTTCAAGACCACGCTCGACGTCGGCAACTTCATGTCGGTGGACGACAACCCGGTGGTGGCGGTCGCCGGCAACGCCCCGTACGCCAGCATCGTGCACCTGAAGGACTTCTACGTCCGCTCGCAGTTCCCCGGCGACGGCTGGCACCACACCCCCGGCGGCACCTACCTGCTCGGCTCCATCGTCGGCTACGGCGACCTGGACATGCGTCGGATCGTGCGCGGCATCCTCGACGCCGGCTATGACGGTTTCGTCTCCATCGAGTTCGAGGGCATCGAGGAGTGCCTGATGGCGAACCCGATCGGCCTGGCCAACGCGAAGCGGCTCTTCGCCGAGGTGGGGGCGGCATGAACGAACGCACCGAGCGAAGCGAGGGCCGTGAGGGCATGCCCGGTCGGCACGGCCTCGTGAGCCGGCTCGGGGTGGGGGTGATCGGCGTCGGGAGCATCGCGGACATGCACCTGGACGCGTACGCCGCCAACCCGGACGTCCACCTCGCCGGCGTGTTCGACGTCAACCAGGAGCGGAGCGCGCAGAAGGCGGAGACGTTCGGCGTGGCCCGCGTCCATCCCACGCTCGACGGCCTGCTCGCCGACCCGGAGATCGACGCGGTGAGCATCTGCACCTGGAACGACACCCACGCGGAGATCGCCACCGCCGCGCTGGACGCCGGCAAGCACGTCCTGGTGGAGAAGCCGCTGAGCCGTACCGCCGGGGAGGCGCAGGCGCTCGTCGACGCGGTCGCGCGCAACGACCGCCATCTCCAGGTCGGCTTCGTCAGGCGGTTCGGCGCGAACGCGCTGGTGCTCAAGTCGTTCGTCGACACCGGCCTGCTGGGCGACGTCTACCACGCGCGGGCGACCAACATCCGACGGCTCGGCAACCCGGGTGGCTGGTTCGCCGACCGGGCGCGGTCCGGCGGCGGGCCGCTCATCGACATCGGCGTGCACGTCCTGGACCTCTGCTGGTACTTCATGGGTACGCCGCGGGCGGTCACCGTCAGCGCGGTCACCCACTCGCCGCTCGGCAACCGGGCGAACGTCACCTCGCTGTCGCGCTACAAGGTCGCCGACTACGACCCGACGCGCAGCGACGTGGAGGACTTCGCCGCCGCGCTGATCCGGTTCGACAACGGCGCGTCGTTGACGCTGGAGACCAGCTACTCGCTGCACGCGCTGGAGGACCGCCTCGAAGTGGCGGTCTTCGGCGAGCGCGGCGGCGCGGAACTCGAACCGGAGCTGCGGATCGCCACCGAGATGCTCGACACGGTGCTGAACGTGGCACCCCAGATCGACAATCTGTCGTTCGACTTCGCCGAGGGGTTCGCCAACGAGATCGCGCACTTCGTCGCGCTCTGCCTCGGCGAGGCCGAGGAGGTCGCGCCCGTCTCGCACGGCGCGGAGGTGATGCGCATGCTCGACGGGATCTACGAGTCGGCGCGGACCGGTCGAGAGATCAGGCTCTCCTGACATGACCGACGCACGGGGACCGGTCCGGGTCGGCGTGGTGGGGTGCGGCAACGTCAGTTCCCGGTACCTCGCCAATCTGGCCGGCCAACCGGCCGTCACGGTCGCCGCCTGCGCCGACGCCGACCCGACGCGGGCCCGGGCGCTCGCCGCCGCCCACCGGGTGCCGGCGGTGCTCCCGGTCGACGACCTGCTGGCCGATCCGGGTCTCGACCTGGTGCTCAACCTCACCCCGCCCCGGGCGCACGCCGAGGTGAGCCTGCGCGCGCTGGCGCACGGCAAGCACGTCTACACGGAGAAGCCACTGGCCACCACCATGGCCGACGGTCGCCGCGTCCTCGACGCCGCGCGGGCCCGGTCGTTGCGGGTCGGCACCGCGCCGGACACGTTCCTGGGCGTCGGGGCGCGGACCTGCGCGGAGCTCGTCGCCCGGGGCGCGATCGGCACGCCGACCTCGGTGGCCGCCGCGATGATGAATCCCGGGCCGGAGCGGTTCCACCCGGAGCCCGAGTTCCTCTACCAGGAGGGCGCCGGCCCGCTGTTCGACATCGGGCCGTACTACCTCACGGTGCTGACCGCGCTGATGGGTCCCGTCGTCCGGGTGGGGGCGCTGGGCGGCACGGCGCGGGCGCAGCGGGAGGTGCTGACCGGGCCCCGCGCCGGGTCGACCTTCCGGGTGGAGACGCTCACCCACATCAACACCGTGCTGGAGTTCGCCGGCGGGGCGCTGGGCACGCTGGTGACCAGCTTCGACGTCGCGGCGACGCGTACGCCGCACCTGGAGATCCACGGCACCGAGGGCACCATCGTCGCCGCGCAGGCCAACTCGTGGGGTGGCCCGGTGCTGCTGAAGGGGCCGGGCACCGACTTCGTCGAGGTGCTCCCCGGCCCGCGCGGGTCCGACGGGTTCATGGGGATGGGGCTGGTGGACATGGCCGAGGCCATCCGGACCGGACGACCGGCGCAGGCGACGGGCAACCGGGGGCTGCACGTGCTGGAGGTGCTCACCGCCATCGCCGACACCGCCCGCGCCGGCGGCGGCTTCGCCACGATCGGGTCGACGCTGGAGACCGCCGGCTGAGCGCAGGCTTGCGCTGGAGCGAACTCCAGCGCCTAGCGTCGCCGCCATGGCACAGACGACAGGCATGGCACTGACGGCTCCCGGCGGAAGCTGGACGCCGTACACGTTCGAACGCCGGGCCCTGCGCCCGGACGACCTCGCGGTACGCGTCACCTGGTGCGGGGTCTGCCACACCGACCTGCACGCGGCCGAGGCGCTGACCGCGGACGCCCCGCCGCTGGTGCCGGGGCACGAGTTCGTCGGCGAGGTCACGGCGCTGGGCAGCGAGGTGACCGGCTTCCGGGTGGGCGATCCGGTCGCGGTCGGCAACATCGTCGACTCGTGCGGCACCTGCGGCGCGTGCCAGGCCGGGGAGCAGCAGTTCTGCGTGGACTTCCCCACCCTGACCTACGGCGGTCGGGACCGCGTCGACGGCAGCGTGACGCTCGGCGGCTACGCGCGGGACTACGTGGTGCGGGAGTCGTTCGCGTACCCGCTGCCGGCGGGGTTGGACCCGGCCGGGGCGGCGCCGCTGATGTGCGCCGGGGCGACCGTGTTCGAGCCGCTGCGCCGCTGGGAGGTGGGCGCCGGGGACCGGGTCGGTGTGGTGGGGCTTGGCGGCCTCGGGCACCTGGCGGTCAAGTTCGCCAGGGCGCTGGGCGCGCGGGTGTCGGTGTTCACCACCTCGCCGGGCAAGGAGGCCGGGGCGCGTGAGCTGGGCGCCGACGAGGTGATCGTCTCCGGTGACGCGGCGGCGATGGCGGCGCAGGCGGGCCGGTTCGACTTCATCCTCGACACCGCGTCGGCCAAGCACGACCCGTCGCCGTACCTGCGGGCGCTGCGGATGGACGGCACGCTCTGCATGCTGGGCATCCCGGACCGGTACGAGCCGGAGGCGCTGGCGCTGCTGCTCGGCTACAAGCGGCTGGCCGCGTCCGGCAGCGCGGGCCGCCCGCGTACCCGGGAGATGCTGGAGTTCGCGGCCCGCCACGGCATCGTCGCGGACGTCGAGAAGGTCCCGGCGCGGGAGGTGGGTCGCGCGCTCGACCGGCTGGCCCGCAACGACGTGCGCTGGCGGTTCGTGCTGGACCTCTCCGACCTCGGGTGACCGACGTACGGTTGGCGGGTGAACGCCACCGCGACCGCTCTGGGCATCCGTGAGGTGTCGGAGCTGACCGGCATGAGCCTCGACACCCTGCGCTGGTACGAGCGTGAGGGCCTGATCCCGCTGGTGACGCGCACCTCGGACGGCCGCCGCCGGTACGGGCCGGCGGCCGTCCGCTTCGTGCGCCTGGTGCAGGCGCTGCGCCGCACCGGCATGCCGATCGCGGAGATCCGCCATTTCGTGGCGCTCGGCCCCGGCACCCCGGAGCACTCCGCGCAGCGGCTGCGGATCCTTCAGGAGCAGGAGGAACGGCTGCACCGCCGCCGCGCCGAGCTGGACGAGGACCTGCGGGTGATGCGGCACAAGATGGCGGATTTCCGCGACCTGATGGCGCACGGCCGCACCTGCGAGGACGACGACCTGCCCGACGACTGCGGTGGCCCACCGTCACCACGGTGAGCCACCGCCTGTCGGTCAGTTGGCGACGAGCCGGAACTGCTGGTTGGCCTGGCCGTTGCAGTCGTAGAGCTGGATCTGCTGGCCGTTGGCGGTGCCCCAGACGTCGAGGCAGCGGCCGGACTGCACGCCGCTGATGGTGCCGTTGGAGTTGACGTTCCACTGCTGGTTGGCCTGCCCGTTGCAGGCGTAGATCTGGACCGCCGCGCCGTTGCCGGAGCCGGCCGCGTCCAGGCAGCGGCTGCCGCCGTAGACGGTCAGCTGCTTGCTGCCGGTGGACGTCCACTGCTGGTTGGTCTGGCCGTGGCAGTCGTAGAGCTGCACCCGGGTGCCGTTGGTCTGCGACGAGTTGGGCACGTCGACGCACCGGCCGGACTGGCTGCCGACGATCCGGCTGGCGCCGCCGGACGGCGGCGGCGTGGTCGGCCCGGAGGTCGGCGTCGCGGTCGGCGAGGTGGTCGGCGAGGTGGTCGGCCCCGGGCCGGCCGCGTTGAGCGCGTTCAGGACCGAGGTGTACGCGGCCTTCTTGTTGCCGCCGCCGTCGAACAGCAGCGGGTTCTCGTTGGAGCGCCAGGAGTCGCTGTCGCGCACGCCCCACACGGTGATGCCGATGCAGCGCGGCACGTTCAGGCACGCCTGGGTCAGACCCTGGTACTGCGAGGTCGACGAGTTGGTGACGTCGACCTCGGTGAGCGCCACGTCGACGCCGAGCGCGGCGAAGCTGGACAGCGTGGTCTGGAAGTTGCTCGGCAGCGAGCTGCCGCCGGTGAAGTGGGTCTGCAGACCGACGCAGTCGATCGGCACGCCCCGGGACTTGAAGTCCTGGATCATCCGGTAGACACCCTGCGTCTTGCCGTACGACCAGTTCTCGATGTTGTAGTCGTTGTAGCAGAGCTTGACCGACGGGTCGGCCGCCCGCGCGGTGCGGAACGCCACCTCGATCCAGTCGTTGCCGGTGCCCTGGAGGTTGGAGTTGCGGCGGCTGCCGTCCTCGTTGAACGCCTCGTTCACCACGTCCCACGCGGCGAGCTTGCCCTTGTAGTGGGCCATCACACCGTTGATGTGATTGATCATCGCGTTGCGCAGCGTGCTGCCCTGCATGTTCTGCATCCAGCCGGGCTGCTGGGCGTGCCAGGCGAGGGTGTGACCGCGCACCTTCAGGCCACGCTGGGTGGCCCAGTTGTAGATCTGGTCACCGGCGGAGAAGTTGAACTGGTTCTGGTTCGGCTCGGTGGCGTCCGGCTTCATCTCGTTCTCGGCCGTGATCATGTTGAACTCACGCGCCGCGATGGTGCTGTACGTCGAGTCGTTCAACCGGCTCGCCGCGATCGCGGTGCCGAAGTAGCGGCCCGACTGCGCGGCCGCCGCGCCCAGCGTGCTGGCGGCCTGGGCCGGGCCGGGCACCACAAGGGCGGCCCCGGCCAGGGCCAGCGAGCCGGCGGTGGCGGCCAGCAGCAGGCGGTAGGGGCCACGCCTTAGTAGACGTTTCATGACACTCCTCTACATATCGGGTGAGGATGCGCAAGGCTGTGTGCACGGACCGCGCACCTGGCGGGGACACCACCGGGACGGTGGTGCGCGGTCCGGGTCACCGGCCCCGAAACTTCCGGAAAGCTACCGGTAACTTCACCGCAACATACTCGCGACATGTTGATCGGTCAACGTCAATGAGCGCAGAAACCGGCGCGGCACAGTCGCCGAAACTTCCAGTCCCCGGGTGCCGTACATCAGGCGATGTGGGACCGACCACGGCTCGCGCCGCGCCCGACGACGATCAGCCGAGCGCGGTGTACTGCGGCGGGAACCGCAGTTCCAGCTCGACCGTCTGCGCCTCCGTCCGGCTGACGGTTATCGGCTCGGGTCGTCCGGTCCGGTAACCCTGGGCGAAGTCGACCCCGAGGTTCCGCAGCAGCTCGATGGTCTGCTCGTCCTGGACGTACTCGGCGGCGACCCGGATGCCGAGCGCCTCGCAGAGCTTGACCAGCATGGACACCAGGGCCTGACTTGCCGGCGACCGGCAGAGGTCGACGATGAACGTCCCGTCGATCTTGACGAGGTCCACCGGAAGTTGTTTCAGATGGGTGAGCGTGCTGTAGCCGGTGCCGAAGTCGTCAAGTGCCAGGTGGCAGCCGACCTCTCTGATCCCGGTCGCGAAGGCAAGCGCCTCGTTCCGGTTCTCGATGAGGGCGGTCTCGGTGATCTCGAACGTCAGACACTCCGGCCTGACGCCGTGCCTGTCGATCGCCTCGGTCACGAAGGCAAGCAGCCCCGGGTCGGCGAGCGACCTGCCGGAGAGGTTGACCTGGTAGTGGGAGGTCTGGGCGCCCCGGCCGATCAACTCCAGGGCGTGGTCGACGACCCACTTGTCCACCGTGAGGATCTCCCCGACCCGCTCGGCCATGTCGAGGAAGGCCCAGGGTGCGACCGGCTCGCCGGTGTCACTCCGCACCCGCAGCAGGATCTCGTGGCGGGTGACCTGGTTGAGCTGGAGATCGACGATGGGCTGCGCGTAGAGGGCGAATCTGTTCGCCGAGACCGCGTGCCGCACCCGGGAACGGCACCGGTCCGCCCGCTCGCCGTCGGCGACCGGCTGGTCGAGCACGGTGATGGAGGCCGCGTCGCGGCGTGCGTCGCGGGCCGCGTGCTCGCCGTCGACGAGCAGGTCGAATCCGCTCGCACTGATCCCGCCGCCGAAATGCACGACGCCCGCCGAGGTGTTGAGTCGCACCGTCTTCTGCCGGACGCTGAACAGATGGTTCCGGAACCGCTCGACGATCCGAGCCGCCAGGCGCTCGGCGTCGTCCCCGGCCGGCGCGAGGAGCACTCCCCACAGGCCGGAACCGACCAGGCCCCCCGTCAGCTCGCTCCCGACGACCGTACGCAGGAGACGGGCGACCGCCGCGGTCAACTGGTCGCGGTCCTCGTCGGTGAGCGCCTCCGGCAGCCGGGTGGCGGGCTCGGTCGCCACGACGACGACGGCGCCACCCGTGGTGCGGCGGGCCCGATCGACCTTGTCGATGACGTAGCCGCGGGTCGCCAGCCCGGTAAGGGTGTCCCGCGCGGCCGGGTCGGCGCAGAGCATGCGGCTGCGGACGGCGAGCCGGCGACGTTCCCGCCGGGCGAGTTCGAGCGTGGTGACGTCCTCACCGGTGGCGATGATTCCGGAGGGCTCGCCCTGGTCGGTCGTAATCTCCAGGCGGCAGTGCACGTGGCGGATGCTGCCGCCAGGGCGGATCACCCGGAAGCCGACCTGGCCGGGACGCTTCCGCTCCCATACGGCCCGGACCGCCGCACGGACCCGCCCCGCGTCCCCGGGATGCACGAGGCCGAGAAGCGTGTCGGGGGTGAGCCGGAACGTTCCTGGCGCGTGCCCGAAGATCCGCGCCATCTCGTCCGACCAGAAGATCCGCCCGACGCCCTCGGTTCCACCGGCCGCCCAGGTGACGGTGCCCAACTTCGACAGTTGGGCGGCGCGCGCGACCCGGGCCGCCTCGTCTGCGTCGCAGGTCAACGGGTCGACGAGGTCGGCGTCGACCAGGATCTTGTAGCCCTCGGCGAGTGAGACGTCGTACTGGCTCTGCGCGGCGCGTGCGACCCGCCGCGCCCGGGCGAGTTCCAGCGGGCTGGGCGTGGTCTCGGCCAGGGCCAGGATGTCATCGAGATCCACGGCTCTCCCCCTGCCGCCGGTGGCCGTCCGGGCCGGTGTAGCCGGCCTCCTCGGCCAACTCGCGCAGCCCCCGCCGGGCGGCGACCTTGTAGGAGCGGACGCTGTTCTCGGTCAGCCCGAGGATGCGCGCGATCTCCTGGTTGGAGAATCCCTCCTGCGCCATCTGGAACACCTCGGCGTGCCGCGTCGGGAGCTGGTGCAACCAGCCCCGCAGCGTCTCCTGCGCCTCCCACACGTCGGCGATGTTCGAGCGCGGTACCGGCGGCAGGTCCTCCGGGGCCATCGCGGCCTCCCGCTGACACCGCTGGCGATCCTTCATGATCTTGAATCGGGCGGTCACCACGATCCAGCCGATCGGCCGGTCGTGGGCCCGCAGCTCGGACCATTTGACCCGCCCGTGCAGGTACGCCTCGTTGAGCGCGTCCTCGACCACCTCGCGGTCCCGGCACGCCGACCTGAGGATCCGCTCCACCTGGTGGTAGGAGGCCTCGGCGAACACGGCGAACTCCTGGTCGTGCGCGGCCTTCACGCGAGCGGCCTCAGCCTTCCGCGCCGTCTCGCGGTCGACCTGGTCCGTCGTCAGGGCGGCGGTGCCCTCGAACTCCATCACGCCGCCTCCTCGACGGCCTCGGCCTTCGGCACGCCGCGGCCACCCAGCTCCACCTCGCGGTGCCCGTCGCGGTCGCGCTCCACGATCCGCACCATGTCGTGGTCGGCCTCCGCGAGCCTGATCAGCCAGGTGACCCGGGCTGTGGTACGTGTCGTCGCCTCGCGTTCCTCCTGTATGCGTGCCCGGTACGCGACCCACGCGCGCACCAGTCCGGCCGCTGCCCCCGCGACGGCCACAGCCACAGCCATCACCTGATAGCCGGTGAGCGGTTCCGCCAGCGCTTCGTTCATCGTTCTCCTGCCCCCTTCGGTCGCCAATTACTATCCGTGGCGGGCAGCGGATGTAGACGCCTCCGCGTCCACAATGTTCTCGAAGATCGATGATCAAGGTCCCTGGCAGCGCATACAGCACAAAGTCATCTCGTCGGAACGCTGCGCGAAGTGGTCATGACAATCCCATGGGGGCAATTTGCGCGTAGCTCTCCGTCACTCTTGGCTACCGATCAACCACCACGGTTCGTCCCGCGCGCCCGGTCCAGCACCTCTTCGACAGTGAGCGGGCTGCGCGGGTGGTGGCTCAACGACAGCGGCGTACGGATCTTCCGCGGCGCGGCGCCCTCGGCGGCGAGATAGAACTCGCCCACCGTCAGCCGGGAGATGTCCGGCACGTCCCCGCCCTTGGCCCGGGCCATCTCGCGAGCCGCCTCGATCTGGATGGGGCTGTTCATCAGGCCGTACACCTGGGTCGCCGCGTTGCCGGGGATGCGGTTGTGCAGCCCCTTCGGAGCCTGCGTGGCGAAGATCAATCCGAGCCCGTACTTGCGGGCCTGGGCGGCCAGCGCCAGCGTGCTCTGGGTGCAGGCGGTCATCGCCCCCGACGGGGCGAACGTCTGCGCCTCGTCCATCACGAGCAGCCCCAGCAGCGGCCGGTCACCCGCCGGGTGCTTCTTGATCCAGGCGAACAACGCCATCTGGAGCTGGTTGACGAAACTCTGACGGACGTCGTCGGACGGCAGCCCCACCAGGCTGACGACCGAGACCCGGGCCCGCTTGCCGGCGGCGGGGGTGAGCAGCACGCCCGGGTCCATCGGCGTGCCCTCGCCGCCGAAGAGCGGGTCGTTCACCATGGCGGCGGTGAGCGTCTGGGCGAGGCCGAGACCGATCTTGTCGGCGTCCTCCAGGTCGATGATCCCGTCCGGCAGGTCGGCGAGCGTGTCGACGAGGCCCTTCAACCGGGAACCGCCGCGCCGGCCGTAGTGCTCGACGGCCTTGCGCAGCACCGCCAGCCCCAGGTGCGCCCGGGTGGCCCGTCCGGTGACCATGGCCCGGGGCGCGAGCGCCGCGACGGCCGCCTCGACGGCTTCGCCGAACTCGTCCGGGTCGTCGCGCACGCTGGTGAAGTCGGGCAGCGGCTGGAAGCTCAACGGACGGCCCGAGCTGCGGCGCGGCGTCCAGACCACCACCTCGGTGTGGGCCAGGTAGTCCGCCGCCCGGGCCGGGTCACCAGACCGCCACTGCGGCGGCGGGTCGGGCCACGCCTCCCCGAGCCGGGCGAGGTCGTTGTTGGGGTCGAGCACGATGGCGGAGACACCCGCGAGGGCACACTCCTCGACGATGCGGCGGATGAGCACGGTCTTGCCCGAGCCGGAGCCGGCGAAGATCGTGGCGTGTTTCCGGAGCGCTTCCAGGGCCAGCGGGACCGGCGCGTCGTCGTCGTACCCGTGGCCCACCACGAACGCCGGCCCGGTCGCCGCCGTGGGACCGCTCGCGGCCGAGGGTGGCGTGGGCCGGGCCACGGGCCGGGTCGACGCGGGCGCCGGTGGCGGCCCGTCGGCCGCCGTCCACCCGTCGACGTCCGCCAGCGCGTGCCGCAGGAACGTCAGGCTCCGGGCCGGACGCCGATCCGCCAGCCAGCCTCGCAGGTCCATGGTGGTCTCGGCGAGCATCATCCGCAGCGCCGAGAGGGTCCGCAGGTCCTCGTCGTCCAGGCCGATCGTCCGGCCACCCGCCGCGTGGAACGCCTCGAGCGTCCTCCGGGTGGCCGCGCTGGTCGACCAGTCGCGGTTGCGCAGCAGGAACAGTTTGCGTTTCGTCAGCCCGGTGTCGAGGGCCGACGCCACGCTCGCCTTGCGGAGCCGGGCCAGCGCCGCGTTGCCGTGGTGGTTGTCGCTGACCGCCCGGAAACACCAGTGCACCTGGTCCTCGGTGTGCTCGTTCAGCGTCAGGCGCAGCCGGGCGTGCAGCGGCGGGTCCGTGCTCGGCGGCGGGTCGACGCTGAACGCCGCCCCGGCGTCACCGCGTTCCAGGATCCAGGCGGTGAGCCCGGCGGCCAGCAGCGCCGGCATCGTCCCGTCCTCCGACGCCCGATCGCGCGGCGCGACGAGATCGGCGGACGCTCGCAGCTCCGCGAAGCGGGCGTCGTAGCGATCCGTCTCCTCGGCGGTGGCCGTCGCCGGAGTGGGCCGGTGCACCCGGGACGGAACGGCGGACGGTTCGCCCAGGCCGGTCATCTCCCGGACCTCGTCGTCGGCGAGGCAGGCCCGGATGTGCCCGTCGATCTCGATCAGCAACTGGCGCGGGGTGAACGATCCGGCCCCGGCGAAGGCGCGCGGGGACACCGGCCACGAAGGGTACGGCGGGGAGAACCCGACCCCCTGGTAGCGCAGCGCGAACCGCTTCTCGACGATCGCCCGGCCCAGGTCGGCGTCGTCGATGCGGCGCAGCATCGGCGTCTCCCGGAACCGGTCGGCCACCGTGTCGGCGGCGGTGGACCGGATGATGGTCCACGAGTTCGGGATGCAGGCGAGCACGGTCAGCGTGCGCCGCGTCGTCTGGCGCAGCGACATCAGGCCGTCCGCCATCCGGGCCAGCGTCAGCGCCTGCTCCGGGCTCATCGCGGCGCCCACCACCGCCGGGTCGCTCTGGATCGCCAACTGGGCGATCAGCGTGTCGATCTGGTCGATCGCCACCACGGACGGGCCGGTGAGCGCCAACAGCCAGGACAGGTCCTGCACGATCTGCTGGGCCGGGCGCGGCACCCGACGCATCCCCCAGGCCGCACGTTCGCCGGGCGTCATCTCCTCGCCGGAGAGGAAGTAGTTCTCCGCGACGTCCCGGTGGGAGATGTTCTCGGAGGCGCTCAGCGCGAGCGCCCGCGCCGTCTCCTGGCAGGTCCGGGCCGCATGCCTGTCGAAGTCGCCGAGCCCTTCCAGGAACGCGTCGAGTGCGGCGCGGGTGAGTCCGGTGTCGCCCATCACCGCCCGGCGGGCCGTCCGGGGCGCGCCCACCAGCGCCGACAGCCGCCGCAGCAGCAGCTTGAGCTGCGTCTCCGGGCTGCCGGGCACCGGCCGGGCCAGGCCGTCCAGCATCGCGGCGAGCACCCCGTCCCAGAAGCTCTCGGCATCGAGCAGGCCGACCAGGAAGAAGTAGCCGCCCCGCTGCTGCACCCGCTCGCGGATCACGCCCAGCAGGTGGGTCTTGCCGGAGCCCCGCTGGCCCTGGACGACCAGGCCGAGCGGGCTGCCGTGCGGGTTCGACGCGGCCTCGTCCACGCCGGCGATGACGTCCCGGACCACCGGGAGGTGCAGGCCGTCGACGTGGAAGGGCAGCGGTCGCCACACGTCGTCGGGCACCGGCGCCCAGTCGAACCGCAGCGCTGCCAGCGCGGCCCGTTCCGCCTCGTCCATCACACGCCGATCGCCAGCAGGTGGTTCTCCTGGCCGCCGAGTCGCAGCGCCGCCGCGCGGTCCGCTTCGGTGAGCGTCTTCTGGTTCGACTCGGGCGCGATGCTCACGCCGTCGCTCCGGCTGAGCCCGCGCAGCGCCTCGTCCAGGTGCTCCCGCGACACGTCGGCGAAGAACGGGCGCAGCCGGCGCAGGCTCACCCAGGCCCCCGGCTCGTCGGCGAGCGCCCGGTAGGCGCTGACCACGCGCGCCTCCATCGACCCGGTCGGCCCGGCCGCCGGAGCGGGTGCCGGGGCGCGCACGTCGGTCAGGGCGAACAGCTCGGCCAGCGTGGCGCAACCGCTCCGCGCCAGGACGCGTTCACGCAGGTTGGTCTGGAGGGCGGCCAACGCGGCACCGAGCGCGGACGCCCCGCGCAGCGTGAAGTCGAGGTCGGTCTGCATGCGTACCCAGCCCTTGTCGTCGAGCTGGAGGGCGTACGTCGACCCGCTCCGACGGCTGGCGACGTACTGCAGACGGGTGAGCTTGTCCCGCTGCGGCTTGCGTACGTCGAGCTGGTAACGGTCGCGGAGCTCGGTGTTCAACACCTCCCGCGCCTCGGCCATGAGCACGACGAGGATCGCGCTCTCGGATGCGGTCAGCTCATCGCCGGCCATGCTGCCGTCCTTCCGCCATGTCCCGGCGACGGGCCCGCAGATACGTACCGATCTGCTGGACCACGGCGCCGACGTCGTGGATCACCCGGGCGTTCGTGAAGCGCAGGACCGTGTAGCCGTCCAGTTGGAGCTGGACGTCGCGCTGCCGGTCGGCCTCGTAGTGGACCGGACGGCAGTGCTCCGGCCCGTCGATCTCCACCACGCACCATTCGTCCGGCCACAGTAGATCGAGTCGCACCGGCGTGGCCAAGCCGTGCGACTGAAAGCTCTGGTTCCACCGTCGTCCGGCTGCCCAACTCTCGGCGGCGAGTGCCGCCTCCAGCCGTTTCTCGACGTCGCTGCCCGGATGCGGCTTTCCCGCCGCCAACCCGCCGGGGAGCGGGGCGCGCGGCGGCGCGAGCCGGAACGCCGGCAACCCTTCCGGCCCGGCCGCGCCGGCCCCCACCAGCCAGACGGCCGGACCGCCGTGCTGCCCGAGCCAGGTGGCCCCGGCCGCGACCACCGCGCCGTCGCCGGCCACCGGTTCGACGAGCAGCACCACCCGCCGCCGCCCGAACGCGCCGGCGACCAGGCGGGCCAGCGCCGCCGCCCGGGTACGCACCGGAAGCGGCGTGGTGGTGGTGGCCCGTCGACCGGTCACCGCGTAGCGGGCCAGGTCGGGCAGGAACGTGCCGGGATACCGCTCGCGGCGGGCCCGCGCGGTGGCCGCGAGCCGGACCGCCGCCAGCCCGGCCGTGTCCGGGCGGACCCCGTCCGCGATCTCGGGCAGCCAGGCCGGCAGCAACTCGACGGCGACCTGTTCGAGCCGGTCCAGCGCGGCGTGCACGACGTCCGCCGGCATGACGGGTCGAGTGGCCGGGCGGTGCACCACGGCGGCCAGGTCCGGATGGTCGCGGGCGATCAGCATGGCCAGCGCGTCGGTCTCCGCGTCGGGCAGGGCGACGACGCGATCGGTGGGGACGTCGGCGAGGCTCCGGTTCGACAGCAGCGCCAGCCCCTCCCCACCGTCGACCGAGACGTCCCGGATCAGGGTACGAATCCGATTCGGACCACGCCAGGCTGTCGCACTGACCGCAAACCGACAGTGCCCCGGACCGGGCCACCCCGGTCGGTCAGCGCAGCGCGGCGGCGAACATGCCGGCCTCGTACGAGCCGCCCCGCTGGTGCACGATCACCGCGACCCGGTTCGCCGCGTTGATCAACCCGATCAGGCAGACCAGCGCCGCGACCTGGTCGTCGTCGTAGTGCTCACGCACCCGGGCCCACGTCTCGTCGGAGACCCCCGGGTGGGCGTCGGCGAGCCGGGTGCCCTCCTCGGCGAACGCCAGCGCGGCGCGTTCCGCCTCGGTGAAGACCGTCGACTCGCGCCAGGCGGCGACCAGGTGCAGCCGGACCGCGCTCTCCCCGGCGGCAGCGGCCTCCTTGGTGTGCATGTCGATGCACCAGCCGCAGCCGTTGATCTGGCTGGCCCGCAGCGACACCAACTCCTGGGTGGAGTGCGGCAGCGGCGACTGCTGGATCACCAGGCCCGCGTTGGCGAACCGCTTGAAGAAGTTCGCGGAGATCGCGTTGTCGAACAGGTTGAATCGGGTCTCCATGGTTCCGCCTATCTGGTGGTGTGGCGTTCGGTCGGACACGAGATGCCGGCGGCGGCGTCGGCGTGACACCGTGGCCGGGTGACGACCGCCACAGCGGTGCGGCGTCACAGCGGGCCGGCGTCCGGCGTCTGGTGGGGAACGCAGTCGAGCAGCGGAGGAGCCAACCATGGCGGACCCGGCCACCGAGGAGTTCCTCGCCCACCGGAACCTGCTCTTCACGGTCGCGTACGAGATGCTCGGCTCGGCCGCCGACGCCGAGGACGTGGTCCAGGAGACCTGGCTGCGGTGGGCCGGTGTCGACCTCGACGAGATCCGGGACCGGCGCGCCTACCTGGTCCGGATCACCACCCGCCAGGCGCTGTCCCGGCTGCGCGCGCTCGGCCGGCGCAAGGAGTCGTACGTCGGGTCGTGGCTGCCCGAGCCGCTGCTGACCACCCCCGACGTGGCCGACGACGTGGCGCTGGCCGACAGCGTCTCGATGGCGATGCTGCTGGTGCTGGAGACGCTCGCGCCGACCGAGCGGGCCGTGTTCGTGCTGCGTGACGTGTTCGACGTCGGGTACGACGAGATCGCCGAGACGGTCGACCGGACACCGGCCACGGTGCGGCAGATCGCGCACCGGGCGCGCGCCCACGTGGCGGCGCGCCGGCCCCGCCGTACCGTCTCCGCGGCCGAGACCCGGGACGCGCTCGACGCGTTCCGGCGGGCCGTCGAGACCGGCGACCTCCGGTCGTTGCTCGCGGTGCTCGCCGAGAACGTCGTGCTGGTCGGCGACGGCGGCGGGATCAGGCAGGCGATCCCGCGCCCGGTCGCGGGCGCCGACAAGGTGGCCCGCCTGCTGGCCGGCGGCTGGCGTCGGGTCGCCGAGGCGGCGTCGATGACGCCGGCGCAGGTCAACGGCTACCCGGCGCTGCTCGTGCGGCTCGACGGCGAGCTGGACACGGTCGTGGCGGTACGCCTCGACGACGGCCGGATCACCGGGCTCTACGCGGTGCGCAACCCGGAGAAGCTGTCCCGGATGACCCGGGAGACGACGCTGAGCCGCCGTGCGACGATGCCCGGATGAGCAGCGACGCCCCCGCCCGAGCCCGGATGAGCAGCGACGCCCCGCCCGACGTCACCGCCCTCGCCATCAACGTGGCCGTTCCGGAGGCGCTGCGCTGGACCGACACCCGGCGCGGCGAGGAGTTCACGCTGACCACGCTCAACATCCGGCTGCTGCCGGACGGCCGGCTCGCCGCCAAGGCGTACGGCCGGCCCACGGCGGGTGGGCGCGGCGCGTACGTGGCGTTCCGGGTGCCGGACCGGCCGGAGCTGGCCGCGCTGGTGGCGGCGGCGGCCGACCGCGCGGCCACGCTCTGGGCCGCCCACCGCGGCCTCGACTGAGCGTCACGCCGGACGGTTCCGCTCCGCCCGGCGCACCACCTCCGGCGTCACCAGTCCCACCACCAGGAACACGCCGCCGAGCAGCAGCCAGCCGGGCGCGCCCCAGGTGATGCAGCACAACGCCAGCACGGTCGGCGCCACCACGTTCGCCAGCCCGGCGCCGAACCCGAACAGGCCCATGTACTGCCCCTGCGCGTGCGCCGGGGCCAGGCTGAAACGCAGCTCCATCGAGCCGGCGGTGTGCCACAGCTCGCCGACGGTGTGCACGCAGACGCCGAGCCCGATGCCGGCGACGGCGAGCCAGGTGGGCAGCGTGGCGGTCGCGGCGACCACCGCCATCCCGGCGAGGAAGGCCACCCCGGCCCGGCGTACGGCCCGACCGGCCGCGTCGCTGCTGTCCACGCCCCGGCTCGCTCGTACCTGGAGCAGCACCACGAGCGCGGTGTTGGCCAGGGCGGTCGCGCCGACCAGCCAGCGGGGCGCGTCGGTGTGCCCGACGATCCACAGCGGCAGCGCGAAGAGCAGCACCTGGTGGTGGATCGACATGACGCCGTCCAGCACGGTGACGGCCACGTACCCCCGGTCGCGTAGGACCGCCCAGCGGTTGGTGCGTGGCGGTGCGGGCACCGGCGGCAGTGCCGGCAGGGCGGCGACCACGGCCGCGGCGGCGACGAAGCTGAGCGCGTTCGCCAGCACCAGCGCCAGGTAGGCCGGGCGGCTGTCGAACTGCACGGCGAACCCGGTCGCGATCGCGGCGCAACTGCCGGCCAGATTGGCGACCGAGCGCAGGTACGCGCGATATCTCGGCAGGTCGTCGCCGCCGATTCCGCGAACGAGTGGTCCCCGCGCCGCACCCCCGGCGGAACGGGCCAACTCACCGACGCAGAGCGCCACCAGGACCAGCCAGAAACTGCGGACGACAAGCAGCGCGCCCATCGCCGCGCCCTGGATCACGAGCATGCCCAGGTAGACCTCCCGGGGCCCGCGTCGGTCGGCGAGATGCCCCACCGGTACGCCCGCGAGCAGGCCGGCACCGGCGGCGACGCCCATGCCGAGGCCGACCTGGGCCAGCGGCAGACCGACCACGCGGGTGAAGAACAGCGCGGCGGTGACCATGAAGACGCCGCTGCCGATCATGTTGACGAACGTCGCCAGCGCGAGAATGCGCTGTGGTCGCGTTTCCGGCACGAGTCCTCGCCGGACCAGTGGCGGAATTCGCTTTTCGATTGTGGGCACAATGGACACCGGTGACCTCCCCGTCAGATCAGCTCGGCGAATCTAACGAGGATTTCCCACCGCGTTCATCGGTTCGTCGACCGATACCGCAGATGCCCGATGCTTGCTAACTTGGATAGCGTCGGGAGGTCAGCGACGCACGCCCACCCCGCCGTAACCGTGCGACACCGCCGCTCGCGGCTCGCCGTCCGGCCGCCAGTCGGCCAGCCGGACCAGACCGGGCTCGACCAGGTCGTACCCGTCGAGGAAGCGGGCCACGTCGGCGTGGGTGCGGGGCACCAGCGGCGCGCTGCTGCGCCGGTAGACCTCGGTGCCGGCCCGCGCGGGCAGCGGCGGCGCGCCGTCCAGCGTCAGGTGCGACAACGCGAGCAGGCTGCCGGGCGCGGTGGCGTCGCGCAGCCGGGCCACGGCCGCCCACGGGTCGTCCGCGTCGGGCACGAAGTGCAGCACCGCGACCAGCAGCAGCGCCACCGGTTCGCGGAGGTCGAGCGTCGCGCGCAGCGTCGGGTCGGCCAGCAGCTCGTCGGGCCGCCGCAGGTCACCGCGGACCACCACGGTGCGACCGCCGTCGGTGGGCAGCAACCGCCGGGCGTACGCGACGGCCACCTCGTCGGTGTCCACGTAGACCACCCGGGCGTCCGGGTTCACCGCGCGGACCACCTCGTGCACGTTGCCCTGGGTGGGCAGCCCGGCGCCGACGTCGAGGAACTGGCGTACGCCCCGCTCGGCCGCCCACCGCACGGCCCGGCGCAGGAAGGCGCGGTTGGTCTGGGCCGCCACGCCGGTGTCCGGAAAGATCTTCAGGATCTCCTCCGCGGCGGCCCGGTCGGCCGCGAAGTTGTGGCATCCGCCCAGGTAGTAGTCGTACATCCGGGCCACGTTGGGTCGCGTTTCAGCAGCCGTCACGCCCTGATGTGTAGCACCCTGGGCGACGAAACGCTGACCCGTTGTTCCCAGGAGGTACCGATGACCGATCGGCGGCAGACCGTGGAGGTCGACCCGGTGCTGTTCCGCGCCGTCTACGACTCGCCCGCCTCGCTACCGGGGCGGCACCGGTGGACCACCCCCGAGTCGGACGTACGCCGGATGGAGCGGCTGCTGAACCTCCCGGCGCACAGCATCGGCGCGCCGCTGTGGGTCAGCGGCGACGAGCCGGACTGCCCCACGTGCGGACGCCGGGTGACCTGGTACGACATCGTCTCGTCCGCGCTGCACCGGGTGCACGACACGGCGATGATCGCGCGGGTGGTGCTCGGCGAGCGGAAGTACGTCAACACCGAGGTGCCGGACGCGGTGCCCGGTGTCCACTGTGCCGACTGTCGCACCCCGATCACCGGGCTGCGCAGCTTCAAGTGCCACAACTGGGCGTACGCGTTCGAGGCGCTGGAGAAGATCGTCGAGCGGATGTCCGGCGTACCGGCCCAGCCGCCGGGCGACCGGGGCACGGAGCGTTAGGCGGGGCCCCTTCTCTACCGGAGGCGTTGAGCGGGGGCCCGTCCTTACCCGCCTGCGGTGGTGAGCACCAGCGTGGCGGCGGTGCCGAGGATGAGGAACGGCCCGAACGGCAGGTGACTGCGCCAGCGGACCCGCCGGGCGGCGAGCAGCACCAGCCCGGCCAGCGCGGCCAGGGTGACCGCGAGCACCAGCCCGGCCACCAGGACCGGCCAGCCGTACCAGCCGAGCAGCGCGCCCGCGCCGAGGGCCAGCTTGGCGTCGCCGAGGCCGAAACCGCGCCGGCCTAACAGCACGGTGGTGGCCGCGAAGCCGGCGCCGAGCGCCAGCCCGGCCGCGACGGCCCGTACCCAGGGTGCCGGGCCGGGCCCGGCCAGCGCGGTCGCCCCGAGCAGCACCGCGGTGCCGGCGGCGGCCGGCCAGGTCAGCCGGTCGGGCAGCCGGTGCGCCGCGGCGTCCACAAGCGCCATCGGCACCGCCCAGGCGAGCCACCAGGCCAGCGCCAGACGCGCGCCGGGCAGCCCGCCGGCCAACGCCAGCACCGCGACGGCGACCGCGAGCGCCACCTCCGCCACGGCCGGTGGCGCGCCGATCCGTGCCCGGCAGCCGGGGCAGCGGGCCGCCGGCCCGAGCGCCGGCCACGGCCGGTCCAGCCCGATCGGCGTGCCGCAGGCGTCGCACGCCGTCCGGTCCGGGCGGTCCGGCGGTACGGCGTAGCGGGCCACCGCCAGCCGGACCGGCGGCCCGATCGCGAGGGTGGCCAACAGCCGGACGAGCGGGCGGCGGGTGACGGCCGGCGGGTCGGGGTGGCGGACCCGTTCGGTGGTCATGCCGGCTCCCCCGTCCGGTTGCCGGTGGTTCCCCTGCGGAGCACGCAGAGTGACGTCACGTTGATCGGCGTGTGGCGGATGGCGCGGAAAATGGCGTCCGGCGGGGCCCCGGAGCGGCCGGTGCCGGCGATGGGTGCCGGGCGTGGCCGGCCGGCGGGACGGATCGGACGAGCGGGGTGCACCCCACCCATACCGGTGGCGCGGCGGCCGGCCGGCGCGGGCGGGTGGACGGGTGCGGGTGAGCGCACACCGACTGTCGGGGAGGCCGGGGAGGACCCGCTCGTCACCGTCCGGAACGCCACCGGCCGCCACCACCCGTCTTCACTCAACGTGTTCACGTGAATTGCCTCTGTTGCATCGGCGGACGTCAGCCTATGCTCGCCCCTTGGGTACGACGCAACCCCCGCTCAATGGCGTCGGAGGCGGACCGGAGACATCACTTCCACATTTGACGAAGATCAGCACAGGTAAATGCACACGGTGGCGGTCGAGGTCCGGTCCGACAGATCCGGGCGTGCTTCCGCATGCCCGGAGCGCTCCGCGCGACCGCACCGGGCCGGCACCGAGGAGGGCTCGGCGTTGCGCACATGGCAATCCCGCCGATGGGAAGGCGGCCTGCTCAGCCTCGTGCTGGCGGTCGGCGCCGCCGGCTGCGGCACCGGGCCCGAGGCGACCACCGGCCCACTGACCGGCCGCGCCGCCGCGCCCGCCGCGCATTCCACCGCCGAGGAGAAAGCGGCCGAAAAAGCGGCACTCACCGCCTATTCCGGCTATCTCGCCGCGTCCCGGGCGGCGAGCGCCCGCAGCGATCCCAGCCATCCCGCCCTCGGTCGATTTCTGGCCGACCCGCTGCTGACCCAGGTTCGGTTGGCAATTCGTGACGCGAAGGAGCACGGCGCGATGCGTACCGGAAAACTGGTTTCCACCCCCACGGTGGTCTCGGTCGACCTGGCCGCCGAAACGCCCACCGTCGAGATCCAGGACTGCCTGGACGCGACCGGCTACCGGCTGGTCTACGCCAAGGACGGCAAGCCGGTGCCCGGCACCCGGAGCGGACGGTATCTCGCCACCGCGACCGCGGCCCGCTATCCGGACGGCCGGTGGCTGATCAACTCCGGCGCCGCGCACCGGGACCAGCCGTGCTGACCTGGGGAGGAGGGAGCGTCCCGGCCGACCGGGTCGGGGCGCCCCGCCGGTGGTTCGTCGCCGGCCTGGTGGCGGTGCTGACGCTGGCCGGCTCCCCCGCCCGCGCCGCCGACCCGGGCGGCTCCTGCCCACCCGACCAGACCAACTGCGACGTCTGGGACGACGACCCGGGCGTCCCGGGCGGCGGCGGCGGGCCGGGCGGCGGCGGCAACGACGGCGGCGGCAGCAGCGGCGGAGGCACCGCGAAGTGCCAGTGGAACGGCCAGGTCGTCAAGTGCTACGACGACGTGATGGGCTGGTTCAACAACAGCGACGGCTGCTACTACAAGCTGACCGAGCCCCAACTCCCCGCACCCGACGGCAAGCAGTGGTACACCGCCAGTTGCGTCGGCGGCGCCACCGGCCAGCAGGGAAACGTGCTGCTCGACGCGCCGCCGGGCGGCTACGGCACCCCACCCGACCCGGAGGAGCTGGCTCGTCGCGCGCTGGCCTCGATCTCGCTGCTGCCGCCCCGGGCGGCGGTCGCGCCCCGGCGCAGCAAGGGGCCGGGGCTGGTCGGGCTGCCGGTCTGGATGTGGGCCAGCCCCGGCAAGTCCTACTTCGGGCCGCTGACCGCCTCCGCGTCGGAGCGGGGCCTCACCGTCACGATCACCGCCGAGGTGAAGCGGATCGTCTGGCACATGGCCGACGACCTCGACGTCACCTGCGACGGACCGGGCACGCCGTACCAGGCGGACGGGCCGCACGCCGGCGCCCCGTCACCCGACTGCGGCCTGCCCAACGGCTACTCCAAGGCCGACACGTACCAGGTCTACGCCACCACGTTCTGGACCGTCGACTGGTCGTCCAGCGGCGGGGAGAGCGGCGTGATCGACCAGAGCCGGGTCAGCGGTGTCGTCCCGGTGCAGATCAACGAACTCCAGGTGGTGACCCGATGAGTGTTGTGGCGGCCCGGAACGGGACCCCGGTGGAGGCGCCGGTGGCGCCGCCCAAGGTGGTCCGGCAGCGACGCATCCGGCCCGGCCTGCTCGGCCTGGCCATCCTGCTGATCGCGCTCGGCGGGCTGGGCGCGGCGTTCGCGGTCACCTCGGTCCGGTCCACCGGCAGCTACCTGGCGGTCGCCCGGCCGGTCGAGGTGGGTCAGCAGCTCACCGCCGACGACCTGGTGCCGGTCCGCGTCTCCGGCGGGCGCGAGCTGCGGCCGGTGCCGGCCGACCGGATGAAGGAACTGCTCGGCCTGCGGGCCGCCGTGCGGCTCACCCCCGGCACGCTGCTCACCCCGGCCCAACTCACCGACGCCCCGCTGCTCGGCCCCGGCCAGCAGCAGATCGCGCTGGGACTGGCGGCCGACCAGGTACCCGCCCGCGAACTGCACCCCGGCGACAAGGTGCTGCTGGTCAGCACGCCGACCGCCGGCACCAGCGGCTCCGACGCGGCCCGGGGCGGCGGCACCCGGTTCGCGGCCACCGTGATCGACACCGCCACGCCGGAGAACGGCGACGTGGTGGTCTACCTGGCGCTGGCCGTCCGGGACGTGCCGGCGGTGGTGGTGCTGGCCGCGGACGACCGGATCGCGCTCGTGCTCACCGAGGCGGCCTGATGGCGATCATCGCCCTGGTCTCGGCGAAGGGTTCGCCCGGCGTCACCACCACCACGCTGGCCGCCGCGCTGAGCTGGCACCGCCGGCTCGTGCTGGCCGAGTGCGACCCGTCGGGTGGCTCCATCCTCGCCGGCTACCTCGGCGGCGCGCTCGACGGCCCGCGCGGCATCGGCGAGCTGGCCGTCGGCGAACTGCGCGACGGCAGCCTGGAGAGCACGTTCTGGTCCCAGCTCGTCGACCTGGACGCGCCCCGACGCGAGCGGCTGCTGCTGCCCGGCGTGGTCGACCCGGCCCAGGCCGGCAGCGTGGTCCCGCTCTGGCAGCGCTTCGCCGACTACTTCACCGGGCTGGAACGCGGCGTGCCCCCCTACGACGTGCTTGTCGACTGCGGTCGACTGGCGGTCGCCGGTCCACCCTGGCCGCTGCTGCGAGCCGCCGCGGTGGTGCTGCTGGTCACCCGCGCGCACCTGCCCGACCTCTCCGCCACCCGGGCCGCGGTCCGGGCGATCGAACGGGACCTCACCGAGCACCGCGTCCCGCCGGGCAACCTGCGCCTGCTGGTGGTCGGCGACGGGCACGGCACCAGCGAGATCAGCAAGGCGCTGCGACTGCCGGTGATCGCCCGCCTGCCGCACGACCCGCGTACCGCCGAGGTGCTCGGCCGCGGCGGCACCGTACGCGCCAACCGGCCGCTCATGCGCGCGGCCGGCGCGTTGGAGGTGCCGGTCCGGGCGCTGCTCGACCGGCGTCGGGCCCGGCTGTCCTGGCCCGGCGTGACCGCCGCGGCAGCGGTCAGCGCGCCGACCGCGCCGGGGGTGCCCGGTGCGGTTTGAGCCGGTCTCGCACGACCCGCGCGGGCAGCAACCCGGCGTCGTCTCCACGGTCCCGCCGCTGGCGCCGCCGAACGGACGGCACCACGTGGCCGGCCCGGCGCTCCCCGCCGCACCGCCCGCCCCGCCACCCCGTCCCCGGGTCGACTTCGCGGTCGTCCGCGAGCTGCGCCGGGAACTGAGCGAACGACTCACCCACTGGCAGCGCGGTCAGGAGTTCGACGCCGACGCCGAGGAGGTCGAGCGGGCCCGACTGGCGGTCGCGGTGGTCTCCGCGTACGCCGACTCGGTGCGCCGGGCCGGCACGCCGATGCCCGCCGACGCGGAACGGCTGCTGCTCGACCAGGTGACCGCCGAACTGGTCGGGCTGGGCCGGCTCCAGACGCTGCTCGTCGACGACACCATCGAGGAGGTGCACATCCTCGGCTGCGACCAGGTGCGCATCACCCGGCACGGCGGCGGCGTCGACTGGGCCGAGCCGATCGCCGAGACGGACGACGAACTGGTGGAGATCCTCCAGGCGGCGGCCCGCCGGGCCGGGGCCACCGAGCGGTCGCTCTCCACCTCCAAGCCCACGCTCGACCTGCAACTGCCCGACGGCAGCCGGCTCGCCGCGGTCTTCCTGGTCAGCCACCGCCCGTACGCGGTGATCCGCAAGCACAACACGCTTGACGTGAGCCTGGAGGACATCGCCGGCGCCCGCCCCGACCTGGACGAGATGATCGATCCGCTGCTGCGCGACTTCCTCCGCGCGTCCATGCGCGCCGGGTTGAACATCATGGTCGCCGGGCTGGCCGGGGCCGGCAAGACCACTGTCATCCGGGCGCTGATGGACGACATCCCGGCCGACGAGCCGTACGTGCTGCTGGAGGAGAGCCGGGAACTGCTGCCGGCCCGGCGCGGGCACAAGCACCGGGCGGTGATGAGCTTCGAGTCCCGGGAGGGGCACGGCGAACGCGGCGCGGACGGGCGACCGGCCGGTGAGGTGAGCATCGCCGACCTGATCCCGGTGTCGCTGCGGATGGGCGTGCTGCGGATCATCGTCGGCGAGGTGCGGTCCCGGGAGATCGTGCCGATGCTCCAGGCGATGACCACCAGTCGTGGGTCGATGTGCACCATCCACGCCCGTACCCCGGCCGGGGTGAGCGAACGGATCATCGAGCTGGCGCTCTCCCACGGCCGGGAGATGACCGTCGACCAGGCCCGCCGGATGGCCGGCAACGCGCTCGACCTGATCGTCTACGTCACGGTCGAGGACGAGACCGCGATCGGTGGCCGCAAGCACCGCTTCGTCTCGCACGTCGAGGAGGTCATCGGCGTCGGCGAGGGCAACCGGATCACCACCACCACGGTCTTCGGCCCGGGGCCGGACGGCCGGGCGGTCCCCCGCCACCTGCCGGAGCGGATCCGCGACCAACTGCTGCGCGTCGGCTACGACGCCCGGCTGCTCACCCGGTTCGTCGAGGCCGGCGTCGGCGCCTGGCGGCGGCCCCGACACACCCGCCTCGGGCGCCGGCCGAACGGAGGGCAGGCGTGACGCAGATCGAGCTGATCGCGCTGGTCTCCGGCGCGGCCTGCGTGGCCGGGCTGGTGCTGGCCGTGGTCGCGCTGGTCGGCACCCGCCGGCCACCGGGGTCGACGCCGGGCAGCGCCGGGCCGGGTCTGAGCCGGCTCTGGACCGGCGCCGGGACCGGTCGCGCCGACCAGCGACGCCACCAGCTCCTGCTGGGCGGCGCGGTGGCGGCCGGCGCGGTGGCGTTCCTGCTCACCGGGCTGCCGGTGGTGGGCCTGCTGGTGGCGCTCGCGGTGCCCGGGGTGCCGTGGCTGTTCGCGGTCGGCCGGGCCGAGCAACGGGCCATCGCCCGGATCGAGGCGGTCGGCGAGTGGACCCGGCGACTCAAGGACATCTCGGCCACCGGGCAAGGGCTCCAGCAGGCCATCGTCGGCACCATCACCACCGCGCCGGAGGAGATCCAGGAGGAGGTACGCACGCTGGCCGCCCGCCTCCAGGCCGGCTGGCTGGCCAAGTCCGCGTTGCTGGCGTTCGCCGACGAGATCGCCGACCCGGTCGCCGATCAGGTGGTGGCCGCGCTGATCCTGCACCTCACCGACCGGGGCGAGCGCCTCGGCGACGTGCTCCGCTCGATCGCCGGCGCCGCGTCCGCCGAGGTGGCCACCCGGCGCGAGGTCGAGGCGAAGCGGACCCAGCCCCGGTTCGCGGTCCGCTTCCTCACCGGCATGACGCTCGCCACGCTGGCGTACGGGCTGGTGAACAGCGACTACATCCGCCCCTACGGCACGCTCACCGGCCAGCTCGTGATGGCGGTGCTCGGCGCGGCCTTCATCGGCCTGCTGGCCTGGGTGCGGTCGATGAGCCAGCCGCCCCGCCCGGCGCGTTTCCTGCCGGCGCCCGACCCGGAGGAGGCGATCGCATAGTGATCCTCAACTGGCAGCTCGCGGTGGCGGTGCTGGGCGGATCGGCGGTCGGGCTCGGTCTCTTCCTCGTGGTCCGCGAGGCGCTCCCGGCCACCCCGGCGCTCGGCCCGGCGCTGCGCCGGCTGCACCAGCCGCCCGGTCAGGCCCCGACGGCCGGCGCGGGGCCGGACTGGCTCGGCGGCTTCGCCCGCTGGCTGCGCCCGCCGACCCGGCAGCTCGCCCTGCTCGACCAGACCCCCGAGCAGTACGCCCTGTCGGTGCTGCTCTCCGCGCTGATCGGGTTCGTCACGCCGGCAGTCCTCTCGGCCGTGCTCTTCCTGGGCGGGATCTCCCTGCCGGTGGCCGTGCCGGTGGTGGCCAGCCTCGGCATGGCGCTGCTCGCCGGCCTGGTCGCGCACCGCGCGGTGCTGGCCAGGGCGGACGCCGCCCGGGACGAGTTCCGCCAGGCGGTCTGCACCTACCTCGACCTGGTGGCGTTGCAACTCTCCGCCGCGCACGGCCCGGTGCAGTCGCTGGAACGCGCGGCGGCGGTCTGCGACGGCTGGGTGTTCGACCGGATCCGGGAGGCGTTGCGGCTCGCCCAGCTCCAGATGCACTCGCCGTGGGACGAGTTGCAGGAGCTGGCGGACCGGATCGGCATTCCGGAGCTGGGTGACGTGGGCGCGATCATGCGCTCCTCCGGCAGTGAGGGCGCCCAGGTGCACGAGACGTTGCGGTCCCGTGCCGACTCGCTGCGCGACCAGATCCGTACCGACAACCTGACCCGCGCCGAGGGGGTGACCAGCAAGTTGGACATTCCCGGATCGCTGCTGGTCTTCGTCCTGCTCGGATTCGCCGTCTATCCGTTCCTCGCCCGCCTGTGAACCCCACCCCCGAGAAGGAGAAGACCATGCACCTCTACGCCTACCTCTACGCGACGGTGAGCACCCGCCTCGCTGAACTACGCGGGGACAGCGAGCGCGGCGACAGCCCGGTCCCGACCGCCGTGATCATCTTTGGCTTGGTCGCGGTGGCCATGGCGGTCACCACGCTCGCTCTGACCAAGGCGAACAACTGGATGAACGCCATCCCGAACAACACCGCGCCGTGATCTCCCACCCCGCCCGTACGGCCCGGAGCCGACCGGCACCCGCCGGTCGGCCCGGTCCGCGCGGTCCGGGGCGGATCGCCGCCACGCTGCGCGCCCGCCTCGACGCGGGCGGGCGCGAGCGGGGCGCCAACCCGGTCGAGCTGGCCGTGATGATGCCGGCCATCCTGGTGCTGCTCTTCGGCTCGATCCAGGTCGGCGTCTGGTTCGTCGCCCGGTCCACCGCGCTCAACGCGGCGCAGACCGGGGTGAACGCGCAACGCACGTTCGACGCCGGGCCGGACGCCGGCCGGGCGCAGGCGATCACGTTCCTGCGCCGCTCCGGCGACTGGCTGGTCGGCTGGGACAAGAACGGACCGACCTGCGTGGAGACCGCCGTCGACGTCACCTGCACGGTGCGCGGGCGCTCCCTGTCGGTCGTCCCGGGCGTCGACTTCGAGGTCACGCAGACCGCGCACGGTCCCGCCGAACGCTGGACCACGGGATGAGGCCGGCACGTCGGGACCGCGGTTCCGTCTCGATCGAGGTGGCGGTGCTCGCCCCCGCCTTCATCGGGCTGATGGTGCTCGCCGGGGTCGCCGGCCGGACCGCCGTCGCCGACGAGGCGGTGGAGTCCGCCGCGCACGACGCCGCCCGGGCCGCCTCCCTGGCGCGCGACGCCCGCGCCGGCGAGAAGGCCGCCGAGCAGGCGGCCCGCGACCAGCTCAACTGGTCCGGCCTGCGCTGCACCGCCCCGCCGAGGCTGGACCTGAGCGGGTCGGTGGCCGGGCAGGAGACCACCTTCGCCACCGCGTACCGGAGCGCGGCCGGCGTGCCGGCGACCGTCACGGTGACGGTCACCTGCACCGTCTCCTTCGACGACCTGCGCGCGCCCGGTCTGCCCGGGGTGCCGGGCGGCAAGACGGTCGCGGCGCGCTTCACCTCGCCGCTGGACACCTACCGGAGCCGCGGATGACCGGCCGGCGCGGGGCGGAGAGCGGCCGGGTGAGCCTGTTCCTGGCCGTGGCGATGACCGGCGTGCTGGCCGTCGTCAGCCTCGCCTACGACGGCGCCGGGCAGCTCCGGACGCTGCAACGCGCCGACAACCTGGCCGCCGAGGCGGCCCGCAGCGGCGGTCAGATGATCGACCGCGCGAGCGCCATCGAGGGCGGTCCGAAGCGGATCGACCAGGTCGCCGCCCGTAAGGCCGTCGCCGACTACCTCAGCGCCGCGGGTGGGGTCGGTGGCCACGACGTCGACTTCCCCGTGGTCGGCCTCGAGACCCAGATCCGGGTACGCGTCCGGATCACCTACCGCCGGGACCTGATCGGGCTCTTCGGCGTGCAGAAGACCGCCACCGTCACCGGTGAGGCCACCGCTCGGGCGCTCACCGGACCGTAGGAAGGGAAGGCCGCCATGGGTGCACCCCGACGCTCCGCCGTCCACCGCGCCGGCCAGGTTCTCACCGGGCTCGGCGCTCTCGTCGTGCTCGTGGGGCTGCTGGCCGGCGGACCGGTCGCCCTGCTGGCCTTCGCCGGCAACCCGCTGCCCGACCACCTGCCCACCCTGGCCGAGGTGGGTACGGCGTTGACCAGCCGCGACGACGGGCAGCTCTTCCTGCGGGCGCTGGCCGTGGTGGGCTGGTTCGGCTGGGCCACGTTCGCGTTCTCGGTCGTGGTGGAACTGCTCGCGTCGGCGTTGCGCCGACCCGCGCCGAAGCTGCCCGGCATGCACCGCCAGCAGCGGGCCGCCGCCGCGCTGGTCGGCTCCGTGGCGCTGATCCTGGCGGCGAGCCCGGCCGCGGCCAGCGCCGCGACGCTGGCCGCGCCGCAACCGGTGGTCGCCGCGCCGGCCGTCACCACGGCGTACACCGCACCGCAGGTCGCGACGCCGACGCCTGCCGCACCGGACGCCACCGGCCCGGCGGTGTACCGGGTGGCGAAGGGCGACTACCTGGGCGAGGTGGCCGACCGTTACCTGGACGACTTCGACCGCTACCGGGAGCTGGCCCGGTTGAACCGGCTCGCCGACCCGGACCGGATCCGCCCCGGCCAGCTGCTCGAACTGCCCGGCGGCGCGGTGGACGAGGGGGCCCGCCGGCACGCCGCCGGCCGGCTGGTGGTGACGCCGGCGAAGCCCGCCCCGGCGAAGCCCGACGGGGGCGGTACGTCCGCGATGGCGCCGAAGCCGAAGCCGAAGCCCGCACCGCACACGCCGGCGCGGGACACCACGCCCACGGTGGAGGCGCCGGAGGGGCAGCCGCCGGCCATGGCGGCGGGCGCGTCCCGGGCCACGGCCGAGGACGGCATCAACCGCCCGTTGGCCATCTCGGCGGTGCTGGCGGTGGCGAGCATCGTGGGCGCCCAGATCGGCGCCGTCCTCGGGCTGCGCCGCCGGCCGGTAGCGGCCCGCGCGCTGGGCAACGGACGGCACCGCCGCGACTGAGGCGGTGTGCCGGCCCGGGATCAGGGCAGCCGGGCCTCGACCCGGCCGGAGACCACGCGGGTGGGCAGCACGACCTGGTCGTTGGCGGCCGGGCCGTGCACCACCTCGCCGCCGTTGAGGCGGAACGCGCTGCCGTGCCATGGGCACACCACGCAGGCATGGCCGTCGATCTGCCGCACCTCGCCCTCGCCGAGCGGGCCGCTCTGGTGCGGGCAGCGCTCCAACATCACGGTGACGTCGTCACCGTGCCGGTAGAGGATCACCGAGACGTCGTCGATCTCCCGGGTGACCAGTTCGCGCTGCGGCAGGCTGTTCAGGTCGCCCACCGGGTGCCAGCCCTCACCGATCAGGTGCAGATCGGAGACGCTCTGACTGACCTGGGCCCCCTGCTTGTAGGCGAGGTGCCCACCCAGGTACGCACCGCCGCCGGCCGCGGACAGCCCCAGGTAGGCCAGCGCCCGGCCGAGGCCGTGCCGCCCGTTCAGTCGGGCCGCCAGCGAGCCGGCGTAGAGCGTGAGGCCGACGATGTTGGCCCCGGCGTGCACCAGCCCGATCCGCCGCTGGTCCCGGGAGAGCGCCGCCCAGTCGTTCCACCCGGCGACCGCCGCCGGCAACGCGCTGACCGTGCCGAGCCCGACCAACGCGGTGGCGGCCCGGCGCTGGCCGGGCATCAGGTCCACCACGGCGGCGGAGATCCACGCGCCGACCGGGACCTGCACCATGGCGGGGTGCAGCGGATGGCCCAGCCAGACGCCGTGCAGCGCGTCCCGGACGCGTTGCGAGCGCAGCGTGCCCTGCACGACGCGCTGGACCCGGTCGCCGACCCGGTCGAGCCCTGCGGCCTGTTCGAGCTTCGTCAGTAGTTCGCGCACCTGTTCCGACTTCCCGGCAGCAGAGCCCCCAAACCGGACGCCGGGCAAAACCCTGACCGGATCTGGCCGGGGCGGACGACATCCTGGATATACTGCAACGGCCGGTCGTATATAGGGGGCGATATGACCAAGATCCTGGTGGACGTCGACGACGAGGCACTGGCGGACGCGGCCCGGGCGTTCGGTACCAAGACCAAGAAGGACACGGTCAACGTGGCTCTGCGCGAGGGCGCGGCCCGCCTCCGCCGCGCCCGCGCCCTGGCCGAACTGGCCGGCCGTGGACAGGCGGGCGACTTTGACGAGCTGCTCGACAAGGGGCACTACCGCTCGTGAAGCTCGCCGACTACCTGATCGACACCAGCGCCCTCGTCCGGCTACTTCGTGACCCGGAAGTGCTGGACCGGTGGGAGCAGACGGTGACCGCCGGGCTGGTCGCCGTCTGTCCACTCGTCGAACTGGAATTCCTCTACACCGCCCGGTCCGTCGCCGACCGCGCGCAACTGGCGGATCAGCTCCGGACCGTCTTCGGATGGGTGACGATCCCCGACCGGGTCTACGAGCGTGCGGCGGAGACGCAGCTCGAACTGACGGCACGGGGGAAGCACCGGTCGGCCGGTGCGGTCGACCTGCTCATCGCCGCCACCGCCGAACATCACGGGCTCTCGCTGCTGCACTACGACCGGGACTTCGACCAGGTGGGCGCGGTCACCGGCCAGCCGATGCGCTGGCTGGCCCCACCCGGCGCGATCAAGTAGTAGCGTGCCCGGCACCGGCGCGGGCATGCTGGGGCGATGGGGGTGCGCGTCGAGCACGCTGCGGGCGTGACCACGGTGATTCTGGACCGGCCGGAGGCCCGTAACGCGGTGGACGGGCCGACCGCCCGGGCACTTGCCGACGCGTTCCGCGCGTTCGACGCCGACCCGGACGCGGCGGTCGCCGTGCTCTGGGGCGCGGGCGGCACGTTCTGCTCGGGCGCCGACCTCAAGGCGATCGGCACGGCGCGCGGCAACCGGGTCGAGGCCGAGGGCGACGGTCCGATGGGCCCGACCCGGATGCGCCTGTCCAAGCCGGTCGTCGCCGCGATCTCCGGGTACGCGGTGGCCGGCGGCCTGGAGCTGGCGCTCTGGTGCGACCTGCGGGTCGCCGAGTCGGACGCGACACTCGGCGTGTTCTGCCGTCGGTGGGGGGTGCCGTTGATCGACGGCGGGACGGTCCGGCTGCCCCGGCTGATCGGGGAGAGCCGGGCGATGGACCTGATCCTCACCGGGCGGCCGGTGCCGGCCGACGAGGCGTACGCGATGGGGTTGGTGAACCGGCTGGTCCCGCCCGGTGCGGCCCGGGCGGAGGCCGAGCGGCTGGCCGCCGGGATCGCCCGGCACCCGCAGACCTGCCTGCGCAACGACCGGGCGGCGCTGCTCGACGGCGCCGGCCGGCCCGAGCCGGAGGCGCTCGCCGTGGAGTTGGCCTACGGCACGGAGTCGCTCGCGGTCGACGGGGTGCGCGGCGCCGGCCGGTTCGCCGCCGGTGCCGGCCGGCACGGTGCGCCGGCCGGCTGAGGCGTCACTTCAGGTTGCGCAACGCGTCCTCGATGGCCCGGTGGAACGTCGGGTACGTGTAGATCATGTGCCGGAGCTGGCTGATCGGCACCGCCGCGTGCACGGCCACCAGCAGCGCGGAGAGCACCTCGCCGCCGGCCGGGCCGGCCGAGGTGGCGCCGACCAGCACGCCCTGGTCGGCGTCGGCGACCAGCTTGATGAAACCGGCGTTGCCGGTCTTGTGGATCCAGCCCCGGGTGGACGAGGTCAGGTCGGTGTAGCCGATCTGGACGTTGATGCCCCGGTCGCGGGCCTGCTGCTCGGTGAGGCCGACGGCGCCCACCTCGGGGTCGGTGAACGTGACCCGGGGCAGCGCCCGGTAGTCGGCGACCGGGACGCTGCCCGGCGCGACCGTCGACCCGCCCGCGCTCATCGCACCGCCGACGGCGCTGACCACGCCGGCTGCGCCGCCGACCACGCTCGCGGTGCCGCTGGCGTCCGGCCCGCCCCGGGTACGCCGCATGTGGTCGAGCACGTCGGCCACCACGATGCCGGCCTGGTACATCGCGATGTGGGTGAACGCGCCCTCGCCGGTGAGGTCGCCGACCGCCCAGATGCCCTCGGTGACGTGCATCCGGTCGTTGACCGGCAGGTAGCGCTGGTTGGCGTCCACGCCGACCGTGTCCAGCCCCAACTCCTCCAGGTGTGCCCGGCGGCCGGTCACCACCAGCAGCTTCTCGCCGCGGAACGAAACGCCGTCGCCGTGGACGGTGAACTCGTCGCCGTCGTGGCTGACCCGGCCGGCCTTGACCGCGGTGTGGATCTCCACCCCGTCGGCGCGCAGCGCGTCGGCGGCGAGCGCGGACGCCTCCGGTTCCTCGACGGCGAGCACCCGGTCGCCGGCCTCGACGACGGTGACCCGCACGCCGAACCGGGCGAACACCTGGGCCAGTTCCAGCCCGATCGCGCCGCCGCCGAGCACCAGCATCGTGCCCGGCAGCTCCTCGACCTCGATGGCCTGGTGGTTGGTCCAGTACGGCGTGTCGGCCAGCCCGTCGACCGGCGGGATCGAGGGCCGGGTGCCGGTGCCGAGCACCACCCCGTAGCGGGCCTCGAAGACCTGGTCGCCGACGCGTACCCGGTTCGGGCCGTCGAGTCGGCCGCTGCCGCGTACGAACCGGCCGCCCTTGCCGGTGAAGCGGTCCACCGCCGCCTTGTCGTCCCAGGTGTCGGTGGCCTCCTCCCGGATCCGCTTCGCCACCGGCGCCCAGTCGGGGCGCACCTGCGCGGACCCGGCCAGCTCGTTCACCCGGTGCGCCTCGGCCAACGCGTTGGCCGCCCGGATCATCATCTTGCTCGGCACGCACCCCCAGTAGGGGCACTCGCCACCGACCAGGTCCCGTTCGATGCCGACCACGTCGAGGCCGGCCTCGGCGAGCCGCCCGGCCACCTCCTCGCCGCCGACGCCGAGCCCGACCACGACCACGTCCACCAGTTCCGGCTCTGCCATCCCGCCAGCATTCCGCACGGCCGGGGGCGCCGACCACCGGACCCGGCCGGAATTCCTCCGCCGGTCATGAGTGCGACGGCCTACCGTGACCGGATGCACGCGCGTTTCGCCCCGGTCCGGGACTGCTTCCACGACCTGTTCACCGCCGGCCGGGAGACCGGCGCGGCGCTGTCCGTCTGGCACGACGGCACACCGGTGCTGGAGCTGGTGGGCGGCAGCCGCGCGGCCGTACCGCCCGGTGCGGTGACGCCGCCCGTCGGGGCGGATCGGCCATGGCGGCCGGACACGCTCGTCGACGTCTACTCGGTGGGCAAGCCGGTGGTGGCGTGCTGCCTGTTGTTGCTCGTCGACCGGGGTCGGGTCGACCTGGACGCGCCGGTGTCCGCGTACTGGCCGGGGTTCCGTGCCCCGGCCACCGTGCGGCAGGTGCTCGACCACACCGCCGGGTTGCCGGCCTTCCCGGTGCCCCGACCCGCCGAGGCGGTCACCGACTGGGAGCTGCTCTGCGCCGACCTGGCCGCGGCCGAGCCCGAGTGGGTGCCGGGCACCGTCGCGGGCGAGCACGCCTGGACGTACGGGCACCTGGTGGGTGAGCTGGTCCGCCGGGTGGACGGGCGGTCGGTGGGGCGCTTCCTGGCCGAGGAGATCGCCGGCCCGTGGCGGCTGGATCTGGCCTTCGGACTGGGCCCGGCCGACCGGCGGCGGTGCGCCGACCTGTCGTACGGCGATCCGGGCTGGCCGGACCGGACGCGCGGTGAGCCCGGCTCGCTGCGGGCCCGGGCGCTGGACAACCCGCCGGGCGGGCGGGACGTCGCCGTGGTGAACGGCGACGCGTGGCGGGCCGCGGAGATCCCGGCGGTGAACCTGCACGCCACCGCGTCCGGGCTGGCCCGGTTCTACGCGGGTCTGCTCGCCGGCGGCATCCTCGACGGGATCCGGCTGTTCGGTGCGGACCTGGTGGCCGAGGCGACCCGGGTGCAGTACGCCGGCCCGGATCTGGTGCTGGACCGGACGGCGCACTGGACGCTCGGCATGCAGTGGGAGCCGGACGGCAGTTGGGGCATGGGCGGCATCGGCGGCAGCAGCGCCTGGGCCGACCCGGCGCGCGGCTACACGTTCGCCTACGCGACCGCGCGACTGGCCGACCACGACCGGGTGGACGAACTGGTCGAGGCGTTGCACTCCTGCCTCTGACCGCTTGCCACCGAGCGTGACGACGGAGCCTTGTTGCGCAGGGTGATCCTCCGGGCGGGAAGACCCCTTCCCAGTTTTCGCCTTTGCTCTGCAGCCAATGGCGCAGCATCGTCGTCATCAGGCAGTTCAGCCGCCGCGCCGGAACGGCGCGGGCGGGCTGCCCAGCCACGTTCCGTTACCGATGCGGATATGGCTGCAGAGCAAAGGGAACCGGAGGCAGGGTCCGGCCGGACGCCGAAGTCACGGAAGGTGATCGGGACGCGCGGGTTCGGCTCAGCGCATCCAGACCGGGTCGCTGCCGGGGACGTCCAGCGGCGGCGGGTAGTCGAGGCCCCGACGGGTCTCGTCGGGCAGCCGCCACGGCTGGTGCACCGCCTTGCCCGGCACCGACTCCAGCTCCGGCACCCAGCGCCGTACGTACGCGCCGTCCGGGTCGTAGCGCTCGGCCTGCCGCACCGGGTTGAAGCCCCGGTACGGCCGGGAGTCGTTGCCGGTGCCGGCCACCCACTGCCAGTTGCCGGAGTTGTTGACCCGGTCGCCGTCGAGCAGCCAGCGGAAGAAGACGTCCAGGCCCGGCCGCCAGTCCAGCCCGAGATGCTTGGTCAGGTAGCCGGCCGTGATCAGCCGGGCCCGGTTGTGCATCCAGCCCTGGGCGCGCATCTGCCGCATGCCGGCGTCCACGATCGGCATCCCGGTGCGCCCCTCGGTCCAGGCCGCCAGCGCGTGGCTGTCGTCCCGCCACTCCTCCCGGGCGCCCCGCCGGTAGGCGGTGGTGGACAGGTCCGGGAAACCGGCGACGACCTGGTGGTAGAAGTCGCGCCAGCAGAGCTGCCGGACGAACGGCCCGTCGCGGTCGCCGGCCCGGTTCGCCACCGCCAGCGGGGAGACGCAACCCCATCGGAGGTACGGGCTGAGCCGGGAGGTGTCGTCGCCGGCCATGTCGTCGTGGATGTCGTCGTACCGGTCGAGGGTGGGCAGCCAGGCGGTGAGGCGGCGGCGGGCGACGCTCTCCCCGCCCTCGGCGGCGTCCGGGCTGTCGCCCTTCGGCGGTTCCGGCAGCCGGCCCGGGTCGACGCCGTCGGGCAGCCGGACCCGCTTCGGCGCGGCCAACTCCTCCCGGAGCCGCACGCCCTGCCAGGCGCGGAAGTAGGGGCTGAACACCCGGTAGTGGTCGCCGCCGGCCGGCCGCAGCGCGCCCGGCTCAACGATGGTGAGCCCGGGGAAGAGCCGGAGGAACATCCGGTGCCGCTCGCACTCCGCACGCAGCCGGCGTTCCCGGCGGTGGGCGTACCGGGTCACGTCGGCGGAGAGCCCGATGCCCTCGGCGCCGACCTGGCGCGCCAGCTTGACCGTCTCGGCCACCGGGTCGCCGCGTCGGACGACCAGGTCGCCGCCGCGCTTGCGGAGCGCCTCGCGCAGTTCGGCCAGGCTCTGGTGCAGGAACCGGGTGCGGTTGGGCGAGAGCTTCTGCAACGTCGGGTCGAGCACGTAGAGCGGCACCACCCGGTCGAACGCCGAGACGGCCGCCGCGAGCGCCGGGTGGTCGTGCACCCGCAGGTCGCGGGTGAACAGCACGACGGCCGTACGCTCGGTCATCCGGCCAGGGCCGGGGTGAGCGCCGGGCCGGGCACCCGCACCGGCGTGCCGGTCGGGGTGAGCAGCGACCGGGCGGCCACCGACATCCGCCGCCGCTGCGGCACCAGGGCCCGGCGGACGAAGACGTCGAAGTCCTGGGCGGCGACCTCGTCGAGGATGCCGCCGTAGAGCGCGTACGCGGTGCGCATGCAGGCCTGCGAGGCGGGGTTGAGCAGCGGGATGCCGGGCGCGGCGGCGAGGTAGTGGGCCTGGGCGCGGGTCACCTCGTACTCGATCAGCTCGCGGATCGCCGGCGTGGTCCGCCCGGCGGCCTTCGCGGCGAGCAGGTCGTCGCGGGTGACGTCGAACTTGGCCATGTCCTCGTCGGGCAGGTAGGTCCGGCCGCGGTCGAGGTCCTCGGCGACGTCCCGGATGAAGTTGGTGAGCTGGAACGCGAAGCCGAGCTGGCGGGCGGGTTCCCGGGCGGCGGCCGGGTCGGAGCTGCCCAGGATCGGCAGCATCATGGTGCCGATGACGGCGGCCGAGCCCTCCATGTAGTCGAGCAGGTCGTCGTAGGTCGGGTACGACATCACCGTCAGGTCCATCGCCATGCTGCGCAGGAACGACGCGAAGTCGGCGCGGTCCAGGTCGAACACGGCGATGGTGTGCAGCACGGCGGGGAGCAGCGGGTCGTCGACCGACGCACCGTGCAGGCCGGCGACGAACCGGTCCGACCATTCGCGCAGCCTGGCGGCCCGCTCGGCGGGCGGCAGGTCCTCGGTGCGATCGACGATCTCGTCCGCGTAGCGGGTGAAGCCGTACAGGGCGTGCACATGCCGCCGTTTCCAAGCGGGGAGCAGCCGGGTGGCGAGATAGTAGGTACGGCCGTGACGCCGGTGCAGCTCGCGGCAACGGTCATAGGCAGCGGTGAGATCCGTGTCCACCGGCCCTCCTCGGTTTCGACGCAGCAATCGACGCAACTCGTAACCCTAGGGTACGCTCCCTCACATGGCCAACGACGCAGTTGCGGGTAATGCGCTCCGCGTCGCGCCGGCACAGCCGGAAGCGACGGACGATCCGGTCCGCGGCGTACTGGCCGCGTTCACGAAAGACCTGGTCAGGGGCGTTGACGACACGTTGACGGCGTTCCTGGCCGCCGAAGTCGACTCACTGACCGAGATCGACGCAGCCATGGGTGGTTTCGCCGCGACCGCACGCGACTGCGTGCTGGCCGGTGGCAAGCGGGTGCGCCCCACGTTCGCGTACTGGGGCTGGCGCGGGGTGGTCGGCGGCGACGCGCCGCTCGGCACGGTGCTGCCCGCCCTGTCCGCGCTGGAGCTGCTGCACGCGTTCGCGCTGGTGCACGACGACGTGATGGACGCCTCCGACACCCGGCGCGGCCGGCCCACCGCACACCGCGCCGCCGCCGCGCGGCACCGGGCCGCCGGGCACACCGGCGATCCCGACCGGTACGGCGAGGCGGTGGCCGTGCTCATCGGCGACCTCTGCATGGTCTGGGCCGACCGGCTGATGGCCCACGCCACCGTGCCCGCGGACCGGCTGCTCGACGTGCGCCGCTGCTACGACCAGATGCGGGTGGAGACGGTCGCCGGGCAGTTCCTCGACGTGCTCGGCGAGAACGACGCGGCGAGCTGGTCGGTCGACCGGGCGCTGCGGGTGGCCCGTTACAAGACCGCCAGCTACACCGTCCAGCGACCGCTGCTCTTCGGCGCCTGCCTGGGCGGCGCGGACGCGGACGGCCCGCTGATCGCCGCGTACACCCGCTACGGGCTGGCCGTCGGTGAGGCGTTCCAGCTCCGCGACGACCTGCTCGGCGTCTACGGCGACCCGGCGGCCACCGGCAAGCCGGCCGGGGACGACCTGCGCACCGGCAAGCCGACCGCACTGCTGATGCTGGCCCGGCAGCTCGCCGACCCGGCCCAGCGCCGCGCCCTGGACCGGGCCGGCACGGTCACCGGCGACCACGAGGTGAGCCGGCTGGCCGACGTGGTCCGGGACACCGGGGCCGCGGCCGGGGTGGAACGGATGATCGCCGAACGGGTGACCGAGGCGCTGGCCGCGCTCGACACCGCACCTATCGACGAGACCGCGCGCACCGCGCTGACCGGCCTCGCCACCGCCGCCACCGCGCGGCGGTCCTGATGAACACCTTCGTGAGCACGAGCAAGGGAGCCGGAATGCGCACCGTGAACGGACGGACCGACCGGGTGGTCGTGGTCGGCGCCGGGCTGGGTGGGCTGGCCTGCGCGCTGCACCTGGCCGGCAGCGGCCGTCAGGTGACCGTGCTGGAACGCGAGCCGGTGCCCGGCGGGCGCGCCGGCCGGCTCAGCGTCGACGGGTACGAGTTCGACACCGGGCCGACCGTGCTCACCATGCCCGACCTGATCGCCGAGGCGCTGGGCGCGGTGGGCGAGGAGCTGGGCGACTGGCTCGACCTGACCCCGCTCGACCCGGCCTACCGTGCCTACTACCCGGACGGGTCGACGCTCGACGTCATCACCGACACCACCCGGATGGCCGCCGAGATCGCCAAGGTCTGCGGCCCCCGGGAGGCGGACGGCTACCTGCGCTTCGTCGACTACGCGCGCAACCTGTGGAAGTGGGAGCGGGCCGACTTCATCGAGCGCAACCTCGACGCGCCGACCGACCTGCTCACCGGCAACCTGCTGAAGCTGTTCGCCAACGGCGCGTTCCGGCGACTCCAGACGAAGATCAACCAGTTCTTCCGCGACCCGCGTACCCAGCGGATCTTCTCCTTCCAGGCGATGTACGCCGGCCTGTCGCCGCACGACGCGCTGGCCATCTACACGGTCATCGCGTACCTCGACTCGGTGGCCGGGGTCAGCTTCCCGCGCGGCGGCATCCACGCGGTCTCCCGCGGCATGGCCGGCGCGGCCGAGAAGCACGGCGTGCAGATCCGGTACGGCACCACGGTGACCCGGGTCGAGACCGCCCACGGCCGGGCCACCGGCGTGATCACCTCGGACGGCGAGTTCGTCCCGGCCGACGTGGTGGTACTCAACCCGGACCTGCCCGTCGCCTACCAGGAACTGCTGCCGGAGAGCCGGCAGCGCAAGCTCACCTACTCGCCGTCCTGTGTGGTCCTGCACGTCGGTTCGACGCAGGGCTATGGCAAGATCGCCCACCACAACATCCACTTCGGACGCGCCTGGAAGGGCACGTTCGACGAGGTGATCCGGCGAGGCGAGCTGATGACCGACCCGTCGCTGCTGGTGACGAACCCGAGCCGCACCGACCCGTCGGTGGCCCCGGCCGGCAGGCACACCTACTACGTGCTGGCCCCGGTGCCGAACCTCGACCGGGCGCCGTTCGACTGGGCCGGTGACCTCACCGGGCGCTACGCCGACCAGCTCGTGGCCACGCTGGAGGAGCGCGGCTACGTCGGTTTCGGCGACGGCATCGAGGTGTTGCGCACCGTCACACCGGCCGACTGGGCCGCGCAGGGCATGGCCGCCGGCACCCCGTTCGCCGCCGCGCACAGCCTCTTCCAGACCGGCCCGTTCCGGCCGTCGAACCTGCACCGCACGCTGGGCAACGTGGTCTTCGTCGGCTCCGGGACTCAGCCCGGCGTGGGGGTGCCGATGGTGCTGATCAGCGGCAAGCTGGCCGCCGCGCGAATCACCGGGCAGTCCCGGTGAGCGCGAGGAGCGCAGCGAAGCGGAGCCCCGCAGTCGCGAACGAAAGGCGGACACGATGACCGGGCGGGAGAAGCACCTGGTCGAGCTGGTCGACGACGGTGGCCGGGTGATCGGCGAGACCACCGTCGCCACCGCCCACCAGCCGCCCGGCCGGCTGCACCGGGCCTTCTCGGTGCTGCTCGTCGACCCCGCCGGGCGGGTCCTGCTCCAGCGGCGGGCCGCGGTCAAGACCCGGTTCCCGCTGCGCTGGGCGAACTCCTGCTGCGGGCACCCACTGCCCGGCCAGTCGCTGACCGACGCCGCCAACCGCCGGCTCGGTGAGGAGTTGGGCGTCGATCCGGTCGGCCTGACCGAGGTGGGGACGTACCTCTACTACGCCGAGGATCCGGCCACCGGCCGGGTCGAGTTCGAGTACGACCACGTGCTGCGCGCCGACGTGCCCGCCGACCTGCCCACCCGACCCGACCCGGACGAGGTGGCCGAGTTGCGTTGGGTGGATCCGGTCGCGGTGATCGCCGACCTCGACGCCGACCCCCGGTCGTACGCGCCCTGGCTGGGCGGCGTGGTGAACCGGCTCCTGCACCCGGCCGACCCGGCCCGGTCGGGCGGGCCCGTCGAATCGTCCCGGTCGGGCGCGCCCGCCGTCGAGGCACCGGAGCGGTCGGGTGGCCGATGAGGCGCTGAGCGCGGGGGCCGTCGCGCGCCGGTTGGGCGTGGCGGTCACCACGCTGCGCACCTGGCACCAGCGGTACGGTCTCGGCCCCAGTGAGCACGTGCCCGGCCACCACCGGCGCTACACGCCCGCCGACCTGGCCCGGCTGGAGATCATGCGGCGGCTCACCGTGGAGGGGGTGTCGCCCGCCGAGGCGGCCCGCTGGGCCCGGCAGGCGCCGGCCGTGCCGCCGCCGGAACGGGTCGGCCTGAAGGCCGGCGTCAGCACCGCCCGGGACGGCGGCGGGTCCACCATCCCGGTCGGGCGGGCCGGACCAGTCGCCCGTGGCCTGGCCCGGGCCGCCATGCGGCTGGACTCGGTGGCGATCGGCCGCACCATCGCGGACTCGCTCGCCGCGGACGGCGTGGTGGCGACCTGGGAGGGGCTGCTCCGGCCGGTGCTCGCCGGCATCGGGGAGCGGCACGCCGCCACCGCCGGTCTGATCGAGGTGGAGCACCTGATGTCCCGGTGCGTCTCCGAGGCGTTCGCCTCGGTGGCGCGCGCGCACCCGGCCGTCGGAACGCCTCGGATCCTGCTCTCCTGCGCGGACGAGGAGCAGCACTCGCTACCCCTGGAGGCGCTGGCCGCCGCGCTGGCCGAGATCGGTGTGAGCTATCGCATGCTCGGGGCCCGGGTGCCGACGCCCGCCCTGGTCGAGGCCGTCAACCGGACCGGGCCGGCGGCCGTGGTGGTCTGGTCGCACATCCGCGCCACCGCCGATCCGCACCAGCTCATCGCGCTGCTGGCCGCCCCGCGCCGGCCGCTGCTGGTGCTGGCCGCCGGGCCGGGCTGGCGGGCCGACTCGCTACCGGCCGGAGTGGTCCGCCCGGTCGACCTGGCCGAGGCGCTCTCGCTGGCCGTGGCCGTACGGGATTCGCTGGATCAGTCGACGGCGGGCTGAGGCCCCACTCCCGCTCCGGGGGTGGCGTCCACTACGGTCGGAAAGTCCGTCTGACCCGACCCCCTCCGGGAGCGACAGATGCCTCGACGCACCCTGTTGGCGTTCGCCCTCGGCCTGGTGCTCATCGTCACCGGCTGCGGCGGCCCGGGCAAGACCCCCCAACGGGTCACCGCCCAGCCGTCCGTCCCGGCCGCGCCGCCGTCGACGCCGACACCCAGTCCGAAGCCCCAGCCGAGCCGCACCACCCCGAAGCCGAAGCCGACGCTGCGCCCGCTGCCCAAGAAGCTCCCGACCGGGCTGCACCGGCGCAGCGGGAGCCCGGGCGTGGCGCTCACGTTCGACGACGGGCCGGACCCCCGCTACACGCCGCAGATCCTGGCCCAGCTCCGGGCGGCCCACGTCACCGCCACGTTCTGTCTGGTCGGTAAGCAGGCCAAGCGTTACCCGCACCTGGTGGCCCAGATCGTCCGCGAGGGGCACCAGCTCTGCAACCACAGTTGGCGGCACGACGTGGACCTCGGCCGGCGGCCGGCGGCCGAGATCCAGGCCGACCTGGAACGGACGAACCGGGCCATCCGCGCCGCCGTACCCGATGCGCCGATCACCTGGTTCCGCCAGCCGGGCGGCCGGTGGACCGCCGAGGAGCTGACCGTCGCCCGGCAACTGGGCCTGCGTCCGCTGCACTGGAGCGTCGATCCGCAGGACTGGGACCACCCGCCGGCGAAGAAGATCATCGCGCGGGTGGAGTCGGCAGCTCATCACGGTTCGGTCGTGCTGATGCACGACGCGGGCGGCGACCGAACCCAGACCATGGCCGCGTGCCGGCGCCTGATCCCCGATCTCAAGCGGCGGTACGGCATCGTCCGGCTCCGGTGACAACACCGCTGAGCTGCGGCTTCGCTCGCCGGTGTGTGGGCGGCCATACCGGTTTGGTCGTCCGAGGAGGGATGGCATATGCTTCTCCTGCCTCCGGCGGGGCCGGATGGGAGCAAGTCCGCTTGAAGTTGCGAGTGTGCAATGATGGCGGGGCCGCCCTCATCGTCTAGCGGCCCAGGACGCCGCCCTTTCAAGGCGGTAGCACGGGTTCGAATCCCGTTGGGGGCACGGTCCGGCTCGCGCCGGATGCAACATCAGCAAGGTCCTGTGGAGCAGTTGGAGTGCTCGCCGCCCTGTCAAGGCGGAGGTCGCGGGTTCAAGTCCCGTCAGGACCGCAAGCGCTGACGCCGCGCAACTCATGCGCGGCGTTCTGCGTATCGGCTGTGCGGTAGCATGTGCCGAGCACCACGGCCAGGTAGCTCAGTTGGTACGAGCGTCCGACTGAAAATCGGAAGGTCGGCGGTTCGACCCCGCCCCTGGCCACATAGCCTTTCGCCGGGCTAGCAGGGCGGTGACCAGCGGAAACGCGGTCGCCGCCCTTTGCATTGGCGAGCTATTTCATCGATAAGGGTTCCCATGCTCGTGCGCCCACGCTGCGCCCGTGGGCGCATGACGTCACTAAGATTCCAGGTAGATGACTTTGAGTAATTGGGCCCCTGCTCTCTGGCTCCTCACGAAGGCCGGCTGCCCGCGTTGTCTCTGATACCCCTGATCTCTCGTCTGGGGCTGCTAGGCGAGGATTCTTGCCGGCGCGGGACACGCGTCGGCGCATGCTCCCAGTCGGCCTTGACCGGGATGTCGGCTTGCGATCACTCCAGCGGGGGCAGGTACGACCACAAGTAGGTGGCGGAGGGCGTGGTCGCGGCGAGCGCGGATCTCTCGGGGACCCAGGCGCACCCAGTCACCCGTTCGTTGACCGTGACACCCGCTACGCAACGGCCGGTGCGCAGCTCCCAGACTCGTACGGTGTGGTCCCAGCCGCCGGTCGCGACCAAGGACCCGTCTGGCGAGATCGCGACCACCTCGATCGGTTCGGTATGGCCGGTGAGCACATGCACCGTGGCGCCTGTCGCGACGTCCCAGACGCGGGCAGTGTGGTCCCAGCTCCCCGACACGATGAGCCCGTCGTCCTGGGTGATTGCGAGGGTACGGACCATGCTGGTGTGCCCCCGTAGCACGTGCCAGGCCCCTCCCGAGGGCATTCGCCACAGCCGGATCACGCCTTCGTCGTCCGAGCTGGCGAGCCAACGAGCGGCGGAGGCGACGACCAGCGCGCCCACCCATTTGGTATGGCCGGTGTAGGTGGCCAGCGGGGCTCCAGTACCGGTATCCCAGACTCGAACCTGGGAATCATGGCCAGAACTGGCGAACCAGCTGCCATCGGGCGCGAGGGCTAGGGAGCCGATCCGGTCCTGGTGCCCCTGCCAAGCGCGGGTTTCCGTGAGCCGCTGCGGATCCCACAGCCGTAGGTAGCCGTCGAAGCCACCGGTGATGATCACTTGGTCGGTGGCGGCCAGCGACTCGATCTCCGGTCGGAGGGTGCCGAGGTGGCGACCGGTGTCCGTGTTCCAGACGTCGGCGACGCAGCCCGGACCCACGGCGCCTAGTCGCTGGCCCTGGCCCCACACCGCGACCGGGCGCAGCTCACCACCGGCGCCGTTCAGCTGCCGCAGGACGGCACCGGTCGTGACATCGCGCAGCCGGATGACGTCGCCGGCCGCCACCCAGTCGCCGCGAGGATGCACGCCGAGCGCGTACCCGCCGTCGCCGCTGTCGTCCCGGGCCGTCCCGGTTGCGGTCAGATTCCAAATGCGGAGTGTCCGGTCGGCGCTTCCGGTCACTACACGCTGTCCGTCCGGAAGAAAGGCGGCGCAGGTGACACCGCTGGTGTGCCCGTCAAGTGTGTGCCGCAGGGCGCCTGTCGCCGCGTCCCAAATCTTGGCAATGTTGTCCCGGCCTCCGGTGATGATCAGGCTGCCGTCCGGGGAGATCGCGACGCAATTAATTCCCTGCTCTCCGTGGTAGATCCGACGCGTCGTTCGTAACGTCACCGTGTCCCAGATCAGGATGACGCCGACGTTGCCGGTGCAGCTCGCCGCCCAACCCCCGCACGGCGAGATCGCGACAGCCTCGACCGGGCCGGCCCAACTTTCCCCCCAGGGTCCGTGGCGCTTGAGCCGCGAATGGTCAGTGAACGTGCCCCTGACCCGATGGTCACGGAGGTCGACGATATGGATGTGGGAATACCAGCTGCCGACAGCGATCCAGCCGCCGCCCGGTGCCACCGCCAACGCGTTGACCGCCCTCGACGGCAACCTCTTCCCTCTGAGCCGGGCCAGCCTCCGCAGAATCTGATCGAGTCGCCCGTATTCACGGTAGATGCCCGCACTCGATCCGGAGGGCGGATGCCAGGCACGTACCGTGCCGTCATCGCTCCCCGTGAGCACACGGCCATCCGGAAGTGCATGAATCGCCGAAATCGTCTCCTTGTGCCCGCGCAGAACTTGCCGGACGGTGCCCAGGGTCGCGTCCCAGACGCGTAGGTTCCGGTCGTATCCGCCGCTCGCGATCCAGTCGCCGTCCGGGGATATCGCGACGTCCTGGAGGTAGTGGGTATCGCCGGTCAGCGCCAGCCGTGGCGCGCCGGTCTCGGTGTCCCAGACCCGGACCATGGAGTCGTGGTCAGCGGAGGCGAACCATTTGCCGTCGGCGGCCATGACGAGCGCGGAAATGATCGCGGTGTGACCGACAAGAGTTCTCGTGGAGGACGATCCATCAGCCGGCGATGGCCAGAGGGGCATCAGACAACCGGCCTCCCGATCCCGGATTAGGGACGCCGTGTCCGTGCCGGGCTCCAGGACGTTCAGCAGGGGCGAGGTGGTGTCTGCACAGTTCGACAGCGGTATGGCCAGATGCGCCCGCGCGGCGAGGGCACGGGCGATCGACTCGGTCGCCGGTGCCGGGATGGTCCGCAGGTCGCTCTCCGCCGCGACCGGCCCGTCCAGGCGTACCCGAAATCGGACCCACCGCAGATCCTGCACCAGCGCGCTCAGCTCGTCGACGGCGCCGGCCGCCGCGAGGTGATAGGTCAAATTGCGGCGCAGATAGTCGTGGTCGTCCGGAAGCTGCCACCAGCCCTCGTCAGCCTCCTCGCCGACGCGGGCCTGTTCCAGCAGGCCGGCGTGTAGCGCGGGCTCGGCATCGTCCGTCAACTGCTGGCGCAGGTACGACCGGACGACGTCGTGGAGGCGTACATAGGTACCTTCATGTATGGACAGCAGCGAGAGCGCTGCAAGCCGGCTAAGAATGGCACCGCTCGCGGCGGCGCTCAGCCCAGCCGATCCGGCCCACAGCATACGAATGACGGCGAGGGGGACGCGGTCGTCCTCGCGAAAGATACTCAGCTCGCGGCACCGCTGCCGGTGCTCCAGATCGAGGCGCCCCAGACTGGCCTCCATCGTTCCGGCGACGAGCCGGCCCCGGAACGCGTCCCGCGACATCTCGTCCAAGCCGGTAGGCCCGAACTCCTGCAGGAGACTGCAGTGGGCTTTAACCGCGTCACGGACGGCTGTTCCCTGCCCGACCACGTCTGCGACCGCGGCGCCGATCAGTGACAGCAACAAGGGCCATCGGGCGGCGCTCTGGATCAGCGGGCCCACTGCTGCGTCGCCTGAGCCGATCCAGTGCCCGAGCAACCGCTCCGCCTGAACCGTCGACATCTCACCGACCTCAATCTGCTGAGTGCCGGTCGGCAGTAACCGGGGCACACGGGTGGTCACCAGCCGGGAGCACTTCCGGCCACCCTGAAGGAACGGGGCGAGATGCTCGGCAGTCCAGACGTCGTCAATCACCAGCAGTACCGACGGTCGGGCATCGAGGAGCTGGCCTAACCGGAAGGAAGCCCGACCCGGGTCGCTGAACTCCTGCCGCTCACCGGAGATCACCTGTGCCAGGAACTCCAGGTGGCCGGTGAGATCGGCGGCCGAAGGGTTCTCGCCAACCGTCACCCACAGCACGCCGCCACGGAACCTCTCGCGGATTTCCGGCAGGCGGCAGATCGCCTGTGCGAGGGTGGTCTTGCCGAACCCACCCGCGCCGACCAGCGCTACGGTTCCCGGAAGGCTTCTGACCACGGCCGACACCAGATCGGGGCGGGGCACGAAAGGTTGCTCGGCGGTCTCCACCATCCATGGTGCCCCGTCCCCCGCACTGACGAGGCTTCGGCGCGAACGGGCAAGGAGTCCGGCGAGACCCGCGAGGCCCACCGCGCTCAGCAGCGTGGCGAAGAAGATCGCGGTGTCGTTGCGCAGTCCCTGTTGGCCTGCGTCCTCGCCGCGCGGCCACCCGAACCGGTTCCAGAGCCACCAAGACCCAGCGGAGGCCAGCAGTACCGCCCCGAGCGCGGCGAATCGACGCATGGCCGTGGATATTAGTTGCTCAGCAGGCGTGGAGGCTGGGCGCTCAGCCTATAGAAGTCGAGCGTCACCGTGTCGGCGAAAGTTTCAGGCTGCCTCGGCAGCATGACCAATGAGCCGGGTAGAACGTTTCCACATTCTCCTTCAATCGCCGAAGCACGCCAGACCAGTCAGTCTGCTGGCTCCCTCGGAGAGGCTGGGCGAGGCAGTTGGGACACTATGCCGTCGGGTGACGGCTCCACGGGCAGCAGACTCAACACGTGTCCCGATGCAGCCGGGCAGCCGGTGAGGGTGGTTGTCGGCCGAGTTGGCGCGGCGCCGGCCACTTCGCTGCTGGGCGAGGCGCACCGGCTCCTTCGGCCCAACGACCTTGACCCGGCCGACTTGTCGGATCTTGGACACAGGCGGGTGCAGTGATCATGGAGAGCACTCGCTACCCTCAGTCCATGGTGGATCTCCCCCTGCTACCAGAGAACTGCCCACCGCCCGACGCGAAACCGCCAACGGGCGACTTTTACCGGTTGGTGAGCAAGAATCTCCCCATGGGTGGTGTGCCAGGGGCAGACGACTGGGTCCTTCCGTACAGGAAGCCTCGTGGTGTTTGCGTCGGCAAGTCGGATGTATGCCAGTGTCATGCGCACTCGATCATGGCCGATATCAGGGATCTCCACGCAGCGAGAGAGGCCGTGCCCTGGGCACGACGCTGCGCAATCGCTCGCGTGACTCTTACGGCCGAAGATGGCCTCATTTGCCACACTCCTTCAGCCGGCATGGGCAAATCGCACCACTCGTGGTGGCCCACGCATCCTGCACAGGTCCCGGATGCGGTTGTTGTAGCGGGTGCGTCATGAATCTGGTTCCACCGCAGGACACATTCCTCGGCCTCTTGCGAATCGATGAGGTGTACTTCGAACACGATGGGCCGAAATTCTTTGCGGTCTCGTCGCGAAGCGGGAGGCGTTACCTTGCTCTGATGGTCGATGAGGGCGATGACTGGGAACGCTATCTCTATTTGCCGGTATCTGACGAACGCTTCCGACTTATTCGCAGCGGCGGCATCAATCTGAAGCGGGCATTCAGCGAGCCGGAGGACGGCCTAGTCTTCGACGTTGTTGCGGACTACAGTCAGGGCGGCAGCAGGTTGGAGCATGTCCGCGGCGCGGACCTGCCTGACGAATTACTCCCGACTGAACGAGCACTGCTTGATCTTCCTACCGAAACCCAGCGCGCTTTCCAGCCTGAAAGCCTCGCTGAGAAGTCAGGGCGTGAACGCCGGACGCTACTTGCGCTAGAGGTTGAGCCTGCCGGGATGCTTCGGACTGAGATTCCCCTACGGTCCCTTTCAAGAATAGTCGGAAGCCTTCAGGACACGGTTGACGCACTGGGTCAGGAAGAGGCAGGAAGACCTACTCCGCGCGGCATCATCCCTAATGAGGTGTTAAGGGAAACCGAGATGGTTTTCCGTGGCAGCCAAGCCGCGTCGTTCGTTATCCTGGCGAGTTCCGGCGGCCAGGACAACCGCTTGATTGAGTCAAGCGTTTTGACCAACTCATGCCGGCGACTGGTGGAGCTATTACAGCAGGGTAGTGAGCCGGACCGCCTTAGAGACCTAGTCGGCCGTTACGGTGTTCGGGTCCGTGCCAAGTACCGAGCGCTCCTGGAATCGCTGGTGGATGAAGGAAGTGGTATCTCTGCCTACATCGCAACTGGTTTTGGCGACACGTATCAAGCGGGATTGCAGCCAAATCAGGTGCGCGCCAGCTTGAATTTGCTCCGAGAGGTTGGTCAGGACGTAATGGCCGAACACCTGGAGCGGGTGAACCTGGTCGGAGTCAATCTCCGGACCGGAAGCTTCGAACTCTATGACCCCGTCAACTCAGCCAAGTATTCGGGCTACATGGAGCCAGAAGCTAGAGACCAGATTTCCGGCCTCCCGACCGGGTTCGACCATCTCTACTCCGCGGATATCCTTGTTCAGCTACAGCTGTCGAACTTTAGTGACGAAGTGACCAAAACTTATCGGCTGATCGGAATCGGCGCACCGTACGGCGCGATTGGGGAGCGAGAGTTTTTTGTTCAGCCCCTGCCTCCCTCTACGACTGAGGGTGGCCCGCTAGAAATCGAAGGTGGCTCTGCTGAGCGGTGAACCGGCCAGGATTTCTGGTTAACTGCTAAGCAGCGGGGCACGGTGAAACGAATCCGGTAATGACCCTAAGTAGTCTGCTCCTGGAGCCTTGTCACGATGGGTTTGCGCTGTCGGGTAAAGGAAATTCCCATGCCGTCATAGATGTTCGGGTAAGGCTCAGGGCGCTCGTCCAGCTCGCAGCCGCAGGTAGCCGTACCGCCATCACAGTGCGGGCACTGCTCGTGGTGACAACACGGCAGGTGCAGTTGATTGAATAGCACCGAACACTCTGGACAATTTTCTGGATAGGAAGAGTCAAACCAGGACTCACTGCCGTAGGGGATCCGCTCAACTATCCCCTTCCGGCCTTTGTAATACCGCATCCCCTGTGCACGTATGATTAGCAATGGAAGCGCGTTGAGTTTCGCATCGCCTTCGTACATGACGACCTGCGACCGAAATTTTTCCATAAGCTCGGCCTCAAGTTCCCACAGGTCAGAGTCAAGGTGCGGGTGGAGCTCTTCGCCAAGCTCCTTGAAGTGAAAAGAGTGAGCAATCTCGAAGAGGTCGATGAAGGCGTCTTGAATCTGGTCCGGGGCGACCGAAACCTAGTAGTGCACGACCTCGTTCCGAAGCTTCTTGGCTGCCTGTAGGCGGGTTATGTCTTCGGGATCGAGCACCACGCCGCAGCGCTGGAGCCGCGTAAGAGCGCCGTCCAGACTTACAGTGTTTGTTCCGGACTTGTCGATGTTCGAAAAGACCAACACGTGATGCTCTCGACGCAGCCGCTCTTTGAGTAGCAGCTCAATAGCTTGGGCTGCGTTCACGATCGCGAAGGTCCAATGGATGTCATCCTCCTCCTCGGCACGTCGCGCGTTGCGCATCGATTCGTTGAGGAAGTTATAGGCGTTCTCGGTGAGCGTAAGTTCAAGCATCCTTACCCTTCCCAGCCCTGCTCGAGGTCCTTAAACCATAGTGGTCATCATCGCCTGCCGAAACTCCTCGGACGGTCGCCAGATTGTTCAGCCTTCGCGGACGAGCCAGCGTGGAGCGCCCTACCGGGCCAACGAGCTTGGGAGACCTATGCGGAGCCCGCGATTGGCGTCACGGCGGCGAGGATCGCGAGGGCCGCGACACCCGGTGCCGCCCGGTCCGGGTTCGATCTTCGCTTGTGCGCCTCTGCATCTACTTCCCCCTCATGAGCCCATGGGCGCATGAGGGGGAAGTAGATGCGGTTTAACGTCACACTCCGTAAACTTTGATACAGGCGATAAAGTGACAAATTGGTTTAGATGCTCGTCATGACGTTGGCAAGCGCAGACTGAAAATCGGAAGGTCGGCGGTTCGACCCCGCCCCTGGCCACATAGCCTTTCGCCGGGCTACAAAGATCCCCACCAGCGGAAACGCCGGTGGGGATCTTGCTGTAGGTGCCACGTCGCGCCCGCCTCGACGCGACCGCCCTTGTGACACAGGCCCTGACGGCAGGTCTCCAGCTACCGCTGCTCCGGCGGCCTGCGCGTCCAGAGTGCGACGCCTACCAGCAGACACGCGGCGCCGACGACGGCGACGGCGGACTTCACCACGCCGGAGAGATCAGCGACGAACGGGAAGGCACGCGTCGCGGCCAGGGCCAGGAAGGCCAGCACGAACAGGGCGACGGCGAGAATACGGTGCGGTGTCACCGCGCTATTCGACCAGACCGGGTCGGTCGAGGGACTCGCCACCGTGTCGGATAAGGCGCGGCAGGTGCTCGGCGCCGTCTACTCCGACGACTGGAGTCATTGCCCTACCGTCGGGTCATGACGACTGTGGTGGTGTCCCTCCTGGTGGCGGTGCTGCTGGCGCTCGCGGTGGCGATCTTTGTCGGTCGACGCGACCGGGGCCGGAGCGCGGCGTCGGAAGACCCGACCGCGCTGCGCGCCGCCCGCGTCGAACAGTCCCGCACCGACGTGGAGCGGCACCTCGGGCAGAGCGAGGCCTACCGCAGTCGCACCCCGAACAGCACCTGACCATCCGTTCCGGTCACCGTCCCGGCCGCTGCTGACGGCGCTGGCTCATGCCGCTCTGAATCGCCTCCCAGACGCTCCGGCCGGCCTGCCGCAGCGTCTCCCCGGCCTGCCCGGCAACCTGCGCCGCCCCGGCCCCGGAGGACAGAGCTGTTCCGGCGCCCCCGACCCCGGCCCCACCACCTGGCGTGGCGTCCCCGGCGGACTCGGCGCCCCGACCGGATCCGGCGTCGCCGGCAGATCCAGCGTCGCCGCCCGACCCGGCAGCAGCACGCGCGGCATCACCGCCCGGACCCGGGCCGCCGCCCAGCCCGGGACCGCCGGTCCTCTCGGCCAGGGCCTCCTTCCCGGACGACGCTTCTCCGGACGGTTCGCGCGTCTGCATCCCGGCGGTGACGGGTGGCTCGACCCGACCGGCCACCGGCCGGCCGGCCCGGTCAACCACCTCACCGACGTCGGTCACCTGCTGACCGGTCCGGTCCACGACCTGACCGGCCGCCCGGTGCACGTCGTCGACCGTCACCCCGACGGAACGGGCCAGCGCGTCGATCAGCTGCGGGTTGCGGTCGATCGTGGTCAGCGCCCGGTCCAGGATCTGCACCAGCTTCTCCAGCCGTACCTTGAGCAGGGCCTCGGCCCGGACCCCGGTGATGTCCAACTCGACGCCTTCCAGGTGCACCCGCACGCCCGCGTCGAGTTGGAGCAGGTTGGCCAGCCGGGCACGCAGCGAGAGGTCCGCGTCGAGCCCGTCGACCGTGAGCCGGATCTCGTCGACCGACAACTCCGGCACGTCGAGCAGGACGTCCGGCTCCGGTTCGGCCGCAGCCCGGGAGGCGGTCGGCTCCCGGGCCCGTTCGGTGGCTCCGCTGTCGCTCATGCTCCGCTCCCCCATCGGTCGCTCCGGGCCAGCGGCGGTTACCCGCTTTCGGATACGACATCCGCCGGGCGGTTCACGGTCGGGAACCGGCGTTCCCGCTGTCCGGAAGCAGCCGAAAGCAAAGCTGCACAGCGAGACATCAGCCGGTATGGTCCGGGCTTATGGGACAGGAGATGGCCGATCCGGATGAGGTCCGGCAGGAATCCGACCGCTTCTACCTCCGCAGCAGCATCCTCGTCCCGGCATCCGGCGAGCGGGCGTACGCCGTCTTCACCGGCGCGCTGGCCGACTGGTGGGTGCGCGAATACACCTGGTCCGGGCCGGAGGCGCTGGCCGGGCTCGGGGTCGAGCCGAGGGCCGGCGGCATGCTCTACGAGATCGGCCCGTACGGCTTCCGCAACGACTGGGGCCGCGTGCTGACCTGGGATCCGCCCCGCCGGCTGGTCTTCACCTGGCAGATCGGGCCGGACCGGGTGCCGGTGCCGGACCCGGCCCGGGCCAGCGAGGTGGAGGTGCTCTTCCACCCGGAGGGCCCCGACTCGACCCGGGTGGACGTCGAGCACCGTTACTTCGACCGGCACGGCTCGGCCGCCGAGGGCTACCGCGAGGCGCTCACCGCCGGCTGGCACGAGCTGCTCTGCCGCTACCTGGCGACGGTCACCCGGACCACCGACTGACCGACCGCCACGCGACCGCGGCTCAGCCGGCGATGCCCCGGCTCGCGCCGCTGCCGGTCAGTCCGGTGTCGCCCAGGTCGGCCCGGCGGCCCGCGGCGGCGCCCGAGCCGAAGCCACCCCCGGCGAGCCGGCGGCGCGGGGCGGTACGCAGTCGCGGGTACGTCTCGGCGAGCCGGCGCTGGACGCGGTCGGAGCGGTCGGCGAGCACCAGCGCCACCGACGGCACGCCGGCCTCGGCGGCGGCGCCGGCCTCGGCCGCGCGGAGCCGCTCGGCGATCACCTGGGCGAAGCCGGCCAGCCAGGTGCGCCGGAACGCGGCCGGGTGTTCCCCGACCGGCACGGCGGCCCCGGCCAGCCCGTGCGCCGCCTGGACCAGCAGCGAGGTGAAGAGCAGCTCGACCCGCTCCAGGTCGCTGGCGAAGCCGAACAGGTGCATGGCGAAGCCGTTGCCGTGGCGGCGGCGGACGCAGCGGCAGCGCAGCGGGTCGGCGACGGCGGCGAGCAGGCCGGCCTTGTCCCGGGCGTACGGGGCGACCACCTCGACCGTCCGGTCACCGACCGGGTCGACGGCCGGGTCCCGGGCGGCGAGCAGCGCCCGGTCGACGCCGTACCGGGCGATCAGCTCGGTGGCCTTGGCCATGAACGTGGCCGCCTCGGCGGGCGTGCAGGCCGGGTCCTCGGCCTGGGCGAGCAGCTTGCGCACCTTGCTGAGCATCGCCTCGGACATCAGTCAGGGTTACCACAACGAGGCGACGGCTGGTCAGTCCGCCCGGCTGCGCAGCGTGGCGATGGTCGAGCCGGCGAGCGTGAGCAGGCAGTCGGGCAGCAACCCGTCGGCGGCTGCCGCACCGAACAGCGCCTCGCCGGTGTCGGCGTCGTCGTTGGCGTACGCGCTGACGAACCGGGCCACCCAGCGGGTGTCGTAGTCGGCCTGGTCGATGTCGGGGAAGTCGAGCGCGGCGGCGCCCGCCGGGGCGTCGTCGCCGAGCATGGTGGCGGCCAGGCACCAGGCCACCCCGTACGCACCGGCCAGCCCGGAGCGGTCCACCACCGCGTCGAAGGCGCCGACCACGCCGGCGCCGTCGCCGGCCAACGCCGAACGGAGCACGGCGGTGGCGTCGTCCAGCGTCTGCTGTGCGTCATCGGTCACCTGCGGAACAGTAACGTCGGGGGTCAAGCGGTGACCCGGAACCAGCATGTCGATCACCGAGAGTGATACCCGCAGTCGGGGTGCCGACGGAGCCCGGTCCACAGTCCCGCGTGCCGCGCCGGCACGCTAATGTGCGCAGCGGACCTTCGCCGGAGGAAGGACGACCATGCTTGGAAATCGCACGTCGCGCGCGGCCCTGTCCATGGCCTGCGCGGCGCTCCTGCTCGCTACCAGCGCCTGCGGGAGTGACGAGCCGAAGGACGCGGGCACCACCCAGGTCCGCCTCTACGGCACCGACGGCAACATGCAGAACTCCTTCGCCGCGGAACTCAAGGACCGGGCGAATCTCCTCAACGGCATGAAGGGCACCACCCCGCTCACGCCGCTGCCGGAGAGCTTCAAGGAGCGGCTACGTAACGTCAATCCGAAGCTGACGGACTACCTCTACTCCGCCGAGTCGTACGACGCCGTGGTGATCAGCGCGCTGGCGGCCCAGCTCGCCGGCACCACCGCGCCGGCCGAGATCGCCAAGCAGATCGTCGGCGTGACCACCGGCGGCCAGCGCTGCGACGAGGTGGCCGTCTGCCTCCAGCTCGCCCGTGCCGGCCAGGACCTGGAGTACCGGGGGGTGTCGCTGACCCGGGCCGGTTTCACCGACAACGGTGAGCCGGCCACCGCGAGCTACGGCACGCTGCACTTCGACAACCAGCAGCTCGACGACGCGAAGACCGAGTTCGTCGGCGCCGGCGAGGAGTCCGGGGCGAGCACCAAGTCCCCGCCGCGCGGCCGTAAGCCCCGCGCCGGCAAGGCGAAGGACGCGCCGCTGGTGCTCGGCGGCCTGCTGCCGAAGACCGGTGACCTGGCGTTGGCGTACCCGCCGATGGCCGCCGCGGTCACGCTCGCGGTCAACGAGATCAACGCCGGCGGTGGGGTGCTCGGCGAGCCGGTGAAGTTCGTCGAGGGCGACGACGGCACCAACCCGGCGGTGGCGAAGGCGACCGTGGCCACGCACGTCGCCCAGGGCATCCCGGTCATCATCGGCGCCGGCGCGTCCGGCATCTCCCGGGCGGTGCTGCCGGACGTGGTGGCCGCCGGGCGGATCCTCTTCTCGCCGTCGAACACGGACGCGGGCTTGAGCACCGTGGACGACAAGGGGCTCTACTTCCGCACCGCCCCGCCGGACAGCCTCCAGGGCCGCGCGCTGGCCGACGTGATGCTGCGGGACGGTCCCCGCAAGATCGTGCTGCTGGCCCGTAAGGACTCCTACGGCGAGGGCCTCCAGGAGAACGTCCGGGCCGAGCTGGAGAAGGCCGGGGTCGGGGCGGACCGGGTCAAGCTGCTGACCTACACGCCGCCGGACGACCCGAAGACGCCCGTCGACTTCACCGGCATCGCCGGGGACATCAAGAGCTTCGGCCCGGAGGCCGTGCTGGTGATCGGATTCGGCGAGTCGGCGACCGCGATCACCGCGCTGGCCGACGCCGGGGTGCAGATCCGGAACTGAGCCCGACGAGCATCGAGGGCCGCGCCGGGACTTCCGGTGCGGCCCTCGGCGTTCGCGGTTCAGCGCGCCCGGCGCCGCTCCAGGAACTCGGTCATCCGCCGGTGCTTCTCCTCGTCCTCGAAGAGCACCGCCTGGCTCAGCAGGTCGAGCTGCGGGTGCGCGGCCGGCGGCGCGTCCACCGCCAGCTTGGTCAGCCGCAGCGCCAACGCCGAGCCCTTGGCCATCTCGTCGAGCAGGCCGTGCGCGGTGGGCAGCAGCTCCGCCGGGTCGTCCACCACCCGGTTCACCAGGCCGATCCGCAGCGCCTCGTCGGCGTCCACCCGACGGCCGGTGAAGAGCAGCTCCTTGGCCCGGGCCTCGCCGATCAACGCCGGCAGCCGGTAGGTCGCGCCGGCGCCGGCCAGGATGCCCAGCCGCACCTCGGGCTGGCCGAAGACCGCCCGGCCCGTGCACACCCGAAGATCGCAGGCGTACGCCAGCTCGGCGCCGCCGCCCAGCGCCGGGCCGTCGACGGCCGCCACGGTGGGCATCGGCAGCGCCCGGATGCGCGCGAAGACGCCCTGGTTGATGGCGGCCAGCGCGTCCAGCCGGCCGCGTTCGCGGAGCTGCCCGATGTCGGCGCCGCCGGCGAAGATGCCCGCCGCCCCGCCGGTGAGCAGCATCAGCCGGGGGCGTGCCTCCAACTCGGCGCAGACCGCGTGCAGCTCGCCGACCAGGTCGGCGTCGATCGCGTTGCGTTTCTCCGGCCGGTCCAGCGTGACCACGAGCCGGTCCGGCAGTTCCTCGATCCGCAGCCCGCTCATTGTTTGACGCCGCCTTCCCAGGTGTAGAAGCCCTGCCCGGACTTCTTGCCCAGTTTGCCGGCGGCGACCATCTCCGCCAGCAGCGGCGGCGGTGCGAAGCGGTCGCCGTACGCGGCCTGGAGCGTCCGCGCGATGTCGAGTCGGACGTCCAGCCCGACCAGGTCGGTCAGCTCCAGCGGGCCCACCGGGTGCCGGTAGCCGAGCACCATCGCCTTGTCGATGTCGGCCGGGGCGGCCACCCCGTCGGCCACCATCCGGATCGCCTCCAGGCCGAGCGTGACGCCGAGCCGGGAGGTGGCGAAGCCGGGCATGTCGCGTACCACGACGGGGTCCTTGCCGAGCCGGGCGGCAAGCGCGACGGCCGCTTCGGTGGTCTCCGGGGCGGTGGCCGCGCCGACCACGACCTCCAGCAGCGCCATCGCCCAGACCGGGTTGAAGAAGTGCAGCCCGAGGAAGTCCGCCGGGCGGTCCAGCCCGTCGGCCAGCTCGGCGATCGGGATGCTGGAGGTGTTGCTGCCCAGCAGCGCCGGCCGGCGGCCCTCGGCCTGGCGGAGCACGGCCCGCTTGAGGTCGAGGCGCTCCGGGACCGCCTCCACGATCACGTCCGGTCCCTCGGCCACCTCGGCCAGCCCGGCCCGCAGGGTCACCCGGACCCGGTTGGCGGTGGCCGCCTCGGCGGTCAGCTTGCCCCGCTGCACGGCACGGTCCCACAGCTCGCCGAGCCGCCGGACCGCGTCGGCCCCCCGGTCGGGGTCCACCTCGACCAGTTCGACCGCGTACCCGGCGCCGGCCGCCACGTACGCGATGCCGAGGCCCATGGTGCCGGCCCCGACGACCACAAAACGACCACTCATCGTGTCCCCTCGCCGCGGCGGTGGCGCGCGGGGTCTCCGCCGCGCCGGGCCGGCCGCTCGCTCGTCCCTGCATGCGACCCTATGCAGGACGAGCCCGCCGGGCATGCGTGGGGGCCGGCCGGATGGGGTAAAGACCGGCGTCAACGCCGAAGGAAGGAACGAGATGAGCCAGGCACCGGAGAGCGCGGAGCGCACCGAGACGGTCGAGACGCGCGGTGACGAGCGGGTGGACCTGCTTCGTGCGGACACCAACAACGACGGCAAGACCGACGTGTGGGTGGTGGACACCGACGGCGACGGCAAGGCCGACCTGTTCCAGTTCGACACCGACGGCGACGGCAAGGTGGACATCACCATGGTCGACATCGACGAGGACGGCACGCCGGACGAGGTGGTCGACGGCGACGGCGGCCTCCCGCCCGAGGAGACCACGCCCACCGTCCAGGTCTGAGATACAAGGAGGGGCCCCTTCTTATCGCGTAGGCGATAGCAGGGGCCCCTTCTCAACGGCGCAGCGCCAGCGTGGCGAGGTAGTACGGACGGTCGGTGTCGTCCACGTCGGTCAGTCGCCACGGGGAGCCGTGGACCAGCTCGGCGAACTCGTCGGGCGAGCACACCAGGTAGTCGAACCATTCGGTGCCGAGCAGCCGGTAGCGCAGCCGCAGCCGGAGCTGCCCGCCGAGCCGGCCGCGCCGCCGGTTCGCCTCGTGGTAGCCGGTGTGCACCGGATCGGTGGTGCCGTACGGGTCGGTGCCGTGCGCGATCACCCGCGCGCCGGGACGGGCCAGCGCGGCGAGCGCGGCCAGCAGCGCGGGTGCGCGCTCGCGCCCCTCGAACAGGCCGAGGTTGTTGCCGAGCAGCAGGAACGTGTCGTAGCGCCGGCCGTCCGCGACGTGCTCGTCGACGGTGCCGTGCACCAGCTCGCGGACGCCCCGGTGGCGGCTGACGCGCAACGCGCCGAGCGAGGTGTCCAGCCCGGTGACCGGCACGCCGCGCTCCTGGAGGTGCAGCGCGATCCGGCCGGCGCCGACGCCGACGTCGAGCACGTGCCCGTGCACCCGGTCGACCGCCCGGTGGTCGTGCGGCTGCCACTGCTGCGGCGGGTCCAGGTAGTGCCCGGCGGGCGCGCCGTTGACCAGCCCGTCGTCCCGTTCGATGATCTCGATGACCGGCCGTGGCAGCCGTCCACCGGCCATCGGCCGGGGGCCGACGCCGGTGGCCACCGCGTACGCGTCGCGGATCATCTCGCCGAACACGTCGCCGATCGTGGGCTCCCCGGTCATGGGTGCACGCTATCCGGGCTCGGTTCCGCCGTCGCAGCCGTATCCTGGGCGGCGTGACCGACCTGGACCGCCTGGCGGCGGAGAAGTACGTCCTGCTCACCACGTTCCGCAAGGACGGCCGGGCGGTGCCGACGCCGGTGTGGGCCGTGCGCGACGGCGACGCGTTGGCGGTGTGGACGGTGTCCGACTCCGGCAAGGTGAAACGGATCCGGCGGGACGGCCGGGTCACGGTGGCGCCGTGCGACGTGCGGGGCCGGCCGCACGGCGAGGCGGTGCCGGGGCACGCGACGATCGACGACCCGGAGAGCACGCGCCGGGTCCGTGAGCTGCTCAAGCGCAAGTACCGGCTGATCGGCCGGTTGAGCCTGCTGGGCAGCCGGTTGCGGCGGGGCGAGGGCGGCACGGTGGGGCTGCGGATCGTGCTGGACGCGCCGACCTCCGGACACGATTGAGGGCGGCGGATCGTCGCTGTCGCGACGTCCCACCGCCCCTGATCGGAACGCCTGAGAGATCGTCCGGGTCGTCAGTCCCCCTGACGCTGCTGGGGGATCTGCCCCTGCAGCAGGGCCCGAACCTCCGACTCGCGGTAACGGCGGTGGCCGCCCAGGGTCCGGATGGCGCTGAGCTTGCCAGCCTTGGCCCACCGGGTCACCGTCTTCGGGTCGACACGGAACATCGACGCCACCTCGGCCGGTGTGAGTAGCGGCTCGGGTTCGTGCGTTCGCGATGCCATCGGGGTCACTCCTCCACATGTATAGACATCGGCCGGGGTCCCGCCGGCCGACGCGTCTCCCATGGTCCGGCTAGTCCCCGATGTCCGACATGGGCCGAACGGCTGAAGGTCCCTAGACGGACGGATGAACCATGCCCGATTTTTACGACTTTTACACCGCAGAAACCACCTTATTAGGACTCATGATCACGGTTCGTGATGCGTCAATTACGAGACACTCTCGTAGTGCCCGCCAGGGAAGGGGACAAACCGGGCGTGTCAGTTGCAGCGCTCCAGAAGCTGCACCGCACGCCAGCGGGCGACCAGCTTGTCGTACGCCGCCGAGGCCTCCTCGGCCTCGCCCCGGGACAACCCGGCGAGGCCCGCCGCGACCAGCTCGGTCGAGTCGTCGGCCGCCAGCGTCTCGTCCGGCAGCAACTGCACCAGACCGCCGTAGTCCAGCTCCACCACCGAACGCGGATGGAACTCCTCCAGCCAGCGGGCGGCCTCCTCGACCGCCTCGGTGATCGGCGCCTCGCCGACCGACTTGCGCAGCACGGACAGCGCCCGGGACGAGCGGCGGCGGGCCTTGGAGATCTCCGTGCGGTAGCGCAACGCGCGTCGTTCCGGCTCGGTGACCAGGTGCCGCTCACCGGCCTCGAACAGCACGAACCAGCGCAGCGGCACGCCCCACGTGGCGACCTGCTCGTGGACCCGGGGCACCCCGTGCTCCAGCACGCGCGCCCCGCTGCGCCAGTCCTCCACCACCGCCTTGGCCTGACCGGCCAGGACCGGCGGCACGAACGCGTCGGCGAGCACCGACGGCACCCCGTCGCGGGCGCTCAACGCCGCCTCGGCGACCCGGATCCGCAAATTCCAGGGGCAGACCAGCAGCGCGTCGTCGGATTCCAGCACGTACGCCTCGTCGGGCAGGTCAGGCAGCCGGGTCCAGCCCGCGCCGAGCGCCTCGATCACCGAGGTGCGCTGCCGGCCCGGCCCGTCCAGCGGGGCGATCGCCCGGCCCTCGCTGACGTACCGGCGCCAGTACGACTGCCGGTCCCGGTCGAAAGCGGTCAGCGGCTCGTACACGCGCAGGTATGAAGCGAAGAGCGACGGCACGGCGCGATCCTCCCACGAGACAGGGCCGTCCGTCGCCGCCGTCACACCGGCGGCGTGACGTGCGCGACAGCACGGTTCCGGCCGATATTAGGCTCAATGGCACCGGCACCATCCCGCCGGCGTGCCACCGAAGGTTCCGCGCCCCACAAGGGCGCACACCGACACAGGAGTCAGCCATGGGCGTATTCGCCAGCACCGACGACCCGTCATCCTCGGGTCACGAACAGGTCGTGTTCTGCCAGGACAAGCAGTCCGGCCTGAAGGCGATCATCGGGATCTACTCCACCGCGCTGGGCCCCGCCCTCGGTGGCACCCGGTTCTACCCGTACGCCAGTGAGGCCGACGCCCTCGCCGACGTGCTCGACCTGTCGCGGGGGATGGCGTACAAGAGCGCCCTGGCGAACCTGGACCTGGGCGGCGGCAAGGCGGTCATCTGGGGCGACCCGGAGCAGCTCAAGAGCGAGGCGCTGCTGCGCGCGTACGGCCGCTTCGTGGAGTCGCTCAACGGCCGGTACTACACCGCGTGCGACGTCGGCACCGACGTCAGCGACATGGACATGATCGCCCGGGAGACCCGCTACGTCACCGGCCGCAGCGTGGCGCACGGCGGCGCGGGGGACTCCTCCGTCCTCACCGCCTGGGGCGTCTACCAGGGCATGCGGGCCGCCGCCGAGCACGTGTGGGGCAGCCCGACGCTGGCCGGCCGCCGGGTCGGCGTGGCCGGTCTGGGCAAGGTCGGCAAGTACCTGACCGCGCACCTGTTGTCCGACGGTGCGGAGGTCGTGGCGACCGACGTCAACCCGCGTGCCCGGGAGTGGGTGCACGCCACCCACCCGCAGGTCACCCTGGTCGACGACACCGCCGCGCTGGTCGCTTCCGACATCGACGTGTACGCCCCGTGCGCGCTGGGCGGCGCACTGAACGACGAGACCGTGCCGGTGCTGCGGGCCAAGGTGGTCAGCGGCGCGGCGAACAACCAGCTCGCCCACCCGGGCATCGAGAAGGTGCTCGCCGACCGGGGCATCCTCTACACGCCGGACTACGTGGTCAACGCCGGCGGCGTGATCCAGGTCGCCGACGAGATCGAGGGCTTCAACTTCGAGCGGGCCAAGCTGCGTGCCACCCGGATCTTCGACACCACCCGGGAGATCCTGCGGCTCGCCGACGACGAGGGCGTTCCGCCGGCGGTGGCCGCGGACCGGCTCGCCGAGCGGCGGATGGCCGAGGTCGGCCGCCTGCGCACCATCCACCTGCGGTGAACCGGTGCCCGGGGGCGGGCGTCGGTCCACCCCCGGGCCGCACCCGGGCCCGAGTTGGGCGTTAAGCTGTTTTTGGTGTTTACGTAGCAGTTCGTCCGCTGTCACGGCCGGCCCCGGCATTCACTCCTTACCGGGTACACTGTGTGACGGCCGGAACACTGCGACGCGCAGGGCCGGTCGACGGTGACCCGAGGTGCCGAACGGTGGCATCCCCATGTACCGTAAGAGCCACGAGAGATGCCTGACGTCATCGGGGCCCGCCTTCGGGCTGCCCCGCATTCTGTGCGAGGGGGTCGAGCCATGGGGCGCGGCCGTGCTAAGGCCAAGCAGACGAAGGTGGCCCGGGAGTTGAAGTATCACTCCCCGAACACCGACCTAACCGCCTTGCAGCGTGAACTGGCGGGTAGTGGTAAGTCTGAGCACAACTTCGACGACGACTACAAAGAGTATGTCGACGACGATGACGAGGACCACGCGGACGACGATCCGGACCCCTGGGCCCGTCCGACCCGCTGACCTCCGGTCACATCTGAGCACGCGGTAGCCCCCGCGTGCTCACGTATGTGCTCAGCCGGAGCCGACGGAGCACCGACGATCAGGGACCTGCCGCACCCGGGACGCCTCCCCGGCTGCGCCGGCAGGTCCTTGATCGCGGACCCGGCACTCAGCGCGGCCGGTTGTTCCAGTTGTAGAACGTCGGAATGTTCTCGAAGTGGTTCCACGCGCACACCGCGGTGCCGCCGTCGCCCGGCACCTCCGCCCGCAGCAGACGCGCCGCCTCCGCCTCGTGGAGCAGCGCGGTCAGCCCCGCGGCGGCGTCCCGCACCCGGCCGGCGACCGTTTCCCGGTCGGTGTCACTGGTGATCTCGGGCATGCTCCAACACTCCCTCCAGTAGGCGGATCTTGCTGTTGCGGCAGTGCTCGGTCTCCGTGCCGTCGAACCGCCCCTGCTCGAAGTAGCGGTTGGCGGCGTGGCCCCCGCCGCAGAAACCGAAGTACGGACAGGACGCCCGGCACGCCTCCACGCCGGTGAGGAACTCACCGACCCAGGGCGTCCGCCCGGCACCGGCGAGGATCTCGCCCAACGGGGTGACCAGCACGTTTCCGCTGCCGAAGTCGCCGTACCGGGGATCGGTGAAGCCGGCCAGCTCCGGCGAGAGCACCACCACCGAGCCGTCGTGGCCGACCGTCGGGATCGGGTCGAGCCGACGGGGCAGCAGATCGTCCGCGGCACCGGCCAGCACCGCGCCGGCGTACCGCAGCGACCACTCCACCTCGCGCAGGTGGATCCGGGGATCCCGACGCCAGGCGGCGACCAGCTCGGCCCAGAACCCGGTGACCGAGGCGCCGTCCCGGGCGTTCGAGCGGGTGTTGACCCCCTCGGTCTCCTCGATGTTCACGCCCAGCACCTCGCAGCCCAGGTCGAGGAAGTAGGCGTACAGCTCGGCCGCCAGGCCCGGCTCCGGTCGGGAGACCACCGCCAGGGCCGAGAACGGCAGCCCGTGCCGGCGCAACGCCGCCACCCCGGCCACGATCCGGTCGTACGCCGGCCGGCCGCCCCGGGTCACCCGCTCGGCGTTGCGCGCCCGCGGGCCGTCCACGCTCACACTCACCCGCACCCGGTGCTCGGCGAAGAACGCGCACCAGGCGTCGTCGATCAGCGTGGCGTTGGTCTGCACGTGGTGCTCGACCTCCGCCCCGAACGGGGCCAGCAGCGCGGCCAGGTGCTCCCGGCCGGCCGCGAGCGGCTCCCCGCCGTGCCAGACCACCGAGCACCGCCCCTGGACCGCCCACCGGTTCACCGACGCCGCCACCGCCTCGGCCACCGCCACCGCCATCCGCCGGTCCGCCGCGCGCAGCGGCAGGTAGCAGTAGGCGCAGTCGAGGTTGCACAACGTGGTCGGCTGCATCACCACGTACGAGGGGACGGCGGCGATGCCGCGCATCCCTCCGGGCGTGCGTGCAGCCATCGAACCTCCCCCGCGCGCCGAAAAACCGAACCTTCAGGCTAGGCGGAGGCGGCCACTCGGGTGAACCCCCGATCAGGTGCCCGGCTGATCAGCACAGGGTGACCAGCGCGATCAGCCCCGGGTGTGCTGCCCGACCATCTGCACGTTGCCGGAGCCCTCGATGATCTCGCCGGCCTGCCACGCGTCGACACCGCGACCGGTCAGGGTGGCCAGCGCCCGGTCGGCGTCCTCCGCGGCGACGATGGCGAACATGCCGACGCCCATGTTGAACGTCGACTCCATCTCCGGGTCCTCGATCCGGCCCTTGGACTGGATCAGGTCGAAGATCGGCTGCGGCTTCCAGGTCGACCGGTTGACCACCGCGTCGACGTGCTCCGGCAGCACCCGGACCAGGTTGCCCGGGATGCCGCCGCCGGTCACGTGGGCCAGCGCCCGCACCTCGGCCTCGGCGATCAGCTTGAGGCAGTCCTGCGCGTAGATCTTGGTCGGGGTGAGCAGCTCCTCGCCCAGCGTGCGCTGGCGGCCGAAGTCCTCGATCACCACGTCCAGCCGCATCCGGCCGGCGCCCAGCAGCACGTGCCGGACCAGCGAGTAGCCGTTGGAGTGCAGGCCGGAGGAACGCATGGCGATCACCACGTCGCCCACCTCGACCCGCTCCGGGCGGAGGATCTCGCTCTCCTCCACCACGCCGACGCCGGTGGCCGAGATGTCGTACTCGTCCGGGCGCAGCACGCCGGGGTGCTCGGCGGTCTCGCCACCCAGCAACGCACAGCCGGCGTACCGGCAGCCGTCGGCGATGCCGGCGCCGATCTCGGCGACCCGGTCCGGGACGACCTCGCCGGTGGCGATGTAGTCGAGCAGGAACAGCGGCTCGGCGCCGCAGGCGACCAGGTCGTCGACGACCATGGCGACCAGGTCGATGCCGACCGTGTCGTGGATGTCGAGCTGCTGGGCGATCACCAGCTTGGTGCCCACCCCGTCGGTGGAGGAGGCCAGGATCGGGCTCTTGTACTTCTTCGTGTCCAGCCGGAACAGGCCGGCGAAGCCACCCAGGTCACCCATGACCTCCGGGCGCCGGGTCTCCCGGACCTTGGACTTGAGCAGCTCGACCGCGCGGTCGCCCGCCTCGATCGACACCCCGGCGTCGGCGTACGAGACCGAGCGTTTGCGCTGCGTGCGGCCGGACCCCGCCGACCAGGGCTGGCGGTCGCCGCCGGCGCCCGTCGGGCTGGATCCTGCGCCGCTGCGCTCGGACACGTGCGTCACGGTTCTCCCCTTTGTGGTTCCGCGGGGCCGGAACGCCGGACCCGCGTCGGTGGTGCTACGGGTGATGGGTCGGTGTGGCGACGAGCGGGCCGGTGGGCTCGGCCGCCTCGGCGACGACCCGGCGGCCCACTCCTTCGAGCACGTGCTTGCCGATCAGGTTCCCGGCCGGCAGTTCGATCGGGTACTCCCCATCGAAGCACGCCCGGCAGAGTCGGGTCTTCGGCTGCTCGGTCGCCGCGATGAGACCGGGCAGCGAGACGTAGCCCAGCGTGTCGGCGCCGATCGACCGCCGGATGCCATCGTTGTCCAACCCGTTGGCCAGCAGCTCGGCCCGGGTGGCGAAGTCGATGCCGTAGAAGCAGGGCCAGCTGACCGGCGGCGAGGAGATCCGCACGTGCACCTCCAGCGCGCCCGCCTCGCGCAGCAGCCGGACGATGGCCCGCTGGGTGGTGCCCCGGACGATCGAGTCGTCCACCACCACCAGCCGCTTGCCGCGGACGTTCTGCCGCAGCGGGTTCAGCTTGAGCCGTACGCCGAGCGCGCGCAGCGTCTGCGAGGGCTGGATGAACGTGCGCCCGACGTACGGGTTCTTCATCAGGCCCTGGCCGTAGGTGATGCCGGACTCCTCGGCGTAGCCGATGGCCGCCGGGGTGCCGGACTCCGGCACCGGGATCACCAGATCCGCCTCGACCGGGTGCTCCTTGGCGAGCTGGCGGCCGATCTGCACCCGCGCCGCGTGCACGTTCCGGCCGGCGATGGTGGCGTCCGGCCGGGCGATGTAGACGTACTCGAAGAGGCAGCCCTTGGGCTCCGGCGCGGCGAACCGGCTGGAACGCAGCCCGTCCTCGTCGACGGCGATCAGCTCGCCCGGCTCCACCTCGCGGACCACGCTCGCGCCGACGATGTCCAGCGCGGCGGTCTCGCTCGCCACCACCCAGCCGCGCTCCAGCCGGCCGAGCACCAGCGGGCGCACGCCGTGCGGGTCACGCGCCGCGTAGAGCGTCGACTCGTCCATGAAGACGAAGCTGAACGCGCCGCGCAACTGCGGCAGCACCTCCAGCGCGGCCGCCTCGACCGAGAGGTCGGGCCGGCTGGCCAGCAGCATGGTGACGAGCGACGTGTCGTTGCTCGACCCGTCGGAGTCCAGACCGCGGGCGGACACCTCGCGCTGCAACTCGGCGGTGTTGACCAGGTTGCCGTTGTGGGCCAGCGCGATCGTGGTGCCGGCGCTGGTGGCCCGGATCGTCGGCTGGGCGTTCTCCCAGGTCGAGCCGCCCGTGGTCGAGTAGCGCGCGTGCCCGATCGCGACGTGCCCGCGCAGGCTGGCCAGCGTCGGCTCGTCGAACACCTGGGCGACCAGGCCGAGATCCTTGTAGACCACCACGCCGGAGCCGTCGCTGACCGCGATGCCCGCGGCCTCCTGGCCGCGGTGCTGGAGGGCGTAGAGCCCGAAATAGGTAAGGTTCGCGACTTCCTCGCCGGGCGCCCAGACACCGAAGACGCCGCACGCGTCCTGGGGGCCGGGTCGCTGGGGGTCAAGGTCGTGGCTCAGCCGGCCATCGCCTCGGGGCACCTGCCGCTCCCTCGTGCTGGGGGGTCTGGACTGGCCTGGCGGAGTCGGGGGGCAGCTCCGCACCGTGGGCCGGGACCGTCGTCGGCCACCAGTGTACGCGAACCCGCGTCGCCACCGACAGTCACGAAGCGTCCGCTGAGCGTGGTTCGGAACGCCGGTGCCGGGCGGTTAAATCGGGAGGTACGCGGAGAGGTCGGCGCGGTTGCCGGAGACCCGGACGCGACCCTCGGTGACCGCCTCCACCCAGCCGAGCCGGCCGGTGGCGATCGACAGCCAGGTGCCCGGGTCCATCTCCACCACGTTCGGCGGGGTGCCCCGGGTGTGTCGCGGCCCGGCCACGCACTGCACCGCGCCGTAGGGTGGGACGCGCACCTCCACCGATCGGCCGGGAGCGCGCTCCGTGAGGGCGGTCAAGAGCATCCGGACCGCTTCCCGGAGCACCGGCCGTTCGGGCGTACGCCCCTCGTCCAGTGCCGCCAGAGCGGTGAGCACCGAGTCGGAATAAGCGTGCGGAGAGGACACGACGGGACGATACGACCCGGCAGAAGGCGGCCCGACGCCGGCCCTGGGTAGAGATGATCCGGTCAGACAAGGCATAGTTGCCGACGGCGTAATTCGTACCGTGAGTGATCAACCCGGCCGGACCGGCCGGCGGGAAGATCAGACCCGGAAGGCGGTGGACGTGTCCACACACCGACGTGCCTGGCAGCATCGGGCCGGTGTGGTCGTAGCGCTGGTCTTCGGCGCCCTGCTCACCGTCCCCGCCACACCCGCCCTCGCGGCCGACGTCAGCGTCTCGCCGGGCTCGGTCACGCTCAACGCCGGCAGCGACACCACAGTGACCGTCCGGGTCACCCCCGGCGAGGGCGACCAGAACGCGCAGATCGGCATCACCGGCCTGCCCTCCGGCGTCAGTTGCGTCTCCGGCTGCGGCCAGGTCAACTTCGCGCCGGGCAACCCGATGCCCAAGACGCAGCTGCTCACCATCCGCGCGAACGACAACGCCGGGGACGCCAACGGCTCGGTGACCGTGCAGGTGCAGCCGGACAAGTCCGACGCGGCGACCGGCAACTTCAACCTCACCGTCAAGGGCAAGGCCGCGCCGCCGCCGCCGCAGCAGCCGCAGACCGTCAAGACGGTCTCCGGCAAGGTGGTCGACTCCAACGGTGAGCCGATCTCCGGCGCGCTCGTCATGCTGCGCGACAGCGCCGGCAAGGAACGCCGGACGAACACGAACGGCAGTGGCAACTTCAGTTTCGGCGGCTCCGCCGACAACCCGATCGCGCCGGGCCGGATCGACCTGGGCGCCTCCGCGGACGGCGCGACCCCGAGCGCCAAGTCGATCAACGCCGCCGCCGGCCAGTCCGTGACCGGCGTCCGGCTCAACGTGGCGCTCAAGGCGTCGGCCAGCCCGAGCGCGACGCCGTCGGCCAGCGAGTCCGCTCCGCCGTCCGAGGAGGTCACCGAGGAGGAGGCCACCGACGGCCCGGCGACCGAGGCCCCGGCCGCCCAGCAGCCGACCGGGGCCAGCGAGGACTCCGGCGGCTTCGGCAACTGGCTGCTGATCCTGCTCGGCGGGCTCTTCGTCGCCGTCGGCGTGGGCACCATCGTGCTGCTCTACATGCGCCGCAAGAACGACGAGGGCGACGGCGACGGTCCCGGCGGGCCGGTCGGTCCGGGCGGTCCCGGCGGCGGCGCGGCGGGCGCGGTCCCCGCGGCCCACGGTGCCTACCGGGGCGTGGACGACCAGACCCGGGTGGTCAACGGCATGGGCGCCGGGCCGGCGCCGACCATGGTCGGGGGTGCCGCGATGAGCGAGGCGCCGACCATGCTCCAGCGTCCGGTGGTGGACGACGTCCCGCCGGACCCGTACGGCGCGCCCCCCGGGCCCGCGTACGGCGTCGGGGCGGGGCAGGCCGGCTACGGCTACGGCGACGACGCGCCCGGTCAGGGCGGCTACGGCTACGGCAACGCGCCCTCCTCGGGCAGCGGCTACGGCAACGCGCCTTCCTCGGGCAGCGGCTACGGCAACGGCCCGTCCTCCGGCGCCGGCTACGGCAGCCCCGACTACGCGGCCGGTGCGGCCGGCGCGGCCGGCTACGCCGCGGCCCAGGGCGGCGGCGGGTACGCCAACGAACGTTTCGACGAGCCCACCGGCCGCTACACCGGCGACAGCACCCAGTACGCGCCGGCGGCCGACCCGTACCCGACCAGCACCTACCAGCCGGAGCAGGGTCGGGGCTACGACCAGCCCGGCCCGGGTCAGTACGGCCGGGGCGCGGAGCAGGCCGACGGCTACGGCGCCGGCGGTGGCTACGGGGCCGCGTCGGGCGGCTACGACGGCAACCCCGCCGGTGGCTACGACGGCGGCCGGCAGCCGGGCGGCTACGGCGACGCCCCGGGATACGGCGACAGCCGGCCGGGTGGCGGGTACGGTGACGCGCCCACCGGCGGCTACGGCGGTGCGCCGACGGGGGGTGGCTACGACAACGCCCCCGCCGGCGGCTACGGCGACGCCCCGGGCTCGGGATACGGCGACAGCCGGCCGGGTGGCGGCTACGGCGACGCGCCCGCCGGCGGTTACGACGGCGGCCGGCAGCAGGGCGGCTACGGCGACGCCCCGACCGGCGGCTACGGCAGCCACCAGGGTGGCGGCTACGACGGCCGGCAGCCGGGCGGCTACGACAGCGGCACGGCCGGCGCGGCCTACGGCAACGCCCCCGGTGGTTACGACGGCGGTCACCAGCAGGGCGGCTACGACCAGCAGGGCGGCTACGACCAGCGCGGCGGTTACGGCCAGCAGGGCGGATACGGTCAGGAGCCGCCGCAGCAGCGCGGTCCCGGCTACGACAACCAGGCCGGCTACCCCGACGATCCGGCGCAGTCCGGTCGAGGCCGTGCGGACGGTACGCCGGAACGGGGCGGGCGACGCCTCGACTGGCTGGACGACTGACCCGCGTTCTCCGCGCCACCCGTGGCCGTCCGGCACCCGCCGGGCGGCCACGCTCGTCAGGTCACCAGAGCGCCGGTCCATCGGCCCAAGATCTTGGTACGGCACGGCCCCTCCGGGGGCGGTCTCGTACCAAGATCTTCAGTCGTCCCGAACAGCGGGGTGCTGATCCGAGAAGCGCGAAGGTCGCCGAAGGCGAGGAAACTGTCAGGCGGGGGCGAAGTAGCCGTGGCGCAGCACCGGCACCACGTCGGAGACACCGATCTCGGCGGCGACCTCGACATCCTCGGCGAACCCGCCCTCGGCCAGCTCCCGGCCGGAGACGCAACCCCGCACCGCCGCCGGCACGTCAGGCGTGCTGGCGAGTGCCGCCAGCGCCATGGCCGCCTCCACCGAGAGGCCACCCGGCACGCCGGCCAGGGCGTCCAGCACGCAGGCGGCCCCGAGCTGGTCCTCCACGCTGGGGCGCAACGACCCGTCCGGCCAGCGCTCACCGGCGGCCACCACGCCCACGGCGGCGTCGTTCGTGCCGTACCCCTGGTGGCGGAGCCATCGCCCGACGGCGCGTGCGTTACGCAGGCACGCCGCCACCACCGGCATCCCGGTGGCGCTCGCCGCGGCGCTGATCGCCGAGCCGTTGGGCGACGGCAGCACCAGGTCGGCGACCACGGGTGCGGTCCGCAGGGCCGCCGGGGAGAGCGACCACGGATGCTCCGGGGTCGTCTGCCGGCGGCCCACCGCGGCGACGGCACCGACCCGGCGGGCGTACTCGGCCGCCTGCTCGCCCCACGGGAACGGGTGCACCCGTGAGCCCCGGCTCACCGCCACCTCCACGGCGGTGGTGAACGACAGGACGTCCACCACCACCAGGACGGCGCAGACCCGGCCGAGTTCCGCCGCTCCGGTCAGGCCCCAGTCGAATCGGGCGCCGGCGCCGGGCTGCGTGAAGACGCCCACGTTCGTGACCTCAGCGCTGGCCCGGCTCACCGGCAGCCGGGCGGGCATCGCCCGGGGTGGAGCCGGACGGCGGCCCGGTGACCTCCGCCGGGGACGCCTCGGCCCGTGCCGTGGCCGGCCCGGCCGGTTCGTCGTCGACGCGCGCCGGAGCGGACCCGCCGGACTGCGCCTCGGCCCGCGCCGGAAGCGACCCAGAGGACCCGGTGTCGCCCCGCGACGGGTCGGCGGAGTCGGTGCCGGCCGCCGTCGCGGTCGGACCGGTCGGCGCGTCCCCGGCTTCGGGCGAGCCGGCTCCCGCTTCGGGCGAGCCGGCTCCGGCCTCGGGCGAGACCTCCCGGGCCGGGGCGGACCCGGTGCCCGCGTCCGCCCGCGTCGGGCCGCCCGACGGTGCCGGCGCTTCCGCGTCCGGGGCCGTCCGGGCGATGGGCTCCGCGTCGACCCGGGCGGGATCCACCCCCACCGGCTGCTCGGCGGTGGCCGGCAGCACGGTGGTGGTGCCGGTACGGGTCGCCGCCACCTCCACCCGCGGCGCCTCGGCGTCGCCGAACAGGCGCGGCAGCGTCGCGCCGTGCGCCTCACGCAGCTCGTCCAGGCCGATCCGGAACTGGCCGCGCACCTCCAGCGCGCCACCGGCCGGGTCGGTCACGCCGATGTACTCCCACGGCACCCCACGCTCGGCGCAGAGGGCGGTGAACGCCTTCTCGTGCCCGCGCGGCACCGACACCAGCACCCGGCCGGCGGACTCGCTGAACAGGAACACGAACGGCATCGAGCCGTCGGCGAAGTGCTCCGGCAGGGTGATCCGGGCGCCGACGCCGCGACGCAGGCTGGACTCGACCAGGCTCTGCGCCAGGCCGCCGTCGGAGAGGTCGTGCGCCGAGCTGACGTGCCCCACCCGGGCCGCCTCGGCCAGCAGCTCGCCGAGCTGCCGCTCGCGGGCCAGGTCCACCTGCGGCGGGATGCCGCCCAGGTGCTCGTGGGTCACCCAGGCCCACTCCGAGCCGGACAGCTCGACGTGCGTCTCGCCCAGCAGGAAGAGCTGGTCGTGGTCGCCGGCCGGCCGCGGCACGAAGCCCATCGGCACCCGCGCGGCGACGTCGTCGAGGATGCCCAGCACGCCGACCACCGGGGTCGGGTGGATGGCCGCCGCGCCGGTCTGGTTGTAGAAGCTGACGTTGCCGCCGGTCACCGGGATGCCCAGCTCCAGGCAGCCGTCCGCCAGGCCGCGTACGGCCTCGGCGAACTGCCACATCACGCCCGGGTCCTCCGGCGAGCCGAAGTTGAGGCAGTTGGTCACCGCGATCGGCTTCGCGCCGGTCACCGCCACGTTCCGGTACGCCTCGGCCAGCGCCAGCTTCGTCCCGTGGTACGGGTCGAGGCGCGCGTACCGGCCGTTGCCGTCGACGGAGAGCGCGACGCCGAGGCCGCTGCGCTCGTCGATCCGGATCACGCCGGAGTCCTCCGGCTGGGCGAGCACGGTGTTGCCGAGCACGTACCTGTCGTACTGCTCGGTCACCCAGGTCTTGTCGGCCAGGTTGGGCGACGCGATCATGCGCAGCACGGTCTCCCGGAGCGCGTCCGGGGTGCTCGGGCGGGGCAGCGTCTCGGCCCGGTCGGCCTGGAGCAGGATCAGGTCGGCCGGCTCCCGCATCGGGCGGGCGTAGACCGGCCCGTCGTCGACGAGCGAGCCCGGCGGCACGTCCACCACGAGCTGGTCGCGCCAGGTGATGACGAGCCGGCCCGGCCGGCCGTCCGGCGACGGCGCGGTGACCTCGCCGATGGCGGTGGCCCAGACGCCCCACTTCTCGGCGGTCTTGAGCACCGCCTCCAGCTTCTCCGGCGTGACGACCAGCAGCATCCGCTCCTGGGACTCGCTGGCCAGGATCTCGTGCGGCTCCATCGAGGGCTCGCGCAGCGGCACCCGCTCCAGCCACACCCGCATGCCGGTGCCGGCGGAGGCGGCGGTCTCGGTCAGCGCGCAGGTCAGGCCGGCGCCGCCGAGGTCCTGGATGCCGACGACCAGCTCGGCGTCGTACAGCTCCAGGCACGCCTCGATGAGCAGCTTCTCCATGAACGGGTCGCCCACCTGCACGGACGGGCGGCGCTGCTCGCTGCCCTCGTCGAAGGTGGCGCTGGCCAGCACGGACACGCCGCCGATGCCGTCGCGGCCGGTCCGGGCGCCCATCAGCACCACCACGTTGCCGGGACCGGTGGCGTCCTTCTTCTGGAGCCGGTCGACCGGCAGCACGCCCAGGCAGAGCGCGTTGACCAGGGGGTTGCCCTGGTAGCAGGGGTCGAAGACCACCTCGCCGCCGATGTTGGGCAGGCCGAGGCAGTTGCCGTAGCCGCCGACGCCGGCCACCACGCCGGGCAGCACGCGGGCGGTGTCCGGGTGGTCGGCCGCGCCGAAGCGCAGCGGGTCCATCACGGCCACCGGGCGGGCGCCCATGGCGAGGATGTCGCGGACGATGCCGCCGACACCGGTCGCCGCGCCCTGGTACGGCTCGACGAAGCTCGGGTGGTTGTGCGACTCGACCTTGAAGGTCACCGCCAGCTCGTCGGAGACCCGGACCACGCCGGCGTTCTCCCCGATGCCGGCGAGCAGCCGGTCGCTCGGCGGCGCCTTCTCCCCGAACTGACGCAGGTGCACCTTGCTCGACTTGTAGGAGCAGTGCTCGCTCCACATGATCGAGTACATGGCCAGCTCGGCCTGGGTCGGCCGGCGGCCGAGGATCTGCCGGATCCGGTCGTACTCGTCGTCACGCAGGCCGAGTTCGGCGTACGGCTGAAGCTCCTCCGGCGTGCCGGCGGCCTGCGGCACGGTGTCCACGCCCGGCGCCCAGTCGTCGGTCGGGCCGGCCTGCGGCGACACGCCCTGCGGCGCCCGCAGGCCCGGATCCGGATGGGTGGTCATGACGTCTCCTTGCTGCGCTCGCCGTCGGGACGGCGGGTGAGCCGACCGATGGTCACGCCGGGGCCCCCACCAGGTGCTTGAGCACCGAGGTGAAGAAGCCGAGGCCGTCCAGGGAGGGGCCGGTGAGCGCCTCCACCGCGTGCTCGGGGTGCGGCATGATGCCGACGACGTTGCCGGCCTCGTTGGTGATCGCGGCGATGTCGCGCTGTGATCCGTTGGGGTTGCCACCGACGTACCGGGCCACGACGCGACCCTCGGCCTCCAGCCGGTCCAGCGTGGCGGTGTCGGCGACGTAGCAGCCCTCGCCGTTCTTGACCGGGACGAGCACCTCCTGGCCCGGCTGGAACGTGTTGGTCCAGGCGGTGCCGGTGGCCTCGATCCGGAGGACCTGGTCCCGGTTGCGGAAGTGCAGGTGCTGGTTGCGGGTGAGCGCCCCGGGCAACAGATGCGCCTCGCAGAGGATCTGGAAGCCGTTGCAGATGCCCAGCACCGGCAGGCCGCCACGGGCGGCGTCCACGATCGTCTCCATCACCGGCGCGAACCGGGCGATGGCGCCACAGCGCAGGTAGTCGCCGTAGGAGAAACCACCGGGCAGGACGACGGCGTCCACGCCGTGCAGGTCCGGGTCGCCGTGCCAGAGCCGGACCGGCTCGGCGCCGGCGATCCGGACGGCCCGGGCCGCGTCCCCGTCGTCGAGCGAGCCGGGGAAGGTCACCACACCGACCCGGGCGGTCACGAGTGCGCGCCCGCGGTCTCGTCGGCCTCGACCACGCGGACCGTGAAGTCCTCGATGACCGGGTTGGCGAGCAGCTTGTCGGCGATCTCGCGGGCCCGGTCCAGGTCCGGTTCGCCGGTGAACTCGATCTCGATCCGCCTGCCGATCCGGACCGAGGCGACGTCACCGACGCCGAGCCGGGGCAGTGCGTTTGCGACGGCCTGGCCCTGCGGATCGAGGATCTCGGGCTTGAGCATGACGTCGACGACGACGCGAGGCACTGGGCACTCCTGACTGTGTACGCAGTTGGGTGCCGGCCCACAAACGGCCGAGCGCAGCCAGCCTACCTGGCAGATACCGCCCGACCCGCACCGGCCGGGGCCAGTTCGAACAGTGGACGGCGGGACCGGGGAGACCGTTGCGCGTTCGTTGCGGCGTCGATACGTATTCGTTGCGCAGCGCATCCCCCCAGAGGCCCGGGCAATGGCTCTCACCAGGCGTTTCACGTCCCACCGCCGGGCCGACAGGGCCGACTTCCGACAGCGGGCCGGCGCGCCCCACACATCGATTCAACTCGATTGATATCTTGTGACGGGACTCGCCCCGACCGTAGCATGCATCGTCAGATGTCGATGCTAGTGATCGATGTCTCCCGCCGGCCCACCCCGCCCGGCGGGTACCGATCCGCGCCCGGGGATCCCGGGTGTCGCGCAGAAGGAGCCCCGACATGCGCCTCCGTCCCCTGCTCGCGGTGCTGACCACCGCGCTCGCCGGCGTGCTGGCCACCGCGTCCGGCGCCGGTGCCGCACCGGCCGGTCCGCAGCCGATCATCGGCGGCAGCACCGTCTCGTCCGCGCCGTGGGCCGCGGCCGTCTTCAGCAACGGCTCGTTCACCTGCTCCGGCAGCGTCATCGCGTCCCAGTGGGTGCTCACCGCCCGGCACTGCGTCACCGGCACCATGTCGGTCCGGGTCGGCAGCGTCTACTCCGCCTCGGGCGGCGTCACCCGCAGCGTGAGCGCCTCCTACACCCGCAACGACCTGGCGCTGCTCCGCCTCTCCAGCACGGTCAGCACCTCCGCCGTGTCGCTGGCCAGCAGCAACCCGCCGGTCGGCTCCACCAACTCGATCTACGGCTGGGGCATGACCTGCTACAGCGGCTGCGGCGCGTCGCCCCAGCTCAAGACCGCCAACGTCCAGGTGACCAGCACCAACGTCACCGACGCGTACGGCGGCCAGGCGATCCGGAGCACCCGGATCAACGGCAACGCGTGGCGGGGCGACTCGGGCGGCCCGCAGTTCTACAACGGCCGGCAGGTGGGCGTGGCCTCCACCGCCGACGGCTCCAGCATCCAGAACTACGGCAGTGTCGCGTACAACCGGTCCTGGATCACCTCCGTGGCCGGTGTCTGACGGTTGGCGTCGAAGCGGCGCGGATGGCCGGGTCCCGCCCGGCCGTCCGCGCCGCGCCGTTTTGCAGCATCCGATCGGGTGCCCACGGCACCCGAACGCCTCCGCCGGTGGCTGACAGCATCGAAACCGTGCTGGTCGTGACGACGGATCAACTGCCCGGCTACGAGATCCGCCAGATCCTCGGCGAAGTGGTCTCCTCGATGGCGAGGACCCGCAACCCGTACCGCGAGGGGGTCAAGAATCTGCGCGGTGGCGCCTACGACCCGATGGCCCCGGACAACCTCACCCGGTGGCGGACCGACTCGGTGGCCCGACTGGGTGAGGAGGCCCAGCGGCTCGGCGCGAACGCGGTGATCGGGATGCGTTTCGACAGCCGCGACTGCGGCGAGATGTGGATGGAGATCTGCGCCTACGGCACCGCCGTGATCGTCGCGCCGAAGACACCCGACGTCATGCCGCCCGACCAGCCGATGATCGCGGCCGAAACGGCCCACGACCCGGAGATCGCCAGCGCCCCCGGCGGCATCGCCGAGCCGGCCAGCGCCCCCAACCTGTCGACGGCCGCCGAAACCCCCACCGGCCCCTGACCCCGCGTCTCCCCGCCGCGCGTCTCGCCGCCGTGCGTCTCGCCGCCGTCTCGCCGCTGCTGATTCACGGAAAGTGCGGCCATCGAGCGCGAAACAGCCACTCTTTCCGTGAATCAGCGGGCACCGGAGAAGGGTGGGTCAGAGGATGGGGGGTGGGGAGTAGGCGGCGGCCTCGGGGTGGGCCTGGACGATCTTGGTGACGCGGGCGACCAGGTGGGACACCTGGGTCTCGGCGGCGCCGGTGAAGGTGTTGCGGTCGGTGACCAGCGCGTCGATGTCCGCGCGGGTCAGGTTCAGGCGGCCGTCGGCGGCCAGGCGGTCGAACAGGTCGTTCCCGGCCGCGCCCTGCTCCCGCATGGCCAGCGCCACGGCCACCGCGTGCTCCTTGATCACCTCGTGTGCGACCTCCCGGCCGACGCCCCGACGCACGGCGGCGACCAGGATCTTCGTGGTGGCCAGGAACGGCAGGAAGCGCTCCAGCTCCCGGTTGATCACGGCCGGGTACGGGCCGAACTCGTCCAGCACGGTCAGGAACGTCTGGAACAGGCCGTCGGCGGCGAAGAACGCGTCCGGCAGCGCCACCCGCCGCACCACGGAACAGGAGACGTCGCCCTCGTTCCACTGGTCACCGGCCAGCTCGCCGACCATCGACAGGTAACCCCGGATGATCACGGCGAAGCCGTTCACCCGCTCCGAGGAGCGGGTGTTCATCTTGTGCGGCATCGCGCTGGAGCCGACCTGCCCCGGCTTGAAACCCTCGGTGACCAGCTCCTGCCCGACCATCAGCCGGATCGTGGTGGCCAGCGACGACGGCGCGGCGGCCACCTGCGCCAGCGCGGAGAGCACGTCGAAGTCCAGCGAACGCGGGTAGACCTGCCCGACGCTGTCCAGCACCCGGGCGAACCCCAGGTGCCCGGCCACCCGACGCTCCAGCTCGGCCACCTTGTCGGCGTCGCCGTCGAAGAGGTCGAGCTGGTCGGCGGCCGTGCCCACCGGCCCCTTGATCCCGCGCAGCGGGTAGCGGTCGATCAGGTCCGTCAACCGCTCGTACGCGATCAGCAACTCCTCCGCGGCGGACGCGAAGCGCTTGCCCAGCGTGGTGGCCTGCGCGGCGACGTTGTGCGACCGGCCGGTCAGCACCAGGCCGGAGTATTCACCCGCGTGCCAGGCCAGCCGCGTCAGCGTGGCGACCACCCGGTCCCGGATCAGCTCCAGCGACGCCCGGATCTGGAGCTGCTCGACGTTCTCGGTGAGGTCCCGGGAGGTCATCCCCTTGTGCACGTGCTCGTGCCCGGCGAGCGCGCTGAACTCCTCGATCCGGGCCTTCACGTCGTGCCGGGTGACCCGCTCCCGAGCGGCGATCGAGGCCAGGTCGACCTCGTCGACCACCCGCTCGTACGCCTCGACCACCCCGTCCGGCACCGGCACGCCGAGGTCCCGCTGGGCCCGGAGCACCGCCAGCCAGAGCCGGCGCTCCATCCGCACCTTCTCCTCCGGCGACCAGAGGGCGACCAGCTCGGGCGAGGCGTAACGGTTCGCGAGCACGTTCGGGATCGTCGTCACGTACCGCATTCTTTCGTACGCCCCGGACGGCTGGCCATCAGGCCGGTCCCGGCGGCCGTTCCGACGGGATGTCGACGATGCGACAGTCACGCTCCGGCGCGAATTCCACGGATATGCTGTCCGCCCTCCGTCAATGATCCTCGATCCGGGAAGGCGTCCCCGATGTCCCAACCCGTAACCGATGTCGACACTCTGCCCTTTCTGGTGTCCGTGGACGTGTCGGACGACCCGGACACCATGGGGTTGTTCCGCAAGGGCGAACGCGAGGTGGCGGTCCGGAACATCCCGATCGCCGTGCTCCGGGAGAGCGTCCGGCACACGGTGGCCGCGCTGCGCACGGTCTTCGACGAGGTGACCGAGGAGACCGGGCGGCTCCGGCTCGCCGAGGCGCAGTTCAGCTTCGAGGTGTCGGCCAAGGGCGGCCTGAACCTGGTCGGCACCACCGAGATCGGCTCCAAGGGCACGGTCACGCTGACGTTCCGGGAGTAGCCGTCGTGGCCGCCTTCCGCGCTCTCCTGCTCGGCGTCGCGGAGTACGACGACCCGCAGATCGTGCCGCTGCCCTTCGTCCCGAACGACATCGGCGCGCTGAGCGTGGCCTTGGAGGAGACCGGATACCGCGTCCGAACGCTCGACGGTGGCCGGCTCAGCCGGCCGAAGATCTGCGCCGAGGTGGGCCAGTTTCTCGGCGACGCCCGCCCGAACGACAGCCTGCTCGTCTATCTCAGCGGGCACGGCGCCCACACCGAGGGCGTCGACTACCTGGTGCCGTCCGAGGCGGACCTGCGGATCCCGCTGCGGGAGTCGATGGTCCCGCTCAACTACTGGGCCGGTGCGCTGGAGCGCAGCCGCGCCGGGCAGGTGCTCTTCGTGGTGGACGCCTGCCGGGAGGGGTTCGACCAGCAGTCCATGGCGGTGGAGCTACAGCGGTGGAGCACCGGGCGAATCGACCACGTGGCGCAGCAGCGGATCGCCTTCCTGTTCGCCTGCGGGCCCGGGGAGAAGGCCCAGTTCGTTCCCGGTACCGCCGACTCCTTCAGCGTCTTCTCCCGGGCGTGGCAACAGATCCTGGTCAACGGTCAGACCGGCCACACCCTTGACGACCTCGTCGCCGCGCTCAACGAGCAGATGCGGGAGCTGGCGGCGGCCCACGGCCGGCGGGTCCAGACCGCCCACGTCGAGCCGGCCGGCGTGGAGATCACCCCCTTCCCGATCTCGTCGCGCCGGTCGACGCGGCGTTCGTTCGACTGGGTGGCCCAGGCGCAGTCCCACCGGGCCTGGGAACTGGTCACCCCGTCGCTGGTCAACGAGGAGCTTCGCGCCTCCACCGTCAGCCTGGTCGAGCACGTGGTACGCCTGCGCCGGGACGCCGCCCGGGAGTTGACGCGTGATCCGTGGCACGAGCCGGACCTCGCCACGCGCATCAGTCGTCGGGTCGAGTTCCTGACGAGCCTTCTCGCGTTTCCCGGCGCGACCCCCGACGGCGAGCTGCACCTGTCCGCGGCCGAGGCCGCGCTGCTGGTCGCCGGCCCGTACCTGTACGACACGTGGTGGGCGCTGCGCGCCGCCCGAGCCGCCCACGTCGATCCGGCCACCTGGCCCGCGCCCGAGCAGCCCGATCCCGACAGCGACTCCTACCGGCGCTTCGCACAGAGCTTTCCGCGGCTGTCGCGCCGCCTGAACAGCCAGGCGCAGCACCCGGACGTCGCCGGGCAGATCGGCTGGTGGCTGCTGCACCGCTGGATCGCCCGGCAGTCCCTGACCCACTCGTCGGACGACGACGTCGCCGAGTTGATTCCGCTCGGCGTCGCGTCACTGCACCTGTCCGCGCGGGTCTTCGAGAAACCCCGGGTGATCGAGCTGATCCGGAGCCTGCGCGGTGGTCCGGGCTTCCTCACCCGCACCGACCGGCCCGGACGGCTCCGGAGCCGCCGCACGGTCGGCGCGGGAACCGCCGACGAGCAACCGGTACGGGAGCGCCTGGTCGCCTACCTCCTGGCCGCGGGACGCGCCATGGCCATCGAGGCCCCCGCGCTACCCGAGGTGGTCGTCGAGCACATGGGGATCAGCGACCCGGTGTCACCTGACGAACTGCACGCCTCCATCGACGCAGTGGAGTGGGAATCCCGCGGGCCAGTGCGGGTACTGCGCACCACCTGCGCCCACCCGGCCATCGAGATCGCCCTGCGGGCCCACGTCGAGTTCTTCGACACGCTCCTGGTCGAGATCCAGGACGCCGCCGCCGAGGACACCCACCTCCACCCGCTCTCGGCCCTGCCGGCACACGCCTCCGCGGACCAGGTCCGCCCGAGCGAGGGACCGGACGGACGGGCCTACCAGTCCGCCGGGGTGCGGTTCCACCTCGCCGAGGACCGCATCCAGGAACTGCTCATGGGTGAGCAGCTCTACGGTGATCCGCTGCTGGCCATCAGGGAGCTCTACCAGAACGCGCTCGACGCGTGCCGCTACCGAGCCGCCCGGAACGAGTACCTCAGGCGTACCGACGGGGCCTTGCCGCCGTGGGAGGGCCGGATCGACTTCGTCCAGGGCCGGGACGAGCAGGGCCGCGCCTACCTGGAGTGCACGGACAACGGCGTGGGGATGGGGGTCCGGGAGCTGACCGACGTGTTCTCACAAGCCGGCACCCGCTTCGTCGAGACGTCCGAGTTCGTGGAGGAACAGTCGCGGTGGGCACGCCTGGCACCGCCGATCGAGTTCTTCCCGAACAGCCGCTTCGGGGTCGGCGTGCTGAGCTACTTCATGCTCGCCGACGAGATCACGGTGGAGACCTGCCGATTCGGTCAGGAGGGGCGTCCCGGCAGCCGCCTATGGGTATCCATCGCCGGACCGGGCAACCTGTTCCGGATCCGGGAGCTCGGGCCCGGCCGGAGCGCCGGTACGAGAGTCCGTCTCTACCTTCGGAAGGACACCGAGGAGCTTTCCGCGTTGGACTTCCTCCGACGGCTCCTCTGGGTGGCGGAGTTCCGGACCACCGTGACGCACGGCAGTGAGGTCGCGATGTGGGAACCGCGCGCCCTGTCGACGACCGCTCCGCTGGGCAGCGGTGCGCCGTTGGAGGTGGCCAGCGAACCACGCCGGGCGAACCCGGATCCGGTCGTGGTCAGCGCGGAGCCGCATCCGGTGTGGTGGTGTGATCGGTCGGGTGCAGTCCTGGTGGACGGCATCTGGCTGCAGGGGGCGGACGTCACCGCCGTGGTCAACCTGTCCGGCAGACAGTCGCCGCGACTCTCGGTCAACCGCACCCAGATACTCGACGACGAGTCGAAGGCGGTGATTGCGCTCCTCCACGAGGCGGCCACCGCCGCGGGCGCGGCCGACAGCCCGCTGTTCGACCACGGTTGGATCGCGGAGTTGGCCACGCACCAGCCGGCGGTGGCGGATGCGGTGTTCGAGTTGGCGCTCGACGCCGGCCGGACGACCTGGCCAGGGAGCACATTGGCGAACGAACTGCTCACCGTCGGCTGCTACCCGGGCGATACCAGATGGGACATTTTCCCGATCAGCCCGAAGGACCAAGGGCTGGAGCCCGACAGCACGACGCTCAGCCATCCAGTGGATACCTGGCGGCTGGTCGCCTGGATAGCCGCAGGCTTCCACGGCACCGAGTTGCAGGTGTCCGCCGCGCGAATCGTCCGGGCGAGGCCGAGTGACGCGATCCTCACCCACTCCAACGACGACGGAAGCTCCTGGCTCGATCCAACCCGACCGGTGCCTATCGGTCACCTCATCGCGGTGGCCGACGAGTACGGCCTCCCCCTGGAAACCATCGTCGAACGACTCGTCGCGCTCGGCTATCCGGCGCCCCACTACGAGTTGCCCGACCTGACGAATCCGACCGATCGGGTGCTGTTGAGTCAGGACCTCGACGGGAGGGCGCCCTGGTTGAGCCAGGACGACGAACTTCCGGTCGGGCATGTCGCGACGGTGGCGGCGAAGGCGGACATCGACGTCGACTCCGCTGCGGGCCGGCTCCGCCAGCTCGGCTTCGCCGTTCGCGCCGTACCGCCGGGCGGACTCGATCAGATCGACCTTCTCCTCGCCAGCCTGCACGTGAATGGTCAGCGTCCGTGGCTCCGGCCAGGCCAGACAGCTTCCGGTGGACACGTCCTCGTCGCTGCGAGTGTGGCCGGCATTCCCGCCGAGAACGTCGTCGATCGGCTGCGACGGCTCGGGTATGTCGCGGCGGTGCCACCTCCCAGCGACCTGCCTGCCGATGTGGAGATGAGACTACTTTCCTCCGCCGACGTCCCGCGGCGCCGCTGGGACGAGGCGGAGGAGTCGAAGGGACTTCTCCCTGCCGGAATCGACTGGCGCTATCGCCGGTACGCCGGTGCCTCGCTACTGGACGTGTCCGAGCCTGTCAGCTCGTATGCGCTCGTCGGGGGCGCATTGCGTAGCAGGCTGAGCCCGCGCCGGGCCGCCGAACGGTTACGGGAGCTCGGCTACCAGATAGTGGGCTGGAGATTTCCCGACGCCGTGGCCGCGGACGATCTCCGTCTCCTCAGCCGGGACCGCGACCGGCAGCGGGCGTGGCGGGATCAGGACACCGCCGTCCCGTCCTCTCATCTCCTCGTCGCGGCCCGCGCCGTCGGGCTGACTCCCGCGCAGGCGGCAGCGCGGCTGGCGGAGTACGGCTACTCGATCTCGGCACGGTCGCTCCCGGACGCCATCACCCTCACGGATCTCGCCCTGCTCAGTCGGGACCTGGACGGGAACGCGCCCTGGCTGGACGAAGAAGCCGTCGTCCCGCCCGGACACATCCTGCTCGGCGCGCGACGGACCGGGCTCACCCCGGCCCAGGTGTACGTACGACTTCAGCGCTTCGGACTCACCACCCGGGCCGACCTTCCGCCCGACGACACCACGTCGGCGGATCTGATCATCCTCAGTCTCGTGCTGGACGGCGATCCTCCCTGGCTCGCCGTGGAGAGCACGGTGCCGGTCGGCCACCTCGTCGCCGCGGCGCACCGCACGGGCCTCACCCCGACCCGGGTGGCGGAGCGGCTCCGGGAACTCGGCCACACGCCGCCCGAGCACTCCCTGCCGGACTACGTCTCGGCCGAGGACGTCGTGCTCGTCAGCGAGTCCCTTGCCAGCGAGCCACCGTGGGTGGACCCGGCTGCGCCGCTCTCTCTCGGTCGCCTCGTGCTCGCCGCCGAGGCGACCGGGCTCAACCCGGCAGGGGTGTCGCGACGACTCGACGAACTCGGCTTCCAGGGCTTCGACGAGTGGCACGTACCGCCTTCGGTCGGCCTGCCCGAAGGCGCCGTCATCCGACTCGTCCCACCGGAGGTGCCGCCGCCCCGTGCCTGAGGGACTCCGGCGCACCTCCACCTGGAACAATACGATCCTTCGCGCTGGCCTCACGAGAGCCGCCCCGGCCCGGATGAACGGGCCGGGGCGGGCGGTCGACTACAGCCGGATCGCCGGGTCCAGCGCGACGCCGATCATCTCCTCGGCCGTCAGCAGGTGCCGGTCGGCGGCCGGGTGCGTCTCGACCTGCACCCAGGTCCCGTCCGTGCGCACGACTGTCACGAACCGTTCGACGATTCGGACGACGGGCCCCGGCACGGTGCGCCGGCCCTCGAAGTCCGCCACGACCACCCGCTCGCCGTCGGGGCCGGTGAAGGATCGGCACTTCAGCGGGCCAGGGGTGCAGCGCTGCGGACCGGCGGTCTGGCCGGGCCGGGGTCGACCCACGAAGACGCCCAGGTAGGAGCGGACGTCGCCGCGCGCCGCCACGCCGACCCCGGACCAGCCGGTCATGGACTCCCACTGGAACGGCTGCACCGACCACTGGGGCGTGCCGGTGAGCGGGCCGCCCCAGGTGGCCCCGTCGGTGACCGGACCGGCACCGCGTACCCACCGCAGGTCCGGCGCCTCCCGGTCGAGCGCGGCCAGCATCGCGGAGCGGAGGCGCCCCGCGGGGTCCACCGCCGTGGCGGACGCCGCCGAGTAGGCGGGGGCGGGCCCGGTGGCCGAGCCCGGCCCGACCAGTGTGCCGGCGCCGAGCGCCAGCGCCAGCACCGCGGTCGCCGCCGAGGCCGTGTACGCGGTGGTGCGCCGTCGGCGCCGTCGGCCCTCCCGGGTCACCAGGGTGTCGACGTCCACTGCCGTCGGTGGTGCCGCGCCGATCGCCTCGTCGAAGATCTGCCGGTACGTCATCTCTGCCTCCCGCTCTCCACTGCCGAGTCCTTCGAGGCGAGCAGGCGGAGCGTCTCCAGCGCCCGGGCGGCCTGACTCTTCACGGTCCCGCTGCTGACGCCGAGCACCTGGGCGGTCTCCTCGACCGAGAGGTCGCAGTAGAACCGGAGCACCACCACCGCGCGTCGCCGCGGGGCGAGCCGCCCGAGCAGGTCGAGCAGCACCTCCCGCTCACCGACGTCCGGCTCCCCGGCAGCCAGGTCCGCCCGGTCCGGCACGTCGTCGGTGCTGCGCTCGCGCCGCCACGGCCGTCGCCGCTCGTCCAGCCAGGCGTTGGTGAGCATCCCCCGGACGTACGCGTCGAGGTTGTCCGCGTCGCGGGCCCGCCGCCAGTTCCGGTAGAGCTTGCTCAACGTGATCGACACCAGGTCGTCCGCCGTGTGCCAGTCCCGGCAGAGCAGGTACGCGGTACGGCGCAACGGCTCCAGCCGGGCGGACACGTAGTCGCGGAACTCGTCGTCGCGCCCGGTCACGGAACAGCACCCGTCGCTCGCCTCATGCCCAGGGGACGGAAGCCGGGACCGATCAGGTTGCCCGGCTCACGGATGCCGCATCAGTGCGCCCCGGACGGCTCACGGCGCGGGCCGGCCGGTGAGTGCGCGCCAGAGCCCGTCGCCCGCCTCCTCCTCGGTGTCGAAGCGCTGCCGGACGTCGTACGTCCCGCGCTCGTAGGCACCGATCTCCCAGCCGCCGGCGCGGGCCCGGCGCAGGAACCAGAAGTCGGGCGGGACCGGCACGTGTTCGTGCACGCCCTCCAGCGCGAACGCGTCCGGGGACAGCCCGGCCGCCAGCAGCGCGGCGCGTACCTGGTGCCGGTCCACGCCCGACCTCCCGTCTCGTGTCAAGGCCGTGGCCTGTGCTCACACCCCGGCGGTCAGATCCTCTTCCACCAGGAAACCGTTGTCGAGCAGCCACTGCACGGTCAGCGTGGCCCCGGCCTGCGGCAGGTACGCGGGGTTGAGCTGGAACTGGGTGCCCATGCCGGGCTGGGCGAACCACGACGCGATCGGGCCGGAGTCGACCGTGAACGGCTTGACCACGCAGTAGACGTGGTAGTTGGCCAGCGGCGCGTTCGCCGGTGTGTTCAGGCTCTGCGGGGTGAGCGCGCGCGAGCTGAACGGCGTGCCGAGCGGTGCGAGGAACGCGCCACCGGTGAAGCCGAAGCGGTCGAGCCGGTAGCCGGCCAGCAGGCTCTGCGCCTGCTTGAGCGGGCGGCCGTCGGGGGCGATGACGAACCCGTTGGCCGGCGGGTAGACGTACGCCGCCGGGGTCCCGGTGGTGTACTGCGCCAGGAACTCGCTCTCGGTCAGCGCCCCGAACCGCTGGTAGCCGGCGAGCAGCGGCCCGACCGGCGAGGCGGTGGGCAGCGTGGCCGGGCCGAGCATCGGGTTGTTGTCGTAGAACTCGGTGGTCGGCGGCGCGGTGGGCGGGGTGCCCGGCCGGCAGAGGCTCTGGGTGGGTGGGGGTTGCGGCCGTTCGGACGCGTCGCCGGCCGGGGCGAGGGCGACCGTCCGGGCGGCGAGCGTGGTGGCGGCGACCGCACCGACCGGTTGGGCGGCGCCGGGTGCGAGAACGAATGCCGCCCCGGAGACGAGGGCGAGCAACCAACGGCGTGTTTTCACCGAAAACCTCCAAATTAGGCTGGATCAGTACGATCCATCCTGAGAGGTTCTCGGCATTAATATGAGGACTTGTCCGTTTAGCTACCTGATCGAGCTAGCGCTCCAGGATGGCGGTCACGCCCTGCCCACCGGCCGCGCAGATGGAGATCAGGCCGCGTCCGCTCCCCTTCCGGTCGAGCAGCTTGGCCAGCGACGCGACGATCCGGCCACCGGTGGCGGCGAACGGGTGCCCGGCGGCCAGCGAGGAGCCGTTGACGTTCACCCTGTCCCGATCGATCGGGCCGAGCGGCGCGTCCAGGCCGAGGCGTTCCTTGCAGAACTCCGGCGACTCCCAGGCGGCCAGGGTGGCCAGCACCTGCGAGGCGAACGCCTCGTGGATCTCGTAGAAGTCGAAGTCCTGGAGCGTGAGGCCGGCCCGCGACAGCATCCGGGGCACCGCGTACGCGGGGGCCATCAGCAGCCCCTCGTCGCCGTGCACGAAGTCGACTGCGGCCGTCTCGGACCAGGCGAACCAGGCGAGCACCGGCAGGTTGTGCGCCCGCGCCCACTCCTCCGAGGCCAGCAGCACGGTCGACGCGCCGTCGGTGAGCGGCGAGGAGTTACCGGCGGTCATGGTCGCCCGGTCGGCGTCCGGGCCGGTGGTGCCGAAGATCGGCTTGAGCGAGCCGAGCTTCTCCAGGGAGGTGTCCGGGCGGAGGTTCTGGTCGCGGGTCAACCCCAGGTAGGGGGTGATCAGGTCGTCGAAGAACCCGTCCTCGTACGCGGCGGCGAGCCGCTGGTGCGAGCGGAGCGCCAACTCGTCCTGGGCGGCCCGGTCGATGTTCCAGCGCAGCGCGCTCCGGGCGGCGTGCTCGCCCATGGACAGCCCGGTACGCGGCTCGGCGTTGCGCGGGATCTCCGGCTTGAACGGCTGGAGCGGGCGCAGCTTCGTGGCCAGCTTGAGCCGCTCGCCGAGGGTCCGGGCGGAGTTGAGCTGGATCAGCGTGCGGCGCAGGTCCTCGTTGACCGCCAGCGGCGCGTCCGAGGTGGTGTCCACGCCGCCGGCCACGCCGACGTCGATCTGCCCGAGGGCGATCTTGTTGGCGACACCGATGGCGGCCTCCAGCCCGGTGCCGCACGCCTGCTGGACGTCGTACGCCGGGGTGTGCGGGTCGAGCCGGGAGCCGAGCACCACCTCACGAGTGAGGTTGAAGTCCCGGGAGTGCTTCAGCACCGCACCGGCCGCCACCTCGCCGAGCCGCTCGCCGGCCAGCCCGAACCGGGCGACCAGCCCGTCGAGCGCCGCGCCGAGCATGTCGGCGTTGGACGCGTGCGCGTAGCGCGAGTTGGACCGGGCGAAGGGGATGCGGTTGCCGCCGACCACTGCGACCCGCCGGACACTCTGCACGATCGGCCTCCTCGAAGCTGTCGCCGAACCCTACTCGCCAGTAGGCTACGCCTATGACCGACAGGTACGCGAGCTTCGTCCAGACAGGGGCCGGTCGCGCGCTGGTCAAGCGCCTCGGGCTGCCCGACCCGCCCCGACTGCGCCGGCACACGCCGGGCGACCCGCTCGCCCCCGGGCCGGTCCTGCTCGGCTCCTCGACCGGCGGCCAGCTCACCGAGCCGGTCCGCCAACGCCTGGCCGCCGCCGGGGTCGAGCTGGCCGACCCGGCCGCCACCGCCGCCGACAGCCGCTTCGCCGCCCTGGTGTACGACGCCAGCGGCGTCACCGACTCCACCGGGCTGCGCCAGCTCTACGACTTCTTCCATCCGCAGGCCCGGTCGCTGCTGCCCAGCGGTCGGGTGATCGTGCTCGGCACGCCGCCGGCCGAGTGCGACTCGCCCCGGGAGGCGACCGCCCAGCGCGCGCTGGAGGGGCTGACCCGCAGCATCGGCAAGGAGTTCGGCCGGGGTGTCACCGCCCAGCTCGTGTACGTCACCCGGCACCGCGACCCCAGCACCCCGGTGAGCCTGGAGTCCACGCTGCGCTTCCTGCTCTCCGGTCGCTCCGCGTACGTCTCTGGGCAGGTCGTCCGGGTCGGCACCGGCACCGCCGTCGTGCCGGCCGACTGGAACCGGCCGCTGGACGGGCAGGTGGTGCTGGTCACCGGCGCGGCCCGGGGCATCGGCGCGGCGCTGGCGAAGGTGCTGGCCCGCGACGGCGCGCAGGTGGTGGCACTCGACGTGCCGGCGGCCGGCGACGAGCTGGCCGCGGTGGCCAACGACGTCGGCGGCAGCGCCGTGCAGCTCGACCTGACCGCGCCGGACGCGCCGGCCCGGCTGGCCGAGCACCTGGCGTCCCGGCACGGCCGGGTCGACGTGGTGGTGCACAACGCGGGCATCACCCGGGACAGGACGCTCGGCCGGATGGACGCCGACCGCTGGGACTCGGTGATCGACGTGAACCTGTCCAGTCAGGAACGGATCAACGACGTGCTGCTGGAACGCGACCTGATCCCGACCGGCGGGCGGATCGTCGCGGTCTCCTCGATCGCCGGGATCGCCGGCAACCGGGGGCAGACCAACTACGCGACCAGCAAGGCCGGCGTGATCGGTCTGGTCGACTCGCTGGCCCCGGTGCTGCGTGAGCGCGGGATCAGCCTGAACGCGGTCGCGCCCGGGTTCATCGAGACCCGGTTGACCGCGCGCATCCCACTGACCATCCGGGAGGCGGGACGCCGGATGAACAGCATGGCCCAGGGCGGCCTGCCGGTGGACGTGGCCGAGACGATCGGCTGGCTCTCCTGGCCGGCGACCGGCGCGGTCAGCGGCAACGTGGTCCGGGTCTGCGGCCAGAGCCTGCTGGGGGCGTGATGGCACCCCACGACCACGACCGCGAGGACCTGACCCTCCCCGACCTGATCGAGGGCCCCACCCGGGACCTCACTTCGGCCCGCGCCGCCGCGCTGGCCCACTCCGACGATCATGAAGTTGACGGCACTTCAGGAGATCCACAAGGCAGCCAACTTCATGATCAACCGGGCGGGGCGGGTGGGGGGCCGGGTGGGGAGCCGGGTGGGGGGCCGGGTGGGCGACGTCAGGAGGTGCTGGGGCGGCTGCCGGCGGCCGGCGGGCTGTACCGGCGGGCGCTGCTGGGGGCGGTGCCCGGTCTGGGCGGGCGGCGGGGGCGGGGGCGGGAGCTGCCGGCCGTCGAGCTGACCGTCGCCGGGGTGCCGGTGGATGCGGCGCACCTGGCCGCCTACGACCGGGTCTGCGGGTTCCGGCTGGCCGACCGGCTGCCGGCCACGTACCTGCACGTGCTCGGGTTCCCGGTGTCGCTGCGGCTGATGACCGCCGCCGACTTCCCGATCCCGCTCACCGGCGTGGTGCACGTGGCCAATCGGATCACCGTGCACCGACCGGCCCGGGTCGGCGAGACCGTCGACTTCCACACGTACGCGGAGAACCTGCGTCCGCACGAGCGGGGCCGGCAGCTCGACGTGGTGCTGGTCGGCTCGATCGGCGGGGAGGAGGTGTGGCGCGGCGTGTCGACGTACCTCGGGAAGGAGCGTGCGGCCGGCGGTGGCCCGCGGCGCGACCGTGGTGACCGCCCGACGCCGCCGGCCACCACGGCGCAGTGGCGGGTGACGCCGCGGGTCGGTACGGACTACGCGCGGGTCTCCGGCGACCACAACCCGATCCACACCTCGAAGCTGGGTGCCCGGCTGTTCGGCTTCCCGCGCCCGATCGCGCACGGCATGTGGAGCAAGGCGCGTTGCCTGGCCGCGTTGGAGGCCCGGCTGCCGGATGCATACACCGTGGACGTGGCGTTCAAGCTGCCGGTGCCGCTGCCGTCCACGGTGGCGTTCCGGGCCGCCGCCGACGGCGCGGGTTGGGACTTCGGGCTGCACGGCGCACGGGACGGACGACCGCACCTGGTCGGCACCGTCCGCTGAGGAGAGGGGGCTTGCCGGCCCCCTCTCTCGTGCGTTAAGTTGTTCTCAGATTGAGTTGTTCTCAACCTGAGAGAGTGAGCGCCGTGAACGAGCAGGACTTCCTCGCCGGATACGACCCCCGCGACTACCCGGCGGTCGCGGTCACCGTCGACGTGGTGGCGCTGACCATCCGCGAGGACGCGCTCCACCTGCTGCTGATCCGCCGGGGCGCGCCGCCGTACGAGGGGCACTGGGCGCTGCCCGGCGGCTTCGTCCACCCCGACGAGGACCTGGCCGCCGGCGCGCGACGCGAGCTGGCCGAGGAGACCGGGCTCGGCGGCGAACGGCTGCGCCGGGTGCACCTGGAGCAGCTCGGCAGCTACGGCGCACCCGACCGGGACCCGCGCATGCGGGTGGTCTCCGTCGCCCACCTGGCGTTCGCGCCCGACCTGCCCGACCCGGTCGCCGACAGCGACGCCGACGAGGCGATCTGGCTGCCGGTCACGGCGCTGACCAGCCGGCAGCTCGCCTTCGACCACGGCCGGATCATCGACGACGGCTTGGAGCGGGCCCGGTCCAAGCTGGAGTACACGCCGCTGGCCACCCGGTTCCTCGCCCCCGAGTTCACCGTCACCGAGCTGCGCGCGGTCTACGAGACGGTCTGGGGACACCCGCTGCACGCCGGCAACTTCCACCGCAAGGTGCTCTCCGTGCCGGGCTTCGTGGAGAGCACCGGCGCCAGCACCGAGCGCGGCGGCGCACGCGGCGGCCCGCGCGCCAAGCTCTACCGCCCCGGCGACGCCCGCCTCCTGCACCCCGCCCTGCTGCGCCCCGCCCGCGAGGAATCCATCCGATGAGGTGCAAGGAGGGGCCCCCGCTTAACGCCTCCGGTAGAGGCGGGGCCCCCGCTTATCACCGGCAGCTCAAGGCGCCGCAGCATCCGAGCGACAACGACCTGATGGCCCGCGAGGCACGCGCGCTGCGACGGATCGCCGCGCGGGGCGACGCCCGCCACCTGGCGTACGTGCCCCGGCTGGTCGACTCCTACCCGGTGCGTGACCCGGCGACCGGCGCGGAACTGCTGGTCAACGAGTTGGAGACGGTCCCCGGGCTGCACAGCCTGGAGGACGTGCGCCGGGCGTACCCCGATGGGGTCGACCCCCGCGACGCGGCCTGGATGTGGCGACGGCTGCTGGTCGCGCTCGGCCTGGCCCACCGGGCCGGCGTGGTGCACGGCGCGGTGCTCCCCCGGAACGTGCTGATCGAGCCGGACGCGCACGGCCTGGTGCTCGTCGACTGGTGCTTCTCCACCGAGCCCGGCGGGCTGGTGCCGGCCCTGGTCACCGGCATGGCCGACTGGTACCCGCCGGAGGTCACCGGGAAGCGGCCCTGCGGCCCCGGTACCGACATCGCGCTGGCGGCCCGCTGCCTGGACTGGCTGATGGCCGACCGCGCGCCACGCGAGCTGCGCGCGTTCGCGGCCGGCTGCCGGCAACCCGCGCTGACCGCCCGGCCGGACGACGCCTGGCGGCTGCTCCGCGAACTCGACGAGGTGCTGGAGCGGCTCTACGGGCCGCGCACCTTCCGACCCTTCACCCTCAACCCCTAGGGAGGCTGCCATGGGCAGCGGAATCTGGTCCACCGACGTGTACGACGCCGCCGACCGTTACCGGCGCCGGACCGGCAAGAGCGCGTTCTCCTACAGCGACAGCGGGGCCCGGCAGGTGCACCCCGCACTCGACCCGCGCGACGCGACGCGGGAGAGCCGCGACTCCGCCGAACACCCGCAGTCGACGCCGATCGCGGTGCTCTTCGACGTCACCGGCTCGATGGGACACGTGCCCCGGGTGCTCCAACGCAAGCTGCCGCAACTGCTCGGCCTGCTGCTCCGCCAGGGGTACGCCCGCGACCCGCAGGTGCTGTTCGGCGCGATCGGCGACGCCACCTGCGACCGGGTGCCGCTCCAGATCGGGCAGTTCGAGTCCGACAACCGGATGGACGACGACCTCGGCCGGATCGTGCTGGAAGGCGGCGGGGGCGGCCAGATGATGGAGTCGTACGAGCTGGCGCTGCACTTCATGGCCCGGCACACGGCCACCGACAGTTGGGAGAAGCGGGGCCGACGCGGCTACCTGTTCATCATCGGCGACGAGCTGGCGTACCCCCGGGTGAAGGCGCGTGAGGTGACCCGGCTGATCGGCGGTGGCCTGGCCGAGGACCTGCCGATCCGGCAGGTGGTGGACGAGGTGACCGCGCGGTGGGACACCTACTACCTGCTCCCGGCCGGCAGCCACTACGCCGGCAACCGCAAGGTGCTCGACTTCTGGCGCGGCCTGCTCGGGCAGAACGCGGTCGAGCTGGACGACCTGGACGCGGTCTGCGAGACCATCGCGCTCACCGTCGGCCTCGGCGAACAGGCCATCGACCTGGACGCCGGGCTCAGCGACCTGGACCGGGCCGGCTCGACCGCCGCCCGGACCGTCTCCCGGGCACTCGCCGGGCTCGGCGGTGGCCGGCGCGCGGTCGCGGCGCTGCCGTTCGCCCCGACCGACGGCGGGAACGGGGTCACCCGGCTGTGAACCACGTGCTGGTGGTCGACCTCGGCTACGGCGACGCCGGCAAGGGCACCGTCGTCGACGCGCTCTGCGCGACCCGGCCGGTGCACACCGTGGTCCGCTTCAACGGCGGCGCACAGGCGGCGCACAACGTGGTGCTGCGCGACGGGCGGGCGCACACGTTCGCGCAGTTCGGTGCCGGCACGTTCCGTCCCGGGGTGCGGACGCACCTGGCGCGGCACGTGGTGGTCGACCCGCTGGCGTTGGCCGCCGAGGCCGACCACCTCGCGTCGGTCGGCGTGCCCGACGCGTTCGACCGGCTGACCGTGGACGGGGAGGCGTTGCTGGCCACGCCGTACCACCGGGCCGCCAACCGGGCCCGGGAGATCGCCCGGGGAGCCGACCGGCACGGCTCCTGCGGGCTCGGGGTGGGCGAGGCGGTCGCGTACGGCCTCGCCCACCCCGACGAGGCGCCCCGGGTCGCGGACTGCCGCCGGCCGGCGGTGCTGCGCCGCCGGCTCACCGCGCTGCGCGACCGGCTCACCGCCGAACTGGGAGCGCTGGACGCGCCGCCGGTCGACGACTGCCTGCCCGCGTACGCGGCGTTCGCCGACCGGGTGGCGATCGTCGACCGGAGCTGGCTCGCCGGGGCGCTGCGCGCCGGCACCTGCGTGTTCGAGGGCGCGCAGGGCGTACTGCTGGACGAGTGGCACGGCTTCCACCCGTACACGACGTGGAGCACCACGACGTTCGCCAACGCCGAGACGCTGCTCGCCGAGGCCGGGATGGCCGGGACCGCGCAGCGGCTCGGGGTGCTGCGGGTGACCACCACCCGGCACGGCCCCGGCCCGCTCGTCACCGAGGACCCGGCGCTGCCGTTCACCGACCCGCGCAACCCGACGAACGAATGGCAGGGCCGGTTCCGGTTCGGGCACTTCGACGCCGTCGCCCACCGGTACGCCCTCGACGTGGCGGGCGGCGTGGACGGGCTGGCGCTGACCCACCTCGACCTGGCCGGCCCTCACCTGCGCATGTGCCGGCGGTACGCGGACGGGCTCGACCGACTCGTGCCCGGCCCACCCGGGGACCTGGACCGGCAGGCGGCGTTGACCGCCCGGCTGATGCTTGCCCGGCCGGTGCTGGACGAGTCGCCCACCGACTGGCCGGCAGCCGTGTCGGAGGCGCTCCGCGCCCCCGTGCTGCTGACGTCGCACGGCCCCACCGCTGAGGAGAAGGAGGGGCCCCTTGTTAACGCATTTTGTATAGGAAGGGCCCCCGCTTAACGCCCAGCGTCGAGCATGGGGGCATGGGGGACGTGCTCGACCTGCTGCACCAGACGGTGACCTCGCCGTGGGTGTACCTGGTGATCGTCGCGGTCACCGCGGTCGACGCGTTCTTCCCGGCGGTACCGGGTGAAACCGTGGTGATCACCGCCGGCGTGTTCGCGGCGAGCGGCGAGCCGCACCTGGTGGCGGTGATCGTGACCGCCGCGCTCGGCGCACTGGTCGGCGACCACGTCTCGTACGCCATCGGGCGCGGCGGGGGCGCGCACCGGCTGGCCCGGTTGCCCGCCGACAGCCGGCGGCGGGCGAGTTCCGAGTGGGCCCGCCGGGCGGTCGACAGGCGCGGCGGGATGATCCTGACGACCGCGCGCTACGTGCCCGGCGGCCGCACCGCGGTCACGCTCACCATGGGCGCGGTCCGCTATCCGCTGCGCTCGTTCCTGCTCTACGACGCGTTGGCGTGCGGCACCTGGGGGATCTACTGCGGGCTGCTCGGCTACTTCGGCGGGCTGGCGTTCGAGCACAACCCGGTCACCGGGCTGCTCGCCGGCATCGGCATCTCGGTGGCGGTCACCGGCCTGTTCGAGGCCGCCCGCTGGGCCCGTCGCCGGGCGCGCGCCCGGGCTGCGGCACGACGCGGGTGTTAAAAGGGGGCCCCGCCTATACCGGAGGCGTTAACCGGGGGCCCCTCCTTAAACCGCACCCGGGCGCCAGGTGATGCCGCGTAGGAGTTGGTCGGCGCCCAGCCAGGCGACGTTCATCATCCGGGTGGCGGTCTTCTCGGCGTCGGCCTCGGGGTGGTCGGCCAGCCAGTCGGCCAGCGACTCGGACGCGCCCACCAGCGCGTACGCCACCACCTCCAGGTCGGTGGCGCCGACCTCGCGGCCGGAGGCGCGCAGCGCGTGGTCGAGCATGCCGGCGACCACCTCGACCAGCCGGCCGCGCATGGTGGCCAGCTCGGCGGCGAACGGCTGGGAGCCCCGGGCCTGCCGGTAGAGCACCGCCCAGCCGTCCCGGTGCGCGCCGACGAAGCCGAAGAACGCGCGCAGCCCGCGCCAGAGCCGCTCGTCGGCCGGCAGGTCGGGGGCGGCGGCGCCGGCGATGGCCTCCATCATCCGGGTGCCCTCGCGGTGCAGGCAGGCGACGAAGAGTTCCTCCTTGGTGCCGAGGTAGGCGTAGACCATCGGCTTGGAGATGCCGGCGTCGTCGGCGATCTCGTCCATGCTGGCGGCGTGGAAGCCGCGTCGGGAGAAGACCTTGACCGCCGCGTCGAGCATCTGCTGCTCGCGTACGGCGCGGGGAAGGCGCTTGAACGTCGGTGTGCTGGACACTCTTGCAAGCATACCTACTCGTGCGTAAGGTTACGCTGGAGTAACCAAAATCGAGAGGTGTCTTCCATGACTGACTTCGACCCGGCCACCTTCGCGAACGTCGGCCCGAAGGAGTTCGCGCAGCTGGTCAAGTCCACGCCGGACGACAAGATCGCCGAGATCATGTCCGGTGACGCGCGCGGCAAGATCCTCAGCGAGGTCTTCAACCGGATGCCCACGCTGTTCCGGGCCGACCGCGCCGGCTCCACCAACGCGGTCATCCACTGGAACATCACCGGTCGTCCGGACGGTGGCACCGACACCTACGAGATCGTCATCGAGAACGGCACCTGCACCGTCTCGGACACCCCGACCCGGGACCCGAAGCTCAGCCTCACCATGGGCCCGGTCGAGTTCCTGAAGATCGTCTCCGGCGGCGCCAACCCGGTGATGATGTTCATGACCGGCAAGCTGAAGGCCAAGGGCGATCTGGGCCTGGCGGCCAACATCGCCAACCTGTTCGACATCCCCAAGGCCTGACCATGGCCGAGTTCTCGCTCGACCTGAACGAGGAACAGCGGGACCTTCGCGACTGGGTGCACGGCTTCGCCGCCGAGGTCGTGCGCCCGGCCGCGGCCGAGTGGGACGCCCGGGAGGAGACTCCCTGGCCGGTCATCCAGGAGGCGGCGAAGGTCGGCCTGTACGGGTTCGAGTTCCTCGCCACCTGCTGGGCCGACCCCACCGGCCTCTCCCTGCCGATCGCCAGCGAAGAGCTCTTCTGGGGCGACGCCGGCATCGGCCTGAGCATCTTCGGCACCGCCCTCGCGGTCGCCGGCATCTACGGCGCCGGCACCCCGGACCAGCTCGTCGAGTGGGTGCCGCAGTGCTTCGGCGACACCGACCAGCCGGCCGTCGCCGCGTTCTGCACCACCGAGCCGGAGGCCGGCTCCGACGTCGGGTCGATGCGGACCCGCGCCGTCTACCACGAGGCCACCGACGAGTGGGTGCTCAACGGCCAGAAGGCGTACGCCACCAACGGCGGCATCGCCGGGGTGCACGTGGTCACCGCCTCCGTCGCGCCGGAGCTGGGCTCGCGCGGGCAGGCCGCGTTCGTCGTACCGCCGGGCACGCCCGGCCTCAGCGCCACCCGCAAGCTGCGCAAGCTCGGGCTGCGCGCCTCGCACACCGCCGACGTCTTCCTCGACGACGTCCGGGTGCCGGGCCGCTGCCTGCTCGGCGGCCGGGACGCGCTCGACGAGCGGCTGGCCCGGGCCCGCGCCGGCCAACGCGCCTCCGGCCAGGCGGCGATGCGCACGTTCGAGCTGTCCCGGCCGACCGTCGGCGCGCAGGCGCTCGGCGTGGCCCGCGCCGCGTACGAGTACGCGCTCGACTACGCCAAGGAGCGGGTGCAGTTCGGCCGGCCGATCATCGAGAACCAGGCGGTCGCGTTCGCGCTCGCCGACATGCGGATGGAGATCGACGCCGCCCGGCTGCTGGTCTGGCGGGCGTCCTGGATGGGCCGCAACAACCGGCCGTTCACCGCCGGCGAGGGCTCGATGTCCAAGCTCAAGGCCGGCGAGGTGGCGGTCTCGGTGACCGACAAGGCGGTCCAGCTTCTCGGCGGCGCGGGCTTCCTGCGCGACCACCCGGTCGAGCGGTGGTACCGGGACGCCAAGATCTACACCATCTTCGAGGGCACCTCCGAGATCCAGCGGCTGGTCATCTCCCGGGCCATCTCCGGGATGCAGATTCGCTGATCGCCGCCGGACCCCGGCCCGCGACGGCACGCCGTGCCGGGCGTACCGATGCGCGGCCGGGGTCCACCCGGTCGCCGTCGGCGCCGTCGCGGGCCGGGCCCCCTCGCGCGACCGACCAGGTCGGATGCATGATCGGGAGACCTCGAACGCGAAGGAGGTTGCGCCGTGGACCTGCCGTTCATCGTCGCCACGCTGACCCGACGCGGACTGCTCACCCCGGGCCGCCCGATCCGGGTGGCCTCGCAACTGAACGCGCTGCGCCGGTGGGGCTGGAGTCTCGCCGGGGAGCTGCGCCAGGCCGCCGCCCGCGACCCCGGCCGGGTCGCCGTGGTGGACGAGCACGGCGCCGCGCTGACCTACCAGGAGCTGCTGGACCGCTCGGAGCGGTTGGCCCGGTCGCTGCGCTCCGGCCTCGGCGTGCAGGCCGGCGACCGGGTGGGGCTGCTCTGCCGCAACCACCACGGGCTGATCGAGGCGATCGTCGCGTCGATGCTGCTCGGCGCGGACGCCGTCCTGGTCAACACCGGCCTCTCCGCGGCCCAACTGGTCACCGTCGCCGACGAGCAGGGCCTGCGCGTGCTGGTGCACGACGCCGAGTTCGCCGACCGGGTGCTCGGCCTCCCGGCCGAACTGCACCGGGTCGACGAGCGACGGCAGGAGGAGCTGATCGCCGGCGCGGTGCCCGGCGACAAGCTCCAGCCGCCGGAACGCGACGGCCGGACCATCGTGCTGACCTCCGGCACCACCGGCACGCCCAAGGGCGCCCGCCGGCCCACCCCGCACGGCTTCGGCCCGCTGGTGTCCATCATCGACCGGATTCCGCTGCACGCGCGGGACGTCGTCATGATCGCCGCCCCGATCTTCCACACCTGGGGGTACGCCGCCCTCCAGGTCTCGTTCGCGCTGCGCGCCACGGTCGTGCTGCACCGCCGCTTCGACCCGGCCGCCACGCTGGCCGCGCTGTCCAACCAGCCGTGCGACGCGCTCTTCGCCGTACCGGTGATGCTGCAACGGCTGATGGAGGTCGCGCCGCCGGCGCACCGGCCGCCGCTCAAGGTGGTCGCGGTCAGCGGCTCCGCGCTGCCGGGCAACCTGGCCACGGCGTTCATGGACCGCTACGGCGACGTGCTCTACAACCTGTACGGCTCGACCGAGGTCTCCTGGGCGTCCATCGCCGGCCCGGCCGAGCTGCGCGCCGCGCCCACCACGGCCGGCCGGCCGCCGCACGGCACCCGGCTGGAAATCGTGGACGAGGCGGACCGGCCGATCCGGGACGGCCGGGTCGGCCGGATCTTCGTCGGCAACGAGATGCTCTTCGAGGGCTACACGTCGGGCGCCGGCCGGGAGAGCCGCGACGGGCTGCTCGACACCGGCGACCTGGGTCGACTGAGCCCGGAGGGCCTGCTCTTCGTGGACGGGCGGGCCGACGACATGATCGTCTCGGGTGGCGAGAACGTCTTTCCCTCCGAGGTGGAGGATCTGATCGCCCGGTTGCCGCAGGTCCGCGAGGTGGCCGTGCTCGGCGTGCCGGACCCGGAGTACGGGCAGCGGCTGGCCGCGTTCCTGGCGCTGCGCCCCGGCGAGACGCTCGACCCGGAGGCGGTCCGCGAGTACGTCCGGCGCTACCTGGCCCGCTTCTCGGTGCCCCGCGATGTGATCTTCGTCAAGTACCTGCCCCGTAACGCCACCGGCAAGGTGCTGAGTCGGGAACTACGCCGGTACTTCGGCTGATCGGCTGACCACAGAGGACGGAGCATGGTGCTACCTTTGCCCGCGTTTCAGTGGGTGAACGGGGAAAAACACCATGGTCCGACTCCGCCGACGAACCGCGCTCGGCCTCCTCCTCGGCGGCGCGTCCGCCTCCGCGCTCGGCCCCCTCGAACCGGTGCGCGGCGAGCACCGCGAGAGCGCCCCGGTCCCCCGGCAGCTCCCGCCGGTCGAGATCGAGAACCGCGCGGCCGGCGCGCCCTGGTGGCCGGCGGACGGCGGCCGGGCCGCCGACGACCGGCGACGTCAGATCCAGGGGTACGCCTCGACGACGAGCGTCGCCCCCGGCGAGACGATCGACTTCCACGTCGCGGTCGACCCGGCCGGCCCGTTCCGGATCACCGTGCACCGGATCGGTTGGTACGCCGGCGCCGGCTCCCGCACGTTGCTGACCAGCCCCGAGCTGACCGGCGAGCCGCAGCCGGTGCCGCCCGCCGACCCGGACACCGGCGCGCTCGACTGCCGGTGGCCGCGCTCCTGGCGCCTGCGCGTGCCCGAGGGCTGGGCCTCCGGCCTCTACCAGGCCGTCTTCACCTCGGCCGCCGGCTGGCGGGCGGCCACCCCCTTCGTGGTACGCGACGACCGGCGGGCCGCCGCGCTCTGCGTGGTGCTGCCGGTGACCACCTGGCAGGCGTACAACCAGTGGCCCCGCGACCGGCGGGCCGGCCGGAGCCTCTACAACGGCTACCGCCCGAACGGCCGACGCGATTCCGAGTTGCGGGCCCGGGCGGTCTCCTTCGACCGCCCGTACGCCGGCGCGGGCCTGCCCACCCAGGCCGACCGCGACCAGGACGCGATCCGGTGGCTGGAACGCAACAGCTACGACGTCAGCTACGCGACCAGTTTCGACCTGCACTCCGGTCGCCTCGACCCGGCCCGGCACCGGGGGCTGGTGTTCTGCGGACACGACGAGTACTGGTCGGCGGAGATGCGCCGGGCCGTGGAGGCCGGGCTGGCCGGCGGCACCAGCCTCGCCTTCTTCGGCGCGAACAGCGTCTACTGGCACGTACGCGTGGGCGCCGCCGCGGACGGTCGCCCGGAACGGCTGGTCGAGTGCGCCAAGACCCGCCCCGACCCGGGCGAGGACGCCGCCGGCCCGACGGTCACCTGGCGCGACCTCGACCGGCCGGAGCAGGCGCTGCTCGGCGTGCAGTACAACGGCATCGTGCTGACCCCGCAGCCGCTCGTGGTGCGCTCGGCCGACCATTGGGTGTGGGCCGGCACCGGGGTGGCCGACGGGGACCGCGTCCCCGGCGTGGTGGCCGGTGAGGCGGACGGCGTGAACGCGGGCGTCCCCCGCCCCGGCGGGACGATGCTCAGCTCGTCGCCGTACCCGGCGCAGCAGGGTGGCCGGCGGCTCCAGGGCACCCACGTCCACGAGACGCCGCAGGGCGCGGTCGTGTTCGCCACCGGCACGCTCGGCTGGACCATGGCACTGGACCGGCGCGGCCACCGCGATCCACGCATCGAGCGGGCCACCGCCAACGTGCTCGACCGGATGGTCGCCCGGGACCGGTCCGCGCCCGCCTGACGGCCACCCACGAGGTTTCCACCCAGGACCGACCACGGGTGCGCTGCGGTGGTCCCCGCGGCGCTCGCCATGCTGCCGCCCGCGCCCCCGGTCAGCCCGGGATCGTGATCCGGCCGTCCACCGCCGTCGCCGCGATGTCGGTGCGGTGGTGGGCGCCGGCCAGCTCGACGCCGCGTACCAGCGCGTAGGCGGCGTCGCGCGCGGCGGCCAGGTCCGGGCCGGTGGCCGTACCGCAGAGGACCCGGCCGCCCGCGGAGCGCAACGTGCCGTCGGCGTCGCGGCGGGTGCCGGCGTGGATGATCCCGGCGCGGTCCGCGCCGGTGATCACATCACCGGTACGCGGGCCCGCCGGGTAGCCCTCGGCCGCGACCACGACGGTGACCGCCGCGCCGTCGCGCCACCGCAGCGGCGGGTGCGCGCCCAGGGTGCCGGTGGCGGCGGCGTGCAGCAGCCCGGCCAACGGCGTCTCCAGCAGGGCGAGCACCACCTGCGTCTCCGGGTCGCCGAAGCGCGCGTTGAACTCGATCACGCGAGGACCCTTCGCGGTGATCGCCAGGCCCACGTAGAGCAGGCCGGCGAACGGGGTGCCCCGGCGGCGCAACTCGGCCAGCGTCGGGTGCACCACGTCGCGCATCACGTCGTCGACCAGGCCCGCCGGCGCCCACGGCAGCGGCGCGTACGCGCCCATGCCGCCGGTGTTCGGCCCGGTGTCGCCGTCGCCGACGCGCTTGAAGTCCTGCGCCGGCAGCAACGGCAGCGCCGCGTCGCCGTCGGTGACCACGAAGAGCGAAACCTCGGGACCGTCGAGGAACTCCTCGATCACCACCCGGCCGCACTCGGCGGCGTGTCGCTCGGCGAGCGCCCGGTCGTCGGTGACCACCACGCCCTTGCCGGCGGCGAGCCCGTCGTCCTTCACCACGTAGGGCGCGCCGAACTCGTCCAGCGCCCGCGCCACCTCGGCCGCGTCGACGCAGGTGTACGCGCGGGCGGTCGGCACGCCGGCGGCGGTCATCACGTCCTTCGCGAACGTCTTCGAGCCCTCCAGCCGGGCCGCCTCCGCGCCGGGGCCGAACACCGCGATGCCCTTGGCGCGTACCGCGTCGGCGACGCCGGCCACCAGCGGCGCCTCCGGACCGATGATCACCAGGTCGGCCGCCAGCTCGACGGCGAGCGCGGACACCGCGGCCGGATCGGTGGGGGTCACCTCCCGCAGCGCGGCGACCTCCGCGATCCCCGGATTCCCCGGTGCCGCGACAAGCGCCTCGACGGCCGGGTCACCGGCCAACCCGAGCGCGAGCGCATGCTCCCGCCCCCCACCACCCACAAGAAGAACCCGCACGACCGCATCCTACTGACCCCACCACCCCACCCCGTTGATCATGAGGTTGGCGGCAGGATGTGAGATCGAAAATGCCGCCAACCTCATGATCGACGCGTGGTCCGGGCGGTCAGGGCCTGGCGGACCACCTGCGGGATGTAGTCGGGGCGGAGGGTGTCGGGCCAGGTGAAACGGAGCACGGCCCAGCCGGCGTTGGCCAGGCGGTTCTGGCGTCGCCGATCGTCGAAGAGCGCGTCGGGAGCGCTGTGCGGCTCCCGGCCGTCCGCCTCGGCGATCACCCGGGCGGCCCGCCAGCCCATGTCTCCGATGCCGAGCAGATAGCCATCGGTGTCACGCACCTCGACCTGGAGGGCGTCCGGTGGGACGCCGCCGTCGACACAGCGGAGCCGGGTACGTGTCTCGAGCGGCGACTGCGCCGCGCCGTTCGCCTCGGCCAGGTAGGTGCGTGCAGCCACCGCACCTCGCCGACCCGCGATCAGGGCAGGGATGGAACCGAACTCGTCCTCGCTGAGCTTCCCGCGGTTCAGCGCCGAGTCGAGCAGCGCGACGGCGGCGTATCGGCGCTCCCGGAGGATCAGATCCGCAAGTGTCCGCACGGGGACGGTCACCGGGATGCCGTCGACCGACGTCAGGTCGCCGGCGGCATGCTCGAACTGGTGCAGGACGACGACGCGATCCCGGACGCGCGCCGGTCGGGCGGCGTCGCCTGGTAAGGCGACGTGGATGGCAGGCGTTCGCGGGAGGCCCGCGATCCCGTGCAGTTCAGCGGCGGTAGCGAGAACGGCGTGCGCCTCCGGTCCCGAGGACAGCACCGCAGCCCGAATCGCGCAATGTCGTTCCCGGGTGGCCGACCCGGAGGAGGGCCGCACGGCATACGTCGCGCGAGCCAGCCGTCGCCATCGACCGGAGGTGAGGAGATTGTCGATCTCATGTCGACTGAATCCGACACTCAGCGCCTGCTCCCGAGTGACGACGCCACCCTGTTCCCCGGCAATTCGCCCGAGCACCAACTCACGTTCCACCCACCGAGCCTCCCGGCGACCAAGCCCCGCGAAAAGCCCCTGTGGAAAACCCTCCCCACCCTGTGGACAACCACCGGTCGCCGACTTCGCTCCCCCGCCCCGTCGATCATGAAGTTGGCGGCGATGTGGATCTACAAATCGGCCGCTAACTTCATGATCGACGCAGTGAGGGTGGGGTGGGTGGGGTGGGGGGTGGGGGGGGTTAGGGGAGGAGGGGGTGGCGGAGGACGTTTTCCTCGCGGCCGGGGCCTACGCCTACGACGCTCACCCGGGTGTTGGTCAGCTCCTCGATGCGGGCTATGTAGCGCCTCGCGTTCTCGGGGAGCTCGTCCTCGGTCCTCGCCTTGGTGATGTCCTCCCACCAGCCGTCGAGCTCTTCGTAGATCGGCGTGGCGTGGTGGAAGTCGGTCTGCGTCATCGGCATGTCGTCGAAACGCTCGCCGTTGATCTCGTACCCGACGCAGATCGGCACCTTGGGCAGGCCGGTCAACACGTCCAGCTTGGTCACCACCAGGTCGGTGACGCCGTTCAGGCGGCAGGCGTACCGGGCCACCACGGCGTCGAACCAGCCGCACCGGCGCTCCCGACCGGTGGTGGTGCCGTACTCGTGGCCGACCTTGCGCAGGTGCTGCCCGTTGTCGTCGAACAGCTCGGTCGGGAACGGGCCGGAGCCGACCCGGGTGGTGTACGCCTTGCTCACCGCGATGACCTTGGTGATCGCGGTCGGCGGGATGCCGGCGCCCACGCACGCCCCACCGGCGGTCGGGTTCGACGAGGTGACGAACGGATACGTGCCGTGGTCCATGTCGAGCATGGTGGCCTGGGCGCCCTCCAGCAGCACGGTCTCGCCGCGGTCGAGCGCGTCCCAGAGCATCACCCGGGTCTCGGCGATGTAGGGCCGCAGCCGCTCGGCGTACGCGAGGTACTCCTCGACGGTCTCGTCGACGTCGATCGCCTTGCGGTTGTAGACCTTGAACAGCGTCTGGTTCTTCTCCCGGAGCGCCAGCTCCAGCTTCTTGCGCAGGATGCCCGGGTCGAGCAGATCCTGGAGCCGGATGCCCATCCGGGCGACCTTGTCGCCGTACGCCGGGCCGATGCCCCGGCCGGTGGTGCCGATCCGGGAGCTGCCCAGGTAGCGCTCGACCACCCGGTCCAGCGCCCGGTGGTGCGGCATGATCAGGTGCGCGTCGCCGGAGATGCGCAGCCGGGAGACGTCCACGCCGCGCTCGGCGAGCCCGTCGATCTCCTGCAGCAGCACCTTCGGGTCGACCACCACGCCGTTGCCGATGACGATCATCGCGCTCGGCGAGAGCGCGCCGGACGGCATCAGGTGCAGCGCGTACTTCTGGCCGTCCGGCGTGATCACGGTGTGGCCGGCGTTGTTCCCGCCGGAGTAGCGCACGACGTAGTCGACCCGCTCACCCAGCAGGTCGGTAACCTTGCCCTTGCCCTCGTCGCCCCATTGGGCGCCGAGGAGCACGATCGCTGGCATCTTCTCCGCCTCCAGAAGGCTCGGGTGCCAGGTGGCGACCGGTCGGCGAGCCCGGGGTGTCAGGCTAACAAGTAGTGACGGCGGGACCGGCAGGGGTTCGTCGAGAAGCAGGAGGCTCGTTCGTGTACGACGTGGTGCTGCTCACCCTCGGCTCGGAGCGGGACGCTCCCGGTGCGGGCTGTGGCAGCGGCGGAGCCTGCTGTGGTGGCGCGGACGAGACCGTCGAGGCAGCCGGCGAGGAGCGCTGCGAGACACCGCGCGTACCGGTGCTGGCCTGCGCGGACGCGTTGACCGCCCGGGGCGCGCGGGTGACCACGGTGACCGCCCGGTCGGATGCGGAGATCGACGAGGTGCTGGCCCGCCTCGACGGCCCGCCCCGCCCCGACGGCCTCACCTGGCCAGACCCCGACGGCAAGACCCGGCTGATCGTCGCCACGGCCAGTGACGGTCAGTTGCGCGCCGTGCTGCGTCGGCTGGTCCGCCGGTACGCTCCGCCGCCCAGCCGCCGCCCGGCCGACCTGCCGGAGAACCGCACCCTGCCCGACCTGCCCCCGGTCGGCGTACTCCCGCTCGATCCGGCCCGGGCCGGGACGGCGCGGGACCTGGCCGCGCAGCTCGGGCTGCCGCGTGACCCGGCGGCGGTGGCCACGGCGGTGCTGGACGGCACGGCACGCCGACTGGACCTGCTGCGCAACGACGGCGGCTCGGTGACGCTCGACGGCGCGCTGCTCGGCGCCGCCGACGACGCCGGGCGGCCACTGCACTGGCGGGCCCGTGTCGAGGTCGACGGCGCGGTGCTCAGCGACGGCACCGAACCGATCACCGCGTGCGCGATCGGCAACGCCGGCGGGTACGCGCGCCTCGGCGAGGTGACGCTGCTGGCCGACCCGGATCCGACCGACGGCCGGATCGCGGTGGGCGTGGCCGTGCCCGTGGTCACCCGATCCGCGTTGGGCCGGAAGAAGGTCCGGCTCGAGGTACGCCGGGCCCGGGGCCGGGCCGTGGCGGTCGTGCCCCGGGACGATCGGGTGCCCTTCCTCGACGACGGCGTCGAGGGTGAACTGAGCCGGAAACGGTCCTGGTGGACCGAGCCGGGCGCCTGGGCGGTCTGGACGGGCTGACCCTGATCGATCCGTGCCCGGGCCACGCCGCTGGCCGGACCGCCTATCCTCGGCGGGAGGGATCTGGAGGAACCGTGGTGCACGAGAACGACGACCGGGCCCACGTACCGGGCCGACCGCAGGTGCCGGAGCGGGACATCGAGCCGCTCTGGCCGCCCGAGGAGATCGACGGGGTGGTCACCGCGCCGCCGTGGGCGGCCCCGGCCCAGCCGGCCGTGCCGCCTTGGCCCCTCCCGCCGGCCGACGCCCCGGTTCCGTCACCACAGGCCACCCCGAGCCCGTCGCCACAGGCCACCCCGGTCCCATCACCACAGGCCACCCCGGTCCCGTCGCCGCAGGCCACGCCGGTCCCGTCGCCGCAGGCCACGCCGGTCCCGTCGCCGCAGGCCACGCCGGTCCCGTCGCCGCAGGCCGCCCCGATGCCCGTTCCGGGCCGGGGTGGACCGCCGGCTCCGGCGTGGGCCGCCTCGACGGCCGACGTCGATCGAGCCGGGCCGGCGGCGCATCCGTACCGGCCGGCGACGCTGCACGACCGGCCCGCCGCTCCGGCGACCGGCCCCGGGGCCACCGCCGCGCCTGTGGGCGACGTCGGTCCAACCCCGATCCCGACGCGGGTGAACAGTGGCGGTGACGCCCCGGCGAACGGCCGGACCGAGTCACCGTGGGCGCAGCCACCGCAGCGCGCCACCGTCGAGGCCGCTACCGCTCCGGTCGGTTCGGCACCCGTGGACGGTCCGCAGCCGGCGGCCGGGGCGGGCGTACCGGCCGAGGAGTCCCCGCCCCGGCTCGGCCCGTTCCCGCCGTCGCCGGGCGTGCCCTTGCCGCAGCAGCCGCCCGGCACGGGCACCGGCACCGGCACCGGCACGGTCTACCCGCCGGTCACCTACCCGCCGCAGCCCGGCCAGCCGGGTTGGTACCCGCCGGGATGGCCGCCGCCGCAGCCGGGAACGCCACAGGAGGCGAGCGGACCGTCCCCGGCCGGCGGGCCCGTCCAGGCGGGAGCACGGCCATACGGCGGCGTACCGCCACACGGTGACGTACCGCCGCAGGCGGTCAGGTCGGCCCAGGCCGGGGTGTCGCCGCACGCCGGGATGCCGCAACCGGCCGGGATGCCGCAACCGGGTGTGCCGGCACAGCCGCCGCAGCCGCCGACGTCCGGCCCACCGGCGACCGGGACGGCGTACCCCCCGCTGCCCGGCCCACCGGCAGTCGGGACGGCGTACCCGCCGTTGCCCGGCCCACCGGCAGTCGGGACGGCGTACCCGCCGTTGCCGGGGCCGGCGCGTCAGCCGGCCGTGCCGCCCGGGGTGTACCCGGAGCAGGGCTGGCCTGCACCGCAGGTGGTGCCGCCGACGGCGGAGGACTTCGCCCGGCGGCGTCAGGTCCGGCCGGTCGACCCGGTGGCCACCATGGGCGTCCGCGCGGTGGTGAACCGGATCGGGCTGGTCCGACTCGCGCCCGGCCGGCACGAGCAGGAGATGAAGCGCGACATCGAGATGGTCCGCCGCAACTTCGGCGGGCTGCGCCAGGTGACCGTGGTCAACCCGAAGGGCGGCGCCGGCAAGACGGTGGCCATCCTGCTGCTCGCCATGACGTTCGGCCAGAAGCGCGGTGGTTACGTGCTGGCCTGGGACAACAACGAGACCCAGGGCACCCTCGGCATGCGGGCGCAGCAGGACTTCCACGCCCGTACGGTGCGGGACATGCTGCGCGACCTGGGCCAGTTCCAGGGTGCGCAGGGACGCGTCGGCGACCTGTCGCAGTACGTCCGCTCGCAGGGCGAGGGGATGTTCGACGTGCTCGCCTCGGACGAGTCGGCGACCGGCGGCGAGATGCTGACCGCCGCCGCGTTCGCCGAGATCCGGGACGTGGTCAGCCGCTTCTACAAGCTGATCTTCGTGGACACCGGGAACAATGTCCGGGCACAGAACTGGCAGGCCGCCATGGACGCCACCGACCAGTTGGTGGTCACCATGTCGGCGCGGAACGACTCGGCCGAGACCGCCGCCCGGATGCTGGACCATCTGGAGCAGAGCGGCCGGCAGCGGCTGGTCCGGCAGGCGGTCACGGTGGTCTCGATGCCACCGTCGCGCAAGGAGATCGATCTGCCGGCCATCCAGGCCCACTTCGCCGCCCGCACCCGGGCGGTGCTGCTGGCGCCGTACGAGCGGCTCATCGACACCGGCGAGCCGTTGCGCTATGGCCAACTCTCGGCCGCCACCCGCGACGCCTGGCTGAAGATCGCCGCGTCGGTGGCGGAAGGGCTGTAGGACGACGCGACGGCCGGCCCGGGTCCGGGCCGGCCGTCGCGGGACGGATCAGTCGCTGGCCAGCGCATCCCCGGCGGCCGGGTCGCAGTCGCGGAGGAACTGGGCGCAGCGGGCCGCCTCGTCCGCCTCGCCGATCTCACCGGCGGCCCGGGAGAGCACGTAGAGGCAGCGGAGGAAGCCCTGGTTGGGCGCGTGCGACCAGGGCACCGGACCGTGGCCCTTCCAGCCGCTGCGGCGCAGCTGGTCCAGGCCCCGGTGGTAGCCGGTGCGGGCGTACGCGTACGCCGGGACGACCTGGCCCGCGGCGAGCGCGCGGCCGGCCAGCGACGCCCAGGCCGCACTGTAGGTCGGGAAGCGGGCTGCGACCTCGGCGTACGCCTCTTCGGTGCCCTGCTCGACCGCGGCGGCGAGCGCGGCGTCGGCCTCCTCGGAAACCGGGAGCAGCGTGGCCGGTGGCTCTGGCAACAGGTTCTGCATCGCCCCATTCAACCCGCTTCGCCCTGGCGCGCGCGAGGGGGGCCGGCCGGCCGGTCGGCTGAACGGCTGAGGGTTTCGTCACGCCTCGGCGGGACCACACGTACCCGCGGCCCATGCCGCCGCCGTGGTTCTTGCACTACAACTACAGGTCCGGAGCCTCCCCAGGACCGGTTACGCAGGAGCCCGGCGGCGCACCCGCCGGGCTCCTGTCCGTACCGCCCGGGTTTGCGAGGTTGCCCGGCCGGGGCAGGATGATCTGGTGCCGACCCCACCACCCGCGGACGTCATCGAGCCGCACGCGCCCCACGTCGACGAGGTCCAGACCCGGACCGAGTTCGATCACCGGCTGGCCGGGGGGACCCTCGCCGGCCTGACCGTGCAAGGTCTCCGCCTCGACCTTGATCCGGTTCCGGACCTGCGCGACGTCGACGTCGCCGGCACGCTCTTCGTGGGCTGCCGGTTCGCCGACCGTGAGGTGGGCGCGGACCTGGTCCGTCGGGGCGCCAACGTCGTGCCGCCGTTCTCCGGGCTGCCCTACCCGACCCAGCCGTCGCACCTCTACACCGCCGACGACCTGGCCGCCGGCTTCGCCGAGGGCGGGTTCGCCGAGATGTACGACACCCGGGTGTACGCGCACTTCCGGGCGCACGGCGGCGCGCTGCCGGACGTCCGCGAGGCGCTCGGTCAGCGGCTGCACGACCACGGCGTGGACAACGCGCTCGCCGACGCGACCCGGGCGTGGCTGACCGTGCACGGGCCGCAGTCCGTGGTGGGCGTGATGGGTGGGCACGCGGTGCCGCGCGGCAGCGCCGCGTACCGGATGGCGGCGGTGCTGGGTTGGGAGCTGGCGCGGGCCGACCGCCTGGTGGTGACCGGCGGCGGTCCGGGGGTGATGGAGGCGGCGAACCTCGGCGCGTTCCTGGCGGCCTGGCCGGCCGAGGAGCTGTCGGCCGCGATCGACGTGCTGGCCGCCGCGCCGGACTTCACCGACCACGACCGCTACACGGCGGCGGCGCTGGCGGTACGCAAGCGGTACGCGGACGGCCCGTCGCTGCCCTCGCCCCGGCCGGCCGCGCCGGACACCGGGTGGGCCCGCTCCGGCGGCCTGGCCATCCCCACCTGGCTGTACGGCCACGAACCGGCGAACCTGTTCGCCGGCCGGATCGCCAAGTATTTCTCCAACGCCATCCGGGAGGACACCATCCTGCGCCTGGCCCGGGGCGGCATCGTGTTCGCGCCCGGCCGGGCCGGCACCGTGCAGGAGGTGTTCCAGGCCGCCACCAAGACGTTCTACGGCACCGACGGGGCCAGCGGCGCGTACGTCTTCCTCGACCGCGCGTTCTGGACCACGGAACTGCCGGTGGAGTCGCTGCTGCGGCCGTTGTTCGCCGCGTCCCCGTTCGGCGACCTGTCCCGCACGATCCACCTCACCGACGACGCCCGCGAGGCCGTCTCGCTCCTCGTGCGCTGACCGTGCAAGGAGGGGCCCCCTTTTAACGCCTGCGGTAGAGAAGGGGCCCCTTCTCACATGCGGGGCGTCACTTCATCCGGGTGCCGGTGGAGCGCAGGTGCTCGCAGGCCTCGACCACGCGGGCGGCCAGGCCGGCCTCGGCCAGCTTGCCCCACGCCCGCGGGTCGTACTGCTTCTTGTTGCCGACCTCGCCGTCGATCTTCAGCACGCCGTCGTAGTTGCGCAGCATGTGGTCCGCGACCGGGCGGGTGAAGGCGTACTGCGTGTCGGTGTCGATGTTCATCTTCACCACGCCGTAGTCCAGCGCCTCCCGGATCTCCTCCAGCAGCGAGCCGGAGCCACCGTGGAAGACCAGGCTGAGCGGCTTGTCCTTGCCGTACTTGGCGCCGACCGCGTCCTGGATCTGCTTGAGCACCTCGGGACGGAGCTTCACGTTGCCCGGCTTGTAGACGCCGTGCACGTTGCCGAAGGTCAGCGCCGCCATGTAGCGGCCCTTCTCGCCCAGGCCGAGCGCCTCGACCATGGCCAGGCCGTCGTCCACGGTGGTGTAGAGCTTGTCGTTGATGGCGTTCTCGACGCCGTCCTCCTCGCCACCGACGACGCCGACCTCGATCTCCAGGACGATCTTGCCCTTGGCGGCCTCGGCGAGGAGCTGCTCGGCGATCTCCAGGTTCTCCGCCACCGGCACGGCCGAGCCGTCCCACATGTGCGACTGGAACAGCGGCTCCTGGCCGTTCTTGACCCGCTCCTGGGAGATGGCCATCAGCGGCCGGACGAATTTGTCCAGCTTGTCCTTCGGGCAGTGGTCGGTGTGCAGCGCGATGTTCACCGGGTACTTCTTGGCCACCTCGTGCGCGTACGCGGCGAACGCGGTCGCGCCGGTCACCATGTCCTTGACCGACGGGCCGGACAGGTATTCCGCGCCACCGGTGGAGACCTGGATGATGCCGTCGCTCTCCGCGTCGGCGAAGCCCTTGAGCGCCGCGTTCAGCGTCTGGGAGGAGGTCACGTTGATCGCGGGGTACGCGTACCGGCCGGCCTTGGCCCGGTCCAGCATCTCCGCGTAAGCCTCGGGGGAAGCGATGGGCATGTCGAACGCTCCTTACTTACCGCTCTCGGCCGTACAGGCCGTCGTCTTTCCTCGGGTGCGCCGGACCGCGCTGTCCACCGCGGGCAGTATCCCGTAGAAGCGAACGCGGGACACAACCGACCCGGGCACCACCGCTCACCGTTCCTCCAGACGGTCCGGCACGGCGACGCTGATCAGCCAGCTCACCACCGACACCACGATGGCCCCCCAGAAGGCGGCCCAGAAGCCGTCGACGTGGAACGGCAGGCGCAGCACGCCGGCGATCCAGTCGGTCAGCAGGAACAGCAGCGCGTTCACCACGAGCGCGAACAGACCGAGCGTGAGCAGGTAGAACACGCAGCCGAACACCTTGATGAGCGGCTTGAGCACCGCGTTGACCACGCCGAAGACGAGCGCCACCACGATCAGCGTGAACACCGTGTTGCCGCCGTTGCGGCCGGCGACCTGCACCCCGGGCACGATCAGCGTGGTCACCCACAGCGCGACCGCGGTGATCGCCAGCCGGATGAGGAAGCCCACGCCTCCATCCTGGCACCGGCCGCGCGCCCGGGGAGGCGCAATCGCCGACTCCGCGCTTCGCCCGGCTCCGAGCGGTGGCCCCGACCAGCCCGTACGGTGGTGGGGACACGGTCGGAACGAGACGCAGGGAGGGACGATGGGACAGCCCGACGAGGACTTCGCCCCGAGCGACCACCTCGCTCCGGAGGAACGGGACCCCGAGGCGGAGCCGGCCGACGCGGTCGAGCAGGCCGCCCCGGCCACCCTCGACGACACCGACGGTGAGCCGCACCGGGGCCTGGAGGTCGCCGACTGGGACGCCATGGAGCAGGCCCGCGTGGTGAGCGCCGACGAGGACGACTACCGCTGACGCTGGTCAGCGCAGGCTGACGACCTGCGCCGGGTGGGCGGCGCTCCAGCCGGCCAGCCGGTCGCCACGCAACGCGTCCAGGAAGCCGTCGACGAGTGTCGGGTCCGGTTCGAAGCCGCGCGCCGTCCACTCCTGGTAGCGGACCGGCAGGCCGAGCGCGACCGGGTCGGCGGTGCCCGCCCGAACGACCACGGAGAGCAGCGCCGGCAGGGACAGGTCACCGGTGTCCGTGGTCAGGGCCGGTCCGACCTGGCCGACCAGCCGGCCGAGGCGTACCGGATCGCTCGTGATCCCCTGCTCGCGTATCTGGCGGAGCAGGCCGGCCGCGTACCGGAGCGCGTTGCGTTCCCGGTCCAGCACGGCCTCGCGCAGGCCGTACCGCTGTCGGAGCAGGTCCACCGCCTGCGCGCCGTCGAGCCGCTGACAGCCGGCCGGGAAGCGCCGGTCGGTGTGCACCGAGCGCACCGCCGCCGGCAGGCAGACCGGTACGCCGCCGACCGCGTCGGTGAGCGTCCGGGTGGTCTGGTAGGTGAGCACCGCCCCGGCGTCCACCGGCGCCCCGGTCAGCCGGGTGACCGCCTGGCGGGTGGCCCGGTAGCCGGCCGCCAGGTCACCCGACCCGGCGCCCAGGGCGAAGGTCGCGCTGAGCTTGTCCGTCCCGCCGGCGGGCATCGGCACGAGCAGGTCACGCGGGATGGACACGAGGTAGAGCCGGCTCTGGTCGGCCGGCACGTGCACCAGCACGATCGAGTCGGCCCGCCGGCTGGCGTCCGCCTGGTCCAGGCCGAGCAGCAGCACGTTCAGCGCGGTGCCGGGGGGCGGCGACGGCGCGGCGGTGGCGAGCGGCGTGGGCTGCGGTGGTCGGGGCGCCACCACGGTGAAGCCGACGAGCGCGACGGCGGCCACCGCCAGCGCGGTGCCGGCCAGGCGTACCCGCCGACGGCGTCGACGTCGACGGGCCACCGCCCGGTCGATGGCGGCCCGGACCGGGCCGGTGGACGGCGTCAGCGCCTCGTACCGGGCGAACGCGGCCCGCAGCTCGTCCTCGATCATGAGCAGACCTCCAGGTGTTCGGCTCGGAGCGTGGCCAGGGCGCGCGAGATGCTGGACCGGACGGTGCCGACGGCGCAGCCGAGCACGTCGGCGATCTCCGCGTCGGACAGGTCCTCGTAGTAGCGCAGCACCAGCGCGGCGCGCTGCCGTCTGGGCAGCCGGGACAGCCAGGACCAGACCTGGTCCCGGTCCACCGCGGACTGGGCGTGGTCGGCGGGCGCGGGCACCGCGTCGTCCGGCTCGCCACGCAGCAGCACCCGGCGGGCCCAGGAGCCGCGCCGCCAGTCCACGAACTGGTTGGTGAGCATCCGGCGCACGTACCGTTCCGGCGCGTCGGCGCGGGCCACCCGTCGCCAGTGGAGCTGGACCCGGACCATGGTCTCCTGCACCAGGTCCTGGGCCTGGTGCGGGTCGCCGGTCAACATGACCGCGTACCGCAGCAGCGCGCCCAGCCGCGCGTCGACGAACTCCTCGTACGTCACTGCACCTCCCGGTGTCCCGATCGATAGACGGGCACGGGGGCACCGAACATTGCGGCGGTGGTGATCAACCGTTCGGTCAATGTTCGCCGTTCGGGGCAACGGCCCGGCTTAAGGAATCTTTAAGCTCCACGGGCTCCACCTGATCATCCCCACGGGAGGACCCCCTACATGCTCAGCCACTCCACCCGGCGCTGGCTCGCCGGGTTGGGCGTCGCAGGCGCGTTCGTCGCCGCCTCCGCCACCCCTGCCGTCGCCGCCGCTCCGCAGATCGCGCTGGGCGTCTACTTCGGCGACACGACGGTCGCGACCGGTTCCGACGGCAAGATCGAGTACAGCACCATCCACAGCTCGGCCCCGACCGTGCTGAACGACCTCACCGTGCGCTACGACTTCACCGGCCTGGCCGGCAAGGTGACCGTCGCGGAGGAGGAGGACACCTTCGCCGACTGCGCCTCGCCCTCCGCGAACGTGCTGGTCTGCACCTCGCCCTGGGAGGTCGAGGTGGACGAGTGGGGTCTGGGCGGGATCTTCCCGGTGCAGATCAAGGCCACCGACAAGGCCAAGGACGGCGACTCCGGCACGATCAAGGTGACGTTGTCGGCGAACGGCTTCGACGCCGTCTCGCACGACGCCAAGGTGCGCGTCGGCGAGGGTGTCGACCTGGCGGCCGGTCCGGAGACCGCCGTGTCGGTCGCGCCCGGCAAGACCTTCACCGCACCGCTGAAGGTCAGCAACGCGGGCGAGACCACCGCCAAGGGCGCCACCGTCGTCTTCTACAACGACTACGGGCTGAACTCCACCAAGCACTACAGCAACTGCACCTACGTGGGTGACGAGCTGCGCACCTGCCGCTTCGACGAGGAACTGCCGGCCGGCAGCACCTTCGGGGCCACGTTGCCGTACGCCCTGGGCGCGGACACCCTGGCACCGGGCTTCAAGTACGGCGAGGTCATCTGGATGACCCCGAACGAGTTCGAGGACTTCGAGAGCTACCTCGACAACTACGACGTGACCGTCGGCAAGCCGGGCACCGACGGCAAGCTGACCCTGGCCGAGGCCGGCGGCAAGGCCAGCGCGCGTGGTTTCCAGGCCGACCCGCGGCCGGAGAACAACGGCACGAACCTCCAGGTGACGGTGACCGGCAACAACGGCACCGACCTCGAGGCGCTCGGCTCCTCGGTGTCCGGCGCGGCCGGCGCGACGGTCAAGGCGACCGTGGGCCTGCGCAACAACGGCCCGGCGACGCTCGACTACAGCCGCTCCGGCAGCTCGGTCACCTACCTGACCTTCGACGTGCCGAAGGGCACGACCACGGTGGCGGTCCCGGAGAACTGCTTCCCGGTGAAGGGCGACGAGTGGGGTGAGCCCGGCCAGCCGGGTGCGCGTCACTACCGCTGCTACTTCGACTCGTTCCTGAAGGCCGGCCAGACCGTCACGCTCGACTTCGGCCTGAAGATCGACAAGGTGATCGCCAACGACACCGGGCTCGTGAAGATCAACGTGCCGTGTGAGTGCGACGGCGGTTTCTACCGTGACCAGAAGCCGGCCAACGACAGCGCCAAGGTCGTCGTGAACGCCGCCGCGGGTGGCGACGGCGGCCAGGGTGGCGGTGACGGCGGCACGCTGCCGATCACCGGTTCCTCCACCGGCCTGATCGCCGGCATCGGCGCGCTGCTGCTCGCCGCCGGCTTCGGCGGCTACGTGGTGGCCCGCCGCCGCAAGACCCGCTTCGTCGCCTGACCGAACCACCCCGGGTGCCCCGCCGACCACACCGGTCGGCGGGGCACCGCCACATCCAGAGCACCACAAAGAAGACCCACAAAGCAGCACGGTCCGACGGAGACCGACAACGACAGGGTTTCCGGGGGAGCCCGACCCGCGCAGGGATCAAGCCTGACCGCCCCGGAGCGGGTCGGGCTCCCCCGGAAACCCCCACGACACCAAGGCAAAGATCAAGGAACATCAACCAAGTGCTGCTGACCCTCACCACGACCCACCACCCCGCCACCGACCTCGGCCACCTCCTCGTCAAGCACCCGGACCGCGTGCAGAGCTTCGACCTGCCCGCCGGCACCGCGCACGTGTTCTACCCGGAGGCGGACGAGGCGCGGTGCACGGCGGCGCTGCTGGTCGAGGTGGACCCGCTGAAGCTGGGCGGGGGCCGGGGCCGCCGGCAGTCGACCTCCCCGGAGGGCTTCACGCTCGGGCAGTACGTCAACGACCGCCCGTACGCCGCCTCCAGCCTGCTCTCCTCGGCGCTGACCAAGGTGTTCCGTTCGGCGCTGCGCGGCGAGTCCCGGGACCGCCCCGAACTGGCCGCCACCGACCTCCCGCTGACCGTACGGGTGCCGGTGCTGCGCTGCCGGGGCGGTGCCGAGCTGGCGGTACGCGTCTTCGCCCCGCTCGGCTGGACCGTGACGGCCACCCCGGTCCCGCTCGACGAGACGTACCCGGACTGGGGTGACAGCCGCTACGTCGACCTGACGCTGACCGGGACGCTGCGACTCGCCGACGCCCTCAACCATTTGTACGTGCTGCTGCCGGTACTTGACGACGCCAAGCACTACTGGGTCGCCCCGGACGAGGTGGACAAGCTGCTGCGGGCCGGCTCCGGCTGGCTGGTCGACCACCCGGAGCGGGGCCTGATCACCCGCCGCTACCTGGCGCACCGCCGGGCCCTGGCCGGCGCGGCGCTGGCCCGCCTGGCCGAGCTGCGCCTGGCCGACGAGCCGCCCGCCGACGACAGCGTCGACCCGGGCGCCGCCGGGGACGCGCCGGCCGGGGACGCCGACCCGCGTCGCGCCTCGCTGGCGGTACGCCGACGGGAGGCGGTGCTCGCCGCGTTGCGCGACAGTGGCGCGAGCCGGGTGCTGGACCTGGGCTGCGGTGGTGGTGCGCTGCTCACCACGCTGGCCGCCGACCGGCGGTTCACCGAGGTGGTGGGCGTCGACGTGGCCGACCGGTCGCTCGCCATGGCGGCCCGTCGGCTGCGGCTGGACCGGCTGCCGGAGCGGCAGCGGGACCGCATCCACCTGCGGCAGTCGGCGCTGACGTACCGGGACGACCGGCTGCGCGGGTACGACGCGGCGGTGTTGATGGAGGTGGTCGAGCATCTCGACCCGCCCCGGCTGCCGGCGCTGGAGGACGCGGTGTTCGGCCACGCCCGACCGGGCACGGTGGTCGTGACCACCCCGAACGTGGAGTACAACGTCCGCTACGAGGGGCTCGGGCCGGGCCGGTTCCGGCACGCCGACCATCGGTTCGAGTGGACCCGGGCGGAGTTCGCGGCCTGGGTGGCCCGGGTGGCGGCGGCGCACGGCTACACCGCCACGCTCGGCGGCGTCGGCGACGACGACGACCCCGAGGTGGGCACCCCGACCCAGCTGGCGGTCTTCACCCGAAACGACCGCGACGACCGGAAGGAGGAGACGAGCCGATGACCGTCCTGGACATTCCCGAGCTGGCGCTGGTGGCGCTGGTCGGCGTCTCCGGCGCCGGCAAGTCCACGTTCGCCCGCCGGCACTTCGCGCCCAGCCAGGTGCTCTCCTCGGACATGTTCCGTGGTCTCGTCGCCGACGACGAGAACGACCAGTCGGCGTCCGCCGACGCGTTCGACGCGCTGCACCACGTGGCCGGCATCCGGCTGCGGCGCGGTCGGCTGACCGTGGTGGACGCGACGAACCTCCAGCCGCACGCTCGGGCCGGGCTGATCCGGGTGGCCCGGGAGCACGACGTGCTGCCGGTGGCGATCGTGCTGGACGTGCCGGAGACGGTGGCCTGGGAACGCACCGAGGCGCGCGCCGACCGGACGCACGGCCGGCAGGTGCTCACCCGGATGCGGCGTGACCTGCGGCAGTCGTACGGGCGGCTGGCCCGGGAGGGCTTCCGCAAGGTGCACGTGCTGCACGGGGTCGAGGAGATCGACGCGGCCGAGGTCCGCTACGAGAAGCTGTTCAACGACCGGCGGGAGCTGACCGGCCCGTTCGACATCGTCGGGGACGTGCACGGCTGCCGCGCCGAGCTGGAGGCGCTGCTGTCCCGACTCGGTTACGCGCTGCGCCGCGACGACGCGGGCCGCCCGGTGGACGCGTCGCACCCGTCGGGGCGTACCGCGGTCTTCGTGGGTGACCTGGTGGACCGCGGCCCGGACTCGCCCGGCGTGCTCCGCCTGGTGATGGGCATGGTGGCGGCCGGCCACGCGATCTGCGTGCCGGGCAACCACGAGCAGAAGCTGCTGCGCAAGCTGCGCGGCCGGGACGTGCGGCTCACCCACGGCCTGGCCGAGACGATGGCGCAGCTCGCCGCGGAGCCGGCGGAGTTCGTCGCCGGGGCGGAGGCGTTCATCGACGGCCTGGTCAGCCACTACGTGCTGGACGGCGGCCGGCTGGTGGTGGCGCACGCCGGCCTGAAGGAGGCGTACCACGGCCGGGCGTCCGGCCGGGTACGGTCGTTCGCGCTCTACGGCGAGACGACCGGTGAGACCGACGAGTACGGCCTGCCGGTGCGTTACCCGTGGGCGCGCGACTACCGGGGTTCGGCGATGGTCGTGTACGGGCACACCCCGACGCCGGAGCCGGAGTGGGTCAACAACACGATCTGCCTGGACACCGGCTGCGTGTTCGGGGGCAAGCTGACCGCGCTGCGCTACCCGGAGAAGGAGCTGGTGGCGGTCCCGGCGGAGCGGGAGTGGTACGCCCCGGCCCGCCCGCTGGTCCCGCCCGCCCCGGCGCGGCCGGACACCGTGCTGGACGTGGCGGACGTGACCGGTCGGCGGCACCTGACCCACGCGTACGGGTCGCTGACCGTGCCGGCCGAGAACGCCGCCGCCGCGCTGGAGGTGATGAGCCGGTACGCGCTGGACCCGGGCCGGCTGGTGTGGCTGCCGCCGACCATGGCGCCCTGCTCCACGTCGACCGTGGCGGGGTTCCTGGAGCATCCGGCGCAGGCGTTCGCCGACTACCGCGCGGCCGGTGTCGACCGGGTGGTGTGCGAGGAGAAGCACATGGGCTCCCGCGCCGTGGTGCTTGTGGAACGGGAGCCGGGCCGGTTCGGCGGCGGAGCGGTGCACACGCGTACCGGCCGGCCGTTCTTCTCCCCGCCGCTCGACGACGAGCTGCTGGCCCGGGTGCGCGCCGCGGTCACCACCGCCGGTCTCTGGGCCGAGCTGGACACCGACTGGCTGCTGCTCGACACGGAGCTGCTGCCCTGGTCGGCGAAGGCGGGCGGCCTGATCCGCGAGCAGTACGCCAGCGTGGGCGCGGCCGGCCGGGCGGCGCTGCCGGCGGTGCTGGCCACGCTGGACTCGGCGGCCGGGCGCGGGCTGCCGGTGGACGGGTTGCGGGCGCGGATGGCCGAGCGGGCCGCCGAGGTGACGGCGTACTCGGCGGCGTACCGGGCGTACGTCGGTCCGACGGACGGGTTGCGCGGCGTCACGCTGGCCCCGTTCGCGGTGCTGGCCGGTGCCGGGACGAGCTACGCGGACCGCGACCACGGCTGGCATCTGGCGCTGGCGGACCGGCTCCGCACGGCCGACCCGGAGTTCTTCACGCCGACCCGGCGGCTGGTGGTGGAGCTGGCCGACGAGGTGGCGGTGTCGGCGGCCACCGACTGGTGGCTGGCGCTGACCGCCGCCGGTGGCGAGGGCATGGTGGTCAAGCCATACGCCGGCCTGGCCGCCCGGTCGCCGAAGGGCTCGTTGCTCCAGCCCGGAATCAAGTGCCGGGGTCGGGAGTACCTGCGGATCATCTACGGTCCCGGGTACACCGAGCCGGCGCAGCTCGCCGCGCTGCGCAAGCGTTCGCTGGGCCGCAAGCGCGGCCTGGCCCTGCGGGAGCACGGCCTGGGCCTGGCCGCCCTGGACGCGCTCGCCGAGGACGCTCCGCTCTGGCGTCGTCACGAACTGGTGTTCGCGATCCTCGCCTGCGAGTCCGAGCCGGTCGACCCGCGCCTCTGACCTACCCCCGCGGTTTCCCGGAAAGCGGGCCCATCGACGGGCGAATGGCCACTCTTTCCGGGAAAAAGCGGGGGCGGGCCGGGGGTGGGGGGTGGACGGGTACCCTATGTGGCCGTGGACACAGCAGAGAAGACCCGGATGATCTCCGAGAACGTGGCGTTGAACCCGCTCGACCCGAAGGACCTCATCCACACCTTCGGGATGATCGGCGTCTGGGCGATCCTGTTCGCCGAGACCGGTCTGCTGGTCGGCTTCTTCTTCCCGGGTGACTCGCTGCTCTTCCTGGCCGGGGTGGCCGCCTCGCCGGTGGCCGACGCCATCTTCGGTAACGGCACCCGGTTGTCGCTGGCCGGGCTGATGATCGGCGGCCCGATCTGCGCGATCGCCGGCGCGCAGCTCGGGCACTGGCTCGGCGCGCGCTACGGCCGACGCATGTTCGACAAGCCCAACTCCCGGCTGTTCAAGCGGGAGTACGTGGCGAAGGCGGAGCACTACTTCCAGAAGTTCGGCCCGGCCAAGGCCGTGGTGCTGGCCCGGTTCATCCCGATCGTGCGGACGTTCCTGAACCCGGTGGCCGGGGTGCTCGGCATGCCGGCCCGGCAGTTCTTCGTGTGGAACGTGGTGGGCGCGGTCCTCTGGGTGGACGGCATCCTGCTGATCGGCTACCTGCTGGCCCGCCAGATCTACGACGCCATCGGCGACAAGATCGACAGGTACATCCTGCCGGTCGTCGCGTTGATCATCCTGATCTCGGTGCTGCCGATCTTCTTCGAGTTCCTCCGCGACCGGAGGGCGCGCAAGCGCGGCGAGGCGGTCGCGGTGATCGCCGCGGCGACCGCGGCCGGCGCCGTGGACGCCGCCCGGGACGCCCTCGACGGCGACGACCACCCGCACGGGCACGGCGGCCAGCACCGCCGCTGACCGGTTCGGACACACCGAAGGCCGGCCCCCGGGCGGGGGCCGGCCTTCGCGTCCGACCTGTCGGGTCGCGGGTGACACGGATGACGGCAGCCGTCACCGTGCGTCGATGGCGCCACCCCTGGCACGCCACCGGCCACCCGCATCCGGGCGGAACGGCCTGTCGGGTTCGACGCGCGTGTCAGCGCGCCGGGCCTCGACCGGCCGACCCGTCCACAAACGGGCCGTGATGTCAGCGAGCCTTCTTGGTGGCCCGCTTCCGCGGCGGGGTGAGCAGATCCGCGATCGTGGCGATCGCGGTCGGCACCAGCCGGTAGTACGCCCAGACACCGCGCTTCTCCCGCTCCAGCAAGCCGGCCTCGGTGAGGATACGCAGGTGATGACTGACCGTCGGCTGCGAGAGGCCGAGCGGCGCGGTGAGGTCACACACGCACGCCTCCCCCTCGGGAGCCGACTGGATCAGGCTGAGCAGCCGCAGCCGGGCGGGGTCGGCGAGGGCCTTGAGGACCCCCGCCAGCCGCTCGGCGTCGGCGCGTTCGATCGGCTCGCCGGCAAGCGGCGAGATCTGAGGCATGGTCATTTCAGCCAACGCAGTTCCCACGTATTCCATCCTTCCACCAGCAGCATCGATCCGCCTGCATATCAGCAGATCCGAATCGGCAAACTTTTAGGCCACAAGGCCGAGGTCAGCCAACGTATAGGCCGCCCGATAAGGCAGTCCGGCGGCTCGCACCGCGTCGCCGGCGCCTCGATCAACAATAACCGCCACGCCCACGACTTCCGCCCCCGCCTCACGCAACGCCTCGATGGCGGTCAACACACTTCCGCCCGTGGTCGAGGTGTCCTCCACCGCCAACACCCGACGCCCGGACACGTCCGGGCCCTCGATCCGGCGCTGGAGGCCGTGCGCCTTGCCCGCCTTCCGGACCACGAAGGCGTCCAACGGGCGGTCGGTGCCGGCCGAGGCGTGCAGCATCGCGACGGCCACCGGATCGGCGCCCAGGGTCAGGCCACCGACCGCGTCGTACGCCCAGTCCGCGGTGAGGTCGCGCATCACCCGTCCGATCAGTGGAGCGGCCTGGTGATGGAGCGTGACGCGACGCAGATCGACGTACCAGTCCGCTTCACGGCCCGACGAGAGCACCACCCGACCGTGAACCACAGCCAGGTCAGTGATGAATTTACGCAGGTCGTCGTGGTCCCCCATGGCGATAGAGCGTACTTCCCGAGTCTGTACGCCGTCTGTGGGGTCCACCGCGGTCAACCCTGTGAGCGACCGATGAGTGGCTATGCCCGGCTACGCTGTGCGACCGTCCATCCCGGTCCGGCGACGGATCGACCCGATCGTCCGCAGCACCGCCAGGTCACCCACCAGCCCGGTCGACAGCTCCCCGGGTGTCGCGCGTGAAGCCGCGCAGCAGCCGTTTCGGCGCGTGCCGCAGCCCGGCCACGGCCAGCTTGTACTTCCAGTCCGGCACGCTCACCAATTTGCCTTTGCGCAGGTCACGCAGCCCTTCATCGACGACGGAGTCGGGCCGCAGCCAGGCCCAGGCGGGCAGTCTGGACATGTCGATGCCGGTTCGCTCGTGAATTCCGGTGCGCGTGTAGCCGGGGCAGAGCGCCATCACGCGTACACCGAGCGGAGCCACCGACTGACCGATCGACTCACTGAAATTGGTCACCCACGCCTTGCTGGCGGAGTATGTCGATCCCGGCATGGGTACCCCGAAACCCGCAACCGAAGAGACATTTATCACTGCCCCATGACCTCGTTCGATCATCGGACCGAGAGCCGCGTGGGTGAGCCGGAGCACCGCCAGCACGTTGAGCCGGACCAACCGCACCTCGTCCGGGACGGCCGACCTGACGAACGGGGTGTCCAGACTGATCCCGGCGTTGTTCACCAGCAGTTCCACCGGCGAGCCGGCGGTCAGCCGGCGCTCGACCATCGCCCAACCGTCGTCGGTGGACAGATCGGCCGGGAGCGTCTCCGCCGCGCCGCCGTGCCGGCCGGTCAGCTCGGCCGCCAACGCGCCGAGCCGGGCGGCGTCCCGGGCCACCAGCACCAGGTCCCACCCGTCGGCGGCGAGCCGGCGGGCGAACGCCTCGCCGATCCCCAGGCTGGCGCCGGTGATGAGGGCCCGGCGACGGACGGGTACGGCGGCGTCGGTCATGGACGATCCTCCGGAGGGGGCGAGCCGGACGGGGACGACGGCGACGCGGACGGCGGCATCGGCGACGCGGACGGCGGTATCGGCGACGCGGACGGCGGCATCGGCGGCGCAGACGGCGGCATCGGCGACGCGGACGCGGGTGGCGCGGACGGAGTCGACGACAACGACGGGGGCGCAGACGGAGGGGGTGGCGGCGCGGACGCGGGTGGCGTCGAGGGCTCGGTCGGTGCGGTCGCGGCCGGCCCGGTCGGCCCGGTCGGTGCGGTCAGGCCGGGTGGCGGGCCCCAGGGCGTCGGCCCGGAGGCGGGCCCGCCGGACACGGTCGCGCCGTAGCCGGTGGCCGGGCCGGACCGCGCCGGGGCCGGACGGCGCAGGAAGGCGTTCGCCGAGGGCGCCGCGAGCAGCGCGACGACCACCAGGTACCCGATGATCTGCGCGACCAACATGGCCGCGTTCGCCGCGAGCCAGAAGTCCGGGTACGCGTCACCGACCAGCCCCAGCAGATCGGCGGTGACCCGGTCGTCGGCGCCGAGCCGCAGCGGGGCGGCCCGCTGCCCGACCAGCGTCGCGAACCCGCAGCAGCCGCAGAGCAGCCCCAGCCCGGCGACCGCCCAGGTGGCCACCCGTGCGCCGGGGCGGCCGGCGCGCAGCCCGAGCGCGAGCCCGACCAGCAACAGCGCGGCCAGCACGCCGAGCACGGCGGTCAGCACGGTCGAGCCGCGCAGCAGGCCGGCGACCCGGTCGATGTCGTCACCGCCCGCGTCGGTGCCCGCCGCGGCGGCCCGGAACCGGTCCACCGTGCCGCCGGCGATCACCAGGTTCGTCGCCGCGTACGCCACGGCGCCGACCGCCATCAGCAGCAGCACGGCCACCGCCGCGACGACCGCGCCCGGCCGGCGGGGCGCGACCCGATCGGGGTACGACACGACAGGTCCCTCCGGTAGGCGTCGGCTTGCAACCTACTCGGAGGGACCGTCGGCGTCGCTGATATCCGGACGTCAGTTTCCGGAAGGCGGCTCCGGGTCACGGCGCTCGCCCGGCTGACCGGTCGGCCCGGCCGGCGGCGGCGTGGTCGGCGGCTGGTCGGGGGTCGACGGGTACGCCGGGTACGACGGGTCGCCCGACTGCCCCGTGGCCGACGGGTAGCCGGGGTCGGCCGACTGGCCCGGTGCCGACGGGTACGCCGGGTAGGCACCACCCGGCACCGGCGGCTCCCAGCCCGCCTTCGGCTTGCGGAAGAACTCGTTCGACTTCGGCAGCGCCAGCAGGATCAGCGCGCCCAGCAGTGCGAGCAGCGCGACGACGCCGAGCAGCGTGCTGACCGGGGCGAACCAGGACGGCAGCGCGTCCTCCAGCCGGCGCTGGATCTCCTGCCCGCTGGGCAGGTCGCCGCTGGTGTTGCCGCCGCCCATGGTGCCGCCGGAGACGCCGTTGAGCAGGCTGCCACCGGTGCAGCAGAACAGGATGCCGCCCACCACCCAGGTGGTGATACGGGAGGCGTTCTTGCCCCGGTTGTTCAGCAACGCCAACACGACGAGACCGGCCGCCAGCAGCAGCGACAGGATCGACGTGCCGATGGTGAAGGCGTACGCGATGTCACCGGCCGACTCGGCCGAGGTGCCGGCGTACGCGTCCTTCAGCACGTCCCGGATCTTGCCGATGACGGACAGCGTCACGATCAGGTTCAGCACCTGGATCGCGGCGACGAGAATGAGCAGCCAACTGGAAAGCGTCACCACACTGGGACGCGCGCGGGGCGAGGTGCCCGGAGCATCGACCATGATTCTCCCTCCCTGGATGAGATCACCACCGTAGCGATCCCGGGCCAGGTGAGCACGGCAGAAGGGCTCAGTGATCGGCGGCGCGGCGCAGCCGCCGGTGCTCGGCGGTGACCACGCCGAGCAGCGCCAGGTCGAGCGCGACCGCGGAGACCGCGCCGAACTGGTTGACCGTGAAGTTGAAGACCTGCCCGAACAGCAGGTCGACCAGGATGGCCAGTTTGAACAGGCGGAACGCCTCGGTCCGGTCCCGGCGCAGCAGCCAGGCCGCGCGCAGGCTGAGCACGGCGGTGACCAGCGCGGTGGCGCTCACCCCGAGCACCGCGCCCCACTCCCGTTCCTGGTCCAGCGCGCCGGTCACGCCGTCGACGACCACCGCCACCACGGTCACCACCGGCTCCACCACCAGCCAGAGCACCACCGGCCAGACCAGCCAGCGCCGGCCCACCGCCCAGGTGGCGAGGCGTCGGGCCCACGCCGCCCCGCGCTGCCAGAATCGCACCGGCGGCGGTTCCCGGCGGGGCACCGCGTCCAGCACCTGGGCCAGGGCCGCCTCGGTGGCCGGCCCGGTGCCCTGCACCAGGCGCAGCACCGCGATCCGACGCCTGTCGGTCAGCCCACCGGGCAGGCCGCTGAGCACCAGGTCCAGCGCGTTGGCGGTGCGTTCGGCCGGGGTCAGCCGGCCCCGGCCGGTGCGCCCGCGTACCGCCTGGGTGAGCAGCACCAGCAGGGCGAACACGACGTAGATGATGGCCGCGGCGGGCGCGTAGAAGTAGTCGGTGCGGGCGGTGACGAACTTGCCGACCTCGTCGATGAAGAGCCCGAACCCGACGCCGCCGACCACCGCGCCGGCGGTGCGCGGCCCACCACCGAGGAACACCAGCGCGATGCCCAGGCCGACGACGAGCAGCAGGCCACCCCAGAGCACGTGCGCGATGTGCAGCCCACCGCCGCCGAGCTGCGGATAGTTGGTGGCCTGGAGGTAGGCCCGGACGGCCAGCACGGTGACCACACCGGAGAGCACGAACGCCTGGAGGTACGCGGCGGCGCCGATCGCCCGGGTCGGCAGCCGGCGGACCAGCCGATGGTGTGCCCGCATGCTCCGAAACCTAGTAGCCGCGCCACTCCTCGCGGGCGTACTCCAGCACCCTGGGCTGCAACAGCGTGGAGGCGGGCACGTCCACCCGGCCACGGTCGGCGGGGAACGTGGCGGCGGCGGCGAGCACGGCCGGGGTGAGGAAACGCAGCGGCGGCGCGTCGGCCGGCAGGGCCAGCTCCGGCGCGGCGTCGCCGGGCGCGGCGAGCACGAACCCCCAGTCGCCGAAGCTCGGCACGTCGACGTGGTACGGCACGGTGGCGAACCCCGCCTCCCGCACCGACCGCTCGATCGACCAGTACGACCGGGGCGCGAAGTAGGGCGAGCCGGACTGCACCACCAGCCGCCCGCCCGGGGCCAGCACCGGCCGGACCAGCGCGTAGAACTCGACCGTGTAGAGCTTCGCGGTGGCCGTCTCGTCCGGGTCGGGCAGGTCGGCGATCACCACGTCGAAGCGTTGCGTGGCGGTCCGCAGCCAGCCGAACGCGTCCAGGTTGAGCACCCGTACCCGGGGGTCGGTGAGCGAGGCGTGGTTGAGGTCGCGCAGTTGCGGCTCGCTGCGGGCCAACGTCACCACGGCCGGGTCGAGGTCGACGAGCGTCACCGAGCGCACGTCCGGGTACTTCAGGATCTCCCGCGCCGCCAGCCCGTCGCCGGCGCCGAGCACCAGCACGTCACCGTGCGGCCCGCGCATCGCCGGGTGCACCAGCGCCTCGTGGTAGCGGTACTCGTCGACGGAGCTGAACTGGAGGTCACCGTTGAGGAAGAGCCGCAGGTCGGTGTCGGTGTGGCCGACCTCCCGCACCGAGCGGGTCAGCACGATCTCCTGGTAGCGGCTGCGCTCGGCGTGCACCACCGGGTCGCGGTAGAGCTGCTGGCGTGCGGTCACCTCGAAGTCGTGGGCGGTCACCCAGGCGTACCCGAGCAGGAGCGCGACCACGACGGAGCCGGCGCCGAGGCCGACCCGCGCCCGGCGGCTCAGTTCGTCGCGGAACACCGTGAAGACCAGCACCACCCCGGCGACGGCGTTCACCGCGCCGACCACGAGCGCGCCCTTGAGCTGGCCGAAGATCGGCATCAGCAGGAACGGGAAGGCCAGCCCACCGAGCAGCGCGCCCACGTAGTCGGCGGCGAACAGGTCGGCCACCGCGCTGCCGGCGGACTGCTCGCGGATGCGTTGCAGCATCACCATCAGCAGCGGGATCTCCGCGCCGATCAGCAGCCCGAGCACGAACGCGGTGCCGACCAGCGCCGGGCCGTAGAGGTCCAGCCAGGCGAACGCCGCGTAGAGGCCGAGCACGGAGAGGCCGCCAAGCAGCGCGAGCGTCAGCTCGATCGCGGCGAACGCGGGCGCGGCCCGGGACTGCAACGGCTTCGCGACCAGCGCGCCGACGCCCATCGCGAAGACCATCACGCCGAGCACGATCGACGCCTGCCCGACCGCGTCGCCGATCAGGTAGCTGCCGAGCGCGACCAGCGCCAGCTCGTACACCAGGCCGCAGGCCGCGCAGACGAAGACCGCGAGCAGGACCGCCGCGCGGGCCGCGCGCCACCGCGGCCGCGCGGGCACGTCGACGGTCACGCTTCCTCCCGGGTACGCCCGGCGGGTCCCGCCCCGGCGCGCTGCGCGGGCCCGGCTTCCCGGCGCTGCCGGTTTCGCTGTCGCACGCCCACGGCGATGAACAGCGCGGCGGCCAGGAACAGCCCGACCGTGGTGAGCAGCAGGACCCACCGGTCCCGCCAGAAGTCGCTGCCGGCGTCCGGTAGCGGTGCGGCCGGGGTGGCCGGCTCGGCGGTGAGGACGGCGGCCGGGTCGGCCAGCCCTCGCTCGGTGGCGAGCAGCGGCAGCATCGTGGCGGCCCGGGTGACGGCCCAACCCGGTTCGTCGACGAACGCGTCCTCGTCCAGCCCGAAGCGGCCCAGCCCCGACTCGATCGCGGAGAGGTCGGAGAACTCGATGTCCGACGAGCCTCGGACCCGGATCGCGGCGGAGTCGTTCGACTCGCTGCTGGACGACGTGTAGAAGACGTTGGCGGTCACCTCGATCCAGCGCGCGCAGCCGGCCGCGTCCTCGACCGGGGTGCCGTCGCCGAGGTTGGAGCCGACGCTCACCGGGTCGTACCCGTCGAGCAGTCGCCACCCGTAGCAGATGCCCTGGCTGTCGGCCGCGGCCTGGAGGATCGGCACGGTGCCGGAGCGCTCGTCGGCGGCTGGCGCGGGAACGGTGGTGTCCGAGTCGCCGGTGATCGCCCCGAGGACGCAGGCACCGACCGTGACCCCGATGATCACCGTCCAGATCAGCACCTGTTGGCGCTTTTTCTGCGCGCCCGTCGCGGTGGTCTTGCTGTTGGTCATCAGCTGATGGCGGCGGCGATGATCGCGCCGGTGGCGACGTGCACCGTGGCGGAGATCCAGACCGCCGGGTGCGGGTCCGGGTCGACCAGCAGCTCGCCGAGCTTGCCGGGGGTGGCCACGTCGAGCAGCACGAACGCCGCCGCCATGATCACCAGACCGAGGAACCCGTACGCGGCGGCGCCGACCAGCCCGAGCATGAAGTCGTCGGCGCTGGCCACGATCGCGGCGACCACGACGGTGCCGACGCCGACCAGGTTGGAGGCGAGCAGCAGCGTGGCGTTGCGGTTGCGCTCGGCCCAGATCAGCTCGTGGAGCTTGCCGGGGGTGGCCAGGTCGACAAGCAGGTAGCCGACGGCCATCAGGACCACGCCGACCACGCCATAGGCGAGGGTGACCAGCAGATCGGTGACGAGATGCTGCACAGGAACTCCAGGGTGAGGGGGTCGGACGGGCTACTTGCCGGCGCCGGGGCCGCCGCCCCGGACGGTGCTGCCTCGGCCCCAGCCCCAGCTGTTGCCGACGACGCTGTGGTACCGGGGGTACGCGGTGGACATCCGCTCCAGCAGGATCACCGAGCCGACGGCGAGCGGGAGGATCACCACCGAGTCGTCGTCGTAGCGCAGGTACACGCCGCTGCCGTCGACGTACTGGTCGGCCGGCTGCCAGGTGTCGGTAATCTCCTTCGAGACCTGGCTCGGCGACCGGTTCGAGGTGTACGCGACGGCCTGCGAGCCGATGTCCCGACCGGACGCCCGGGAGTAGTGGTCCTGCACGTAGCCGCGTGGCGAGAAGTTGCCGTAGAAGATCGCGAAAGCGGCGACCAGCGCGCCGACCACGGCGACCGCCACGCCCACCACGAACCACCGTCGGTACGTCACAGCTCCTCCACCACCGTCTCGGTCAGGACCAGCTCGTTTGTCTGGGGGTAGGCGTGCCAGGTGCGCCAGGCGACCGGGCCGCCCGGCGGGTCGGGTCGGACGGCGAGCGCGGTGACCGCGTCCTCGTCGCCGGGAAACACCCCGACCAGGGCGAACGGGTCGCCGGCCAGTTCGGCGCGGAGCGCCGCGACCCGGGTACGCAGGCCGTCGCCAGCCGGCCGCAGCACGGTGGCGGTGAACCGGTAGCCGGCGGTCGCGTCGTGCAGCGTGTCCGGCAGGTGCGGCCGGCGGCCGGGCAGGCAGGCGACCGTCTCGGTCAGCCCGCCGAGGACCACCTGGTGGGAGGCACCGAGCAGGCGCAGCCGCAGCCGGGTCCCGCCGGGCAGGTCGACGTCGCGGACGGCCAGCGCCGGCAGCTCCGGGCCACCGAGCGTCAGGCTCAGGTCGGCGGCGCGGCTGTCGACGTACGGGGTCTGCAGGGCGACGAGCACGCTCACTTCACCTGGTCCGGGCCGCCCTGCGGGTAGATCATCACCTCGGCGCGGCGCAGTTCCTCGCCGAGGTTCACCTCCCAGCCGGCCTCGCCGTACGCCTCGAAGGACAACCGGGCCCCGCCGGGTGCCTGGTAGTCGTGGTAGCGCATGGTGCCGCGCGGGTCGAGGCCGGTGCCCTCGGTCGCGGTGTAGCGCGCCTGGCCGGACTCGTCCCAGTTGTAGCGGCGACCGGCGATCTCCAGCGTCGGGGCGCCCGGCGTCACCGTGGCCCCCGGCTCACTGGCCCAGAGCACCATCTCCAGGTCCGGCTCCGCCTCGACGGAGAGCCAGCGCTTCACGCCGCCGGCGTCGTCGAGCAGGTGTTCCGCCCAGCTCCAACCGCCCTCGACCAGGTGCACCGAGCCGCGCACGGTGTACGGCACCTGGCGGATCTCGACGATGTCGCCGGGCTTGAGCGCGCGCGGGTCGCCGCGCAGCGCGTCCGAGTCCCGGTCCCGGAACGGGTCACCGGGTGCCGCCTTCGGGCGTGGCGCCGAGCGGGACCTGCGCAGCGCGATCACGGCGATCACCACGCCGGCCACCCCCAGCAGGCACCCCAGCGTGGCCACCACGTACGCCACCGAACCGTTCATGACCGCCTCCCCCCAACCTGCATTGGCGGAGACGGTAACAACCCCGCGCACCTCGGCCGAAGCGCTGTTCGCTGAGTGTGGGGTCAGCTACGGTCTGCCGCGAGTCGCTCGGCCGCGTACTCACGCAGCGTGGTGCGGCCCATCACGCAACCGTGGAACGTGGTGAACTCGCCGTCGTCGTCGCGCAGCCGTTCCCAGGCGTTCCGCCCGGCCGCCGGGTCGACGGTCTCCAGCAGCGTGGCCGCGTACGCCTTCCCGGCCGGCGAGCCCTTCCGGAGCAGCCGATCCACCTCTTTCCGGGCGCGTTCGGAATGGTCGGCGAGTGCCCGCTCGATGTGCCGGTACGCGTCCGTGGCCGGCAGGATCTGCCCCGCGAACCCCACCCCGCCGAACGCCAGCGTGTCCGCCTCGGCGAGCTGCCGGACGGCGGCGTCCAGTTCCCGGTCCTTCTTCCCCATCCCCACCATGCCCTCCTATTGCCCGCTCCGCCCCGACCCGACGCTGTTGACCATGAAGTTGTCCGGCACCACGACGGCGTGTCGCACCGCCAACCTCATGATCGCCGGAAGGGGGCGGGGCCCCGCCGGTCCGGCGGGGCCCCGAGCCGGGGAAGGGGATCCGTCAGGCGGCGGTTACGGTCAGGGCGTCCTTGGTGTCGGCCAGGTCGACCTGGACCGTGTCGCCGTCGCGGATCTCGCCGGCCAGGAGCGCCTTCGCGAGGCGGTCACCGATGGCCGACTGCACCAGCCGGCGCAGCGGGCGCGCGCCGTAGATCGGGTCGTACCCGTGGTCGGCCAGCCAGGTGCGGGCCGCGTCGGTGACGTCCATGCCGAGCCGACGGTCCGCCAGCCGGCGCCGCAGCCGGTCGAGCTGGATGTCGACGATGGCCCGCAGGTCCTCGCCCTGGAGCGCGGCGAACACCACGATGTCGTCGAGGCGGTTGAGGAACTCCGGCTTGAAGTGCGACCGGACCACCGCGAGCACCCCCTCCCGGCGCTCCTCCTCGCCGAGCGTGAGGTCGCTGATCACCGACGACCCCAGGTTCGAGGTGAGGATCAGGATGGCGTTGCGGAAGTCCACCGTCCGGCCCTGGCCGTCGGTGAGCCGCCCGTCGTCGAGCACCTGGAGCAGGATGTCGAAGACGTCCGGGTGGGCCTTCTCCACCTCGTCCAGCAGGATCACCGAGTACGGCCGGCGGCGCACCGCCTCGGTGAGCTGGCCGCCCTCCTCGTACCCGACGTAACCGGGCGGGGCGCCGACCAGGCGGGCCACCGAGTGCTTCTCGCCGTACTCGCTCATGTCGATGCGGACCATGGCCCGCTCGTCGTCGAAGAGGAACTCGGCGAGCGCCTTGGCCAGCTCGGTCTTGCCGACGCCGGTCGGGCCGAGGAAGAGGAAACTGCCGGTCGGGCGGTCCGGGTCGGCGACGCCGGCCCGGGCGCGGCGGACCGCGTCGGAGACCGCGCCGACCGCCTCGGCCTGGCCGACCACGCGGGCCCGCAGCGACTCCTCCATCCGGAGCAGCTTGGCGGTCTCGCCCTCCAGCAGCCGGCCGGCCGGGATGCCGGTCCAGGAGGCGACCACGGCGGCGATGTCGTCCGCGCCGACTTCCTCCTTGAGCATCGCGCCGTCGGCCTGGAGCCGGGCCAGCTCCTCCTCGGCCTGCTTCAGCTCACCCTTGAGCGTGGGGATCCGGCCGTAGCGCAGCTCGGCGGCGCGTTCCAGCTCGCCGTCCCGCTCGGCCCGCTCGGCCTCGCCGCCGAGCCGCTCCAGCTCCTCCTTGGCGGTGGAGAGCTTGGTGATGTGGCTCTTCTCGGTCTGCCAACGCTCGGAGAGCGCGGTGAGCTGCTCACGCTTGTCGGCCAGCTCCTTGCGCAGCCGCGCCAGGCGCTCGGCGGAGGCGGCGTCGGGCTCCTTGGCCAGCGCCATCTCCTCGATCTCCAGCCGGCGCACCGCCCGCTCGATCTCGTCGACCTCGACCGGGCGGGAGTCGATCTCCATGCGCAGCCGGGACGCGGACTCGTCGACCAGGTCGATCGCCTTGTCCGGCAGGAACCGGTCGGTGATGTAGCGGTCGGAGAGCGCGGCGGCGGCGACCAGCGCGGCGTCGGTGATGCGTACGCCGTGGTGCACCTCGTAGCGCTCCTTGAGCCCGCGCAGGATGCCGATGGTGTCCTCGATGGTCGGCTCGCCGACCAGCACCGGCTGGAAGCGGCGCTCCAGCGCCGGGTCCTTCTCGATGTGCTCGCGGTACTCGTCGAGCGTGGTCGCGCCGACCATCCGCAGTTCGCCGCGGGCCAGCATCGGCTTGAGCATGTTGCCGGCGTCCATCGAGCCCTCGCCCTTGCCGGCGCCGACCACGGTGTGCAGCTCGTCGAGGAACGTGATGACCTGCCCGTCGGAGTTCTTGATCTCCTCCAGCACGGACTTGAGCCGCTCCTCGAACTGGCCGCGGTACTGCGCGCCGGCAACCATCGCGCCCAGGTCCAGCGAGACCAGCTTCTTGTCCCGCAGCGACTCGGGCACGTCACCGGCGACGATGCGCTGGGCCAGGCCCTCGACGATGGCGGTCTTGCCGACGCCCGGCTCACCGATCAGCACCGGGTTGTTCTTGGTACGCCGGGACAGCACCTGGATCACGCGGCGGATCTCCGAGTCCCGGCCGATCACCGGGTCGATCTTGCCGTCGCGGGCGCTGGCGGTCAGGTCGACGCCGTACTTGGCCAGCGCCTGGTAGGTCTGCTCCGGATCGGCGGTGGTGACCCGACGGTCCCCGCCCCGGACGGTCGGGAACGCGGCGACCAGGTTCTCCTCGGTGGCGCCGGCGTTCTTCAGCGCGACCGAGACCGCGCCGCCGACCCGGGCCAGCCCGGCGAGCAGGTGCTCGGTCGAGGTGTACTCGTCGCCGAGCGGCCGGGCGATCTGCTCGGCGGCGCCGATGGCGTTGACGAACTCCCGGGCCAACGTCGGCTCGGCCAGGCTGGAGCCGCGCGCGGCGGGCAGCGCGTCGACCGAGCGCTGGGCGACCCGGCGCAGTTCGGCGGCGTCGGCGCCGACGGCGCGCAGCAGGCCGGCGGCGGTCGAGCCGTCGGTGTCCAGCAGGGCCAGCAGCAGGTGCCAGGGCTCCACGGTGGCGTGACCGCGCTGGTTCGCCAGCGCGACGGCACCGGTGATGGTCTCGCGGCTCTTGGTGGTGAGGCGTTCCGTGTTCATGGGCTCCCCCGGGATCGGCGTGTCGACTGGACATGACACAACCAGAGTTGAGTCTATTCCGCTCAACTCCACCCGTGTGACCTGAGTCACCGTCTCCGGCCGGGGAGACGTGCGGTGCAGGGCGTCACGTGGTCGGCGCGCAGCACGCAGCGCCGGCCGCCGTCGAGCTTGCGGTCGCAGAACACCCAGTGGCGTACGCCCTGGTCGTCCTCGGCCGAGACGGTGATCCCGCCCAACGCCCTCGCTGCGCGAGCTGATCGCCCATTACCAGGTCTCCGCAGAGCCGGTCCGCTCGGCGCTGCTGATCCTCCAGGCCGAAGGGCTGGTCGAGGGGCACCAGGGCAAGGGCACCTATGTCACCCCCCGCGGCAACGCCTCCTGATTCCACGAGCATCCGGGTGGTGGCTCGGCTCCGGGAGCAGCATGTGCCTGGCAGAGGTAGCCTCACCGGCGTGCGAGTACGTGTCGAACAGACCGCCTTACCGGGAATCGGCGTACGTCATGACCTGATGACGGAATCCGGCCGCCGGCTCGGCGTGGTCTCCCATCGCAATGGCCGCCGCGACCTGGTCCTCTACGACCCGGACGATCCCGACTCCTGTCAGCACGACATACCGCTGACCGACGACGAGGCGGAGGCGCTGGCCGACATCCTCGGCGCGTCGCTGATGCTGGGTCAACTCTCCGGGCTGCGCGAGCAGGCCGCCGGGCTGCTGACCGAGCAGATCGTGATCCCGGCCGGCTCGAAGTACGTCGGTCGGCGGCTCGGCGACACGAAGGCCCGCACCCGGACCAGCGCGTCCATCGTGGCCGTGCTGCGTCAGGGCGAGGTGAACGTCTCGCCCGACCCCACCTTCCGGTTCGAATCCGGCGACGTGGTCGTCGTGGTCGGCACCCGACAGGGGCTCGACGGCGTCACCTCCATCCTCGCCGAGACCGACCCGGACGGCTGACGCGTATGCACGAAACCCAAATCCTGCTCGTCGAGGTCGGCGCGCTGCTGCTCCTGCTCGGCCTGCTCGGCCGGCTCAGCCGTCGCGTCGGCGTCTCGCCCATCCCGCTCTACCTGCTGGCCGGCCTCGCCTTCGGGCACGGCGGCCTGCTGCCGCTCAACGCCAGCGAGGAGTTCTTCGCCGTCGGCGCGGAGATCGGCGTGATCCTGCTGCTGGTCATGCTCGGCCTGGAGTACAGCGCGAACGAACTGGTCGGCAACCTCCGCTCGGCCGCGCCCGCCGGGCTCATCGACGCGGTGTTCAACGCGCTGCCCGGCTTCGCGTTCGCGCTGCTGCTCGGCTGGGGCTGGGTCGCCGCCGTGGTGCTCGCCGGCGTCACCTGGGTGTCGTCCTCGGGCGTGATCGCCAAGGTGCTCGGCGACCTGGGCCGGGTCGGTAACCGGGAGACCCCGGTGATCCTCTCCGTCCTGGTGATCGAGGACCTGGCGATGGCGCTCTACCTGCCGCTGGTCACCGCGCTGCTCGCCGGGGTCGGCCTGATGAAGGGCGGCATCGCGCTCGCCATCGCGGTGTTCACCGTGGTCGTCGTGCTGGCCGTGGCGATCCGGTACGGGCACCTGATCTCCACCGCGCTCTCCGCCAAGGATCCGGAGGCGCTGCTGCTCGGCGTGCTCGGCCTGACCCTGCTGGTCGCCGGTATCGCGGCCAAGCTCCAGGTCTCCGCCGCGGTCGGCGCGTTCCTGGTCGGCATCGCGCTGTCCGGGCCGGTCGCGCACCACGCCACCCAACTGCTGTCGCCGCTGCGAGACCTCTTCGCCGCGGTCTTCTTCGTGTTCTTCGGGCTGGTCACCAACCCGCTGGACATGCCGCCGGTGCTGCTGCCCGCGCTGCTGCTGGCCGTGGTGACCATGGCGACGAAGGTGGCCACCGGCTACCTGGCCGCCCGTCGGGCCGGGATCGCCGAGCCCGGACGCTGGCGGGCCGGCCTGGCGCTCACTCCGCGCGGTGAGTTCTCCATCGTCATCGCCGGGCTGGCCGTGTCGGCCGTCTACCCGGTGGAGCCGAAGCTGGCCGCGCTCGCCACCGCGTACGTGCTGATCACGGTGGTGACCGGTCCGCTGCTCGCCCGACTGCCGGACACCCCCTGGTTCAAGCAGTGGCTGCGCCGACGTGCCGCCGCCACCCGACCGGTCACGGTGCCGGTGGGCGACTGACCCGTGGCCGGGCCTGATCGGCTGCTCAGCCGGTCCGGCCCGGCCAACGGTTGTCAAATTGATTCCGGGAAGGGCTACCACTGCTCCGCCGAAGCGCGTTAACGTGTCGCCCCAGCAGCCAGGGTCCGCGGGTGGCCGGAGCCCCCGTCAGCGTCAGCGGAAGGTCGGCCGGTGAACGTGCGGGAAGAGACGTTCCACGGCTTCGCCAACCCGGTCGACCCCTCGCCCGCCGAGCTGCGGGCCTGGGCGTACCAACCGGACTCGGTGCCACTGGCCTCCATGCCACCGGACTGGGACCTGCTGGTCGCCGGTGACCACCTGGTGCAGACGCTGTTCGACCTGGCCATGGACCGGTCCTGCCCGGCCCGCCGGTTCGCGCTGCACTGCCTCTACATCTACGCCGCCGACGGCATCCGGACGAACTTCCGCGCGCACCCGAAACGCCGCTTCCGCAAGCTCGTCGAGCAGGCCGAACGGACCGGCGACGACCTGATGCGCAACTGGGCGCACAACAGCCGGGTGCTGCTCGCCCGCCCGGATCTCTTCGTCTACCGCGACTGGTGCGAGGGCGGCCTGGTCCGCGAGAACCGCCGCCTCTGACCCCCCACCCGCCGCACCCCGCCTCCGCCGTGATCATGAAGTTGACGGCGGTGTCGATCTCCACCGATGCCGCCAACTTCATGATCACCGGTCAGGGTGGGCCGAGTGGCGTCCGGCCCGCGCGAAATGGCGAACGGGCCGGGGCCCCCCGTGGGTCCCGGCCCGTTCGTCGGCGGACCGTCAGGTCGATCCGCCCTGCTTCTTGCGCCGTTCGTCGTCCCTGGCGCGGTCCACACCGTGGTCGGTCTGGTCGGCGAAGCGCCCTTCCTTGACCTTGTCGCTGAAGCGGCCCTCGGTGACCCGGTCGAACCGCTCCTTGACGTTCTCGGCCACCTTCTCGAGGCGTTCCTCCGCGCGTTCCGCCACTTTCTTCGCCGGTTCCGCCATGGCTCCCCCCGCCAGCCCGGATTCCGTTTCAGGGCTTTCATCCCTGATCGGAAGCCTAGTGGAATCCACTCCGCCGCACCCCCACTTCCGCAACCTCCGGCCGGCACCGGTGGAACGCCATGGATCCCTCCGCGGCCCGGAGACAGCCATGGCGTTCCACCCACTTGCTCTGCAGCCATGGGGGCAATGGGAGAGACGACGGAAGGCCGGCAACGGCCCCGGGAACAGCGGGGACGTGCCGGCCCTCGGACGAGCGCGAGCAGCAGGTGTCAGCGATCGGGGGTACGGCGGGGACGCCAGACCACGAGCGCGGTGGAGGTGCGGTTGGTGGGCACCAGGTCGCCGCGGGGGAAGCCACCCAGCGACTCCAGCTCGGCGATCCGCCGGTACGCGGCGTCCAGCTCCGCCTCCAGCCGGGCCACCCGCTGCTGCGCCTCCTCCAGCAGCCGCTCCAGCCCGATGATCCGCTTGACCCCGGCCAGGTTGATCCCGTCGTCCTGACTGAGCCGCTGCACCTCGCGCAGCAGCACCACGTCCCGGACGCTGTACCGGCGACCGCCGCCGGCCGCCCGGCCGGGCTGCACCAGGCCCAGCCGGTCGTACTGGCGCAGCGTCTGGGGGTGCATGCCCGCCATTCGCGCCGCCACCGAGATCATCAGAATCTTGGCTTCGTAGGCCGGGTCACCCGAGCCGACGTACTCCTCCGACATGCCCGCTCACCTCCGCTGCCGCCGTCAACTGAATCGACGTACCCGCGCGTCGAGATGTTCCCGCGCGGCGGGCGGGGTCTGTGCCGCGAAGGTCTCCAGCGCCGCCCGCGCCTCGTCCGACACCTTCGCCGGGACCACCACGTCGAGCGTGACCAGCAGGTCACCGGCGCGGCCGTCGTTGCGTACGACGCCCTTGCCGCGGGCCCGCAACACCCGCCCGGCGGGGGTACCCGGTGGCACCCGCAACGTCACCGTGCCGTCCAGGGTCGGCACCCGCAGGTCGGTGCCGAGCACCGCCTCGGCGTACGTGATCGGGACGTTCAGGGTCAGATCGTCCCCGGTGCGTCCGAACAGCTCGTCCGGGCGCACCTTCACGTGCACGAACAGATCTCCCGCCGGGCCGCCCCGGTCGCCGGGTTCGCCGCGACCGGCCAGTCGGATCCGCTGGCCGTCGGCCACCCCGGCCGGGAAGCGCACGGTCAGCGTGCGGGTCTTGGTGACCCCGCCGCTGCCGTGGCACTCCGGGCACTTCTCCTCGACGATCGTGCCGACACCCTGGCAGTTGCGGCACGGCTCGGAGAAGCTGAACGACCCCTGGTTGCGGGTGGTCACGCCGGCGCCGTGGCAGACCGGGCAGGCCAGCGGCGTGGTGCCCGGCTTCGCGCCGTTGCCGTGGCAGGTGTCGCACACCCCTGGTGCGCGCAGCGTCAGCGGCAGGGTGACGCCGCGGACCGCGTCGGAGAAGTCCAGCGCCACCTCGGCCTCGACGTCCCGGCCCCGGGCCGGACCGCGCGGGCGTGCCCCGCCGCCGGCGCCGCCACCGGAGAAGATCGTGCTGAACAGGTCGGTGAAGCCGCCGCCACCGAACCGGGCGTCGCCACCACCGCCGGCACCACCGCCGCCACCGCCGAACAGGTCGGAGACGTCGAACGGCGTGCCCCCGGACTGGCCCGCGCCGCGGGCGCCGCGCCGGAACGCGCCCGAGCCGAACAGCGACCGCATCTCGTCGTACTCGCGACGCTTCTTCTCGTCGCCGAGCACCGCGTACGCCTCGGAGACGGTCTTGAACCGCTCCTCGGCCCCGGCATCACCGGGGTTGTGGTCCGGATGCGACTCCCGGGCCAGCTTCCGGTACGACTTCTTGATCTCGTCCGAGGAGGCGGACTTGTCCACGCCCAACGCGGCGTAGTAGTCCTTCTCGAGCCAGTCCTTGGAACTCACCGGTCCACCCCCTTCCACGGGTCGAATCCCGGTCGTCCCGCCCGCCCGGTGCGGGCGGGCGGGACGTCACGGGTCGGCACTACTCCGGGTCCGCGACCGCGACCAGGGCCGGCCGCAGCAGGCGCTCGCCGAGTTGGTAGCCCCGGCGCATGACCTGCACGCAGGTCGGCTCGGTCACGTCGGCGGAGGTCTGGTGCGCCACCGCCTCGTGCCGGGTCGGGTCGAACGGGTCGCCCTGCTCGCCGAACGCGGTCAGGCCGAACTTGCCCAGCGCGGCGGTGAGCTGGTCGGCCACACTGCCGAACGGACCCACCAGGTCGCCGTGCTCACGGGCCCGGTCCAGGTCGTCGAGGATCGGCAGGAGTGCGGTGAGCACCCCGCCGGTCGCCTGCTCCTGCACCAGGTTGCGGTCGCGGTCGACCCGCTTGCGGTAGTTGGCGTACTCCGCCGACACCCGCTGGAGGTCGCGGGTGCGCTCCTCCAGGTCGGAGCGGAGCGACTCCAGCTCGGCGCCGAGCGGCGCCTTGCCGGTCTCGTCGCTCGGCTCGGCCGGCGCGTCGACCACGGGGGGCCCGGCGACGTCGGCGTCGCCGCCGATCTCGTCGACCACGACCTCGGCCTCCTCGACCAGCCCTTCGGCGGGCGCGTCGGCGGCGGCGTCGGCGGCGGACGGGTCGTTCGCCGGCTCCTCGGTCACCTTGCCGAGCTTGCGCTTGTCGCGGATGACGACCCGCGGCTCGTCGCCGGCGTCCTTGCCGGCGCCCGCGGAGCCACCCGGCGCCGACCCGGTGGAACCCGGGTCGGCAGCTCGTGGCGTGTCCGTCATGCGGTCACCTCATCCCTCTGCGGTGCGGATCGTGCCGGGGACCGACTGTCACTTCTTGTCCTCGTCCACGATCTCCGCGTCGACCACGTCGTCGGCGCCGCCGGCCTGCGGACCGCCGGTCGCACCCGCGCCGGCACCCGGCCCGGCCGCACCCGCACCGGGAGCGCCCGGCTCACCCTCCTGCTGCTGCGCGTAGAGCAGCGAGCCGGCCTGCTGGGAGACCTGCGCCAGCTTCTCGTGCGCGGCCTTGATCTTCTCGATGTCCTGCCCGCCGAGGGCGCTGCGCAGCTCGCCGAGCGCCTCGTTGAGCTGGTCCCGGTTCTCGGCCGGCAGCTTGTCGCCGCTCTCGGCGAGGAACTTCTCGGTCTGCCACTGGAGCGCCTCGGCGACGTTGCGGGTCTCCGCCTCCTCGCGGCGGCGCTTGTCCTCGTCCGCGTGCTCCTCGGCGTCCCGGCGCATGCGCTCGATGTCGTCCTTCGGCAGCGAGGAGCCGCCGGTGATCGTCATCTTCTGTTCCTTGCCGGTGCCCAGGTCCTTGGCGTGCACGTTGACGATGCCGTTGGCGTCGATGTCGAACGTGACCTCGATCTGCGGCACGCCGCGCGGCGCCGGCGGGAGGCCGGTCAGCTCGAACGTGCCGAGCTTCTTGTTGTAGGCCGCGATCTCCCGCTCGCCCTGGAACACCTGGATCAGCACCGACGGCTGGTTGTCGTCGGCCGTGGTGAAGACCTCGGAGCGCTTGGTCGGGATGGTGGTGTTGCGCTCGATGAGCTTGGTGAAGATGCCGCCCTTGGTCTCGATGCCGAGGCTCAGCGGCGTCACGTCGAGCAGCAGGACGTCCTTGACCTCGCCCTTGAGCACGCCGGCCTGGAGCGCGGCGCCGACGGCGACGACCTCGTCCGGGTTGACGCCCTTGTTCGGGTCGCGGCCGGTGAGCTGCTTGACCAGGTCGGTGACGGACGGCATCCGGGTCGAGCCGCCGACCAGGATGACGTGGTCGACGTCGGCGACCTTGATCCCGGCGTCCTTGACGGCCTGCTCGAACGGGCCCTTGCAGCGGTCCAGCAGATCCTGCGTCATGCGCTGGAACTCGGCGCGGCTCAGCGTCACGTCGAGGTGCAGCGGGCCGGCCGCGCCGGCGGTGATGTACGGCAGGTTGATGTTGCTGGTGGTGGCCGCGGACAGCTCGATCTTGGCCTTCTCGGCCGCCTCCTTGAGCCGCTGCATGGCCATCTTGTCCTGCGACAGGTCGATGCCGTGCTCGCCGCGGAACGTCTTCACCAGGTGGTCGATGATCCGCTGGTCCCAGTCGTCGCCGCCGAGCTGGTTGTCACCGCTCGTCGACTTGACCTCGACGACGCCCTCGGCCAGCTCCAGCAGGGACACGTCGAACGTGCCGCCACCGAGGTCGAAGACCAGGACGGTCTGCTCCTTGGAGCCCTTGTCCAGGCCGTACGCCAGGGCGGCCGCGGTCGGCTCGTTCACGATCCGCAGCACGTTGAAGCCGGCGATCTCCCCGGCCTCCTTGGTGGCCTGGCGCTGACCGTCGTTGAAGTAGGCCGGGACGGTGATCACCGCGTCGGCGATCTGCTCACCCAGGTACGCCTCGGCGTCCCGCTTGAGCTTCATCAGCGTCCGCGCGGAGATCTCCTGCGGGGTGTACTTCTTGCCGTCGATGTCGACGGTCCAGTTGGTGCCGATCTCCCGCTTGACCGAGCGGATGGTCCGGTCGGGGTTGGTCACCGCCTGGCGCTTGGCGACCTCACCGACGAGCACCTCGCCGTTGCGGGCGAACGCGACGATCGAGGGAGTCGTACGCGAGCCCTCAGCGTTGGCGATGACGGTGGGCTCACCGCCCTCGAGAACGCTGACGCAGGAGTTCGTCGTGCCGAGGTCGATGCCGACCGCACGTGCCATGTTCGCTTCCTCGCTTCATAACGGGTGAGCAGGTCGGTTGGCCTGCCCGGCGGGGTCGCCCGGAAGGCAGCCGCGCCACAAGTTGAGTGAACTTGACTCAATAGTGCCACGCGATCGGCAAACCGCAAGTCGGGGTTGAGTCGACTCGACGCAACCTGACCGTTATTACCGTCCGGTTGTCTTACCTTGCGTCGGTCGGGCACGCTTTAGCGGTGACGACGCATGGCGATTCCGCCACCCGTGCCGGCGCGCCCGCCGTCGCAGCCCGCACCGGAACCCCCACCGGCGACGACCAGCCCGCCGAAGCCACGGCGGGCCTGTCCGCCGCGCTCACCGACCTGCGGGCCGCGATCGACGCGGCTCGCTTCCCGCTCGCCCTGCCCTCGGCCGAGTCGGCCCGGCACGCCGCCCGGAGCCTCACCGACCAGCTCGACGACTACCTGCTGCCGAGGTTGGCCCGACTCGACGCCCCGCTGCTCGTGGTGGTCGGCGGCTCGACCGGCGCCGGCAAGTCGACGCTCGTCAACAGCCTGGTCCAGGCGCGGGTCAGCGCGGCCGGGGTGCTCCGGCCCACCACCCGTTCCCCGGTGCTGGTCTGCAATCCGGCCGACGCCGCCTGGTTCCGCCAGGGCGAGCTGCTGCCCGGCCTGACCCGCACCACCGAGCCGAGCGAGCACCCGGGCACCCTCCAACTGGTCACCGCCCCGGCACTGCCGGCCGGGCTGGCCTTCCTCGACGCCCCCGACATCGACTCGGTGGTGGACGCCAACCGGGCGCTCGCCGGGCAACTGCTCGCCGCCGCCGACCTGTGGTTGTTCGTCACCACCGCCGCGCGCTACGCCGACGCCGTGCCCTGGGAGCTGCTGCGCAGCGCCCGGGCCCGGGGCACCGCCGTCGCCATGGTGCTCGACCGGGTCCCGCCCGAGGCGGCCGACGAGATCGCCGCCCACCTGTCCGAGATGCTCGCCTCGCAGGATCTGGGCGCCGCGCCGCTGTTCGTGCTGCCGGAGACCTGGGTGGACGGGCAGGGCCTGCTGCCGGACCGGATGACCGCGCCGCTGAGCGGCTGGTTCGCCCGGCTCGCCGGCGACGCGGAGGCCCGCTCGGCGGTGGTCCGGCAGACACTCGACGGCGCGCTGGCCGCCCTGCACCCGGTGGTCGAGGGGTTGGCCGACGCCGCCGACGAGCAGATGGCCGCCGCCGAGGCGCTCGACGAACGGGTCCGGGCCGCCTACCGGGGCGCCGAGCGCACCGTCGACCAGGGGCTCCGGGACGGCCGGCTGCTCCGGGGCGAGGTGCTGGCCCGCTGGCAGGAGTTCGTCGGCACCGGCGAGTTCTTCCGCAGCCTGGAGGCACGGATCGGCCGGCTGCGGGACCGGATGGTCGCGGCGGTCACCGGTCGGCCCGCCCCGGCGGCGGAGCTGCGGACCGCGATCGAGTCGCAACTGGTCACGCTGCTGCGCGGGGTGGCCGCCGAGGCGGCCGAGAACGCGTACACCGGTTGGAAGGCGCACCCGGCCGGCGCGGCGCTGCTCGAACCGGAGCTGGCGTACGCGTCGGCCGACCTGCCGGCGCGCGGCGAGCAACTGGTCCGCGACTGGCAGCGCGCGGTGCTGGAGCTGGTCCGCGTCGAGGGCGGCGACCGGCGGTTCGTGGCCCGCACCGCGGCGTACGCGGTCAACGCCACCGGCCTGGCCGTCATGATCGGCGTCTTCGCCTCCACCGCGTTCATCCCGACCGGCCTGGAGGTCGCCGCCGGCACCGGCACCGCGGTCGCCGGGCAGACCGTGCTCCAGGCCATCTTCGGCGACCAGGCGGTGCGTAACCTGTCCCGAAAGGCGCGGGTGGACCTGCTCGACCGGGTCGGCGCGCTGCTCACCGAGGAGGCCGCCCGCTTCCTGGCCCGCACCGAGGCCGCCCGCCCGGCCACCGACGCCGGTGCGGCGTTGCGCCAGGCGGCGGTGACGGTCGAGCGGGCCCGGCACCGCAGCGGCCTCACCACCGCCGACGGCGCCCCGTCGCCCACCGCCACCGCCACCGACCAGGACGGACGCCACCACCCGTGAGCGCGAGGAGCGAGCCGGGCCTGCGAGCCCCGCAGTCGCGAACAAGGACGGCATCATGACGAACCTCGTGGGACGGATGCGCGAGGCGTTCCGAAGCGACCAACGGATCGACCCGGACGTCCTGATCGCGCGCCTCCAGGCGGTCCAGCGGTTCCTCGGCGCGGTGGACGGCCAGGTGCCGGACGCCCAACTGGTGGCCGCGCACACCGTGGTCGAGCGGGCCGGCGACCGGCTCGCTCTCTCCGGCCGGCACACCGTGGTCGCGCTCGCCGGCGCCACCGGCAGCGGAAAGTCGAGCCTGTTCAACGCGCTGGCCCGGATGGACCTCTCCCCGGTCGGCGTGCGCCGGCCGACCACCGGTGTGGCCCACGCCTGCGTGTGGGGCCCGCTCGACGGCGCGGTACGCCTGCTCGACTGGGTCGGGGTGCTGCCCCGGCACCGGTTCGTCCGGGAGAGCCCGCTGGACGGCGACGACGAGTCCAACCTGCACGGCCTGGTCCTGCTGGACCTGCCCGACTTCGACTCGGTGCAGCACCACCACCGGCTGGAGGTCGACCGGCTGCTCGGCCTGGTCGACCTGGTGGTCTGGGTGGTCGACCCGCAGAAGTACGCCGACCGCGTGATCCACACCAGCTACCTGCGCGAGTTCCACCGGCACCGGGACGTGACAGTGGTGGTGCTCAACCAGGCCGACCGGTTGCACCCGACCGCGCTGCCCACCGTCCTCGACGACCTGCGCCGGCTGCTCGACGCCGACGGGCTGGGCGGGGTGCCGCTGCTGCCCACCGTGGCCACGGACCCGGCCGGGCTGGCCGGGCTGCGGGCCGAGCTGGAGAAGACGGTCGCCGAGCGGCAGGCCGCGCTGCGCCGGCTCTCCGGCGACGTGGACGCCGTGGTGACCGACCTCGAACCGCTGGTCGGGCCGGAGCCGCCACGCACCCGGCCGGGTGACGCCTCGGCCCGGGAACTCACCCGGGCGCTGGCCGGGGCGGCCGGCGTGCCGACCGTGGCGCAGGCGGTCCAGGGCGCGTACCGGCACCGGGCCGTGAGCAGCACCGGCTGGCCGCTGGTGCGGAGCTGGCGGAAGCTGCGCCCGGATCCGCTGCGCCGGTTGCACCTGCCGGGGCGGGACCCGGACGCGCCGGCCGAGAGCCTGATCTCGGCCACCTCCGTACCCGATCCGACCGCCGCGCAGCGCTCGGCGCTGAACCTGGCCATCCGGGCGGTGGCCGACCGGTCCGGCGCCGACCTGCCGGCGCCGTGGCCGACCGCGGTGACCGCCGCGGCCCGGTCCCGGCTGGCCGAGCTGCCGGGCGCGCTCGACCACGCGGTCGCCGCCACCGACCTCGGCATGGACCGGCGACCGGCCTGGTGGCGGGTGGTCGGCGCGATCCAGTGGCTGGTCACGCTCGCGGCGGTGGGCGGCCTGGTCTGGCTGGTCCTGGGGTACGCGCTGCGCTTCCTCGGCCTGCCACCGCTGGAACACCCGAAGCTCGGCGAGGTGCCCTGGCCCACCGTGCTGCTGCTCGGCGGCCTGCTGGCCGGGCTGCTGGTGGCGGCGCTGACCCGGCCGGTGGTCGGGTGGGCGGCCCGGCGGGCCCGCGACCGGGCCGAGCAGCGCCTGCTCACCTCGGTCGGCAGCGTCGGCGAGAAGTACGTGCTGGATCCGGTCTGGGCGTTGCTGGGGCGGTACGGCGCGGCACGGGACGCGCTGCACGAGGCCGGCCGGCGCTGAATCGGGCGCGCGGAGCGGTGTGACGGCCGTCGGCGCGGCGTAGGGTCGATGCATGGCCACGCCACAGACCCCCTACGACGCGGTGCTGCACGCCGCGCGCGACGTGACGAGGCTCGACTCCGCCCTGGACGCGGAGATGCTCGGCGCCGCATTGCTGGGCAGCGTCTACGCCGTCGCGGAGCACGACCGACAGCGAGCCGTCCACGAGTTCGTGACCGGCTTCCTCGCCGCCACGTCACGCCGGCGCAGTGCCGCCGCGACCACCATCCGCGCCGTCTTCGCCGCCCTGGTGCCGGACGCCGAGGGCGCCGCCCGGGTCCGGCCCGGCGCGTACGCCCCGGCGTGGGCCGGCCAGCTCGGCCGGGTGCGCCTCACCGGCACCTGGGCGTACGGCGACGTGTACGGCGACCAGACCTCCTACCTGGCCACGTTCGCCTACGAGGACGAGGAGCAGGGCGGGCCGGAGCACGCCCTGGTGGCCCTCGTCGACCACAACATCGGCATCACCAAGGACGTGTTCGTCGGCGGTCCGGCGGCCCGGATCGTCGAGCAGGCCCGGGAGATCTGCACCGAGGACGAGCTGACCTGGTTCCGTGCCGAGGACCCGGCCCGGATGCACGCGGAGGTGGGCCGCCACCTGGCGGTCACCGACGACCTCGGCGAGTTGCCCGCCCAGGGTTCACTCGCCACCGACCGGGCCCTGGTGGGCGCCCGCCTGGCGGCCCTGCCCGGGCCGCGACCGCCGACCGGGCCGGAGGTCGTGCCGCCGGCCACCGACGAGGAGCGGACGAGGCTGGTACGCGCCTTCCTCGACTCGCCCGAGGCCGCCCGTTTCGGCCTGCCCGAGGTGGCCGACGGCGAGCTGGCCTCGCTGCACTTCTGCCTGGGTCTGCTGCTGGATCACGCGGCGAGCTTCCCGGACGCCGACCCGATGCGGTGGAGCCCGATGGTCGTCGAGCTGTTCCTGCTCGACTGGGTGCACCGTCGCGCCGTGCTGGACATGGACGACGCCGCGATGCTGCCCCGGGTGTTGCGGGCCTGGGCCGCGTACGCGGGCCGGCAGCGCGGGCTGGCGCCACCCGCGACCGCCCGGACGGACGAGGCGATCACCGAGATGGTCCCCGAGTTCGCCCGGCTCTACAGCACCGGTGAGCGGCGGAGCGCGGCCACCGCGGCGGTGGCGCAGTTGATGGCGGACGGGGTGGACCCGGACGACCCGGCGGCGCTGGACGCCTGGATCGAGGCGAACCGGCACCGCCTCACCGACGACCCCGCCTGAGCCGGTCCGGCTCGCCGCTCGGCGACGGCCCCTGGCTCGGCTCCGACGTGGGCCCGGAGGTCGGCGCCGAGGTGGGCCCGGACGACGACGGCTCGGCGGTCGGCCCCGACGACGGCTCCGAGGTGGGCCCGGACGTCGGCTCGGCGGTCGGTCCGGACGAGGTGCCGGTCGGCTCGGGGGTGGGCGCGGAGGAGGTGGTGGTGGGCTCGGGCACCGGGACCGGATCCTGCGCCGGGTCGGACGCCGAGGGGGTGGGTACCGGCGTGGGCGAGGGCACCGGCGACGGTCGCGGCGGCCGGACCGGTGAGGGCCGGGGTGGTTCGGGCGGGGCCGCCGGCGCGGTGGCCGGCCGGGACCGACGCGCGGAGCCGAGGTCGCTCTTGTCGGGCGGGATCGGGGCGGCCGGGAACGCCGGTCGCGGCGGCGCGGTGGTGGTGACGGCGTCGACCGCGGGCGTGGACGCCGTCAGCACCGGGGCCGGCGTGGTCCGGGGCAGCGGGATGACCACCGGCCCGACCGAGGGCGTCGGGATGAACGGCGTGCCGGCGTCGGGCAGGGCGCTGTTCCCCACGGTCGCCGAGCCGGTGCTGATCGCGGCCAGGATCGGCATCGAGGCGGTGCCGGCGAGCAGCGCCACGGTCAGCAGGTAGCCCCGGCTCGGGCCACCGACGCCGGGCGCGCGGTGCGCGCCGACCACCCGTCGGTAGCGGGCGGCGGGCAGGGCCCGGTGCCGGCCCAGGAAGGGGGCACCGGGAGGACCCTCTGGTTCAGACACCGGCACACTCCTCGTACGCGTCGACGGAACGGAACAGCCCGCCCGAATATCCGGACAAAAGCCGCGTGAACGCTCATCGCCAGCTTGACCGAGTGACAGTCAGTTCACCAGCCGCAACCGCGTGTCGACACACATTTTGTCCGCCGAGGGCCCGTCACCTGTCGGGACAAAAGCGCTCATCCGTCGCGAAGCCGATGGAAGCTCACCGACGGGGGAGGCCATACTGTGGGCCCGCTCACCTCCTCTGCAATCATTCAGGCACGACGGCAACGCAGCCGCTACCTCCGCGCACCCCGCGGCTGGTGCGGAACGGCGCCGGCGCTCCCGGGCCTGGGTCCCCCGACGGACCCCGGCTCACGCCGCGCGGCAACCCTCACCGGGGCTAGGCGCGGTCGCCAGGGACCGACCCGGCAGCAGCCGGGCGGGCGCACGAGGTGCGCGGCTCGGGTCACCCCCGGCGGCGCAGACAGACAGGGAGAGACCGATGGCAAAGGGCGACCCCGGGGCCGCCACCCGCAGCAAGCGGGCCGCACCCCGTACCAGGCGCGCCGCCGCGACCGGCGAACCGGAACTCGTACAGCTGCTCACGCCGGAAGGCGAGCGGATCGAGACCGCGCTCGGCCCGGACGGGACCGAGTACCGCGTCGACTTCACCGACGAGGAGTACCGCGGGCTCTACCGCGACCTCGTGCTGGTCCGCAAGCTCGACGCCGAGGCGACCGCCCTGCAACGCCAGGGCGAGCTGGGCCTGTGGGCGAGCCTGCTGGGCCAGGAGGCCGCGCAGGTGGGCTCCGGCCGCGCGCTGCGCGCGCAGGACATGGCGTTCCCGACCTACCGGGAGCACGGCGTCCTCTACTGCCGCGGCATCGACCCGATCATGCCGCTCGGCCTGTTCCGCGGCGTCGACCAGGGCGGCTGGGACCCGAACGAGTTCAAGTTCAACATGTACACGATCGTCATCGGGGCGCAGACCCTGCACGCGACCGGGTACGCCATGGGCGTCGCCATGGACGGCAAGACCGGCGGCGAGGACGGCGAGGCGGTGATCGCCTACTTCGGTGACGGCGCCACCAGCCAGGGCGACGTCAACGAGTCGTTCGTCTGGGCCAGCGTGTTCAACGCGCCGTTGGTCTTCTTCTGCCAGAACAACCAGTACGCCATCTCCGAGCCGCTGGAGCGGCAGACCCGCGTCCCGCTGTACCGGCGGGCCGGCGGTTTCGGCTTCCCCGGCGTCCGGGTGGACGGCAACGACGTGCTCGCCTCGTACGCGGTGACCCGGCACGCGCTGGACACCGCGCGCAGCGGCCAGGGCCCGTCCCTGATCGAGGCGTACACCTACCGGATGGGCGCGCACACCACCTCGGACGACCCGACGCGTTACCGGATCGCCAGCGAGGTCGAGGCCTGGCAGGCCAAGGACCCGATCGCCCGGATGAAGGCGTTCCTGCTCAAGCAGCAGATCGTCGACGAGTCGTTCTTCACCGAGATCGACGAGCAGGCCCGTACCGAGTCGGTGCACCTGCGTGAACGGGTGCTCAACATGCCGGACCCGCAGCCGGTCAGCATGTTCGACCACGTCTACCCGCACGGCTCCCCGGAGCTGGACGAGCAGCGGGCCCGGTTCTCGCAGTACATGGAGTCGTTCGAGGGGAGCGCGCACTGATGGCCACGGAAACGCTCACGCTCGGCAAGGCACTCAACACCGGTCTGCGGCGAGCCCTGGAGAACGACCAGAAGGTCGTCATCATGGGCGAGGACGTCGGCAAGCTCGGCGGCGTGTTCCGGATCACCGACGGCCTCCAGAAGGACTTCGGCGACCAGCGGGTGATCGACACCCCGCTGGCCGAGTCCGGCATCATCGGCACCGCGGTCGGCCTGGCCATCCGCGGCTTCCGGCCGGTCTGCGAGATCCAGTTCGACGGCTTCGTCTACCCCGCGTACGACCAGATCGTGTCGCAGGTGGCGAAGATGCACTACCGCTCGCAGGGCAAGGTGCGGATCCCGATGGTCATCCGGATCCCCTACGGCGGCGGCATCGGCGCGGTCGAGCACCACTCGGAGTCGCCCGAGGCGTACTTCGCGCACACCGCCGGTCTCAAGGTGGTCACCTGCGCGAACCCGCAGGACGCGTACGTGATGATCCAGCAGGCCATCGCGTCGGACGACCCGATCGTGTTCCTGGAGCCGAAGCGGCGCTACTGGGAGAAGGGTCAGGTCGACCTGGACGCCCCGCTCACCGACGCGTACCCGCTGCACAACGCGCGGGTCGCCCGGCCGGGCACGGACGCCACCGTGCTGGCGTACGGCCCGATGGTGCGCACCGCGCTGGACGCGGCCACCGCCGCCGCCGAGGACGGCCGGGAGCTGGAGGTCATCGACCTGCGGACGCTGTCGCCGCTGGACCTGACCGCCGCGTACGAGTCGGTGAAGCGCACCGGCCGCTGCGTGGTCGTGCACGAGGCGCCGGGCAACCTGGGCCTCGGGTCGGAGATCGCGGCCCGGATCACCGAGGAGTGCTTCTACTCCCTGGAGTCCCCGGTGCTGCGGGTGACCGGTTTTGACATCCCCTACCCGGCCGCCCGGGTGGAGGAGGAGTACCTGCCGGACCTCGACCGGGTGCTCGACGCCGTCGACCGCACCTTCGGCTGGTGAGCGGCATGTCCCGGATCAAGGAGTTCAACCTGCCCGACCTGGGCGAGGGCCTGACCGAGGGCGAGATCCTCGCCTGGCTGGTCAAGGTGGGCGACGACATCGAGCTGAACCAGCCGATCGTCGAGGTGGAGACCGCGAAGGCGGCGGTCGAGATCCCGGCGAAGTGGGCCGGCCGGGTGCAGGCGATCTTCCACCCGGAGGGTTCGACGGTCGAGGTCGGCGTGCCGATCATCGCGATCGACACCGACCCGGGCGCCGGGCCGGTGGAGCAGTCGACGACCGGCACGCCCACCGCCGACCTGCCCACCCCGTCGGCGGCCTCGCTGGCCGCTGTCGAGGTGGCGCCCGAGGAGGGCATGGTCGAGCCGGGCCTGATCGGTGGCGTGGCGCCGGGTGGGCGTACCGCCGTGCTGGTCGGCTACGGCCCGCGCAACGCGCCGGCCAAGCGCCGCCCGCGCAAGGGCGCCGCCCCGGCGCCGGCCGCCCCGACCCAGGCGGCCCCGGTCCCGGTCGCGCCGGTCCAGGCCGCGCCGGCGCCGGCTCCGGCGGCGACCCCGGTGGCCCCGACGCCCGCGCTGAACGGCAACGGCAACGGTCGGGCGGGCGGCGGCCCGGTGCTGGCCAAGCCGCCGGTCCGCAAGCTCGCCAAGGACCTCGGGGTCGACCTGGCCGCGCTGACCGGTTCCGGTCCGCTCGGCTCGATCACCCGCGAGGACGTACAGCGGGCGGCGAGTGGGACCCCGGCGGCGGCCGAGCCGCTGACGGTCACCGCGCCGGCGACGTCGGCCGCGTCGGCCGCGAGCTTCGGCGCGGACCGCGAGCAGCGCATCCCGGTCAAGGGGGTACGCAAGCTCACCGCGGAGAACATGGCCCGCTCGGCGTTCACCGCCCCGCACGTGACGGAGTTCCTGACCGTCGACGTGACCCGGGCGATGAAGGCGCTGGACCGGCTCCGCGACCGGCGCGAGTGGCGCGACGTGCGGGTCTCCCCGCTGCTGCTGGTCGCCAAGGCGGTGCTGCTGGCGGTCAAGCGGTACCCGATGGTCAACTCGACCTGGGCCGGCGACGAGATCGTGGTCAAGGAGTACGTCAACCTGGGCATCGCGGCGGCCACCGAGCGCGGCCTGATCGTGCCGAACATCAAGGACGCCGGCCGGCTGACGCTGCGTGAGCTGGCGGACGCGATGACGGCGCTGGTGCAGACCGCGAAGTCGGGGAGGACGTCCCCGGCGGACATGTCCGGCGGCACGCTCACCATCACCAACGTCGGCGTCTTCGGCGTCGACACCGGTACGCCGATCCTGCCCCCGGGCGAGTCGGCGATCCTCGCCTTCGGCGCGGTACGCGAGCAGCCGTGGGTGCACAAGGGCAAGGTGAAGGCCCGGCTGGTCACCACGCTCGGCCTCTCCTTCGACCACCGGATCATCGACGGTGAGCTGGGGTCCAAGTTCCTGCGCGACATCGGGGACTTCCTGGCCGATCCGGAGGCGGCGCTGCTCGCCTGGACCTGACGTACCACCGCTCCGGCAACGGCCGGTGTGCCACGGGTGAACGCCCGGCACACCGGCCGTTGCCGTTGATGAAGGAATCATCGGCTCAGCGATGAGGATGCCTACGATCCTTAGGCAGGTGGCTCAGCTCACCTTGTAATCGATGGCGATCATGCGTGCGGTGCGCTTAAATAGAGACATCAAGGGCTGACAACCGAATAGCCAGGAGGAGAGACCCAAGATGAGCATGATCGAGCGAATCCGCACCCGCCGCGACGCCAACCGCCGGGCCCGTGCCATCGAGCACGCCCTGCGTTCCGCCAACTCGCCCGCGGTCCGCGCAGAGCTTCTCGCCATCGCCCAGCGTCACCTGAGCTGACGCCACCGACGTTCCTCACCTCCTCCAGTGCAGAAGACCCGCCCGGCACCCCGGGCGGGTCTTCTGCGTTCCCCGTCGTCCGGCACCGGGATTCCACCCCGCCGCACCGCCCGGTACGGTTGGCACGGTCGCCAACCGGCTGCTCCGGACCGACGTGGAGAGTGAAACTCATCGACGTCGACCGGTGACTTTCGGTGACGGCCGATGCTCCCCGAGCGTCCCCGGGCGGCCACCGGATACGGTGCGGGGAGCCCGCACGGCCGGTACCCGCCGGCGACGCCGGCAGCCATGCCGACGGTCCCCGGCCGGCATCGGCGGTCGACCTGTGATGGAGGAGGAGCACCCATGACGTCCGAGGCTCCGCACCACCCCGGCCAGGAGCCGGGCGAGGTGTCGCCGGGCACCGGCGGACCGGTGCCGTACGGCGACCAGCCGGCGCAGCAGGACAACGGGTACAACGGCACACCCGACCTCGGCTGGGCCCCGCCCCCGCCGGCCGGTCGGCCCGCCCCGCCGGCTCCGGCCTGGGCCGCGGCCGACGACCAGCCGCCCGCCTGGGCCCCGCCCGCCGGCCAGCACGTCACCGGTCGCGCCACCGCCCAGGTGCCCCCGCCCGCCGACTCGGGCGGCCGGGGCGCACAGCCCGCCTGGGCCGGCTCCGAGCAGGGCGCGCCTGCCTGGGCCGCCTCCGGCGACCGTGGCCCCGAGCAGGGCGCACCGGCCTGGGCCGGCTCCGGTCCGGGTGCTCCCGCGTGGGGGCCGGGCGAGTCGACCCGTCCGGACGCCTCCGGCGAGCCGGCGCCGCCGGCCTGGGCCCCGACGTCGGGCGGTCCCGCCGAGCCGGCGCCGCCCGCCTGGGCCGCCGAGCAGCACCGTCCCGCCCGCGGCGCCGCCGGGGAGCAGCCCGCCTGGGCGCAGCCCGAGACGGGCGCGCGGAGCACCGGCTACGTCCCGGCGCCGGCCACCGTGCCGAACGAGTCCTGGGTCACCCCCGCCGGCTCGGACGACCCGCACCGCTCCGGCGGGTTCACCCCTGCCGCGCAGCAGGGTGACGACGCCGGCCACTCCGGCGGCTGGGCCGTCGGCACCACCGCCCAGTCGGACGACCCGAACCGCTCCGGCGGCTGGAACCGCCGCGACGAGCAGGCCGCCGCCCGGTCGGACGACCCGAACCGTTCCGGCGGTTGGAACCGCCGCGACGAGCAGCCCGGCGCGCAGCCGGACGACCGGTCCGGCGGTTGGACCCCGCGCGACACGCAGCCGGCCTGGGTTCCGCCCGGCCAGCAGAGCGGGGCCACCTGGCCTCCGCCCGAGCCGACCGCCCGGGCCGCCGCCAAGGTCTCCGTGCCCGGCGCCGTCCGGCCCGAGCAGGCGTGGTCCACTCCGGAGCAGTCCGACCAGGACAGCCGCTCCAACCCCACCGAGGACGACCCGCACCGCTCCGGCGGTTGGCAGGCGGCCGGCGGGCAGCAGCACGACGAACCGGCCCGATCCGGCGGCTGGCCCGCCCCGCAGGGAGAGAACCGGGTGGGCGGCCGGGACGGTTCCACTCGGGACGACGACCCGGACCGCTCCGGCGGTTGGGCCGCCGGCGGGCGCGCCGCCGGCGCGGCCGAGGTCCCGCAGCCGGCCGGTTGGGGCGAGTCGAATCAGCCCCACCCCTCGGGCTGGAACGACGCCCCCGCCCGGCCTCGGCGCGACGGCGACGATCAGGCCGGTGGCTGGCACGACGCTCCCGCGTTGCCGCAACGTGACGCCGATGACCAGGCCGCCGGCTGGCACGACGCCCCGGCGTTGCCGCAGCGTGGCGGCGAGGGACCGGCCGGCGGTTGGGGCGGCGCCGCAGCCGGGCCGCAGCAGCGGGAGACCGAGCGGCCGGCGGAGGAGCCGGTCCGGCCCGGGTGGGGCGGCAACCAGGACGAGCGGGCGTCCGCCGAACCCTGGTCGCCCGCCGAGGCGTGGGGCCACGCCGACGAGGCTCCGCCGGCACCGTCGCGCGGCTGGCAGCCCGCCGAGGACGGACCGGTCTACCAGCCCGCGCCCGCACCGGGCATCTCACCCGGCCACGCGGTACCGCTGCCCGCACAGAGCCAGCGGGTGCCGGGGGCCGCACTGGCGGCCTCACCACCCGCCGACCATGCCGCCGCCGCGCAGTTCGGCCCGGCCGAGCGTGCACCCCAGGCGTACGAGCCGGAGCGCGGTGACGCCGGCTGGGGCGCCGCCCGGTCCGCACCTGAGGAGCCGCAGTCGCCGGCCGGTCCGATCCTTCCCGGCCCGCGCACCTCGCCCGAGGCCGGCGCCGCCGGTCCGGTCTCGGCCAGCGCCTCCGTCCCGGTGGCCAGCCGGGTCACCCCGCCGGCCGACCAGCCGGCACATCCGACCGGCGCGTCCACGCCGCAGCCCCGGGTGTACGGCCGGCCGACCCGACCGGAGCCCGAGGACGCCCCGGAGGCGGACGACGCGCACGGCTACCCCGGCCAGGATGCTCCGTCCGCCTTCGCCGGCCCGCAGGCCCGACCGGACGACGGACCCGGCTTCGGGTCGCCGTCCCGGGCCGACGACGGACACGGCTTCGGATCCCCTTCCCGGGGCGACGACGGACACGGCTTCGGGTCCCCCTCCCGGGGCGACGACGGACACGGCTTCGCCGGGCCGCAGGGGCGTGCTGACGACGCACCCAACTTCGCCGGCCAGCAGTCCCGCTCCGACGACGCACCCGCCTTCGGCGGACCGCACTCCCGGCCGGACGACGCACCCGCCTTCGGTGGTCCGCAGTCGCGGCCCGACGGGCCGCACGGCTACCCCGGCCAGGACGGTCCCCCCGGCTTCGGTGGGCCACAGTCCCGGTCCGACGGGCCGCACGGCTACCCCGGCCAGGACGGTCCCCCCGGCTACGGCGGACCGCAGTCCCGGTCCGACGACGACCCACGCGGATACGGCGACCGGCCGTCCTCGCCGGCCGGCCCGCCGCCGTTCCCGGTCGGGGTGCCGTCCTTCGTGGACCCGCCCGGCAACAACCGCCCCGCCAACGGGGTGCACCCGCAGGACGACGAGCAGCCCGGCGGGTCACGCGACTCCTTCGGCGGCCCCGGCGGCCAGCAGAACCCGTTCGGCGGCCCCGGCGGCCACCAGGACGCGTACGGGGGCCCGGGTGGCCGTCAGGACGCGTACGGCGGTCCCGGTGGCCGTCCCGACCCGTTCGGCGGTCCGGGTGGCCAGCAGGACGCGTACGGTCCGGCGGCCGGTGGGCGGGCCTCGGTCGCCGTACCGGGTCAGGGTCCCGGGGGTGAGCCGGGCGGCTTCCCGCCCGCGTTCCCGCCGCCGTCCCCGCAGGCCCCGCCGGCCTGGTCCCCGGAGGGTCCGGCCGACGAATCGGATCAGGGCCGCTTCGACGCGTTCAAGCCGGACGCCGAGCCGAAGACCGAGGCGCCCTCGCCGAAGGTGCGCAACGGCCGGGTGCTGGCCCTGGTGCTCATCGCGGCCGTGCTGATCCTCGCCGTGCCGCTCGGCCTGCTCACGCTGCTCGGCAAGATCGGCGGTGACGACAAGCCGGCGGGCTTCGACCCGGCGGTCGGCTCCTGCATCAAGCAGACCGGCACGACCGCCGCGCCTGCGGACTGCGGCGAGCAGGGCGCGTTCACCGTGGTGTCGAAGGTGGACAACAAGGACAAGTGCGCCGACCTGTCCCAGCCCACTGTCGTCCTCCAGGGCGGCGGCACCAACCGCGTGCTCTGCCTGAAGCCGGCCGGCCAGTAACTCTCCCGTGAAGCGCCCGTCCCCGGTGGGGGCGGGCGCTTCACGCTGTCCCGGCCAGCCCCCGCGGCCCGTCGATCATGAAGTTGACGGCGCGTCCGGTCCGATTCGTCACCGCCAACTTCATGATCGTCGGGCGGGTCGGCGTCGCCGCGATGCGCGCCTTCGGGTAGCCCTCGCCAGAGCGGGTGCCAGGCGTCGGATGGGCGTACGCCCGGAGCGCTCGATCGGCTGCTGGTCAGGGTTCGACGTACTAGCCGGGCGTACGCCCGGTCCTCGCCCAGGCGGGCCCGGCTGGCACCCGCCCTACCCTCGCCCACACAGTGAAGCGCCCGCCCCACCACGGGACGGGCGCTCGTGTTGGTCGTGTCAGCTGCGGTCGGCGACCTGGGCGACGAACGCCCGCCAGGAAGCCGGCTCAAAAGCGAGCGCCGGGCCGGTCGGGTCCTTCGAGTCCCGCACGCCGACGACGCCGGGAAGGTTGTCGGCGACCTCGACGCAGGCCCCTTGATTACTGCCGCTGCGGGTGCTCTTGCGCCAGTGCGCGCCAGTCAGGTCCATGACTTTGCCACTTCCGTCATCAGCTCGGTGGACTGTTGCAGGGTCAGCGCCTCGGCGAGGATGGCTTCCCATTGCTCGCGCAGGGCCGCTACCTCCGCGGCCCGCTCGACCACCTGACCCCGTAGCCGGTTGTCGAGGTAGCCCACGTCAACCAGGTCCGCCAGGGTCGCGACGACAAACGGCCCGTCGAGGCCAGCGTACGCGCCGACCCCGCGCGGTACGATGTGGATTCGGACGCGCCGTCGGTCCTGGCTGAGCTGCGCCAGGTGGAACAGTTGCTCGCGCATCACTGCGGGGCCGCCGACGGGACGCCGAAGGACTGCGTCGTCCAGGACGGCAACGAGGTGGGGCGGGTCATCGCTGGCGATGACCTGTTGCCGCGCAAGCCTCTTGGTCACTCGCGCCTCTACCTCCTCGGCGCTGATCCTGCCGTCACTACCGAACACAGCGCGTGCATACGTCTCGGTTTGCAAGAGCCCTGGCACCCACGCGACCTCATACCACCGCAACGTGCGGGCCTGCTGTTCGTAGCTGATCCACTCGCGTAACCAGAGTGGCGCGGCATCGAGGTCGGAGAGCCGATCGAGTAGCCGCGCGAACATGCCGCCCGTCCTCAGTGCTCGATCGATGGCGGCGGCGTATTCGCCCGTCGGCGGTCGCGAGCCGGTCTCGACGGCGCTGACATGCGTGCCCGAGTAGCTGATGAGTTTGCCGAAATCGTCCTGACTGAGGCCGCGAGACGCACGCGCGTTCCGCAGCTCATCGAGCAGGATTTCAGCGGCGGTCATGGTCATGTCCCCCAGCCCTTCCCCACTTTCAGCCAGCCGTCCCCCTGGCTCCCCACCAGGGCAAACACTGAAGGCCGCAGTCTCTCCAACGTGGCCGAACACCTTCCGACACTAGGCGGTCACGCACGAGAGTGGAACCAGTCAGGGGGTCGCCCCGCCGGGCAGGCACCACGCGGGGCGACCCCTTCCCGGTCCTCACGAAAGGAGGCGAAGCCGTGCCCAGAGAGAAGCCGAAGCTCAATTGGATTGCCGTCCTGCCCTCCCGATTTCACCGCCCCCGCCTGCGGCTGTCCCCGCCCGGCCTGAGCTGTTCGTGCGGCCTGATGACCTGGCGCTACTGCCTCAAGCTGCGCCGCCGGGCCGCCGCTCCCCCATCCCCGCCACCGGCCTCACGCCCCCCGAACGGGCACGCTTGGTCGTCCGCTCCCGCGACGACGACCGTCTTCCGGCGCAGCGGGGAGCAGAGGTGACCGCGCCCCGCCGCACGGTTGGCCCGGCCACCTCGGCGCCGTTTCGGTCTGGCGACGTGCTCCGCCTGACCCGCGCGGCGTCCCCACAGTTCGCCCGTCCCATCGCCGTTCGCGTCATTCGCACACTGGAGTGGCCAACGTTCGACGGGTGGTGCTGGCTGGACGGCGTTCGCCTCCTGACCGCGCCGACGATCCCGTCTTCAGCGCGCCGCGCCCCGAGCCGGCGTACGCCCGTACAGGTGGGCGCATGAAACCTCCCACCGACGATCACTCCCCGGTCCGCCCGGCGTGGACGTGCCGCGCCACCGGTAGCCCGTGGCCGTGCTCGGTTGCCCGGACGGCCCTCCGCGCGAGGTTCGCGGACGACCGCCAGGGGTTGATCCTCCACCTCGGCGCGCAGCTCGCCGATGCGATCGACGACTACGCGGCCCAGGATTCGGGCGAGATCCCGCCAAGCCTGACAGACCGGTTCATGGGTTGGGCTCTGGCCCGCAGGCGCGTCGGCTGTGCCTTCCCGGGAGAGTCAGTGTCACGTACGCCTCTCCCGCCGCCCCGTCGCGCCGACTGGGCTCCGTTGATGCGGCACGATGGGGTGATGAGCGCACGCGTACGCGCCCCCGAACTACGGGGCCGGGCCTGGCTGAACACCGGCGGCAGAGCCGTCACGCTGGCCGACCTGCGGGGCAAGATCGTTTTGCTGGATTTCTGGACCTTCTGCTGCATCAACTGCCTGCACGTGCTGGACGAGCTGCGCCCGCTCGAGGAGAAGTACGGCGACGTGCTGGTCGTGATCGGGGTGCACTCGCCGAAGTTCGAGCACGAGAAGGACCCGGACGCGCTGGCCGCGGCCGTCGAGCGGTACGGCGTGCACCACCCGGTGCTCGACGACCCCGAGATGGACATGTGGCAGCAGTACGCGGCGAAGGCCTGGCCGACGCTGTCGGTGGTCGACCCGGAGGGCTACGTGGTGGCCACCATGGCCGGCGAGGGGCACGCCGAAGGGCTGGCCCGGCTGGTCGACGACCTGATCGCCACGCACGAGGCGAAGGGCACGTTGCACCGGGGCGAGGGCCCGTACGTCCCGCCGGCCGAGCCGGAGACGGCGTTGCGCTTCCCCGGCAAGGTCGTCCCGCTCGACGGCGGCAACCTGCTGGTCTCCGACTCGGCCCGGCACTCCCTGGTCGAGTTGGCGCCGGACGCGGAGACCGTGGTGCGCCGGATCGGTGCGGGCACCCGTGGCCGCACCGACGGCCCGGCGGCCGGCGCGACGTTCGCCGAGCCGCAGGGGCTCTGCCTGCTGCCCCCGCACGTGGCCGAGGTGGCCGGCTACGACCTGGTCGTCGCGGACACGGTCAACCACCTGCTGCGCGGCGTACGGCTGGAGACCGGCGAGGTGGTCACCGTGGCCGGCACCGGGCGGCAGTGGCGCTCGACGGTCGACTACCACGCGCACGACGCGCGCGCCGTCGACCTCTCCTCCCCCTGGGACGTGGCCTGGTACGACGACCGGGTGGTCGTGGCGATGGCCGGCATCCACCAGCTCTGGTGGTTCGACCCGATCAAGCGGACCGCCGGCATGTACGCCGGCACCACGGTCGAGGCGCTGCGGGACGGTCCGCTGCCGGACGTCTGGATGGCCCAACCATCCGGGTTGTCCGTCTCGGCCGACGGTTCCCGGCTCTGGATCGCCGACAGCGAGACCAGCGCGGTCCGCTGGGTCGAGGCGGGCGAGATACACACCGCCGTGGGCCAGGGGCTGTTCGACTTCGGGCACGTCGACGGCCCGGCCGATCAGGCGTTGCTCCAGCATCCGCTGGGCGTGTGCGCGCTGCCGGACGGCTCGGTGCTGATCGCGGACACGTACAACGGCGCGGTGCGCCGCTTCGATCCGGCGACCGGCCAGGTCGCGACCGTGGCCGACGGGTTGGCCGAGCCGAGCGACCTGGTGGTCACTCCGGCGGGGGAGGTGCTTGTGGTCGAGTCGGCCGCGCACCGGTTGACCCGGCTGGCGCCCGGCGCGCTGACGGCGGCCGGCGCGAGCACCGTGGCGGGTGCCCGGCACCGGATGGAGCGCAAACCCACGGACGTGGCGGCCGGGGAGCTGACGCTTGACGTGATCTTCACGCCGGCGCCGGGGCAGAAGCTCGACGACACGTACGGGCCGTCGACCCGGCTGGTGGTCTCGGCGTCCCCGCCGGAGCTGCTGGTCGACGGCGCGGGCACGACCACCGACCTGTCCCGGCGGCTGGTGGTCAGCGGGGACGTGACGCAGGGGGTGTTGCAGGTGACCGCCCAGGCGGCGACCTGTGACGCCGACATCGAGCACGCCGCCTGCCACCTGACCCGGCAGGACTGGGGCGTACCGGTCCGGGTGGTCACCGACGGCGCCACCCGCCTCCCCCTGGTCCTGCGCGGCCTCGACGACGCGTGAGCTGACGAGTGTTAGGAGGGGGCCCCGGTTATGCAGAATGCGTTAACCGGGGCCCCCTCCTTTCACGCGAACGGAGTGAGCGTGACCCCCGCGTCGACGAGTGCGGCGCGGACCAGCTCCGCGCACCGCACCGCGCCGGGTGTGTCGCCGTGCAGGCAGATCGACTCGACGGGACAGGAGACCACGCTGCCGTCGACCGCGACCACGGTCCGCTCGACGGCCATCCGGACGGCCCGCACGGCGACCTGGTCCGGGTCGGTCACCAGCGCGTTCGGGGCGCCGCGCGGCACCAGCGCCCCGTTGGGCAGGTAGTTGCGGTCGGCGAAGCCCTCGGCCACCACCCGCAGGCCGGCGCCGACCGCGAGCTGGGCGAGCACGGTGCCGGGCTGACAGAGCACCGGCAGCTCGTGGTCGTACCCGCTGATCGCCGCCACCAGCGCGGCGGCCTGGGCCTCGTCGCACGCCGCCGCGTGGTAGAGCGCGCCGTGCGGCTTGAGGTAGCGCACCCGGGTCCGGTAGAGCCGGCAGAACGCGTCGAGCGCCCCGAGCTGGTAGATCGTCTCGTCCCGCAGCTCGGCGAAGTCGTAGGCGATGTGCCGGCGGCCGAAGCCGGCGAGGTCCCGGTAGCCGACCTGCGCGCCGACCGCGACGCCGCGTTCGGCGGCGGCGGCGCACACCCGGTGCATGGTGGCCGCGTCCCCGGCGTGGAAGCCGCAGGCCACGTTGGCGGAGCTGATCAGCCCGAGCAGCGCCTCGTCGTCGCCGAGCCGCCAGCTGCCGAATCCCTCACCGAGGTCCGCGTTCAGGTCCATGGAACCTCACCGTAGTCCCCGGGCGGGCCTGGGCGAGCGCTGTCACGTCGTCCACCACCCCGATGACCGGGTAGCCGCCGGTGGTGGGGTGGTCGGCCAGGAAGATCAGCGGTTGGCCGTCCGGTGGCACCTGCACCGCGCCGAGCACCAGGCCCTCGCTCGGCAGTTCGCCGGCCACCGCGCGGGGCAGGGCGGCGCCGGCCAGCCGCGCGCCGACCCGGTTGCTGTCCGACCCGACGGTGTACGCGCTGCCGTGCAGCAGGTCGAGCGCGGCGGGCGTGAACCAGTCCTGCCGGGGGCCGGGTCGTACGGCCAGCGACACCTCGGCCGGCACCGGCGGGGTGACGGTGAGGTCCACCGGGGGCGGCGGGCCGGTCGGTGCGCCCAGCGGCAGCCGGTCCCCATCGCGCAGCGGTGGCGGCCCGAGGCCGGAGAGCGTGTCGGTGGACCGGCTGCCGAGCACCGGTTCGACGGTGATCCCGCCGCTGACGGCCAGCCAGGTCCGGACCCCGACGCGGGCCGGACCGATCCGCAGCACCGCGCCGGCCGGCAACGACAGCGGTCGCCCGACGTCGCCGGGGCGTCGCTCGACCTCGCCGGGGCGCGGCCCGGTCGGGCGCACCTCGGCGGGCCCCGGGCCGGCGGTCCGTGAACGCTGCTCGACGAGCACGTCGGCGGGGGCGCCGGTGAGCGCCACGGTGACCGCCCGGGTGACGCGCAGCACGCACCCGGTCAGGGTGATCTCCAGGCCGGCGGCGTGCTCCGGGTTGCCGGCGAGGCGGTTGGCCAGGCGCAGGGCGGCCGGGTCGAGCGCGCCGGACCGGGGCACGCCGAGGTGCGCCCAGCCGGGCCGGCCCTGGTCCTGGACGGTGGTGAGCGCGCCGGCCCGCAGCATCTCGATCATGGCGCGTCGACGAACCGGAGCCGGGTGCCGGGCGTGAGCCGGGCCGGCGGGTCGGCACGCACGTCGAAGAGGGTCAGCTCGGTCCGCCCGACCAGCAGCCAGCCGCCGGGTGAGGCGGCGGGGTAGATGCCCGCGTACGGGCCGGCCAGCGCGACCGAGCCGGCCGGCACCCGGGTACGCGGGGTGGGGAGGCGCGGCACGGCCAGCTCGGGCGGCAGCCCGGTGAGATAGGCGAACCCGGGCGCGAAGCCGCAGAACGCGACGCGGAACTCGGTACGCCGCAGCCGGTCGACCACTGTCGGAGTGTCGACGCCCCAGTGGCCGGCGACGGTGGGCAGGTCTGACCCGTCGTACGTGACGGGCACCCGGACCTCGGCGGCGGTGGAGCGGTCGGTGGTGTTCCGGGGGTGCCAGCCGGCGATCCGTGCGGCGGTGGCCGCCGGGTCGGGTACGCCGTCGAGCAGGACGGTGACCGCGGCGGGGACGATCTCGACGGCGACCAGTTCGCCGGTGGCGCGCCGGTGCCACAGCTCGGCGCGCCACGCCTCGACCTGGTCGGGGTCGTCGCAGTCGAGCAGCAGGGCGTGCGCCCCGACGGGTCGGATCCGCATCCGGTCATCCTCGCGTCGTCGGGCGTGACGGTCCACACTACTTGCAAGTAACCTACGGTGTCGTAACCTGATGAGGTGACCACCTCCGCACCGCTCCGGCTCCGGCCGGTCGACATCGGAAAGCCGCGCATGCGCGGCTGGCTCCACGCGTACGCGTTCTTCGCCGCGCTCGTCTGCGGCATCGTCCTCTGCTCGATCGCCGCCACCCGGCCCGGCTGGGCGCCGCTGGTGAGCTGCCTGATCTACAGCCTCACCGTGTGCGGGCTCTTCGGCACCAGCGCGCTGTACCACCGGCGGGTCTGGTCCGAGCGCGGCTACCAGATCATGCGCCGGATGGACCACTCGATGATCTTCGTGTTCATCGCCGGCACCTACACCCCGTTCTGTGCGCTGCTGCTGGACACCCGGTACGCCACGATCATGCTCAGCCTCGTCTGGGGCGGCGCGCTGGCCGGCGTGGCGGTCAAGCTGATCTGGCCGCACGCGCCCCGCTGGGTCTCCGCCCCGCTCTATCTGGCGCTCGGCTGGGTGGCGGTGGCGATGCTGCCGGAGATCCTGCACTCCGGCGGCGTCACCGCGCTGGTGCTGCTGAGTGTGGGCGGCGCGATCTACAGCGTGGGCGCGGTGTTCTACGCGCTGCGCCGGCCGAACCCGTGGCCCACCGTCTTCGGCCACCACGAGTTCTTCCACGCGTGCACGCTGGTCGCGGCGATCTGCCACCACATCGCGATCTACTTCGCGCTGTTCGCCTGAGCCGGCCCGGACGAAGCCGGCCCGGACATGCACGAGGGCCCCGCGCCGTTGCGGGGCCCTCGGGTCTCGGGGTGGGTCAGGCCGGGTAGCCCGAGCCCGGGCGGCGCACCTCGCGGTACTCCTCGCGCACCACCCGGTCGCCCTGCACCGGCACCACCGGCTCGGCGACGACCTGCTGACGCACCGGCGCGGCGACCACGCGACGGCGGCTGTTCCAGAAGTAGAGCGTCGTGAGCAGCCCGGCGAGACCGGCGAGCATGAGCACCCAGCCCACCACGTTGAGGTTCAGCCATCCCAGGTCAGCGTCGATGGCGAACGCGAAGATCGCGCCGAGCGCGATGAGGAAGATGCTGGCACCGATGCCCATGACGTCGCCTCCTTGGCGTCCTGCTGGCGTTTCTGCCCGCCGCGGCCATGGATGAGGTAGCGGCACACATCGACATACCCACGCGCTCCGATCGCCAATCAGGCAAGCTGGGCGGATGACGGACGGCAGGAACCGGCAGCGGACGTTGGTGCTGTTGCGGCACGCCAAGGCCGAGCAGTCCCGGGACGCCCCGGACGCGGAACGGCCGCTGACCGCGCGGGGGCACGCCGACGCCGCGGCGGCCGGCGCCTGGCTGGCCCGGCACGGGCTGCTCCCCGACGTGGTGCTCTGCTCGCCGGCCCGACGCACCCGGCAGACCTGGCACGGGGTGGCGCTGGGCCTGGCCGGGTCCCCGCCGGAGGGCGGCCCGGCGGGTCCGGCCCCCGCCGTCCGCTACGAGCCGACCGCGTACGAGGCGCACCCGGACGAGCTGCTGGAGCTGGTCCGATCGGTGGACCCGGCAGCCGGCACGGTGCTGCTGGTCGCGCACAACCCGGGCATCTCACTGCTCTCGGCGCTGCTCGACCCCGAGCGGGCGGATCCGGAAGGGATGCGCACCACCGACATCGTGGTGCACCACCCCACCACCGAGTGGGCAGCGCTCTCGCGCGCCCCGCTCGCCACCCGCCACACCGCCCGCGGTTGAGGTGCAAGGAGGGGCCCCCTCTTAACGCATTCGGTAGAGGAGGGGGCCCCGCTTAACACGTGCGGGCGAGGCCGTCAGGACGGCGGGGCGGTGGGCGGCGGCGGGTCGGGCGGCGGTGGCATCATCGCGGTCGGGTGGGAGAGCCGGTTCTCCTCCACGATGAGCGTGCGGGCCCGCTTGCGACGGTCCTGCCAGAACCACAACGTGGTCAGCAGGACGCCCAGCCCGGCCAGGATGAAGACCCAGCCGACCGCGCGCAGGTCGATCCACCAGACGTTGGCCCGGATGGCGAAGGTCATGATCGCGCCGAGCGCGATGAGAAAGATGGCGCTGCCAATGCCCATGTGCGCTGCACTCCCCCGTGCGGTGGCCCTTGGGCGTACTCCGGTCGTGGTCCGCGACGGTTACCCACCCACCGGCCGGCCTATCCACCTCCGGCGCCACCAACGACGGCGGCCGGCGGGCTGTCGCCCACCGGCCGTCGAGGTGAAAGGGAGGAAGTGCCCGCGAGGGCTTAGAACGCCTCCTCCGGAAGGTCCATGATCTCCAGGTCGGCACCCTCGATGATCCGCCGGTCGGCGCCGATGCGGGGCAGCACCTCGCGGGCGAAGAACCGGGCGGCGGCCACCTTGCCGGTGTAGAACGCCTTGTCGCTGGCGGAGACCTCACCGGCCAGCGCCTTCAACGCCACGTCCGCCTGCTTCTGGAGCAGCCAGCCGACCACCAGGTCGCCGATCGCGAGCAGGAACCGGCGGCTGCTCAGGCCGACCTTGTAGAGCGCGCGGGCGTCACCGGCCTGGGCCTCACCCAGCCAGCCGGTCATCACACCGATCATGTTCTGGATCTCGGCGAGCGCCTTGCCGAGCGCCTGCCGCTCCTCCTTGAGCTGGCCGTTGCCGGCCTCGGAGGCGATGTGCTCCTGGATCTCACCGGCGACCGCCATCAGCGCCTTGCCGTTGTCCCGGACGATCTTCCGGAAGATCAGGTCGAGGCTCTGGATGGCCGTGGTGCCCTCGTACAGAGTGTCGATCTTGGCGTCCCGGACGTACTGCTCCAACGGGTAGTCCTGGAGGAAGCCGGAGCCGCCGAACGTCTGGAGCGACTCGTGCCCGAGCAGCTCGTACGCCCGCTCCGAGCCGACGCCCTTGACCAGCGGCAGCAGCAGGTCGTTGACCCGCTTGGCCAGCCTGGTGGCCTTCTCGTCGCCGGCCGCCTCGGCGAGCGCGACCTTGTCCTGCCAGCTCGCGGTGTAGCAGACCAGCGCGCGCAGGCCCTCGGCGTACGACTTCTGCATCAGCAGCGAGCGGCGCACGTCCGGGTGGTGGGTGATGGTCACCCGCGGCGCGGTCTTGTCGGCCTGCTGGATCAGGTCGGCGCCCTGTACGCGGTTCTTGGCGTACTCCAGCGCGTTCAGGTAGCCGGTGGAGAGCGTGGCGATGGCCTTGGTGCCGACCATCATCCGGGCGTACTCGATAATCATGAACATCTGGCGAATGCCGTCGTGCTTCTCACCCAGCAGCCAGCCCTTGGCCGGTACGCCGTGCTCGCCGAAGGTCACCTCGCAGGTGTTGGAGACCTTCAGGCCCATCTTGTGCTCGACGTTGGTGGCGTAGACGCCGTTGCGCTCACCCAGCTCACCGGTCTCGGCGTCGAAGTGGAACTTCGGCACCACGAAGAGGGACAGGCCCTTGGTGCCGGGGCCGCCGACGCCCTCCACGCCGACCGGACGGGCCAGCACGTAGTGGACGATGTTGTCGCTCAGGTCGTGCTCACCGGAGGTGATGAAGCGCTTGACGCCCTCGATGTGCCACGAGCCGTCCGGCTGCTGGACCGCCCGGGTGCGGCCGGCGCCCACGTCCGAGCCGGCGTCCGGCTCGGTCAGCACCATGGTCGAGCCCCACTGCTTCTCGATGAACAGCCGGGCCCACTTCCGCTGCTCCTCGGTGCCCTCGACGTGCAGCACGTGCGCGAAGGACGGGCCGGAGGCGTACATCCAGACCGGGGCGTTGGCGCCGAGCACCAGCTCGGCCAGGGACCACCAGAGCGCGCGGGGGGCGTTCGTGCCGCCGAGCGCCTCCGGCAGGTCGAGGCGCCAGAACTCGGAGTCCATGAACGCCTGGTACGACTTCTTGAACGACTCGGGCAGCGGCGCGGTGTGCGTGGCCGGGTCGAAGACCGGCGGGTTGCGGTCGCTGTCGGAATAGCTGGCGGCGAGGTCCTCGCGGGCCAGGCGGTCGACCTCGGAGAGGAAGCTACGGGCGGTGTCGACGTCCAGGTCCGTGTACGGCTCCTGGCCGAACGTCCGGTCCGCCCCGAACACCTCGAACAGGTTGAACTCGAGGTCCCGAAGGTTGCTCTTGTAGTGGGTCATGCTCGCTGGCCCCGCTTCCGGACAGGTGTTACCGATCAGTAACTCCAGACTGTATTACTCGCCGGTAGGCAACGACAACCCGATCGCCGAAGTGACAGCGATTACACACGTCCGGTTCACCCGTCGGCGGCGCCGACCTCCCAGCTCGGCACCGGGGCCGCCGCCGCGCTACGCGGGCCGGTGTACTCCATCAGGACCAGCGCGATGTCGTCGTCGAGCCGGTCCTGCACCCACTCGACCAGGGCGGTCTCCAGCGAGGCGAGCCCGTCGCCGACCGTCCCGTGGCCGAGCAGACGCCAGGCGCGGTCGGCGGTCGGGAAGAACTCGCCGTCCCGCCGGGCCTCGCCCAGCCCGTCGGTGAACAGCAGCAGCCGGTCACCCGGCTCCAGCCGCTCCACCCGGGGCCGGACCACCGGCATGAAGCCCAGCGGCGGCGCCGGGGCCGGCGGCTCCAGCGGGATCACCGCGCCGCGGCGCAGCAACAGCGGCGGTGGATGTCCACAGTTGACGATGGTGAGCGTGCCGCCGCGCTCCTCGACCAGCGCGGCGGTGACGAAGTCCTCGTCGCCGACGTTGCGGGCCACCGCCCGGTCCAGGTCGGTCACCACCGCGCGCAGGTCGGCCCGCTCGTAGGCCACGTGCCGGTAGGAACCGAGCACGATGCTGGCCAGCCGGACCGCGTCCAGCCCCTTCCCGCGGACGTCCCCGATGATCATCCGGACGCCGTACGGGGTGTCCATCACCTCGTACAGGTCGCCGCCGATCTCGGCGGTGGCCGTGGAGGAGATGTAGCGCGCGGCCACCGCCAGCGTGCCGACCTGCGGACCGAGCGGACGCAGCACCGCCTGCTGGGCGACCGCGGCGAGCCGGGTCAGCTCGGCGATGCGCTCCGTCTGACGCTGCCGCACGGCCGCCGTGGCGGCGGAGATCGCGGTGGCCAGCACGATGGCGGCCACGCTGACGGCGGTCACCAGCGGCATGCCCTTCTCGGCCGCGGCGAAGGCGACCCCGGCCGCGGTGGCCAGCGCCCCCACGGCCAGCACCACCCGCCAGGAGGCCAGCGCGGCGGCGAGGACGGGGGCGGCGGCCATCAGCGCGAGGTAGTGCACCGGCCGGCCGTCGGCCGCCTCCGCCGCCGACACGATCGCGAGCAGCGCGAGGGCCGCGCCGAGGCCGGCGCGGGATCCGGGGCTCAGCGGGCCGCGGCCCGGCTGGAAGGGTTGCGTACGTACATCGGACAGCATGCCTGATGGATGTGAACCGGAGAACGATCGCGGCCCGTCCGTCGCGGAAGTTCTGCCGGACCGGCTGTCAGCCGAGCACCTCGTAGCGGACGTCCACCTCGCCGAGACCGGTCGAGGCGATGGCCGCGAACGCGGCGCGGGACAGGTCGATGCACCGACCGTCGATGTACGGGCCCCGGTCGTTGATCCGGACCACCACGGACTTCCCGTTGGCCGGGTTGGTGACCCGGACCCGGGTGTTGAACGGCAGCGTCTTGTGCGCCGCGGTCAGCGCGTCCGGGTCGAACGTCTCGCCGTTCGCGGTCATCTGGCCCTCGTCGTAGAAGGACGCGCCGCAGGAGCCGCTCTCCACCACCTTCGGGGCGGCGGTCTTCTTCTTCGTCGTGGTCGGCTTCGGCGCCGCGGTCCGGGTCTTGCCCCGGGACGCCGGCTGGGTGCGGGTCGGCTTCGGGCTCGGGGTGGCCTTCGGCGACGGGCTCCGGCTCGCGGTGGCGGAGGCGCTCGGCGACGGCGCGGCCGAGGTGGGGGCCGCCGTGCTGGGCGTGGCCTCGACCAGGGCCGGCGCGGCGGGCGGCTCGGCGGCGGTGAGCTGCACCGCGCCGACGGTGCCGCCGACCGCGAGCGCCACGCCGACCGCCGCGGTGGCGGCGATGCCGGCCGGCGAGGAGAACAATCTGCGGGTACGAAGGTGCCTAGCAGCCACCGGGCCGGTCCTTTCGTCAACTCAACAAACCGGCCCGGACCGTAACGAGAGAAGCACTTCCGACGTCAACGTGATCATGGTGATATGCCCGCATTTGCCGTGGTACGTGTAGCCGATCAAGCCACGGCCGTTGGGCCGAACGGTGGACGGGTGGGCAGGATGGAGCGGTGCTGAACCGTCGCCTGGTCGAACTGTTCCGCTGGGCCGACCCCGGGCCGGAGAGCAGCCACCTGGTCAGCGACCTCTCCGGCTGGTGGCGTGACCCCGAGGTGCTCGCCGAGGTCGGGCCGGCGCTGGCCGGCCTCTTCCCCGACGCGCGCCCGACCGTGGTGGTCGCCCCCGAGGTGACCGGGCTGCTGCTCGGCCCGCTGGTCGCGGTGGCCGCCGGCGCCGGGTTCCTGCCCGCGTACAAGGACGGTGGCGAGCGACGCCGGATCGGGCCGACCCGGTGGGCCGCGACCCCGCCGGACCACCGGGGGCAGCGGCTCCGGATCGGCGTGGACGGCCGACGGCTCGGCCCCGGCGACCGGGTGCTGCTGGTGGACGACTGGGTCGACACCGGCGCGCAACTGGACGCGCTGTGCCGGCTGGTGCGCGACCACGACGCCGAGCCGGTCGGCGCCGCCGCGCTGGTCGCCACCTGCCCGCCGGCCGTCCGCGCGCGACTGCGGGTCCGCGCGCTGCTCACCGGGGACGACCTGCCCTGAGGGGTTGACCTCAAGCACGCTTCAACCCCGACCATCGGCGGATGGACGACGGCATCCTCGACGAGGCGTACCACCGACTGCACCGCACCGGCCCCGAGTTCGAAGGTTGGCTCTCCAACCACGGGCCGATGGCCGCCGAGGCGCTGGTCCGGCACGGGCAGGGCGCCCGCGTGCACCGCTGGCTCGACGGCTACCTGCGCCGGCTCGACGACCTGCCCCGTGGGCTGCGGCCGATCGACGACTGGCGGGCCGCGCTCGGTGACCCGAAGCGGGCCGGCGACTGGCTCGACCACTTCGACCGCGAGCTGCGCGACCGGCCGTGGCGGGAGGTGCTCGGCGAATGGTGGCCCCGGCTGCTCCCCGGGATCGCGGCCGGGGCCACCCACGGCGTGATCCGGGTCGGACACGCGGTGCGGGTGCTGCACACCGACGGGGAGACCCCGGAGCGCCGCGCCGAGCTGGGCCAGGCGCTCGGCTACTGGGCGGCCCGCTGGCAGCCGGTCCCCGGCGCCGGCCCGCTCACCGGGCACGCCGACGTCGTGGCGGCGCTGGCCGGGGTGCCCCGGATCGCGGACCGCAGCGGCGGCATCCGGGAGCGGCTGGGCCGGCTGACCGGGGAGCCCGGATGGTCGACAGCGGTCACGGCGCTGCGTCCGCCGGCCGACCCGGACCGGGCGGCCCGCACGCTCACCGAGGTGGTGCACCGCGCCGCGCTGGACTACCTGCGGTTCGGGCACGGCGAGCCGGTGATGCTGGTGCACGCGGTCACCGCGCCGACCGCGGTGCTGCGTACCCTGCCGGCCCTGGACCCGGCGCTGCGAGCGCCGAGCGTCGCCGCGGCCTGGGCCGCGACGGCGGCCGTGACCTCGGTGTACGCCGCACCCGCGCCGACCGCCGCCACTCCTGTCGACGGGCCCACCGATCCGGCCGAGGTGTTCGCCCGGGCGGCCCGACACGGCGACGAACACGTGGTGAAGCTGGCCGACGCGGCGCTGGAGGCGTACGCGGCAACAGGTGACCAGCGGGTGTTGGCCGCCCCCGCCCACGCCGGCCGTCTGATCTGACCGGTGCCGCGAAGGCGGGGCCCCCTGTTAACGCATTCTGCATAACAGGGGCCCCCTCCTAACACCTAGCCGACCCGGCGCAGCTCCGGCAGCAGCGCCGCCGCCTCGGTCAGCACCGCCTCGTCGCCGGCGTACCAACTGCTGGCCCGGGGCCAGTGCGTGATCACGTCGGTGAAGCCCAGCCGGGCCGCCCGGGCCGCCTGCTCCGCGAGGAAGTCCGCGCTGGTCAGCGAGAAGACCGGAGCCGAGTCGAGCGAGAGGTAACGGTCCAGGGTGGCCGGGTCCCGGCCGGCCTGTTCCAGCGCCCGCGTCATCCGGTCGGACAGCTCCGCCACCGTGTCCCACCAGCCCGCCAGGTCGTCACCGTCGAGGCCGGTGGTCACCCACCCCTGCCCGAACCGGGCGACCAGGCGCATCGACCGGGGACCGTTCGCGGCCAGCACGAACGGCACCCGGGGCTGCTGGACGCAGCCGGGGTTGTTGCGGGCGTCCACCGCCGCGAACCACTCCCCGCGCCAGGTCGTGCCGTCCTCGCGCAGGATCAGGTCGAGCAGCTCGGTGAACTCCGCGAACCGGTCGACCCGCTGCCGGGGCGGCAGCGTCTCGCCGCCGAGCACGGCCGAGTCGAAGCCGATGCCGCCCGCGCCCAGCCCGAGCAGCACCCGCCCGCCGGACACGTCGTCCAACGCGGTCACCTGCCGGGCGAACGCCGCCGGGTGGCGGAAGTTCGGCGAGGCCACCAGCGTGCCGAGCCGGACCCGGGAGGTCACCGAGGCCGCCGCGGTCAGGGTCGTCCAGGAGTCGAACCAGGGCCCGTCGACCAGGTCACGCCAGCCCAGGTGGTCGTACGTCCAGGCGTGGTCGAAGCCCCACTCGTCCGCCTGCGCCCACCGCCGGCGCGCCTCCGACCAGCGTTGGTCCGGCAGGATCACGATGCCAATCCGCATGATCCCCAGCGTACGGCCCGGGCCGTTCCGCTACGTCGTCACCAGATCGGCCACCACACAGGCGATGTTGTCCGGCGCGCCCGCCGCGTACGCCAGCTCGACCAGGCGCCCGACGGCGGTCTCCGGGTCGTCCGCCCCGGCCAGCGCGGCGTGCAGCGCGCCCGGGTCGACCACCGCGGCGAGGCCGTCCGAGCAGAGCAGGTAGCGGTCACCGGGCAGCGCGGTCCGCAGCGCCAGGTCCGCCTCCACCTCGCCGCCCGCGCCCAGCGCCCGGGCCAGCAGCGCCCGCTGCGGGTGCGCCCCGGCCTCGGCCGGCGTGAGCCGCCCCTGGTCGACGAGCGTCTGCACGTACGTGTGGTCCTGGGTGAGCCGGGACAGCTCGCCGCCCCGCAGCAGGTAGGCCCGGGTGTCCCCGACGTGCACCAGCGCGAGCCGGGTGCCCCGCCGGACGATCGCGGTGAGCGTGCTGGCCGGCCGGTCCGCGTCGGTGGCCTGCGCGCGTACCGCCCGGTCGGCCCGGCTCACCGCGTCGCCCAGCGCGGCGAGCAGGTCGCCCGCCGGCGCGTCGGCCGCCGCCAACGGCCGCAGCGCGTCCACCGCCGCCGCGCTGGCGGTCGACCCGCCCGGACCGCGTACGCCGTCGGCGACCGCGAGCAGCGTGTCGCTGGCGTACGCGATGTCCTCGTTGGAGTCGCGGACCGTGCCGGTCTCGCAGCGCGCCGCGTACCGGAAGGTGTGTTCGGACATGGTGGTGCCCCTCTCGGTGAGCTGGTCGACGAGGAGTGCGACGGCCCGGCCACGGGCCACGGTGTCCGCGCTGACCCGCCGCCACCAGGCGTCCAGCGCCTCGGCGGCGGCCGGCGGCGGCAGCGCGCAGACGGCCCGGATCTCGGCCAACGGCATGCCGGCCCGGCGCAGCGCGGCGATCAGCCGCGCCCGGTCGAGCTGCTCCGGCGCGTAGTAGCGGTAACCGGAGTGCGGATCCACGGCGGCCGGCGGCAGCAGCCCGCAGTCGTCGTAGACGCGCAGCGCCTTGGCGGTCAGTCCGGCCGCGCGGGCGAACGCCCCGATGGTCAGCAGCCGCACGTCGCTCTCCTCCTCGCGCCGGCCCGGGTGGGCCGGCCCGGACCACGTTGCGGCTTGCCGCAGGGGACGGGTCAAGAGGGCGCGGCGACCCTGTCGGCCATCGCGCTCGTGCCGCGCCGCGAGCCGCATCCGCTGACGCTCAGCCCTGGTTGAGTTTGGCCAGCATCCGGCCCAGGTGCGGCTCGACCGTGCCGGCCGGCGCGTCGCCCACCTCGGCCGGCGTCCACCAGCGGACGCCCCGGAACTCGACCGGGTCGGGGGTGAACCGCTGCTCGCGGTGGGCGTCCAACACGTACCAGAGGCTGACGTCGGTGTGCCGCTGCGCAGGCGGGCCGACCGTCTCGGTGACGGTGAGGAACGCCGGTCGCTCGCCGAACGGCGGTGCGAAGACCGCTGGTACGCCCAGCTCCTCCCGCAGCTCGCGGCGCACGGTGTGCACGGGGTGCTCGCCCGGCTCGACGTGGCCGCCGCTGGGCAGCCACCTGCCGGCGTTGCGGTGGTCGACCAGCAGCACCGCGCCGTCGGACGGGTCGCGGAGCAGGAAGTAGGCGACCAGGTGCGGCGACGGGGTGCGCGGCTTGACCCGGCGGAAGATGTCCTCCGTGCCGGCCAGCCAGACCAACGCCGCCGCCCGGTGCCGGGCCTCCAGCTCGTCACCCGGCGTCAGCGCCTCGACCAGGGCCCGGATCTCGTCGCGCATCCCGCGATGCTGCCATCCGGGTACGACGGGCGCCGGCGACTAGCCTGGCCCGGTGCCGGAACTCGAACGACTCGCCACCCATCACGCCTACGTGCTGTACCGGTTCGAGCGGGAGAACCGGGCCTACTTCGCGCGCTACGTGCCCGACCGCGGCGACGACTACTTCGACCTGTTCGCCGACCGGCTCGCCGCCCTGCTGGACGAGCAGGACCGCGGCATCTGCCACTTCCACGTGCTGGTCGACGACGACGGTTTCGTGCTCGGGCGGTTCAACCTGGTCGACGTGGCCGACGGCAGCGCCGAGCTGGGCTACCGGGTGGCCGAACGCGCCGCCGGACGCGGCCTCGCGCAGTACGGCGTGCGGCGGGTCAGCGAACTGGCCCGCGACGGGTACGGGCTGCGCCGGCTGGTCGCCGACGCGACGCTGGCGAACCCGGCGTCGCTGGCGGTGCTCCGGCGGACCGGGTTCGTGGAGGCCGGTGCGGTGGACCTGGGTGGGGAGCCGGGGCTGCGGCACGTCCTCGACCTGCACCCGACTCCGGAGCAGCGCCCTCAGGCCGGCGGTACGCGCCCGGGGGATCAGCGGTGAGCGAGGTGTCGGTCGACATCCCGTCGCCCCTGAGCGGCTGCCTCGCCCACTGCGAGGTCGAGTGCGTCCGCCCGTGCTGGCCGAGGTGGAAGCGGGATTGGCGCGCGGGAACCGGTCCTGAGAACGCGATCCGGCCCCACGGCGGGCAGATCGCCTGTCGTCACGACTGTGCCGGAAACAGCTTCCAGTGCCCCTCGGTGACGACCTCGACGCTGCCGTCGATCACCGTGATGGCTGTTGAATCGTCGATCGCGTATGCCGGACCCGACATGCCGGCGGCCCACTTCTCGGCCTCGGCCATGGTGTTCTCCGGCAGGTTCGGGTGATCCAGGTGCGGGAAGATCGAGAAGTCGACCACGCCCAACGCCTCGTCGGTCCCGCCGGGCGGGGTCCACGCGACGAATTCGGCCCCGACCCGGGGGGCCATCACCATGCTGCCGGCGCTCGCCCCCACCCAGACCGCATCCAGCGACGGCAGCAGTTCCGCCAACCCGGACTGCCGCATCCAGTGGCTCAGATACAGCGCGTCCCCGCCGCCCACCAGCAGGGCGTCCGCCTCCCGGACCCAGGGCACCCAGCGATCTTCCCCGACGCTGGGCAACGCGGTCAGCTCCAGCACCCCCAACGACTTCCACCCCAACTCGCACATCGGTATGACGGATTGACCGGTGATGAAGCGCCACGCCCCGGCGGGACCGCCCATGGCGTATCCGGCGGTCGGAATGCAGAGGGCGTTGGCGTCGGCAATCGGTTTGCCCAGGAGGTCGACCAGCTCGTCCTGAATGCTGGCGTTCTTGATGCCCGCGGACGTGAGAAGGAGCTTCAAGATCATCCCCCGATGGATCTTCGTCAGTCTCCGGAGAATAGTCCCCTGACCGCGAGTTCGGCGTCCGTCGGCCGCCGCAACGTCGAAGGCCCCGGCGGGACTGTCGTCCTCACCAGGGCCTCGATCGTGGAGCGGGTGACGGGAATCGAACCCGCACTGTCAGCTTGGGAAGCTGATGTTCTGCCATTGAACTACACCCGCGAGCGGCACCACTGTACCTGAGGTCACCACCCCCGTGCACCCAGGTACCCCCGCCCCGCGAGGGCCAGCCAAGTTGATCAAGGATGTTGCACGCCGGCAACATATGGTCGTTCTCAAATCCCTCGATGGGATGTAACGTCTGCCACACGTTTCCGACTCGGCGTGACACACCCCCTGGCACGCCGTCAGAAAGAGGTGGGCCCATGGGACTCCGTCCCAACCTGCTGACCCGGCGTACCGCCGGTGTCGCGACGTCGACCCTCGCGCTGCTGCTCAGCACCGCCGCCGTCGGCGTCGTCCCCGCTGCTTCGGCCTTCTCGGCCGCCCCGGCCGGCGTGTGCGCCGAGCCGGCCGACGCCCACGCCCGTGTCGCCAAGGGTGGCCACGCCAAGCTCGACCCGAACCACCTGACCGCCAAGCAGGTTCGCGACCGTGAGGCCGACCTCGCCGCCGCGCAGCGCGAGCGGGCCAACTTCCGGACCGGCGCCGTCGCCCCGCTGGCGACCGTGACCATCCCGGTCGTCGTGCACGTCATCCAGGAGAACAGCACCCGCGCCGGCGGCAACATCCCGGACTCGCTGATCACCCAGCAGATCAGCGTGCTCAACCAGGCGTACGCGGGCTCGACCGGTGGCGCGGCCACCGCGTTCAGCTTCCAGCTCACGAAGATCAACCGGGTGACCAACACGTCGTGGTACCCGATCGTGCAGGGCTCCTCGGCGGAGCGGTCGATGAAGACCTCGCTGCGCACTGGCGGCAAGAACACGCTGAACATGTACCTCGGTGAGCTCAGCGACGGCCTGCTGGGCTGGGCGACCTTCCCGAAGCGGACGCTGGACAAGATGGACGGCGTGGTCGTGCTCAACGAGTCGCTGCCCGGCGGCTCGGCGACCAACTACAACCAGGGCGACACCGGCACCCACGAGATCGGCCACTGGCTGAACCTCTACCACACCTTCCAGGGCGGCTGCTCGGGCTCGGGTGACAGCGTCTCCGACACCCCGGCCGAGGCCTCCCCGGCGTACGAGTGCCCCACCGGTCGGGACACCTGCTCCACGACCGGCAAGGACCCGATCACCAACTTCATGGACTACACCTACGACTCCTGCATGTACCAGTTCACCGCCGGCCAGGCGAGCCGCATGCTGACCGCGTGGAACGCCTACCGCGCGGCCTGATCGCCACCGCACCACGTACCGGTGCCGGCCCCGTCTGCGGACGGGGCCGGCACCGTCGTTTTCCGGGCCCGGTCAGGCGGCCGGCCGGCGGGTGTCGAAGCCGTGCCGACCACGGCGGCCGTCCGGGACGAGCACGTCACGTCGGGCCGCGGCCGGGGATGGTGACGCCGGGGTGGCGGACACGGGTGCGACCTCCCCCGGGTCCAGCCAGAGCCGCATCTCCGGGCGGCCGGCACCGATCTGGGTGACCGGGTCACGGCGGGTCAGCATCGCCACGTCGACGGAGAACTCGAACAGGCGCCAGTCACCCTGCGGCGCCGCCCGGCCGATCCGGGTCAGCCGGTCCACCGTCACCGGATCGGTCACCGGAACGGCGCGACCAGCCAGGTAGGCCTCGTCGTCGCTCTCCTCCGGCGGGAAGGAGTGCAACGCGTAACGGCCGTCGCGTTCGAGGTCGCGGCGCTTCGGCGAGTCGATGACGAAGCACCAGAGACCGTCGTCGGTGATCAGCGGCGAGACCGGGTGCACCCGTGGGCCGCCGTCGGCGCGGACCGTGGCGAGGTAGCCGAAGCCCGGCCCGTACTGCTGCATCAGAAGGCGGATCTCGGCCGCGAGTCGGGGCTCGTCGGCGGCGAATTCGGACCAGGAAGCCATGCCGACAGTCTATCGAACACGTGTACGAAGAAGTAGTCCGACACGCTGGTCACCACCGTCTGTCGCTAGAGTGTTCCGATGCTGCTCTCCGACCGCGACCTGGTCTCCGAGATCAAGGCGGGCACGCTCGCGCTGGAGCCCTTCGAGCCCACGCTGGTGCAGCCGTCCAGCATCGACGTACGCCTGGACCGGCTGTTCCGGGTCTTCAACAACCATCTCTACACCCACATCGACCCGTCGGTGCAGCAGGACGACCTGACGTCGATGGTGGAGGTTCCCGAGGGGCAGCCGTTCGTGCTGCACCCGGGCGAGTTCGTGCTCGCCTCCACGCTGGAGGTGATCTCACTGGGCGAGGAGCTGGCGGGCCGGCTGGAGGGCAAGTCGTCGCTGGGGCGGCTCGGTCTGCTCACCCACTCCACGGCCGGCTTCATCGACCCGGGCTTCTCCGGCCACGTCACGCTGGAGCTGTCCAACGTGGCGAATCTGCCGATCACGCTCTGGCCGGGCATGAAGATCGGCCAGCTCTGCATCTTCCGGCTCTCGTCGCCGGCCGAGCACCCGTACGGCTCGGCCGTCTACGGCTCGCGCTACCAGGGTCAGCGCGGCCCGACGCCGAGCCGGTCCTGGCAGAGCTGGCGCACCTGGCCGACCCGCTGACGCCGAGCGTGGTTGTTAAGAGGGGCCCCCTGTTATGCGGAATGCGTTAACCGGGGGCCCCTCCTTACACCTCAGCCGGGGCGGCCGTAGCTGTTGATGTCGCCGTCGTCGACGCGCTTCATGGTGATGGGCTTGCCGGACTGGGAGGCGTGCACCACCCAGCCGTCCCCGACGTACATGCCCACGTGGTGCAGGTCGCCGTAGTAGAAGACCAGGTCACCGGCGCGCAGCTCGGCGCGGCTGACCCGCTTCGTCACGTCGTGCTGCTGGCGGGCGTTGTGCGGCAGCGAGACCCCGGCCTTCGCCCAGGCGGCCATGGTCAGGCCCGAGCAGTCGAAGTGGTCCGGGCCGGCCGCGCCCCACACGTAGATCTTGCCGATCTGGGCGCAGGCGAACTTGACCGCCACCCCGGCCGCGCCGCCCGGGTATCCGGCGGGACAGGGGGCCGGGCGCAGCGGGCCGCCGCCACCGTTGCCGTACACCTTGAGCCGCAGCTTCTGGAGCTTGGCGATCTCGGCGTCGATCTGCTTCTTCTTCGCCGCGAGCTGGGCCTCGGTGCGGCTCAGGTCGGCGACCATCGCGTCCAGCGGCTTCTTCTTCGCGGCCAGCTCGTCGCGCAACGCGGCGATGTCGCGGACCTGCTCCTGCTGGTGGTGCGCGAAGCGGTCGAGCATTTCCAGGCCGGCGACCAGCTCACTCGGCGAACGGCTGCCCAGCAGCGCGTTGACGGTGGAGAGGTTGTCGCCCTTGTACGCGTCGGCGGCGAGCCCGCCGACCTGGCCGAGCGCGGCGTCCACCCGGGCCTGGAGCGGGGCGATCTGCTTGCCGAGCGCGTCGGCCTGCTTGCGGCGCACCGCGAGCTGCCCGCGGACGGCGTTGACCTGTTCGATGACGGGTTCGAGCTTGTTCCAGTCGCGGTCGATCTGGGCCTCGATCTCGGCGACCGAGGGTTCCGCGTGCGCCGCCGTCGCGCCACCGGTCAGGACGACCGCGGCGCCGACCAGGGCGGCGAGTGTGGTGGTGAAGCGGGACCAGCGGAAACGCGGCACGGCGGCGGACCGGTCGACCGACCGGCTCGACGTCGGCCGCGGGGCATGGTGGGCCACCGGGCGTCCGTACTCCTTCTGCCTGACCGCCTACCGGGTTAGCTGACGGGTTCGGGCGGGAAGGGAAGCGCCCTACCGCAGTGGCTGCGGATTCACCCCAGGTACCTGGGTCCCCGGTTCGCCCGTGGGCGACTCGGCGGTGTCGTGCCGTCACCGACCGGGTTGGACGGTGAAACATGCGGCCGACGATTTGACCAGAGTAAGGATTCCCGTTATCGATCCGCAACCCGAACGGCCGTGACACTCCGTACCGGATGCGCCACCCGAACGCGAATGAAGATTTCTTTCATGTCGGATTACTGCCCGGAAAGGTATTGACCCTTGTGGGTGGGCGGAGTGAGGGTGGAACGCAGTGACCCCCATCCCTGTCCAGGAGGTTCGATGCACCTCTCAGCCCCGCCGTCGAGCAGACGGATCCTGCTCGCCGCCGCCGTGGCGACGGCCACCGCGCTGGCCACCACCGGCCCGGTGAGCGCCGCGCCGCAGGCCAGCCGGCCCACCGGCGACCGCCAGCAGCAGTACGCTGCCGCGGCGGCCGAGTACGGCGTACCGCAGAACGTGCTGCTCGGTGTCTCCTACCTGGAGTCGAGGTGGGACACCCACCCGGGCCAGCCCAGCACCAGCGGCGGCTACGGCCCGATGCACCTGACCGACGCCACGCACGTCCTGGCCACGCCGGGCAGCGCGCACGTCGACGAGGACGAGGACCCGCGCGGCGACGACGCCCGCCCGCTCCGGCTCGACCCGGCCACCGCCGCCGCGCCGACCCGGGAGACGCCGCTGCCGGCCGCCTCGCTCCAGACGCTCGACGCCGCCGCCACGCTCACCGGGCTGGACGCGCAGACGCTGCGCACCGACCCGGCGGCGAACATCCGCGGTGGCGCGGCGCTGCTGGCGTCGTACCAGAAGGCACTGGGTGGGCCGGTCGGCGCCGGCAGCGACGTCGCGGCCTGGTACGGCGCGGTGGCCCGCTACTCCGGCGCGGACACGTCCGACGCGGCGGCGGCCTTCGCCGACGAGGTCTACGACCAGCTCGGCCAGGGCGCGGCCCGGACCACCGACGACGGGCAGCGGGTCACGCTGGCCGCCACCACCGCCGCCGAGCCGGACCGGTCCGGGCTGGCCCGGCTCGGACTGCGCCACGCCGCGCGGCCGGACGGGCTGGAGTGCCCGGTGCGGCTGGCCTGCGAGTGGATTCCCGCCCCCTACGAGCAGCTCAGCGCCGACCCGGGCGACTACGGCAACCACGACCTGGGCGACCGGCCGAAGCAGCAGAAAATCGAATACATCGTCATCCACGACACCGAGGGCTACTTCGCCCCCAGCGTCGACCTGGTGAAGCGTGCCGACTACCTGGGCTGGCACTACACGCTGCGGTCGGTGGACGGCTACGTCGCCCAGCACATCAAGGCCAAGGACGTCGGCTGGCACGCCGGCAACTGGTACGTCAACGCCAAGTCCATCGGCCTGGAGCACGAGGGCTTCGCCGGCCAGGGCACCTGGTACACCGAGGCGATGTACCGCAGCTCGGCCAAGCTGGTCCGGTACCTGGCGCAGAAGTTCGGCATCCCGATGGACCGGCAGCACATCATCGGCCACGACAACGTGCCCGGCATCACCGCCGCGAACGTGCGGGGCATGCACTGGGACCCGGGCCCCTACTGGGACTGGTCGCACTACTTCGACCTGATGAAGGCCCCGTTCCGGACCACCGGCACGTCGCGTACCGGGCTGGTCACCATCGACCCGGACTTCGCCACCAACCGCCCCGCGTTCGTCGGCTGCAACCAGCAGCCGCCGGGCGTCCCGACGCCCACCCCGCCGGCCGCGCCCTGCCCGTCGCGCGGCTCCTCGGCGGTGGTGCTGCGGACCGCGCCGAGCACGGACGCCCCGCTGGTCAACGACCTCGGGCTGCGCCCGGACGGCACGCCGGACACGATGTACATCTCCGACCACGGCGCCCGCGCCTCCGCCGGACAGACGTACGCGGTGGCCGGCCGCCAGGGCGACTGGACCGCGATCTGGTACCTCGGCCAGAAGGCGTGGTTCCACAACCCGGCCGCCGCGCCCACCGCGAAGTGGGCCACCGGCTTCGTGGTGACGCCGCGTCCCGGCAAGGCCACCATCCCGGTGTACGGCCGCGCCTACCCGGAGCAGGCCGCCTACCCGGAGACCATCCCGTACCAGGCCATCTCCCCGCTCCAGTACACGTTCGCGGCCGGCCAGCGGTACGCGGTCGGCGGTGTGCTGCCGGGCGAGTACTACCGGGCGGTCTCCTACGACGGCTCCGCCCCCGGTGACCGCACCGTGGTCCGTGGCGAGAACCGCTACGTGCAGGTCCAGTTCGGCCACCGGATCATGTTCGTGAACCTCGACGACGTGCTGATCCTGCCGTCGCCGCTCGGCGCGCCGCGCTGACGGCCCACCAGACGGAGGAAGGCCCCCGGTCCGGTGGAGGACCGGGGGCCTTCGCCGTGACGCGGGTCAGTACGGTCGGCGGTAGCCCGCGACCGGCATGTACTGCACCTTGGCCACCTGGACCGGTTTGCCGGTCCGTGGCGCGTGCACCATCAGGCCGTTGCCCAGGTAGAGCCCGACATGGTGCAGGTCGCTGAAGAAGAAGACCAGGTCACCGGGGCGGGCCTCGCTCGCCGAGATCTTCCGGCCCTCGTTCCACTGCGCGCCGGTGAAGTGGGTCAGCGAGATGCCCGCCGCCTTGTACGCGTACTGCGTGAGGCCGGAGCAGTCGAACGAGTTCGGGCCGGTGGCGCCCCACACGTACGGGTCGCCGACCTGGGCGCACGCCGTCTTGATGGCGGTCCGTGCGGCGCTGCTCACCACCCCGTCGATCGAGGGGCAGCCCTCCGGGCGGATCGAGGTCACCGGCAGCATCCCGGTCAGCCGCTTGATCTCGGAGTCGATCTGCTTCTTCTTCGCCGCCAGGTCGTTCTTCCGCTTGAGCTCGGTGGCGATCAACGCGTCCAGCTTCTGCTTCTGCGCGTTGTACTTGTCGCGGGCCGCGAGCACACCGGCGATCTGCCGGCGCTGGTCGTCGGCGATCCGGTCCAGCATGACGAGCTGCTCGGCCAGCGTCCCCGGCTTGGTGCTCACCAGCAGCGCGCCCATCTCCTGGGACGGGCCGCGCATGTAGTAGCGGGAGGCGATGTCGCCGACCTTGTTCATCGCCAGCGTCGAGGCCAGCTCCAGCGGGACCATCTTCTTCTTCAGCTCGACCGACTTCTTCTGGTCGGCCTTGAGCTGGGCGCTGACCTTGTTGTACTGCTCGATCGTGGGTTCGAGCTGCTCCCACTGCTTGTCGATCTGCGCGTCGATGTCGTCCACCGAGGGCGCCGCGTGCGCCGGGGCCGCCAGCATCCCGGCGCCGACCGCGACGGCCGCGACCAGGGTGAGGAGACGGCGTACCACCCGGTGGACCCCGGCCGGCCGGCCGGGGGAAGCGCTCGGGACGTGACGTTGAGGGGGCATGGTTGCCACCGGCACGGACTCCTTTGCAACCGACCGGCGGGCGCCTCGCGAGAGGGAAGATCGAGGCGGACGACCCACGGCGGTCGGTGCATCACATTAGGGAAGGCACCGGGGTGGAATCAAGGCGGCCGCCTGTTCAATCACGCGTCCGCAATCGCTTGCACACCAAGGGTATTCATTCACGTGCCGACAATGGCCGTCAATACGTCGTCGAGCGTCACCACACCGAGGGGCCGACGACCGTCGCTGACCAGCACCATGTGCCGGCGCTCGCGACGCATCGCCAGCAGCAGATCGGCGAGCGTACGGTCCGGCGGCACCACCGCCAGCGGCCGGTAGACCTCGGCCGGCACCGGGGCCCGTCGGCTCGCGCCGGCGTACCCGAGCACGTCCTTGACGTGGACGAAGCCGAGCACCCGGCGGGTGGCCCGCTGCACCACCGGGAACCGGGACCGGCCGGTGCGGGTCGCCAGCACCTCCAGCGAGGCCGGTGAGACGTCCTCCGCCACCGTGGTCACCGTCGACCACGGCTGCAACGCGTCCGCGGCGGTACGGCTGTGCAGGGCGAGCGCACCGGTGATCCGGGCATGCTCCTCGGCGTCCAGCAACCCCTCGGTGCGGGCCTGGGAGACCAGCCCGGCCAACTCCTCGGCGGTGAACACGGTCTTCACCGCGTCCGTCGCCTCCACCCGCCACCACCGCAGCACCTGCCGGGCCGACCACTTCATCGCCAGCAGCAGCGGCTTCGTGGCCAGGCAGAACGCGAGCATGGCCGGGCCGAGCCAGAGCGCCGACGGCTCCGGGCCGGCCAGCGTGATGTTCTTCGGCACCATCTCGCCGACCACGGTGTGCAGGAACACCACCACGGCCAGCGCGATCACGAACGCCACCGGGTGCACCGCCGAGTCGGGCAGCCCGACCGCGGTGAAGGGCACCTCCAGCAGGTGCGCCAACGCCGGCTCGGCGATCGCGCCCAGGCCGAGCGAACAGACCGTGATGCCGAGCTGCGCACCGGCGATCATCAGCGGGATCTGGTTCATCGCGGACAGCGCCCAGCGGGCCCGCTTCGACGTCGCCGTGAGCGGTTCGAGCACGGTACGGCGGGACGCGATCAGCGCGAACTCGCTGCCCACGAAGAAGGCGTTGCCGAGCAGCAACACCAGGGCCACCAGCAGCTCAGGCACCGTCGTCGGGCTCCTCGGGACGCAGCACGCGGACCTGCTCGATCCGGTGCCGGTCCACCTCCACCACGGTGAACTCGTAGCCCGCCTCGTCGACCGTCTCGCAGGCGACCGGGATGTGCCCGAGGCGGGCCATCAGGAACCCGCCCAACGTCTCGTACGGCCCCTCGGGCAGCCGGAAACCGGTCTGCTCGACCAGCTCGTCGGCGCGCAGCAGGCCGTCGACCAGGACGGTCCGTTCCCCGCCCGGCACGGTCAGCTCCGCCGGCCCGAGGTCGTCCACCGCGGCCGGGTCGAACTCGTCGGCGATCTCCCCGACCAGCTCCTCGACCAGGTCCTCCACCGTCACCACGCCGTCCGTGCCGCCGTACTCGTCGACCACGATGGCCAGGTCCGCGCCGGCGTCCTTCAGCGCGGCCAGCACGCCGTCCAGGTCCAGGCTCTCCGGCACGTACACCGGTTCCCGGGCGACCGAGGCGACGGTGGTGGCGGACCGCCGGGCCAGCGGCACCCCGAGCGCGTCGGGCACCCCGACGACACCGGTCACCAGGTCGAGCGTCTCCTCGTAGACCGGGAACCGGGTGCGGCCGGTCCGCCGGGACAGATCGAGCAGCTCGGCGACGGAGGCGGTGGCGCGCAACGCGATCACGTCCACCCGGGGGGTCATCGCCTCGGCGGCCCGCTTGTCGCCGAACCGGATGGTGCGTCGCAGCAGCATCGCGGTGTCCGGTGGCAGCGCGCCGGCCCGCGCCGAGATCGCGGCCAGCAGCCCCAGCTCCTCCGGTGAGCGGGCGCTGGCCAGCTCCTCCTGCGGCTCCACGCCGAGCCGGCGGACCAACCGGTTGGCGGAGTCGTTGAGCAGCCGGATCAGCCAGCCGAAGGTGCGGGAGAAGGCGCGCATCGGCGCGGCGGTGGCCAGCGCCGCCGGCATCGGCCGGGCCAGCGCGAGGTTCTTCGGCACCAGCTCACCGAAGAGCATCGAGAGCAGCGTGGCCAGCGCCAGGGCGAGCAGCCCGGAGAGGTGGTCCGCCCCGCCGAACGGGCGCAGCACCGGCGCGACGAGCCGGGCCAGGGCGGGCTCGGCCAGGTAGCCGGTGAGCAGCGCGGTGATGGTGATGCCGAGCTGCGCGCCGGAGAGCTGGAAGGACAGGTCGCGCAGCGCACGGCGGACCGTGGCGGCCCGGGCGTCCCCCTCGCCGGCCCGCCTGTCGATCTCCGCCCGGTCCACCGTGACCAGGGCGAACTCGGCCGCGACGAAGAAGGCGTTGCCCGCGGTCAGCAGCACGAAGCCGACCAGGGGCAACAGCGTCAGAACCAAAAGGCCGTCGATGGGCGTGATTGTGGCATGCGGGCGCCGATGGCGCGCCACCCGTAGCGTGGCGGATATGGACGGTCTGCTGCTCACCGATGAACTGGTCCTGCTCGCCTACGACGACGCCGGCGCGAACCGGCTCGGCCGTCCGCACCTGGACTACGGCCTCGCCGGCGCGGTGCTGCTGGAGTTGGCGCTGGCCCGCCGGGTGGAGGTCGCGGACAAGCGACTGGTGGTGACCGATCCCACCCCGACCGGCGTGCCACTGCTCGACGAGGCGCTGGCCACCGTCGGGGACGGGCGGCCCCGCAAGCCGAAGGACTGGATCGGCAAGCTGGCCAAGGGGCTGCCGGACCGGGTGCTCGACGGGCTGGTCGACGCCGGGGTGCTGCGTCGGGAGTCCGACCGGGTGCTGTTGGTCTTTCCGCGTACCCGCTATCCCTCGCCGACCGGCGCGGAGCCGGCGGCGGAGACCGCGGCCCGGCACCGGATGAGGGACGCGCTGGTCGGCGACGGCCCGGTCGACGCGCGGACCGCGGCGCTGCTCACCCTGACCGGCGCGGTCGGTCTGGACCGCAAGCTCTTCCGCGAGCTGCCGAAGGAGCGGGTCAAGGCCCGGCTGAGCGAGATCGCCGCCGGTGACTGGGCCTCCGCCGCGACGAAGAAGGCGATCGAGGAGATGCAGGCGGCGGTGATGATCGCGACCACCACCACGGCCGCCATCGCGGTCACCACAGCGAGCTGAGACGACGGCGGCGGCACCGTCCGGGTGCCGCCGCCGTCGTGGTCCGGCTCGTGCCGGGGGTACGCCTCAGCCGGCCGCCGGCGCGGTCTCCTTCTCGCCGGCCGGCGCCTCCGGCTTGACCGAGCGCAGCAGCACGCTCGCCACGTCGACCACCTCGACGTCCTCGCCGGCGCCCTTGCCGTTCACCCCGTCGTTGAGCATCGTCGAGCAGAACGGGCAGCCGACCGCGATGGTCTTCGCGCCGGTGGACATGGCTTCCTCGACCCGGTCCACGTTGATCCGCTTGCCGATCTTCTCCTCCATCCACATCCGGGCGCCGCCGGCGCCGCAGCAGAAGGAGCGCTCACTGTTGCGCGGCATCTCGGTCAGCTCGCCCTGCATCGAGTCGCCGAGCACCTCGCGGGGCGCGGCGAAGATCCGGTTGTGCCGGCCCAGGTAGCAGGGGTCGTGGTAGGTGACGCCCCCGTCGACCGGCTGCACCGGCGTGAGCTTGCCGGCGCTGACCAGGTGGGCCAGCAACTGGGTGTGGTGCACCACCTCGAACTCGCCGCCGAGCTGGCCGTACTCGTTGCCCAGCGTGTTGAAGCAGTGCGGGCAGGTGGCGACGATCTTCCGCCTGCTCTTCTCCCGGCCGTCGAACGCCTCGTTCAGCGTCTCCACGTTCTGCTGGGCGAGCATTTGGAACACGAACTCGTTGCCGATCCGGCGGGCCGGGTCACCGGAGCAGGTCTCGCCCTCGCCGAGGATGGCGAAGCTCACGCCGGCCTCGTTGAGCAGCGTGGCGACCGCGCGGGTGGTCTTCTTGGCCCGGTCCTCGAACGCGCCGGCGCAGCCGACCCAGAAGAGGTACTCGAAGTCCTCGACCTCGCCGACCCGGGGCACCTCGAAGTCCAGCCCCTTGGTCCAGTCCTCGCGGGTGTTCTGCGGCGCGCCCCACGGGTTGCCCTTGTTCTCCAGGTTGCGCAGCATCACGCCGGCCTCGGACGGGAAGCTCGACTCGATCAACACCTGGTAGCGGCGCATGTCGACGATGTGGTCGACGTGCTCGATGTCCACCGGGCACTGCTCGACGCAGGCGCCACAGGTGGTGCAGGACCAGAGCACGTCCGGGTCGATGACGCCGCCTTCCTCGGCGGTGCCGATCAGCGGCCGGTCGGCCTCGGCCAGGGCCAGCACGTCCATGTGGGCGAGCTGCGCCTCGGTGGCCTTCTCCTCGCCGGTCAGGTCCTTACCGCCGCCGGCCAGCAGGTAGGGCGCCTTGGCGTACGCGTGGTCGCGCAGGCTCAGCACCAGCAGCTTCGGCGACAGCGGCTTGCCGGTGTTCCAGGCCGGGCACTGCGACTGGCAGCGACCGCACTCGGTGCAGGTGCTGAAGTCGAGCAGGCCCTTCCAGGTGAACTGCTCGACCTGGGCGACGCCGAACTGGTCCTTCTCCGGGTCGGCCTCCTCGAAGTCGAGCGGCTTGCCCTCGCTCGTCATCGGCCGCAGCGGGCCCAGGCCGGAGCCGGCCGCCTTCTGCGGGTCGCGCTTGAAGAAGATGTTGGGGAAGGCCAGGAAGCGGTGCCAGGCGACACCCATGGTGACGTTCAGCGAGATCACGATGAGCCAGGTCATCGAGATGACGATCTTGATGAGGGCGGCCACGCTGACGCCGGCCGCCCAGTCGGGGAGCACCGAACCGACCGCGTGGCTGAGCGGGGTGGCCCAGACCGGGTACTCGAAGTGGTCTGTGGCGACCTTGAAACCCCGGATGAGGAAGCCGAAGATCAGGACCAGCAGCACGACCCACTCGACGAAGTAGCCCTGCCACATCGTCGAGCCGGTGAAGCGGGAACGGTTCTCCGGCCGGTTGGGCCGGTTGCGCAGCCGGATCGCCATCAGCACCAGGATGCCGACCAGGCCGAGGATGCCGATCCACTCGGTGACCAGCCCGAAGACGGTCCAGTGCCCGACGATCGGCAGCCCGCCGCCGGTCGAGACCACCTCGAAGTAGGCCTCCAGCACCAGCAGCGACAGCACGATGAAGCCGACCATCACGAACCAGTGGGCGGCCCCGACCACGCTCCACTTGAGCATGCGGGTGTGGCCGGCGGTCTCCACCAGCATCTTGGTGGTGCGCGCGCCCTTGTCGGCGAACCGCTCGGGCGCGGGCTGCCCGAGCCGGATGACGGCCGTCATCTTCATGACCGCGCGTACCGCAAGCCACACCGCCACGGCGGTGATGGCGGCCGCGAGGATCGTGGTGACGATCTGGACGCTGCCCATCGAGTTGGCCTCCCGGTCTGCTGCTTGTCAGTGCAGCCTACGCGGAAGGTTACTCAGCAGTAACGTGAATCTTCTCGCATCGGCCACGCCGCCCTGCGGACACCTTAGGTGGGCCGGAGCCCAGGCGCCGGGCAGGGGCGGCGTGGCGTGACGTGCGCGAGGTGAAAACCGGCCGGTCAGCGCCAGCGGGAGAGCAGGATCAGCGAGGAGACCATCGCGCCGAAGCCCACCGCGAGGTTCCAGTAACCCCACGAGGCGACCGGATACGCCTGCTCGGAAAGGTAGTAGACCACCAGCCAGGCGATGCCCACCACGATCAGCGCGACGGCGGTGAACGGCAGCCAGATCGGGCTAGGCTTGCGCGTCGACGCCGTCGCCGTCGGACGGACGTCCGTCGGCGGGGTGTACACCTTCTTCTTGCGGACCTGAGACTTGGGCACGACGCTCTCCAGAGGGGGGTACGACCTCGTCCGGCCTGACAACCGGGCGCGGGGGCGACGGTCCATGGCCAATAATGTGTCGACAGCTAGCGTAGTCCCGACGGACCGTCCAGGCCACGAATGGGGTCGGGCCGGTGCACGGAGTTACCGAAAAGAGCGGACTTTTCGGGTCGAGCAGGTCGGTTCGCATCGGCGCGGGCCGGAACGAGACGACGGGAAAGGGAACGCCCGGTGGAGTACACGTCCGGCGCCGCCTCCTGGCAGAAGGTCCTTCGCCGCGCGGTCGCCGGTCTGCTGCCCCGGCGGGCACGCCAGCGCCGCCCCGGCTGGTCGATCGGCGTGCCGCTGATCGCCGCCGCGGCCGGGCTGCTGTTCACCACCACCGCGACCACGGCCGGCGGCACCCCGCTGCGCGAGGACCGGCGCCCCCAGCTCACCCAGCTCATCGAGGACCGCCGCGAGCAGGTCGCGGCCAGCGAGGCGAAGGCCGCGCGGCTGCGCGACGAGGTCGAGGAGCAGACCGAGGCGCTGGCCGGCACCGACGGGCCGGTGAAGACGCAGCGGGACCGGGCCGCCGCGATCCGGCAGGCGGCCGGGTTCACCGCGCTCACCGGCACCGGCATCACGATCGAGCTGAACGACGCCGACTGGGGCCCCGGCCAGCCGCTGCCCAAGGGCGCCAGCAACGACGACCTGGTCGTGCACCAGGGCGACGTGCAGGCGGTGGTGAACGCGCTGTGGGCCGGAGGCGCGGAGGCCATGTCAATCATGAACGTCCGCGTGCTCAGCACCAGCGCGGTACGCTGCGTCGGTAACACCCTGCTGCTGCACGGCCGGGTTTACTCCCCTCCTTTCAAGATCGTGGCCATCGGCGACCCCGCCCAGTTCCAGCGGGCGCTCGCCGCGTCTGAGGGAGTCCGGGTGTTCAAGGAAGTGGCCGACCACTACCAACTCGGCTACAGCGAGCAGACCTCCACCGTGACGGTGCCGGCGTTCGAGGACTCCACCGCGCTGCAATCGGCGACGGTGCCCCGGTGACCGGCGACGAACCCCGGGAACGCGACGATCGCCGTCGCAGCGGGTCGGAGGAGCCGACCGCGTTCCTCCGGAAGGTCGAGCGTCCGGCGCCCGCCCCGGCCCGGGTCGACCTGCCGTGGCCGGACGACGGCCCGGCCCACTCCGCCCCGGCACGGCGCGGCCCCACCGCCCGCCCGGTCACCCCGCCGGCCGCCCGCCCCGCCGACCCACCGCCGGCCTGGCCGGGCAATCCGGCCCGCCCGCCCGCCTGGCCGGGCAATCCGGCCTCCCCGCCGCCGGCCGCCTCGCGCACCGAGGCGTACCCGCCGTCCCGCCGACCCGGCCGGCCCGCCGCCGGCCCCGAGGGGCGGTCGCCGGAGGTCCGCAACGGGCTCGGCACCCCACCGCCCAGCGGCCCGCCCGCCGGCCGAACCGCGGAGACGCCCGGCGTCGACAGCCGGCGGTACGCCGGTCCGACGGCTCCCACCGACCCCCGACGGTTCGACCCGCCGGGTCGGGGACCGCACTCCCGCCCGCCCGCCGAGGCCCCCCACGACCGCCGCGCCGGCCTGGACCCCTCCGACGCCCCGACCGGCCGTCCCGGCGGGATGCCCGGTGCGGGCGGGATGTCCGGTGCCGGCGGAGGGCCCGGTGTCGGCGTGCGACCGGCCGCGCCGGGTGACGGGCCGACCGACTTCATCCCGCCGGTGGCCGGCCGGCCCGAGCGGCACTCCACCGCAGCCCGGCAGCACACCGGCGCACCACAACGGCACCCCGGCGCAGCCGAGCGACACGCGAGTGGTCCCGAGCGGCACGCCGGCGCACCCGAGCGACACGCTGTCGGACCCGAGCGACACGGCGTACCCCGGTCGGGTGGCCCGACCGGGCGCGGCCCGGACCCGGCCCCGCCGGCCGACCCCGGCGCGACAGCGGTGCTGCCCGCCGTCACCCGCCGGCCGGCCGACCCCCGGTTGGACGCCACCGGCCTGATGGGCGCGGTGCCCCCGGCGCCGGACCCCGGCGGCGACGACGGCGAGCCGCCCGCCGAGCCGCCACGGCCACGGCGCGGCGAGCGGGTGGTGCAGCTCCGGCCGGAACAGACCGGCGAGGGATACCGCAGCGTCTACTCCGAGCTGACGCGGCCCACCACCGGCTCCCGGCTGCGCACGGCGGTCCGTGGCGCGGGCGAGCTGCTGATCACGTTCGGCCTGGTGGTGCTTCTCTTCGCCGGCTACGAGATCTGGGGCAAGTCGGTCATCGTCGACGCCCACCAGAACGACCTGACCGGTCAGCTCGCCCAGGAGTGGGCGGCGGACCCGACGGTCGGCCCGACCCCCGGCCCGAGCACGAAACCGAAACCGCCGGCCGAGGGCAAGCCGGTCGCCGGCCTCTACATCCCGAAGCTCGACAAGCACTGGGTGGTGGTCGAGGGCGTCACCCCGGACGACATCCGGTACGCCCCGGGCCACTACCCGGACAGCGCCATGCCCGGCGAGGTCGGCAACTTCTCCGTCGCCGGGCACCGTATCCGGTCCACGTTCTGGCGGCTGGACGAGCTGTCCCCCGGCGACGCCATCGTGGTCGAGACCAAGGGCGAGTGGCTGGTCTACCGGGTCTACCAGCAGCGCATCGTCAAGCCGTCCCAGGTCGAGGTGGTCGCGCCGGTGCCGGGCAAGCCGGGTGGCCGGGCCACCGAGAAGCTGCTCACGCTGACCACCTGCAACCCCAAGTTCGACAACTACCAGCGGCTGATCATCCACGCCCGCTTCGACCGGGCCCAGGCCAAGTCGACGGGCCGACCGGCCGAGCTGGAGGGCTGAACCGTGTACGCGTGGATCTGGCGGAAGCTGCCCCTGGGCCTGCCCGGCAAGCTGATCGGGTCGGTGCTGCTGGCCACCGCCACCGTGGCCCTGCTCTGGTTCGTGGTCTTCCCGTGGGCCGAGCCGCTGCTGCCCTTCGACGACGTGCAGGTCACGCAAAACTCCGGCGTGCCCGGCGACGCCCCCGGCGGCGGCCTCACCGACCCGACCGGGCAGCCCGAACAGGACGAGGAACTCCCCTACAGCACCGAGACGAACAACGCCCCGCCCACCGCTCCGGGCGGGTGACCCGGATGCGCGTCCTGGTGATCGACAACCACGACTCGTTCGTCTTCAACCTCGTGCAGTATCTCGGCCAGCTCGGCGCGGACTGCGAGGTCCGCCGCAACGACGAGATCGACGTCGCCGAGGTGGGACGGGTCGGGGCGGCCGGCGTCCTGTTGTCGCCCGGACCGGGCCGCCCGGACCGCGCCGGCATCTGCCTGGACGTCATCCGCGAGTACGCCGGCCGGCTCCCGATCCTCGGCGTCTGCCTCGGCCACCAGGCCATCGGCGCGGCGTTCGGCGCGACCGTGACCCGCGCGCCGGAGCTGCTGCACGGCAAGACCTCCGAGGTGCGCCACCGCGGCGACGGCGTGCTCGCCGGCCTGCCCGACCCGTTCACCGCCACCCGCTACCACTCGCTCGCCGTACTGCCCGAAACGCTCCCCGACGAGCTGGAGGTCACCGGCTGGACCGCCTCCGGCGTGGTGATGGCGATGCGGCACCGCACGCTGCCGATCGAGGGCGTCCAGTTCCACCCCGAGTCGGTGCTGACCGAGGGCGGTCACCTCATGCTGGCGAACTGGCTGGCCGCCTGCGGCCATCCGGAGGCGCGGGAGCGGGCCCCGGAGCTGGCCGCCGAGGTCGACGCGCGACGCCGGGCCGCGTTCGCCACCGCCTGACTCTCCGGACACCCACGTGGCGGCGCCCCCGGTGGGACACCGCCACGCCCGTGGTCAGGGCCGCCGGGGCCGCGCCCCGGGAGCACACGTCAGCGGTTGCGCGTCGGCGGGATCGACGGAATCGGGAAGCCGCCACCGCCACCGGCACCCGGGGTGCTCGGCGACGTGGTGGGGGTCGCGCTCGGCGACGGGCTCTCGGACTCCTCCGGCAGCGGCACGTCGACCGCAATGGTCACGGTCTCGCCCTTGGCCAGCTTCTTGCCGGGGGACGGGGACTGGCTGCTCACCTTGCCCGCCTGGGCCGGATCGACCTCTTTGCCGTCCCGGACCTCGACGTCGTAGCCGGCGTCCTTCAACCGCGCCTTCGCCTGGTCCTCGGTGTAGCCACGAACGTCCGGCACCTCGTTCAGGTTGCCCTTGGACACTTCGAGCGTCACCTTGGTGTTCGGGGGCACGGTGCTGCCCTCCTTGGGCGTCACCTTGGTGACCTGGTCCTGCGGGGCACCGCTGGTGACTTCCTTGCGCTCGACGGTCAGCCCAAGGCTCTCCAGTTGGCCCTTCACGCTGGTGTAGGTGCCACCCACCAGGCTCTGCGGGATGGTGACGTCGTCCGGGCCGGCGCAGACCTGCACCGTGACCGGCGTGTTCTTGTCCACCCGGAGGCCCGGCCCGGGGTTCTGCCCCACCACCGTGCCCTTCTTGCACTCGGCGTTCTTCACCGGCGTGCCGGGGACGAACCGCAGCCCGGCCTGGGTGAGCGCGGCCTGCGCGTCGGCCTGGGTCCGGTCGCCCAACTGCGGGACGGAGACCTTCTCGTTGCCGGCCTGGTTGAGCCAGAGCGCGGTGCCCAGCGCGATCACCGCGAGCACGCCGAGCGCCGCGAACGTCGCGATGACCCAGGAGGAACTTCTGCGCTTGCGCGGATCCCCGACCCGGGCCGGCGGCTGCTGGCGGGTCTGCGGGCCCATCATCTGGGTCTGCTGCGCCGCCTGGTAGCCGCCCGCGGCGGCCGCCATCGGCATGGTCTCCTCGGCCGGCATCACCGGGGTGGCCAGCACCGGCCGGCCGGCCGCGGCGCGGAGCAGGTCCGCCCGCATCTCACCGGCGCTCTGGTAGCGGTTGAGCGGGTTCTTGGAGAGCGCCTTGAGCACGATGGCGTCGACCGCGGGGTTGACGTCCGGGTTGATCGTGCTCGGCGTCGGCGGCTGCTCGCGGACGTGCTGGTAGGCGACGCTGACCGGGCTGTCCCCGACGAACGGCGGGTGCCCGCAGAGCAGCTCGAACAGCACGCAGCCGGCCGCGTAGACGTCGGAGCGGGCGTCGACCGCCTCGCCGCGCGCCTGCTCCGGGGAAAGATACTGTGCGGTGCCGATGACCGCGCTGGTCTGCGTCATCGTGGTGGCGCCGCTGGCCAGCGCGCGGGCGATGCCGAAGTCCATCACCTTGACCTGGCCGGTCTGGGTGAGCATCACGTTGCCGGGCTTGATGTCCCGGTGGATGATGCCGTGCCGGTGGCTGAACTCCAGCGCGGCGCACATGTCGGCGCAGATCTCCAGCGCCCGGCGCGGCTGGAGCCGCCCCTCGACGCCGAGGACCTCCTTCAGGGTCCGCCCGTTGACGAACTCCATCACGATGAACGGCAGTGTCTCGCCGGTCGGGGCGGTCTCCTCGCCGGTGTCGTAGACGGCCACGATGGCCGGGTGGTTGAGCGAGGCGGCGTTCTGCGCCTCCCGGCGGAACCGCATCTGGAACGTCGCGTCGCGGGCCAGGTCGGCACGAAGCATCTTGATCGCGACGTCCCGCCCGAGCCGGAGATCGCGACCGCGGTGCACCTCCGCCATGCCGCCGTAGCCCAGCAGCTCGCCGACCTGGTACCTGCCACCGAGCAGGCGGGCCTGCGCTGTCATCGCGTCTCTCGTCCTTCGCTCGTCGTCGTACCGCCGCCGGCCGGCTGGAGGCGTACCTCACGACGGTACGACGTGCGGACCGGATAGTCGCCCCCGTACGCGCGCACCGCGCCGGAGGTCACGCTCACACTCGCCGGACCGGGGGCGGCCGAACCGTACTTCCGGTACCAGAACGAGATCACGCCCGAGCAGAGGATGACCAGCACCGCCACCAGGATCGCGGTCGTCCAGAGCCCGGACCGGGAGCGGCGGGGTGCCGGCGGCGGCGCGACGGGCGGACGAGCGTACCCCAGCGGGTTGTGCGGGGGCCGGGGTTGCGGGACGGGTGCCGCACCACGCGGACCCACCGGCGGGCGGGCCTGCGGGGCCGGGTGCGCGACCATGGTCGGGCGCGGCGCCGCCGGTGGGCGGGCCGGCGTCACCGGCGGTCGGGGCGGCGTGACCGGCGGGCGGGGCTGCGGGCGGGGCGCGGCGTTCGGCACCTGCGCCCGCGCGACCGGTGCGGCCGGCGAGGCCGGTACGCCGGAGATCGGCCGCCCGCCGCGCGCCTGCTGGGAGAGCGTCTGCTTGGCCTGCCGGGCGATCCCCGCCAACGCGGCGGCGCTGGACCAGCGGGCCGCCGGGTCCTTCGCCATGGCCCGCTCGACGATCGCCCGCACCTGCGGCGGGATGTCGGCAGGGAGCGCGCGGGGCGTGTCCCGCACGTGCTTCATGGCGATCTCGAGCGGGTTGTCGCCCTCGAACGGCCGCCGCCCGGCCAGGCACTGGTAGGCGACCACGCCGAGCGCGTACACGTCGGAGGCCGGGGTGGCGACCGCGCCGGTGGCCTGCTCGGGCGAGATGTAGGAGGCGGTGCCGAGCACCGAGCCGGCGGCGGTGAGCTGGCCGACCAGCTCCGACCGGGCGATGCCGAAGTCGGTGAGCACCAGCGTGCCGTTCGGCCGGACCAGCAGGTTGCCCGGCTTCACGTCGCGGTGCACGATGCCCTTCTCGTGCGCGGCGTGCAGCGCGTCGGCGGCCTGGGCCAGCAACGCCATGGTGCGGGCCGGGGTGAGCCGGCCGACCCGGCCGAGCGTGGCGGAGAGCGCGTCGCCCTCCACGTATTCCATGACCAGGAACGCGATGTGCTGGTCGCTGCCGAAGTCGTAGACGTCCACCACGCCGGGGTGGTTGATGGTGGCCATGGTCCGCGCCTCGCCCCGGAACCGCTCGGCGAAACCCGGCTCGTCGAGCAACGCGGGCAGCAGGCTCTTGACCGCGACCGTCCGGCCCAGCACCTGGTCGGTGCCGCGCCAGACGTCACCCATGCCACCGCTGGCGATCCGCTCGTCGAGACGGTAGCGGTTGCCGAGCTGCACCCCCGGGCTCAGCACGTCAGCGCCTCCCGGAGTCCGCGATGGCCGCCGCCATGATCCGGCCGGCGATCCGGGCCGCCTCCGCGCTACCGCCGCTGCCGGCCTGCTCCAGCTCGACGCAGACCGCGGAGAGCGGCGTGCCGTCCTTGTCCATCGCGAAGCCGATGAACCAGCCGTGGTCCGGCGTGTCCGGGCCGGACTGCGCGGTGCCGGTCTTGCCGCCGACCACGTACCCGTCGATGGCGGCCCGGCGGCCGGTGCCCTCCTTCACCACGTTCTGCATCATCGACCGCAGGTCGGCGGAGACCTGACTGCTGACCGGGCGGCGCAGCTCACGCGGCTTGGCCGCGTCGTAGACCGTGGTGCGGTCCGGCCCGAGCAGCTGCTTCACCATGTACGGGCGCATCTGGCTGCCGTTGTTGGCCACCGCGGCGGCGATCAGCGCGCCCTGCAACGGCGTCATCCGCACGTTGTTCTGGCCGATCGACGACTGGGCCAGCGCGGCCTGGTCGGTGCTGCCGTCCGGGTTCTGCATGTCACCGGTGCGGCTGGCCGCGACCGGCAGGCCGCCGTCACCGTTCTGCCCGACCGTGAGGTCCTCCTGCTCGAAGCCGAACTGCTTCGCCTTCTCCTTGACCTTCTCCGCGCCGAGGCGCACGCCGAGCTGCGCGAAGCCGGTGTTGCAGGACTCGGTCACCGCGTCCCGCAGTGTCACCTGCGACTCGGGGCAGATCGACGGCGCCGCGTTCTTGATCGGCACGCCGGCGCCCGGCGCGGTGTAGCTCGACCCGGCCGGGATCTGCGTCTGCTGGCCGACGCCGTTCTCCAGCGCCGCGGCGGCCATGATGACCTTGAAGGTGGAGCCCGGGGGCAGCACCTCGGCGAGCGCGCGGTTGGCCAGCGGCCGGTCCTTGTCCTTCTCCAACGCGTTGTAGGCCCGGTCGGCCTCGGTGCTGGAGTGGCTGGCCAGCGGATTCGGGTCGAAGCTCGGCATGGAGACCAGCGCCTGCACCGCGCCGGTACGCGGGTCGATCGCGACTGCCGCGCCCTTCTTCGCCCCGACCTGGTTGTCGTTGAGCTGCTTGAACGCCGTTTCCTGGGCCCGCTTGGAGAGGGTCAGCAGCACGTTGCCGCCACCGGTCTCGTCCCCGGTGAACATGTCCTTGATCCGGCTGGCGATGAGCGCGTCGCTGGTGCCGGCGAGGAAGTCGTTCTCCACCCGCTCGATGCCGCTCGCGCTGCCGTTCACCGGCTTCCAGCCGAGCACGTGCGCGTACATCTCCCCCTGGGGGTAGGTGCGCAGGTACTTCAGCTCCCCGCCGGTCTCCTTGCTGAGCGCGTACGCGGTGCCGCCGACCTCGATGTTGCCGCGCTTGCGGTCGTACTCGGCGACCTGGACCCGGCCGTTGTAGTCGCTGGTGCGGTACTCGTCGGCCTTGTACGCCTGGATCCAGTTCAGGTTCGCGAAGAGCAGGCCGAACAGGATCATCACGACCACACCGACGCGGCGCAGGGGTGCGTTCACGGCCGGATCACCTCCGTGGGAGCACCGTGCAGCTGGTCGGGCGGGCCGCCGCCGGGCCGGGCCGCCGGGCCGCGACCGCCGGTGACCGGCCGGCGGGCACCGTCGGAGACCCGCAGCAGCACGGCGATCAGCAGCCAGTTCGCCATCAGCGAGGAACCGCCGGCGGACAGGAACGGCGTGGTCTGACCGGTCAGCGGGATGAGCTTGCTGATCCCGCCGACGATGACGAAGACCTGGAGGCCCAGCGTGAACGCCAGGCCGCCGGCGAGCAGCTTGCCGAACGAGTCGCGCACCGCCAGTGCCGCCCGCAGGCCCCGCTCGACGATCAGCAGGTAGACCACGAGCAGCGCGGAGAGACCGAACAGGCCGATCTCCTCACCGATGCCGGCGAAGATGAAGTCGGTCTGCACCTCGGGCAGCAGCGTCGGCTGGCCGCCGCCCGGCCCGGCCCCGAACAGGCCACCGGTGCCGAGCGTGAGCAGGCCCTGGACGAGCTGGTAGCCGCGGTCGTACGGCTCGGCGAACGGGTCGAGCCAGATCTGCGCCCGGTCGTAGAAGTTGGCGAACGGGCCACCCACGGTGCTGCCCAGCAGGTAGGCCAGGTAGGCGCCGCCGAAGAACAGGATCAGACCGATGAGCAGCCAGCTCACCCGCTCGGTGGCGACGTAGAGCGTCACCACGAACATGCCGAAGTAGAGCAGCGAGGTGCCCAGGTCCTTCTCGAAGACCAGGACCAGGATGCTGACCAGCCAGACCACCAGCACCGGCCCGAGGTCCCGGCCGCGCGGGAAGTCGATGCCGAGCACCCGCCGGCTGGCCAGCGACAGCACCTCCCGCTTGCGCACCAGGTAGTACGCGAAGAACGTGAGCAGCGCGAGCTTGGCGAACTCACCCGGCTGGATCTGGAACCCGCCGACCCGGATCCACAGCTTGGCGCCGTTGATCTCGGAGAACCGGCCGGGCAGCACCGCCGGGATCATCACCAGCACGATGCCGGCCAGCCCCAGCGTGTACGCGTACCGGGAGAGCGTGCGGTGGTCGCGCAGGATCGCCAGCAGCCCGGCGGCGAGCGCCACCGCGGCCAGCGTCCACGCCAGTTGCCGGCCCCCGGTGCCGGCGAAGATGGCCAGGTCGGCCCGCTCCGCCGGCGCGGCCTGGGCCAGGTCGTAGCGGCGCAGGAAGCCGACCCCGATGCCGTTGAGCAGCGCCACCGCCGGCAGCAGCGCCGGATCGGCGTACGGCGCCAGCCACCGGATCACCAGGTGCAGGCCCAGGAAGACCAGCCCCAGCGCGGCGGCCGGAACCCAGAAATCCGACGTGATGGTGTCCAGCGCCTTGGCCTCGATCATCGCCGCGTACGCCGCCACCAGCACCATGGCGAGCAGGAGCAGGGACAGCTCGGCGTTACGCCGGGACCGGGCCAGGCGTACGCCGGACTGCTCGCCCGTCGAAGCGGGCGAGGCGGCCGGTGCGGCGGCTGCGGTCACGGATGCGTCCTCGGGATCGAGCCGGCGCTCACTCCGGCGACCGGCAACCGGCGGGATCGGCCGGCGGAACGGTGTCGGAGACTACGGCGTCGGGCGTGATGGTCAACGTCGGTGTGGGCGTCGGCGGGCCGGGCGTCGGGGTCGGCGGGACGGCGCTGCCGGTGGCCGCCGGGGACAGCGCGCCGGCCGTCGCCACCGGCGTCGGGCTGGGCGTGGCCGGCGTCGTGCCGGGCGCCGGACTCGGCGGGCAGAGCGGCTTGAGGTTCGGGTTGGCCGGGTCGTCGCTCGTCAGTTCCGCCAGTCGGCGCTCGGCGTCCGGCTCGCTCTTGGCCTGGATGCCCTGCTTCACCCGCTCCTGGGCGGCCAGGGTCAGGTCGTCGAGCCGGGACTCGCTGCGGGCGTGCACGTCCGACAGGTCGAGGCCGGCGACCTGGCCGGGCACCCCACGGAACACCGCGAGCTGACCGTCGTCCGTGGCCCCGACGTAGTACTGCCGCTGGGTGTACGTCCAGCCGCCGAAGACGGCGCCGGCGACGATGACAGCCAGCGCGAGCGCCATGGCCACGGTCCGCAGCGGCCGTCGCCGACGCGGCTCGGGCTCGTCGTCGCGGTTGTCGGCGGGCTCCTCGGGCACGGGCGCCCGGGGGGCGGACAGTGCCGAGGCGCGGGCCGCCGGGGTGGAGTCGTCGGCCGATGTCGCCATGCCCCGGTCGCGGGCGGCGGCGCCGCCGACGATCGGGGACGCCTCGACGATGTCCTGGTCGGTCGCGTCGGCGATGATCACCGTGATGTTGTCCGGCCCGCCGCCGCGCAGCGCGAGCTGCACCAGGCGTTCCACGCACTGCTGCGGGTCGGGGTACTCGCGCAGGGTGTCGCCGATGGTGTCCGCGCTGACCACGCCGGAGAGACCGTCGGAGCAGATCAGGTACCGGTCGCCGGGCAGCACCTGGCGGACGCTGTACTCCGGGTCGATGTCCCGGCCGTCGAGCGCGCGGGTGAGCAGCGAGCGCTGGGGGTGGCTGCTCGCCTCCTCCGCGCTGATCCGGCCCTCGTCGACGAGCATCTGGACGTAGGTGTCGTCCTTGGTGATCTGCGCGAACTCGCCGTTGCGCAGGAGGTAGGCCCGCGAGTCACCGATGTGGACCATGCCGAGCTTGCTGCCGGAGAAGAGGGTCGCGGTGAGCGTCGTGCCCATCCCCTCCAGCTGCGGGTTGGCGTCCACGGTGTCGCGGAGTTGCTGGTTGGCGGTGCCCACGGCGGATCGGAGCGCGTCGACCAGGGCGTCACCGGGGACGTCCTCGTCGAGCGGCGCCATGGCACCGATGACGATGTTGCTGGCGACGTCACCGGCGGCCATGCCGCCCATGCCGTCGGCAACGGCGAGCAGCCGCGGTCCGGCGTAGACGGAATCCTGATTACCGTCTCGGATCAGACCGCGGTCACTGTGGGCCGCGTAGCGCAGGGTCAGAGTCATGGCCGTAATTCGAGGGAAGTGCGGCCGATCCGGATCGGCACGCCGAGGGGGACGGGGGTTGGTCCGGTGACCTTAGCGCGATCCAGGTAGGTGCCGTTAGTTGATCCGAGGTCCTCGACGTACCACTGCCCGTCACGCGGCACGAGCCGGGCGTGTCGCGCCGAGGCGTAGTCGTCGGTGATCACCAGCGTCGAGTCCTCCGCCCGACCGATGGTGATCTGCGCTTCCCCCAGCGTGATCCGGGTGCCGGCGAGTTGACCGGCGGTGACCACCATCTGGTGGGCGGCGCGGCCCCGCTTGGCCTTCGCCGGCTTGCCGGGTGGGGCGGGCTGGTTGGTCGACGCGCCGACCCCGCGTGGCGCGGCCACCAGGCGACTCGACCGGGCCCCGGCGAAGAGGTCCCGGCGAATCACGCCGACCACCGTGAAGACGAAGATCCACAGCAGGATGAGGAACCCGAACCGGGCGACGGTGATGACGAGCTCCGGCAACGGGGATCAGCCGTCCACGCGGAAGGTCAGCGTCGTGGTGCCGAGCTGGATCATGTCGCCCGGGTTGAGGGCGACCGCCGAGACCCGCTGGCCGTTGACCATCGTGCCGTTCGTGGAGCCGAGGTCGGTCAGCACGACCTGGCCGCCGTCGAAGTCCAGCCGGGCGTGGCGCCGGGAGATGCCGACGTCGGGCAGACGCAGGTTGGCCTGGTCGCCGCGACCGATCACGGTCGAGCCCATCTGGAGCGGGTAGGTGCGCCCGTCGCCGGAGACCAGGCGGACGTTGCGACCGCCGCCGTGGCCGGGCGGCGGACCGTAGCCGCCACCCTGGTCGTAGGCCGGGTACGCCGGGCCGGCGTCGTAGCCGCCCTGGTCGTAGCCGCCCGGCGCGGAGACCGGCGCGACGTCGCCGCCGGTGTAGACCTCCGCGGTGACCCGGAACATGCCGGTGTCCAGCCCTTCACCGCGTTCGACCTCGACGATCACGTCGCCGTAGACCGTCCAGGCCTGCTCGCCGATGAACTCCGCCTGCGACTGGGCCAGCTCCTGGGCCAGCGCGGCGGCGTACGGCGCCAACCGACTGTGGTCGTACGGCGAGAGATCGATCACGTAGCGGTTGGGCACCAACGTGCGCCCACCGGCCAGGATCGCCTTGTGCGCCTCGGCCTCCCGCTGCATGGCGTTGAGGATCTCCACGGGGTGGACCACCCCTTTGAAGACCTTGGCGAAGGCCCCCTCGACCAGGCCTTCCAGACGCTTCTCGAAGCGTTGCAGCACGCTCACCGGCTCCTCCTCGGGTCCCGAGGCAATGATGGTATCCGGACACCGCCTCCGCAGCTCACACGCCGCTCGGCCGGCTACCGTAGACCCGTTCGTGACCAGGCCCGCGAGCGTGCTACAGTTTCGCCCGCCACGAGCGGTGATCGTTCGTGGCAAGACCAGTGGACAGCGTAATATGTCCCGACACCCGCCGCAGATGGCGGGCGCGGGATGCGATATGGTGTTCCGGTCGTGCCACGGGGATGTGGCGGAATGGCAGACGCGCACGGTTCAGGTCCGTGTGTCCGAAAGGACGTGGGGGTTCAACTCCCCCCATCCCCACCAGAACGAGGGCTCCGCAGGCTGCGGGGCCCTCGCGCCGTATCGGGGCGTACCGGACGTCACGCTATGCTCCGATGGTTTCCCTGCCTCCCATGGACCAGGAGTGGCGTGTGAGTGTCGCGTTGGTGACCGGTTCCGGCGGTCTGATCGGCTCCGAGGCGGCCCGGCACTTCGCCGGCCTCGGTCTCGACGTGGTCGGCATCGACAACGACATGCGGCGGTACTTCTTCGGCGAGGACGGCTCGACCGCGTGGAGCCTCGACCGGCTCGCCGCCGACCTCGGCTCCGCGTACACCCACCACGCCGTGGACATCCGGGACCGGGACGGCCTGGAGCAGGTCTTCACCCGGTACGGCCGGGACATCGCCGTGGTGATCCACAGCGCCGCCCAGCCGAGCCACGACTGGGCCGCCAAGGAGCCGTTCACCGACTTCGACGTGAACGCCGGCGGCACGCTCAACGTGCTGGAGAACACCCGGCGGCACGCGATCGACGCGCCGTTCATCCACTGTTCCACCAACAAGGTCTACGGCGACCGGCCCAACTCGCTCCCGCTGATCGAGCTGGAGACGCGCTACGAGCTGCCCGAGGACCACCACTGGTACGGCGGCATCACCGAGGACATGTCGATCGACGAGTCGCTGCACTCGATCTTCGGCGCCTCGAAGGTGGCCTCGGACGTGATGGTCCAGGAGTACGGCCGGTACTTCGACATGAAGACCGCCTGCTTCCGGGGCGGCACGCTGACCGGCCCGGCGCACTCCGCGGCCGAGCTGCACGGCTTCCTCGCCTACCTGATGCGGTGCGTGATGGAGGGCCGGACGTACAACCTCTTCGGCTACAAGGGGAAGATGGTCCGGGACGCGATCCACTCCCACGACGTGCTCACCGCGTTCGAGGCGTTCTTCCGGGAGCCGCGGTCCGCCCAGGTCTACAACCTCGGCGGCGGCCGGCACTCGAACACCTCGCACATCGAGGCGTTCCGGATCGCCCAGGAGATCACCGGCCGCGAGGCGCGGATCAACTACGTCGAGCAGGCCCGCACCGGCGACCACCAGTGGTACGTCAGCAGCATGGCCCGGTTCGAGGAGCACTACCCGGCCTGGAAGATCACATACGACGTGCCGATGATCCTCCGCGAGATCCACGAGGCGAACGTCGACAAGTGGGTGCCGCAGGCATGACCGGCGACACGAAGCGCAACGTGCTCGGCGTCGGCGTCGACGCGACCGACTACGCCCGGGCCACCGAGGCGGTGGTCGACGCCGCCCGGGAACGCCGTCCCCTGGCGCTGACCGCGCTGGCCGTGCACGGCGTGATGACCGGGGTGCTCGACCCGGCGCACAACGCCCGGCTCAACGCGTTCGACGTGGTGACCCCGGACGGCCAGCCGGTGCGCTGGGCGCTCAACCTGCTGCACGGCGCCGGCCTCACCGACCGCGTCTACGGGCCGGAGCTGACCCTGCGGGTGCTCGCCCGGTTCGCCGACGAGGGGCTGCCGGTCTACCTCTACGGCTCCACCGAGGAGACGCTGTCCCGGCTGATCCCGGCGCTGGAGCGCAAGTTCCCGGCGCTGAAGATCGCCGGCGTCGAGCCGTCCAAGTTCCGGGCCGTCCAGCCGGGCGAGGACGCCGAGATCGCCGACCGGATCCGGAGCAGTGGCGCGCGCCTCGTCCTGGTCGGGCTGGGCTGCCCCCGCCAGGAGGTCTTCGCGTACGCCATGCGACCGCTGCTGGACATGCCGCTGATGGCGGTCGGCGCGGCGTTCGACTACCACGCCGGCCTGCTGCGCAACCCGCCGCCGTGGATGCAGCGCGCCGGGCTGGAGTGGTTCTGGCGGCTCGGCCTGGAGCCGAAGCGGCTCTGGCGCCGGTACGTCATCCTCAACCCGGCCTACCTGGCCCGGCTCGCGGCGCAGAAGACCGGCCTGTGGAAGGCCACCCCGCCGGCGCCGGCCACCGGGCGTCCGTCCACCTTCGACGTCTGATCCGGCCCGCCCCCTACGGGACGACGTTCCGGGTCGACCGGGGTGCCGTCCCGGATTCGGTGGACGCCGAACTGGGCAAGGCTGAGCCCATGGATGACCGTCTCGCTCTGCTGCTCCCCGTCGCCGCCGTCTGGCTGGCCGCCGGCCTGGTCGCGGAGGGCCTGCCCGGGCTGCGCCGCGCCCGCGCGCTGCGCCGGCGTACCGGATGGTTGTCCGCACTGGTGCTGACCGGCCTCACGCTCACCGCGGCGCTCCTCGTCGCGGGCCTGCAGAGCGGCGGCGACACGGCGCTCGACAAGGCCGCCGCCGGGCTCGCGGTCGCGGCGGCCCCGACGGCTCTCGTCGCGGTCTGCACGGTACGCCGGCTCCGGCGACTGCGGGCCGGCGCGAGCGCCTTCACCGCGGCGCCGGGCACCCCGGCGCCGCACGGGCTGCGGGCCGCCGCCGCACACCCGCTGATCGTGCTCCCGATCCAGGCGACCGCGCTCGCGGCGCTGGTGGCGGTGCCGCCGGCCGTCGGGGTCGACCTGTTCGCCGCGCCGGGGGTGGCCGGCCCGGCGATCACCGTCGCGGTGCTCGGCGTGGCCACGATCGGGGTACGCCACGCGCTGCGGCACAACCGGCTCGCCGAGCGGGCGATGCCCCGGGCGACCGCGGTGTCAACGCGTCCGGCCGGTGCCCTGCACGTATAGCAGTTCGAGGATCGCCCGGGTCGCTTCGAACCAGCGGTCCAGCCAGCCGGGCGGGGGCACGCTCCCCCTGGGCGGCAACTCCAGCAGCAGCCCGCGCAGCAGCGGGTGGTCCACCAGGGACTCCTGCTGCTCCATCGGCCACCCGCTGGGCGGGAACGACGGCTCGGTCAGCGGGTTCGGGTCCAGCGACGGCAGGGAGAGCGTCGGCGCGGACGGCTCCGGCGCGCCCGTGTCCCGGGCGGTGAGGTCCTCGCCGTCGGTGGAGACCACCTCGGTCAGGACGGTGTCCCGGCGGGCCCCACGGTACTTGCCACCGAACCGCTCGGGCTTGCCCGGGCCGTTGGTGAGATTCTCTGAACCGATCGTCGTCATCAGTCTCGCCTGCCTCGTTCGGTTGCCGATCCGTGCGGTTCAACGAGGCGGAACGGAACAGGCGACGGGTGCCCGGCGTCGGCGGCCGGTGGACGTGGAACGGTCCCGCCCGACGACGCTGGCGGGCGGGACCGTTTCTCGGGGGTACCGATCAGCTTTGGCCGAAGGCTCCGCCCCGGGCCCGGGCGACGAATGCGTGCCAGTCACCGGGGGCGAAGACCAGGGCGGGGCCCGCCTTGTCCTTCGAGTCCCGGACGCCGACCGCCCCGGTCACGTACGCGACCTCCACGCAGTTGTCGCAGTTCGGCCCGCTCTTCGAGCTTTTGAACCACGTCGCCTGCGTCAGGTCCACGGGGAACTCCTTGGTCGCCATTTCCACAGCGGCTCCTCTGCCAGTCTCGCGATGTGTGCGACGGACTCCTCCGGTCGAATGGCCGCTGCTCGAATGTGATCGAAGATGAAGCTGTACTTCTGAAGCTCGTCGCTCTTCTCCAGGAAGAGCCCACCCGTGGCGTTCTCCGCGTACACGACATCGGGATCACTCGGTTCGGGGAAGCTGAGGATCGTGAAGGTGCCGTCCATACCGGCGTGGGCCCCCACCTCGAAAGGGAGGACCTGCACCGTCACGTTCGGCAGTTGGGCCACCTCCACCAACCGCTTGAGCTGACTACGCATCACCGCGTCGCCGCCAACCGGCCGGCTCAGCACCGCTTCATCGAGCACCACCCACAGATCGACCGGATCGTCCTGGGTCAACAACGACTGTCGGCCCAATCGGACACGGACCCGTTGGTCGATCTGGTCGGCGGTGAAGTCCGGACGGGCGGCGCGGATCATCGCCCCGGCGTACTCCTCGGTCTCCAGCAGGCCGGGCACGACCTGCTGCTCGTACGCCCGGATCTGGCTGGCCGCGGCCTCCAGGCCGACGTACGCGCCCACCAGCACCGTGCTGTACGGATGCCACCACCCCTTCTGCCGTGCCTCGCGGGCGATCTGCACCAGCTCGTCGCTCTCCGCGCCGACCACCCCGTAGATGCGGAGCATGTCCCGCACGTCGCGGGGTGTCGCGGTGGTGTGGCCGGTCTCGATCCGGGAGACCTTGGACGCCGAGCACTCCAACTGCTCGGCGACCACCTCGATGGTGATGCCGGCGGCTTCCCGTTGCCGGCGGAGTTCGGCGCCGAGTCGGCGCCGACGGATGGTCGGGCTGCGCCGTTCGCTCACGACGCGGCTCCAGGACTCGCAGTCACCCGGCTACCTCCGGTCGGTCGCGCCCGGTTCCACACCCGCCGTGGGCGCGACCGGCGGGCGGCGGGCAAGCGTTCGCGGCGGGGGTGGTGCCGGTCGTCGACCGGCCGCGACGGGCGAAACCGGCGTCCAGTGTGCCGGCCCGGCACCTGAGGCTTCAAGCGTCCGGTTCACGTGTCCCGCTCACCTATCGGCAAAAGTCGACGTGCAACTTGCATGTCGCACCTCGCTGATGCACTCTGTCCGTATGGCACGGGTTACTCACCGTCTTCGCTTGATCTCCGCGCGTGGTGACACCACGCTCGCGGGACGGCCGGAGGGGAGCCGTCCCGCGCCGTGCGACCTGCCCCGGAGTAGAAGACCCCGCCGCTGCACGCCGTCTCGGCTGCGGCGGCGGGAGCGGTAACCGGGAGCAGCCGGGTGATGGTCGGGTGGCGGCTCGCCACCGTGGGTACGGCCCGACCAGCACCGACCGACCGCCGGTCCACGAGGTAGACCCCCCGTCGCCGGACCGCACCGACCCGTTCAGCTCGCCGGCCCCGTGCCGGCCGAACCCTCCCAGGAGCCCATGTGCTTCCCCGCTCCGGTGACGTACTGCACGTGACGCGCGCGGCGAGTGTCCAGTTCTTCCGACCGATCATGTTCCGGGTGATCCGGGTGCTCGACTGGCCGGCCTACGACGGTTGGCTCTGGCTCGACGGCTACGAGTTGAACGCGGCGGGGGACGCGGTCAACCGACGGTCGATCTTCGTACAGCAGGAGGGGCTGCGGCAGATCCAGGCCGCGCCGGTCCCCCGACAGCACACCGTCCGGACAGCCCGCCGTCCGGTCACCCGGACCCCGGTCCGGGTGGGCTGACCTCACGATTCCCGGCCCGTGGGCGTGCCGCCGCCATAGAATCGGTACGCCCACCCCGGCACGTTCCACCCCGCGCGCCACGGACCCTGAACCAGGGATGGTCATGGTCAATCTGCCCACCGCGCGGCGGCACCACAGGTCCCGCACCGGCTACGCCCTCGGGCTCTTCGTCTTCCTCGGGGTCGCGACCGCGCTCGCGCTCGTGGTCCGCCACCCGGCCTTCTCCACCACCCAGCAACTGGCCGAACCCGTACCGGCCCCGGAGATCACCGTGGCCGGCGCGGACGCCCGCCCGACCGTCGAACCGGACGACGCCGAGCCGGACGAGATCGAGCAGCCGTCGGCGGCGGACGGGGCCGACGTGTCACCCCCGTCCGGCGCGGCGGGCAGCGGGGCCGGCGGCGGCATGCTCGCCGACCGCCCCATCGAGCCGACGGACCTCAGCCGGCCGCTGTTCTACTCCGGTCTGCTCGGTCTCGCCATCTCGCTGGCCGGGCTCGGCCTGGTCGGCGCCCGCCGCCGACAGTGGTGAGTACGCGTCAGGGCGTGGCGGAGGTGGCCGGCGCGGAGCCCGGAGTGGTCGTCCCGGTCGTCGGTGCGCCGGTGGTGGGCGCGGCGGACGCGGCCACCACCAGGGTGACCCGCTCGCCCTCGCCCACGGCGTAACCGGCCTCCGGATCCGTGGCGATCACCGTCCCGGCCGGCCGGTCCGACGCTCGGCGCTGGACGCGGTAGTCGATGCCGAGCCGGTCCAGCACCGTTCGGGCGGCCGACTCCGGCACCCCCACCAGCGGCGGCATCGGCACCTCGGCGGCTGCCGTCGTGGCCGGCGGCGTGGTCGGCGGCGCACTGCTCGGCGACGCGCTGGTCGGGGTGGCGTTCGTCGGTGCGGGGGTGCTCGGCACCGCCGACGGTGCCGGCCCGGGACCGGAGTCGCGGTCGGCGGCCCGCGACGCCAGCCACACCCCGGCCGCGATCAGCCCGATCAGGATCAGGGCCAGGACGCCCAGCAGGATGGGCATCCACCAGCGACGTCCGGCCTGCTCGTCGGCGTACCACTCGGCGCCCGGCTCCGGATAGGCCGCCGACCGTGGCGGCGGCACGCCGGCCCGGCCGGACCAGGGCGCGTCACCGACCGGCTCCTGCCGGCTGGTGGCGTCGAGGGGTCGAGGGGCCCCGCCGGGCAACGGCCGGGTCGCGTCCGCGTCCCCGCCCGCCCCGGCCGCGTTCCGGGGCAGGGCCCGGGTGGCGTCCCCGTCGTCGGCGGGTGGTTCCTGACGGTCGTCGCTCATGACACTCGTCCTTCCCGCACCGGGACGGGGCTCGCGGCCCTCGGACGTCCACGGTAGCGGGCCACGGCCGGGCCGGCCGGGATCAGCGCGCCGGACGGCGTCAGGGCGTCGGCGGCGGGCCGTCGCTCGGCGTGCTCGAGGGCTCGTTCCCGCAGGTCAACGACACCTGGTCGTTCCAGTGGGCGGTGCCCCCGGCGACCGGGTCCTGCCCGCTGACCGGCCCCTGCCGACCGGCCGGGTAACGGGGATAGAGCCCCGCCTCCACCAGGTCGTCGGCGGCGTCGGAGCAGGACTCACCACCCACGTCGGGGACGGTTACCTCGGGCGCCGGCCCGGTGACCCAGACGGTGACGGTGACCCCGCGCTTCACCGGCGCCCCCGGCCGGGGCGACGTGCGCTCCACGGCGCGTCCCGAGCCGCTGCCGAACACCAGCCGCCAACCGAGTCGACGGTCGCGCAACTGCTGCCGGGCCCGCTCGAAGTCAGTACCCACCAGCTCCGGCACGGTGAGGCCGGCCGGGGTGCGCGAACGGGTACCGGTGGGACGGTCCTCGCCCGGGCGGTCCGTCGTGGGAGCGGCCCCGGTCGGGCCGGACGGAACGGGCGGCGGGGCGGCCGGCGGCGAGACGGCCTCGGACGAGGCGGTGGGCCGGTCCGGGCCACCGGCCAGGATCCAGCCACCGCTGGCTCCGATCACGGCCAGCAGGACCGCCGCCAGTCCGCCTCCGACGAGTAGCCGGGTCCGGTCCGGACCGGTCTCGTCGCGTACCGGCTGCTGCTCGTCCGTCATCGCGTCTCCCGCCTCAGTCATCGGCGACCGTAGCCGGTGCCGCCAAGCCGTCCGGGCCCGGCCGGCCGCTCCCACGACTCGCCGGGCCGACCTCGGGACGCTACGCTGCCCGGCATGGCCAGACGGGGCTGGGGAGGATCGACCGCTGCGGCGCTCGGCGTCGCTGCCGGCGCGGGCGCCGCTCAGCTCGGCTTCGGCTACGGGCTGGGCATCATCAACTGGGCGCCCACCGGCACCGTACGCGTCGAGTCGGCGTGGGTGGCGAGCCTCGCCTGGGCCACCTGGATCGCCGCGACCTCGGTCATCGCCGGTGCGGTCTGCGCCCAGCGCCTGCGCGGTGGTGGGGACGAGCCGGTGGGTGTGCTGCCCCGGCTCGGGCTCGCCCTGGCCGCCGGTGTCGGCGCGCTGGTCACCGTGCTGCTGGTGGCGGTGCCGGCCCGGGCCGCGCGGGTACCGGACACCACCGCGCCGCAGACCGTCGCCGCCCCCGCCCCCGCGGCGGGGCGGGTGCTCGGCGGGCGGGGGGCGACCAGGGCGGTGGAAACCCCCGCCCCCCCCCCCAA
>NZ_JBNCLA010000001.1:7420-470493 GCF_049841835.1 Micromonospora sp. DT227 | reverse complement strand
GGGGGGGGGGGGGGGGGGGGGCGGGGGCGGGGCGGCCCCCCCACCCCCCCCCGCCCCCGAGGGCCGCCGCCGGGGGGGGGGGGCCGGGGCTGGTGCTCGGCGTGCTGCTGGCGACCTGGGCGTTGCACACCCGTGCCGCCGCCACCAACCTGATCGCCACCACCGGCTGGCTCTGGCTGCTCGCCGTGGTGTCGGTGGTGGACGGGGTGCTCTCCGGCCGGGGCCTGACCACCGCCCAACTCGGCATCTGGCAGATCAGCGCGGACAGCGCCCGCTTCTGGATCCGTGACTACTTCTACTGGCCGGGGGCGCTGCTCTCGCTGGGCTCCGCGCTGGTGATCGGGGTGCTGGCCGCCCGGCGCGCGACCCGGTCGCCGCGGGTGCGGGTGGGTGCGGCCGCCTCCGGCGCGGCCGGGCCGCTGCTGGTGGCGTTGGCGTACCTGCTGGCCGTACCGCGACTGGCCGGGATCGCCGCCGAGCAGTTGTCGGCCCACCTGATCGCCCCGTACGCGGTGATCGCCGGGGTGGGCGGCTCGATGCTGATGGCCGCGCTGGCCCAGCGGGCCGACCGTCGGGGCGGCGCGGAGGCGGAACCGCCGATCGACGCGACCGCGACGCCGGCCGGCCCCGACCCGGCGGAGCCGGCCGGGCCTGCCTCGCAAACGTCCGTCGAGCCCGAGCCGGAGAGCACGCCGGGCACCGAGCCGGCCGGCGAGGCCGGCCCCGGTTCGCCGCCGACGACCGCGGAGAAGCCGGACGCGTCACCCGGCCGCGCCGGCGAGCGGCCCGCGTCGCCGAGTCGCGCCGCACGGACCGGTGCCGATCGTCGGGGCCGGACGGTGCCGCAGCAGCGGCAGCCCGAGGTGGTGCCGGACCGGCCCGCCGGCAGCCGCGACGAGGAGCCGGGCCCGGGCGAGTCGGGCACCGAGAACACGCCGGCCGGGCCACCGCCCGAGTCGGCGTCCCCGACCGTCGAACCGAAGACGCGCCGCCGCGCCCGCTGATCCCGCCCGACTCCGACAGCCGGCCCGACAGTCAGCCGGCCCGACAGTCAGCCGGCGTCCGGCCGGCACGACGCAGGCGAACCGACGGATACGCTCCGTCACGTCTGCACGGGAGGAAACCGCGGGAAGCGATATACCTCCAGGGCATATTTATGCCTCTGTGTCATACCGCTCCGGACCAACTTCCTTCCTGACGGCGACACGCCCGGGTGGCCAGCGAACAGCCGGGCCGGCGACGATCAGTCGACGGGCCAGGTGTGGACGGGCTCGTTGGTGCGTTGCAACTCGGCGTAGCGCTGGACCATGTGGTGCAGCGCGGCCTTCCGGTCCATGCCCCGGTGCCGCTCGGCCGCCCACACCGTCTCGGTCTGCCAGACCGCCCCGTTACGGCCGGTACGGCAGCGCCCCTCGATCACGCCGAGGAGGCGGTCCCGCTCGGCCGGGGCGACGCCGAACCGGTCCAGCCCCTGGGCGGCCACCGGCAGCAGCGTGTCGAGGACGAGCGTGGTGACCGGCACGTCGCCGAGCTTGGGCCAGTGCAGCACCGCGTCGATGCCGCGCCGGGCCGCGGCGTGGAAGTTCTCCTCAGCCGAGCTGAACGTGAGCTGGCTCCAGATGGGCCGGTCCGACTCGGCGAGGCCACGGGCGAGCCCGAAGTAGAGCGCCGCGTTGGCGAGCATGTCCACCACGGTCGGGCCGGCGGGCAGCACCCGGTTCTCCACCCGCAGGTGCGGGCGGCCGTTCATGATGTCGTAGACCGGCCGGTTCCAGCGGTAGACGGTGCCGTTGTGCAACCGCAGCTCGCCGAGCTGGGGCACGCCGCCGGCGTGCAGCACCTCGACCGGGTCCTCCTCCTCGCAGATCGGCAGCAGCGGCGGGAAGTAGCGGACGTTCTCCTCGAACAGATCGAAGATCGAGGTGATCCAGCGTTCGCCGAACCAGACTCGCGGGCGTACGCCCTGGGCCTTCAGCTCGTCGGGCCGGGTGTCGGTGGCCTGCTCGAAGAGCGCGATGCGGGTCTCCGCCCAGAGCTGCCGGCCGTAGAGGAACGGCGAGTTGGCTCCGACGGCCACCTGCACGCCGGCGATCGCCTGGGAGGCGTTCCAGTGGTCGGCGAAGCTGTCCGGGGCGACCTGGAGGTGGAACTGGAGGCTGGTGCAGGCGGCCTCCGGTGCGATCGAGTCGGTGTGCGTCCGCAGCCGCTCGATGCCGTTGATGTCCAGCTCGATGTCCTCGCCGCGGGCGCCGACGATCTGGTCGTTGAGCACCCGGTAGCGCTCGTCGGTGGAGAGGTTGTCGGCGACCAGGTGCCCCTCGGTGAGGGTGGGCAGGATGCCGACCATCACGATGGTGGCGTCGGACTTGGCGGCCCGCTCGTCGGCGCGGCTGAGGCTGCCACGCAGATCCTGCTCGTAGTCGCTGAACCCGGTGCCCTCGATCAGCCGGGGCGAGGCGTTCAGTTCGAGGTTGAACTGCCCCAGCTCGGTCTGGAAGAGCGGGTCGGCGATGTCGGCCAGGATCTGGTCGTTGCGCATGGCCGGTTCGGCGGCGGCGTCGACCAGGTTCAGCTCGATCTCCAGCCCGGTCATCGGCCGGTCGGCGTCGAAGCCGAAGTCGTCGAGCATCAGCGCGAAGACGTCCAGGCATCGCCGGACCTTCTGCCGGTAGCGGACCCGATCCTCCCGGGAGAAGGCGCCCTGCTCGACGTCCCTGCCCATGTGTCCTCCCGGCGCCGGTGCCACGGAACCGTTGGCGTTCCGCAACGCATTGTGAACCATTCACGTGGTGTGCGTAAGAGCGCCCGGCTCGTGAACCGCCGACCGGGCGCAGGTCTGCACCTGTACCCCGCCACCGCCCCGCCCAGCGCCGTTAACCAGCGAACAACACGTGACAATCCGCACCCGGCGCGGCGGGGGTGGGAGACGGGGACGGGCCCGCACCGTCGGTGGACGGTGCGGGCCCGTGGGTCCGGCGAGGGGCTCAGCCCTGGCGGATGGCCTCGCCCTCGATCTCGATCTTGACCTTGCGGCCGACCAGGACGCCACCGGTCTCCAGCGCCACGTTCCAGGTGAGACCGAAGTCCTCCCGGTCGATCTCGGTGTGCGCGGAGAAGCCGAAGATGTCCTGCCCGAAGGGGCTGCGGCCGACGCCCTCGAACTCGACCTGGAGGTCCACCGGACGGGTCACGCCCTTCACGGTCAGCTCACCGGCGAGCACGAACTCGTTGCCCTCGCGGGACTTCACGCCGGTGCTGCGGAACTCCAGCGTCGGGAACTGCTCGGCGTCGAGGAACTCCGGGCTGCGCAGGTGCCCGTCCCGGTCCGCCTGCGCGGTGTTGATGCTGGCCGCCTGGATGCTGGCGGTGACCGAGGACTGCAGCGGGTCGTCGGTGACGGTGATGGTGGCGGTGGCGTCGGCGAACTCGCCGCGTACCTTGCTGACCATCATGTGCCGGGCGACGAAGCCGACGCGCTTGTGCGCGGCGTCCAGGAGGTACGTGCCGGGGGCGGGGATGGTGAGACCCTCCCAGTCGCGGGTAGTCGCCTCGGTGCTGCTGGTCATGATGCGCTCCTCCGGAGAAGATTGTTTAGTAGCCCAACGACTGACTGAGCAACTATAGCCACAGCAATATTCCCTGTGTCAAGTGTTGCTAGGATGGTGACGTGGATCAGAACGTGTTCGACGACCCCCGGATCACCGCCGTCGGCCTGCTCGTCGAGGCGCACGCCGGGCTCTCCGCCCGGTTCGCGGCCCAGTTCGAGGAGCACGGACTCTCCCCGGTCGAGTTCGAGGTGCTCACCCGGCTGGCCCGTTCCCCCAACAACCAGCTCCGGATGACCGACCTGGCGGCCCAGACCTCGCTCTCCACCAGCGGGGTGACCCGGGTGGTGGACCGGATGGAGCGGGACGGCCTGATCCGTCGGCGGGCCTGCCCCTCCGACCGGCGCAGCTCGTTCGCGGTGGTGACCGCCGCGGGCCTGGGCCGGCTGGACGAGATCCTGCCCGGCCACCTGAAGATCATCGAGCAGTGGTTCACCGGCCAGCTCGAACCGGCCCAGCTCGACGGGCTTCTGGACGGGTTGCGCCGGGTCCGGGACGCGGTCCACCCCGGCGCCACGGCCGGCAGCACCGAACCGGCCGGGAACGCCGCCTGCTGAGGCCGGTCGCTACCCGCCGGTCACCGGCAGAATGACCGGCAGAACCGCCGATACGCCAGGGCAAAAGCGATCAATAACGCCCAAAGTAGTCGGGGTGGCTGGATAAGCTTTCGACGCGGGGGAGCACCGGGGGGTGCCGGCGCGAGCGTGGAGCGAGGGGCAGCACCAGGGGGCTACTTCGCTCGCGCCACCCCCGCGCCCTCCGCCACAGCGGCCCGGCATCAGCTCCGGCCCGGGCGTCCCCGCTGCGCAGCCAGCGCGTAGAGCAACTCCTCCTCACGGGGCAGCAAATTCACGCCGGTGATCTGCCGCGCCCGGTCCAGTCGGTCCAGCACGGCCGGGTCGCCGGTGCTGGCCGCCAACCCCACCAGCGCCTCGACCAGATCCCGCCGGTCCGCGCCCCCGGCCGCCGCTTCCGCCGCCGTGGCGAACCACTCCGCCGCCAGCTCGCGATCGCCGCGGTGCAGCGCCACCTGGCCCTCGATCAACGCGCGGAGCGCGTCCTCGGTGTGGGCGTCCCGGCCCGTACCGGCCGGTTCCCACCGCTCGACGGCCGGTGCGCGACGCGCGGCCGGCACCGGGCCGGACGGCCACAGCTCGGTCACCACCGCGAGCGCCTCGTCGTCCCGCCCCTGGAGTGCGAGCGCCAACCCGACCGTACCGATGGTCCGGCGACGCCGCCCCGGATCACCCAGCTCCACGAGCGCGGACGCCGCCCGCCGACCCTGCTCGACCGCCTCGGCGTAACGACCCTCCAACCGCGTCAGCTCGGCCAGATCGGCCCGCGCCAGCAGGCGGAGTCGCTGGTCGCCGCACTGCGCCGCCAACCGGTCCACCGTGGCCAGCCGCCGCCGGGCGTCGGCCAACTCCCCCACGCGTACGTCGTGCCAGGTCAGGTGGTGCTGCGCCACCGCCATCTCGCGTACCCGGCCGTGCCGGGTGGCCAGCGTCAGCGCCGCCTCGGCCTGCGCACGCGCCTCGTCGTGGGCCCCGAGGCCGCGCAGCACCGCGCAGAGCACCGACCGGGCGGACAGTTCCCCGGTCACGTCGCCGACCTCGGCGAAGACGGCCAGCGCCGCCCGGGCCGCCGGCAGCTCCTCCGGCCCCGCACCGTGCTCCGCGGCCAGCCGCGCCGACCCGAGCAGCGCCCAGGCCCGCAGCACCGGGCGGGCGTCGGCGGTACGCGGATCGGCCAGCAGCCGCCGCAGCCACCGACGGCCGGAGACGTCCCGTCCGCGCAACCGCCACCACCGGGGCAACGCGGCGGCCAGCAGCAGCGCGGTGGCCGGCGCCTCCTCGGCGGCGTACGCCAACGCGGCGATGATGTCACCGGTCGCCTCGTCGAGCAGGTGCACGGTGCCGGGCAGGTCCGCGCCGACCAGGCCGGGCGCGGTACGCCGGACCAGTGCGGCGATCACCGACGCGTGCCGGAGCCGGATCGCCGCCGTCTCGCCCGCCAGGTCGGCCTGCTCGGCGGCGAAGTCGCGGACCGCGTCGAGCAGCCGGAACCGGAACGGGCCGGCGCCCCGGACGCTCAGCAGGCCCAGCTCGCTGAGCCGGTCCAGCAGTGGCACCGCGTCCCACCGGTCGTCGCCGTCGGCGAGCAGTTCCTCGGCCAGCGCGACCGACCAGCGGTTACGGAAGGCGGAGAGCCGGCGCAGCGCGGCGCGTTCGGCCGGGGCGAGCAGGTGGTAGCTGGTCGCGACCGCCTCCCGCAGCGTCACCGTGCCGGCGACCCGGTCGGCGGGTGCCCAGCCGGGACGCCCGCCGGCCAGGTCGAGGACCCGGTCGCCGTACCGGTCCAGCAGCTCGGGGACGTCGAGGATGCGGCCCCGCGCCGCCATCAGCTCGATCGCCAGCGGCAGGCCGCCGAGGCGGCGGACCAGCGCCGCGAGCGCCGGCAGCTCGGCCGGGGCGGGCGGCGCGTGCCGGGCCTGGGTGAACCGGGCGGCGAAGAGCGCCGCGGCGGGCCAGCGATCCAGGTCGGCCCGGTCCGCCGGCTCGGCGCCGGCGGGGGGCACGTCGAGCGGGGCCACCGGCCGGACCAGTTCGCCGGGCAGCCCGACCGGACGACGCCCGGTCGCCAGGATCCGTACGGTCGGCGCGGCGGCGGTCAGCGTCCGCACCGCCTCGGCCACCGGCCCGGGCGCCCGCTCGACGGCGTCGACGAGCAGCAGCGCCGGTCGGCCGGCGAGCCGGCAGGGCAGGTCGGCGAGGCGGCTCACGCCGAACACCGTCACCGAGGCGGCGAGCACGTCGGCGGCGTCCGAGCCGTCGCCGACCAGCACGCCGACCACGCCGCCGGGGTGCCGGGCCGCGACCGCGTGGGCGACGGTGAGCGCGAGCGCGGTCTTGCCGACGCCGGCGAGCCCGACCAGGCTCACCACCGGGTGCGCGTCGAGCAGGGCGGTCACCTCGGTCACGTCGCGGTCCCGGCCGAGCAGCGGTACGGGCTGGGGCAGCGCGACCGGCGTACCCGGATCGGCCTCGACCGGCGCGGCGGCCGGCGCGGGCCGGGCGGTGGCGACGAACTCCCGGCGGGCCGAACCGGTCAGGCCGAGCGCGTCGGCGAGCAGGTCGACGGTGGTGCGTTGGGGTCGGGTCGCGTGCCCCCGCTCCAGATCGCGAACGGTCCGCACGCCCACGCCGGCCCGGCCCGCCAGCTCGGCCTGGGTCAGGCCGACGGCGAGCCGGTGCCCGCGCAACAGATCGGACAGCGCCGCCCGACCCCCCGGGCTCCGCGAACGATCATGTTCGGGAGTCATGGGCAGGAAGAGTACGGAGGGGATCCGACGCTCCACAGTCCACGGTCAACCACCCGACCGTCCGACGCCGATATCCGACAGACGGCCGAGTCGGGCCTCGGTCACATGCCGAGGTCGCGCGCGATGATCATGCGCTGCACCTCGCTGGTGCCCTCGCCGATCTCCAGGATCTTGGAGTCGCGCCAGAAGCGGGCCACCGGGTACTCGTTCATGAAGCCGTAGCCGCCGTGGATCTGGGTCGCCTCCCGCGCGTTGTCCACCGCGACGGTGCTGGCGTGCAACTTCGCGATCGCCGCCTGCCGCTTGAACGGCTCACCGGCGAGCATCCGGGCGGCGGCGTCGTAGTAGGCCAGTCGGGCGGTGTGCGCCTTCAGCTCCATGTCGGCGATCTTGAACTGGATCGCCTGGTAGTTGCCGATCGGCTGGCCGAACGCCTGACGCTCCTTGGCGTACTTGATCGACTCGTCGACGCAGCCCTGGGCCAGACCGACCGCCAGCGCGGCGATGGCGATCCGGCCCTCGTCGAGGATGCGCAGGAACTGGGCGAAGCCCCGGCCGCGCTCACCGAGCAGGTTGCCCGCCGGCACCCGGCAGTCGTCGAACGTCAGCTCGTGGGTGTCCGATGCGTTCCAGCCGACCTTGGAGTAGCCGGGCGCGACCGTGAAGCCGGGCGTGCCCGACGGCACGATGATGGTGGACAGCTCCTTGCTGCCGTCCGGCTTGGTGCCGGTGACCGCGGTGACGGTGACCAGCGCGGTGATGTCGGTGCCGGAGTTGGTGATGAACGCCTTCGAGCCGTTGATCACCCACTCGTCGCCGTCCAGCACCGCCCGGGTCTGGGTGCCGCCCGCGTCCGAACCGGTGCCCGGCTCGGTGAGCCCGAAGCCGGCCAGCGCCTCGCCGCTGAGCAGCTTCGGCAGCCACCGCTCCTTCTGCTCCGCGGTGCCGAACCGGTGGATCGGCATCGCGCCGAGCGAGACCGCCGCCTCCAGCGTGATGGCCACGCTGGAGTCGACCCGGGCCAGCTCCTCCAACGCCAGGCAGAGCGCGAAGTAGTCGCCGCCCATGCCGCCGTGCTCCTCCGGAAACGGGAGCCCGAACAGCCCCATCTTGCCCATCTGGCGGACAACCTCGTACGGGAAGGTGTGGTTCTCGTAGTGCTCGCCGATCACCGGGGCGACCACCTCGCGCGCGAAGTCCCGCACGCTCTCCCGCAGCGCCTGCTGCTCCTCGTCGAGCCGGAAGTCCATGTCGATCCTCCTGGAAGGGGGCGGGCCGCCGGGCGCTCGTGACGCCGGGAGCGGCGGAAGCGTCAGGAGGGTCCCCGTCCTCTGCACCAGGCGTTAAGAGGGGGCCCGTCCTTACCGGTCAGACGGGGGTGACGCCGTGGCGGCGGGTGGAGAAGTGGCGGGACTTGGTGCGGGCGGCGGCGTACCGGCGGACCAGCTCGGCGCGCAGTTCGTGCGGCTCGACGATCGTGTCCACCACCAGCTCGCTGGCGAGCCGGACGACGTCGATGTCGCGCTCGTACTCCTCGCGCTTGGCGGCGACGAACGCGGCCCGCTCGTCGGCGTCGGCGATGGCGGCGATCTTGTTGGCGTAGACCGCGTTGACCGCGGCCTCCGCGCCCATCACCGCGATCTTCGCGGTGGGCAGCGCGATCGTGGCGTCGGGCTCGAAGCCGGGGCCGGCCATCGCGTAGAGACCCGCGCCGTACGCCTTGCGGACCACCACGCAGATCTTCGGTACGGTGGCCTCGGAGATCGCCGTGATCATCTTCGCGCCGTGCCGGATGATGCCCTGCTTCTCCACCGCGCTGCCGACCATGAAGCCGGGCACGTCGCTCAGGAACAGCAGCGGCACGTTGAACGCGTCGCAGAGCTGCACGAACCGGGTCGCCTTGTCGGCCGAGTCGACGAAGAGCACGCCGCCCTTGAACATCGAGTTGTTGCCGACCACGCCGACGACCTCGCCGTTCAGCCGGCCGAAGCCGATGGTCAGCTCCTTGGCCCAGAGCGCCTGGATCTCGAAGAAGCTGCCCTCGTCGAGCAGGCCCTTGACGTACCGGCGCATGTCGAACGCCTGCCGCTCGCTGGCCGGGACCAGCGCGGCCAGGTCGGCCTTCTCCGGCGCCGGCTTCGCCTCGACGGCCGGCGGGTCCTGCTGCCAGTTCGACGGCAGGTACGACAGGTAGGTCCGCACCACGTCGAGCGCGTCGTTCTCGGTCTTGCAGAGGAAGTGCCCCACGCCGGACTCGGCGCAGTGCACCTTGGCGCCACCCATCGCTTCGAGGGTGGTCTTCTCGCCGGTGACCATCTCGACCATGCGGTCGGAGCCGAGATACATGCTGGCGTTGCCCTCGACCATGGCCACCACGTCGCAGAACGCCGGGATGTAGGCCCCGCCCGCCGCGCTCGGCCCGAACAGCGCGCAGACCTGCGGGATCGAACCCGAGGCGCGGACCTGGTTCCAGAAGATCTTCCCGGCGCCGCGCCGGCCCGGGAAGAGGTCGACCTGGTCGGTGATCCGGGCGCCGGCGGAGTCGACCAGGTAGACCATCGGGACGCTTGTCGAGTAGGCCCGCTCGATGATCCGGATGATCTTCTCGACGGTACGCGCGCCCCAACTGCCGGCCTTGACCGTGGAGTCGTTCGCCATCAGGCAGACCGGCCGGCCGTCGATGGTCGCGGTGCCGGTCACCACGCCGTCGGCGGGCAGGCCGTCGGCCATCGCGTTGGCGTAGAGCCCGTCCTCGACGAAGGAGCCCTCGTCGACCAGGTAGGCCACCCGCTCGCGGGCGAAGAGCTTGCCCTTGGCGGCGTTGGCCGCGTGGTATTTGTCCGCACCGCCGGCGCGGGCGCGCTTGCGCAGCTGCTCCAGTGCCTCACCGTCGAGCGTCACGCCGACTCCCTCTGCCACCCACCGACCTGAACGATCGTTAGGCTACCCCACCCCCACCCCCTCCGGCGACCCACCGCCCCCACCCCACCCCCACCCCACCCCCACCCCGCCCCCACCTCCGCGATCTTGCACTTCCGGCCCCGACATATGGCACAAAAGACGCATGGCAAGGGCCCGAAGTGCAAGATCAACGGGGAGAGGGGCGGGGAGAGGGGCGGGGACGGGAGGGGCGGGGGGTCAGGAGGGGCGGGGGGTCAGGCGGGTTCGGGGGCCGGCTCGGAGGACGCCGGAGGGGAGCTTCTTGTCGAGCAGGCGCTCGGCCAGCTCGGCCGCCTCGATCAGGGCGTCCAGGTCGATGCCGGTCTCGATGCCCATGTCGTGCAGCATGTGCACCGCCTCCTCGGTGGCCAGGTTGCCGCTCGCCCCCGGGGCGTACGGGCAGCCGCCGAGGCCACCGACGCTGGCGTCGAACTCGGTGACCCCCAGCTCCATGGCGGTCAGCATGTTCGCCAGGGCGGTGCCCCGGGTGTTGTGGAAGTGCAGCAGCACCGGGACCTGAGCGTTGCGGTCGCGTACGGCGGTGACCAGCTCGCGGACCCGCCGGGGCGTACCCATGCCGGTGGTGTCGCCGAAGGCGACGCGGTCCGCGCCGTCCCGGACCACCCGGTCCACGATGGCGGCCACCCGCGTCGGGTCGACGTCACCCTCGTAGGGGCAGCCGAAGCTGGTCGCCACGATCACCTCGGCGGTCGCGCCCGCGTCGTGCAGCAGCGCGATCAGCTCGGCGATGTCGTCGAGCGACTCGTCGGTCGAGCGGTTGACGTTGCGCCGGTTGTGCGTGTCGCTGGCCGACACCACCACCTCGATCTCGGTGAAGCCGGCGGCCAGGGCCCGCTGCGCGCCCCGGGTGTTCGGCACCAGCGCCGAGTAGCGCACGCCGTCGACCTTCTCGGCCCGCTGCCACACCTCGTCGGCGTCGGCCATCTGCGGGATGGCCTTCGGGCGCACGAAGGAGACGGCCTCGATGCGGCGGACCCCGGTCCGGGACAACGAGTCGAGCAGCTTCACCTTCGAGTCGGTGGGGATCGGTTCCTCGTTCTGGAGCCCGTCCCGGGGACCGACCTCGCGGATGCTCACCGACGTGGGCAGTTCCGTCATCAGGTTCACCTCACTCGTGTCGAAGGTCAGCGCATGCGGGAGACGATGCCGGTGTCGTAGTCGCCGGAGCGGAACTCCGGGTTCTCCAGCAGCTCGGCGAAGAACGGCAGGTTGCACTTCGGGCCGGCGACCTCGAACTGCGCGACCGCCGCCCGAGCCCGCTCGACGGCCTCCTCCCGGGTGTCACCGCTGACGATCAGCTTGGCCAGCAAGCTGTCGTAGAACGGGGTGACCGTGTTGCCGGCGACGTAACCGGAATCGACCCGTACGCCGGTGCCGGACGGCTCGTTCCAGGTGGTGATGGCGCCGGGGCCGGGCAGGAAGCGCTTCGGGTCCTCCGCGTTGATCCGCAGCTCGATGGCGTGCCCGCGCGGGGTGAGCGCGTCCGGGTCGAACGTCGGCGGCAGGCCGGCGGCCACCCGCAACTGCTCCTCGACCAGGTCGACGCCGTAGACGTACTCGGTGACCGGGTGCTCGACCTGGAGCCGCGTGTTCATCTCCAGGAAGAAAAACTCCTGCGTGGTGGGGTCGAGCAGGCATTCGACGGTGCCCGCGTTGCGGTAGCCGACCGCCTCGCCGGCCCGGACCGCGGCGGCCAGGAACCGCGCCCGCAGCTCCTCCGAGACCGCCGGGGAGGGGGACTCCTCGACCAGTTTCTGGTTGCGCCGCTGTACCGAGCACTCGCGCTCGCCGAGCGCCACCACCCGGCCGTCGGCCAGGCCGAGGATCTGCACCTCGACGTGGCGTACCCGGGGGAAGTACCGCTCGATCAGCACCGAGCCGTCGCCGAACATGCGCTCGGCGAACGCGCGGACCTTGTCGTACTCGGTGCGCAGCGCGACCTCGTCGACGGCCACGCCCATGCCCATGCCGCCGCCACCGGCCGCGGCCTTGACCATCACCGGGTAGCCGATCTCGGCGGCGGCGGTGACCGCCGCGTCCAGGTCGGCCGCCGGCTCGGTGGTGCCGGGCGCGACCGGGACGCCGGCCGCCGCCATCAGGTTCCGAGCGTTGATCTTGTCGCCCATCGCGGTGATCGCGTCCGCGCCGGGCCCGACCCAGACCAGGCCGGCCCCCTCGACGGTACGGGCGAAGTCGGCGTTCTCCGACAGGAAGCCGTAGCCGGGGTGGATCGCCTGCGCGCCGGTGCTCCGGGCCGCGTCGAGGATCGCCTCCACGTTGCGGTAGCTCAGCGCCGGGTTGGCCGGGCCGACGCAGACCGCCTCGTCGGCCTCGGTCACGAACGGCAGGTCGGCGTCCGCCTCCGAGTGCACCGCGATCGCCCGCACCCCGAGCCGTCGGGCCGTGCGGATGACCCGGCGCGCGATCTCCCCACGGTTGGCCACCAGCAGCGAATCAAACATGTTCGGCAAGGAAGGGCCCCTTCTCGACGCCTGAGGTGTAGGCCCCTTCTTAACATGCGTTAAGGCGCGTGCGGCGTGTCAGGTGGGGTCGCGGGGTCGGTGGGGGCCAGCAGGGCCGCCAGGGTCGCGCCGCGCAGCAGCTCGGCCCGGCGCCGGCGATCCACCTCGCCACCGAGGAACGGAGTGGAGTTCATCAGGCCGAACGCGGCGTGCGCGAGCACCCGGGCGGCGCCGTCCGGCAGGCCCGGGTGCAGCGCGGTCAGCACCGTGACCCACTCCTCGACGTACATCCGCTGGAGCCGGCGGATCCGGCGGCGCGGCTCGTCCGGGAGGCGGTCCAGCTCGTGCAGGTGCAGCGCGATCACCGCGGGGTTCGCCAGCGCGAACTCGACGTGGAAGTCGATCAGCGACTCCAGCGCGCCGCGCGGGTCGCCCGGGCGGCCGGCGGCCCGCTCCCGGCCACCGGCGAGCAGCCCCTCACTGACCGGCACCAGCGCTGCGACCAGCATCGCCTCCTTGCCGGCGAAGTGATGGTAGAGCGCCGGACCGGTGACGCCGGCCGCCGCACCGATGTCGTCCATCGACACGCCGTGATAGCCCCGTTGGGCGAAGAGGCCGACCGCGATCTCCAGGATCTCGTCCCGCCGGGACCGGCGTCGGGCCCCGCCCGTCGCCCCCCGCGCCTGCTGTTCCACCGCCACCGGGCCAGCCTAGACCTCGCCTTCGAGGTGGGGGACCCGTGGTTACCCGCCGGTCAACGCCGAACCGAGGACCCGCTCCGTCCACCCCGCTGCGGCGGTTCGGGTGGGAGGTCGGGTGGGAGGGGAGCGGGCTCGAAGCCGGCCAGGCGGACGGCCAGCCGTCGGCGGGCCGGTGGCAGCGCCGAGGCGGTCCGGAGCAGCAGGTCACGCAACGGGCGGAGGGCCGGCGGGGCAGCGGCGAGCCGGGTGAGCCCGGCGGCGAAGCCGAGCACCTCCTCGGCCCGGGGGCGACGGTCGGCGGCGTACCGGTCGAGGGCCTCCGGGCCGGCGGCGAGCGCCTCACCGAGGGCGACCGCGTCGCGCAGCCCGAGGTTCATCCCCTGCCCACCGGCCGGGCTGTGCACGTGCGCCGCGTCGCCGGCGAGCAGCACCGGGCCGGACCGGTACCGGCTGGCGATCCGGTGGTGGATCCGGAACCGGGACGCCCACACCACCTCGGTGACCCGGTCCGGCCGCCGGACCGGGCCGCGCTCGTCGAGCAGGGCCTGAAAATGGTGCGCCCGCGGCTCGCGCGGCGCGGCGTCGACGGTGGCGACCAGCCGGACCGTGCCGTCGGGCAGCGGCGCCCAGACCAGCGGGCCGCCGCGCGACAGGAACAGGCTGACCTGGTCGCGCGGGAGCGCGCTGTCCACCCGCACGTCGGCGAGCAGGAACGACTCGCCGGGGTCGGCCGGGCCGCCGAACCCGATGCCGGCCAGCTCGCGGACCCGACTGTGCATCCCGTCCGCGCCGACCACCCAGCGGGCCCGGACCGCGCCGCCATCGGCGAAGCGGGCGGTCGCGCCGTAGCCGTCGAGGTCCAGCCCGGTCAGCTCGTACGACCGCAGCACCCGCCCGCCGAGCGCGGTGAGCCGGTCGGCGAGCACCGCCTCGGTCTCCGCCTGCGAGATCAGCAGCGCGTACGGATAGCGGGACGGCAGCCTGTCGAAACGGACGGTGAGCAGCAGCCGGTCCCGGTCCCGGACGCTGAACCGGGCCGAGCGCAGCCCGCGGGCGGCGAGCGGGTCCGCGACCCCGATCCGGTCCAGCACCTCCAGCGTGCCGGCGTGCACCACCGCGGCCCGCGAGGTGACCGGCGGCGCGGCCAGCCGGTCGACCACTGTGGTGGTCACGCCGTGCCCGGCCAGCGTGACGGCCACGGCCAGGCCGGTGGGTCCGGCGCCCACCACGAGCACGTCGGTGCGTTCGGGCAGCATCGCCCACCTCCGATAGGGTCAACAACTGTTTGCCAACGATTGTTGACATCACTCCGAAGCACTGTCAACGCTTGTTGGCCTACAGTCGTGGACATGACCGCACCGGCCTCCCCCGCCCGCCGCTCGGACGTCACCCGGGCGGCCATCCTGCACGCCGCCCGGGAACGCTTCGCCGCCGACGGCTACGATCGGGCCACCATCCGCGCCATCGCCGCCGACGCCCGGATCGACCCGTCCATGGTGATGCGCTACTACGGCAGCAAAGAGGGGCTCTTCGCGGCGGCGGCCGAGTTCGACCTGCGCCTGCCCGACCTCGCCCAGGTGCCCCCGGACCGGCTCGGCGAGACCCTGACCCGGCACTTCCTGCGCCGCTGGGAGGCCGACGGCACGCTCGTCGCGTTGCTCCGGGCCGCCCACACCAACCCGGGCGCGGCCGACCGCATGCGCGGCATCTTCGCCGACCAGCTCGCCACCGCGGTGGCACGGTCCGGCGTCGACCGGGAGACCGCCGCCCGCCGCGCCGGACTGGTGGCCAGCCAGATCCTCGGCCTCGCCCTGACCCGGTACGTGATCCGGCTGCCCCCGGTGGTCGACCTCGACGCGGACGAGCTGGCCCGGTGGGTCGGCCCGACGATCCAGCGCTACCTGACCCAGCCGTCCCCCGAGGCGATCGAGGGGTGACCGGCCGGCCCCGACCGGAGCCGGCCGGGAACGCTCAGTGGGTCAGGCCGCCGGGCTGGTCGCCCTTGACGACGGGCGCCCGGACCAGGTTGCCCCACTCGGTCCACGAGCCGTCGTAGTTGCGCACCTGCGGGAACCCGAGCAGGTGGTGCAACACGAACCAGGTGTGGCTGGACCGCTCGCCGATCCGGCAGTACGCCACCACGTCGTCGGCCGGGCTCAACCCGAGCTGGTCGGCGTAGATGGCGCGCAGCTCGTCGGCCGACTTGAACGTGCCGTCGTCGTTCGCGGCGGACTTCCACGGCTTGCTCACCGCGCCCGGGATGTGCCCGCCGCGCAGCGCGCCCTCCTGCGGATAGTCCGGCATGTGCAGCATCTCGCCGGTGTACTCACCCGGCGACCGCACGTCGACGAGCGGCCGGCCGGCCGCCACGTGCGCCATGACCTGCTCCCGGTACGCCCGGATCGGCGCGTCGTCGCGCTCCGGCACCGGGTAGGAGGCGCGGGGCCGGCTGACCTTGTCCCGGGTCAGCTCCCGCCCCTCGGCGATCCACTTCTGCCGGCCGCCGTCGAGCAGCCGCACGTCGGCGTGGCCGAAAAGGGAGAAGACCCAGAGGGCGTACGCGGCCCACCAGTTGAAGTTGTCGCCGTAGAAGACGACCGTGTCGTCGCGGCCGATGCCCTTGGCCGCGCACAGCTCGGCGAAGCTGGCGGCGTCCAGGTAGTCGCGGGTGACCTGGTCGTTCAGCTCGGTGTGCCAGTCGACCTTGACGGCGCCGGGGAGGTGACCGGTGTCGTAGAGGAGCACGTCCTCGTCCGACTCGACCACCACGAGGCCCTCGTCGCCCAGGTGCTCGGCCAACCACTCCGTGGTGACCAGGCGCTGCGGGTCGGCGTACGACTGGAGGCGGGGATGCGGATCACTCGGCACAGGCATGAGCCCCAAGGTACGCCGGATCGGGCGCGCCGGATGTGACACCGGCCCCACCACCCGACCGGACCGTACGGATGATCACGCCGTCGGGAGGATCGGGATGCAGCGGATCCGGCTGGTCGTACGTGACAGTTGCGAACGCCCCCGACCGCGGAGGACCGCGATGACCCCACGGCAACAGACCGGGCCGCCCCGGGCCGGGACCGCACCGGCGGACTTCACCGAGTTCTACCGGGCCCACTTCCACCGCATCGCGGTGCAGCTCTACGCGTACCTGGGTGACCACGGCGAGGCGCAGGACCTGACCCAGGAGGCGTTCTGCCGGGCGCTGGAACGCTGGCCCCGCATCGCCGGGTACGACGATCCGTCCGCGTTCGTCCGTCGGGTGGCCTGGAACCTGGCCACCAGTCGGCTGCGCCGGATGCGTACCGCCGTGCGGCACCTGGCCCGGCAGCGGGAGGAGCACGTGCCCGGCCCGGAGCCGGACCGGGTGGCGTTGCTCGACGCGCTTGCCGTCCTGCCCGCCGACCAGCGCCGCGCGATCGTGTTGCACCACCTGGCGCACCTGAGCGTCGCCGAGATCGCCCAGCAGGTCGGTGCGCCGGAAGGCACCGTCCGGTCCCGGCTGTCCCGGGGCCGGGCCGCGCTCGCCCGTCACCTCACCGAGACCGGATCGGAGTTGCGCCGTGCCTGACCTGGAGGAACTGTTCGTCGAGTTCGAGACCGCGGCGGCACCGACCTTCCGGCCGCCCGGCGTGGCCGACGCGCAACGTCGCATCCGGGAGCGCCGGCGGCGGCGCGGCCTGCTGGCCGGCCTGCTCGCCGTGGCGCTGGCCGGGCCGGCCTCGGCGCTCGCGGTCGCCCATCGCGGCGACCGGCCGGGACCGCTTCCGGCGCCGTCGGTCTCGCCGAGCGAGGCGACCGGCCGGCTCACCGTCCGCACGGTCACCCTTCCCGGGGTACGCGGTGCGCTGGCCGACCTGCGCTTCGTCTCCTCCCGGGCCGGTTGGGCGCTCTTCGACACCTGTCCGGCCGAGGAGTCGGTGAGTGGTTGCCGGCGTACCGTCGCGCGGACCACCGACGGTGGCGTGACCTGGCGGCCCACCGACCTGCCGGCGGTGCCCGACGGCCTGGTGCAGATCCTGCCCGTGGACGCGGACACGCTGGCCGTGACGACGCGCGGCGGATACCTGGTCACGACCGACGGCGGGCGCACGTTCACCAGCCACCCGTACGACGCGCCGCCGGCAGCCGTCCGGCGCGTCTTCGCCACCCCGAGCGGGCTCTACCTCGGCTGTCCCCCGGACGGCGTCCGACTGGACTGCGAGCGACGACGCGTGCTCCGGGTGAGCGGTGGCCAGCACTTCCGGCAGCCGCCGGTCACGATGCGGTCGGACACGGAGGACACCCTGGTCGAGGGCGCGGACGGCCGGCTCTGGCTGGCCGTCTGGTCCGCCGGGAGACTGACCGTGGTCACCAGCTCCGACCAGGGTTCCACCTGGCGGAAGCTGCCGACGGTCGCGGGCGCCCGGCAGCTCGTGCTCGCCCCGGACGGGCGGGACGTCTGGCTGATCCGGACCGACCGGCCGAACGGCACCTGGCGACCGGCCGGCGAAGGTTGGCAGCCCGGGGCGGACCTACCGGACGACACCGCGACGGTGGCCGCGCCCGGCGACGGTCTCCTGGTGGTCGCCGACGCGTACGGCGGGTTGGGGTTCGTGACCGGCGGTCGCTACGCCGAGGTGCCCGAGCTGCGCGAGGCGTTGCGGACGCCGGCACCGGACACGGCGCTGGGCGTCCTGCCGGACGGCACGATCACGGTCCGGCACGGGCCGTCGTGGTTCCTCGGCGTCGGTCGGGGGACGGACCGGACGTGGGTGCGGTTCTCCTGACCCCGCCCGGCTGGCCGACGGTGGTCAGGCGCGGCGGTGCACCAGCCGCCCGGCGACCACGGTGGCCCGGCAGGAGCCGTCCGCGTCGAACACGGCGAGGTCGGCCCGGCCACCGGCCACCAGCGTCGGGGGCCGGGCGGCGGGCCGCACCGCCATCCCGTTGCGGGTCGCGGCGGCGCGTAGCGCCGGATCGGTGACGTGCGCGTCGAGCACCGCGGCGACGCCGAGCCGGAACAGCGCGTGCACCCGTTCACGCGGCGTCGGCGCGGGCGGCAGCGGGCCGTCGTGCATCCGCGCCGGCCCGAGCGTGCCGGCCCACCGCCGCACCCGCACCTCGGGGTACGCGCCGGTCAGCTCACCCAGCGGCGCGACCGCCTCGACGCGGTCGCCGCCCACCAGGACCGCCAGCCCGGCGCGGGGCTCGTCGTCGAGGGTGAGCCGCAGCAGGGCCGCGACGTGGACGGTGCGCACCGCTCAGCCGGCGTCGACCGGGCCGAGCACGGGCCGCTTGGCGGTGACGAAGTCGCCGGAGGAGCGGCCGGTCAGCCGACGCTTGATCCACGGCGCCAGGTGCCGGCCGGCCCAGCGCAGGTCGGCGCGGCGGGCGGCGAGCCACGGGCTGGGCGCCGGGTGCGGCGGCACCATCAGCCACTCCTCCTCGCAGCCCACGCCGAGCGCGCTGAGCACCTGCGCGGCAACCCGCCGGTGCCCGGCCGCCGACAGGTGCAGCCGGTCGGTGCTCCACAGCATCGGGTTGAGGTACGCCTCGTCGGCGTAGAGGTCGACCAGGATCGCGCCGTGCCGCTCGGCGACCTCACCGACGGCCCGGTTGAGCAGCGTCACCCGAGGCGCCACCAGCCGCTGACCGGGCAGCCGGGCCATCACGTCGGCGAACCGGAACAGCACCACGTCGCTGCCGCCGGACCGCAGCCGCCCGACCACCGCGTCGAAGCGCGGGACGAAGACGTCCGGGTCGAAGCTGCGGCGCAGCACGTCGTTGCCGCCGGCCGCGAAGCTGATCAGGTCGGGCTTCATGGCCAGCGCGGCCGGCACCTGCTCGGCCACGACGTTCGGGAACAGCCGGCCCCGGATCGCCAGGTTGGCGTAGCGGAAGTCGGGGCCGGCCTCGGCGGCGAGCCGGGTCGCGACCAGATCGGCCCACCCCCGGTAGCTGCCGTCCGGATATGCGTCGTCCATGCCCTCGGTGAAGCTGTCGCCCACCGCCACGAAGCTGCGCCAGCGCACGGCGCCTCCCTCCGACGTCCCCCGCAGAAGCGTCGTCCAGTCTGTCACCGCCCGGTGCGCTCCCGCTCACCCCCCGGGCCCGGACGTGGTGGACGTCTCGGCGCCGGGTGATCCACAGGGTGGACCGCCCGGCGCCGAGATCAACTCACGGCACGTAAGCCAGCAGTGCCGCCCGGCCCAGCCCGGCCGGCTCGGTCACCGTGCCGACCGGCCGGAACCGCTGGTCCAGGACGGTGATCCCGGCGGCCCTCCGGACCAGTACGGTGCCGTCGGTGGTGAAGAGGATGCTGCGGACCGCACCGTCGCCGGGCAACTCGACCACCTTGCTGGTGGTGGTGTCGACCACCGCGAAGCTCCCGTCGTTGCGGGACGTGTCGGTGTTGATCCAGCCGACCGCCACGAACCGGCCGTCCGGGGAGACGCTGCGGACCCGCCAGCCATCGTGCCGCGCAGCATCGGCCTTCGGCGGCGTGTAGCGGTAGAAGGTGGCCCTCCGGCCGTCTGTCGCGTACGGCCGACCCTCGGAGACGGCAGCCCAGTTCCGCCCGTCCGGGGTCCACCACTTGAGGGTCTCGTTCCCGGCGTCCCCGACGACCGGCCGACGGGTGGACAGGTCGAGGAGCGCGGCGTGCCCCTCCTGCTGCACCAGCAGCCGGTCGTTGGTGTTCCACACGAGCGGTTCGTCGCCGACGCAGGCGGTCCTGCCGGAGTACGGCGTCCGCTTCCCGATCGTGGCCCGGCCGGTGCCGTCGACCAGTGCGGTCACGAGCGTGCCGGTCTCCGCCCCGGCCGTGGCCTCCACCCAGGCCAACCGCTCGCCGTACGGGGAGATGGTGATCGTGTTCCGGACGCAGTCGCCGGTGCCGTACGGCACGCTCGTGGTCACCCGGTCGGTGTCGCCCCGGACCGCGTGGATCTCCGCCGCCCGGTCGCCGAACGCCAGGTAGTAGCGAGTGCCGGCCAGGGTGGCCGACGAGGCCGCCGGGGTGGCGGGAACGGCGGTCGGAGTTCCGTCGGCGGCGGCGGAGGCGAACGACCGCGCGGTGGTGGGCGCGGACGGCGTGGTTCCGGTCTCGCCGCAGGCGCTCGTCCCTGCCGTGACGAACACGGCGGCGGCGAGGGCGGCAACGGTACGCAGTCCGCGAGCGGTGTGGATGACGTTCACAATCGGGTCCCCGGCTTCGGTGAGGCGTGGGTCTGACGCAGTGCCAGACGTCGGTTTCGGTGCGGATGGTTGCCGCGCATGCTCCTCACAGGTGTCGGCAAACCGTCACGGCACGTACGCCAGCAGGGCCCGGTTCCGGGCCGGGGCCGGCTCGGCCACCGTCCCGAGTGGCTCGAACGCGCTGTCGAGGACCGTGATGCCGGTTCCCCGCCGCAGCAGCACGGTGCCGTCGGCGCTGAACAGGACGCTGCGCACCTCGCCCGTGCCGGGCAGGTCGACGACTTTGCTGGTGGTGGTGTCGACCACCGCGAAGCTGCCGTCCCGACGGGACGGGTCGGTGCCGATCCAGCCCACCGCCACGTACCGGCCGTCCATGGAGACGCTGCGCGCCTCCCAGCCGCCCCACTTGTCGGCCTCCTGCTTCGGCGGCGTGTAGGTGTACTGCCGCGTCCGGGTGCCGTTCGTGACGTACGGCTTGCCGTCCGCCACCGCGGCCAGCCAGGTGCCGTCGGCGGACCAGCAGCGATCCGTCTCCTGGCCGGGGTCGCCGATGATCTGCCGCTGGGCCTGCGCGTCGTAGAGCACGGACTGCCCGTTCTTCCGCTGCACCATCAGCAGGTCGTCGCTCTGCCAGCGCAACGGCCGACTGCCGAGGCAGCTGATCCCCTCGGCCAGCGTCCTCGCCCCGTCGTCCCCGACGGTGGCGATCAGCAGGACGCCGCTCATGTTGTTGTCGGTGCTGTCCTGCACCCACACCACCCGCTTGCCGTCCGGCGAGACGCTGACGGTGTTGGCCTCGCAACCGCCACCGGAGTGGACGACCTCGTGGACCACCCGGTCCTGGGTGCCACGGACCGCGTGGATCCGGGACCGGGCGGACGTCTGCTCCAGGTAGTAGCGCGTGCCGGCCAATGCCGACGACGGCTGGCCGGGGCCCACGCTCGGCCCCTTCGACGGCGAGCGGGACGGCTCGACGGACGGTGTCGGGGTGGGCTGCACCGGCGGCGGGGTGCTGGTCACCGACGGGAGGGCCGGCGCGGGCGCCGAGCCGTCCGGCCGGATCGCGAGCGCGGTCCCGGTCGCGGCGGCCAGCGCCAGCAGTACGGCGGCGGAGGTGGCGACGGCCCGCCGGACGGCGAGCCGGCGGGAGGTACGCAGGGCCCGGTCCCGCAGGTCGACCGGGGTGACCTCGTCGGCCAGGTCGGCCAGGTCGAAGCGCAGGCGATCCTGGTTCATCGGACGGTTCCTTCCGTGGCGTACAGGTCGGCGAGTTCCGGGGCGACGGTGCGCAGCTTGGCGAGCGCCTTCGAAGTCTGGCTCTTGACCGTGCCGACGGTGACGCCGAGCAGGTCGGCGGCCTCGGTCTCGGTGCGGTCCTCGAAGAACCGCAGCACCAGCACGGCCCGCTGTTTCGCGGACAGCCGGGCCAGCGCGGCCCGGAGCGTGAGCCGGAGCGTGGTCTGCTGGGCGTGGTCGGGAGCCGAGTCGCCTCCGCGGGGCTCGGGCAGGTCGCCCGTCATCGACTCGGCCACCCGGCGGCGTCGCCACCAGGAGACCTGGAGGTGGTACATGATCTTCCGGGTGTACGCCTCCGCGTTACCGCTGTCGTGCAGCCGGCTCCAGGAGCGGTGGGTACGGGCGAGGGCGGACTGGACGAGATCCTCGGCCAGGTGCTGGTCACCGGTGAGCAGGTAGGCCGAGCGCAGGAGCGCCGGTGTGCGGGTGCGCACGAACGAGTCGAACTCACTCAGGAGAGGGTCCACACGAGCCGATCCTTCGGGTCAGTGGTGCGTCGGTCTGATGCCTCCCCAGACGTCACCCCGCCGCTCGATGGTTGCCGCCCGTCGGGTGGTCGGTCCCGGCGGCTCAGTCCTCGAACACCGACCAGCAGATGTCGTTGCGCAGCCGCTGGTCGTCGAGGACCAGCTCACGGATCGCCGGCGGGAGCTGGTCGCGCTGCCAGCGGCACTCGCGTCGGCCCGCCGCGTCGGCCTCCCCGCGCGGCGCGGCGGCCCGTACCGCCTTGATGGCGTACGCGGCGGCGCCGAGTTCGTGCGCGGCGACGTGGGCGACGACCCCGGCCTGGCCGGCCGCGTACGCGGCGTGCCGGGCGGCTCCCCGCAGGTCGCGGGCCGCCCCCATGGCGTGACCGCCGGCCGCGCGGGACACCATCATCGTGATGTCGCCGCGCACCCAGGCCCGGATGTGTTCGATCGCCTGGCGCGGTCGCGGATCGTCGGGTCGGACCGTCTCGAAGAGACCGAGGACATGTTCCGCGCACGAGGCGGCCCAGAGCGCGAGCAACCGGTGGTCGTCGTCGGTGAGCGTCCCGCCCCGGCGGATGGTCACGAAGCGGGGGTCCCGGACCTTCGGCAGGATCACGACGGGTGCTCCGTTCCGTCCGTGCGCAGGGCATCGTCCAGTTTGCTCATCAGCCGGGCGGCCCGACTGCTGCCGCCGGTCGCCGGCGGGTAGCGGCGGAGCACGTCGACGAGCACCGGGGTGGCCCACCGCCGCGAACGGTCCAGCAGCGCGTCACCGACCGCCGGGTCACCGCCGGCGGTCAGCTCCCCGATCCGCGCCGCGCTCGCCGCGGCCCGCAGGATGTGGCCGACCTGGCTGGCCTGCGCGAGCGGATGCAGGTACGCGGCGGCGGCGGCATCGCCGGCGGACCGCGCGGCCAGGCGCGCGGCCTCGGTGGGCGCGGACCGGGCGGCCCGGTGGGCGTCCACGGCCGTCACGCGTTGCCGTCGCGTCCGGTCGGCGCCGTCGACGAACGCGCGGGCCGCGTCGATCGCCGCCCGGGGCCGGGGATCATCGGGTACGGCGTGCTCGAAGACCGGCAGGACGTCCTCGGCGTGCCGGACCACGTAATGCGCCACGACACGCAGCTCGTCCATGGTCAGGTCGAAGTCCCCGGACACGACATTCCTGCGGGTGGTCACGTCGGTGGATCGTATCCCTCGACGGCGCGCCCGGCAGCGCCTCGACGGTAGGGCCCCCAGCCGACGAACCTGTCGAACAGTTCGCGTGCGGTCGGGCCGTGGTGCGGGGCGAGCCGGAACAGGTCGTGGGTGGCCTCGTGGTAGAGCCCGGAGAGGTAGACGGCCAGGTCGACCGGGTGGTGGGCGTACTCGGTGGTGAGCAGCAGGCGGGCCTGGGCGCAGGGCCACGGTGCGCCGCAGGCGCGGCAGAGCCACAGTGGTCGGATCGGCAGGTGCGCCGGGTGGCCCGGCGGGCAGGGACGCGGTCGGTCCGGGTACGGCCCGAGCCGGGGTACGGGCAGGTTCATGCGTGACAGTGTGCTGATCAGACCACTACGCTTGGAAGTCGCCACGGCCGGGGCGGGGCGGATCCGGGAACCCTACGGCTGAAGGCCGAGCTGAGTCAGGAGGAGTTCGGGAAACTCGTGCACTTCTCCAACTCGCAGGTGTCGGCCGTGGAGCTGGGTCAGCGTCCGCTGGACCGGTTCTTCCTGAGCCGGGCCGACGAGGTGCTGGGCACCGGTGGGCTGTTGACGTCGCTGCTGAAGCTCGCCGAACGGGACGGCCAGCCAAGCTGGTTCCGCCCCTGGCTGGACGCCGAACGCCAGGCCCAACAACTGCGCACCTACCACTCGTCCCCGGGCTGCTCCAGACCGAGAACTACGCCCGCGCCATGATCCGCACCGACGACCTGATCAGTGATGACGAGGTGGAGCGGCGGCTCGGGGTTCGACTGGACCGGCAGGCGATCCTGTCGAGCGCCAACCACCCGAAATACATCGCGGTCATCGAGGAGTCCGCCCTGCGCCGCGCCGACGAGAGCTGCCGGGGGTTGATGGCCGAGCAGATCGCCCATCTCATCGAACGCACCGAGCACCCGCACATCGACGTCCACATCGTGCCGACGCGGGTCACCATGCACGTCGGCCTGGTCGGCCCGTTCGCTCTGGCCCGTGGCACGGACGGCGGCTGGGTGGGTCATCTCGAAAACCAACTCGGCGGCGTGGTGGTCGACAACGACGAGGACGTGGCGACGCTGCTGTCCAGATGGGAGAGTGTCCGGAGCGAGCGCTTCCGCGCCACCAGTCGGCCGAGCTGATGAAGGAAGTGATGACCTCATGGAGCTGACCGGCGCGATCTGGCGGAAGTCCACCCGCAGCGGCACGCAGGGCGACTGCGTCGAGGTGGCGGGCAACCTGGTCGGGATGGTCGGGGTGCGGGACAGCAAGGACCCGACCGGTCCGGTGCTCACCTTCACCGCCGACGCCTGGCGAGCCTTCGTCCGGGTCAGCGAGGGCCGCGGGTCGCGCTGATCAGCACCGAGTGCTTGCGTACCCGGAAGGCGCCCACCTCCAGCACGTCCCCGGCCAGCGGCAGCCGCTCGCCGAGCCAGGCGAACCAGTCCTGCGGGTTGGTGCCGTAGGCGTGCAACGCCATCCGGGCGGTGAGATTGCCGGTCGTCGTCGCGTACTGGCTCAGCGCGCGAGCCGACGGAGTGGCGGTCACAGGTAGAGGCAGAACGGATGGCCGGCCGGGTCGAGGTGCACCCGTACGTCGTCCTGCGGCTGGTGATCGGCCAGCGTGGCCCCGAGCGACACCGCGTACGCCGAGGCGGTCTCCAGGTCGTCGACCTTGATGTCGAGGTGGAGCATCATCGGCGGGTCCCCCGGCCCGGCCGGCCACACCGGACGCACGTACGCCGGCTCGTCCTGGAACGCCAGCGTGGCCCCGCCGCTCGGCGCGGCCAGCACCACCCACTCCGGCTCATCCTCGCTTCGCGGCCAGTCGAGCAGCCGCTCGTAGAAGCCGGCGAGTTCCTGTGCGGAGGGCGCGTCGAGCACGGTGGACGTCAACGAGAAACGCGGTCGCTCACTCATGGCGGTCTTCCTACCCGACGCATACGACGGTCACCCGACTCCGGGTGCCGGTACGGCAGCACCGGGCCGAAACGGATCGCCCGGTCCCGGCTGGTCGCCGTACGCTGCGGCAATGCTGCTGCGCATGTCGACCCTGCTGCTCCGGACCCTGCGCGAGGACCCGGCCGAAGCGGAGGTGCCGAGCCACCGGCTGCTGCTCCGCGCCGGCTACGTCCGCCGGGCCGCGCCGGGCGGCTACACCTGGCTGCCGCTGGGCAAGCTGGTGCTGGACCGGATCACCGCGATCGTCCGGGACGAGATGGTCGCGATCGGCGACCAGGAGGTGCACTTCCCGGCACTGCTGCCGGCCGAGCCGTACCGGACCAGCGGGCGGTGGACGGAGTACGGCGACGACATCTTCACGCTCGCCGACCGCCGGGGCGTTGAGCACCTGCTCGCGCCGACCCACGAGGAGATGGCCGCGCTGCTGGTGAAGGATCTGTTCACCTCGTACCGGGACTTCCCGGTGACGCTGTTCCAGATCCAGACGAAGTTCCGGGACGAGGCCCGCCCCCGGGCCGGCGTGCTGCGCGGGCGCGAGTTCCTGATGAAGGACGCCTACTCCTTCGATCTGGATCCGGCCGGGCTGGCGGCTACCTACGCCCGGCACCGCGAGGCGTACCAGCGGATCTTCACCCGGCTCGGGCTGGACTTCACGGTGGTGCGCGCGACGTCCGGCGCGATGGGCGGCTCGGCGTCCGAGGAGTTCCTGGCCGCCACGCCGGCCGGGGAGGACACCTACGTCGGCTGCACGGCCTGCGACTACGCGGCCAACACCGAGGCGGTGGTAACCCGTGCCCCGGCCGCCGGTGACCCGGACGCGCATCCCGCCACGGCGGTGCACGACACCCCGGAGACGCCGACCATCGCGGCCGTGGTGGAGGTGGCGAACACCCGCGCGCTCGCCGGCCGCACCGATTGGACCGCGGCGGACACGCTGAAGAACGTGGTGCTGGCCGTTCGCCGGCCCGGTGCCGAGCGGGCCGACCTGCTGGTCGTCGGCCTGCCCGGCGACCGCGAGGTGGACCTGAGACGGGTCGGGGCGGTGCTGGCCCCGGCCACCGTGGCCGTGTTCGACGACTGGGCCGCGCATCCGGAGCTGGTCCGGGGCTACCTGGGGCCGCAGATCCTGGCCAAGCACGGCATCCGTTACCTGGTCGACCCCCGGGTGGTCGCCGGTACCACGTGGCTGACCGGGGCCAACGAGCCGGGGCGGCACGCCACCGACGTGGTGTGCGGGCGCGACTTCGTGCCCGACGGCACCATCGAGGCGGCCGAGGTGCGGCCCGGCGACCCCTGCCCGTCCTGTGCCGACGGCGAGCTGACCATGCGGCGCGGCATCGAGGTGGGGCACGTCTTCCAACTCGGCCACCGGTACACCGACGTGTTCGCGGTGGACGTGCTCGGCCGCGAGGGCAGGCCCGTCCGGCCCGTCATGGGCTGCTACGGCATCGGCGTGTCCCGGGCGGTCGCCGCTGTGGCCGAGCAGCACCACGACGACCGGGGGCTGGTCTGGCCGGCCGCTGTCGCGCCGTGCGACGTACACCTGGTGGTGGCCGGGAAGGGGCCGCAGCTCGACGCGGCGCTCGACCTCGGCGGGCGGCTGGCCGACGCCGGCCTGCGGGTGCTCGTCGACGACCGGGCCACCGTCTCCGCCGGGGTGAAGTTCACCGACGCCGAGCTGATCGGCATCCCGCGCGCCGTCGTGCTCGGCCGCCGGCTGGCCGACGGGTACGCCGAACTGCGCGACCGGGCCACCGGTGAGCGCACCGAGCTGCCGGTCGACGCGGTCCTCGAGCGTCTGCGCGACGAGCTTGCCGCGACGCGCCGCAACCGGGTGTAGCGATCGTGCCACCGGGTACCGCAATCGGATCGACCGAGGCGTTTCGGAGGCTCTCATGTACCGCGTCAGTGACGTGATGACCAAGCAGGTTGTCTACCTTCCCGCAGAGACCCCATTGGACGAGGCGGCCCGGGTGATGAAGGAGTCGGACATCGGCGACGTGGTGGTGACCGACGGCGCCACGCTCGCCGGAATGCTGACCGACCGCGACATCGTGGTGCGCGCCGTGGCGGAGCGCGCCGACCCGGGCACCACCACGATCGGGTCGATCATCACCCGCGAGGTCGTCATGATCGAGCAGCACTGCACCGCGAACGAGGCGGCTGCGCTGATGCGCGAGCGCAACATCCGGCGCGTGCTGGTGTGTGACAGCGACCGAAAGCTGGTCGGCATCGTCTCCCTCGGCGACCTGGCCATGCAGCTGGACCCCCAGTCGGCCCTGAGCGACATCAGCGAAGCCGCCCCGAACTCGTGAAAGGCGGGGCCCCTTCTTAACGCCTCTGGTAGAGAAGGGGCCCCTTCTCACCACCAGAAGGGCGGATAGCCTCGACCCATGCCCGAGATGCCGACCAAGCTGGCCGAGATCGTCGACGAGTTCGCCGCCGCCCCGCGCGACGTCGTGTTGGAGATGCTGCTGGAGTTCGCCGACGTGATCCCGCCCCTGCCGGAGGGAGTCAACCGGGAGGAGCTGGAGCAGGTCCCCGAGTGCCAGACCGCGTTCTTCCTGCGCGCCGAGGTGAACCCGGACCGCACGGTGAACACGGTCTTCGACTGCCCCCCGGAGGCGCCGACCACCCGGGCGTTCGCCGGCATCCTCGCCGACGGGCTGGCCGGGGCGAGCGCCGAGCAGGTGCTGGCCGTACCGGACGACCTCTACCAACGGATGGGCCTGGCCCAGGCGATCAGCCCGCTCCGGGTGCGCGGCGGCACGGCCATCCTGGCCCGACTGAAGAGGCAGGTCCGGGAACAGATCGCCTGACCGGCGGGTTGTCGCTGGTCATGGAGATCGAGATCTACGCCGACGTCGTCTGCCCCTGGTGCTGGATCGGCAAGCGCCGACTCGAACAGGCCCTCGACTCGTACGACGGCGAGGTGACCGTCCGGTTCCGGCCGTTCCAGCTCGACCCGACGCCGGTCGCCGAGCCGAAGCCGCTGTTGGACGCGCTGGGCGACAAGTTCGGCGGCCGGGACAAGGCCGAGGGCATGGCCGCCCACGTCTCCGGCGTCGCCGCCGGCGCGGGACTCGACCTGCGGTTCGACCGCGCGGTGGCGGCGAACACGTTCGACGCGCACCGGCTGGTGCGGTTCGCCACCGAGCACGGTCGGGCCGCCGAGACGGTCGAGCGGCTCTACCGGGCGCACTTCTTCGACGGCTTGGACGTCGGCTCGATCGACGTGCTCGTCACGCTCGCCGGTGAGGTCGGGCTGGACGAGACCGAGGCGCGCCGCTACCTGACGTCGAACCTCGGTCGCCGCGAGGTGGCCGCCGACCTGAGCGCCGCGCACCATCTCGGCGTCTCCAGCGTGCCGACCTTCGTGCTGGCCGGGAAGTACGCGGTCACCGGCGCCCAGGAGCCGGAGACGCTGCTCGCCGCGTTGCGCGAGGTCGAGCAGCGCGAGGCGGCCGGGTGATGTTTCACGTGGAACAAGATCGATGCCAGTGAGCGGCTAGGCCGGTCGGGCCAGCCCGTCCACCACCTGCGCCCCGGGCAGCGCGCCGAGCGCCGGCCCGGGCAGGGCGATCTTGCTGTGGCGTACGCCCGATCCGATGATCACGTGCGGCGTGGCGATCACCCGCGCGTCGACCAGGATCGGCCATTCCTCGGGCAGCCCGATCGGGGTGATTCCGCCGTACTCCATCCCGGTCAGCTCCACCGCCTCGGCCATCGGCGCGAAGCTCGCCTTGCGGACGTCGAGCAACTTGCGGACCACGCCGTTCACGTCGGCGCGGGTGGTGGCGAGCACGATGCAGGCGGCGTACCGGATCTCGCCGCCACGCTTGCCGGCGACCACCACGCAGTTGGCCGACTCCGCCAGCTCCACCTCGTACGCCGCGCAGAAGGCCGCGGTGTCGGCCAACTCGGCGTCGATCGGGGCGACCAGCACCTCGTCCACGTCGACAGGTGCCTCGTCCGGCCACCGATCCACCGCCGCCGCGACCGGCGGAGCCAGCAGGTCCAGCCGGAGGCGGGCCGGCTCGGTCTTCAGCGTCCCCATCACGGGTGCGATCCTCGCACCTGTGCGGAGAATCCGCTCGCCAGCGTGTTAAGCGGGGCCCCCTGCTATGCAGAATCCGTTAAGCGGGCCCCCTCCTTACACCTCGGTGAGCTGGCGGCGTTGCAGCGGCTCCGGGCGGTTCGCCTCGGCGTCCTGGATGCCGTGCCGGACACCGACCCGGATCACGCCGTAGAGGAAGACGAAGCCGAAGACGTAGAGCACCACGGTGGCGACAAAGACCAGCATGGGCTCACGGTAGGTCGACGGCGGACGCGACCGGCTCTCGTCTTCGCCCCGTTCCCCCGTACGGGTCCGGTCAGGGCGCTGCCGGCGGGGTCACCCGGCCGGCGAGCACCAGACCGAGCAGGCCGCAGCCGGCCGCGACGGCGAGCGTGGCCGCGTAGCTGACCGGCCCGGGCGACGAACCGGCGGCCAGCACCGCCCCGGTCAGCGCCAGCACGGTGGCCGCCGCCAGCGAGTCGCCCAGTTGCAGCGCCGAGGAGTTCCGGCCCTGTTCGGCCGGGGCGGACAGCTCCAGCGTGAGCACCGACAGCGAGGGATAGAGCAGCCCCATGCCGAGGCCGGCGACCGCCCAGGCGGACACCGCGAGCGCCACCGGCACTCCCGGCAGCAGCGCCGACGCGACACCCGCCGTGCCGACCGCGATGCAGGCCAGCCCGGCCCGGGGCAGGCTGGCGGCAGACCGGGGCGCGGCGATCCGCCCCTGGAACCAGGAGCCCACCGACCAGGAGAGCGCCCCGACGGTGAGCACCAGACCGGCACCGGTGGGCGTGAACCCGCGTTCCCGGGAGAGCATCAGCGGGATCACCACCTCCGCGCCGACGAACGCCGCCGACGCCAGCCCGCGCAGGCCGACCACCGTCGGCAGCCCGCGCGCCGCCCGCAGGAACCCGGGCGGCAGCAACCGGGGTACGCAGGCGAGCATCCCGGCCAGCGCCACGCCGATCAGGCCGACGGCGTACGCGCCGCGCTGCTGCCCCCCGTAGTGCAGCAGCGCGGCGCTCGCCCCGGCGCCGCAGGCCCAACCCACCCGGGCCAGCGCGCCGACCGGCGGCCGGGTCGACGCGGCGCCGGCCAGCGTCCGCAGGCCCGGCTGGATCAGCAGCACCGCCGGCACCGCGACCGCCGGCACCGCGAGGAACACCCAGCGCCAGCCCAGGTGCTCGACGATCAGGCCGGCCAGCGCCGGACCGACGAGCGACGGCACCACCCAGGCCGCGGCGAAGGCGGCGAACATCCGCCGCCGCAGCCGCTCCGGGTACGCGTGCCCGACGATCACGTAGAGCGCCACGGAGAGCAGACCGGAGCCGAAGCCCTGCACCACCCGCCCGACGACGAGCGTCCCCATGCTGGTGGCGGCGCCCGCCACCGCCAGCCCGGTGACGAACCAGGCGACCCCGTGCCACATGGCCGGCCGGGGTCCGCGGGCGTCGCACCAGATGCCGGACGCCACCATCGCCACCACGCCGGAGGCGAACGGGCCGCCGAAGGCCAGCGCGTACAGGCCGAGCCCGTTCAGGCTGCGCGCGACCGTCGGCATGGCGGTGCCCACCGCGAGCGCCTCGAACGCCAGCAACGACACCAGGGCGACGCTGCCCACGGTCATCGCCCGCAGGCGTGGTGACCAGAGGTCCCGGTCCTCCGCTGCGGCGGTGGCGGCGATCGTCATGCACCCAGCCTGTGACCTCAACCGCGGTTGAGGTCAACTGTGGGCCCGGTCTCGTCAGGCGGTCTCCAGCGCCTCGCCCACGCCCTTCACCAGGCCGGAGAAGTGCTGGTCGGCCAGGACGTGCCCGGCGGTGATGACCAGTGCCAGCGGCCACTCGATGACCTGCAAGGCGGTGAGCACCCCGATGCCGGCGTAGTAGGCCAGCTTGTCCGGTGGGGGCACCGCCACCTCACCCAGCAGCGGCACGTCCACCCGCCGGCTGTACGCCCGGACCATTTCCCGCGATCCGCTCAGATGTCGGGTCAGTGTGCTCATCCCAGCCTCCCCGGTTGCGACGACGGCATCGACCCGATCGGCATTCCACCGCCCCCGTCGTCCATGCCCCGGGGCGGTGGGGAAACTTCCCCCTCCGGGAGGGCATAACGGACGTCGCGCCGGGAAGTCGGGCCGCCGGGACGAGTCCGGGAGGCGAGATGGCGTACGGCTTCGCCGGTCTCCTGCTGGCTCCGGCCGCCGTACCGGACGCGGTCGCGCGGGTCGCCCGTACCGTCGGTTCGGTCCTGCCCGGCGCCGCCGTGCCGACCGGGGTGACCGAGGCGGCGGGCGCGGTCGGCACGGCCGCCACCCGGCTGGCCCGGACGGCCGGCCTGACCCGCCGTCGGGTGTGGTCCGCCGACGGCCGGCACCACATCGAGGTGCACGGTGTCTGTCAGGACGGCGGGGACGGGCTGGCCCGGCAGGTCGAGGCGGCGCTGGAGGCGGTGCCCGGCGTGGCCTGGGCGCGGGTGAACGCGCCGTCCGGCCGGGTGGTGGTGGCCACCCGGGAGCCGGCGCCGAAGCTGCGGGACCTGATCGACACGGTGGCGCGCGCCGAGCACACCTGCCCGTACGAGCCGGACCCGGAGATCCCGCCGCCGCATCCGCCCGAGGAAGGGCCGCGCACCCCCCGTACGCTCGGCGCGCTGGCTTCCGACGCGCTCGGCCTGACCATCTCGGCGGCCACCCGGATCCTGCCGTTCACCCCGGTCCCCGGGGAGGTCGCGGGACTGCTGAACGCGGTCGACCTGCACCCGAAGCTGCACGCGCTGGCCGACCGGGGTCTCCGCGCCGACCCCCGCGCCGAGGTCGTCTTTCCGCTGGCCGAGGCGGTGGTGCAGGGCCTCACCGGAGGGTGGGCCGGCATCGTGCTCGACGGCGCGCAGCGGGTGGTGCAGTGGGGTGAGGCGCGCGCCCAGCTCGCCGCCTGGAGCCGCGCCGAACCGCGGCTGACCGGCGACCCGGACCGGGCGGTCGCCCGGGTGCCGGACGGTGAGCGTCCCTGCCCGGTCCCGGACGGCCAGGCCGAGCGTTACGTCCAGCGGATGCTCGCGGCGGGCGCGGCGGCCGGCGCGGCGGCGGTTCCGTTCGCCGGCGGCAAGCGGGCCGCCGCGCTGGCGCTCTCCGCGCTGTCCAAGGCGCCCGGCAGCGGTCGCGAGGGGTACGCGGCGCAGCTCGGCCGGATGCTGGCCCGGCGCGGCGTGATCGCGATGGACCGCAGCGTGCTGCGCGAGCTGGACCGGATCGACACGGTGCTGCTGGACGCGGCGGTGCTCGGCTCCGACCGGGGCGTGCTGGCCGACCTGGCGCCGCTGCCCGGCGCCGACACCGGCCAGGTGGCCGCCCGGGCGTTCGCCCTCTTCGACCCGGCCGACCCGGACGCGGTACGCGCCGACGACGGCTGGCAGATCGGGCCCTTGGACCGGCTGGCCGCCGAGGACCCGGGGGACACCCCGGACAGCGAGCGGTTGCGCTCCGACGGCGGACGGCTGCTCGGGCTGGCCCGGGACGGTCGGCTCGCCGCCGTGCTGCGGGTCGAGCCGGAACCCGCCCCCGGGGTGGACGCGCTGGTGTCCGCCACCCGCCAGGCCGGGTTCCGGCTCGTCGTCGGCGGCGCCGAGGACGGCCGGTACGACGTGGGCGACCGTCGCGTACCGGGTGGGACCCGGCTCGCCGACGCGGTACGTGACCTGCAACGCGAGGGCGCGGTGGTGCTGGTGGTCTCCGGCGAGCGGTCGGCGCTCGCGGCTGCCGACTGCGGTCTCGGCGTGGCCGCGCCCGACGACCTGCCCCCGTGGGGCGCGCACCTGCTGGTCGGCGACGACCTGCGCGTCCCGGCCCTGATCGTCGACGCCGCCGGGGTGGCCCGCCGGATGACCCGGCAGAACATCCGGATCGCCATGGCCGGCAGCGGGCTCGGCGCGCTCGGCGCGTTCACCGCTGACCGGCGGCAACTGCCCGGCCGGACCATGGCGGCGGTGAACGGCGCCGCCGCGGTCGCGTTCGCGCACGGCGTGTTCCGGGCGCACCGGCTGCCGGACCGCACCGGCACCCCGGTGCCCGCGCTCACCGCCTGGCATCTCATGCCGGTGGAGACCGTCCTCGACCAGCTCGACACGCACTCCGGCGGGCTGACCGACGAGGAGGCGGACCGTCGGCGGGGTGCCGGTCCCGGCGACGGCCACGGGCCGGCCGGGCTGCTCCGCGCGTTCGTCGACGAGCTGTCCAACCCGCTCACCCCGGTGCTGGCCGCCGGCGCGGTGCTCTCCGCCGCGTTCGGCTCCCTCGTCGACGCGGCGCTGGTCGGCGGTCTGGTCGGCAGTTCCGCGCTGATCGGCGCCGTGCACCAGCGCAACACCGAACGGTCGCTGGCCGAGCTGCTGTCCCGCTCGGCGGTCACCGCCCGGGTACGGCGGGACGGCGCGGAACGGGTGGTGCCCGCCGAGGACCTGGTGCCGGGCGACGTGGTGAGCATCTCCTCCGGGGACGCCGTACCGGCCGACTGCCGGGTGCTGACAAGTGACGGCCTGGAGGCCGACGAGTCGTCCCTGACCGGCGAGTCGCTGCCGGTGGCGAAGAGCGCCGACCCGGTGGTCGCGGCGGCGATCGCCGAGCGGCACTCGATGCTGTTCGAGGGCACCACGGTGGCCGCCGGGCACGGCACCGCCGTGGTGGTGGCCACCGGCGCGGAGACCGAGTCGGGGCGGAGCCTGGCGCTGGCCCGGCAGGCCCCGCCGGTCAGCGGCGTGGAGGCGCGACTGGGGAAGCTGACGAACAGCGCCGTACCGCTGGCGGCCGGCTCGGCGATCGCGGTGGCCGGGGCGGGGCTGCTCCGGGGCGTACCCCTGGCCGAGACGGCGGCGACCGCCGCGAACCTGGCCGTGGCGTCGGTGCCGGAGGGGCTGCCGTTCCTGGTCAGCGCCGCGCAGTTGGCGGCGGCGCGGCGGCTGGCCGCGCACGGCGCGCTGGTCCGCAACCCGCGCACGATCGAGGCGCTGGGCCGGGTCGACGTGCTCTGCTTCGACAAGACCGGCACGCTGACCGAGGGGAAGCTGCTGCTGGCCGGCGTGGGCACCGGCGACGACCGGTACGCCGCGGCGGACCGCCTCGACGACGAGCCGCTCCGGTCGACGCTGGCCGCGGCGCTGCGGGCCACTCCGGCCGCGGCCGACCCGGACGAGTTGCCGCAGCAGACCGACCGCGCGGTACGCCGGGGCGCGAACAAGGCCGGGGTGACCGAGCGCACCGGCGCGGCGGAGTGGACCGCGACCGGTGGGCTGCCGTTCGAGCCGTCCCGGGGCTACAGCGCCACGGTGGGTCGCACCGCCGACGGGTCGCTGCTCAGCGTGAAGGGCGCGCCCGAGTCGGTGCTGCCGCGCTGCGCGTCCCGGCGGACCGCCACCGGTGACCGGCCGTTGGACCCGGCCGGCCGGGACGAGGTGCAGGCCATGCTGGCCGACCGGGCCGGCGCCGGGCACCGGATCCTCGCCGTGGCCGAGTGCCGGGTGTCCACCGACGCGGTCACCGACGAGCAGGTCGACGGCCTGGTCTTCGTGGGTTTCCTGACGCTGGCGGACGGGGTGCGGGAGAGCGCCCGGCCGGCGGTGGAGCGGATCCGGGCGGCCGGCGTGCACACCATCATGATCACCGGTGACCATCCGGCCACCGCCGAGGCGATCGCGGCCACCATCAGCCCCGACCACGGCCAGCAGCGGGTGGTGACCGCGACCGACCTGGACCGGCTCGACGACGGCGCGCTCGCCGAGCGGCTGATGGCCACCGACGTGGTGGCCCGCTGCACGCCCGCGCACAAGGTCCGGATCATCCAGGCGTTGCAGCAGCGGGGCCGGACCGTGGCGATGACCGGCGACGGCGCCAACGACGCCCCGGCGATCCGGCTGGCCGACGTGGGCATCGCGCTCGGCCAGCGGGGCACTCCGGCCGCCCGCGCCGCCGCCGACCTGGTGGTCACCGACGACCGGCTGGAGACGATCATCGCCACGCTGGTCGAGGGGCGGGCCATGTGGTCGTCCGTCCGGCACGCGTTGAGCATCCTGGTCGGCGGCAACCTCGGCGAGATCGCGTTCAGTGTGCTGACCGCCGCCTCGACCGGCCGGTCCGCGCTGACCGGGCGGCAACTGCTGCTGGTCAACCTGCTCACCGACCTCGCGCCGGCGCTCGCCATCGCGGTCCGGCCACCGGCCGACGACCGCGCCGACCACCTGCTGCGGGAGGGCCCCGACTCGTCGCTCGGCGCCACCATGACCCGGGAGATCGGGCTGCGCGCGGCGGCGACCACGCTGGGCGCGACCGCCGGCTGGACGCTGGCCCGGTGGACCGGCACGCAACGCCGGGCCGGTACGGTCGCGCTCGCCTCGCTGATCGGCACCCAGCTCGGCCAGACCGTGCTGGCCGGCGGCACCAGCCCGACCGTGCTGGCCGCCACCGCCGCGTCCGTCGGCGTGCTGGTCCTGGTGGTGCAGACGCCCGGGGTCAGCCAGTTCTTCGGCTGCACCCCGCTGGGCCCGGTGGGCTGGACCATCGCCACCGGTTCAGCGCTCGGCGCGACGTTCGCCAACGGCGCGCTGACCCGGCTGGTGGACCGCCTGCCGCAGCCCGGCTCGTCCTGACGGGGCCCTATTGCCAGGTGGCGGCCGCCCGGCGCAGCCGGTCGTTGATCGCCCGCCCGACCCCCTCGTCGGGCACCGGCTCGGCGACGATCTCGGTCACGCCGGCCGCGTCGAGCCGGTGCAGCGCGTCGAAGAGCCGCGCGGCGGCGGCCGTCAGGTCACCCGCCGGCGACAGCACCTCCACCGCCGCCCAGTCGCCGTCCGCCGGCGGCTCCCGGAAGGCCAGGAACCCCCGCCGGCCGCCGTCGCACGCGTCCGCCGCACCCAACCGCAACGGGGTACGCGGGGCGTAGTGCGCGGCCAGCGTCCCGGGCGCGACCGGCTGACCGGAGCTGCCCTGGCGGACCTCGACCGGTCCGACGGCCTCGACCAGCGCCTCGACCGGTAGCGCGCCCAACCGCAGCACCACCGGCCGCTCGCCCCGGGCGTCCACGATCGTCGACTCGATGCCGCAGCGGGTGGGCCCGCCGTCGAGCACCACGTCCACCGCGCCGCCCAGCCCGGCCACCACGTGCTCGGCCCGGGTGGGGCTGAGCTGGCCGAACCGGTTGGCGCTCGGCGCGGCCACCGGTATGCCGGCGGCGGCGATCAGCGCGCGGGCAGCCGGCTCGTCGGGCACCCGGACGGCCATCGTGTCCAGGCCGGACGTGACGATCGGCGGAATCGTCGCCGGCCGGTCCACGATCAGCGTGAGCGGGCCCGGCCAGAACCGCCGCACCAGCGCGGCCACGGCCGGCGGCACGGCGCCGACCAGCGCGGGCAGGTCGGCGGCGTCGGCCAGGTGGCTGATCAGCGGGTCGAAGCTGGGCCGCGCCTTCGCCTCGAAGATCCGCGCCGCGGCCCGGGCGTCGAGTGCGTTCGCGCCCAGCCCGTAGACCGTCTCGGTGGGGAACGCGACCAGCCCGCCGGCGCGTAGGACGGCGGCGGCCTCGTCGATGCCGCTGCCGGCCGGCAGGACACGCGGGGATCCGTTGCTCACGCTGCGACGCTAGCCTGCCCCGCTCCCCGTCCCGTCCCGGCCCCGCCGCACTGCGGCGATCATGAAGTTGGCCGCACGTTTCGCCCGTTTCACCGCCGCCAACTTCATGATCATCGCGGTCCTGACGCAGGCGGGGGTCAGTCGGCGGGGTGGTCCGGGTCGGGGAGGGTGGGTGCGTCGGTGGGGTAGAGGCCGGCGGCGAAGCCGTAGACCTGGTCACCGGCGCGGGGGATCTGGGCGAACCGTCGGGCCAGCGCCTGCACCTCCGCCCAGAACTCCCGCACGTCCTCGATCGGGATGCGCGCGTGCACCAGCGTGCACCGCAGCTCGTCGGCGGCGTGCGCGGCGGCGGCCTCCGCCGCGGCCTCGGCCAGCCCGTTGATCCGGGCGACGACCTGCTTGTCCTCGGGCCGGTTGAGCACGCCGACGTAGAACGTGCGCGCGACCCGGCCGTAGAAGCGTTCCTCGATGGCCCGGACCCGGCGGGTACGCACCACCCGCAGCAGCCCGGCGTCGACGAGCTGGTTCACGTGGTAGGCCACGCTGCTCTTCGGCCGGTCCACGGCGCTGGCCAGCTCGTTGACCGTGGCCGCGCGCTCCAGCAGCAGCTCCAGCAGGGTGCCGCGCAGGGGGTCGGCGAGCGCACGCAACTGCTCGGGCGCGGTGACCACGAGCAGGTCGTCGAGGTCGTAGTCCGGGACCCGCTTATTGACCGACATTTCTCGACCGTTCTAATATTCTGGTTCGTTCGATGATTCCGGTCCGACAATCGGGAGTCTAGAGATGGCCGAGATCCTCCTCTTCCACCACCTGCAAGGGCTCACCGACGGCGTACGCGCCCTCGCCGGCGCCCTCGGCGCCGGCGGGCACACCGTGCACCTCCCCGACCTCTTCGACGGCGAGCGTCCGGCCAGCGTCGAGGAGGGCTCGGCGCTGGTCAAGCGCATCGGGAGGGACGTCCTCGACCAGCGTGCCGACCGGATCGCGGCGGACCTGCGCCCCGACCTGATCCACGCCGGCGTCTCCTGGGGCGCCGCCATCGCCCAACGGCTCGCCCAGACCCGGCCCGGCGCACGGGCCGCCCTGCTCTACGAAGCCTGCCTGCCGGTCACCGGCGAATGGGCGATCGGCCCCTGGCCCGACGGCGTGGCGGTGCAGGTGCACGGCATGGAGCGGGACCCGTTCTTCGGGCTCGAGGGTGACGTCGATGCCGCCCGCGAACTGGTCTCGATCGTCGGCCCGGACCGGGGAGAGCTGTTCGTCTACCCCGGTGACCGACACCTGTTCACCGACAGCTCGCTGCCGTCGTACGACGCGGAGGCGACCGCGCTGGTGGTGACCCGCAGCCGCGACCTCCTCGACCGGTTGGGCTGACCAACGGAACTCAGCGCCCCTTCGCCAGCGCCTCCACCTCGGCGAAGCTCGCCACCCGGTCACACTCGTCGTCGGTCAGCCTGTTGATCAGCGCCTTGGCCGCCTGAGCCTGCGGAGTGGTGGGCAACGCGCCCGCGACCAGCTCCGGCAGCGCCAGCTCGTAGCCCACACGCGCCCGGGGGGAGTACCGCTCCCGGGCGCGTACCACCGCGGTCGCCACCCGTACCGCATGCTCATTGCCGGGCGTCACGTGCGGACGGTCGGCCTCCCGCGCCCCGAACCGCATCCGGTGGTGGAACTCGCACTGCTCGCAGGTCACCGGCCCGCCGGTCAACCGGGCTCCGCAGGCGGGACATGTCAGTCGGTCGAGCGCACCGTCCACCGTCCGCCAGTCGTACGCCGCAGGATCGTCCACGACCAGCCAGGCCAGCTCGGTCTCCTCCGGGGACCCGGGAGCCACGTCCAGCTCGCGCATCAGCAGCTCCCAGGCACCACGGATCTCCCTCTCCAGCCCCGCCACGGTGCCGGCCAGCAGCGGACTTCGCCAGACGGGCACGGACGTTACCTGTACTGCGCGATCTGGATCAGGTTGCCGCACGTGTCGTCGAAGACAGCGGTCACCACCGGCCCCATGTCCACCGGCTCCTGCGTGAACAGCACACCGAGCTGTCGCAGCCGCTCGTGCTCGGCCGCCACGTCGTCCACCGCGAACTGGGTGAACGGGATGCCGTCGGCCGCCAGGGCCTCCTTGAACGCCTTGGCGGCCGGGTGGGCCTCCGGCTCCAGCAGCAGCTCGACCCCGTCGGGAGCGTCCGGCGAGACGACGGTCAACCAGCGGTGCTCGCCGGTCGGCACGTCCGTCTTCTTCACGAAGCCCAGCACGTCGGTGTAGAAGCGCAGAGCCTTCTCCTGGTCGTCGACGTACACGCTGGTCAGGTTGATTCTCATGGGGTCTCCCGGGTGGGTTCGGGTCGGAGCCACCGCTCGGTGATGGCACGCAGCGGCCGGGTGTCGAGGTGGTGGAACTTGTACCGGCCCTGCCGGCGCGTGACGATCAGGCCGGCGGCCTCCAGCACGTCGAGGTGCTGGGAGATCGCCTGCCGGGACGAGCCGACCTGGTGCCGGGTGGCCAACCGGCCGCAGATCTCGAACAGCGTCTGACCGTCGCGCTCGGTCAGCTCGTCGAGGATCAGGCGGCGGGTGGGATCGGCCAGCGCCTGGTACAGGTCGCCCACGCCGCCCATCATAGGCAAGTGCTGGCTTGCCTATCAAGCACCGGAACGGGCGCACCCCGGCCAACTTCGGGCACCCGGGACGGATTCGTCGCCGGTAATATCGTCTGTTTGATCTACAACGGGGAGAACACATGCGAGGGAAGATCCCGGCCGGCGTCCTCATGGCGCTGGCCCTGCTGATCCCGGCGGCACCGGCCATGGCACAAACGCCGTCACCCGGGCCGAACGAGGCCTGCCAGACGGTCGACCGCAAGGTGTACAAGGACGTCCGCACGATGGTCACCATCGACCTGGCCACCGCCACCACCACCCAGGTAAGGCTGCTGGCCAATCAGATCCTGGCCGAGGCGAACCGCGAGTCGCTGCCCGTGCTGCCCAATGCCATCCAGGAGCGACTGAACGGCACCGCCGACGATCTCCGCGCATTCCTCCGGACGGACCTGGAGAACGCCTGGTCGACGGCGCTGCGGGTGTCGGTGGCCCAGACGCTGACGAACGCCGGCCCCAACGTGCAGGCCGCCGCGCAGAAGGTGCTGGACGCGCCGTCCATCGACGCCTACCTGGCCTACCTGAACGACGGCCGGTACGCCGCGCGAGCGCTCGACTGCGCGTCCCAGTCCTCGCCGACGCCCACGCCCACGTCGCAGCCCACGCCCACGTCGCGGCCCGGCGCGACTCCCAGCGCCACCACTACCGAGGCCCCGACCGCTGCGCCCTCCGCCAGCACGGACGCCCCCGGCGGTTCGGGCGGCGGGCTGCCGCTGACCGGTGCCGACACCGCGACCGTGGTCACCATCGGCGCTGTGCTTCTGCTGCTCGGCGGCGCGGGCTACCTGATCGGACGCCGACGCCGTTCCCGCTTCGTGGCATAGCTGACGCCGATGCGCCCGGCTCGACATCTCGTCGGGCCGGGCGCATCGCCTGTGGAGGAAGGACCCCCGCCCACCACACCGGCACGTCAGGACTTCTTATGGCGTCCTGGAACTAGCGGGGAACGGCGCAGTACGTGAGCGTGCAGTAGAGCTGGACGCTGTTGCCGCCGACCTGACCTTCGGCGTAGAAGTCGTTGTTCGGGTACTGGTTCGCGAGGTAGATCGGCCCGGCGTACTGGGTGTACTGGCCCGCATCCTCCTTGGATCCGTACGTCACCCCGCCGCCGGCGGGCACCCTGACGAGCGTCGCCCTGGTGTATCGCGTCGTGCCGGTGGTGTTGAACGTCACCGCACACATGGTGTTGCTGTTCCGGTGCTTCGAAACCACGAGACGGCCGTTGAGGAATTCGTGCGCCTCGATGCGAACGTACTCCGAGCCGCCACAGATTTCCGGGCCGGTCGCCGCGTGCGCCGGGGTTGCAATCCCTCCGACGAGGAGAACCGTGGCAAGAGCGGTGGTGGCCCCACCGGCGATTTTCACATTTTTCATGGCGAGGATTATAGGCACGACCCCTGTCGATCTGGGTAGCGTCGAGGTGGCGGCCGGCGTCCCGGGGTGGGACCGGCCGCACGTGCGCCCCGACGTCGGGCCACAGCCCCCCCTTGGCCAGGTAAACAAGACCGAACAAGATGCGCTCCGACCGTGCATACAACTCGGGATGAGCTTCGCCGCACCTGACGGTAAACACGCTGAGGGCAGGCGTTCAAAAAAAGAAGTCCCGGTCGTTTCGAGCATTCGGGCTCAGCCCAATCTCGGCATGCTCGGCTTCCGGGCCACTTCCTCACAATGTCGCGCATCTACTCCCCAATCTGGCGCTCCTGGACGTCGTACCGGCCCGATACCGGGCGGCGGTGTGGCTGAGCGCCGGTCTTCCCGGGCTTCTCGCTCTACGCGATGAGCAAGACCGCCCTGATCGGCCTGACCAAGGCACTCGGCCGCGAACTCGGCGGCAGGGCGATCACCGTGAATCTGGTAAACCCAGGAGCCACGGACACCGAACTGAACCCGGCCGACGGCCCCAACGCCGACACGATCAACGGGTTCACCGCCCTCGGCCACTACGCGAAGCCAGCCGACGTAGCCGCTGCGGTGGCGTTCCTCGCCAGCCCGGGCGGGCGTTACATCACCGGGGCAACAGTCAACGTCGACGGAGGCTTCACCATCTGATTCATCGGCTCACGGCCGGGCTGTCCACCCTTGCGCACGGCTACGGCCCGTTCCTTCAGCTGGAGCGGGCCGTACTTTTGCCACCTACGGGCACGTCCTGCCGGCGCGGGCTCGTCAGGCTGCCTCGGCCATCGACCGGGTTCTCGGTGAGAAGGAGTCGGCGTGACCGCTTGGCTGCACTCGGGACCGTCCGCGGATGTCGCCTGCCGCCGCGCGCTGGCCGATCAATCCGGCACGGGCGCGGCTGGATTGCTCGGCCAGTGGTCGATGATCTCATCACATTCAAGCGGGTCGGGGATATTCAAGCTTGTAGGCAGTACATATACATAGGTTGGCTTAATTAGCCAGGAAGGCGGAGAAGACGCCGCTACGCAGGCTACCCGCGCTTCGATATCAGCCGTAGCAACCGTTCGCACAACGGCCGGATCCTTGAAAAGCAGTGTCGTTTGACCATCTGCTTGATTCAGCACATAAGCAACAGCTGGATAACTGCGGCCTTTGAGTAGGACAGCCTGCGACGGGAGCCACATTCCAGCGCCGAAAATAAATATTAAAGCGACGGCCCAGAAAGCAACGACAGGGCCAGCCGAGACTGCGAGGTATACTCGCCGCGCGAGTCCAGGTCGTCGCGGCGTTCTCCGCTTCTTCCGGGGCTCGCGTCGCGCCGATGCTGCTTGAACTCCTGCGACGCGAGTGCGCGAACCATGCGCCCTGATTAGTCGGGCTATCATCGGCACGATACCGATGATTGCGAATCCAACTGGAAGCAGGAGTGCGCTTACGCTTAGAATCGTCAGCATCGCCCAGGCTTTGATTGCCAGTGGATGCCGCTCGTCGCTCCGCCCCAGCCATTCCACTGCCATCCACGATGCCGCCATGAAGATTATGGGCAGCGTCACGAGGTACGTACCAAGGATCAGTGCTTGAATACTGAGCGTCGAGGCCAGGGATTTAAGCACAACGTCATCGCCCCCTGACACCACATACAGCCTGAGCGCCGCTAGCGCGATGGGCACAATAGTTATGATCAGGCCAGCTTGCGCGGCTCGGTGCTCGGACCAGCGAAAACCTGCCGGATTGCCCGGACGCGACGCGGCCCGCTGGGTTAGGTTGCCCTCGTCCATGTTTGTCGATTATTGCAGCTCATGTCTCGCGAGACATCTGTGGTAGCGCCTGAGCTTCCATCGTTACCGTGCTCTTTGCCGCCAGCGAATGCTCCCCTCCGGCGCCATCCCGTCTGCCGCCGACCCACACACCGTGGAGCAGGCCAGGGCCAGGGCGACAAAGGTGGAGCGCCCCACCGGACGAGTCTCAATGACAGTTGTCAAGCGCGGGCGCCGGCGGCCGAGGGCGGCCTGGGGATTAGAAGAAGATCGCGGAAGGGCTGGTCGAGTGACTGCGCACCTGGTCAGATGGCGTCGGCGTCAGCAGGTGGCCTTGGCTGTACGGATGGCTGTACAGCTACAGGCCGGAGTCCTCGCCTCGCAGCACTTGGACAGCGGCCACGACGTCCGTGACGGTGCGGTCGGGCGGGGTGAGTTCCGATGGCCAGTCCTTCCCTCGGCTGACGCACCATAGGAGCGTCCCACAGGGTGGCAAGCCCTGCCGCGCGGCCACCCTCGACATCAAGCACAGGGCTGTCACCGATCGCCCAGCCCCCGCCCCGCAGATCGAGGCCGCACTCACGGGTCGCTGCCTCGAAGATCTCGCGTGCTGGCTTCCGGATGCCCAAATCCCCGGACACTGCCCAGGCATCGACGCACTGGTCCAGCCCGGTACGCCTGATTTTCCCTAGCTGGTTGTCGGCCTGGCCGTTGGTCACGATCGCGACCGTCCAGCCCTCGTCGCGCAGTAGTCTCAGCGACGCCCGCACTTCTTGAGGACATCTCACCAGTTCCGGCATCCGATGTCGGTACTGCCTCCATGCTTCATCCACCGAGGCTGCCAGGCCGAAACGCTCGGTCACCTCGCCGAAGAACCAGTCGCGGGGCACGGCCCCGTCCTGATCCGTAGCGATCAGCCAGGCCAACGCGTCGTCCGGCAGTTCGCGATCGGCGCAGAACTCGACCGCCCAACGTCGGAATGCCTCCGAACGGTCCACGAGCGTGTTGTCGAGATCGAAGAGCGCCAACCGCTGCATGGTCAACAACCGTACCGGGCGGGTGAAGCCGCTGGGGTGCCCTACCAGCGCATCGCGGAGTTGACCGGCTACTCCCGCTCAGCGATCAGCCGCTGGGGCCAGCCCACCAACGGTGGTCACGAGGTGACAGCCACATAGAGAAGCGGGGCCACGTCCGCTGCAACGAACGTGACCCCGTGACCGATTCGAAGGAGTCGTCGGAGACTACGACCGAGGTTCTCAAGTGGATCCCCTGCCGGTCGTGTCGTGCCGGGCCATGGGAGGTGGCCGTCCCTGACGACATCCAGGTCGAAGGTCCCCGGTCCTGGCAGGGACTATTCACCTGGACCGGGGAGGGCTGTCACCAGCGGGACGAGGTGCTCAGCTGCGTGAACGCCGATCGGCACGGGCTCGCCGCCACACGGATGAGCCGCTTGGCTGTACTCGGGACTGAGATCAACCGAGAAAAGTGCTGGTGGAGCCCAGGGGACTCGAACCCCTAACCCCTGCCTTGCAAAGGCAGTGCTCTGCCAGTTGAGCTAGGGCCCCGGGACGGCGCTCAGCGCAGGTCGGGAGCGGTGGTCGCCTCGTGCCACAGGGCGCGCTCGTCGTTCGACGCCTTGACCTTCTTGGCCACGACGGCGGCCACCCCGACGATGCCGGCCAGGATCAGGAGCTTCTTGAACATGGGATTGACCCCTTGCGCTCGACTACCGTCGGACGATGTGCGGTGGGGCTAGCTGGAATCGAACCAGCGACCTCAGAGTTATCAGCTCTGCGCTCTAACCGACTGAGCTATAGCCCCGCGTGGCGACGAGCAAGGTTAACCCATGCCCGCCAGCGCGCCCAAATCGGGGGGCCCGTGGCGGAAGCACCCGCGCCGTCCCGAACCTACCCGGACGCGCGACGCCGGGGCGACCGCTTTACGCGGTGCCCCGGCGTCGTCGAGTCAGTCCCGCTCGGCGAGCGTCAGCTCGATCCCGCCGACCAGGTCGGCGCAGACGTTGTAGACGAACGCGCTCAGCGTGGCCAGCGCGGTGAACAGCACCACGTTCACCAGGCCGATCAGTGCGGACGTGAGAATCACGCCCTTCGCGGTGATGCGGAACCCGCCGCCGCCCGAACCGCCGCCGGCGTTCACCAGGTCGGTCAGGCTGTCGTTGACGCTCTTGAACACACCCATCGCGTCGAGCGCGAGGTAGAGCACCGACGTGGCCACCACCACCACGATGAAGAGCACCACCGAAACCGCGAAGGCGAACTTCATCACGGACCACGGGTCGATGCGCTTCAGGTTCAGCCGGGCCCGGCGCGGCCCGCGCGAAGCGGCCGAACCGACCGAGGTACGCGCGGCGCGTACCGCCTCACCCACGCGCGCGGCGCCGACCGCCGCCGCGCCGCTGATGCCCGGCGGCAGGCCGCCCCCGTTGGCGGGACGCCCCGGGTTGCCGCCGGCCGGACCGGTGGCCTCTGGTGCCCCCTTCGGGGCGGTGCCCAGGCCGGCGCCGATGCGCGGCTGCGTGCCGGTGGTGCCGGTGGAGGCCCGGGCGGTCGCTGTCGGCCTGGCCGGCGGTGTGCTCGTGGCGGGTTTCGGCGCGCCGAGAGCCGCGAAGCCCTCGGCCGACGTCGGCGCGTCGACCTTGGTCTCGGTCGAGTCGCGGGATTCCGAACCGTCGGTCGGCTTGTCGGGAGGCGGAGCCATGCCGGGGGCCCGGGTGAACTTCGGGGCAGGCGCGTCGGCGGGGACCGTGGCCCGACCCACGGCCGCGCGGCCGGTCGCTGGTGTGCCGCCCTGCGCGGCCTCCTCGTCGACCGGGGTGGCCGAGGTCCCCTTGTTCCCCGACTTCGCCTGTGTCTCCGTCATCAACTAGTCCTGTTCGTCAGGCTCGTCGGCATTGCGAGCAATCGCCACGATAGTCACGCCGTCCGGGAGGTCCATCAGCTTGACCCCCATTGTGTTCCGGTCACGCGTACGGCGTACAGGCTTCACCGGAGTCCGGATGACGCCGCCGTTGCTCGTGATGGCGAACAACTCGTCCTCCGGATCGATCACGACCGCGCCGACCAGACCACCGCGTCGCTCGGTGATCTTCGCAGTCAGCACGCCCTTACCTCCCCGGCCCTGGACCGGGTATTCCTCGATCGGGGTACGTTTCGCGAACCCCCCGTTCGTCGCCACCAGCACGTCCAGGCCCTCCCGGACGACCTCGACGGCGAGCAGCTCGTCCTCACCGCTGAAGCGCATGCCGATCACCCCCGAGGTGGCCCGGCCCATCGGACGCAGCGCCTCGTCGGTGGCGTTGAAGCGGATCGCCTGCGCGTTCTTGGAAACCAGCAACAGGTCGTCCTCCGGCGCCACCAGCACCGCACCGACCAGCTCGTCCTCATCGCGCAGGTTGACCGCGATGATGCCGCCGGAACGGTTGGAGTCGAACTCCTCGAGCCGCGTCTTCTTCACCAGGCCGTTCTTCGTGGCCAGTACCAGGTAGGGCGCCACCTGGTAGTTCGGGATTTCGATGATCTGCGCGATCTGCTCGTCCGGTTGGAACGCGAGCAGGTTGGCCACGTGCTGGCCCTTGGCCACCCTACTGGCCTCAGGAAGCTCGTACGCCTTCGCCCGGTAGACCCGACCCTTGTTCGTGAAGAACAGGATCCAGTCGTGGGTAGAGCATACGAAGAAGTGGCTCACGATGTCGTCCTGCCGGAGCGTCGCCCCGCTCACGCCCTTGCCGCCACGCCGCTGCGACCGGTACAGGTCGACCTTGGTCCGCTTCGCGTACCCGGTGCGGGTGATCGTCACGACCACGTCCTCGCGGGCGATGAGGTCCTCCATCGAGACCTCGCCGTCGAACGGCACGATCTTGGTGCGCCGCTCGTCGCCCCACTTCGCGACGATCTCGCCCAGCTCGTCGGAGACGATCTTCCGCTGCCGCTCCGGCTTCGCCAGGATGTCCTTGAGGTCGGCGATCTCCACCTCGAGCTTGGCCAGGTCGTCCAGGATCCGCTGCCGCTCCAGCGCGGCCAGCCGGCGCAGCTGCATGTCCAGGATCGCGGTCGCCTGGACCTCGTCGATCTCCAGCAGCCGGATCAGTCCCTGTCGGGCGTCCTCCACCGTCGGCGAACGCCGGATCAGCGCGATCACCTCGTCCAGCGCGTCCAGGGCCTTGCTCAGGCCGCGCAGGATGTGCGCCCGCTCCTCCGCCTTGCGCAGCCGGAACGCGGTCCGCCGGCGGATCACCTCGATCTGGTGCTCGACGTAGTAGCGGATGAACTGCGCCAGGTTCAGCGTGCGCGGCACGCCGTCGACCAGCGCCAGCATGTTGGCGCCGAACGTCTCCTGGAGCTGGGTGTGCTTGTAGAGGTTGTTCAGCACCACCTTGGCGACCGCGTCGCGCTTGAGCACCAGCACGATCCGCATGCCGGTACGCCCGGAGGACTCGTCCCGGATGTCGGCGATGCCGGCGAGCTTGCCCTCCTTGATCAGCTCGGCGATCCGCTCGGCGAGGTTGTCCGGGTTGACCTGGTAGGGCAGCTCGCTGACCACGAGCGCCGGCCGGCCCCGCTTGTCCTCCTCCACCTCGACCACGGCGCGCATCCGGATCGAGCCGCGCCCGGTCCGGTACGCGTCCTGGATGGCCTGCTGGCCGACGATCAGGCCGTAGGTCGGGAAGTCCGGGCCCTTGACGATCTCCAGCAGCGCTTCCAGCGTGGTCGCCTCGTCGGCCTCCGGGTGCTCCAGGCACCACTGCACCGCCGCGCCGATCTCCCGCAGGTTGTGCGGCGGGATCTTGGTGGCCATGCCGACCGCGATGCCCTCGGAGCCGTTGATCAGCAGGTTCGGGATCCGCGACGGCAGGATGGTGGGCTCCTTGGCCCGGCCGTCGTAGTTGTCCTGGAGGTCGACGGTGTCCTCGTCGATGTCCCGCAGCATCTCCATGGCCAGCGGGTCGAGCTTGCACTCGGTGTTGTGGCTGACGAAGCCGTCAGAGATGAAGGAGTGGTCGTCGGTGTCGACCCGAATGCTGTAGACCGGACGCATACCCGAATCGGTGACCTCGGTCACTTCGGCGTAGTAGAACCGGCCGTCGACCAACGGCTCGACCACGTCGAGGATTCCCGGCTCGGTGATCCGGGCCGCGATCTCGTCGCGATCCCGCTCCCACCGCTCGACCCGGTCCACGTTGTGCCGGCGCAGCCAGTCGCGTTCGGTCCACCGCGTGGCGCCGTGCTCCCGGATGAAGTCGCCGACGAACGGCACCATGTCGCCGGAGAGCGCCGTGCTGCTCGCCGGCACCTGGGCCAGCTCGGACTCCAGCTTGGCCTGCTTGCGGCCGAGGAAGCCGACGTGAGCGGCGAAGATCCGGGCGTCCCGGCGGTTGGTGACCACGACCTTGATCTCGCCGTCCTCGTACCGGCACTGCCGGCTGATGACGCCGAACTCCAGCAGGAGCTGCTGCACCTCGCGGGCCAGGCGCTCGCTGCGGGTGGAGTACGAGACCTGGATGGTGTGGCGCGGCAGTAGCGACGACGAACCGTCGCCCTCGAACAGCGCCTGGAGGAAGGCCCGTTTGACCGCCGCCGTTCCGCGCCAGACGAACTCCGGTACGAACTTGGCGGCGCTGCGCGCCCCGGTCAGTTCACCGAGCACGCTCGCCCGAAGCGCGGAAAGGTTCTGCACGTCGAGTTCGTGCAGCGTGCTGCCGGACGCGATGACCCGCTCGGAAACATACCGGGGGCCGCCGACCGCGAGATCGTAGGCGGCGAGGACCCGGACGAAGAACTCCCGATCCACGTTGTTGAAGCCGGCCCGGCCCTCGGACACCCAGCCCTCGGACACGAACGCGCCGGCGAGGACGGCCGCCTCGACGTGCTCCAGCATCGGGTGGCCGATCTCGTCCGGCACGGTGCGCTGGAGGACCACGCGGTCACCGGGGGAAACCTCGGCGAGCAGCTTCCACAGCAGGGTCGGCACGCCGGCCACGTTCACCAGGCAGAGCACCGGGTGGTTGTGGGTGCCGGTCAGCTCGTACCCCTCGCGGGTGCGCAGCCGCAGCGTGGGGTGCTCACCGGAGTGGAAGAACTTCGAGGCGCGAACCAGGTCGCCGTTGCGATCGCGGACCTTGAGCTCAATGTCGGTCTCGCTGCTCGGCGCGACACCAGGGACGATGTCGCCGATCCGAACACTGCCCTCGACGGTGCGAATACGGACATCTGCGGTAAGGCAGTAGCGCATCGCGGCGGCCGGGTCGTTTCCGGGCGAACCGAAGTTGCCGTTGCCGTCGACAAGCGGGTAGCGCAGCGACCAGGGCTGCGCCATCCGGACCAGCGCGTCGTAGATGGCCGAGTCGCCGTGCGGGTGGAACTGGCCCATCACGTCGCCGACGACGCGCGAGCACTTCACGTAGCCGCGGTCCGGCCGGTAGCCGGAGTCGAACATGGCGTAAAGGATCTTGCGGTGGACCGGCTTGAGCCCGTCCCGCACGTCCGGCAGGGCGCGCCCGACGATGACGCTCATCGCGTAGTCGAGGTACGAGCGCTGCATCTCGACCTCGAGGCCGACCGGCTCGATGCGGTCGTGCTGGACGACCGCGGCCAGTGTCTCCGGGGCCTCCGGCTCGTTCGGGGTGGACTCGGGAAGATCGGTCACTGTTAACCCTTATCAGACTCAGAGTCGTGATCTAGCTGTGGATAACGGCTGTGGAAAGCGGCCAGGCTGTGGATAACTCTGTGGACTGCCGGGCCGGTCGGTGGATCCTCCGGCCGGCCCGGGCACGCGTCCGTCAGATGTCCAGGAACCGCACGTCCTTGGCGTTGCGCTGGATGAACGACCGGCGCGCCTCGACGTCTTCACCCATCAGGACGCTGAACAGCTCGTCCGCGGTGGCGGCGTCGTCGAGCGTGACCTGGCGCAGCGTACGGGTGGCCGGGTTCATCGTGGTCTCCCACAGCTCCGGGTAGTTCATCTCGCCGAGGCCCTTGAACCGCTGGATGTCGTCCGGCTTGGCGTTGGCCTTCTTCTGCTGGCGCAGCGCGATGAGCCCGTCCCGCTCCCGGTCGGAGTACGCGTACTGGGCGTCGTCGCCCTTCTTGTTCCACTTGATCTTGTAGAGCGGCGGGGCGGCCAGGTAGACGTGGCCCAGCTCGACGAGCGGTCGCATGAAGCGGAACAGCAGGGTGAGCAGCAGCGTCTGGATGTGCTGGCCGTCGACGTCGGCGTCGGCCATCAGCACCACCTTGTGGTACCGCAGCTTCTCCATGTCGAAGTCGTCGTGGATGCCGGTGCCGAGCGCGGTGATCAGCGCCTGCACCTCGTTGTTCTTCAGCACCCGGTCGATCCGGGCCTTCTCCACGTTCAGGATCTTGCCGCGGATCGGCAGGATCGCCTGGGTACGCGGGTCACGCCCCTGCTTGGCCGAGCCGCCGGCCGAGTCGCCCTCGACGATGAAGACCTCGGACTCGCGCGGATCGGTGGACTGGCAGTCGGCCAGCTTGCCCGGCATCGAGCCGGACTCCAGCAGCGACTTGCGCCGGGCCAGCTTGCGCGCCTGCTGCGCGGCGATGCGGGCCCGGGCGGCCTGGGACGCCTTGGTGATGATGATCTTCGCCTCGGCGGGGTTGCGGTCGAACCAGTCGACAAGCGACTCGTTGCAGACCCGCTGGACGAAGCCCTTCACCGGGGTGTTGCCCAGCTTGGTCTTGGTCTGCCCCTCGAACTGCGGGTCGGTCAGCTTGACCGAGATGATCGCGGCCAGACCCTCGCGGATGTCCTCACCGGAGAGCCGCTCGTCGCCCTTGAGCAGCTTCTTCTCCGCGCCGTAGCGGTTGACCACGCTGGTCAACGCGGCCCGGAAGCCCTCCTCGTGGGTGCCGCCCTCGTGGGTGTTGATGTTGTTGGCGAAGGTGTAGACCGACTCGCCGTACGACTCGTTCCACTGCATGGCGATCTCGGCCGACATGCCGGTCTCCTCGGCCCCGAACTCGACCACCGTCTTGTGGATCGGGCTCTTCGAGGCGTTGAGGTGCCGGACGAAGTCGGCGATGCCGCCGTCGTAGTGGAACGTGACCTCGCGGGGCTTGCCCTCCTCGTCCTCCGGCACCCGCTCGTCCAGCAGGTGGATGGTGAGGCCGCGGGTGAGGAAGGCCATCTCCTGGAGGCGCCGGTAGATGGTGTGGAAGTCGAAGTCGACGGTCTCGAAGACGTCCGGGTCGGGCCAGAAGGAGACCGCGGAGCCGGTCCGGTCGGTCGGCTCCCCCTTCTCCAGCGGCGTCGGCTTCGACTGGTTGTAGCGCTGCCGCCAGACGAAGCCGTCCTTGTGGATCTCCACGGCCATCCGGGTGGAGAGCGCGTTGACCACCGAGACGCCGACACCGTGCAGGCCGCCGGAGACCGCGTACGCCTTGCCGTCGAACTTGCCGCCCGCGTGCAGCACGGTCAGCGCGACCTCGACGCCCGGCTTCTTCAGCTTGGGGTGCATGTCGACCGGGAAGCCCCGGCCGTTGTCGGTGACCCGGACGCCCCCGTCGGCCAGCAGCACCACGTCGATGGTGTCGCAGTAGCCGGCCATGGCCTCGTCCACCGCGTTGTCGACGACCTCCCACACCAGGTGGTGCAGACCGCGCTCGCCGGTGGACCCGATGTACATACCGGGCCGCTTCCGGACCGCTTCCAGGCCCTCCAGCACGGTGATGGACTCGGCGCCGTACTTCTTGTTGTCCTCCGCTGCCACGCTCGGCCACTTTCTCGCACCGGCCGCGCGTGGGCGCGGGGCGCGGGTTCGGCGGACAGGACGCGACGTCGGCGTGCCCGGGCCGCTCCCGGGATCACCAGGTAACGGATCGGGTACGCCGGGCGCCGCGGTTGCCCGCGGATCGCGATCGGCTCGGACCCGATGCGGCACAATGATCAAGGGCCCTGGGGGCCCATGTCGATCGCTCCGTGCCGGGTCTTTCGTCTCGCCTCCAATCTTACTGTGCGCAGCCGACCAAACCGCCACTCGGCACCCCTGGAGAGGCGGCTGAGAATGCCGTAGCCGGACGAACCTCGCTGCCCGCGACTCCCCCTACACGCCACCGGCACCCGCCGTGCCATCGGCCACCGCGACCGGTCCGGGCCGCCGGGCCGGTAACCGGCGGTTCGCGGGCCGGGGGTCGCGGCGGAACGCGACGTGCCGTACCTTTTGCGGCGCCGCCGTTGCGGTATTGATCTTTCGCGCCCGGACCGGGGACCATCGCCTGGGATGGTCCGACAGACACTTGGTGAGAGGTGACGCCAGATGGGGCTGGACAACGTCGCGGTGCACTGGCCGCGTACCGGCCGCTTCTACGATCCGGTCGCGCCGGCTGAGTTCGTGGACTTCGGCGAAATCGTGGACATGCCACGCATCTCCGCCCCGACCGCCGCGCTCGCCGAGTTGATCGCGAAGACCGGCACGGTGCGGGCGACCGCGTACACCGAACTGGTCGACCTGATCCTCGGGCTGGAGAATGTGCTCTACGCCACGGAGAACGCGGCCGAGGACGAGGACCCGGTGATCGACCCGGACGGCTGCGCCTGGATCGCCGAGGGCGTGGAGAAGTTCATCGCCCGGCACCGGCCGTACGGCGAGGCGGTCACGTTCGAGTCGGTCAGCGAGGTGCTGCGCGCGCTGCTCGGCGACGGGCGGCTGGCCGAGCAGCAGCTCCGCTGGCTGGAGAGCCGGCTCGACAAGCTGCGCGACGACAGCAGCGATCCGCCGCAGTGGAACTTCACCTGCGCCGAGCTGAGCGTGCTGGCCGCGTTCTACCGGCGCTGCGCGGAGCGGGGCTTCGCGGTCTACGCCGACGTGTAGCAGCCGCTCAGGGTCAGCCGTAGGTGTCCCGGGGGCCACGGCCGCGTACCCGCCGGGGGCCGCGCGACCAGGACGGCGCGGCCGGGCCGTGGATGTGCAGCTTGCGCACCACGTTGTGGCCGACCTCGCTGGCGATCTGCTTGAGCAGCGAGCCGGCCAGCAGCCGCAACTGGGTGGCCCAGGCCGTCGAGCGGGCCTCCACGGTCAGCTCGCCGTTCTCCAGCTTCACCGGGCGGCTGTGCTGGGCGACCTCCGCGCCGACCACCTTCTCCCACGCGCCGAAGACGGTCGCCTCGGCCGCCGGCTGCTGCCAGCCGCGCGCCTTGACCAGCTTGTCGAGCACCGCGCCGAGCGGCTGCGGGTCACGCGGATCCGGGCCGGGCCCGGAGTAGCCGCGCAGCCGCTTCTCACCGTCGCCACGGACCGCGCTGCGTCGTCGGGGGCCGGCCGCGGCCTGGCGCCGGGCCTTCGCCGCGTCCAGCACCGCCCGGGCCAACTCCGGCCCGGCCGCGCCCTCCGTCGCCGCCGCGCCCGGATCGCCGTCCGCCGGCTTCCCGGGGGTACGCGCGGCGGGCCCACCCCGGCCAGACGTTCCCCCGTCTCGCCCCGGCCCCAGTCGGGCCGGCGGGAGCCGGACCTCGTCGTCATCCGGCACGTCGCACCGTCCCCTCGCCAACCGTGTAACGGGCACCGAGCAGCGTCACCGGCACGTCGTCGTCCACCGCACAGGTGACCAGAAGCTGGCTGGCGCCGCCGACCAGCTCGGCCAGGCGTTCCCGCCGGCCGGTGTCCAGCTCGGCGAAGACGTCGTCGAGCACCAGCACCGGCTCGATCCCGTCGGCGCGCAGCAGGTCGTACCCGGCCAGCCGCAGCGCCAGCGCGTAGGACCAGGACTCGCCGTGGCTGGCGTACCCCTTGACCGGCAACGGGCCCAGGGTGAGGGCCAGGTCGTCACGGTGCGGACCGACCAGCGTGGTGCCGCGTTCGATCTCGGCGGCGCGGCCCGCGGCGAGCGCGGCGGTCAGCGCCTCGGCCAGCGCCGGCCGGTCGGCGGCCGGTTCGGGCAGGACGACCGACGGCCGGTAGGTGATCCCGGCCGCACCCCGGCCGGCCGCCACCGCGTCGTACGCCTTGGCCACGTGCGGGGTGAGCGCGGCGACCAGTTCCAGCCGGCCGGCGAGCAGGTCGGCCCCGTGCTGCGCGAGGTGGGCGTCCCAGACGGTGAGCGTGGACAGGTCACCGCCACGGGAGCCGCCGGTCTTGCGGGCCAGGTACGCGGAACGCAGCAGCGCGTTGCGCTGCTTCACCACCCGCTCGTAGTCGGCGCGGACACCGGCGTAGCGGGGTTGGCGGCTGACCAGCAGGTCGTCCAGGTAGCGGCGGCGTTCGCCCGGGTCCCCGCGGACGAGTTCCAGGTCCTCCGGCGCGAAGAGCACCAGCCGGAGCGCGCCGAGCACGTCCCGGGCGCGGCGGGCCGGGGAACGGCCGAGCCGGGCCCGGTTCGCCTTGCCCGGCACGATCTCCAGCTCGACGAGCAGTTCCCGGCCGTCGTGCACCACCGCGCACCGGATCACCGCCGAGGTGGCGCCCATCCGGACCAGCGGGGCGTCCGTGGCGACCCGGTGCGAGTCCAGGGTCGCCACGTAGCCCAACGCCTCGACCAGGTTGGTCTTGCCGACGCCGTTGGCGCCGACGAGCACGCTCGGACCCGGCTCCAGGTCGACGCCGACCCGCTCGTACGAGCGGAAGTCGACCAGTTCGAGCCGGCGGACGTACACAGGCTGTGGACGCCGGTCAGCGCTTGTGGACGGCGTGCCCGCCGAACTGCTGGCGCAGCGCGGAGACGGCCTTCAGGGCGGGTGATTCGTCCTGCCGGGAGGCGAACCGGGCGAACAGCGCGGCGGTGATCACGTTGAGCGGCACGGCGAGCCGGACCGCCTCGTCGACCGTCCACCGGCCCTCGCCGGTGTCCTCGGTGTAGTCGCTCAGCTCGGCCAGCTCCGGGTCCTCGTCGAGGGCCCGGTCGAGCAGGTCGAGCAGCCAGGACTGGACGACGGTGCCCTTGCGCCACGACTTGACCACGCCGGGGACGTTCGTCACCAGTTCGGACGCCGAGAGCAGCTCGAAGCCCTCCGCGTAGGCGTGCATCAGGCCGTACTCGATGCCGTTGTGCACCATCTTGGCGTAGTGGCCGGCGCCGACCGGGCCGGCGTGCACGAAGCCGAACTCGCCCTCGGGCCGGAGCGCGTCGAAGATCGGCATGAGCCGTTCGACGTGCTCCTGCGCGCCGCCGACCATCAGGCCGTAGCCGTTCTGCCGGCCCCAGACGCCGCCGGAGACGCCGACGTCGACGTAGCCGATGCCGTGCTCGTTGAGCCGCTCGGCGCGCGGGGCGTCGTCGCTGAACCGCGAGTTGCCGCCGTCGATGATGATGTCGCCCTCGCCGAGCACGCCGGCGAGCTCGTCGATGGTGGCGTCGGTGACACCGGCCGGGACCATGACCCAGATGGCGCGCGGTGCGTCGAGCTTCTCGGCCAGCTCCGCGAGGCTCGCGGCGTCGCTGAGCTCCGGGTTGCGGTCGTAGCCGACCACCTCGTGCCCGGCGGCGCGCAGCCGTTCGCGCATGTTGCCGCCCATCCGGCCGAGTCCTACCAGGCCGAGCTGCATGTGCTGCTACCTCCGTACGTCAGGGTGGTGCTGCCGGCGATCAGCGGGAGACGCGGATCGGCATGATGAGGTACCGGTACCCCGGAATGACCTCGCCATCCTCGCCGGCCGGAGAAAGGACCGCGGGCTTGAAGGCGTCGACGAACCGCAGCAGGACGTGCTGGGCACCCAGGTTGGACAGGCCGTCGATCAGGTACTGCGGGTTGAAGCCGATGGTGAGCGGGTCACCGCTGAAGGTGGCCTCCATGGCCTCGCTGGCCCGGGCCTCCTCGGTGCCGCCGGCCTCCACGACCAGGCCGTCGGCGCTGAAGCTGAGCAGCACCGGGGTGGTGCGCTCGGCGACCAGCGCCACCCGCTTGACCACCTCGATGAGGGTGGCGACCGCGACCCGGGCCTCGGCGTTGTGGGCGGCCGGGAACAGCGAGCGCACCGGCGGGTAGTTGGCGCCGTCGAGCAGGCGGCTGGTGGTCCGGCGGGTGCCGCCGGAGAAGCCGATCATGCCCTCGCCGGCGCCGCCGGCGGAGAGCGCCATGGTGACGTGCCCGCCGAGCGGGCCGAGCGCCTTCGCGGTGTCGTTGAGCGTGCGGGCCGGCACCAGCGCGTTGAGGCTGATCTCCGGGTCGTCCGGGTGCCACTCCATCTCGCGCAGCGCGAGACGGTAGCGGTCGGTGGCGAGCATGGCCATGGTGCCGCCGGACAGCTCGATCCGGACGCCGGTCATCATCGGCAGCGTCTCGTCGCGGCCGGCGGCCACGGCCACCTGGGCCACGGCGGCGGCGAAGGCGGCGGCGTCGACGGTGCCGGCGCTCTCCGGCATCTCCGGCAGGGTCGGGTAGTCCTCCACCGGCATGGTGGGCAGCGTGAACCGGGCGCTGCCGCAGACCAGCTCCAGGTGGGAGCCGACGGCGGCGATGTCCACCGGCTTGGCCGGCAGCGCCTTGGTGATCTCGGCGAGCAGTCGACCGGAGACCAGTGCCGCGCCGTCCGCGTCACCCTGCACCTCGACGGTCACCTGGCTGGAGACCTCGTAGTCGAAGCCGGAGACCTGGAGGTTGCCGTCGGTCACCCGGAGCATCACCCCGGCCAGCACCGGCACGGAGGGTCGGTTGGGCAGGCTCTTGGCGGTCCACGCGACCGCCTCGGCGAGCGCGTCGCGCTCCACTCGGAACTTCATCAATGCCTCCGCGTCGACGTCAGCGACAACTCTCTCATGCCGACCGCTGCCACCCGTCCCGCCCGACCGTGCGGGTACCCATCGCACCTTAGGGCGCGTGGGCATCGGCTGTGCGCCCGACCCCGTGGATCCAGGTGCCCGGCCGACTGCCGACGGCAGTGCTGCGGCCCGATCCACAGGAAGTCCAACGGTGATGATTGGTTTTTGTTGTTTAGAAGAGATAACTCATCGTCTTCATCGCACCTGTGCAAACTGTGGAGAACCTGCGTTTGCGCAGGTCAATCACGTTTTCCACAGGTGGGTTCCCGGTGGATAACCCGGGGTACAACTCGGGTCCCGGTCCACAGGCCCCGTCGGCCGCCGGGTTTTCCACCGCTGTCCACCGGTTGTCCACCGGTAATCCACCGGTTTTCTCCCCAGCGCTGTGGACAACGCCGACGGCCCGAACCCCCGTCGTCCCCAGAACCTTCAACAGGATCCCCACAGGCGAGCCGTCGTCGGTGGACAACGTGACCGTTGTCCCCAGGCGTCCACAGGCTCGTCCCCAGGAGTTGTCCACAGTCTGTGGGTAACCGGCCGGGTGCACAGGGTGGTTATCCACCGCCTGTGACACAGGGTATGTGGACAACCGGTACGAGCTGTGGACAAGCACGACGCCGATTCTGGGCCCTCCACCGGGTCGAGGGTCAACCGGCGGCGTCCTCGGGTGGCCCGGCGGCGTCCACGCGGCGCCCGACGGGCACGAAGAAGCCCGGCCGGGAACGTCGTCCGGCCGGGCTGTCGTGTCGGGTACGAGACGAGCGTCTCAGGTGTTCTGCTTGATCCGGTTCGTCAGCTCGGCGATCTGGTTGTAGAGCGAGCGCCGCTCCGCCATCTGCTGCCGGATCTTGCGGTCGGCGTGCATCACCGTGGTGTGGTCGCGTCCGCCGAACGCCTGGCCGATCCGGGGCAGCGACAGGTCGGTCAGCTCCCGGCAGAGGTACATGGCCACCTGGCGGGCGTTGACCAGCACCCGGGACCGGGAGTGACCACGCAGGTCCTCCAGGCTGACCCCGAAGTACTCAGAGGTGGAGGCCATGATCTGGTCGGCGTTGATCTCCGGGCCGGCGCCGTCCGGCATGAAGTCGCGCAGCACCTCCTCGGCCAGCGACAGCTCGACCGAGGAGCGGGTGAGGCTGGCGAACGCGGTGACCCGGATCAACGCGCCCTCGAGTTCCCGGATCGAGTTCGACACCCGGGACGCGATGAACTCCAGCACGTCCGGCGGGGCGTACATCCGCTCCTGCGCCGCCTTCTTCTGCAGGATCGCGATTCGGGTCTCCAGGTCGGGCGGCTGGATGTCGGCCAGCAGCCCCCACTCGAACCGGGTCCGCATCCGGTCCTCCAGCGTGGCGAGCTGGCGCGGCGACCGGTCGGAGGTGATGACGATCTGCTTGTTGGCATTGTGCAGCGTGTTGAACGTGTGGAAGAACTCCTCCTGCGTCCGCTCCCGGTTCTCCAGGAACTGGATGTCGTCGATCAGAAGGATGTCCACGTCCCGGTAGCGACGCTGGAACGCGCTGGTCTTGTCGTCCCGCAACGAGTTGATGAAGTCGTTGGTGAACTCCTCGGTCGAGACGTACCGGACCGAGCGGGCGTTGCCCAACGTGGTGGCGTAGTGCCCGATGGCGTGCAGCAGGTGGGTCTTGCCCAGCCCCGAGTGGCCGTAGATGAACAGCGGGTTGTACGCCTTGGCCGGCGACTCGGCCACCGCCACGCTCGCCGCGTGCGCGAAGCGGTTGGACGAGCCGATGACGAACGTCTCGAACATGTACTTCGGGTTGAGCCGGTTGCCGCCGCTCTCCACGCCGGGCAGCCGGCGGTCGGCCTGCCCGCCCGGCCGGTGGTGATCGGGGGCACCGCGGCCGGGGCCGTTGTCGGTGGCACCACGGCCCGGACCGTTGTCGGTGACACCGTCACGGGGCAGTCCGCGCAGCGGCGGGGAGTCGACCGGACCCGGGGCCTCCCGGTAGCGGGGCTCGTACCCACCCCGGTCCGGAGCGGTCGGCTCCAGGTCGGGGCGGTCGTCGAAGGACCGGCGGTCGGGGGCGGCGCGCAGCGGCTCGGCGAACGCGGCGCCGAAGAGCGTGTCCTGCCCGTCCCGGCCGGCCGGAATCAGGTGCGGCCGGCCGCCGTCCGTGCTCCGCTGCCGTGGCGCGGGCTCCTCCATCGGATGCTCCGGCCGGGTGTCCGCCGCGTACTGGGGCTCCGGGCGGGGCGCGGGGTACGCGGACTCGGGCGGCGGGCCCGCCCGGTCGAATCCGGGGAGCAGGCCGACCGTGCCGTCCCGGTCGGGAAGCGGTTCCGGGCCGCTGCGGTACACCGTGCCGGCCGGCCGCCCGCTCGGGTCGTCGGGGACCCGTACGGTGACGGCCACCTGGATCGGTCGGCCGAGCCGGCGGCTCAACGCCTCGGTGATGGCCGGGCGGAGCCGGGACTCGATCACGTCGCGGGTGAACGCGTCCGGCACGGAGAGCAGCGCGGTGTCCTCGACGATCGCGCGGAGCCGGGTGAGCCGGAGGTACGCCCGCTGCTGGGCGGAGATGATCTCGTCGGCGAGTTCCTCGGTGGCCGCCGCCCACACCGCGGCAAGGTCTGTCGCTCCGGTCACCGTCGTGCCACCCCCTCGCCTGATCCTCACGCCCGCCCGGACGGCTGACCGGTCGTCATCCACAAGTTATCCACAGCCTGTGTACCGACCGATTGTGGCCGCCCACCGGACGCGGGTCGGACCTGCCCCCTGATTGGCGGAGGCGCTGAAGCGGGTTCACCGTGCCGAACGATTCAACAGCTTGTCCGGTCTTGCCGGTCGGCGACAAACCCGGGCACCCGACGCCGACCGCAATCGCGCACGCTAACAGCGCGGACCCCGCGCCATCAACCGCCGACACCCTGGAGGCGGTGACGATCGCACTGGAAACGACCCCGTCGGCCGCCGTCGCGGCGCAGGTCGGGGCCGGGCGGGAAGGGTTTGACGGTCATTGCGGTGCTGCGTAGGCTGGAGCGGACGCTCTCTCGCCCTCTGCTAGGGTGATGGATGCTCGTTGCCTGCGGCCACCTCCCCAGCACCACCGGAGGCCGGCTCGCCGGGCAGCGTCGATCAGCGGTCACCGTCCAGGTGATCGGGACCCGCACAGGACCCCGGGCGATCCGCCGCGCGGGGCGTACGACAACGGAGAGCCTGACGTGAGCAAGCGCACCTACCAGCCGAACAACCGCCGGCGCGCGAAGACCCACGGCTTCCGGCTGCGCATGCGCACCCGTGCCGGCCGCGCCATCCTTTCGACCCGTCGCGCCAAGGGCCGCACCCGCCTGGCGGCCTGAGGCCGGCCGGTCCGGGGACGTGGGCAGTCGTGCTGGCCGCCGCACAGCGACTGCGGCGCAGTAGCGACTTCGCCGCAGCGGTTCGTGGTGGCCGACGCGTCGGCCGTGGCGCCGTCGTGGTCCACCTGACGCTCCCCGAGCCGACCGAGTCCACCGCGACACCTTCGCCGGAGCCGGCGCGGAGCAGCGGTGCGGAGATCTCCGCACCCCGCCGCGCCGGCTTCGTCGTGTCCAAGGCCGTCGGCGGTGCGGTGGTGCGCAACAAGGTCCGCCGCCGGCTGCGGCACCTGGTCCGGGAACGCCTGGCCGAGCTGCCCGCCGGCACCACCCTGGTGGTACGCGCCCTGCCCCCGGCCGCCGACGCGGCGTACGCCCGACTCGGGGCCGACCTGGACGCCGCGCTCGCCGCCGCACGGGCTCCCCGGGGACGGCGGTCGCGATGAACGGCGGCCCCACGCCCCCCTCGCCGACAACCGGTGCCCGCATGCTGCTGGTACCCATCATCGCGTACCGTCGGTGGATAAGTCCGGCACTGCCGGCCCGCTGCCGGTTCTACCCGTCGTGCAGTGCCTACGCCGTGGAGGCGGTGTCCCGGCACGGCGCGTTGCGGGGAGCCTGGCTGACGGTCCGGCGGCTGTCGCGCTGCCACCCCTTTCACCCAGGTGGACACGACCCGGTGCCGGAGCCGGGCGGTCGCCGCCGTGCCGACGTGACTGGAGCCTGAGAATTGAGTCTCGACTGGATCTACTACGCGATCTCGTGGATCCTGCTGACCTGGCACTCGGCCTGGGACGCCATCGGGGTGCCGGTCGGCGCGGTCATCGGCACGAACTGGGCCTGGATCCTCGCCATCATCTTCCTGGTGGTGACGGTCCGGGTGATCCTGTTCCCGGTCTTCGTCAAGCAGATCAAGTCGCAACGGGCCATGCAGGCGCTCCAGCCGAAGGTGAAGGAGCTCCAGGAGAAGCACAAGGGTGACCGGGAGACGCTCCAGAAGGAGATGATGGAGCTCTACCGGAAGGAAAAGGCCAACCCCCTGATGGGCTGCCTTCCGATGTTCCTCCAGATCCCGGTCTTCCTGGGCCTGTTCCACACGCTCAAGCGGCTCAACCCGACGAACCCCGGCAAGACGCTCTACGGCTGGACGGCCGACCAGTTCAACAGCGCCTCCAGCGCGAAGCTCTTCACCGCCCCGATCTCCGGCCGGTTCGGCTCCACCGCCGCCGACCTGGCGCCGCTGGGCGCGAACACCGGCACCGTGAAGCTGATCGCCGGCATCCTGGTGCTCATCATGATCGCCACGACCTACCTCACCAGCCGGCAGATGATCCTCAAGACCGGCTGGGCGGAGGACCCGCAGCAGCGCATGGTGCAGCGGCTGATGCTCTACGGCATCCCGGTTTCGCTGCTGGTCTCGGGCTCGATCTTCCCGATCGGCGTGATCATCTACTGGGTCACCAACAACCTCTTCACGCTCGGCCAGCAGCAGTGGGTGCTGCGGAAGTTCCCGCCGCTGGTGCCGCCGAAGAAGGCCACCGCCACCGCCGGCAAGACCGCCGCCCAGCCGGCCAAGACCAGTGGCCTGTTCGGTCGCAAGGCCGCCCCGCCGGTGGCCAAGGCCCCGGCCGCCGCGCCGAAGGTGGCCGGTCCGAAGCCGGGCGCCAAGCCGACCAACCCGAAGAAGGGCGGCAGTCGCCCCGCCAAGCGGCAGGGCTGAGCCGCACAGGGCCGCCGCCGCGACCGGTGGCGGCCCCTCCGGACCCGAGCAGCACCCGAGGAGTCGGCGCCGGGCCGGAACCGCCGCGCGACGCGCGGTCACGGGCGACACTGGCCCGTACGGACGTGCCCGAGGGGCATCCGGCGAACCTCCCGCCGGCCCCCGGGAGACAAGCGGACCTCGACGGTCCGGCCGAGCGAGTACGGAGATGAGACCGTGACCGACACCAGCATCCCCAGCGCCGACCAGTCCGTGGACGAGGAGACCCCCGCGGCTGCCGCCACCGAGACCGACGAGGGCGCGGTCGTAACCCGGGAGAAGAAGGCCCCGGCCGACAGCGACCTGTTCCGGCAGAGCGAGATCGCCGCCGACTACGTCGAGGGCCTGCTGGACATCCTCGACTACGACGGCGACATCGACGAGTTGGTCTCTGGTGGCCGGCCGGTCGTCGAGGTGGTCGGCGGCCGACTGCAGAGCCTGGTCGGCCAGCGGGGCGCCACCCTGGAGGCGCTCCAGGAGCTGGCCCGCCTGGCGGTGTTCCGGCAGACCGGCACGCCGAGCCGTCTGCTGCTGGACGTCGGTGGCTACCGGGCCGCCCGGCGCAAGGAACTGGCCGCGGTCGCCAAGAACGCGGTCGAGAAGGTCAAGGAGCACGGCGAGCCGGTGCGCCTGGAGCCGATGTCGGCGTTCGAGCGCAAGTGCGTGCACGACGTGGTCAACGCGATGAGCGGCGTGGAGAGCGAGTCCGAAGGCGTGGAGCCGAACCGCCGCATCGTCGTCCGTCCGGTTGCGGACTGAGGTCAGTGGCCTCCGACGACACGACGGCGGACGCCGTGGCCGGCCCGGGTGGTACGCCACCCGGGCCGCCGGCTGTGCGGCCCGAAACGACCCCCGACCCGTTCCGCTCCGACGAGGACCGGCCGACTGATCCGGCGTACGCGCCCGGGGCTGCGGTCGATCCCGAGTTCTCCGGCGACACCACGACGGTGGACGGCGTCGAGCCTCCCGCCGACACCGAGGTGACCCCGGCCTTCTCCGGCGACGTGCCGGCAGCGGCCGAGCCCGTCGACACCGACGCTCCGGCCGGGACGGTCGACCCGTTCTTCGCCGAACCGGACGTGGTGGCGGTGCCGGCCTTCGCGGATTCGGCAGCCGTTCCCGAGCCGTCCACGGCGGACGGGCCCGTCGCGGGTGCCGCACCCGACCCGGCCGGCGCCACGTTGCCGCCGGAGCTGGCGGAGGCCGCGCGCGCACTCTTCGGCGACCGGCTCGACCTCGCCGCCGCGTACGCCGAACTCCTGGCCACCGAGGGTGTGCTCCGGGGCCTGATCGGCCCCCGCGAGACGCCCCGGCTCTGGGACCGGCATCTGCTCAACTGCGCCGTGGTGGCGGAGCGGATCCCGGCGGACGCCCGCGTGATCGACGTCGGTTCCGGTGCCGGGCTCCCCGGCCTGGTGTTGGCGATCGCCCGTCCGGATCTCACCGTGACCCTTGTCGAACCGCTTGCCCGGCGGGTCGCCTTCCTGGTGGAAGCGGTGCAGCGCCTCGGCCTGACCCGGTCCGTCCGGGTGTTCCGGGGGCGGGCCGACGAGGCGGCGGCCGGTTCCCGGGACCGCGATCCGCTCTCCGCCGACATCGTCACCGCACGGGCCGTGGCCCCGCTGGACCGGCTCGCCGGTTGGTGTCTCCCGCTGACCGTGCCGGGCGGCCGGTTGCTGGCGCTCAAGGGCGCCTCCGCCGCCGAGGAGATCGCCGAGCACGCCGATGCGGTGACCCGTCTCGGCGGCGGGGAGCCCACGCTGCACCGGTGCGGGACCGGATTGATCGAACCGGCGGCAACTGTGGTCGAGGTGGTCCGGGAACGGGTGGTCAACCCGAAGAAGCCGAAGGGGCCCAAGCGCTCGCGTGGCGGTCGCCGACGTGGCGACCGTAACCGGGATCGCTGAGTGGAGCAGGCTTTCCGGATGCCCCACCGGGTCGTTGGACCGGTGGGGCGTGACCGGATCGATCACAACCCGACATGGACCCGCCACGCCCGTCGGCCGTAGGCTGACCGCGCGTCGATAGTGTGGAGCGGCGGTGCCGGGCGGCACCCGACCCGACCGTTTCCGCCGGCCGGTGACGCCGCGCACAGCGGAGGCCCGATCGACGGTGCGAACCGACCATCCGGAGCGGGTAGGGATGACAGGTGCATGACGACGGCAGGTACGACGAGCCACGGCTGACCGGCGCCGGCGGGCGAGCCCCGGACGGTTCCGTTTCACGTGAAACCAGCTACCAGGAGTGGGCGGTGAACGATTCCCGTGACGCCTCACCGCCTTCTCCGGTCGACCCGGCCCACCGGCCGGAGGCGTCGGTGGCGGGTGCTCTCCGGCCGGTCTCGTCCGCACCGGCCAACGTCCCCCCGGCCCGCGAACCGCACGACCCGAGCGACGGCCCGGTGAACGCCCCGTCCCCGCGGCCGGCATCGGTGCGGGCGAACGCCGCGATCCCCGCCCGTTACGAACCGCAACCGCCGGTCTCCGCCGTACCGCACCAGCCCGTCCCGGACCCGGTGTCGGCCGACACGCCACCGGTCGCCGGATACGGGGGCGAGGCCGCGGCCGACACGTACGTTTCACGTGAAACCCCGACGCGCGAAGAGGATGACCCACCGTTGGCTATGGAGGCGATGCGCGCCGTGCAGATCCTGAATCCCAGTGGCGAGGTCAACATGCCCCGCCCGGACCGGACCCGGGTGATGTGCGTCGCCAACCAGAAGGGTGGCGTGGGCAAGACCACCACCACCGTGAACCTGGCGGTGGCGCTCGCGCTGCACGGCAACCGCGTGCTCGTGGTCGACCTCGACCCTCAGGGCAACGCGTCCACCGGGCTGAACGTGCCACACCACACCGGTGTGCCGGACGTCTACGACTGCCTGATCGACAGCGTGCCGCTGGAGGAGGTGGCCCAGGCGGTCGAGGGCATCCCCAACCTGTGGTGTGTGCCGGCGACCATCGACCTGGCCGGTGCCGAGATCGAGCTGGTCTCGGTGGTCGCCCGGGAGTCCCGCCTGTCGCGCGCCATCGAGGCGTACCCGGGCCACTTCGACTACGTCTTCATCGACTGCCCGCCCTCGCTCGGCCTGCTGACCGTCAACGCGTTGGTGGCCGCGCAGGAGGTGCTGATCCCCATCCAGTGCGAGTACTACGCGCTGGAAGGGCTCAACCAGCTGATCAACAACATCAACCTGGTACGCCAGCACCTCAACCCGAAGCTCGACGTCTCCACCATCCTGTTGACCATGTACGACCGGCGTACCCGGCTGGCCGACGCGGTGGAGCAGGACGTCCGGAACCACTTCGGGGACAAGGTGCTCCAGGCCGTCATCCCCCGCAACGTGCGTGTCTCCGAGGCACCGAGCTATGGCCAGTCGGTCATGACCTACGATCCCGGTTCGCGGGGTGCCACGAGCTACTTCGAGGCCGCCCAGGAGATCGCCGAACGAGGGGTCAAGGAGCCGGTGAGCCGGAATGCGTAGTGCGGAGAAGTCGCTGGGAGGCGTCGCATGAAGAACCGTCCCCGCGGCGGTCTGGGCCGAGGGCTCGGCGCCCTCATCCCCACCGGGCCGGCGCCGGGCGTCGCCCCGCCGGAGGCCGATGAGGCATCCGTCCCGACGGTGGCCGCCACCCCGGCTTCTCCCGTCGCGGACCCGCCCCCTGCCGGGGCCGGCGCGGTCCTCGACCGTGGAACGCCGGCCGCCGAGCCGGAGTTCGAGCTGAGCCCGGTGCCGGGTGCCCGCTTCGCCGAGATCCCGGTCGACACCATCGTGCCGAACCCGAAGCAGCCGCGGCACGTCTTCGACGAGGAGGCGTTGGAGGAGCTGAAGACCTCGATCCAGGAGGTCGGCTTCCTCCAGCCGATCGTCGTGCGGCAGCTCGACGGCGAGAAGTACGAACTCGTCATGGGCGAGCGGCGCTGGCGTGCCGCCCAGGCGGTCGGGCGGGAGAGCATTCCCGCCATCGTCCGGGAGACCAAGGACGATGCGATGCTCCGGGACGCGCTGCTGGAGAACATCCACCGCGCCAACCTGAACCCGCTCGAAGAGGCGGCGGCCTACCAGCAGTTGCTGGAGGAGTTCGGTGCCACCCACGAGGAACTGGCACGCCGGATCGGCCGCAGCCGACCGCAGATCTCCAACACCATTCGCCTGATGAACCTCCCCGGCGCCGTGCAGCGGCGGGTCGCCGCCGGGGTGCTCTCCGCCGGCCATGCCCGGGCGCTGCTCAGCCTCGACGACGGTGAGGCCCAGGAGAAGCTCGCCACGCGGATCGTCGCCGAGGGCATATCAGTACGCGGCACCGAGGAGTTGGTGGCTCTGGCGCTGGCTGAGGGGCCGGCGAAGCCCCCTGCGGCCAAGCGCCGGACCAAGGCGCATGCTCCCGCGCTCTCCGATCTCGCCGACCGGCTCTCGGACCGCTTCGACACCCGCGTGAAGGTCGACATCGGCCGGAGCAAGGGCAAGATCACGATCGAGTTCGCGACCGTCGACGACCTGGAGCGGATCGTCGGCATCATCGGCGTGGGCCAGGAGGAGCAGCCCGAGGAGTGACTCACTGCTCGACCCGACCGGCCGCATTCCCGTTGAGGGGGTGCGGCCGGTGGCATTCCGGCACCCGTCCACCGCTGCGGTTCGCCCACGGTGCCGTGCCTCGCATCCCGTTGTCACTCGCCCGACGTGCTGTGCCTTGCTCCCGTTGTCGCTCGTCGGAGTTGACGCGCCCCGACCGTTTGGATCACCTGGTCGTGCCGCGCTGCCACCGTTGCCGTTCGCTGGTCGTACCGCGCTCGACGCGAGGACCGTCGGCCGCCGGCGCCCCCTGCCATGGGAGGTGCCGGGCCGGGGCGGCGCGGGGCCGTGAAGCGGTAGGGCTGGCGGTGCGGTTTCACGTGAAACAGCCTGGGCTTGCCAGGGCCCGCAAGAGCGGTTCCCCATGCGCCATGAGCGTCTCGACTCGGATAGGCGGGTGTTCGGCCTGCGGGGGCGGGAGCGGTGTCCTTGCGCTTGCTCGCCGCATGCGATTGAGCCGTGGCGACGGCGGCTTGTCTGTCGCCGGAGTTGCTCGGTCGTCTCCTATCCCCGACAGAGGCTCGCCGTGCCGCTGAGCCGAGCTGCCTCGACCCGGCTGATCATCGGCCTTGCCCGCCGTGCTGTCCCGTCACGGCATGCGCGGTGAGCCCGGACCCTCACCCGATCGATCACCGGGGCGGGCCTCGCGATGCTGCCCATGACGGCATGCACGGTGCGGCAGACGGGGTGCGCGGTACGCGTGCACGGCTTCGGGCACGGCGCGCGTCTAAAGGCAGCCATCCCGCAGTCCTCGCGGCGATCCCCACCACATCCCGGCCCGGTCACCGACTCAGCCCGGCCGAGTCACCGGCGCAGCAGACCCAGCGGACTCCGGTGTCGCGCGACGACGGAGGCGAGCGTCGCGCTCAAGCCGCACATCCTGCCCGCCGCACTCGTGCATGGGCCGGCATCGGCCAGCGGTTCGGGAATGAGGTCTCCACCCGGGGCAGGTGCGGTGCCGTTCCCACGGACCGCTGAGAGGGACCGAGCGGATCCGAGCGGGGCGGTGCGGCCGGGCCGGGACGCTTCAGGCGTGAGCCGACCGGTGGGACGAGTCCGTCGTCGGGAGGTCGGCGTCTGGGGCAGCGCGAGTTCGGGGCGCTGCCGCCACGAACGTGCTCGCCCGGTGCTGTGAGGACTGAGCTCGTCCGCCCGCACGAGGAAGCCCTTCCGCCGACGCTCAGGGATCCGTCCTGGGACAGGAGCGCCCGCTGGCGTACATCCGGCGATGGGCTGCGGGGGCGGCGCTGCCGGACGTCGTTGTCGCGTCCCGTTGGGCTACCTCCGGGATGCGGATCGGGCTGCGGGCGGGCGGGACCCACGAGCGCCGACAATCGGCGCGCCGGAGCGCTGCGAGCGGAACCCTGTGGGCTCCTCGTAGCCCGTTTCACGTGAAACGGAAGAGGGCCGCGCCCAATCGAGCGCGTGCTCCTCCAGGGCTGAACCGCGACGGGTGCCCCGCGCAGCCAGGAATCATGGAGCGCTCCGTTTCACGTGAAACGAGCCAACCCACACAGCGGGACTGAGCCCTCTTTGAGCCGCTGCGTCGGAGCCCTCCGCTCGTTGAACGGAAGGGTCGACGAGAGCCCCCACGACCGCAGAAGTTATCCACAGCCGTTGTCCACAGGCTCACTCCGTTTCACGTGAAACAACACCTGGAAACCCTTGCTGAGCTGTGGATGACGCACTGTGGTGGTGATCTCGGCGGCCTGTGGACAACATGGTGGACAACGCGCTGTGGATCGTCGAAGCGGGCTCGACTCCGGTGGGAACGGGGAGGGACAGGCGTCGCCAACTCCGTTAGGGTCAGCGTCGTGCAGGACACCCCTCCCTCAGTCCCGGACTTCACCCAGTGGCCCTCCTTCCCCTTCGAGGGCGATCTTCGCGTCAAGCAGCTCGACGATCCCGTGCCGGTCGAACCTCCCCGTCGGGGCGAGGAGGACCGGGAGTGCACCGCCTGCAACGCGCCCGACGAGGCGTACATCTGGGTTGGTGAGCGGTGGCGGGTCCGCACCATGGACCGGCCCACCGGCCTGCCGATGGTGCTGATCCTGGAGTCCCGCTCCCACCTGGACCTCGGTGACCTGCCGAACCTGCTCGCCGCCGAGCTGGGGGTGATGACCGTCCGGCTGGAGCGGGCCATCCGCTCGCTGGACGGGGTCGCCCGGGTGCACGTCAACCGCTGGGGCGACGGGTCGGCGCACCTGCACATGTGGTTCCTGGCCCGCCCGTACGGGCGGCTGCAACTACGGGGCACGTTCCTGTCGCTGTGGGACTCGATCCTGCCGCCGATCTCCGAGGAGCAGTGGCGGGAGAACCTCGCCATGGTGGCGGCGTGGCTCGCCGAGTTCGGTGGCCGACCGCTCGCCGAGCCGCCGCGCATCCGGTGGCAGGCGCCGTCGAGTCTCTCCTCGCCGACACCGGCGGACACCACCGAGGAACCCGACGAGGAGACGGCGTCGGTGATCGAAGCGGCGGACGAGATCCCGGAGGCCGAGCCGGTCGGGCCGGCCGACGACGCCGACGATGACACGCCTTCGGTGCGCACGCCCGACGGCGGCCCCCGCGACGGGGATGGCGAGCCCGCGACCGGCGACGCCGGGCCCACGGCGTTGGACGGCGGCGCGGAGCCGACGACAGGATCGGCCGGTCCGAACCGGGAGTGAAAGTGGTGGGGCCGGCCGGGTCAGCTCAGCGGCGGGCGGCGGCCCGGCCCACCAGCGAGCCCAGGACGCGACCGAAGTCGAGCCCGGCCGCCTGGATCGCCAGCGGCAGCAGCGACGTCTCCGTCATGCCCGGCGAGACGTTGACCTCCAGCACGTGCGGCCGGCCCTCCGCGTCGACGATCAGGTCGACGCGGGACACGTCCCGCAGGCCGAGCGCCGTGTGCGCGGCGAGCGCCACGTCGGTCACCTGCGCGGTCGTGGCGGTGTCGAGCCGGGCGGGCGCGTGCCAGGTGGTACGCCCCGCCGTGTAGCGGGCCGCATAGTCGTAGACGCCGTTGCGGGGCACGATCTCGACCGGGGGCAGGGCCTGCGGGCCGTCGCCCAGGTCGAGCACGGACACCGCCACGTCCATTCCGGGCACGTAGCGCTCCACCAGCGCCGTCTGGTCGTACGCAAAACAGCCGACCATCGCGGCCGGCAGCGACGCGGCGTCCCGGACCACGGCGGCGCCCAGACCGGAGCCGCCCTGCGCCGGCTTGACCATCAACGGCAGCCCGAGGCGGTCGACGATCCGGTCCAGGACGGCGACCGCACCCAGCTCGGAGAAGCGGTCGTGCGGCAGCGCCACCCAGTCCGGTGTGGGGATGCCGGCCTCGCGCAGGACGGCCTTGGCGGACGGCTTGTCCCAGGCCAGCCGGGAGGAGCGGGCGTCGCAGCCGACGTATGGCACGTCACACAGGTCGAGCACGCCGCGCAGCGAGCCGTCCTCGCCGGTGGCGCCGTGCAGGGCGATCACCACCGCGTCCGGCGGGTCGGCGGCCAGCGCGGGCAGCAGCGCGACGTCGGCGTCCCGCAGCTCCGCCTGTACGCCGACCGCGCGCAGCGCGTCCAGCACGCGACGGCCGGACCGCAGGGAGACGTCCCGCTCGTAGGAGAGACCGCCGGCGAGCACGAGCACGTGCAGCTCGTCGGCGGAGGATCCGGTCACGGGTGTCGGTGCGGCGGGGGTGACGGCCATGCCGGCATCATGCCAAGTCGGGGCCGGGCGCGTCGGAGCCGCCCTGGCGTCGGCGTGGCCCGGCGTTGCCGACCGCTCCGAAGACCTTCCGCATGGCGATCTCCTGCTCCATCACGCCGGCCAGCCGGCGCACACCCTCCCGGATCCGCTCCGGCGGCGGGAAGGAGTAGTTGAGCCGCATGTTGGACGTGCCCGTCCCGTCGGCGTAGAAGCCGGTGCCGGGCACGTACGCGACCCGGGCGGAGACAGCCCGCGGCATCATCGCCTTGGCGTCCAGCCCGTCCGGCAGGGTGGCCCACACGAAGAGGCCGCCGGTCGGGGTGGTCCAGGTGGTGCCGGCCGGCATCAGGTCGGTCAGCGCGCCGAGCAGCGCGTCCCGCCGCTCGCGGTAGACCTCCCGGTAGGTCTTGAGCTGCTCCCGCCACGGCATGGTGCCGAGGTACGTCGAGACGGCGGACTGCGCGAAGGCGCTGGGGCAGAGGATCTGCGCCTCGCTGGCGATGACCAGCTTGTCGCGCACCGCGTGCGGGGCGAGGATCCAGCCCACCCGCAGGCCGGGGGCGAACGTCTTGGAGAACGTGCTCAGGTAGAAGACCCCGTCGCGCCGCCGGGCCCGCAGCGGCGCCGGCGCCTCCCCCTCGAAACCGAGCTGACCGTACGGGTCGTCCTCCACGACCAGCAGGCCGGCGCGCTCGCAGATGTCGAGCACCCGTTCGCGCCGCTCCTCGCTCAACGTCACGCCGGCCGGGTTCTGGTACGTCGGGATGGTGTAGAGGAACTTCACCCGCCGGCCGGCCCGGGCCATATCGGCGATGGCCACCTCCAGCGCCTCCGGGATCAGGCCCTGGTCGTCCATCGGCACGTGCGTCACCTGCGCCTGGGCGGCCTGGAACACCCCGAGCGCGCCGACGTAGGTCGGGCCCTCGGCGAGCACCACGTCACCCGGGTCCAGGAAGAGGCGGGCCACCAGGTCGAGCGCCTGCTGCCCGCCGACGGTCACCACCACGTCCTCCGGGGAGGCCCCGCAGGAGGCGTCGATCCCGGAGAGGGCCATCACCTCGCAGATCCGCTCGCGCAGCTCCAGGGTGCCCTGGCCGATGCCGTACTGGAGGGTGGTGGCGCCGTGCTCGGCGCCGAGCCGGCCGAGCATCTCGCCCACCGCGTCGAGCGGCAGCGCGGCGATGTAGGGCGCTCCGCCGGCGAGCGAGACGACCTCCGGCCGGCTGGCGACCGCGAAGAGCGCCCGGATCTCGGAGGCGGTCATCCCCCGGACGCGGCGGGCGTACCGGTCGGTGTAGTCGTCGAGCGTCGTGCCGGTCATGACATCACCTCGGTCGGGTGTCGGCGGGGCTGCCGCCCGGTGTGGTACCCGCGATGCCGGCATCCAATGGCGGCGCGCGGCCGATTGGTCGATCGTAGTCCCTGGTGACCGGCGCGGAACCCGCCGTGTGGACACGTCCACATCCCGGACTGCCGGGTCCGTCGCCCGGGTGGGCGTTCGCGCGTCCCCTCCCGCGTCGGCGGGCGGAAGCGTACGATCGCTCGTCGGGAGCAGGAGGGCGGCGGGACACCGCGGTGACCGACGCTCCGAGACTGTTGGTGGGGTGCGCTCATGTCACGACGTCTGGTCAGCCTGACGCTTGACACCCTGGAGGACCTTCCCCGATCCTGCCGGCGGTGCGTCTACTGGGAGCTGGATCCGGTCTCCGCGGAGCAGGCCTGCGCGGCCGGCGACCCGGGCCTGGAGAAGGAGGCATGGGTCTCCCAGACGCTGCTGGAGTGGGGCTCCTGCGGCAAGTTGGTCTACGTCGACGGCATGCCGGCCGGTTTCGTCATGTACGCCCCGCCGGCGTACGTCCCGCGTTCGATGGCGTTTCCGACGTCGCCGGTCTCGGCGGACGCGGCGCTGCTGATGACCGCGCACGTGGTGCCCGCGTTCGCCGACGGCGGTCTGGGCCGGATGCTGGTGCAGGGCGTGGCGCGGGACCTCACCAAGCGCGGCATCAAGGCCATCGAGGCGTTCGGCGACGCCAAGTTCGGTGACGAGCCGGACGGCCCCACCCGGGCGTGTGTCGCGCCGGCCGACTTCTTCCTCTCGGTGGGCTTCAAGACGGTCCGTCCGCACCCCCGCTACCCACGCCTGCGGCTGGAGCTGCGCACGGCGCTGAGCTGGAAGTCCGACGTCGAGTACGCGTTGGAGAAGCTGCTCGGCTCGATGAGCCCGGAGACGCTGCTGCGGCCGGTACGGCCGGCGCCGGCCACCCGCTCGACGAGCTGACCGGCTCAGTCGACCACGGTGCCGGCGGCCACGATCGCCCGTAGCTCGCTGACGTCGATCGAGCCGGTCGGCACGTCCCGTTCGATCGGCAGGTACATCCGCTGCACCCCGGCCACGATCGCCTCGACCACCCGGTCGCGGAAGCGCGGGTCGATCAGCCGACCCCGGTCGGTGGGGGAGGTCAGGTAGCCCACCTCGACGCGGACCGCCGGCATCCGGGTGAGCCGGAGCAGGTCCCACGCCTTGGCGTGGGTGCGGCAGTCGCGCAGCCCGGTGCGGGCCACGATCTCCCGCTGCACCAGCCCGGCCAGGCGCTCCCCGGTGGCCGAGGTGACGCCGTTGTCGGTGCCGTAGTGGTAGGTGGCGACGCCGTCGGCCGCCGGGTTGGCGTGCCCGTCGGTGTGCAGCGAGATGAACACGTCCGCGCCGAGCGAGTTGGCGAGCTGGGCCCGGTCCGCGTCCGGCAGGCAGGTCGGGGACGACGGGCCCCGGGTGAGCTGCACCCGTACGCCGGCCGCCGCGAGCCGCCCCTCCAGCCGGCTGGCGAGATCGTGCACGAGGTCCGCCTCGGTCCAGCGCAGCGAGCCGTCGGGCACCACCACGCCGCTGTCGGTGCCCCCGTGGCCCGGATCGATCACCACGGTCCGGCCGACGAGCGTCGGCCCGGCCTGCCGGATGGCGTCGGACTCGCGTAGCCACTGCGGGCGCCCGCCGACCACCTTGCGGCCGAGCCGGCGCAGCGCGTTGACGGTGTGCGGGCCGCACGACCCGTCCGGCTTCAGCCCCATCTCGCGTTGGAACTGGGCCACCGCGCGGGAGGTGCGGATGCCGTAGATGGCATCGGCGCGGCCCACGTCGTACCCCATCTCCAGCAGGCGTTCCTGGAGCGAACGGACGTCCTCGCCGGTCAGTGGCTCGGGGACCGAGTGGTAGAGCGCACGGGCGCCGAACCGCCACCGGGCCGCGTCCAGCGCCCGCCAGGTCTCCGCGCCCACCCGCCCGTCGACGCTGAGGCCGCGGGACTGCTGGAAGGCGCGGACCGCGCGTTCCGTCGCGGCGTCGTAGTCGTCGGCGCGGCCGTCGGTGGGCAGCAGTTCCAGGCCGGCGAGCACGGTTCGGATCTCGGCCACCGCGGGGCCCCGGTCACCGGGTCGGATCGGACGCACGACGACCCCCTCTGCACGGGCGCTGGCGGAGGCGGTAGCTCCGACGGACGCTTACGGAGCGTACCGTGGCCGGTTACCTGGCGGGTTCGGGTTCGCGCAGGTCAGGAACGCCGGAGCCCCCGACACCCGGGTGGGGTGACGGGGGCTCCGGCGGTGTCGGGTCGGTCAGAGCGCCGACTCGATGAGCTTGAGCAGCTCGCCCTTCGGCTTGGCGCCGGCGATCGACTGCACCGGCTCGCCGTTCTTGAAGATGGTCAGCGTCGGCACGGACATCACCCGGTAGGCGCGCGCCGTCTCGGGGTTCTCGTCGATGTTGAGCTTGACGATGGTGACCTGGTCACTCATCTCGCCCGCGATCTCCTCCAGGAGCGGCGAGACCTTGCGGCACGGACTGCACCACTCCGCCCAGAAGTCGACCAGGACCGGCTTGTCGGACTTCAGCACGTCGCTCGCGAAGCTCGCGTCCGTGACCGCCTTGGTTGCTCCCACGATGAACCCCTTCTCCCTTTGGTGAAATTCTCAGCCGTGCAGGGTGGCGATGAACCGCTCGGCGTCCAGCGCGGCCGCACATCCGGTGCCGGCCGCCGTGATGGCCTGCCGGTAGGTGTGGTCGACCACGTCGCCGGCGGCGAACACGCCCGGCACGTTGGTGCGGGTGCTCGGCGCCTGCACCTTCACGTAACCCTCGTCGTCCAGCTCCACCTGGTCGCGGAACAGCTCGCTGCGCGGGTCGTGGCCGATCGCCACGAACACGCCGGTGACGTCGAGCATCTTGGTCTGGCCGGTGTGCACGTCGCGCACCCGTACGCCGGTGACCTTGCCGTCCTCGCCGATGATCTCCTCGACCGTGGTGTTCCACTCCACCTTGATCTTCTCGTTGCCCAGCGCCCGCTCCGCCATGATCTTGCTGGCCCGGAACGAGTCGCGGCGGTGGATGATCGTCACCGACTCGGCGAAACGGGTGAGGAAGCTCGCCTCCTCCATGGCCGAGTCGCCGCCGCCGACCACCACGATGTGCTGGTTACGGAAGAAGAAGCCGTCACAGGTGGCGCAGGACGACACGCCGTGGCCGAGGTATTCCTGCTCGCCCGGCACGCCCAGCGGACGCCACGCCGAACCGGTGGAGAGGATGACGGCGCGGGCCCGGTAGGCGGTCTCGCCCACCCAGACCGTGCTCACCGCGTCCGAACCGATCTCGCCGGTGTCCTTCAGCTCGACCCGGGTCACGTCGTCGGTGAGGAACTCCGCGCCGAACCGCTCGGCCTGCTTGCGCATGTTGTCCATCAGCTCGGGGCCGAGGATGCCGTCCGCGAAACCGGGGAAGTTCTCCACCTCGGTGGTGGTCATCAGCGCGCCACCGGACTGCACGCCCTCGATCACCAGCGGCTTGAGGTTGGCGCGCGCGGCGTAGACCGCCGCGGTGTAGCCGGCCGGGCCGGAGCCGATGATGATCAGGTTGCGGACCTCGTCCACTGCCGTCTCCCGATGTGTGTGTTCGTCACCGGTACGCACCGATGTCGATCCGAGTGCCGACCGCGCAGAGGCGCCGGCGCCTGACTTCCAGAACGTCATCGTACGAAGCGGGGATTCCCGAGCCGGTCATCCGGTGGGTCACGTCACGTGGCGGGACAGGACCCCTGACCGCGGTTTCACCCTACTCGCGTGCGGAACCGGGTGTCCGCTCCGGACCCGGGTACGCCGCATTCCGGCCCGCTCACCCAGCCCCAGCGGGCGCCGCCGGCGTCCGAGAACGTCACCACCAGCGCCGGACTGCCCTGGAACCGGGCGTAGTCGACCAGTTCGACGGTGAGCGGTGCCGCGCCGTGCTCGGCGCCGATCGCGGTCAGGCAGGCGGCCAGCGCCTCCGGGCGGGCGAGCCGGTCCAACCCGCCCACGGCGCCGAGGCGGTTCTTGTCGGCGGCCAGGGGTGTCTCCCGGCCGCTGCCCGCCGCGCCCGACGGCCCGGCCATGTCCGGTCGGACCGACGCCGCCTTGGCGTCCCGGCCGAGGCGTTCCGGGGTCCAGTCCGTGCCGCTGCGTACGGCCGGCCCGGTCGTGCGGTACGGCGCGCCCGCCGCCGGCGCCGCCTCCCCGGCCGGTCGACCGGCGGTGCTGCTGTCCCCACCCGTGTCCGCCAGCCGGCCGACGCCGAGACTGACCGCGGCGACCGAGGCGGCGGCCAGCGCCACCGGCCCGGCGACCCGGGCCCAGCGCCGGGAACGTCGCCCCGGCCCGGTGTGCCGGTCGGGACGGGCGACCGTGCCGGGTGGGCGGGTCGTCCGGCCGGGCTGCGCCGGCACGGTGACCGGCGTCGCATCCCGACCGGCGTGCTCGGGCACGTGGTCGGCGGCCGGGGCGGGACCGGCGCCGGCGAGCGCGGCCGTGATCCGGTCGGAGACCGCCACCGGCAGCTCCGGCGCGGGCGACGACGCCCAGTCGGCCAGGTCGGCGTGCACCAGGTCGAGCGCGCCGGCCAGGGCCGCGTACGCCGCGCGCCAGGCCGGGTCCTGCTCGACCAGCCGGGCCACGGTGGCCTGCTCGGGGGTGCCGTCCAGCGCCCCGCCGAGGTAGTCGGCGAGGAGGTCGTGGTCGACCTCGCTGAACTCCCGCGAACTCACGGCTCCTCCTGGCTGGCGTCCGGCCGGGGAAGTCCCGACGAGGATCCGACGCCCTCGGGTCGCCGGCGGTTCCCTGCGGTGACCCGCGGCACGTGCACGGCGTCGTCGGCGCCGGTGCGCAGGTGCCCCAGCAGCACGGCGAGCCGCGCCCGACCCCGGGCGCACCGGCTCTTCACCGTCCCCTCGGCGACGTCGAGGATCCGGGCCACCTCGGCCACCGGGTAGCCCTGCACGTCCACCAGCACCAGCGCGGCCCGCTGCTCCGCCGGCAGGGCCGCGAGCGCCTGCCGGACCACCAGCGCGGTGTCGTGGTCGGGGGCGGGCGCGGCCGGTTCGACGCCGCCGGTGTGGTGTCCCGGCTTCCCGTCGGTGTGCACCCCGTCGGGCAGTGGGACGGTGGCGTGGGTCTGGCGTCGCCGCATCCGGTCCAGGCACGCGTTCACCACGATCCGGTGCAGCCAGGTGGTGACCGCCGAGTCGCCCCGGAAACGGGCCGCGGCGCGGTGCGCCGACAGCATCGCGTCCTGGAGCGCGTCGGCCGCCTCCTCGCGGTCCCCGATGGTCCGCAGCGCCACCGCCCAGAGGCGGTCGCGGTGCCGGTGGAACAGCTCGGTGAAGGCGTCCCGGTCACCCGCGACGTGGGCCCGGAGCAGCTCCAGGTCGGAGCCGGCCGGCGGGCCGTCACCGGTCGCCGACCAGCGGCTCACGAGCCCTGGACCGTGATCTCCTGGACCCCGATCTTCCAGCCGCTGCCGTCGTCCTTCTTCGGCAGCTCGGTGATCCAGAAGAGGAGGTACTGGTACTTCTGGGCGGGGTCGAACCCGTTGAACGTCATCTTGGTGCCGTCGTGGTCCTCGAACGGCTGCCCGATCACGGTGGGGTACGCCGCGACGAGGTCCTTGTCGCCCTTGGAGGTGGAGGGGAACTCACCGTTGGTGCCGGCGCGCAGCTCGGCCGATGCGCCGGTGGACGAGAGCGTGGCCTGGAGCGACTTGACCGTGTGCGGGGCACCCAGGTCGATCCAGACGCCCATGCCCTTCTTCAGGCCGCCGAACTTGCCGTTGTTCCGGTAGGTCTGGGTCTCCCAGCCCTCGTCGTCGCTGCCGTCGATGACCTTCTCGGCGTTCCGCACCTCGGCGCGGTCCCCGCTCTCCGGGTCGATGATCCGGACGTCGGAGACGGTGAGCTTGCGGACCGGCGCGGCCGCCTCGGTGCTGCCGCCCGTGGCGGGGGCGCTGTTGGTGGGCTGGGCCACCGGCTCCTTGGCGTCGTCGTCACCGCCCCCGAGCACGCTGATCCCGACGAGCAGACCGACAAGCGCCACCACCAGCAGGCCGGCGATGCCCAGGGCGACCTTGCGCCCGCCGGCCGCGGCCAGCGGGGACGACGGCTCCTCGCCGGGGTCGGCGGTGAAGCGCAGCGGGCCGGCCTGCTCCAGGAACTGCTCGTCGGCCGGGATGTCGAGCCGGCTCAGCTCGGCGGACAGCACGTCCGACGAGGGCGGGGCGATCTCCGGGTCGAGCAGGTCCATGGTGAGGTCGTCGAGGTACGCCGGGACCCCGGCGCGGACCTGCCGGGGCGCGGCGATGCTGCCGCTGGCGTCCCGGACGGCGTCCGGCAGGGCGGCCCGGCCGTGCCCGGCGGTGGCGCCGTGCAGCGGGGCCTCACCGTGCGGCCAGTGCCCGGTCAGCGCGAAGTAGAGCACCCCGCCGACGGCCCGCAGGTCGTTCTCCTGGCTGTCCGCCCCGTCGGTGCGCGCGTCGGCCAGCACCACCCGGCCGTCGTCGCTGATCATTACGGTGCCGGGGTGGAGGTTGCCGTGCACCATGCCGGTGGCGTGCACCGCGGCCAGGGCGCTGGCGACGGCGTTGCCGATCGCGGTCGCGCGGGCCGGGTCCAGCGGCCCGTCGGCGGCGACCATCTCCCGGAGCGACTGGCCGTCCACCCACTCGCGGACCACGTAGGCCCGGTCGTCCTCGTCGATGGCGTCGTAGACGCCGACCAGGTTGGGGTGGATGACCCGACTGGCCGCGACCGCGGCCTGGAGCATCTCGGTGGCGGAGTCGCCGCCGGGGTAGCGGAGGACCACCGCGACGGGCCGGCGCAGCACCACGTCGACCCCGCGCCAGACCAGCCGGCCGGCACTGTCGTTGTTGATGTGCTCGACCAGTTCGTAGCGCTCGGCGAGGAGCTCACCGACCGTGGGAGCACCGAGGGTCACGACCGCGGGAGAACTTTCCTCCGCTTCCTGACCCTCGCCGACCTGGGTCACCCGTCCTCCCTCGGTGATCGTGTCGATCGATGGACCCGTGCTGCTGGGCATGTGGCTTCCCGCTCTGGCTTCGGTGGAACCGGCACGGTCGGCGTCGACGCCCACGTCGACGCCGGACGTACCCGTCGAGAGCGACCTTACCCGGGATGCCCGGTTCTCCGACATGTCATCTTCCCGCTGCGGCGGGCGGGAAGCCAGTCGCAGCGAACACGCACCGCCAATCTAGAGGTTGACGGCAAGTGATCGGCGCAGGGGCGTACCGGTGTGGCGCGCCGGTGCTTTCCCCGTCCCGGCCTGGGCACCCTCGTCCTAACGGTTGGTTGTCCACAGGCCGAGAGGCCCACTGGACGGCGGAATCCCGAGTTATCCACAGCCGTATCCCCAGCCTGGTGATCCTCGTTCACCGTCGGTCACGGGTGGGCGTTCAGCGCCCGAGCCGCCGTCGCACCATGCCGACCACCTCGGTGATCTCCCCGATCCGCAGCAGCATGGCCAGCCCGAGGTACGTGCCGCCGATCGCCGCGCCGCCGACCACCAGTTGCACCGCGGCGGCGAACCAGCTCAGCTTCGCCGGGTCGCCCGGGAGCACCGCGAGCACGAGCAGCCCGACCAGCGCGGCGCCGAGCGCGGCCACCACGACCCGGCCGAGCGTGCGCATGATCCGGCCCAACCCGATCCGGCCCACCCGGGGGCGCAGCAGCATCGCCGAGATGATGGCCGCGGCCAGGTACGACACCGCGTTGCCGAGCATCATCCCGGCCGCCGCGAACGTGTTCGAGAAGATCAGGAAGAGGCCGACCTGGAGCAGCACCCGCAGGATCACCACCGGAATGTTGATCAGCGCCGGGGTGCGCGTGTCGGGCAGCGCGTAGAACGCGAACGTGAAGAGCTGGCTGACCGCGAACGGCACCAGGCCGAGCGCCGCGACCAGCAGCACGGTCGAGGTGGCCACCGCGTTGTCGCCGGTGAACGCGCCGTACCGGAACACCACCACGGAGATCGGCGCGGCCAGCACCGCGTAGCAGACCGCTATCGGGGCCAGCACCGCGGTGACCATCCGGGTGCCCCGGGACAGGTCGGCGGTGACGTCGCCGAACCGGCTCTCGGCGGCGGCGGCGCTCATCCGGGGCATCAGCGCGGTGATGATCGAGACCGCGATGATGCCGTGCGCCATCATCAGCAGCAGGAAGACGTTGTTGTAGATCAGCAGACCGGCGTTGTTGCCGCCGGCGGCGCGGGTGAGCAGGTTGACCACCACGAAGAGACCGAGCTGGTTGACCCCGACGTAGCAGAACATCCAGCCACCGAGCCGGGCCAGCTCGGCCAGGCCGAGCGCCCGGAAGTCGAACCGCCACCGCCACCGGAAGCCGACCTTGCGCAGCGCCGGCAGCAGGCCGGCGGTCTGGACCGCGACACCGAGCAGCGTGCCGCCGCCGATCAGCAGGATCCGTTCCCAGCTCATCTCGCCGGGCTGGACGATGTTGGCGCCGAAGACCGCGATGTAGAGCGCGCAGACGCCGATGACCACCAGGTTGTTGAGGATGGGCGCCCACATCGGCGCGGCGAAGTGCCCGCGGGTGTTCAGCACCGCGGCGATCAGCGCGCTGACGCCGGTGAAGAACAGCATCGGCAGCATCAGGTACGACAGGCTGGTGACCAGGCCGCGGTAGTCGGCGTCCTTGCCGCCGGCGTAGATGGCGGTCAGCACCGGCGCCGCGATGAGGGCGAGCAGCACGGTGGCGGCCAGCGCCAGCACCGCGAGCGTGAGCAGCCGCTGGGAGTACGCCTCGCCCCGGTCCGGGTCGGACTTGCGCCGCCGGACCAGCACCGGGATCAGCACGCTGGTGAGCACGCCGCCGAGCAGGAACTCGTACACCTGGTTCGGCAGGAAGATCGCGGTGGTGAACGCGTCACCGACCAGCGCGCCGCCCAGCGCCGCGCCGATCATCAGGTTGCGGATGAAGCCGGTGCCGCGGCTGACCAGGCTGCCGATCGCCATCACCGCGCTGTTCGCCGCGGCGCTGGTCTCGGCGACCACCTCCTGCGGCGGCGCCACCGACTCGACGCCCGGCTGGTTCAGCGGCTCCGCCGAGATGAAGGTCGCGCCGTCGTCCGGCGGCAGGCCGCCGCCGTGCGCGTTCGCGCTGCGGTAGAGCCCGCCGCCGCTCATCTTCCAGCCTCCCAGGGGGATGTCGGAACCGGGCCCCGACGGCCCCGCACCACCGGAACCTTAGTCAACCTCGCCCGGTTACCCACGCCCGGCGCGGTCGATCCACCCTCGGCCCGCTAGGCTGGCGATCCCATGTCCGAAGCCTCCGCCTCCGCCGCCGATCGCCGTGAGCTGACCGCCGCGCAGCGCAACGCCGTCGCCGAGCTGCTCCGCGTGTCCCCGGTCGCCGACGAGCTGGGTCGGCGCTTCGCCCGTGCCGGTCACGAGCTGCACCTGGTGGGCGGATCGGTGCGGGACGCGTTGCTCGGCCGGCTCGGCAACGACCTCGACTTCTGCACCGACGCCCACCCGGACGAGACCGTCAAGGTCATCCGGGGCTGGGCCGAGTCGATCTGGGAGACCGGGCGGGAGTTCGGCACCATCGCCTGCCAGCGCGACGGGCTCACCCTGGAGATCACCACCTTCCGGGCCGAGGTCTACGACCAGGTGAGCCGCAACCCGGTGGTGCAGTACGGCACCAACCTGGCCGATGACCTGAAGCGTCGCGACTTCACAGTCAACGCGATGGCGGTGAGCCTCCCGGACCACCGGTTCACCGACCCGTACGGCGGCCTGGCCGACCTCGGCGCCAAGGTCGTCCGTACCCCCGGGACGCCGCAGGAGTCGTTCCGCGACGATCCGCTGCGGATGCTGCGGGCGGCCCGGTTCGCCGCCCAGCTCCGCTTCGCCGTCCACCCCGACGTCCGGGACGCGATGACCCGGATGGCGTCCGACCTCGACCGGATCACCGCCGAGCGGATCCGGGACGAGTTCACCAAGCTGCTGTGCGGCGTCGACCCGGTGACCGGGCTGCGCATGCTTGTCGACACCGGCCTGGCCGAGCGCTTCCTGCCGGAGCTGACCGGGCTGAAGCTCACCATCGACGAGCACGCCCAGCACAAGGACGTCTACGAGCACACCCTCACGGTGGTCCTCAACGCCATGTCGATGGAGGAGGAGGGCTGCGACTTCGTGCTGCGGATGGCCGCGCTGATGCACGACGTCGGCAAGCCCGGCACCAAGGCGGTCGGCGCGGACGGCCGGGTCAGCTTCCACCACCACGAGGTGGTCGGTGCGCGGCTGACCAAGGCCCGGATGAAGGCGATGCGCTACCCCAAGGACGTCACCTCCCAGGTGGTCAAGCTGGTCGGGCTGCACCTGCGCTTCTACGGGTACGGCCGGGGCGAGTGGACCGACTCGGCGGTCCGCCGGTACGTCACCGACGCCGGTGACCTGCTGTCCCGGCTGCACAAGCTGACCCGTTCCGACTGCACCACCCGCAACCGGCGCAAGGCGGCCCAGCTCGCGGCCGACTACGACGCGTTGGAGGAGCGGATCGCCCGGATCGCCGCCGAGGAGGACCTGGCCCGGGTCCGGCCCGACCTGGACGGCAACGCGATCATGGAGCTGCTCGGCGTGCCGCCGGGCCCGGTGGTCGGCCGCGCCTGGGCGCACCTCAAGGAGCTGCGCCTGGAGCGTGGCCCGCTGGACCGGGACGAGGCCGAGGCGGAGCTGCTGCGCTGGGCCCGTGGCGAGGGCATCGTCGGCTGACCGCGCGGCGAACAGGACGCAACCCGTCCTTCGGCTGGTGGTCGTGACGTCTCCGGCGCTGTGAAACGCCCTCTTGTGAGGCATCGCGTGGAGACGTTACGGTCATCCGCGTACGTCATTACACGGGGGGCCGACGTGGCGAAGCATTCAATGCCCGACGCGTCGGTGGTCGCACTTTTGGCTCGTTGCCTGCCACCCCCCGATCGGCGTTTTCGGCACGATTGAATTGGTTCCGTTCTCGAACGGAAATTCACACGGGGAGTAATGGGTGAGAAAAGTCCTGCGGTTAGGCCTTGCTGCTGCTGTGATGAGCGCTCTGGCCGTGATACCACCGGGGCCGGTGCGCGCGGCGGAGACCATGCCGATCGTCGACACCGAAGACTATGCTTACCCGGGTGCTGCCGCCGTGCAGCAGGAGTTTGGGATCACGGTGTCACGGGGTGATGGCAACATCCGCATTGTCGCTCGCCACGCAGTGGACGACGACGAGCAGTGCCGTGCGGATCAGATTCAGGTCGAGCAACTGTTGGCCGAACCGCCCTACGGCTACTACTACTGCTTCGACGTGAAGGCCACAACGGGCTACGTGACCTTGCGGATTGGGGGCACTTTCGGTGTTCGCGCAGGTGGCCAGGCATTGGTGGCCACTGCCGCCCTGCCGGACGGGACGAACAAGGACTACGACGTCAACCCGGGGCTTGGTGTGGCCATCAACCCGGGAGATGGCAATGCACTTCCGGCCAACACGCTGCTCGAACTTCGGCTCAGCGGAGCTGGCGCACCGCCGGTGAGCGCTCCGTCGAGCTATCCCTTCGTAGCGAAGGTGAGAATACCTTCCGGTAGCTCGAACTACGGATTCCGCGAGTGCAGCGGGACCCTGGTGGATGCTTACTGGGTTTTGACCGCCTATGACTGCGTGCATTATCTTTCCACTGATCCACCGCGACCCGGCCCGCCGACGCCGACGCAGGTGATCCTCAACCGCGCCAACGTCGACGGAACAGGCGGCTTCGAGACCACTGTCAGCCAGACCGTCTCCAACGGCACCCTCCGACTGGCCCTGCTCCGGCTCGCCGCGCCAGCGACCGGCGTGGTGCCGGCGGTCCTGACCAGCCAGGCTCCGCAGGTCGGCGAGGAGTTGGTGGCGACCGGCTACGGACGAACGGCTACCGAGTGGGTCAGCCGCCAGTTGAACACCGGCGCCTACACGGTGTCGAGCATCGACACGGACACGATGATCATGAACCGGGCGTCCGACAATCCGGTCAGCACCTGCAAGGGTGACCTGGGTGGTCCGACTCTGCGCTCGACCGGTGGGACGAGCCAGGTGGTGGGCGTGCACTTCCGAAGCTGGATGAGTGGCTGCGTGGGCAGCACCGCCACGGGTTCCGACGTGACCGAAGTGCGCGTCGACACCGCTGCGGCGTGGATCCGTGGCGTCATCTCGCCGATCGCGCTGCGGGCCCGGATCAACGCGAAGTACGTGACGATGGGGGGATCCACCACCGCCCCGCTGATCGCCAACCGCACCGCGGTCGACATCTGGGAGAAGTTCGACCAGATCGATGTGGGTGGCGGCTATGTCGCGCTCTACTCCCGCCACGTCAAGCGGTACGTGTCGTCACCCGTCGCCGGCGGCACGTCACCCCTCGTCGCCAGCGCGACGACGATCGGCGCATGGGAGAAGTTCAAGGTGATCACGAACAGCGACGGCACGACCAGCCTGCTGGCCAACGCCAACGGCAACTACGTCAGCGCCGACTCGGCCGGTGCCAAGCCGCTGATCGCCAACCGGACGGCAATCGGTGCCTGGGAGGTCTTCGACCGGGTCACGTCCACCTACTGAGCGCCTCGTGAGGGCGGGATGCCGAAATCTCGGCATCCCGCCCGCACGTCTCAGTGACTCTGCTCGACCGCCGTACCGTCCACCGGCCGATCGCCGTTGCGGGAGGACCCCAGCCGGGCGAGCAGGCCGGCCAGGTCGATGCCGGTCAGGTCGCTGCCGAGCTGGAGGCCCTGGGCGACGTTGCCGGCCACCGACTTGGTCAGCGACGAGGCGCCGTCGGTGGAGATGACGGTCATCTTGTCGATCGCGCCGATCGGGGCGCTCGCCGCACCGACCACCTCGGGCAGCACCTTCACCAGCAGGTCCAGCACCGCCGCCTCGCCGTACGCGGCGAACGCCTCGGCCTTGCGGGCCATCGCGTCGGCCTCCGCCTGCCCCTTGGCCAGGATGGCCGCGGCCTCGGCCTGGCCCTCCCGCTCGACCGCCTCGGCGATCGCGGACCGCCGGCGCTGCTCCGCCTCACCTTCCTTGGCGCCCTCGATCGCGTTCGCCTCGGCCAGCGCGGCGCGGCGGGCCCGCTCACCCTCACCGGTGAGCCGGGACTGCTCGGCGATGGCCTGGGCGGCGGCGATGGTGGCCTGCCGCTCGGCGTCGGCGCGCAGCACCGCCGCGTTACGGGCCGCCTCGGCCTCCTGCTCCACCTTGTACCGCTGCGCGTCGGCCGGCTTGCGGACCTCGGTGTCGAGCTGGCGCTGCTTCAGCTCGGCGTTGCGCTCGGCCACCTTCTGCTGCTCGGAGAGGATCGCCTGGTCCCGCTCGGCCTGGGCGAGCGGCCCGGCCGCGGCCGACTTCGCCTTCGCCGCGTCGATCTCGGCCTGGATGCCGGCCTGCTTGAGCGACAGGTTCCGGTTCGCCTCGGCGATCGCCTCCTCGGCGAGCAGCCGCTCCTGCTCGGCGGCCTGCCGGGCGCGGGCCTCGGCGATGGCGGCGTCCTTGAGCACCCGGGCGGCCTCGGGCCGGCCCAGGTCGGCCAGGTAGGACCCCTCGGCCAGGATGTCCTGGAGCTGGAACGTGTCCAGCACCAGGCCCTGGTTGGTCATCGAGTGCTCGGCCTCCTCGGCCACCGCGCTGGCGAACGCGGCCCGGTCCCGGATGACCTCCTCGACGGTGAGCCGGCCGACGATCGAGCGCAGCGCGCCGGCCAGCACCTCACGGGTGAAGTTGTCGATCTCGTCCTGCTGGTGCAGGAAGCGCTGGGCGGCGGCCCGGATGGCGTCCTCGGTGCCGCCGACCTTGACGATCGCGACACCGTGCAGGTCGGCGCGGATGCCCTGCTTGCTCACCGCGCCCCGGATGCCGACGTCGATGCGCCGGCTGGACAGGTCGAGCGACTGGAGCTTCTGCACCACCGGCAGCACGAACACCGAGGCGCCGAGCACGACCTTCTGCCCGGACATGTCGGTGGACCGGATGCCGTCGGCGGTCTGGGTGGTGCGGCCCTTGCGGCCGGTGACGATGAACGCCTCGTTGGGCCCGGCCACCTTGATCCGGGAGAGCACGAAGAAGACGAGCAGGACGGCGAGGAGGACCGCGCCGCCGATGGCGACGAGCAGGGGCATGGGGGTTCCCGTCTGTGCGGAGGGATCAGTAGGTCTCGACGTGCACGCTGGTCTCGCTGAGCGCTTCGACCACGAAGATCCGGGCGCCGACCGGGATCGGCCGGTCGGACCGGGCGTTGAGTTTGACCGGCTGGCCGGCGAGGCGGACCCGGACCTCGCCGTAGCCGTCGCTGGGGATCGGGGTCACCACCAGACCGATCGCGCCGGCCAGGTGGTCCCGGGTGGGGGTCGGGTCGGTGCGCATGTCGCGGGCCGCGCGGCTCAACCGGGCCGCCAGCCAGCCGGTGGGCACGGCGGCGAGCGCGCCGCCGGCCACCGCCGCCGCGATCATGCCGGGGGTACGCGCCCCGAGCATCTCGTTGACGATCGCGCCGCCGAACCCGAACGCGCCGATGAACCCGGCGACCGCCTCCAGCGACACCGGGCCGTCGACGTCCGGGTGACCGAGGTGCAGCACTCCCGAGCCGAGCAGGGCCAGCGTCAGCACGCCGACGCCCACTCCGCCGATGATCAGGAAAATGAGCGTCCCCGTGGCCACGACCTGCACGGTATCGACCCGGTGCAACGTCCTCCACACTGAGCGGGTACTCAGTACGGCGCGATCGTCACCGCCAGGTCGACAAGTTGTTTCGGCAGCGGCTGACGGACCAGTTCCCGGCCGGTGCGGTCGGCGAGCACGAAGTCCCCGGCGCCGAACGGCCGGCGGTAGAGCAACCGGTCGCCGGTGACCCAGGCGACGTCGGCGCTGGGCAGCGGGTTCACCACCCGGCCGGTCGCGGTCTCCACCAGCAGCGGCTCCTGATGCCCCTGGACGACCACCAACGTGCCGTCCGGCGACCAGGCGTCCGGGCCGACCGGCCCGCCCGGCAGCTCGACCAGTCGGGTGGGCCGGCCGTCGTCGACCGACAGGAGTTGCACCCCCTTGGCGAGGTCCCGGGGCCACGACTCCGACTTCTGCCTGCTCAACGTCAACGCGACCGACCGGCCGTCCGGCATCCAGGTGAATTCGCACCGGTCGGCGCAGGGCCAGCCGAGCCGCCCCACCGGATGGGTCTTCTTCTTCCCGTCCAGGTCCAGCACGATGAAACCGAAGTGGTCGAGCTGGCTGGTGGTGAACAGCAGCCGCCGTCCGTCCGGGGACCAGCTCGGCGTGGAGAGCGCCCGGCCCACCTCGTACCAGCGGGTCGTTCCGGTGGCCAGATCGAACAGACCGACGTCCCGGGGACGGTCGTCGTCGCGGACCGCGACGAGGGAGCCGGTCGGCGCCGGAAAGATGCCGTCGTACTTGTCGGTGGCGAAGTAGCGCCCGCGCCCGCGGTCGAGCAGGAATCCGCTGCCGGAGCCGCCCATCACCTGGGCGCGGGTGACCACCCACTCACCGGGCAGCACCAGCGGCCGGTCCGCCCAGTTCGCGCCGGGTTCGGCCCGGAGCGCCGGCGAAGGGGAGACGGTGACCGGTGGGGTCGTGGGCGGCGGGGCGGAACGGGGACGCAACAGCACGAACGGCAGCGTCACCGCCACCACCGCGACCAGCGCGGCGGCGGTCGCGGCGACCCGTCGGCGGCGACGCAGCCGCCGGCCCCGCCCGAGCGCCCGCAGCGCCAGGTCCGGCGCGGGCGCGACGCCGTCGGCCAGATCGCGTACGGCCGTCCGGAGGGTCTCCTCCAGCGACGTGCTCATCGGGTCACCTCCGCCCGGGTGGTCAGCTCGTCGAGGGCCGGCACCAGTTGCCGCAGCCGAGCCAGTGCCTTGGCGCTCTGGCTGGCCACCGTGCCCGGCCGGCAGCCGAGCAGCGCGGCCGTCTGCTCGACGCTCAGGTCCTCCAGGTAGCGCAGCGTCAGCACCGCGCGCTGCCGGGGTGGCAGCGCGCGGAGCGCGTCCCGCAGCAGCATCCGCAGGTCACTGTCGTCCCCGACCGCCGGCCGCTCCGGCACGTCCGCCACCGGCACCTCCGCGCGCCGCGCCCGCCGCCGCCAGCCGGAGACCTGGTCGTGGTAGAGGATCCGTTTCACGTACGGCTCCGCGTCGCCGCGGATCCGGGGCCACCGGGCGTACGCCTTGGCCAGCGCGTTCTGGAGCAGGTCCTCGGCCGCGTGCTGGTTGCCGGCGAGCGCGTACGCGACCCGCAGCAGGACCGGCCCTCGTTCGTTGACGAACGCGGTGAACTCCCCGTCGACCTCCGCCACCGTCCACCTCCGTGTCTCAGACGCCCGGGGCGGGGGAAACTTTGCCCGCCGCGCGACAATGGGTGGCATGCGCTGGACCGTGCTCGACTCGCCGATCGGGGAGTTCTCCGTCGGCACCGACGCCGACGCCGTACGCGGCGCGCACTTCGGCCGGATGGCGTCGGCCTCCGACGAACCCGGCGACGACCTTGCCCGGCGGGCGGTGGCCGAGTTGCGGGCCTACTTCGCCGGCGAGCTGACCGAGTTCGGCGTGCCGGTGGCGGCGCCGCGCGGCTCGGAGTTCGAGCGCGCGGTCTGGCGGGAGATGACCCGCATCCCCTACGGCGAGACGACCACCTACGGCGAGGTGGCCCGCGCGCTCGGTGACTCGGGCGCGGCCCGGGCGGTGGGGGTGGCGTGCAACCGCAACCCGGTGCCGGTGATCGTGCCCTGTCACCGGATCGTCGGCGCGGGCGGCAAGCTGGTCGGCTTCGGCGGCGGGCTGCCGCGCAAGGTGACGCTGCTGGAGCTGGAGGCGGGCGTCGCCCTGCGCCGCGCCTGGTCCTGACCCCCACCCCACCCCACCCACCCCGCCCCACCCACCCCGCCCCTGGTGCGGTGATCATGAAGTTGGCGGCGCTCGCCGTCCGATTTGTCGCCGCCAACCTCATGATCGCTATCCCGCTCCTCGGACGCCTCTTGGGGTGATCAAGGGTTTGTGGCGGAGTTCGCGGTGACGCAAACTCCTTGATCACCCGCCCACTTCACCCGGCCGGACCACGGGGCGCGAGCGGGCACCGGCGCGTGCGAGGTGCGTACCGCTTGGATGGTCGGGATCGTGACCGGGCGGAGACCACCGGTGTTGGTGCGGGCCGCCTGGCTGGTGTTGGCGTACCACCGGCACCGCCGTTGTCGGGTGTGTCGCGTCGGGAGGAGTTGTCCGGCCGTCAAGGTGGCGCGGGCCCGGATCACGGCTTGGCGGCGGTTCGGCTCGTGAGCGTCGAGTCAGGGCCGGGGACGTGGTTCACGTGACCGGAACGGCCAGCTTCCAGTTCGTCAGCCGATCGATCATGGCGCGGGTCATCCGGGTGCGGGAGGACCTCGTTACCTATGACGGCTGGTGCTGGCTCGACGTCTACCAGCTCGACGCGAGGGGCGACGCGGTCGACCGGCGGACGATCTTCGTACGCCCGGCGGGCTTGCGGGCGACGGCCTGAACGACCACGGAGGGCCGGGTCCCGACGGACCCGGCCCTCGCGATGTGCTGAGGTCAGCGTGTCAGCGCTCGATCTCGCCCTTGATGAAGGACTCGACGGCGGCGTGCGCGTCGTGGTCGGCGTACTGCTGCGGCGGGGACTTCATGAAGTACGAGGAGGCGGAGAGGATCGGGCCACCGATCTTCCGGTCCAGCGCGATCTTCGCGGCGCGGACGGCGTCGATGATGACACCGGCCGAGTTCGGCGAGTCCCACACCTCGAGCTTCAGCTCCGCGTTGAGCGGGGTGTCGCCGAAGGAGCGGCCCTCCAGGCGGATGTACGCCCACTTGCGGTCGTCCAGCCACGGCACGTGGTCGGACGGGCCGATGTGCACGTCGCTCTTCTGCATCTCGTGCGGGATCTGGGAGGTCACCGACTGGGTCTTCGAGATCTTCTTCGAGACCAGGCGGTTGCGCTCCAGCATGTTCATGAAGTCCATGTTGCCGCCGAAGTTGAGCTGGTACGTGCGCAGCAGCTCGACCCCGCGGTCCTCGAAGAGCTTCGCCAGCGCGCGGTGCACGATGGTGGCGCCGACCTGGCTCTTGATGTCGTCACCGACGATCGGCAGGCCCGCGTCCTCGAACTTCTTGGCCCACTCCGGGTCGGAGGCGATGAAGACCGGGAGGGCGTTGACGAACGCGCACCCGGCGTCGATCGCGGCCTGGGCGTAGAACTTGTCGGCCTGCTCGGAGCCCACCGGCAGGTAGGAGACCACCACGTCGACCTGCGCGTCGCGCAGCGCCTGGGCCACGTCGACCGGCGTGGCGTCCGACTCCTCGACGATCTCGCGGTAGTACTGGCCCAGGCCGTCGAAGGTCGGGCCGCGCTGCACGCTGACGCCGGTCGGCGGCACGTCGCAGAGCTTGATCGTGTTGTTCTCGCTGGCGACGATCGCCTCCGCGAGGTCCATGCCCACCTTCTTGGCGTCCACGTCGAACGCCGCGACAAACTCCACGTCCGAGACGTGGTAGTCGCCGAAGGTGACGTGCATGAGACCCGGGACGCGGTCGTTCGGGTCGGCGTTCCGGTAGTACTCCACGCCCTGTACGAGGGACGAGGCGCAGTTACCCACACCGACGATGGCGACGCGGACGGAGCCCATAGCGTCTGCCTCCTTCTTTTTCATCACGGCCGCTCTGTCCTGGACGTTCCAGGCGTGGGCGGGCTGTCGTTGTCTCCTCGGCCGCCGACCGTCCGGGAATCCGGGGCGGTCGGGGCCCGGCCGGAGCGCTCGTTGGCGATGAGCTCCTCCAGCCAGCGGACCTCGCGCTCGCAGGCGTCGAGCCCGTGGCGCTGCAGTTCCAGGGTGTACGCGTCGAGGCGCTCGGCTGCCCGGCCGAGCACGTCACGAAGACCTTCGCGGCGCTCCTCGATCTTGCGACGGCGACCTTCCAGGATCCGGAGCCGGGTGGCCTGGTCGGTCCGGGCGAAGAACGCGAAGTGCACGCCGAAGCCCGTGTCGTCGTACGTCTCGGGTCCAGCCTGCGCTATGAGCTGGGCGAAGCGTTCCTTGCCCTCCGCGGTAATGGTGTAGACCACCCGACCGCGTCGGCTGGTCAGCGCGGGAACCTCCTCGGCGGTCGCGGGTGTCTCGGCGGCTTCGGTGATCCACCCCGCCGCCTGCAGCCGTCGCAGGGTCGGGTAGAGCGAGCCGTAGCTGATCGCCGCCCGGATGGCGCCGAGCTTGGCGGTCAACTCCTTGCGTAGCTCGTAGCCGTGCATCGGAGCCTCCTGCAGGAGGCCCAGGATGGCGAACTCGAGCACGGGCGCCATCCCTTCTTTCCCCCTGCGCGGAGGGCTTAACCGCCGCGATGTATCGGGCCGATACATCGAACGGTAGCCGAGACCGGTGGCCAGGGCAAACCTCTGGTTACGCGACGCGATCCTCACTGATCGTGACCATGGTCGCCTCGGTTCGTCGGAGCGCGTACCCTTTGCCGCATGCGTACGCAGCGCCAGGTCGTCGACTACTCGCTCCAGAAGCGAGCGGTGCTGCGTGAACTCCTCGCCGGGCGGATCGGCACGTACGACGTCTGCGACGCCTCGCCGTACCTGAAGAACGCCGCCCGTTTCCACGGCGAGCCGACCGATCACCGCTGCCCCATCTGCCGCAGCGAGAACCTCACCCACGTCCACTACATTTACGGTGACGAACTCAAGCAGTCGGCGGGTCAGGCGCGTACCCGGGCCGAGTTGCCCGTGCTGGCCATGACGCTGCGTGAGTTCCAGGTGTTCGTGGTGGAGGTCTGCCCCGGCTGTGACTGGAACCACCTCGTCGAGCAGTTCCTGCTCGGCCGGGACGGTCTCGCGGGCGAGGCGACGGATGCGACCGCGTCGGCCGCGGCCGACGGCTCCACCGCCCGGCGAAGGCGAGAGGCGCAACGGTGAACTCGGCTGTCCCGACCACTGCCGGCCCGTTACCCGGGCGGCACGCGCGACAGCCGGTAGGCGTAATTGGTCCGATTAGGTCGGATTTGACGGACACGGGCCGGCGCGGCGGGCCGGTAATCTTCCGTGTTCCAGCTCACGGCAACCCGGTGGCGGCGCCCCCGCGCCCCACCGCGACCGGCAGGGTGTGAGGAATGAACTACGGCGATTCCAGTTCTTCGCGTGGGCGGGCCCAGATCCCGGGCCCGAACGGCGACCCCGGCTCCGAGCGGAGCTCGCGCGGGAACGGTTGGTCCGGCGCCCCCGAGGGTGGCGCCTCGGCGCGTGCCTCGGTCACCCCGGGCGGTGTCGGCGGCCGGGCCCCGGTCGGCGGCGTCGCCCCGGTGCCCCGTGGGGCCTCGGGCTCGGCCTCGGTGGGCCGCGCCGGCGCGGGACGCGCCTCGGTGCCGGTCTCGCCGGCACCCGGTGTCGCCGGGCGCGCGGGCGCGGGCCGGGCGTCCGTCCCGGTATCCCCGGCCGGACCGGCCGGGCGTGCCTCGGTCGGCGCGGCGAGCGTGGGCGGCGCCGGGCGGGCGAGCGTCGGCGCGGCACCCGTCGGTGGCCGTGCCGCGGTGGCCCGGGCCGGGGTGCCCGGCTTCAGCGGCGGACCCGGCGGTCCGGGTGGCCCGGGTGGTCCGACCGGCCCCGGTCGCGCCGGCCGCGGTGGGGATCCGGGCCGGGCGAAGAAGCGGCGCCGGCTCAACATGCTGATCGCCGGCTTCGCCGTGTTCATCATGCTCGCCGGCATCGGCGTGGTCAGCTTCACCTGGTACTCCACCAAGGTGGTGCTCCCGGAGGACACCATCCCGCCGCTGTCGACCACCATCTACGACTCCACCGGCAAGACCCCCATCGCCCGGATCGGCGACCAGAACCGGCAGTTGGTCACCATCGACCAGATCCCGGAGCACGTCCAGCACGCGGTCGCGGCGGCGGAGGACCGCAACTTCTACCGTCACTCCGGCGTGGACTACAAGGGCATCGCGCGGGCCGCCTGGAACAACATCAGCGGCGGCGACAAGCAGGGCGCCTCGACGATCACCCAGCAGTACGCCCGCAACGCGTTCGACAACCTCAACCAGGACACGTACGGCCGCAAGGTGAAGGAGGCGGTCCTCGCCTCCAAGCTGAACGACCGCTACGACAAGCGGACGATCATGCAGCACTACCTGAACGTCATCTACTTCGGCCGGGGCGCGTACGGCATCCAGTCGGCGGCGCGGACGTACTTCGGCAAGGACGTCAACAAGCTGACCGTGGCCGAGGCGGCGGTGCTGGCCGCGCTGATCAAGCAGCCCGAGCCGAGTTCCACGCACCAGGGCTACGACCCGGCGATCAACCCGCAGGCCGCGCTGGACCGGTGGAACTACGTCGTCAACGGCATGATCACCGAGAAGTGGCTGGACGCGCCGAACATGCCGCAGCACCCCACCGAGTACCCGAAGAACATTCTCAAGCCGACGAAGAACAGCGCCGGCGGCTTCGGCATCGACACGCCGTACGGCAACGTCGTCAACTACGTCTCGCAGGAACTGCGCGAGATGAACCTCTGCACCGACAACGAGGCCGAGGCGACCGACGCGAAGCCGCTCTGCTCGAAGGCGCTGAGCCGTGGTGGTTACAAGATCACCACGACCATCAACGCCAAGATGCAGGAGGCGGCGCTCGACGCCGCCCAGCGGGCCAAGAAGGGCTCCGCGCTCGCCGGGCAGCCGTCGAACCTGATGGCCGCCATGGTGTCCGTCGAACCGAAGACCGGCCGGGTGCTCGCCTACTACGGCGGTGACAACGGCACCGGCACCGACTACGCCGGCAAGAACGTCGAGAACGGCGTGGTCAGCGGCGGCCACTCGCCGGGTTCGAGTTTCAAGATCTACACGCTGGCGGCGGCGCTGAAGGAGGGCATCTCCATCAAGTCCCGCTGGAAGGGCTCCGCGTTCACGCCGAAGGACACGAAGTTCAAGGTCAGCAACGCCGGCGCCGACAAGGTCGCCTGTGGCGACTCCTGCACGCTGGAGCTGTCCACGCTCAAGTCGCTGAACGTGCCGTTCTACTACATCACCGAGAAGATCGGCCCGGACAAGGTCCTCGACATGGCCAAGCAGGCCGGCGTCACCACCATGTGGCAGACCGACACCAACCCGGCCAAGCCGCACGACCTGACCAAGGCCGACCCGAAGGACCTCGCGCCGAATCCGTTCTTCCACGTGATCGGGTACGGCCAGTACCCGATCACGGTGCTCGACCACGCCAACGGCGTGGCCACCTTCGCCAACGAGGGCGTCTACAACAAGGCGCACTTCATCCGGAAGGTCGAGAAGCAGAACCCGAGCACCGGCAAGTGGGACATGGTCGGCGGCGAGAAGCTCAAGCCGCAGCGACGGATCGACAAGGACATCGTCGCCGACGTCACCTCCGTGCTCGAGCAGTACCCGGGCCAGGTGAACCGCCGGCTCGACGACGGCCGCAAGGCCGCCGAGAAGACCGGCACCTGGGAACTCGGCGACGGCAGCACCCGCAACGGCGACGCCTGGATGATCGGCTACACGCCGCAGCTCGCCACCGCCGTCTGGGTCGGCAACAAGGGCGCCCGCAAGGCGATCAAGTACAAGGGCGGCGCGGACATCAGCGGCGCCAAGATGCCCGGCGAGATCTTCCAGCGCTTCATGAACGACGCGCTCAAGGGCAAGGACAAGGAAGACTTCCCGCCGGCCGCGAACGTCGGCAAGGACGACACCGGCAACGGCGAGATGCCCGCACCCCCGCCGCCGGCCCCGAACGAGCCCGGAGGGCCGGCCTGTGACCCGCTCGGCCTGTTCTGCCCCGGCGGCAACAACCCCGGCGGTGGCAACCCGGGCGGCGGCGGTAACCCCGGCGGCGGCGACCAGGGCGGCGGCAACCCCGGCGGCGGCAACCCCGGCGGCGGCCTCCCCGGCGGCGGCGGACGAGGCGGCGGAGTGCTGCCCAGCACCCCACCCACCCGCCAGACCAACTGACGCGTACCACCCGACGGCGGCGGCCGGACCGAGCGGTCCGGCCGCCGCCGCGTTTCGCGTACCGGAATTTCTGCGCGCGCGGCGGGACGGACGGCCCCGACGTACGGCAGGATGCCTCTCCATGAGCACCCAGTCGACCGCAGGCATCGATGAACCCGGCACGTCCGGGGAGCAGACGCCCCGGCCCGGAGCGACCGAGGACCACCCGTCCCGCTCGGACTGGTTCGTCCGGGGCACGTCCGGCCTGATCGGCGGACCGCTCGGTGACCACGCCGCCGCCCTCGACCGGCCGGCCGGCCGCGACAGCCGGTTCTGGAGCGCGGCGCGGATCGTGCTGGCCCTGATCTGCCTCACGCTCGCGCTGCACTGGGTGCAGAAGTCCCCCTGCCAGGACGGCGCCTGGCAGAACAACGTCCAGTACACCCGGATGTGCTACACCGACGTGCTGGCGCTCTACTACGCCGAGGGCCTCAACGAGGGCAAGGTGCCCTACGCCGACCACCCGGTGGAGTACCCGGTGCTGACCGGCTACTTCATGGGCGCGCTCGGCCTCCCGGTGCACGCCCTCGGCGTGGACAATCCCGGCCTCAACCAGGGGCAGTGGTTCTACAACCTCAACGCGCTGGTGCTCGGCGCGCTCGCGGTCGCCACCGTCGCGGTCATCCTCAGCCTGCGCCGACGACGACCCTGGGACGCGGCGCTGTTCGCCCTCTCGCCGGCGCTGGTGCTCACCGCCACCGTCAACTGGGACCTGCTCGCCGTCGGTCTCGCCGCGTTCGGGCTGCTGGCCTGGGCTCGCACCCGACCCGACCGGCTCGGCATGGTGATGCCCGGGCTGGCGGGCCTGCTGATCGGCCTCGGCGGCGCGGCGAAGATGTGGCCGCTGTTTCTGCTCGGCCCGATCCTCGTCCTCACGCTGCGCGCCGGCCGGCTGCTCGCCGGGCTCGTCGCCACCGGCGCCGCGCTGGTGGCGCTGGTCGCCGCCAACCTCCCGGTGGCGATCCCGTACCCGGAGAGCTGGGGCCGGTTCTTCGACCTGAACACCACCCGTCCCATCGACTGGGGCACGCTCTGGTACATCGGCCGCTACCTGGACGGCCGGATCAGTCCGTCCGCGCCCGGCGAACTCGGCCCGTTCGAATGGCTCAACGCGAACATCCCCACCCTCAACTGGGTGTCGTACCTGCTGTTCGGGCTGGCCTGCCTCGGCGTGGCCGCGCTCGCGCTGCTCGCCCCGCGCCGGCCCCGCCTCGCGTCCGTCGCGTTCCTGGTGGTCGCCGCCTTCCTGATCTTCAGCAAGGTCTGGTCGCAGCAGTTCGTGCTCTGGCTGCTGCCGCTCGCGGTGCTCGCCCGGCCCCGGTGGGGCGCGTTCCTGGCCTGGCAGTTCGCCGAGGTCTGCTACTTCGTCGCGTTCTACGGCGAACTGCTCGGCACCGCCACCTCCCGGCCGGTCTTCCCGGAGGGCGTGTTCGTGCTGGCCTCCAGCCTGCGACTGATCACCGTGGCGGTGCTCTGCGGCTTCATCGTCCGGGACATCCTGCGACCCGATCAGGACGCGGTGCGCCAGACCTACGCCGACGACCCCGACGGCGGAGTGCTCGACGGCGCGCCGGACGCGCCCTGGCACCAGCGCTGGCGCGCCCGCTCCGGCGCCACCGACCACCCCGTCGAACCTGTGCCCGCCTGAGACCCGGCGGCTCGACGGTCGCGCTTCGGGTCGGGCACCACACCGGCCCCCGCCACTCGTCCGCGTGGGTCTACGGGATGCGGGGCGCGCTGGCGTTCGGCCTCGCGGCCGGTGCGCGACCGCCCCGCGGGCCCGTGAGACCAGCGGCAGCCTCTGGCGGCTTCCCTGACTGACCGCTGGAGACGATCACGCACTCCGTCGTCACCAGCGCCATGACCCCGACCATCGCGACCCACCAGGGCCGGGAGTCGGTCTCCCGGACCGACTCGTCGTGGCGATCGGCTAGGCTCGATCGATGCGCCTACTTGCCGACATCCCCTGGCAATGGTGGATCCTCTCGGCATTGCTGGGGGTTGTCTGGCTACTGCTGTGGTTGACTTCTGTCCGCAGCCGGCTCCGGATGTGGTTCGCCGGTCTGGCCCCCCTGGCCTGTGTGGCGATCTTCGTGGTTGGCCTGGTGATCATGTTTTCGGGCGACGGCTCAGCGGGAAACTCGTGCGGTGACTCGGGGCCTTGCAGGAGCGGCGGCGCGCACTGGGCGCAGAGCCTCGCCTCCATCTCCGACGTCGGGGTGGCGATCGCCGCGAACGCGGTGCTCGCGGGTGCCATCGCACTGCTCCTGCTGGTCATCACGGTGGCGGTGGACCTTCCCCGGAGGCGGTCACTCGTTCACAGGCGGTAGACGACCGCGTCGCCGACCTGCTCCCGGGTCACGCCCAGCCCTTCGACCGGCCGGTCGAGCATCCCCTCCCAGGGGGTGCCGCCCAACTGGTCCCGGAGCACCACCACGTTCCGGACGCCGATCTGCCGCAGGTAGTCGACGCTGGCGTAGTCGGGGAAGCTGACCGTGGCCTCGCGGGTCCGGGCCTGGGACGCCGGGGTGAAGCCGCTGCCGCCGTTGACCATCTGCTGGAACCGGTCCGTCGACCAGAGCATCACCGGCTGGTCCAGGTTCTGGCTGCTGGGCAGCACCAGCAACGGCCCGTCGACGGCCCGCATCACCGCCGGCTGCTGCGGCACCACCGGATGCGGGGTGACGTTCAACCCCTCGGCGAGCACCAGCGCCAGCGGCAGCAGCGTGGCCAGCCGCAGCCACGGGCCGGGCCACGGCGGCACCCGTTCGGCGGCGAGCTCCCGCACCCGGGCGCAGAACGCGGTGACCGCGCCGGCCGCGAGCAGGCCGAGCAGCAGCGTGGCCCAGAGCATCATCCGACCCGGCGTACGCAGCCCGTTCCAGCCCGGCAGGTAGTCGAAGAGCGGCACGTAGGTGAACCGGCCGTCGAGGAACCGGGTGCCCATCGCCAACGCCATCGTCACCAGCACGCCGGCGAGCAGGAAGAGCCGGTGGCGGACCCGCCAGACCGAGAAGAACAACCCACCGGCGGCCAGCGCGTAGAGCGCGAAACCCGGCAGCAGCGTCATCTCCGGAGGCCAGGGCAGTGCCGCCCGCGCCCCCTCGTGCAGCTCGCCCCAGACCCGGGACTCACCCGGCGCGGTGAACAGGCCACTGGCCGGCGGCGAGTAGAGCTGGATCTCGGCGAGTGTGCGGGCCGCGTTGGGGTGCAGCTCGGCGACCTTGAAGAAGGGAATCGCCAGCAGGCCACCCACCGCGGCGAACACCAGCCCGCCGAACAGGTCGGCCAGGAACAGCCGGCGGCCGAACGGGCGCTTCACCCGCCGACGCCTGACGAACCACAGCACCGCCGAGACCAGCACCACCCCGGCCAGCAGGTACGCGAACGGCAGCCCGATGCCGAAGCCGAGACTGAGCTGCCAGGCGGCCACCAGCCAACCGGCGAGCGCCCAGCCCGCGTGCCGGCGGCGCGGGCGGTAGCCGTACCGCAGCGACCAGCCGTGACCGCGGGCGAGCATGGCCAGCGCCAACGGGATGCCACCGTTGGAGATGATGTGCAGGTGCCCGGCCTGGGCCAGCAGCCACGGCGCGTACGCGAAGCCCGCCCCGGCCACCGCGCCGCCGATCCGGCCCGCGCCGAGCTGCCGGGCCAGCGCGTACGCCCCGAACGCGGCGAGCGCGTGGGCCAGCACGAACATGATGTTGTAGCGCAGCACGGCGTGCTCCGGACCGACGCCGAGCAGGCCGGCCGGCGCGTACCCGAGCAGCGTGTCGGAGAACGCGAAGCTCCAGTTCTCCGGGAAGAACGTGTTGGAGTGCCAGAGCATCGCCGGGTCGGTACGCAGGATGTGGCCGGACCACGCCATCTGCCACGCCTGGAGGCTCGGGTCCCAGTGGTCCTGCGGCAGGGTGTAGCGCGGATAGCGCAACGTGGGCCAGGTCATCGCCGCGGCCAGGGCCAGCGCGGCGACGGCGGCGAGCGTCCACTCGTGCACCAGGAACCGGCCCACCGCGCGGACCGTCCGGCGGGCCCGGCCGAGCACCGGCTCGGGCGCCGGCCCGAACGCGGTCCAGGGATCCGCCGGCTCCGCACCGTCCGTACCGGCGGTCTGGTCCGTGTTCGAGGTCTTGTTCGTGCCGGCGCTGCCGGTCGGGTCCGTGTCGGTGGTCTTGTTCGTGCCGGTGGTCCGGTCCGACCCCGGGTCGCCGGTCTGGTCCGGCCCGGTGGTCTGGTCCGGGCCGGTGGCGCCGCGCCCGTTCTTGCCGGCGTCGGCGGTCTTGCGCCTGCCGTCGCGCCCGCTCCGGCCGGACCTGCGCCGGCTCTTGCCGCCGTCGCCGTCGCCGTCGCCGTCGCCGGCGCTGTCCCTGTCCTTGCCGGCGCCGGCGCTGCCCTTGCCGTCGCCGTCGCCGTCCGCCGCGTCGGCGGATGCGTCGCTGTCGGCCCGGGACCCGCTCGTGCCGGCCGCCGCGCTCGTGCTCTCCACCTCGCCGGTGGCTCGGTCCGGTGCGGGCTCAGCCCCGTCGGCCGGGGAGCCCTCCGGGGCCGGTCGCGGGTCGGTGCCGGAACGACCGGTCGCGCCGGACTGCTCCGTGGTCATGCCGTGGCGCCCAACTGGGCGCGCAGGAACGCGATGTCGGCGGCCTGCCCCTCGACGCCGCCCGGGGTCTCGACGATCACCGGTGCTCCGGCCGCCCGGATCACCGCCACCAGCAGCTCCGGCTCGATGGTGCCGCCGGTGAGGTTGTCGTGGCGGTCCTGGCCGGAGTTGAAGGCGCCCTTCGAGTTGTTCGCGTGGATCAGGTCGATCCGGCCGGTGATCGCCTTGACCCGGTCGACCAGACCCAGCAGCTCCTCGCCGCCGGCGTGGGCGTGACAGGTGTCGAGGCAGAAGCCGACCTCGTGGTCGCCGAGCGCGTCCCAGAGCCGCGCCAGCGCGTCCAGGTGCCGGGCGCAGGCGTTGTCACCGCCGGCGGTGTTCTCGATCAGCACCGGCAGCGGGAAGCCGCCGGAGTCCGCCGCGTACGCGAAGGTCTTGCGCCAGTTGTCGAAGCCGGCGGCGAGGTCGCCCCCGGCGTTGACGTGGCCGCCGTGCACGATCAGCCCGCGGGCCCCGACGGCCGCCGCGGCGGTGGCGTGGGCGAGCAGCAGCTTGCGGCTCGGGATGCGGATCCGGTTGTTGAGCGTGGCCACGTTGATCACGTAGGGCGCGTGGACGTAGAGGTCGACGTCGGCGGCGCGCAGGCGCTCGGCGTCCTCCCGCGGCTTCGGTGCCTTCCAACCCTGCGGGTCGGCGAGGAAGAACTGCACCGCCTCGGCCTCCCGGGTGGCCGCCTCAGCCAGTGGGTCGGTCGCGTCGACGTGGGCTCCGATTCGCATGCAGGGCAGCCTACGTCGCGCCTACGACGCGTGGTGCGCACGCGCGCGGGTTCCGACGGGCGGACGCGTCACCGCCCGGCCCGGCGGTCGTTGTCCGAGGTGGGATCGATGGTCGACGCTCCGCCCGACGTGGTCCACAGCACGGACGGTGAGCGCCGGCCTCCGGCGACGGATCGCCTCGCCGTGCGGCCCGGCACGACGGGGCGGGTCCACTCGCCACCCACACGGCAACCGGTCAGATGGATTAATTCCAGCATTTACCCCAAGTGGTGACGACAGCCGCTGTATGGTCAGACCAGATGACAACATGATAAAGCTCCGCGGGGCGTTCCCGATCCAACCTCATCGGTGTGGTCGTTCCTCCCCAGGTCCCACCCAAGGAATGCGGACGGGACGCCCCGCGGCCCCGTGGACAGGGGTCCACCTTCTCGGCGCCCGACGCCGGAGGTGGACCCCTGTCGCCGCCTCCGGGGACACCCGGACCACCGGCCCCGGCATGATCGTCCGGACCGGCTATCCTTGTGCGGTTGTCCGCGTCCGGCCGGGTTCCCCCGGCATCGGGCGGGCCACGACGCACGACCTCCTGCCACGGAAGGACCGTGGCCGCCTAGCCCACAGGAGGTGAGCACGTCTTGCGTCACTATGAAGTCATGGTGATCCTCGATCCCAGCCTCGAGGAGCGCACCGTCGCCCCGTCGCTCGACACGTACCTGAACGTGATCCGGACCGCGGGTGGCTCGGTGGAGAAGACCGACGTGTGGGGCCGCCGGCGCCTCGCGTACGAGATCAACAAGAAGGCCGAGGGCATCTACGCCGTCGTCGACCTCCAGGCGACGCCGGAGGCCGTGGCTGAGCTGGACCGTCAGCTCCGACTCAACGAGTCGGTGCTGCGCACCAAGGTCATTCGCCCGGAGATGCGCTGAGCATCTAGGACCCGGCACGTCCGGATCAAGCTCATCCGCGCTGTCGGAGGGCTCTGAGAGCCTGTACGGCACAACGATGAGTGCGCGAGGAGATGGTCATGGCAGGAGACACCACCATCACGGTCATCGGCAACCTGACCGATGACCCCGAGTTGCGGTTCACCCCCTCCGGTGCGGCGGTGGCCAAGTTCCGGGTCGCTTCGACGCCCCGGTTCTTGGAAAAGGCGTCCGGCGAGTGGAAGGACGGCGAGCCGCTGTTCCTCTCGTGCACAGTTTGGCGCCAGGCCGCCGAGAACGTCGCCGAGTCGCTGCAGCGCGGCGCCCGGGTGATCGTGTCCGGCCGGCTGCGTCAGCGGTCGTACGAGACCCGCGAGGGTGAGAAGCGCACCGTCATCGAGCTGGAGGTCGACGAGATCGGCCCGTCCCTGCGCTACGCCACGGCGAAGGTGCAGAAGATGTCCCGCTCCGGTGGCGGAGGCGGCGGCTTCGGCGGTGGTGGCGGTGGTGGCCAGGGCGGCGGCGGAGGAAACTTCGACGACCCCTGGGCCTCGGCTGCCCCGGCCCCCTCCCGCGCTGGTTCGGGCGGCGGAAACTTCGACGAGGAGCCCCCGTTCTGATGGCGCCGAGCGCCCGCGATCGCAAACCAGGAGCAAGAGCAATGGCGAAGGCTGCGGCACTGCGCAAGCCGAAGAAGAAGGTGAACCCGCTCGACAAGGACGGGATCACCTATATCGATTACAAGGACACCGCGCTGCTGCGCAAGTTCATCTCCGACCGCGGCAAGATCCGCGCTCGACGGGTGACCGGCGTGACCTCGCAGCAGCAGCGGCAGATCGCCCGTGCGGTCAAGAACGCCCGTGAGATGGCGCTCCTGCCCTACACGGCCACGGCCCGCTGAGGGGAGGCACGGACATGAAGATCATCCTCACCCAGGAGGTGTCCGGCCTCGGCTCTCCGGGCGACATCGTCGAGGTCAAGGACGGCTTCGGCCGTAACTACCTGCTGCCGCAGGGCTTCGCGATCGCCTGGACCAAGGGCGCCGAGAAGCAGGTCACGGTCATCAAGCGGGCCCGCTCGGCCCGCGAGGTCCGCGACCTCGACCACGCCAACGAGATCAAGGGCCAGCTCGAGGGCCTGAAGGTCAACCTGAAGGCCCGCGCCGGCGACGGCGGTCGGCTCTTCGGTTCGGTCACCCCGGCCGAGATCGTCGACGCCGTCAAGGCGGCCGGCGGTCCGAGCCTGGACCGTCGCCGGCTGGAGACGCCCGGCCACATCAAGTCGCTCGGCGCCTACCCGGTCAGCATCCGGCTGCACCCCGAGGTGACCGCCAAGTTCGACCTGAACGTGGTCAAGGGCTGACCCCACCGCACCACGAAAGGGCCCGCACCGGTTCTCCGGTGCGGGCCCTTTCCACATCTCCCGGCGACCCGCCATCTCCCGGCGACCCGCCGCCGGCACGTCAGCCGATCGGCTGGCCGGTCACCGCGCTGATCACCACCGTGGACAGCCCACCGCCCACCACGGCCGCCGCCAACGCCACCGTCGCCGACCGCCACGTCGTACCGACCTGACGCAGCAGCACCGCCACCACGAGGCTGCTCACCAGCGCCAGCCCGAACCTCGGCGCCGCCGCCGACAACGACGCGAACGCGTGCGCCCGCGGCGAGTCGCAACCTCCACCACTGATGTCGGTGACACACCCCGCCGGGGCCTGCCCGTCCAGCAGGACCAGACCGAGGAAGAGCAGCACCGCCGGCACCAGATAGCAGGCGGCCGTGTAGACGAGCGGTCGCAACGGCCCACCCGGATCCGGGTCCAGCAGGTCGTCCTCCAACCGCCGGCTCCACGAACCGCCGCCGATCGGGTCCATCCTCCGGCGCACCGCGGACCCGCCCGGCCCGACCGGCTCCACCGCCCGGCGCCGGGGTGCGGCCCGGGGACGCGGCGCGGAGTACGCGACCACCGGCGACTGCGGCGCCGACGTCGGCGTCTCCATCCACCGCGGATCGTCACCCGCCAACCGGGTCCCCGACCAGAACTCCTCGGCCTGCTCCGGCGACGCCCAACCCTCCCGGACCGGCGGTGCCGTACGGTCCCACGGGTCGGCCGCCGGATACCGCGGACCGGCGTCCCGCACCCGGTCGAGGTGACCGGTGTCGGTGAACCGGTCCCACTCACCGGTGTGCTCGGTGCGGTCCCACCGGCTCCCGGCCTGCTCCCACCGGCTCCCGGCGTCCGCCCGACCCCACGCGTGCACGCCCGACGCGTCCCACGGGTCGACCGCCGGCTGCTCCGCCGGGGCCCGCTCGGCCGCCCGACCCCGTTCCCAGGGATCCACCGCCGCCGGCGGCCAGGAGGAACCGGTCGCCGCCCGCGGACTCCGCCGGGCCGGCCGCTCGGCCTCCCACCCGCCGGTGTCACCACCCGGGTCCGCCTCCTCCGGGAGCCCTGACCAGATCACCTCCGGCCGTCGGGTCGCCGCACGTCGTGGACGGCTGCGGGGCGCCGTCCCGGACACCGGCCCGTCCTCCCCGGACTCGGCCCGCCGGCTCCCGACGTAGCCCTGTTCCTGCGGGGCGTCCATGGTCCACTCGGCGGTGTGGTCGGACACCGGCCCGGCCCCGACGGCCCGCAGCCCGCGCCGGCCGTCGTCCCGACGCCGACCGGCCTCGGGCCGCCAACCACCGTCGGAAGCGGGCGGCCCGGCCTCCGCCTCGTCGTCGTCCGGCGCGGCATGCCGCCCACCGCCGTCCGCCCGACTGATCCCCGACTCCACCGCCCACCGCGGAAGGTAGGCGTCCACCGGCTCGTCCTGACCGCGCTCGATCGCCCGGCGCCGGCTCGGCGTGCGCTGACGCTCCGGCGCGTACGGGTCCACGCGCCGCGGACCAGCGGAAGCGTCCCAGGAAGCGCTCGGCCGGCGCTCGCGCGGGCTGTCCTCCCCGCTTGCCCAGTCCCGGTGTCTCACGGCGGGAGCGTGACCCTTCTCAACCCGAAAGTGCAATCCGCTGTCAAGGTGCAGCCGTTCGCAGCGATAGTACGGGACGAACGACGCCAAGGCTCGACCAGAAATCTTCCGTCCACAGGGTGGGGACGGCAGAAGCCCAGGTCAGGAGCGATACGCCCGGAAAACGCCATCACTTTTCCACACCCCTGTGCACACCCTGCGCACATGCTGGCCCCCTGCGTCCACAGGTTGTCCCGAGGCTCGTCCACCGGCCCTGTTGGTGGCTGACCTCGGGTTCCGTATCGTGGCCAGCGACCGCCGGGCGATGGCCCCCGATCGACCGGAGGGTCGGCGGAAGTTGTCACACCCCGGCGATAGAGCTGGACTCGATCCGACGCAGCAAGGGGGGAACCCGTGTCGGTCACCGACGAGACGCGCGCGGGACGGGCCGGGGGGCAAGCGTCCGAGCCGCCGCCGCGGGACGCGTCCTTCGAGAAGACACCACCCCAGGACGTGGCCGCCGAACAGTGCGTCCTCGGCGGCATGCTGCTCTCCAAGGACGCCATCGCGGACGTCGTGGAGATCCTCAAGACCAACGACTTCTACCGCCCGGTGCACGCCACCATCTTCGACGCGATCCTGGACATCTACGGTCGGGGCGAACCGGCCGACCCGATCACGGTGGCCGCAGCGCTGGCCGACTCCGGCGACCTCGCCCGCATCGGCGGCGCGCCCTACCTGCACACGCTGATCGCCAGCGTGCCCACCGCCGCCAACGCCGCCTACTACGCCCGCATCGTCGGCGAGCGGGCCGTGCTCCGCCGACTGGTCGAGGCCGGCACCCGGATCGTGCAGCTCGGCTACGGCACCGGCCCGAGCGGCAGCCGGGACGTGGACGACATCGTCGACCTCGCCCAGCAGGCCGTCTACGAGATCACCGAGAAGCGGGTCAGCGAGGACTTCGCGATCCTGGCCGACATGCTCCAGCCCACGCTGGACGAGATCGAGGCGGTCGGCGCCCAGGGCGGCGTGATGACCGGCGTCCCGACCGGCTTCACCGACCTCGACCGCCTGCTCAACGGCCTGCACGCCGGGCAGTTGATCATCGTGGCGGGTCGACCGGGTCTTGGCAAGGCGCTGGCGCTCGACACGCCTCTGCCCACCCCGGAGGGGTGGACCACAATGGGTGCCGTACGCGTCGGCGACCAGTTGCTCGCGGCCGACGGCAACCCGACCACCATCACCAACGTCTTCGAGGTGATGCACGATCGCCCCTGCTACGAGGTCGAGTTCTCCGATGGCTCGGTCATCGTGGCGGACGCCGAACACCTCTGGAAGACGACCACCCGGGCCAGCCGTCGGCAGTCCGAGGCACGTCCCCGTCACTACTGGCCCGAGGCGGCGCTGTCGAGGGTACGGGCGGCCGAAGCGGCGGCGTCCGCCGAGCCGCACCGCCTGGTCACCCTGGCGGACACGCTCGAGCAGGTCGGCCCCGAGTTCCGCAACGTGCTGCACACGGTGGCGCACCAGGCCGGCGCGAACGGACGGATCGCCCGTCCGGTGACCCGGGCCGGCAAGTCACGCAACTGGACCGCTCCCGGCTACCCGGCGGGCGCTCTCGTCTCCGGCCTTCGCCGGCGGGCCGAGCGACACGTCAACGACGGCGCCCCCGTTCGGCACGACGGAGTCGTGACCACCGCACACATCGCGGCGACGCTTCGCACGGACACCGCCGACCGGCGCCTCAACCACACGGTGGAGAACTGCGCGCCGCTCCGGCTCCCGGAACGTGAACTGGTCGTCCCTCCGTACACCCTCGGGGTGTGGCTCGGCGACGGTCACACCGGAGCCAGCCGATTCACCACCGCGGACGCCGAGATGGTCGACCTGGTGGCCCGGGACGGCTTCCTCGTGCGACCCAGCGGCCCAATGGTGTTCACCATCCTGCTGCCCACCGTGGGGCGGCCGACCGACCGCACTTGTGTCGACTGCGGAGGCGCCACCCGAGCACTGCGCGAGAACCAGGCGGTCCGCCGATGCGCCGAGTGCCACGAGCGAGGCGGCTCGTTCCTGGCGTTGATCCGCCGGATCGGGGTGGCTTCCGACAAGCACATCCCACAGGACTACCTGCGAGCCTCGGAGGCCCAGCGCCGGGCGCTGCTCGCCGGCCTGATGGACACCGACGGTACGGTGGCGCCGGCCGGGAACCTCCAGTACACCTCCACGTCGAAGCGGTTGATCGAGGGTGTTCGGGAACTCGTGGTCAGCCTGGGCTACCGATGCTCGATCACCGAGCGGAGGGTGCGCGGACGCACCGAGGACTCATCGGTCGCCTACACGGCGAACTTCTCCACCCCTGATCCGGTCTTCCGCCTGGAACGGAAGCGGGCCGCGCACCTGGCCCGGCGGCGGACGTCCTCGGACGTGCGTTCCCACTCCCGTTTCATCGTGGACGTCCGGCCCGTGGCCAGTGTTCCGGTGCGCTGCGTGACCGTGGACAACGCCGACCACCTGTACCTGGCGGGTCGGTCGATGATCCCGACGCACAACAGCACAGCCAGCATGGACTTCGCCCGGAATGCTGCGATTCGCGCCAACCAGGCCGCGGCCATCTTCTCGCTGGAGATGAGCAAGGTCGAGATCGTCATGCGACTGCTCTCCGCCGAGGCGCGCGTGCCGCTGCATGTGCTGCGCAGTGGGCAGCTCTCCGACGACGACTGGACCAAGCTGGCCCGCTGCATGGGCGAGATCAGCGAGGCGCCGCTCTTCGTCGACGACACCCCGAGCATGAACCTGATGGAGATCCGGGCGAAGGCACGACGGCTCAAGCAGAAGCACGACCTGAAGCTGATCGTGGTCGACTATCTCCAGCTCATGACCTCACCGAAGCGCACCGAGAGCCGGCAGCAGGAAGTCGCGGACCTGTCCCGTGGCCTGAAGCTGCTCGCCAAGGAGGTCGAGTGCCCGGTGATCGCGGTGAGTCAGCTGAACCGTGGCCCGGAGCAGCGTACGGACAAGCGACCGCAATTGTCCGATTTGCGCGAGTCTGGCTCTATTGAGCAAGATGCTGACGTTGTCATACTTTTGCACCGCGATGACTATTATGACAAGGAGTCGCCGCGGGCCGGGGAGGCGGACTTCATCATCGCCAAACACAGGAATGGGCCGACCGACACGGTGACGGTCGCCGCCCAGTTGCACCTGTCGCGATTCGTGGACATGGCCATCGTCTGAGCGACCGCCTCGCCCGGAGGGCTCCTCCGAGGCCGTGATCATGAGGTTGGCGGCGTTGTTGATCTACGTTGATGCCGTCAAGTTCATGATCACCTTCATCTCCCGGGAGGGGAGCGGTCCAGCGACCGTGCGGATCGGCGGTTCAGTCGGACGAGAGGTCCGGGCGGTGCTCCCGGATCCACTTCTCGACGTCGGACTTGCGCCACACCTTGCCCATGGCCAACGCGGCGATGGGCTCGGGGAAGTTGCGCTGATTGGCGATCACGGACGCGCGCTGGCGCGAGACGTTGCCGAGCATCGCCCGGATCTCCGACACACCCACCAGCTCCACGCGTTGACGATGGCAGCGGCGTAGTCCGCAGACGGCGACAACTACGGAGACTATTGACGTAGTCAACGGAGTCGACACGATCGGGGGATGAGTGCGCCGAATGCCTCCCCTCTCAGCCGAGCAGTGGGAACCAGCCCGCCGCCTCGCCCAGCTCGAACCGGTCCCGGTCGGTCAACGGCACCCGCCCGGTGGCCTTGAGCAGGTACTCGTGGTCGTCCCAGGCGGCCGGGCGTACCGCGTCGTCGCACAGCAGGCCGTCCATCGTGGTCACCGCCACCCGGGTCGGGCCGGTCGCCGGCGGTGGCGCGTCCGGCAGGTCCACCACCAGGTCAAGGTGGTGCACGACCGCCTCGGTGGTCAGGGTGGCGAGCAGATCCGGTACGCGCAGCACGTGGCCCTGGGTGGTGACGTGCCCGGTGGCGTCCGCGGCGGCGGCCGCCCGGGCGGCGGCGGGAGCCGTGTCGGACCAGATCCGGACCACGCCGGTGGGCCGGTCGAATGCGGCGGCCGAGCGGCGGGCCCACCAGGCGTGCCGCGCGCCGGCCCCGTCGTCGCCGTCGGCACCGAACGCCCGCCAGTAGCTGATGTCGTCCACGTCGGCCGGGCCGGGCACCGGGCTGGCCAGCGCGACGAGCGCGCGTTGGGCGTCGCAGAGCACGTGGAAGAGCAGGTCGGCGACGAGCCAGCCCTGGCAGCGGGTGGGTCGTTGCAGGCCGGCGTCGTCGAGCGGGGCGACGGCGGCGGTGATGCCGTCGTACGCCTGGGCCAGCGCCTCGTGCGGCCGGATCGGGCTCATGGGGTGCAGCCTGCCACGGCGCGCGGCCACCGGCACGGTTAGGCGGGGCCCCTTCCTATCGCCCAGGCGTTAAGAAGGGGCCCCTCCTTACACGCTGGTCAGTCGAACAGTTCGCCGAGGAAGCCGTGCTTCTTCTTGCGGCGGTAGTGGCCGTGGTAGCCGTAGTGCTGCTGCTGACCGTGGCCGTACGCGGGCTGCGGGTAGCCGTGGCCGGGAGGCGGCGGAGGGGGCGGGGGGACGGCGCCGTAGCCCGGCTGGTGCGGGGCGGCGGGCGGGGGCGGCGGAGGCGGTGGGTAGCCGGCCCCGGCGGGTGCGGCCTGCGGGGCGCCGCCCTGCTGCCGGTTCCAGTTGGCCTCGGCCTCGAACAGCTTTTCGAGCTCGCCTCGGTCGAGGAAGATTCCGCGGCACTCGCCGCACTGGTCGATGACTACTCCGCTGCGCTCGTACTGGCGCATCTCTCCACGGCATTTGGGACAGGTGAGCTGCATGACACCGACGGTACCGGGTGTTTTCACGCGTTGGCGGTCAGCGCGTGCGTCACCTCGTCGTCGGAGACTTCGTGGAAGTCGTCGTAGTAGGCGCCGACGGCGGCGAAGTCGGATGGGAGTTGGCTGCTCACGACCGTGTCGGCCGTGGCGGCGAGCAGCTCGTACGCCGGCGGGGAGCCGACCGGGACGGCGACGACCACCCGAGCGGCGCCGAGCTGGCGGGCGACCTGGACGGCGGCGCGGGCGGTGGCGCCGGTGGCGAGCCCGTCGTCGACGATCAGGGCGGTGCGGCCGGTCAGGTCCAGCGGTGGCCGGCCGGCGCGGTAGCGCTGCTCGCGGCGGTCCAGTTCGGCCTGTTCGCGGCGGCGGACCTGGGCCCGGTCGTTCTCGCTGATCCGGCCGGCGACCATGTCGTTGAGGACCTGCACGCCGCCGGGGCCGAGCGCCCCGAAGGCGACCTCGGGCGCCCAGGGCACACCGAGTTTGCGGACGACCAGCACGTCGAGCGGGGCGTGGAGCCGGTCGGCGATCACCCGGGCGACGGGGACGCCGCCGCGGACCAGGGCGAGCACGACGACGTCGGGCCGGTCGGCGAGGTCGGTGAGTCGCTCGGCGAGGTCCTGTCCCGCTTCGGTCCGGTCACGGTAGGTGGTCATGCCTCAGGTGTACGCCTTCCGGCCGGGTCGCGCCGGGCGGTTGCCGGGAATGCCGGCCGGCCGGGCTGCCCGGCGGACGCCTCGGCGAGTGCCAGCGCGGGGGCGAGGACGAGCAGCGCGGCCGGGTAGAGCAGGTAGCCGAAGCGGGTGGAGGGCATCAGCAGGATCGCGGCGAGCAGCCCGTACCCGCAGATGAGGGCCGTGGCGGCGGCGGTGCGCGGCGGGTGGCGCAGCAGCCGGACGGCGATCGCCAGGCCGACCGCGGCGAGCAGCGCGGCGGCGACCACCCGGCCGGCGGGGAGCGCCTCGGCGATCAGGTGGCCGGGGAACGGGGACTGGGCGGGGCTGGTCACCAGGCCGTGGCCGAGCGGGAACCGGAGCACGTTCTCGACGAGTGCGTCCCGGTCGACGATCAGGACCGGCAGCAGCGCGAGGACGGGCAGGCCGAGGGCGCCCAGGGCGGTGCGCGGCGCGGCCCGGCGGGTGGCGGCCCAGCAGACCAGCACGACCGCCACCGGCCACGCGAAGAGCTTCAGCGCGCCGGCGACGCCGACCGCGAGGCCGGCGCGGCCGGGCCGGTCGGCGGCGGCCAGCGCGAGGGCGAGCAGGCAGAGCGCGAGTACGGGGAGGTCGTCGCCGCCGGTGGCGAGCGTGAGCGCGGCGACGGGCAGGACGGTGGCGGCCTGGACGGCGCGCAGCAGCGCGGCGGAGCGTCGGGGCGAGGTGGGGCCGGTGCTGGTGCGCAGCGTGGTGACCAGGGCGGCGAGCGCGAGCGCGGTGCCGACCGCGAACCAGACGCGGGCGTCGGTCCACCAGGCGTCGGCGGCGGCCCGGGGCAGCCCGAACAGCGCCATTCCGGGTTGGTAGGGGGTGTAGCCGAGGAGTTGCTCGCCGGGGGGCAGGGCGGCGATGGCGTCGGGGCCGAGGTAGGGGGTGCCGTGCTCGGCGAGGCGGGTGCCGGCGTGTTCCACCACGAGCACCTCCTCCTGGGCCCGGTCGGTGCGTCCGCCGGCCCGTTGGATGCTCTGGGCGACGACCGGGAGCAGCGCGGTGGTGGCCCAGGTGAGGCCGGTAACCGTCCAGCGGGCGGGCAGGCCGGCCAGGGGGGTGCCGGGGTGTCGGCGGCGGGCGATGAGCTGGGTGGTCGCGGCGAGCGCGGCGACCGCGTACCCGATGGTGGCGACGGTGCCCCACGCGCGGTGCGGCGGCAGGGTGGAGGTGGCGGCGGTGACCGCGGCGAAGATCGTGGCGGCGGCGTAGAGGCCCAGGTCGAGGGCGAGACCGCCGGCTGCGGTGTCGAGCGCCGACCAGCGGCGGGAGGCGGCGGTGGCCGGGTCGGCGTGGGCGGTCACGCGGGCCAGTCTGGCAGACCGGGGGTGCGGTCCGGCCGGGTCGGGCCGGTTGGTCAGGGATGCCGGACGTCGGTGGCGGGGGCCGGGCGGGTACGGGTGCCGGCGGCGCGGCGGCCGGGCAGCCGGATGACGGCGCCGGTGTCGTGCAGCGGTGCGGCGAGTGCGCCGGGCCGGCCGCCGGCGCCGCGTTGGAGGGCGGCGAGCAGCGCGCCGGCCGGCAGCGGCCGGGCGAACAGGTGGCCCTGGCCGGCCGTGCAGCCCAGCTCCCAGAGCGTGCGGCGTTGCGGTTCGCTCTCCACGCCCTCGGCGACCACGGTGAGGTCGAGGCTGCGCCCGAGGTCGAGGGTGGAGCGGATCACGGCGGCGGCCTCGGGTGCGGTTTCCATGGCGGTGACGAAGCTGCGGTCGATCTTGAGTTCGTGGACCGGGATGCGGGAGAGCAGGGAGAGTGAGGAGTAGCCGGTGCCGAAGTCGTCGAGGGCCAGCCGGACGCCGGAGTCGCGGAGCCGGCTGAGCACCCGGTCGACCACGTCGAGTTGGCTGAGGGTGAGCGTCTCGGTGAGTTCCAGGACGAGCCGGTCGGGTGGGAGGTCGTGGGCGCGCAGCCGGGCCAGCACGGCGCCGGGGAAGCGGGCGTCGAGGAGGCTGCGTGGTGACACGTTCACCGAGACGGGCAGGTCGAAGCCGGCGTCGTGCCACGAGCCGGCCGCGATCAGCGCCTGGTCGAGGATGGCCTCGGCGAACGCGGGCAGCAGCCCGGAGCGTTCCACCGCCTCCAGGAAGCGCAGCGGGTCGATCAGGCCGTGGGTGGGGTGGTGCCAGCGGGCCAGCGCCTCCGCGCCGGTGACCTGGCCGCTGCCCAGGTCGACGATGGGTTGGAAGTTGACGGTGAACTCGTGGTCGGCGACGGCCCGGGGCAGTTCGCCGCCGAGTGTGAGCCGGCTGAGGTCGGCGGTGTCGCGGGTCGCCGCGTACGTGGCGATCCGCTGGCCGGCGCGCTTGGCCTGGTACATCGCCACGTCGGCGCGGCGCAGCAGCTCGGGCATCCCGCCGGTGGCGGGGGCGACGGCGATGCCGCCGCTGGCTTCCACGCTGATCCGCATGCCGTCGAGGTCGATCGGGTCGTGCAGCGCGGCGAGCAGGGCTTCGGCGCGGTGCGCGGCGACCGCCGGGGCGGGCAGGCCGCGTAGCAGCACGGCGAACTCGTCGCCGCCGAGCCGGGCGACCAGGTCGTCGGCGCGTGCCGCGTCGCGGAGCCGTTCGGCGACCTGGATCAGCACCCGGTCGCCGGCGCCGTGCCCGAGCGTGTCGTTGACCTCCTTGAAGTGGTTGAGGTCGATCAGCACCAGGGCGGTGACGCCGTCGGCGTGCCGGGTGGTGAGCTGGGCGGTGCCCTCGTCCAGCAGGTGCCGGCGGTTGGACAGGCCGGTGAGGGCGTCGTGGGTGGCGGCGTAGGCGTGGTCGGCGGCGACGCGGGCCAGTTCGGCGTACGCCTGGGCGTTGCGGACCGCGGTGCACAGCGCGGAGGCGAAGGTACGCAGGGTGTACTGCTCCCGCTCGGAGAGCTCGACCGGCCCGACGAAGCGGAGCCGCAGCTCGCCGATGTTCTCCGCCCGGTCGTGTCCTTCCAGCGTGACCGGCATGATCCGGCCGTCCGTGGCGCTGGGGCGTGGTGCGGTCCCGTCGTACGCGATGCCGGCCGCGCCGCCGCGGACCGTGCGCCCGCCCTCGCGTAGTTCGATCTCGACCTCGTCGGCGGAGAAGAGTTCGGCGGCCTCGGTGACCGCGGTGGTGAGGACCTGGTCGAGGTCGACCACGTTGAGCGCGTCGGTGGTGCGGGCGAGTCGCTGCCAGGCCTGCTGCTCGGTGCGGGCGCGGATCCTGGCGGAGTAGGCCAGGTGCAGGCTGAGCACCAGGGGCGGCACGGCGAGCAACAGCCGGGGGTCGACCCGGAGGATCAGCACGGTGGAGGCGGCTACGACGAATCGCACGCCGAAGCCGGCGATCCGTAGGTCGAGGTTATTGCGGAACTGGCGCAGGATCGGCGTTCGGGACGCGAGCGCGATGACCGGAATCGCAAGTACGTCGTCGAGGATCGCGGCGACCAGATAGACGATTCCCAGCAGTACGACGATGCGGAGTGGCTCTCGAGGTGGCCAGGCGCCGCCGAGCAGCAGTGTGGCGACGGTGGCGCCTCCGGCCACGAGGGTGTGCTTCGCGATGGCGAACGCCACCTTGATGGGTGCCAGGCGGGTCACCGATCCGGCGGCCACCCCGAGGCCGGTCGCCAGGACGACCCAGGAGGCCGGCGCGACGGCCAGGCCGATGACGATTGCGGTTTCCACCCAGGCGAAGTAGAAGGTGGTCGACCTGATCCGTAGCCGCGTCTTGATGACGGTGGCCAGCGCGACGGTCACCACGAGGGTTGCCACGGTGACGAAGTCGCGTACCGATTCGGGGTGTTGCCTGCGCGTGGCGGAGACCGCGATGAGCGCGACGAGCGATGCGCCGGCCACCAGGGTGTAGACGAGGCCGCGCAGGCCGGGGTCGACACCCGTGCGGCTCTCCGTCGTCCGGCTCACCCGAGTCACCCGCCGCTCACCGTCGGTACGCGATGAGCGGCAGCCTACCGCTTCGTTCCGGTGCGGGAAACTCTCATCCCCATTCGGTGCTACGCATTGTTCGTCCCTCCTCCAATATCCCGTCGGGCCGGAATCGCCGCCGATCGGAGTCGTCACCCGCAATCGGTTGTGGCGCATTGGCACGACCCGCCGCAGACATCGCCTGTGCGTGTATCCGCGCCTTGTTGACTGGAACGAAGGTTAGAGGGAGGAAGGGGCAGTAAGGAAGAATTAATGTCGGTATGCGCAATATAAGCAACTCTCGTCGCTTAAATGACGTTCTGTCCACAAGTTATGTGCGGAGCGGAGCCGACCTTCTGCCTCGCGTACTCACGTGGTCGCTCAGTGCCATCCAGAATGTTTCGACGCGAGCGACATCTGTAGCGTCGTCTCGGTCGAGGAACATTACAACCGGACTCGGCCGGCTTGACCAGTCGGGGCGGACCGCTCGGATGGACGGCTTGCGCTGCCGGGGACCGCCGGAACAACGATTTTGTGATAACTGGATTAAGCTGGCGTTTCGACTTGGACGGCACCAACCGGGGCTGGAACAGCAGCGCGGAAATCCGAGTTGTCGGCGGTCTTACGGCCCGGCGGGGAAAGGCCGATCTCCCGCTGGGAACGCCAAAGCAGCAGTTGGTGTTCGCGCTACTCGCCGTTCGGGTCAACCGACTGGTAACCCTGGACAAGTTGGTGGAGCGCGGGGCGTCGTACCCGGCGGATAGGGTCGGGCGGTGACCGAACCCGCGCAGCTCACCCACGTCGATCCGGCTGGCGCCGCCCGGATGGTCGACGTCTCCGCCAAGCCGGTCTCCGGCCGGCTCGCGGTCGCCGCCGGCCGGCTCCGCACCACCGCCGAGGTGGTGGAGCTGCTCCGCCGCGACGACCTGCCCAAGGGCGACGCGCTCGCGGTCGGCCGGCTCGCCGGGATCATGGGGGCCAAGCGGACCCCGGACCTGATCCCGCTCTGCCACCCGATCGCCCTGCACGGCGTCACCGTCGACCTGCGCCTCACCGCCGACACCGTGGAGATCACCGCCACCGCGCGGACGGCCGACCGCACCGGCGTGGAGATGGAGGCGCTCACCGCGGTGGCGGTCGCCGGACTCGCCCTGGTCGACATGGTGAAGGCGGTCGACCCGGCCGCGTCGGTGGACGCCGTCCGGGTGCTCCGGAAAGAGGGCGGGAAGACCGGCGAGTGGGTCCGGCCGGAGGACCGGTCGTGATCCGGGCCCGGGTGATCGTGGCCTCCAACCGGGCCGCCGCCGGGGTCTACGCCGACACCAGCGGCCCCCTGCTCGTCGCCGGCCTGCGGGAGCTGGGGTGCACGGTCGACGCGCCGGTGGTGGTGCCCGACGGCGACCCGGTCGGCGACGCGCTGCGTGCCGCCCGCGACGACGGCGTCGACGTGGTGCTGACCAGCGGCGGCACCGGCATCACCCCGACCGACCGCACGCCCGAGGTGACCGGCGCGCTCCTCGACTACGAGATCCCCGGCATCGCCGAGGCGATCCGCGCGCACAGCCGCGACGCGGTGCCCACCGCCGCGCTGTCCCGGGGCCGGGCCGGCGTCACCGGCCGGACGCTCGTCGTGAACCTGCCGGGCTCGCGCGGTGGCGCGCGGGACGGCCTGGCCGTGCTCGGGCCGATCCTGCGGCACGCGGTCGACCAGCTCCGCGGCGGCGACCACTGAGCCCGCGGGCCGCGCACACCGGCGCTAGGCTCGCCGGATGAGCACGGAAACCGAAGCCGCCGCCGTCGAGGTGGGCACGCCTCCGCCGGCCGGGTGGGAGGAGGCCCGCTCCCGGGTGTACGCGGTCGGGCTCTCTGCCGCGCTCCCCGCGGTCAACCGGCCGCTGGCCGACACCGACGGGCACACCCTGGCCGAGCCGCTGACCACCCGCACCGACCTGCCGGCGTTCCCCACTTCCAGCGTGGACGGCTGGGCGGTGCGCGGCCCGGGGCCGTGGCGGGTGGTGGGCCGGCTGCTGGCCGGGCACACCGCGTCGCCGCTGGACGCCGACGGCACCACCGTGGAGATCGCCACCGGCGCGATGGTGCCGGCGGGCACCACCGCGATCATCCGGATCGAGGATTCGACCCGGACGGTGGACGGCCGGGTGACCGGCACGCCCCGGCCGCAGCCGGAGTGGCGCGAGCCGGGCGAGGAGGCGCACCGCGGGGAGGAGCTGCTGCCCGCCGGCACGCCGGTGGACCCGGCGGTGATCGGTCTGGCCGCCTCCTGCGGGCACGACACGCTGCGGGTCCGCCGCGTGCCCCGGGCCGCGCTGCTGGTCTTCGGCGACGAGCTGCTCACCTCCGGCCCGCCCGGCGCCGGCCGGGTGCGTGACGCGCTCGGCCCCTCGGTGCCGGCCTGGCTGCGCCGCTACGGCTGCCAGGTGCGGGGCGGCGACGTCGTCGGGCCGGTCGCCGACACGCTGCCCGCGCACGTCGCGGCCCTGCGCGGTGCGCTCGCGAACGCCGATCTGGTCTGCACCACCGGTGGCACCATGCACGGCCCGGTGGACCACCTGCACCCGACGCTGGAGGCGCTCGGCGCCGACTACGTGGTCAACACCGTGGCGGTGCGTCCCGGCTTCCCGATGCTGCTCGCCCGGCTGGTCGACGGCGACGGCCGGGTGCGCTTCGTGGCTGGCCTGCCGGGCAATCCGCAGTCCGCGGTGGTGGCGCTGGTCTCGCTTGTCGCTCCCCTGCTCGCCGGTCTCACCGGCCGGCCGATGCCGGTGCTGCCGCAGGTCACCCTCGCCGAGCCGGTGCCCGGGCGCGGGGATCACACCCACCTGGCGCTGGCCCGCTGGGACCGGGTCGCCGGCACCGCGCACCCGGTGCGGCACGTCGGCTCCGCGATGCTGCGCGGGCTGGCCGGCGCGGACGGCTTCGCGGTGATCCGGCCCGGCACCAGCGGCGCCGCCGGTGACCGGGTTCCCCTCGTGCCGCTGCCCCTGACTCCCGGAGAGCGCTCATGACCGTGGAGACGCGGGTGGTGCTGGGTGCGGTGACGGACCAGCCGCTCGACCTGGCCGCGCACGAGGCGGCGGTCGCCGACCGGCGGGCCGGTGCGGTGGTCTCCTTCCAGGGCGTGGTCCGTGACCACGACCACGGGCGGACGGTCACCCGGCTGGAGTACGAGGGTCACCCCACCGCCGAGGCGGTGCTGCGCGAGGTGGCGGCGGACATCGCCGCCGACCCGGCGGTGCACGCGGTGGCGGTCTCGCACCGGATCGGCCCGCTGGAGATCGGTGACGTCGCGCTGGTCGCCGCCGTCAGCACCGCGCACCGCGCGGCGGCGTTCGCGGCGTGCGCCCGGCTCGTCGACGAGGTGAAGGCGCGGCTGCCGATCTGGAAGCGGCAGGTCTTCGACGACGGCACCGAGGAGTGGGTGAACTGCCCCTGAGCCGGCCGGTCAGCGCCGGGCGGTGAGCGGGGCCGTACGGCCCAACCGGTCGTGGTAGAACGCCGGCTCGGCACCGGGCCGCCAGGGCAGCGCCGCGACCAGCACGATCAACGCGATGGCCAGCGAGTTCTCCATCAGCGCGCCGAACAGGCCGTCCTGGTAGTGGGACACCTCGGGGAGCTGGTGCTCGTACGGCCAGATCGGTGAGATCAGGAAGAGGAGATAGAGCCCGAGCGCGCCGGCCGCGTGCCGGAACCCGGTCAGCGTCGGGTACCAGATCGGCGGGCGCAGCGCGGGCACGCCGGTCGCCGGGGTCGGCCCGCCGTGCCGCAGCGGCAGCCCGCGGCTGGCCTCGCGGCGGCGTACCGCGGCGTCGGCCAGCACCACGATCGCCGGGATGACCCAGACCAGGTGGTGCGACCAGGAGATCGGGCTGATCACATTGGCGGTGAGCCCGACCAGCGTGAACGCGGTCAGCTCGTCGCCGTCGGTGCGGGCGCTGATCGCCCGGGACAGCCCCAGCGCCAGCACCAGCACCGAGAACGCGAGCCAGAGCAGCCCGGGCGTCTCGATCGAGTCGTAGAGCCGGGCCAGCAGCCCGGCGAGGGACTGGTTGGCGGTCATGTCGGCCGCGCCGACCCGCTCGGTCTGCCACAGCACGCTGGTGAAGTACGCGCGGGACTCCTCACCGACCGCACCGAACGTCGCGAGTGTCACCCCGATCGTGGTGCCGACCGCGATCCAGGCGGCCCGCCACTGCCGGGTGAGCATCAGGTAGCCGATGAACAGCGCCGGGGTGAGCTTGACGGCGGTGGCGAGCCCGATGCCGACGCCGGCCCAGGCGCCGCTGTAGAGGAAGCGGGCCAGCGGCGACTCGGCGGTCTCGTGGTGGGTGCCCCGCTTGGCGCGCCACCGCAGGCCCACCAGATCCGCCATGATCAGCGCGAAGAGCAGCAGGTTGACCTGGCCGTAGCCGAGCGTCTCGCGGGACGGCTCGATCGCCACGGCGAGCGGGGTGGCGATGCCGACGGTGAACCAGAGCGACCAGCCGAGCCGGTCCACGATGGGACGCAGCAACGCCGCCAGCACGACCGCGAGCGCAGCGATGCTGGCCAGCGCGTTGACGAACCCGGCGGCGTCCACCGGCAGCCAGGACATCGGCAGCATGACCAGGCCGGCGAAGGGTGGATAGGTGAAGCCGAGGGTCGTCGAGGGGGCGACGAAGTCGTACAGCTCGTTGCCGTTGGCCCACCACAGCACCGCGCCGTGGTAGATCTTCATGTCGAAGAAGTTGTACGGCCGACCGAAGGCGCCGATCGCGAGCCAGGCCGCGTACGAGACGGCGGCCACGATGCCGATGCGCACCACGAGCCGCTGGTCGACCCCGAGGACGACGCGGGGCGCCGGTGGGAGGCGGTTGGTCCGTCTACCGACTGTCGTCGGCATGGCGTGGCCACCCCCGTACCAAGGTCGTCGTGCCCGTCCAGGTCCAGAACGGAGCCTAGAACGGTGCCTCACGATGTTGCCTCCCGCGTTACGCGACCGTGTCCGATCCCACACGTGTTTGCGACATTTCCACCGCGTTAACGGGTGTCGGACGGTTCAGGTGATTGGTGGCCTTGCGGGGGTGGAGGCCGTGCGAATGCAGGTCAGCCGGGCATCCGGCGAGCGGTCGCCGCGGAGCGTACGGCGATCTTCGCCTCCCGGCGGGCGGTGCGGACCGCGCGCTTGACCGACCGGCGTGAGTGGTCGATCCGGTGGCCGGCGCGCCAGCGCAGGCCCGGCTTGCCCTCGGTGTCCGCGGCGGCGAGCAGGAGGCCACCGAGCAGCCCGAGGTTCTTCAGGAAGTGGACCTGGTTGTTGTTGCGCTCGGTCGGGTCGTCGTTGTTCCAGAAGGGATGACCGGCGGCGGTCGTCGGGAGCAGCGTGCCGGCCAGGACGAGCGCGGCCGGGCGGGTGAACCGACCGGTGGCCAGCATCAGACCGCCGACCAGTTGGGTGGCGGCGTTGGCCCGGATCAGCGTCTCGGTGTCGGTCGGGATGCGCGGGTGCAGGCTCTGGATCAGCGGGGCGACCCGGTCGGTGACCGGCTTCGCGGCGGGCACCAGCCGTTCCGCGTTGCGCAGGTTGCGGGCGCCGCTGACCACGAAGATGCCGCTCAACATGACTCGGGCGAGGGAGCGCACGGGCTTCATGGTTCAGTCTTACCCCGTCCGGGGGCCGGTCACCCCTGCAACACACGAAAGGTATCGACGTCCGTCCGGTATCGATTTCAGCGACCGTCGCGGATGGACCGGTTGCGTTCGGTAAGGTCGCGCGGGTGACGACGCTGCGACTGCGCCCGGAGGACCCGGCCGACGAAACGCTGGTGGCCCGGGTGCTCGCCGCCGCGTTCGCCCGACCCGACGTGACCACCCCGCCCGAGGTCGGCCTGGTCGAGGAGTTGCGGCACAGTGCCGCGTGGATCCCGGAGCTGGCCATGGTCGCCGAGTACGGCGGCGAGGTGGTGGGCTTCGCGTTGCTCACCCGCGTGCGGGTCCGCGCCGACGGCGGCGGCTGGCCGGCGCTGGCGCTCGGCCCGGTGGCGGTGGCCCCGCACCGGCAGCGCGTCGGGCACGGCACGGCGGTGGTGCAGGCGGCGCTCGACGCCGCCACCGAGCTGGGGGAACGGCTCGTGGTGGTGCTGGGCGACCCGGCGTACTACCGGCGCTTCGGGTTCGGCCCGGCGGACCGGTTGGGGTTGACCAGCCCGTGGTCCGGGCTGGGAGAGCCGTGGCAGGCGCTGGTGCTGCCGCCGTCCACCGGCGAGGAGCCACCACCACCGGCTGGTGAGGTGGTCTTCCCGTCGCCCTGGTCGCGGGTCTGACCGGCCACGCGAGGAGTGAGCTTGCGAGCCCCGCAGCCGTGGCCAAGGTGGGCACCGCTCACCCGCCGGCCCGGCCGCCGCTCAGGCCGGCTGGGTGCGCAGGTAGCGGCCGAAGTGCGGGACGGTGAACGCGACCGTGCCCCGCTCGCCGGAATAGATCAGGCCCTTCTTGATCAGCGCGTCCCGGGCCGGGGAGAGGCTGGCCGGCTTGCGACCGAGCGACCGGGCGATCTCCGCGGTGGGCACTGCGGCGTCCATGTCGTCCCGGGCGCCCTCCTCGCCGTCCACCAGCGCCAGCGTGGCCATGGCCCGCATGTACTCCCGTTCGGCCGGGGTGGCCCGCTCGAACCGTGAGCCGAAGAAGCCCACCGCCAGTTCCGCCTCCGCCTCGGGCGCGGCGACCCGCACGTCGGCGGCGGTGATCGGCGAGCGGGGCGCGTGGTCCCAGGTCGCCTTCCCGTACGCCTGGACGAAGTAGGGGTAGCCGCCGGACTTCTCGTAGAGCAGGTCGAGCGCCTTCTGCTCGTACTCGACCTCCTCCCGCTCGGCCGGCGCGCAGAGCGCCTGGTCGGCGGCGATCCGGTCCAGCCGGTCGATCCGCTGGTAGCGGTAGAGCCGTTCGGAGTACGACTTGGCGGCGCTGAGCACGGCCGGCAGGTGCGGCAGCCCGGCGCCCACCACGATGAGCGGCGCGCCGAGCTGGGACAGCTCGTGGCAGGCGGCGCAGAGCGCGGAGACGTCCTCGGCGCCCACGTCCTGCATCTCGTCGATGAAGATCGCGATGCCGGTGCCCACGTCGGTGGCGACCGCCGCCGCGTCGCTGAGCAGCTCGACCAGGTCGATCTCGATGTCGCCCGAGTCGGCCCGGCCGCTGCTGGCCGGCACGTCGATGCCCGGTTGCCACCTGTCGCGCAGCTTCGGCGCCGCGCCGCCCCGCCCGGCCGGCGCGGACCGCTGCGCGAACGCCTTGAGCACGCCGAGGAAGCCGTCGATCCGGTCCGGCGCGCGGTGTCGGGGGGCCAGCTCGCGGACCGCCATGTGCAGCGCGGCGGCGATCGGCCGGCGCAGCGACTGGTCCGGCCGGGCCTCGATCTTGCCGGTGCCCCAGAGGTGGTTGATCGCCTCCGACCGGAGCGTGTTGAGCAGCACCGTCTTGCCGACCCCACGCAGGCCGGTGAGCATCAGACTGCGTTCCGGCCGGCCCCGGGCGATGCGTTCCAGCACCACGTCGAAGACGTCCAGCTCCCGCCCCCGCCCGGCGAGTTCGGGCGGGCGCTGACCGGCGCCGGGAGCGTACGGATTGCGGACCGGATCCACGATCGCACAGTATCCGGTCGTCTAGTGACCAGGCTAGACGCGCGTAGAGGCGGCTACCGCGTGTCGGCGTCGAGTCGAATCTAGGTCTGTCTAGCGTCCACCCCAGACAGCCCTAGATTCGGTTAGCGGCCTATCGACGCTTCAGGCAGAGCACGAAGTCGAGCGTGTCCAGCTCGCTGTCGAAGAAGTACCAGTCGGTGTAGCCGGCGACCTTGCCGCACTTGGCCTCGGCGTCCTTCTTTCCGCTGGTCGCGCCGTCGATCCGGCGCAGCACCTCGTACGTCTTCGGGGCGCAGTCGGCGATCACCAGCTTCGGCTGGGCGCCGCCGCCCTGGTTGGCGACGCACTGACCCGCCTTCACGAACCGCGGATCGGTCGAGGAGGCCGGGGCCGCCGTGGTGGGCGTCGCCTCCGCCGGATCGCTCGGCGCCGCCGAGGTCGGCGCCGGGGCCGGCGCGGTGGTCGCCGTCGTCCCGGCCGTCGGCTCGTCCCCGTCCCGGCCGAGCAGCCAGTACGCCCCGCCGCCGCCCAGCAGCAGCACCGCCAGCACGATCACCACCACCAGCAACGGGCCCCTGCCCCGCTTCGGCGGCGTCGGCTCGTCGTAGGGCTGTTGTCCCGCCCCGTACGGCGGTGGCCCGCCGGCGTAGGGCTGCCCCGCGCCGTACGACGGCTGCCCGCCGGCGTAGGGCTGCTGCCCGGGATAGGGCACCTGGCCGGGGTAGCCGGGACCGGCCGGATTACCCGGACGGGGCGCGGCTCCCGGGCCGTACTGCTCCCGCGGTGGCCCGTACTGCTCGGCGGGCGGGCCGTACTGCTCCTGCGGTGGCCCGTACTGCTGGGGCGGCCCGTACTGCTCGTGCGGTGGCCCGTACTGCTGGGGCGGCCCGTACTGCTCCTGCGGCGGGCCGTACTGCGAGGGCGGGCCGTACTGCGGGCCGCCGGGCGCCGGGTCGTGGTGCGGATCGGGGGCGTAGCCGTCGTCCGGGCGTCGTCCCCGCCACGGCTCGGGTGCGCCGCCGCCCGGTGGTCCGAAGTTCGACATGAACGCCTCCTGTGTAGCCGGTGCTGAGAGGCCGGCCACCAACACGGGACGCCGACGCCGTGGTCACCGTAGCGTGGTCCCACGATGAGCTCACGCCCCCCGAGGACGACGGACGTCGCCGGCTCCCCGGCGCCGCCGGTCCGCGCCGCCCTGGTCTGGACCGCATTGGCGCTGGTCTACCTGCTGTGGGGCTCGACCTACCTGGGCATCCGGATCGCCGTCGAATCCCTGCCGCCACTCACCTCCGCCGCGATGCGGTTCGCCGCCGCCGCCGTGGTGCTCGCCATCGTGCTGCGGCTCCGGCGCGGGCCCGGGGCGCTGCGCGTGCCACCGCGTCGCCTCGGCGCGGCCGCGCTGGTCGGGGTGCTGCTGCTGGCCGGCGGCAACGGGCTGGTGGTGCTCGCCGAGTCCGGCCCACCCGGCGACGCGGTGCCCTCCGGGGTCGCCGCCCTGCTGATCGCCACCGTCCCGCTGCTGGTGGTGGTGCTGCGTACGGTCGGCGGGGACCGGCCCCGCCCGTGGACGTTCGCCGGCGTCGCGCTGGGCTTCGTCGGGCTCGTCCTGCTCGTCCTGCCCCGCGACGGCGTGGACGGGGTGCCGCTGGCGGGCGCGCTGACCGTGGTCGCCGCCGCCGCGAGCTGGTCGATCGGTTCCTACCTGTCCGGGCGGATCCGGATGCCGGCCGACCCGTTCGTGGCGACCGTCTACGAGATGGTGGCCGGCGCGCTGGCGCTCCTGCTGATCGGGGCCGGACGCGGTGAGCTGGCCGACTTCGACCCCGCCGAGGTGACCGGGCGGTCCTGGGCGGCGCTGGCGTACCTGATGGTGGCCGGCTCGCTGGTCGCCTTCACCGCGTACGTCTGGTTGCTCGCCCACGCGCCGATCTCGCTGGTCTCCACGTACGCGTACGTGAACCCGGCGGTCGCGGTGGCGCTCGGCGCGCTGCTCGCCGCCGAGCCGGTCACCACGCAGGTGCTGCTCGGCGGCGCGGTGCTCGTGGCCGGCGTCGCCGTGGTGGTGAGCACCGAACGGCCGAGCCGCACCCCGCCGGCTGCCGGCGACGGGACGGCCCGTACCCGGTCGGCTGCCGGCGGCAACGGGACGGGCCGGACCCCGCCGGCTGCCGGCGACGGGGCGGCCCGGGGACGCGCCGGCCGGTAGCGTCCCGGCCCGTGTCGGCGGTGACGGTGGCGGGAACGGCGGTGCTCGGCGCGTTGGCCGGTCTGGCCGCGGTGCCGATCGGCCGCCGCGCCGTCGGTGTCGGCCGCGCCGCGCCACGCCGGTTCACCGAGGTCGGGCGGGCGGAGGCGGGCGCCCCGAGGGCGCGGTGGGCGGTGGGGTGCGGCGGTCCGGCCGCCGGGCCACGGCGGTGGACCGTGGCCGTGGTCGGGGCGGTGGTGTACGGCGCTCTGGCCGTCGCGCGCGGGGACGAGCCCGGGTTGCCGGCGCTGCTGCTGGTCGCCGCCGTCGGGCTGGTGCTCGCGGTGACCGACCTCAGCGCGTTGCGGCTGCCCGACCCGCTGGTCGGCGCGGTGGCGCTCGGCGGTGGGCTCGGCCTGCCGACGACCGCGCTGGTGGCCGGCGAGCCGGGGTGCCTGACGACCGCCCTGGTCGGGGTCGGTCTCTCCCTGGGCGGCTATCTGCTGCTCGCCCTGCTGCCCGGCGCCCGGCTCGGCTTCGGCGACGTGAAGCTGGCCGCCGCGCTCGGGTTCCCCCTGGGCTGGCTCGGCTGGCCGGCGCTCCGGCTCGGGCTGCTCCTGCCACACCTGCTCGCCGGCGGGACCGTCCTCGTCCTGCTCGCCGCCGGTCGGATCCGCCGGGACACACCGCTGCCGTTCGGCCCGGCGATCCTGGCCGGTGCCTGGCTCGCCGCCGTGCTCACCTGACCGTCGGTTGTTGAGAAGGGGCCCCTTCTCTACCGGAGGCGTTAAGAAGGGGCCCGGCCTTTCAGATCAGGCGGAGTTGGTGGTCCTTGGGGCGGCGTGGCTCCGCCGCGCCCAGCCGGTCGAACAGCGCCGGATCGATCGCGTCGAGGAACGGGGTCGGGCGGGCGTCCCGCTCCGAACCGTGCCGGGTACGCCGGGCGGCGTGACTCACGTAGAGCCGGTCCTGCGCCCGGGTCAGGCCGACGAAGAAGAGCCGACGTTCCTCGGCGACCGCGTCGTCGTCCGGCTCGGTGCCCGGCCAACGCAGCGGCAGCAGGCGGTCCTCGGCGCCGACCAGGAACACCACCGGGAACTCCAGGCCCTTGGCCGCGTGCAGCGTGAGCAGCGTGACCGCCTCGGCGCGCGGGTCGAGCGCGTCCACCTCCGCGCCGGTGGCGAGCTGGCTGAGGAAGAGCCCGAGGTCGTCGCCGCAGCGGCGGGCCAGCGGCGTGAGCAGGTCCACGGCGCTGCGGACGTCGTCGGGGCGTACCGTGCCGGAACCGTCGAGCGTGGGCACGGCGAAGCGCTCGGCCACCAGTCGGCCGGCCTCGCGTACCCGGGTGGTCAGCGAGCCGTCCAGGCCGGCGTGCCGCAGCTCGCGGGCGATGGCCGCCACGCCCGGACGGTCCCGCAGCCGGTTGTGTGAGCGCTTCTGCACCGGGATGTTCGCCCGGGTCAACGCGTCCACGATCGGCGCCGCCTGCGAGTCGGTGCGGTACAGCACGGCGATGTCGGAGAAGGAGAGCGTGGTCGTCCGCCCGTCGATCCGCCCCGAGTCGAGCGACCGGTGGGACAGGCCGCCGACCAGCTCGTCGACGGTGCGGGCCACGAAGTCGGCCTCGTCGGCCACCGAGGTCGCGGCGTACCGGCCGACCAGCGGCGCCTCCGGGTCGAGCCGGGCCGGGTCGAGCCGACGGCCCCGAACCAGCGACGACGGCGCGATGGCCTGCACGGCGGCGGCCAGGATCGGCGCGGAGGACCGGTAGTTGCGGTTCAGCCGCACCAGCCGGGCGTCGGTGAAGTCCTGCGAGAAGCGCAGGAAGTAGCCCACGTCGGCACCCCGGAACGAGTAGATCGCCTGGTCCGGGTCGCCGATCGCGCACAGGTTGCCGTCCGGCGGGCTGAGCAGCCGCAACAGCTCGTACTGCACCGCGTCGACGTCCTGGTACTCGTCGACGAAGATCCACTTCCACCGTTCGCGGTACTCCCGGACCAGCTTCCGGTCCCCCTTCAGCACCGCCACCGGCAACGTGAGCAGCTCGTCCAGGTCGACCAGGTCCCGCTTGCGCAGCAGCGCGACGTACCGCTCGTCGTCCTCGCCGGCCTCCGCCCGGGCCGCCGTCCGGTCCGCGTCGTCGGCGATCCGGAACTCCGCCGGCAGGCCGGCCGCCGCCGCGTTCTCCCGCAGGATGGTCAGCCCGAGCGCGTGGAACGTGCCCACCGTGACGTCCTCGGCAACCGGCCCGAGCAGCGCGTCGAGGCGGTGCCGCAGCTCCTCGGCCGCCCGACGGGTGAACGTGATCGCCAGGCACTGGTCCGGGAAGACGTTCAGCTCCGCGCACAGGTAGGCGATCCGGTGGGTCAGCGTGCGCGTCTTGCCGGTGCCCGGACCGGCCACGATCAGCAGCGGGCCACCCGGCGCGGAGGCGGCCACCCGCTGCATCGCGTCCAGCCGGTCCAGCAGGCCGGTGCCGACCTCCTCCATGCCGGCGAGCATCGGCTCGAACGGCTCGTGCGGGGAGGGCGGCGGCGCCAGCGGCGGCGCGGGCGGCTTGCGCTTCGGCTCCGGCCGGGCCGCCGCCGGGCGCTTGGCCTTCGGCTTCGGCGCCGGCTCCGTGGGCCGCCGCTGCGCGGGCACGGGCACGGGTACGTCGAAGAGCGTCTCCTGCCCGGCCCCGCCGCCCGGAGCGCCCAGTTCCGCCGGGTCGAAGAGCGTGATCACGCCGTACTCGCCGTCGTAGCCCGGCACCCGGCGGACCTCGCCGCGACGCAGCCGGCCGATGCCCTCCGCGAGCAGTTCGCCGCCGACCCGGCCGATCTCCTCCACCGGGGTACGCGTGAGGATCTCCAACTCCGGGCCGAGCGCCGCGACCAGCTCGTTGAGCTTGCCCTCGACCTTCTTCGACCGGGCACCCACCTTGTTGATCTCGCCCAGGATCTCGGCCAACGGCACCAGGTGGGCCACCTCGCGGGCGTGCGCCGGCCGGTGCCCCGCCGGCCGGTCGGCCAACGCCTCGACGCGGCTGAGCACGCCCACGGTCAGCGGCTTGCCGCACTCCGGGCAGCGTCCGCCCGCCTCGCGGGTCCGCTCCGGCGACCAGTTCACGCCGCAGAGCCGGTGCCCGTCGGCGTGGTACTTGCCCTCCTCCGGGAAGAACTCGACGGTGCCGGCCAGCCCGTCCCCGGTGCGCAGCGCCTCCCGGATCGCGAAGTAGTCGCGGTCGGCGGTCAGGACGGTGGCCTCCCGGGCCAGCGCCGGCGGCGAGTGGGCGTCCGAGTTGGACACCAACTGGTAGCGGTCCAGGCTGCCGACCCGCCAGTTCATCTCCGGGTCGGACGACAGCCCGGTCTCCACCGCGAAGATGTGCTCGGCCAGGTCGGCGTAGCAGTCGGCGATCGCGTCGAAGCCGGACTTCGAGCCGAGCGCGGAGAACCAGGGCGTCCAGATGTGCGCCGGCACCAGGAAGCCGTCTCCGCTGGCCTCCAGCGTGATCTCCAGCAGGTCGCGGGAGTCCAGCCCGAGGATCGGCCGGCCGTCCGACCCGAGGTTGCCGATCCGGCCCAGCGCGGTGTTGAACCGGCCCACCGCGTCCAGGTCCGGCAGGTAGATCAGGTGGTGCACCTTCCGGGTCCGGTCGTCCCGCTTGTAGATCGTGGAGATCTCCACGCTCAGCATGAACCGGACCGGGTCCGCCTCCGCCTCGCTGGCCAGCCGGGGCGGCAGCCGCCGGGCGATGTCCCGCTCCGCCTCCGGCGACAGCCGGTAGAGGCCGGGCTCGGCCGGGTGCAGCGTCTCGCGCAGGTGGTCGTACCAGGCGGGGTGGGTGAAGTCACCGGTGCCGAGCACCCCGATGCCCTTGCGCCGGGCCCACCAACCGAGGTTGGGCAGCGTCAGGTCACGGCTGCACGCGCGGGAGTACTTCGAGTGGATGTGCAGATCCGCGACGTAGGGCGGGAGGCCACCGGGGGGTGCGGCACTGAACGGAGGCACGCCGCATCCTGTCACGTCCGCTTGCCTACCCGCCCGCCGCCACGCGTACGCGTGACCTGAGCAATGCGGTGCTGGACGGCGCGCCCCCGACCCGCTAGGGAGCACGCAGCTCGACGAGCGTCACCTGCGGCGGGGCGCCGACCCGCACCGGCGGCCCCCAGAAGCCGGCCCCGTTGGTGACGTAGACCTTGGTGCCGTCCACCTCGCCCAGACCGGAGACCACCGGCTGCTGGAGCTTCACCGCCAGGTTGAACGGCACCATCTGACCGCCGTGGGTGTGCCCGGAGAGCTGGAGGTCGACGCCGAACTTCGCCGCCTCGTGCGCGGCCACCGGCTGGTGCGCCAGCAGCACCACCGGGCGGCTCGGGTCGCGGTCGCCGAGCGCGGCCGCGTAGTCGGCGGGCGCGGCCAGCCCGGTGCCGTCGGCGGTCACGTCGTTGACGCCGGCCAGGTCCAGCACGCCACCCCGGGCCCGGATCTCCTGCCGTTCGTTCTGCAGCACCCGCAGGCCCAGCCGGTCCACCTCGCGGACCCACTCCTCCACGCCGGAGTAGTACTCGTGGTTGCCGGTCACGAAGAAGCTGCCGTAACGGGAGCGCAGGTCACGCAGCGGCTCGGCCGCCCGGCCCAGCTCGGCCACCGAGCCGTCGACCAGGTCGCCGACCACGGCCACCAGGTCGGCGTCCAGTCGGTTGATCATGGCGACGATGCGCTCGGTGTGCGCCCGGCCACGCAGCGGCCCGAGGTGGATGTCGGAGACGGTGGCGATCCGCAGCCCGTCCATGCTCCGCGGCAGCTTCGCCAATGGGATGCGTACCCGGTCCAGCCGGGGCGGCCCCATCGCGGTGCGGACGCCGTACCCGGTGACACCGGCGGCGGTGAGCCCGGCGAAGATCGCCGCGCCACGCGCGAGCAGCAGCCGGCGGGACGGGTCGTGGTCCACGGGTGCGCCGCCGGCCGGTCGGCCGGGCGCTCCCGGCGGGGTGTCACCGGGACGGCCGGGCGGGGTGTCACCGGCATCGACGGACGGCGGTGGGTTGCCGGCGTCGCTGGTCGGCGGCGGGTCACCGGCCTCGGCGGGTGCCGCGGCGGAGGTGCCGGCGCCGACCAGCGCCGGCTCGGCCGCCGGCCCCGGGGACGTGACCGACCGGGCCCGGCGGCGCAGGACGAGCCGCGTCACCGCGGTCGGCACCTCCAGTACCAGCAGCAGCACCAGCAGGTAGAACATCAGGGCCAGCCACACGTAGCCCGGCCAGGCCAGCCAGTAGAAGCCGTTCTGGGTGCCGGCCATGGTCGCCGGCACGAGCAGCGCGAGCAGGACCGCCACCGCCGCCCCGACCCGGCGGGCCCGCCCCGGACGGGTGGTGTCCCGGACCAGCCGCCGCCACAGGTAGTAGTGGATCAGCCCGATCACGAGCACGACGAAACCCACGAATGTCGCCATCGCCAGCACGTCGGCCTCCCTCAGCCGCCCGCGAAGGGTGGCAGCACGTCCACCGTGACCCCGGCCGGCAACGGTGCCTGACGATCATGACAGGCGACGCCGTCGACCAGGAAACTCGCCGCCTTGAGCACCACGGCCAGTCGGTCACCGTGGCGGGCGGACAGGTCGTCGAGGAGTTCGTCAAGCGACCGGCCGGCGGATGCGGTCTCCTCGGCCCGGCCGGCGGCGGCCCGCGCACCGGCGAAATAACGGACGGTCAACTCCACGGTCAACCTCCGATCGCGGACATCGGCCGGGCCGGCTGGAGGAAGGTCGGATCGTCGATGCCGTGCCCGGCCCGCTTGCCCCACATCGCGGCCCGCCAGCGCCGGGCCAACTCCTCGTCGTCGGCGCCGGCCCGCAGCGCGGCCCGCAGATCCGACTCGTCGGTGGCGAAGAGGCAGTTGCGCACCTGACCGTCGGCGGTGAGCCGGGTGCGGTCGCAGTCGCCACAGAACGGCCGGGTCACACTGGCGATCACCCCGACCTTGGCCGGACCGTCGTCCACCAGCCAGGTCTCGGCCGGCGCGGCGCCCCGCTCGGTCGGGTCGGGCCGCAACGCGGACTCGGCGCGCAGGGCGGCCAGGATCTCGTCGGCGGTGACCATGGTCGAGCGGTCCCAGCCGTGCTGGGCATCCAGCGGCATCTGCTCGATGAACCGCAGCTCGTAGCCGTGCGCCAGGGCGAACCGGAGCAGCGCCGGGGCCTCGTCGTCGTTGACGCCGCGCATCAGCACCGCGTTGATCTTGACGGGGGTCAGCCCGGCCTCCGCCGCGCCGGCCAAGCCGGCGAGCACGTCGGCGTGCCGGTCGCGCCGGGTCAACGCGGCGAACCGGGCCGGGTCGAGCGTGTCGAGCGAGACGTTGACCCGGTCCAGCCCGGCCGCGCGCAGCGCCGGCGCGAGTCGGGCCAGACCGATGCCGTTGGTGGTCAGCGAGATGCGCGGCCGGGGCGACAGCGCGGCCACGGCCGCCACGATGCCGGGCAGGCCGGGCCGGATGAGCGGCTCACCGCCGGTGAAGCGCACCTCGGTGACGCCGAGCCGGCGCACCGCGACTCCGACCAGCCGGACGATCTCGTCGTCGGTGAGCAGTTGCGGGCCGGCCAGCCAGGGCAGGCCCTCGGCCGGCATGCAGTAGGTGCAGCGCAGGTTGCACTTGTCGGTCAGCGAGACCCGCAGGTCCCGGGCGACCCGGCCGAACCGGTCGGTGAGGACCCCGTCTGCCGTCGTCCGGGGGGCGGTCATCCGTCGACCGTAGCGCGTCGGACGCCGCCGAGCGCGGCACGGGCGGCGGAGACCACCGCCTCCGCGTACGCCGCCCCGAACAGCGCGGTGTGCACCAGCAGCAGGTGCAGTTGGTGCAGAGGCACCCGCTCCCGCCAGCCGTCGGCCAACGGCCAGGACTCCTGGTAGGCGGACAGGATCCGCTCGAACTGCGGCGGACCACCGAAGAGCGCGAGCTGCGCCAGGTCCGTCTCGCGGTGGCCGCCGTGCGCGGCCGGGTCGACCAGCCAGACCCGGCCGTCGGCGCCCCAGAGCAGGTTGCCGGGCCAGAGGTCGCCGTGCAGCCGGGCCGGCGGCTCGTCGCCGCCCCACTCGCCGACCCGGTCGACGACCTGCTCGACAAGCGCCGTCGCGGCGCCGGTGAGCGCGCCCCCGTCGACCGACATTCGAAGGTACGGCAGCAGCCGGCACCGGGCGAACCACTCCGGCCACGGCCCCCGGTCGGGCGTGTTGTCCTGCGGCAGCGCGCCGATGAACCCGGTCCACTCCGCGCCGAACGCGGGCGCGCCGGCCCGGTGCAGCGCGGCCAGCCCGTGGCCGAACGCCTCCGCCGCCTCCGGGCCCGGCTCGCCCGGCTCCACCCAGTCCAGCGCCAGCAGCCCCGGCAGCGCGACCAGCACCTCCGGCACCGGAACCGCGTCGGCCTCGCGCAGCCACCGCAGACCGGCCGCCTCGGTGGCGAAGAAGCCCTCCGGCACCGGCCGCGTCGCCCGCTCCGGCCAGGTCTTCGCGAAGACGGAGTGGCCGTCGTCGAGCGTGAGTCGCGAGGCGGCGCAGATGTCACCGCCGGAGACCGGCGTCTCCCGGATCCGCTGGTGGGTCAGGAAGGTCGGCAGGTGCTCCGGGTGTGCCCGCAGGTACGCCAGGTCCATGAGCGCAAGGTAGCCGGTACCTGGGACAGGCGTCGGCCCTGTCGTACCGTGGCGGGTGGCGGACGCTGCCCACCTGGGCCGATGCGTTCGGGGGTTGTGGATGAGCCGCGTGTCGTCAACAGGGCCTGTCGCGGCGGCGGCGCCCCCCGCACGCTCCCGGCATGAACTCCACCGAGCGTCCCCGCCTCTCCGTCCGCTCCCCGGCCGACCTCGTCGCCGCCGTGCCCTACCTGCTCGGCTTCCACCCCGAGGACAGCGTGGTGGTGGTCGCGGTGCGGGGCCGGCGGGTGGTGTTCGCGGCCCGCGGCGACCTCCCCGAGCCGGGTGTCGACCCCGGTCCGGCGGCCCGGCACCTGGCGCAGGTGGTGGCCCGGCAGGACGCCGACGCCGCGACGGTCATCGGCTTCGGTCCGGCCACCCGCGTCACCGGCGTGGTGGACGCGGTGGGCGCGGCGCTGGACGACGCGGGGCTGATCGTCCTCGACGCGCTCCGGGTGACGGACGGTCGCTGGTGGTCGTACCTCTGCGACGAGCCCACCTGCTGCCCGGTGGAGGGCACGCCGTACGACCCGGCCGCGAGCCGGGTCAGCGCGGCGGCCGTCTTCGCCGGTCAGGTCGCCCTGCCCGACCGCGCCGCCCTGGCCGCGCAGGTGTCGTCGTTCGGCGGCCCGGTCCGGCTCGCGATGCGCCAGGCCACCGTGCGGGCCCGCCGCCGGCTGGCCGCACTCACCGGGGAGCCGCCCGACGGCCACTCGCCGGGCGGTGCGGAGTCCGGTGATCCCTCGCCCGGCGGTGCGGAGTCCGGTGGTCTCCGGTCCGCCGGGACGCGGGCCGTGCGGGCGGCCGGCACGGCGGCGGTACGGGCCGCGTTTCGTCGGCAGCGGCACGGTGAGCGACTCACCGACGACGAGGTGGCCTGGCTGACCGTGCTCCTCGCCCACCTCGTGGTGCGCGACCACGCATGGTCCCGCACCGACGGCCGGGACACGGACATCAGCCTGTGGACCGACGTGCTCCGACGGGCCGAACCCGAACTGACCGCGGCCCCCGGAACGCTGCTCGCGTTCGCCGCCTGGCGGTCCGGGCACGGCGCGCTGGCCGCCGTCGCCCTGGAGCGGGTGCTCGCGGCGGATCCCGCCTACTCCCTCGCGGTGCTCCTCGACGACGCGCTCCGCCGTGGCGTGGCCCCGTCCGAGCTGGACGGCTGGCCGGGTGTCGCCGGCCCGGCGGTCCTCCGCCGCCGCCGGCGTCGTCCGCGCCGCTGAACCGGAGGCAGCGGTGTCGTCCGCGCCGACGTGCGGCCGGGTCGCTGTGCCGCCGCCTCAGCGGGGCACGCGCTGCGCCCCGGTGTAGACGTTCATGGTCGGGCCGCGGAGGAATCCGACAAGCGTCATCCCGGCCTCCTCGGCCAGTTCGGCGGCGAGCGTGCTGGGCGCGGAGACCGCCGCGAGCAGCGGCACCCCGGCCATCCACGCCTTCTGGGTGAGCTCGAAGCTGGCCCGGCCGGAGACCAGCAGGACGTGACCGGCCAGCGGCAGCCGGTCCGACCGGGTGGCCCAGCCGATCACCTTGTCCACCGCGTTGTGCCGGCCCACGTCCTCACGGAGGGCCAGCAGTTCGCCGTCCGGGGTGAAGAGCCCGGCCGCGTGCAGGCCGCCGGTGCGGTCGAAGGCGCGTTGCGCGGCACGCAGCCGGTCGGGCAGCCCGGCCAGCAGTGCGGCGGTGACCTCCAGCGGGTCCTCCCGGACGGCGAACCGGGAGCGGGTGCGGACCGACTCGATGCTCGCCTTGCCGCACACTCCGCAGGAGCTGGTGGTGTAGAAGTTGCGTGCCGGGTCGGTGGCCGGTTCCGGCACGCCGGGGGAGAGCACCACGTCGACCACGTTGTAGGTGTTGGGGGTCTCCGCTCCGGAGCAGAGCTGCGCGGTGTGCACATCCTCCGCCGACCGGATCAGCCCCTCGGTCAGCAGGAAGCCGATGGCCAGGTCCAGGTCGTCGCCGGGCGTGCGCATGGTCACCGCAAGCGGCCGGCGACGACCGGGGCCGGCCGGTCCGACCCGGATCTCCAGCGGCTCCTCCACGGCCAGCGTGTCCTGCCGGCGGACCCGGTCCCGGCGGTCGTCCGCCGCCCCGAGGTCGATCCGCAGCACGCCACGCCGGTCTGTCGCCCGTCCCATGCCGCCATCCTCTCCCGCACCCGGTCCCACCCGCACCTCAGCACGCCCGTCTGACCCGGTGTTCCGGCGTGGGCCGTGGGTAGGGTGAGGCGGTGACCGGGTACGCGGCGGTACTGCTCGCCGGCGGTGCGGCCCGCCGGATGGGTGGGGTGGACAAGCCGGCCCGTCCGGTCGGTGGCCGGCCGATGCTGCACCGGGTGCTGGCCGCGGTGGCCGACGCCGACGAGCGGATCGTGGTCGGTCCGTCCGGCCCGGTGCCCGCGGCGGTGCGGGTGACCCGCGAGGAGCCCGCCGGCGGTGGCCCGGTGGCGGCGACCGCGGCCGGGCTGGCCCTGCTGCGACCCGGTACGACCACGGTCGCCCTGCTCGCCGCCGACCTGCCGCTGCTCACCGCCGCCGCGGTGGCGGAGCTGCGGCGCGCGCTCGACGGGTCGACCGCCGGTCTGGCCTGCTACGTGGACGGCGACGGTCGCCGGCAGCAGCTCTGCGGCGTCTGGCGGCTGCCGGCGCTGCGCGCGGCGGTGGACCGGCTGGCGGCGGAGCGGGGCGGCACGGTCGACGGCGCGGCGGTGCGGGGCCTGCTGGCCGGTGCCACGGTTCGGGAGGTGGCCTGGTCCGGTGCCGGGCCGCCGCCCTGGTTCGACTGCGACACTGACGAGGACGTACGCCGGGCCGAGGAGTGGACGACATGACCGTGTTGGACGACTGGGTCACCGCGGCCTGCGCCGAGTTGGAGCTGGATCCGGCCGAGGTGCCGGTGTCGGCCGTGCTGGACGTGGCCCGGGACGTGGCGCATCAGGTGGTGCGGCCGGGCGCGCCGGTCAGCGCGTACCTCCTGGGGGTGGCGGTGGGGCGCGGCGCGGATCCGGCCGCGGTGGCGGCCCGGCTCAGCGCGCTGGCGGGGTCGTGGCCGGTGGAGCTGGACGGGACGACGCCGGTGGCGTAGCGACTTGTCCGATCCTGGTCGGCTGTGATTCGGCCCCCGCCGCCCGTGGGTAGGGTGGCGGGAACGGACGGAGGCGATCATGACGGCAGACCACCCCTCGCCGGTCGACAAGCCTTCCGGCGGTACGCCGGAGCAGCACGATTCGATCCTGCTCGACGAGCCGACCACGGCTGACCTGCGGGCCAAGGTGACCGAGGCCTGGCGGGAGTTCGCCCGGGCGCTGGCCGAGCGGCTGCGCGGGTTGCCGGCCGGTGGTCACCTGGAGGTGACACTCGACCCGACCGCCTCGGGCACCGGGGATGCCGTCTACTCGGTCAGCGCGGACGCCGGCGAGGACGGCGCGCTGTCGGCCCGGGCGATCGGCAACGCCACGCTGCCGGCGGGTTACCGGCTGGACCGGGCGGCGGTGGCCGACATGGTGGCGCTGGGCTGGTCGCCGCCCGGCGTGGTGGCGGGTTCCGGCGAGCAGTTCGGCCTGGACTGCGGCGTCGACGAGGCGACCCGGTTGTCCGCGGTGCTCTCCCGGACGCTGCGGGACGTCTACGGCGCCCCGCATCCCGCGTTCCTGGTCTACTTGGTGCACGACGCCGACGGTGAGCCGCTGCCGGTGGAGCCGCTCGGCACCGCCCGCAGCGAGTTCGGCCCGGACCGGGACGTGGAGGCCGACCTGGAGGAGGCGCTGGCCGCCGCGGCGGCCGCCCAGGCGGGTGAGAACGACGTGTTGGCCCTGGAGGAGCGGGTCCGTACGGTCGTCTCGACGATGTTGAAGTCGAACTCCGACCAGGTGCAGGTCGACTCCGACGGTGACATCAACATCCGGGCCGGCTCGGCGATGGTCTTCGTGCGGGTCCGCGACAATCCGCCGCTTGTCGACGTCTTCTCCCCGGTGCTGACCGAGGTCGAGCCGACCGAGCGCCTCTACGTGAAGCTCTCCGAGCTGACCAACCGGATGCCGATCGGCCGGCTCTACTGCGCCGACGACACGGTCTGGGCGTCCATCCCGGTCTTCGGCCGCAACTTCCAGGCCACTCACCTGATGCTGGCCGTGCAGGTGATGACCGGTCTCGCCGACGAGTTGGACGATCGGCTGCACGGCGAGTTCGGCGGCAAGCGTTTCTTCGGTGAGGGTGACAAGCCGGCCCGGCCGCAGGAGCACCGCACCGGCATGTACCTCTGAGCGGGGAGCCCGGGTCAGCGTACGTCGAGCAGTGTCTTGCCGACGGTGGACCGGGACTGGATCGCGGCGTGTGCCTCGGCGGCGCGCTCCAGCGGGAAGCGCTGGGCGATCAGTGGCCGGAGCCGTCCGTCGGCGGCCATGCCGAGGGCTTCCTCGGTGAGCGCGCGCAGTTCGTCCGGTCGGGGCCGGGGGCGCAGCAGCGTCACGCCTCGGGCGGCGGCGACGTCGGCCGGGACGTCCGCCCAGGCGCCGCCGGCGAGCCCGAAGCTGAGCATCCGTCCGCCCCGGTCGAGCAGGTCGAACGCCTCCCGGGCGATGGTGCCGCCGACGCCGTCGAAGACCACGTCGAGCGCGTCGACGGCGGCCCGCACCCGCCCGGCCCAGTCCGGCTGCCGGTAGTCGACCACCACGTCGACCGCGGCGGCGCGGAGCAGGTTGACCTTGGCGGGGCCGCCGGCAGCGGCCACCACCGTCGCGCCGGCCCGCGCGACGAGCTGCACCAGCAGGGTGCCGACCCCGCCGGCAGCGGCCTCCACCAGTACCCGGTCGCCGGCCCGCAGCCCGGCCGCCCGAGCCAGCATCAGCGCGGTCCGGCCGTCGGCGAGCAGCGCCACGGCCGTGTCCAGCGGCAACCCGGGGGGTACGGGGATGGGCGTGTGCTGGTCGACCACGACGCGCTCGGCGTACCCGCCGGTGCCGCCGGTGCCGGTGACGACGAGTCGGCCGACCAGCGCCGGATCGACTCCGGGGCCGACCGCGCCGATCGTGCCGCCGACGCCGTTGCCGGGGATCAGCGGCGGTTCGCCGGTGAACGGGCCGAACCCGGTGGCCCGGAACATCGTCTCGACGAAGGTCAGGTTCGCGTGCGCCACCTCGACGAGCACCTGACCCGGACCGGGCTCCGGGTCCGGCGCCGGACCGGGCACCAGCACCTCGGGTCCACCGAATTCTCGCAGCCACACCGCACGCATCGCGCCTCCCGGATCGTCCACCTCGAAGGAGTGAACGACGTGAAGCGGGCTTGAGGTCAACTCGTGGACGGGCCGACGCCGGGGGACTCGACGAGTCGGGACAGCACGATGGTGCTGCGGGACGAGGTGACGAACGACTCGGCGCGCAGCCGTTCCAGTGCCTCCTCCAGGTGGGCGATGTCGGCGGCGCGCAGGTGCACCAGCGCGTCCGCCTCGCCGGAGACGGTGTAGGCGCCGACCACCTCGGGGTGCCGGCGGGCGGCGACGCCGATCTGCGCGGGCGTGGTCCGGCCGGCGCAGAACAGTTCGACGAACGCCTCGGTGGTCCATCCCACGGCGGCCGGGTCGACGACCGCGGTGAAGCCGCGGATCACGCCGGTGGCGCGCAGCCGGTCGACCCGTCGCTTGACCGCGGGGGCGGAGAGTGACACCCGGGCGCCGATGTCGGCGTACGAGGCGCGGGCGTCCGCCACGAGCAACGCAATGATTCGTTGGTCAACCGCGTCTATCTGCAACGTTCCGCCCTCGGGAAGCAATGGTTGTGGCTGTTACCAAAGTTCCAGCCTACCTACTCTTGGTGACCGTGAACCAGCAGCGAGTCCCGCGAAAGCGGACATATCTCATGTGCTCGCCGGAGCACTTCGCCGTCGAGTACGCGATCAACCCGTGGATGGACCTGGCCACGCCGGTCGACGCCGACCTGGCGGTCAAGCAGTGGGACCGGCTGCGCGAGACGTTGGTCGGGCTCGGCCACGACGTGCACCTGCTCACCCCCGAGGCCGGCCTGCCGGACATGGTCTTCGCCGCGAACGGGGCGTTCGTGGTGGACGGCACCGTCTACGGCGCCCGGTTCAAGCACGAGCAGCGTGCCGCCGAGGCCGCCGCCCACCGGGCGTTCTACGAGGCGCAGGGCTGGCACTTCATCGCGCCGAGCGAGACCAACGAGGGCGAGGGCGACTTCGCGTACCTGCCGGAGGCGCACGGCGGTCTGGTCCTGGCCGGCCACGGCTTCCGTACCGAGCTGGCCGCGCACGCCGAGGCGCAGGAGGCGCTCGGCCGGCCGGTGATCTCGCTGCGCCTGGTCGACCCGCGCTTCTACCACCTCGACGTGGCGCTCGCCTCGATCGACGACGGGAACGTCGTCTACTACCCGGGCGCGTTCTCCGCGGCCAGCCAGAAGGTGCTGGCCCAGCTGTTTCCGGACGCGGTCGTCGCGGACGACGAGGACGCCCTGGCGTTCGGCCTGAACCTGGTCAGCGACGGGCTCAACGTGGTGTTGAACAGCGACGCCACCCGGCTGGCCGGCAAGCTGAAGGCGGCCGGCTACCACCCGGTGCCGGTGGAGCTGGCCGAGCTGAAGAAGGGCGGCGGCAGCGTGAAGTGCTGCATCGCCGAGCTGCGGCACTGAGCCGAGCTGCGGCACCGAGCTGGACATGCGCGAGGGCGGTCTCCCCCCGGGGAGGCCGCCCTCGTCGTCGCGTCAGCCGAGCGTGGCCAGCTCGTTGATCACCACGTTGGAGAGCATCCGGCCGTCGAGCTGCACCTTGCGCAGGTACCACTTCTGCTGCGGGGTACGCGGCTGGTTGAACTGCCAGGGACCCCGCGGGCTGTCGACCTGGCCGATCGTGCCGAGGGCGAGGTTGACCTGCTGCGGGGACACGTTCCCGCCGGTCAGCCGGATCGCCTTGTCCAGCACCAGCGCGGCGTCGTACGAGGCCATCGAGTACGTGGTCGGGGACGTGTTGAACGTCTTGCGGTACGCCGAGGCGAACACCCGGTTCGCGGTGTTGTTCAGGTCGGCCGAGTAGTTCAGCGCGGTCTCGATGCCGTACTTCTCGATCAGCGCCCGGTCCCGGCCCTTCTCGCCGTCGTCGAGCTGGTCGAGGACGGTCCCCTCGGTGAGGAAGCCGGGCGCGTAGATCGGCCCCCGGTAGCCCTCGTCGTAGAGCTGCTTGACGAACTGCACCGCCTGCACGCCGGTGTAGTGGCAGAAGACCGCGTCCGGCCGGCGCCCCAGCGCCTTGCGGATCGGCCCGGCGTACGCGCCCTTGCTGGGGTTGGCGTAGTCGGGCGTGTAGATCGGGTCCTCGGTGAGCCGGCGGCCCTGCTCGTAGCCGCGTCGCAGCCCGTTGACGACGTCCCGGCTGCCGGCGCCCTGGGTGCCGAAGATGGCGATCCGGCTGGACGGGTCCAGGTTCTGCCGCAGGTACTCGCCGAGTGCCACGCCCGGCTCGTCCAGCACGTACGAGGTGCGCCAGATGAAGACGACGCCCTGGAGCGTGGCCGGGGAGGCGTTGGAGCCGATCAGCGGCACCCGGGCGTCCTCCACGGTGTCCCGGATGCCGGTCATGACGGCCGGGTTGACCACGCCGGTGAGCGCCAGCACGCCCTCCTTGAGCAGCCGGTCGACGGCGGCCTTGCCGGTCGCGACGCTGTCGCCCTCCTCGGCCGGCACCACGGTGACCGGGTGCCCGCCGAGCTGCTGCCCGTGCGTGGCGAGGAAGAGTTGGAAGCCGTTGGCGATCTCGTCCCCGATGACCTTGTTCGGGCCGCTGCCGGGCACGATCAGCCCGATCTTGACCGGGCTGCCCGGGGCGGCCTGGTCCGTGCCGTCGTCGCCGGGGCCGCAGCCCGCGGCGAGCCCGGTGGTGCCCAGTGCGGCCAGCAGTTGCAGGGCCCGCCTGCGGTTCATCTGTGCCACCGACTTCCTTCCGCGGGGGTGGCCATCGTGCACACCCCTCCGGCGTTCTACCTGGTCGACGACGCTGCGTCAATGCCGGGTGGATCACCGAGCAGGGACCGCAACGCCGTCACCACCCGCGGCCAGGCGGCCGAGTCGGGGGCGATCAGCCCGAAATGCTCGCATTCTGGCAGCTCAATGAGCGTGGCGGAGCCGCCGGCGGCCCGGTCGGCGGCCACCCATGAGCGGCTCATCGACACCGGAACCTGCCGGTCGAGAACGCCGTGCATGACTACTGTGCGTGTTCGTATCGGCACCAATGCCGATGGATCCGTGGCGGCGTACCGCTCCGGCACGTCGGCCGGGCTCCCGCCGATCAGCGCGGCCACCGCCCCGGAGTCCAGGTCCAGCCGGTACGCCTCGGCGAGGTCCGCGACCGGGGCCAACGCGAGCACCCCGCCGGTCGTTTCCGGGGCGTGGGCCGCCACGTACAGCGCCAGATGCCCACCGGCGGAGTGGCCGAGAAGGATCGGCGGCACCGGCGCCACCCGGCCGGGCCATGCGGCGGCGGCCAGCCCCGGCAGCGCGGCGACGCCGGCGAGCACGTCGGTGAGCGGGTCCGGCCAGCCGCTGTCCGGCCGACCGGTCCGGCGGTATTCGAGCTGGGCCACCGGATGACCGAGCGCGGCCAACGCCGCCGCCATCGGGCCGGTGTGGGTCCGGTCATACTCGGCCCGCCAGAAGCCGCCGTGCACCACGACCACCAGCGGCCGGGCGGGCCCCTCACCGGCCGGGCCGCGCAGGTCGGCGCACTGGTCCGGATGGTCGCCGTAGGCGACGGTGGCGTCCGGCGGCGGGGCCGGCCGGGTCAGCACCTCACGCGGGTCGCTGGGCATGCCGGGACGGTAGCCTGCCCGGTCCGGGCGCGTGCGCGTGGCCGGGGTGGGTAAAGATGGGTGCCATGACCGAAGCACACTCCGGTGGACACGACGACGAACAGGCCAACGACGGCATCCCCGGCACCGTGGTGGTGGTCGGCCCGGACGGTCGACCGGTCGGCACGGTGCAGACCGAGGAGGGCAAGGGCGAGGACCCGACCCGCCTGGTCGAGCAGCCGGCCAAGGTGATGCGGATCGGCAGCATGATCAAGCAGCTGCTGGAGGAGGTGAAGGCCGCCCCGCTCGACGACGCCAGCCGGCACCGGATGCGCGAGATCCACGAACGCTCGATCGTCGAGCTGAAGGAGGGCCTCGCCCCCGAGCTCCGCGAGGAGCTGGAACGGATCTCACTGCCGTTCACCGAGCAGCAGGCGCCCAGCGAGGGCGAGCTGCGCATCGCCCACGCCCAGCTCGTCGGCTGGCTGGAGGGGCTGTTCCACGGCATCCAGGCCGCGCTTGTCGCCCAGCAGATGGCCGCCCGCGTCCAGTTGGAGCAGATGCGCTCCGGCCGGCAGGCGCTGCCCAGCGGCCCCGGCGGGATGGTCCCCGGCATGCCGGGCATGCCCGGCACCGAGGGCCACGCGCCCGGCCAGTACCTCTGACCGACACCGGCCGGGGCGCCTGACGCGCCCCGGCCGGTCAGTCCACCCCGAAGATCTTCTCCAGGTACGCGGCCACGCCGTCCTCGGTGTTCGCCCCGGTCACCTCGTCCGCGATCTCCCGGACGGCCGGGTGGGCGTTCGCCACCGCCACCGCCCGACCGGCCCAGGTCAGCATCGGCACGTCGTTCGGCATGTCGCCGAACGCCAGCACGTCCCGCTCGTCGATGCCCAGCCGGGCCGCGTACCAGGCCAGGCCGGCCGCCTTGGTCACCCCGGCGGCGGAGACCTCGATCAGGCCGCTGTACGACGAGTGCGTCGCCTCGGCCAGCCCTTCGAGCGCACCGGCGACCACCCGGACGAACACGTCCGGGTCCTGCTCCCCGGCCCGGACCAGCAACTTCACCGCCGGCGCGGCGAGCAGTTCCTCCGGCGACTCGACGGCGCGGATCGCGTCCGCGTCGGCGTCCCAGCGCAGCGGGTAGTGCGACTCGTGCCGCATCTGCCGGCTGTCCACGATCTCCACCGCGAAGCTCACCCCGGGCACCTCGGCGCGTAACCGCCGGGCCACCTCGGCGAGCAGCTCCGGGGCGAGCGGGTCGGCGCGCAGCACCTCGTCGGCGGCCGGGTCGTACACCACCGCGCCGTTGGCGCAGATGGCCGGCAGCGGCGCGGCGAGCTGGTCGTACACGAGTTTGAGCCAGCGGATCGGACGGCCGGTGACCAGCACGACCGGCGTGCCCGCGGCGGCGATCCGGGCCAGCACCCGCGCGGTACGCGGGCTGAGCGTGCGGTCGTCGGTGAGCAGCGTGCCGTCGATGTCGCTGGCGACGAGGCGGGGTGGTTCTCCCATCACCGGGAGAGTAGTCGGTCCAGGTAGACCGCGACGCCGTCGTCGTCGTTGCGCAGGGTGACCTCGTCCGCGGCGGCGCGCACCTCCGGGTGGGCGTTCGCCACCGCCACCCGGGCCCAGCCGGCCCAGCCGAACATCGGCAGGTCGTTGGGCTGGTCGCCGAAGACCAGCACGTCCGCCGGGTCCACCCCGAGCCGCTCGGCGACCACGCTCAGCCCGGAGGCCTTGTCCACCCCGGGCGGGCAGATCTCGACGAAGCCGAGCCCGGCCTGGGTGAGCGAGGCGACCTCCGCCGGCACGATCCGGCGGGCCACCGCCAGCAGCTCGTCGACGTGGTGGTCCTCGGTCCGCGCGAACGCCTTGACCACGTCGCAGGAGAGGCACTCCGCCCGGCTGCGCGCCTCGAACCGGTCCGGGTAGGGCCAGCTCGGGTGGTAATCGCCCCACAGCGGCGTGTCGTCCTCGCCGGACGCCTCCACCATCACGGTGAGCGGGCCGACCGCGGCCTCCAGGTCGGCGATCAGCCGGGCGAGCACCTCGCCCCGGAGGCGCTCGTCGCGCAGCACCAGCGGGCCGGCCGGGTCGCTCTGGTCGACCACCCACCCGCCGCCGGCCATCACCAGGAAGTCCGCGGCCCGGATGTCGTTGCGGCTCAGTTCGGCCAGCCGGGGCCCGCGTCCGGTGGCGCCGACCACCGGGATCCCGGCGGCCCGCACCCGGTCCAGCACCCCGTGGGTGTACGCGGAGACGGTGTCGTCGCTGCGGACGAGCGTGCCGTCGAGGTCGGTGGCGATCAGCTTGGGCAGGCCCGGGCGGGTCATGGCTCCTCCTTCGGCCCCGCCGCCGTCACGCCGGCCGGTCCGGTGCTCGTGCCAGGACCGTCGAACGGCGGGCAGCAACCGTATCTCGCGCGGCAGGGGGCGACCATGGCGTTCCGGCGAATCCGCCGCGAATCCACGGCGGCGATCCGGTGGCCGCCGCACCGACGGGTCGGCAGGTCGGCGGGCCGGTGGCGGCGGCGAGACCGGCGGACCGGCGGGGTCGGTGGGTCGGCCCGCTCAGCGGGAGCGTTCGGGGCCGGCGAACGGCACGGTCGGCTCCACCGTGAGGTCGGCCGGCGCCGGCGGCGCCTCGTCGTCCCGGGCCCGGCGACGTCGCCGGAACGGCCGGTCGTCCGGCGTCTCGTCGGCCGGTGTCTCGTCGTCCGGCGCCGCCTCGACGCCCGTCCGGTCGGTGGCCCGCCCGGCCAGGTGCAGCGCGACCGCCAGCAACGCCACCGCGAGGAACGCGGTGACCAGGCCGCGCCCGTGCTCCACCTGGATGTCCCGTTCCACCGGGAAGAAGAGGATGCGCCGGGCGAGCGGCTGGAGCGAGGAAGCGGTCGCGACCAGCACGCCGAGCAGCGTCGCCGCCAGGCCCAGCCCGGCGATCCGGGCGTGCTGCCGCACCGCCGGGGCGCCGCGCAGCGCCAGCGCCACCGCGACCGACAGCCCGAGCAGCCCCACGAGGTACGCCGCCCCGAAGCCGCCGATCTCGGCGACGCCACTGGGCAGCCGGAACGTCGTGTTCCCGTCCTCCCCCTCGTCGGGCACCGTGATCACCAGCCACTCGCCGATCAGCGAGGCGAGCGCGGCGACCGCGCCGAGCCCGGCGAGCACCGGCGGCAGGCGATGGTCCCGGCCCAGACCGGCCAGCGCCCGACCGAACCGGCCGGACGGAACCGCCCCGGTGTCGGCGTCGCCCCACTCCACCACCGTGGTGCCGTCGGCGCGGTTGTCCTGCCTGGGGACCGGGGGATCCTGCGACATCGGCCACCCTTCTCCGGTACGCGGGTCTGCGTCGAATCATGGCACAGCCGGCCCCCGGTCACCCGGACCGCGAGGTGAGCAGGACAGGCGGTGCGGGACGGCCCGCTTTCGGTTAGCGTCGGTGCCATGCCTATCCGTACCGCTTCCGCTCGTTGGCAGGGCAACCTCGCCGAGGGGTCCGGCACCGTCCGCACCGGCAAGGGCGGCCTGTCCGGCAACTACTCCTTCAAGTCCCGGTTCGAGGAGGGTGAGGGCACGAACCCCGAGGAGCTGATCGGCGCCGCGCACGCGAGCTGCTTCTCGATGGCGCTCTCCAAGCAGCTCGCCGACTCGGGCGTCACCGACACGTCGGTGGAGACCACCGCCAAGGTGCACTTCGACAAGACCGACGCCGGCATGACCGTGACCCGCATCGACCTGGAGACCGTCGGCCAGGCTCCGGGCCTCGACGAGGCCGGCTTCACCAAGCTGGCCGAGGCCGCCAAGGAGGGCTGCCCGATCTCCCGGCTGCTCTCCCCGGGCGCCGAGATCACCCTGACCGCCCGCCTGGCCTGACCCGTCCGACGCGGTGGGGGCGCCCTCTCGGGCGTCCTCGCCGTGCCGCGTGCCGACCGTGAGGGAGGGACCGGCCGCGTGGCCGTGGAGATGAGCCGGGACCGGTTCGAGGAACTGGTCGGCGAGGCGCTCGACGAGGTGCCCGAGGAGCTGCTCGGGCTGATGAGCAACGTGGTCATCCTGGTGGAGGACGACCCACCGCCCGGCGAGAACCTGCTCGGGCTCTACGAGGGGCACGCGCTCACCGCGCGCGGCTGGGACTACTCCGGCGTGCTGCCGGACCGCATCCTGATCTACCGGAACCCGATCCTGGCGATCTGCGACACCGACGACGACGTCGTCGACGAGGTCGCGGTGACCGTGGTGCACGAGATCGCCCACCACTTCGGCATCGACGACGAGCGCCTGCACGCCCTCGGCTGGGGCTGACCGGGTCCCGCCCGACCCCCGCTCGGCCGATCCCCGCGGTTGCGCCCGTCCCCTAACCTGCGGATCAGGCACATCCCGATGCAGGAGGAAACCCGATGCGCAGCGAGCTGTTCTCCGCGGAGAACCTGGAGAAGGAGTCCCAGCAGCCGGGCATGCGGCTGCAGAACTCCAAGATGCTCAAGATCGAGCTGAACGGCGAGGCGATGGCCCGGGTCGGGTCCATGGTCGCGTACCAGGGCCAGGTGCAGTTCCAGGCGCTCGGCTCCGGCGGCATCGGCAAGTTCATCAAGCAGCGGCTCACCGGCGAGGGCGTCCCGCTGATGAAGCTCTCCGGTCGCGGCGACGTCTTCCTCGCCGAGGCTGCCAAGGACGTGCACATCATCGACCTGGAGCCGGGCGACGCGCTCTCCATCAACGGCTCCAGCGTGCTGGCGTTCGACTCCAGCCTCCAGTACGACATCAAGATGGTCAGCGGCATGGGCGTGGCCTCCTCGGCCGGCCTGTTCAACTGCGTCTTCACCGGGCACGGCCGGATCGCGATCACCACCAAGGGCACCCCGGTGGTGCTGAACGTGGACGCGCCGACGTACGTCGACCCGCAGGCGGCGGTCTGCTGGTCGGCCAACCTCCAGACCGGCTACCACCGGGCCGAGCAACTCGGCCTGGGCACGCTGCTCGGCCGCAGCACCGGTGAGGCGTTCACGATGAGCTTCGCCGGTCACGGCTTCGTCGTGGTCCAGCCGTCGGAGGAGCCGCCGGTGGCCGGCAGCGGCGCCCAGCAGCAGCAGGGCGGCCTGCTCGGCGGCCTGTTGCAGTGAAGTCTCCGGGCCGGGTGCGACCCTGGGGGGCGCACCCGGCCCGGTCAGCTCAGCTCGCCGGCGCGCAGCCGGGCCAGCCAGGCCGCCGCGTCGGCGTAGTCGGCGTCGGAGAGACCGGCCGGCGCGGGCGTCGGCCGGTCGCCCGCCGCCGTGCTCCAGCGGTGCCGGGGGTACGACCCGAGGAAGCGCACGCCGGCGCAGACCCGGTGCAGCCCCTGCAACGCCTCGCCGAGGCGGACGTCGGCGACGTGCCCGGTGCAGTCCAGGAAGAACACGTAGCGTCCCAGCGCCTCACCGGTCGGGCGGGACTCGATGCGGGTCAGGTTCACGCCGCGGACGGCCAGCTCCATGAGCACGGACAGCAGCGCGCCCACCCGGTCGTGCGCGATGTAGACCGCCAGTGAGGTGAGGTCGTCACCGGTCGGTGGCGGGGGTGTCCCGGGGCGGGACAGCAGCGCGAACCGGGTCACCGCGTCGGGATGGTCGGCGATCTTGTCGGCGAGCACGGTGAGCCGGTGCCGGGCGGCGCCGATCGGGGCGCAGATCGCGGCGTCGTACTCGCCGGTCGCCGCGCCGGCCGCGGCGGCACCGTTGGAGAGCACGTCGACCACGGTGGCGTCGGGCAGGTGGTCCCGGAGCCAGCCCCGGCACTGGGTGGACGCCTGCGGATGGGCCGCCACGCTGCGCACCCCGGCCGGCGTCACCCCGGGCCGACCGGCGAGCACGAACTCGACCGGCAGCACCACCTCCCGGGTGATCACCAACGGGTCGCCCTCGGCCAACTCGTCGAGCGTCACCCCGACCGCGCCGCCGATGGAGTTCTCCAGCGGCACCAGGGCGGCATCCGCCTCCCCGGCCCGTACGGCGTCCAACGCCTCGCCCACGCTGCGGGCCGGCGTGCGGCTCCCCCGCTCGGCGGCGGGCACGGTGCGCAGCGCCTGTTCGGCGAAGGTGCCCTCGGGACCGAGGTAGACGAAACGGGTCGGCGGTGTTCCGGGCATGGCGACCAGCCTACGCACCCGGGGGACTGTCGCAGGCCAGGGTGCGGATGCCCGTGGGCGCGGTGGCGCGTACCTCGACGCCGCACACGTCCGTCCCGGCGGTCACCAGCCTGGGCGTGCCGGACCGGCCGCGCGTGACCACCTGGAGTTCCTCGTGCCCGGAGACCGCCAGCACGGTGTACTGCCAGCCCTCCGCGCACAGCGGCCCGGTCCGTACGGTGATCCGGACGTTGCGGGGCAGCACCCCGGCGGAGCCGCGCAGCATCGCCACGATCCGGTCGCCGGACGGCGTGCCCCGGCAGGGCACGGCGACCGGATCGGGGGCCGGTGGAGTGCGCGCCGGCAGGGACGGCACGGCCGGCACGATCGGGGTCGCGCTCGCCGTGGGAGTGGGCGTGGCCGACGCCGAGGCGCGGGAAGCGCCGGTCGGGCTGGGCGGCGGGTCACGCAGCTCAGGCGGCGTGCCGCAGGCGGTCAGCGCGAGCAGCGCGAGCAGCGTCACCGGGGCATGCCGACGGGCGGACGGGGTAGCGGGCACGGGGGATGGTCCTCGACCTCGGGCGAGCGGTCAGAGCACGGAGAAGAACGTGAGCGAGCCGGCCACCGCGGCGCCGGTGAGCACCGGCGTGGAGATGGCGTCCACTGTCGTCCCGGCGTCGGAGCCGGGCCCCTGGACCCGGAGCAGGCCACGGGCGAGCCGGCCGGAGAGCAGCGCGAGCAGCGGCGGGATCTTGTCGGTCTCCTGCTCGGTCAGCTCACTCGGGCTGGCGGTGAAGTCGACCAGGCGCAGGCCGCCTTCGAGCAGTGGCCGGCCGACCACGTCCGCCGGGGCGCCCAGGCAGAGCAGGTCGCAGCCGGAGGAGGAGATCGCCACCACGGTCGTGTCGACGTCGATCAACAGGCATGGCTCGGCGGCCCGGGAGACCGTCCCGCACCACTGCGCGAAGTTGTCGGACTCCTGCTCGGTGCATGCCTCCGCCGGGGACGTGAACACTTCCGAGAGTGAGAGCTCGACGTGGGCCACCGCGCCTCCTATGTACACCGACGGTCCGTCCACGCTAGCCGGTCGGCACGGCGACCTTCCGGCCGCGCTGCGCTCTCCGGCCGCCGGTGCCGCCCGTGAGGCCGGGGTGGCTCAGGTGCCGGGGACATGCGTCGGTGCGGCGGGAGCCCCGGGGGGTGGGCGGCCGGCGACGACGCGGACCGACGAACCGGTCGGGGCGGTGCCGCGGACCGCGTGGCGTCGCCGGAGACGTTACCGGCGGGCGGCCCGCTTGTCAGCGGCCGTTCGGCCCTCGTCATACCACCGGTAGTCGGCGGATGGACGGTACGTGCCGTTCAGCCACGTGGAGGGCGCCTGGGCGACCCGCGACAATTTCTCGGCGGTGGCCGGGCTGATCCGGTTGCCGGCGGCCACGAGCAGCCGGTCGAGCTCCCGGTGGGTGGCCATGAGGCAGTCCTTCGGGAGGCCGTAGACGCTGATCACGCCGGAACCGACGAACGTCAGCACCGGCGTCACCGGGATCGGCAGCCCGACCGCGTCGGAGAGCGCCTTGCTGGCCCGCTTGGCGTCCCGGCGCGCTTCGGCCACATAGGGCGGACGCTTGCCGTTGATCTGCACGACATCGCCGGCGACCAGCACGCGGGCCCGGCCGTGGTCGGCGACGGTGACCGCGAACAGGCCGCTCGGCCCGATCGCGAGGAACCCGGCCCGGTCGGAATCGCCCTGGTCGAACAGCGCGTCGGCCGGGTCCGTCCGGGGCCACTCGATGACGTGCCAGGCGGGACCGAGGTGGTCGAGTTGCCCCAGGGCGCGGGCGCCGGCGGCCTCCAGCCGGCGGGCGCCCCGCTCGGCACGGCGGCGGCGGGCCCACTCCAGGGGAGTCGGCCGAGCCGGCTCGAGCGCCGAGGCGGCATCGACCCGGGGATGTGCCGCGGGAGGCGGCAGGGCCCGGGTCGGCACGGCCCGGCGAGCGGGAAAGACAGTCATCGCGACCTCCGGCAAAAGGTCTCTCGAAGTTATGTCTCCACTACCCTACGTTGCACACCCGGGGGTTCGGCAAGTTGGACCGCCGGAGTGAGTGCGGATGAATGCCATATTCATTCACACTTCTTTTCCGGATGGTGCGGAAGCCTGCCCTAGGCTGCGGGGGTGACGCACTACGTGGACAGCGAAGTGGCTCGACTCGGCACGGTACTGCTGCACCGCCCGGGGCCGGAACTCGCCCGCCTCACCCCACGCAACAACGACTCCCTCCTCTTTGACGCTATCCCATGGGTGGGACGGGCGCAGGAGGAGCACGACGCGTTCGCGGCGGCGCTGCGCTCGCGCGGCGTGGAGGTGCTCTACCTGGCCGACCTGCTGGCCGAGACGCTCGCCGTGGCGGACGCCCGGGCCGAACTGACCGAGCAGGTGCTGCGGTCCCCCCGCCTCGGCGACACCCTCCGCGCCCGGGTCGCCGACCACCTGGCCTACCTCGATCCGGCCGCCCTCGCCGACGTGTTCATGGCCGGGCTCGCCCACGAGGAACTGCGGATCGGCGCGGAACGACCGGGCGGTCTGGTCTGGACGCTGATGGACCGGCACGACTTCGTCATCGACCCGTTGCCCAACCTGCTCTTCACCCGCGACTCGTCGGTGTGGATCGGCGACCGGGTGGGCGTGACCAGCCTGGCCATGCCGGCCCGGCGGCGGGAGACCACGCTCACCGACGCGATCTACCGCCACCACCCGCGCTTCGTCGGCACCGAGTTGGTCTACCACCCCGGGCTGGAGCACCTGGAGGGCGGCGACGTGCTGCTGCTCGCCCCGGGCGTGCTCGCCGTCGGCGTCGGCGAGCGCACCACCCCGGCCGGCGCGGAGCGGCTGGCCCGGCAGGTCTTCGCCGCCGGGCTGGCGCACACCATCCTGGTGGTGCCGATCGCCCAGGAACGCGCCACCATGCACCTGGACACGGTCTGCACCATGGTCGACGTGGACGCCGTGCTGATGTACCCGAACATCGCCAGCGAGCTGTCCGCGTACACCGTGGTCGCCGGCGCGGACGGCGAGCCCCGGGTCGACGGCCCGGCGCCGTTCCTGCGGGCCGCCGCCGACGCGATGGACCTCGACCAGCTCCGGGTGATCGACACCGGCCTCGACCCGGTGACCGCCGAACGGGAGCAGTGGGACGACGGCAACAACACGCTCGCGCTCGCGCCGCGCCTGTGCGTGGGCTACGAACGCAACGTGGAGACCAACGCGCAACTGGAGCGGGCCGGCATCGAGGTGATCGCCATCGCCGGCTCGGAGCTGGGCTCCGGCCGAGGCGGCCCCCGCTGCATGTCCTGCCCCCTGGTCCGCGAGAAAGGCGGGGCCCCCGCTTAACGCCTCCGGTAGAGAAGGGGCCCCTTCTCACGCGTGAGTGTCAAGAAGGGGCCCGTGCTTGCACCCGGGGGCGGTCAGCGGAGGGTGAGCTGGCGGCCGAGCAGGCCCTGCCGGGCCCGGCGACCGGCGGCGTCCAGCGGCTCCCGCTCGGCCAGCGCCTCGGCGTAGCGCTTGGCGAACTCGGCGACCGGGCCCTCCCACGTGGCGGCCGGGGTGTCCTCCGGCAGGTCCCAGACCGGCGCCAGGCGGCCGTGCGCCCGGAACATGCCGGCGAACCGGGTGTCGTCGCCGAGCGTCAGCGTGCCGGTCGCGCCCAGCCGGGACAGGGCGTCCAGCGCCGCGTCCTCGTCGTCCGGCAGCACCCAGCGCACGTGGGCCTTCTCCGGCACCTGGCACCAGTACGCCGCCCGGGCCGCGTCCAGCTTGACCGTCGGGTAGACCGCCGCGTTGGCCCGCTCCAGGGACGCCTGCACGGTCGGGTCGTCGGTGGCGCCCGGGTCGAGCCAGAACTCGAACCCGTCGTGCATGCTGATCTCCAGCGGCCCGTCCACCAGGATGTCCTGGAGGCGGGGGCCGGGGCCGGGCAGCGGCGGCACGCTCACCTGACCGCCCGGCTCGGTCCGCAGCGCGCAGAGCAGCGCGTCGGCCAGGTCCCGGGAGACGTCGCCGGACTGCTGGTGCCGCTGGAGGCCGATCAGGACCCGGCCGTCCGCCTTGGCCACCGCCGGGGCGGCCATCGGCAGCACGGTGGCCAGGACGACCGGCCGGTCGCCGTACTCCTCGACCAGCTCGGGGGTCAACCGCAGCGGCGCGGACGCGGCGGGCACCAGCTCCCGCAGGGCGATCCACTCCGGCTCGTCGACCAGGCCCTCGAACGGTCGGGGCACGAAGATGTCGCGCACCTTCTCCCGCTTCGGGGTGGCTTCGGTGGCCCGTTGGCTCTTTCGACGCTTGCTCACGGCCAGACAGCCTAGATGGCTCAGGTCCCGGCCGGGGGCGGGACCCGATCAGCCGGTGGCGACCAGGTCCGCCCGGTGCGACCCGGTCGGGTCGAACTCCGCCCACACGCTCTGGCCCAGGCCGTCCCGCTCGACACCCCAGCGGCTGGCCATCCCGGCGACGATGTGCAGCCCGCGCCCGTCGACCGCGTCGGGGGGCGCGACGCGCATCCGCGGGCCCGCCCCGGCGCCCCCGTCGGTGACCCGGACCAGGACGGCCGGCCCCCGGTCGGTGGCCCGCAACCGCCAGGCCACCCGGACCACGCCGCCGGGCAGCGCCTCGGCGTGCCGGACCGCGTTGCCGACCAGCTCGGCCAGGACCGCCACCAGGTCCGCCAGCAGCGCCGGGGGGACGACGCCGGTCAGCTCGTCGGCGAGCCGGTGCCGGGCCACGCGCGCGCCGGTCGCGTGGTGGGGCACCACCACGCACCACGACCGTTCCGCCGGTCCCGTCGACACGCCGTTCCTCTCCACCCGTGGACGCCCCGGATCAGCCCCGGGGCAGCCGCACCTCCGCGACCGTACCTCCGCCGGCCCTCGGCCGGAGGGACACCCAGCCGTTCTGCTGTTCCACGATCTGCCGGACGAGATAGAGGCCCAGGCCCGCGCCGGGGTAGCGCCGGCGGTCGCCGGACTCCCCCTGCCAGAACCGGTCGAAGGCCCGTTCCACGTGCTCCGGCCGGATGCCGATGCCCCGGTCGGCGACCCGGAACGAGACAGTCCGCTCGTTCGCGTCGGCGCCGATCTCGATGGGCGTGTCCGGCAGTGAGTACTTCCCCGCGTTGGTGCCCAGCTCGGTGAGGACGGTGGTCAGGCTGTGCCGGTCGCCGAGGGCCTTGGGCAGGTCGGCGGGCAGGGCGAGCACGATCCGGTGGCGCAGGTCGGCGGGCAGGTCGAGCACCGCCGCCCGCAGCGCGTCGACCAGGTCGAACGGGGCGGCCGGTTCGCCACCGGGGCGGTTCTCGGTGGCGGCGGTGAGCAGTCGGTCGACCAGCCGGGCCAGCTCGTTGGCGCGCTGGCCGATGACCCGGGCGGCCTGCCTCCGGTCGGTGTCGGTGAGTGACTCCCAGTGGTCGGTGAGCGTGTCCGCGTACCCCTTGATCACGGTGACCGGGGTGCGCAGCTCGTGGCTGGTCACCGCCACGAAGAGGTCCCGGTCGTGGTCGCGCCGCTGCTGGTCGGTGATGTCCCGGAAGGTGACCACCCGCAGCGCGGTGGGGCCGGGCAGCTCACCGGAGGTGATCCGCAGCCAGCGGCCGTCCGGCAGCCGATGGTCCAGCACCTGCCCGGGCGGGGGCAGCGGGAACGGCAGCGGCCGGCTCAGCGCCTCGTCCGCCGACCGGCCGGTCACCTGGGCGGCGGCCGGGTTCCAGAGCCGGACCCGCTGGTCGCGGTCGACCACGGCCAGGCCGTCGGCGAGCGCCGCCACGACCGGGCCGTCGCCGTGCACCGGCAGGCCGGTCTGGTCGCCGTACATGTGCGCGATGCAGGCGGCGACGTACCCGACGACGGCGCGCTGCGAGGCGTCCAGCGGCTCGGCGGTCCGGTAGAGGGCGTGCAGGCTGCCGACGGTCAGCCCGGCGATCTCGGCGCGGGCCACGATCATCCGGCGCAGCCCCCGGCCGACCACCTCGTCGGCGAGCGCGCCCGGGATCGCGTCCACCCGGACCTCCCGGACCGGCGGGCCGGCCAGCAGGCAGACGGTGGCCGGGTCGGTGGCCGGCAGCGGGCGGCCGATGACGAACTCGGCGCTGCCGGTCGCCGCGATCACCCGCCCGCCGGCCGGGGTGAACTCCACGAAGACCAGGCCCGCCGCGCCGAGCGCCGGTTCGACCTCGCGGAGCAGGCGGGTGAGCACGGAGAGGCCGGACTCGCCAGAATTGATCATGTGGATCGCGCTCGTGTGGCCGGCGATGAGGGTGGGGTAGTCGGTTCGCTCCGGCATGCCCCGAGTGTGCCGCGCCGGCCGCGCCGGGGACACCCCCGGCCGGGCGACCGGCCCCTTGGCGGATCGACGGGGCTCACCGGCCCAACCGGGCCAACGCGCGGGCCGGCCGGTCGGTGATCACGCCGTCCACGCCGGCGGCCAGCACGAGTTCCAGGTCCTCCGGTTCGTTCACGGTCCAGACGTAGACCGCGTTGCCGGCGGCCCGCAGCGCCGGGACGAGCTGCGGGCGGGCCCGGACCAGCTCCACCCCCGGGCCGGCGATGCGACTGCCGAAGGGCAGCCGGCCCAGCCGCAGCCAGCGCGGCAGCACCTCCAGCAGCAGCACGGTGGGCAGCGCCGGCGCCAGCTCACGGATCCGGCGTACGGCCAGCGGCGAGAAGGACATCACGGTCACCTGGACCGGATCGTCCGGGCCGGGCTCGGCCAGGCCGTGCCGGCGCAGCAGGTCGACCAGCCGGCGCTCGACATCGCCCCGGTAACGCGAGGGGTGCTTCGTCTCGATCAGCAGCCGGACCGGCCGTCCGGCCGCCAGCACCGCGTCGAGCAGCCGTTCCAGCGTGAGCAGCCGGATGTGCGACTCGTCGAGCCGGGCCGCCGCGACCGCCTCCGCCGCGGCGGGGTGCCAGGAGCCGAAGTCGAGCGCCTCCAGCTCGGCGAGCGTACGCGCGCTGACCAGGCCGTGACCGTTGCTGGTCCGGTCGAGTCGACGGTCGTGCACGCAGACCAGGTGCCCGTCGCGGGTCAGCCGGACGTCGCACTCCAGCCCGTCCGCGCCCTCGTCCAGCGCGCGCAGGTAGGCGGCGAGCGTGTGCTCCGGCAGGTCGTACGAGGAGCCTCGGTGGGCGAAGACCAGCGGTTCGGTCATGACCGGACGTGCCTCAGACGACCCGACCCGGCTGCCCGTCGTCGGTGACCACGGGACGGCCGGCGGCGGCCCAGTCACCCATCCCGCCCTCGACGTTGCGGACCTGGTCCCACCCGTTGCGCAGCAGGTAGCCGACGACCTGCCCGGAGCGGCCGCCGGACCGGCAGATCACCGCCACCTCGCGGTCGTCGGGGATCTCGGCGAGCCGGGCCGGCAGCTCGGTCATCGGCAGATGGTGGGCGGCCGGCGCGTGGCCGGCGGCCCACTCGTCGTCCTCCCGGACGTCGAGCAGGTAGACGTCGTCGGGCACGGCCGACGCGGGCACGCTGGGAAGTTGGGCTCCGAACACGGGTCAAAGCCTAGTCGCCCGGCGGCGTTCAGAGCCGGTTGACCCAGCGCGGGTTGGCGCCAGCCCACTCCGGCATCCGGGTGTCCTGCAACGCGGTGAACAGATCACCGCCGTCGGGGTCCAGCACCACGTACGACACCTGGTCGATGGTCTGCGGGTGGGAGGGCAGCCGGACGCCGCGCAGCGCGTCCGCCGGCAGCGCGCGGAGCGCGAACACCAGTTCGTCCAGGGGTACGCCGTTGGTGTCGACGGTCAGCGCCCCGCCGACCGCGCGTAGCACCCGGTCCAGCTTCACCGGGTCGCCGCGCAGGTGCGTCTCGCCGGCCCGGTCGAGCACCGCCCGCAGCATCTGCTGCTGGTGCCGCTGCCGGTCGTAGTCGCCGTTCGGCAGGTCGTAGCGCTGCCGCACGTAGTCGAGCGTCCGAGCCCCGTCCATCTGTCGGCAGCCGGGTTCGAACCGGGTGCCGGTGTGGATCGACCGGACCGGCGTGTCCACGCACATGCGGATGCCGCCGAGCTGGTCGATGACCCGGGTGAAGCCGGAGAAGTCGACGAGCGCGGCGCCGTCGAAGCGGACGCCGGTGAGTCGGGTCAGGGTGGCACTGAGCAGCCGCGCGCCGCCCTCGCCCCCGCCGCCGTGCTCGTACGCGGCGTTGACCTTGTCCTGGCCGCCGGGCCAGCCGGGCGCCGCCGGGACGGCGACCAGCAGGTCGCGCGGGACGGAGATCAGGTACGCCTGCCGCATGCCGGCCGGCACGTGCACGATCAGGATGGTGTCCGAGCGCTGGTCGGCGGCGTTCGCGCCGGGCCGGTGGTCGGAGCCGATCAGCAGGTAGTTGAGGGCGCCGCCCAGGTCCGTCCGCTTCTTCCGGGCGGCCGGGTCGAGCAGTTGCTCCTTGGCCACCGTGCGGTCGTACCGGTGGGTGAGCCAGTGCAGCCCGGCCACGCCGAGCGTGGCGAGCAGGACCAGGGCGAGGCCGCTGCCGAGCAGGAGCCGGGGCCAGCGGGCCGGTCGAGGCCGCCCGCGTCGGTTCCGTGCTGGTCTGGACGTGACGATCCCCCCGTGGCGCCGACCTGAGACCCGCTCAGGTCAGGCTACGGGGGGACGGGCCGGCCGGTGCCGGCTTTCGTCACTTCCGGGTGGAGAGGACGGTCGGGTTGGCCACGATGAAGTCGGCCAGCTTGTCGTTCTTGACCGCCTGGAACATGTCCATGGTCGTCTCGTTGAACGTCTCCCGGCCGTTGCTGTTGCCGGCGAACGTCCCGCCGTTGGTGCGCAGCGTGACCAGGTCGTTCCCGCTGAGGTTCTTGAGCGTGAAGATGAAGTCGGCGATCGGCACGCCGCCGGTGTCCAGCACGAACGCCTTCCCGGCGGCCTTCATCAGCGAGTTCAGCTTGATCGGGTTGGTCAGCATGCCGCCGTCGGTGGCCTTCTTGGCCATCGCCTTGATGAGCTGCTGCTGGTTCTGCTGCCGGTCGTAGTCGCTGTTGGGCAGGCCGTAGCGCTGGCGGGAGTAGTCGAGCGCCTCCCAGCCCTCCATCTCCTTGCAGCCCTTCTTGTGCACCACCGGCTTGTAGGGCTTGCCGGTCTTCTTCGCGTCCGCGTTCCACATCGGCTTGCCCTCGACCATCGACATGTGGTGCGACGGGACCTCGTGGCTGACGCAGATCCGCACCGTGCCGAGCGCGTCGATGACGTTCTTGAAGCCGCCGAAGTTGATGATCGCGGCACCGTCGAAGCTGATGCCGGTCATCCCCTTGATCGTCTTGGCCATCAACTGGGCGCCGCCCTCCCAGCCGCCGCCGTTCTGCGCGCCGAAGAAGAACGCAGCGTTGATCTTGTCGGTGCCGCCCTTGTAGCCACTGTTCTTGAACGCCGGGATGCGGGCCTCGGTGTCCCGGGGGATCGAGATCAGGTAGGCCTGGTCGTGGCTGGCCGGGATGTGCAGCACGATGATCGTGTCCGACCGGACGTCGTCGGCGGCCCAGCGGGCCCGGGCGTCCACGCCGAGCAGCAGCATGTCGATCGGGCCGTCCAGGCTGTTGCCGCCCTCGGCCTCGCTCTTGCCCGCCTCGCCGAGCAGGTTGCGCTGGGCGATGTTGTTGGTGGCCTGACCGATCACGGCCTTGCTGCCGACGATCGCGACGCCGCTGGTCACCATCAGCACCGCGCCGAGCACCAGGGTGAGCTTCGCCCAGAGCGGGTCCTTGCGCTTGGTGCGCTTCTTCTTCCCGCCGCCGCCGGGACCACGGCCGCCGGGACCGGGCTGCGTGGGGATGACCGGGGGAACCCGCCCGGATGATCCGGGTGCCGGTGACTGCGGGCGACGACTGGTCTGGACCGACATGCGTGCTCCAGCTCGGTGATCGGGGGCGGGACCACTTTACGTATCCGTTCCCGTTCTCGCGACCTCCTGAGGCGGGTATTCCCGTCAATCCCGGCCGATGGTGCCGAGATGTGGCCGAACGGGCGAGGCTGTGCGCCCGGTCAGCCGCCGGCGCTGTCGCCCGAACTCTTCTGGTTGGCCGCGACCCAGTCGGCCATCTTGTCCCCGGCGATGGCCTGGTACATCGCCAGGGCCTTCTCCCGGTCGGAGACCACCACCGACTGGCCGTCGACGGTCTGGCCCCCCAGGTTCGGGCTGGTGACGAACGTCAGGTTCTCGCCCCGCAGGCTGCGGAACTGCACCGCCATGTCGGTCAACGAGAATCCCTGGTCGACCGTGACGGCGGCGGTGACCGACTTGAGGAAGTCGTTCAGCTTCTTCGGGTTGGTCAGCGTGCCGGTGCTCGCCGCCTTGTCCATCAGCGCCTTCAGGAACTCCTGCTGGTGGCGCATCCGGGCGAAGTCGCCGTCCGGGAACTGCTTGCGCTGCCGGACCCAGTCCAGCGCCTCGGTGCCGCTCATGTGGTTCACGCCCTTGGTGAACGTCCGGTACGGCTTGTGGATCGAGGTGACGGTGCGCTCCACCTTCAGGTCGACACCGCCCAGCGCGTCGGTGACGTCCTTGAACCCGGCGAAGTCGATGGCCATGACGTGGTCGATGCGTACGTCGGTGAAGCACTCCACGGTCTTCACCGCCAGCGGCAGGCCGCCGAACGCGAACGCTGCGTTGATCTTGTTGCGCGAGCCGGAGTCGCAGGACGCGCCCGCGTTCTCCGGGATCGGTACGTACAGGTCACGCGGGACGGAGACCAGGTAGGCGCGCTTGTGGTCGGCCGGGATGTGCATGACGATCACGGTGTCCGCCCGCCACTTGCCGGCGCCGTCGACCGGGGCGTCCGGGTCCCGCGAGTCGCTGCCCACCAGCAGGATGTTGAACGCGCCGTCGACCTGCTTGGCCGGCCGGCCGCCGGTGATCTCCGAGAACGGATCGGTGCGGGCCAGGTCGTCGTCGAGGTTGCGGGCGTAGAACCAGGCCCCGATCCCGCCGAGCAGCGCCAGCACCAGCACCGCGATGCCGGCCACCAGGCCGATGCGCCCCCAGCGCGGGCGGGGCCGACGCCCCGGCCCACCGAAGCCGCCGCCGCCCGTGCCGCCGGGCCCGCCCGGACCAGCCGGGCCGCCCGAGCGGGGCGCCTCGTCGTGTGACGGGTACCAGCGGGTTTCCGTGGCGCGGGCGCGCGAGGTGGCGTCCCGGCCGGAGCCGGGGACCGAGGCGCGGCCCGCACCCCGGTTCAGGGGGCGGGGGAGAGGTGCGCCGGCAGACGATGTCGCTGACATGTAACCGAGGGTAGGTCGGCCGTTCCACCACCGCGCTCAGGCGCGCGCGGCGCTCAGCCGGCTGACAGCCGGGCTCAGTACCCTAGCCGCCCACGGAAGTACGCGATGGTGCGTCCGAGGCCGTCTTCGGGCGTCACGCTCGGCTCGTATCCGAGCAGCTCACGGGCGAGCGTCAGGTCCGGGCGGCGCATCTCCGGGTCGTCCGAGGCGCGCGTGATGTAGCTCACCTCGGAGGTGCTGCCGGTGAGTGACACGATCGTCTCAGCCAGTTGCCGCATCGACATCTCGTGCTCGGTGCCGCAGTTGATCGGGCCGGTCTGCGTCGAGTCGAGCAGCAGCAGGATGCCCCGCACCAGATCGTCGACGTAGCAGATGGAGCGCGTCTGGTTGCCGGTGCCGTGCACCGTGATCGGCTCGCCGCGCAGCGCCTGGGAGATGAACGTCGGGATGGCCCGGCCGTCGTCCGGCCGCATCCGCGGGCCGTACGTGTTGAAGATCCGGACGATCGCGGTGTCCGTGCCCCGGCTGCGGTGGTACGCCATGGTGGCCGCCTCGGAGAAGCGCTTCGCCTCGTCGTAGACGCTCCGGATGCCGATCGGGTTGACGTTGCCCCAGTACGTCTCGCGCTGCGGGTGCTCCTTCGGGTCCCCGTACGCCTCGGAGGTGGAGGCCATCAGGAACCGCGCGCCGTCGGCGGTGGCGCGCTCCAGCAGGGCCAGCGTGGCGACCGAGCCCACCCGGAGGATCTCCACCGGGAGCTTCTCGAAGTCGGTCGGGCTGGCCGGGGACGCCATGTGCAGGATCGCGTCGAACCGCTCGGTCATCGCCGGGTGGTCGGTCGGCAGGCCGTCGGAGATGTCCGCCTCGACCAGCGTGAACGTCGGCTTCTCCAGCAGGTGGGACACGTTGTCCTTGGAGCCGGTGACGAAGTTGTCCAGCACCACCACCGTGCAACCGCGCTCGACGAGCCGGTCGACCAGGTGGGACGGGACGAAGCCGGCGCCGCCGGTGACGAGAATGCGGTGTCCGGCACCAAACCGATTAGCGACCTTCATGCTCAGCACCCTATACAGGTAAGGCGGGGCCCCCGCTTAACGCCTCCGGTAGAGGCGGGGGCCCCGCTTAACAACTACCCGTCAGTGCGCGCCCGCGCCGGTGAGCGAGCGCACCTCCAGCTCCGCGTACTTGTCGTCGTCGCGCTCCTTGGACAGGACCGTGCCGAGCCAGCCGCACAGGAAGCCGAACGGGATGGAGAGGATGCCCGGGTTCGACAGCGGGAACCAGTGCCAGTCGTGGTCGGGGAACATCGCCGTCGGCGCGCCGGAGACGACCGGGGAGAAGAAGACCAGCAGCACGGCGGCGAGCAGGCCGCCGTAGATCGACCAGACCGCGCCCGAGGTGTTGAACCGCTTCCAGAACAGGCTGTAGAGGATCGCCGGCAGGTTGCCGGAGGCGGCCACCGCGAACGCCAACGCGACCAGGAACGCCACGTTGAGGTTCTGCGCGAAGATCGACAGTACGATCGAGACCGCGCCGATCACCAGCGCGGAGATCCGGGCGACGTTCACCTCCTGCCGCTCCGACGTCTGCCCGTTCTTCACCACGTTGGCGTAGAAGTCGTGCGCCAGGCTGGACGACGACGCCAGCGTCAACCCGGCCACCACCGCGAGGATCGTGGCGAACGCGACCGCCGCGATGATCGCCAGCAGTGTCGCGCCGCCCAGGTTCCCGCCGAAGAAGTCCGCGCCGAGCGCCTCGGCGAGCTGCGGTGCGGCCGTGTTGCCGGCCTTGTCCTGGGCGGTGATCGCCTGCCCGCCGACGATCGCCGCCGCGCCGAAGCCGAGCGCCAGGGTGAGCAGGTAGAACGCGCCGATGATGCCGATCGCCCAGAGCACGCTCTTGCGGGCCGCCCGCGCGGTCGGCACGGTGTAGAAGCGGATCAGGATGTGCGGCAGGCCGGCCGTGCCGAGCACCAGCGCGATGCCCAGCGAGAGCAGGTCCATCTTGCTGTAGAACGTCTTCAGCGCGTCGCCGGGCGTCTCCACGCCGTAACGCAGCCCGGGTTCCAGGAACGCCGCGCCCTTGCCGGAGGCGTCGGCCGCGTCACCCAGCAGCGAGGACAGGTTGAACTTGTACTTCGCGAGCACCAGCAGCGTCATCACCAGCGCGCCGGTCATCAGCAGGAACGCCTTGACGATCTGGACGTACGTGGTGCCCTTCATGCCGCCGACCGTGACGTAGATGATCATCAGCGCGCCGACCAGCACGATGGTGGCCACCTTGGCGGTGTCCGCGTCCATGCCGAGGAACGTGGTGCCCGGCTTGATGCCGAGCAGCAGCGCCACCAGCGCGCCCGCGCCGACCATCTGGGCCAGCAGATAGAAGATCGACACGGTGATGGTGGAGACCGCCGCCGCGGTCCGGACCGGCCGTTGCCGCATCCGGAACGCCAGCACGTCCGCCATCGTGTACCGGCCGGAGTTGCGCAGCAGTTCGGCGACGAGCAGCAGCGCCACCAGCCAGGCGACCAGGAAGCCGATCGAGTACAGGAAGCCGTCGTAGCCGTAGAGCGCGATGATGCCGGCGATGCCCAGGAAGGACGCGGCGGACATGTAGTCGCCGCCGATCGCCATGCCGTTCTGGAAGCCGGAGAAGGAGCGCCCACCGGCGTAGAAGTCGGTGGCGGTCTTGGTCTGCCGGCTGGCCCAGACCGTGATCGCCAACGTGATCGCCACGAAGATCAGGAACAGTGTGATGGTGAGGTTCCGGGCGGTGGTGCTGCCCGCCTCAGCCGCGAGGACCGTGTTCATGGTTCACCTCCCCCATCTCGGCGCGGATCCGGTCGGCGACCGGGTCGATCCGCCGGTTGGCGTACCGCGAGTAGAGCCAGGCGATGACGAACGTCGAGACGAACTGGAGCAGGCCGAAGACCAGGGCGACGTTGATGTTGCCGACCAGCTTCGTGCCCATGAATCCCCGCGCGTACGCGGAGAGGATGACGTAGAGCGCGTACCACAGGAAGAACGCGACGGTCATCGGGAAGACGAAGCCGCGCAGCGCGCGCCGCAACCCGGCGAACTCGTCCGACCGTTGGACGGCTAGGTACCGTTCCGCCGTCGACTCGGAGGGTGCGGACGCGGGTGTGTCCGTGGACATCTGTGGATCACCACCTTCGCAGGCGTGGGGGATTTTCCGGGCACGCTAGAGAGCGCGCCTCCCGGCGCGAAAGGCTCAGCCTGGTCCCGGGCGACGGCTGCGCCGAACGGCGCCCCCGCTGCGCCCAGTGACCCAGATCACTCCGCTAACCGGTCGGATCCGGGTCGACCGTGAACCCGGACGGAACCCGGCCCGTCGTGGAGGGCACCTTCGGAAGGAGTGCCATGCCAGCGACGAGAGGGCACCTCTACCTGCCCTATGGCGACGACAGCAGCATCCAGGTCGACTACGTGCACAGTGGCCAGGACGCCAGCCGGACGACCGTGCTGGTGCCGTTCGCGGTGGACGACGCCTGGCGCGCGCGGATCGAGGAGGCGGTCCGGGCGAATCACCCCGGGCGCACGGACATCCAGATCAGCAACGCGGCGACCGGCGAGGTCAGGTACGTCGGCCGGCAGCCGACCGAGTCGACCCCCTCCCCGGAACCGGATCAGGTGGTGCGCCCCACCCCGGAGCAGAACAACGACCGCGCCCGGAACATCGTCGGCAACTATCTGACCGGCAGCGACATGTACACCGACGAGCACCGTTCGGCGCTGGCGGACGACAGCCGGGTGCACCACCCCGGCTACAGCGAGTTCGTGTCGCAGGTGGCGGCCAACGACGCCGGCGCGCCCGGGCAGGCGTTCGGGCGGGCCGCGCACGTGGAGGGCATCACCACCCGGGGGCCGGTCGGGGAACGCGACACCTACCTCAACCCGAACAACCACACCGTGTTCGCGCAGGCCCACGAGAACTTCCACCGCATCGAGCACCCCAGCCTCCAGGCGCCGGGCAGCCGTCTCACCGACTCCACCGTGGAGGGGATGACGGAATACATGACGCAGTCCGCGGCCGGGCTGGACTTCCGGACGGCGGGCCAGCCGGGGCAGCGCGGCTTCACCTATCGGGAGGAGACCCGGACCGTCCGCGACGCGGTACGCGACGGTGGGTACACGAACCAGGACGTCCAGCGTGCCTACCTGCGGGGCAGCGAGAGCCCGACGGAACGGATCGCGCAGGTCCAGAACGGGAACACGGCCGCGATCGCCCGGATGACCTCCACCGATGACGCGGGCCGGGCCGGTCCCCCGAGCGTCCGTCCGCCGAGCGGTGGCGCGTCCGGCCCGTCCACCAGCCAGCAGCGCGGCGGCGGGCTCGCCAAGTAGCCCGGTCGGGAACCTCCGGGCCGCTCGTGCCGGAGGTTCCCGACCTAGTCGGTCAGCTCCCGGTAGCGGCCCCGGTAGTGCAGCAGGGGAGCACTCTCGCCGGGGAGGTCGACCGCCTCGATGGTGGCCTCGACCAGCAGACCCCAGCCGTACTCGCGGGCCTTGTCGAGCCGGCAGCCGGCCCACCCACCGGCGTCCGCCGGCACCGGCCCGTACGGCGTCTCGGTCCAGGCGTCCAGCGCGAACAGGCCGCCGGGCGACGGGAAGAGGCCGGCGAAGCGGTCCGCGAGCTGCCGGTGGCGCGGGCCCAGCGGCGCGACCGCGAACCGCCCGGCATCCTCGACCGCCGCCCACAGCTCCGACTCCGCGTCGACCAGGCCGAGCAGCCGGTCCGGCTCCCCTTCCGCGATCAGCGTGGAGGAGACGGTGAGCCCGGCCGGGCCGGGCGCGGTCCAGAGCGTCACCGGGGCGGCCAGCCGGCCACGCAGCCGGCGTGCCGGCGAGCGCTGCCCGGCCGGCACGGCGAACGGGTCGGTGTGGTGGATCTCGGCACCCGGTTGCTCATGATTCACGTGAAACATTGTGCCGCCCCGGGCCCGCGCCCAGCCGAGGAAGCGCCCGTACCGGTCCGTGGCGTCGCTGAGCTGCTCGCCCACCTCCACCGGGCGCCGCTCGACTGATCCGCCTACCCTCCGGGGCATGGCTCTCGTACCCCCGCAGAAGCTCGCCCAGGACCGCGTCATCACCGCCGAGGCCATCGTCGGCGGTCAGGTCGACCTGCGCGCCTACCCGCACCGGCACCTGATGGTCATCGCCCGGCACAAATGGGGCAGCAGCGGCTTCCCGCCGTTGATGGAGGCGGTCGAGCACCTGTCGAACTACGGCTGGGAACTGGTCAACGTGCTCAGCGTCGGCGACGGTCACCACGTCTACGCCGCGATGCGCCGCACCGTGTAACGCCTCCTTCCGGCGACGGTCCACGGCCGGAACAAGGCACTGGTTTTTTCCGTCATGACTCTGGGTCATATTTATGACTCACGGTCATAGCGCGAAAAAGTAGATTGCCGCCGAAGCGCCGAAGCGCCGAAGCGCCGAAGCGCCGAAGCGCCGAAGCGCCGAAGCTAGGACGGCAGCATGCGGCGGGCGGCGGCCAGCACCTCGGGGTCGGCGCAGCCGGCCGCGTACCCGGCGATCCGGCGGCGGATGTCCCGGCCGAGCAGCCACCCGCCGATCCGCTCGGCCACCGGGCGCAGGAACGCCGGCCGGCACCGGAAGTTGTACCGCCAGGTGGCGACCGTGGTGCCCGGCTCCGGGCCGGGCGCGAAGCGCCAGCCGCCGCCGAAGCGTTCGAAGAACCACGGTCCACGGACCATTTTCATGCCCACGTTGGTCGGCGGCGCCCAGGAGACGTATTCGCTGACCATGGTCAACCCGTGCCGGGAGCGGGTGAACGTGCGCACGCCCCGGCCGGGGCGGGTCGCGCCGTCGACGAAGTGCTGCTCGCGGACGAACGGGTCCCACCGGTAACGCACCGGTGCGACGGTCTGGGAGACCGCGAACGCCAGCTCCGGCGGGACCGGCACGGTGACGACCGCCTCGACGACCGGCATCAGCGCCTCGGCGTGACCGAGGCCAGCAGCTCCGGCTGCCGGCGGTCCAACGCGTCCCCGGCCAGGTACGCGCCGAGCAGCGCCGCGCCCGTCCCGTACGCCAGGCCGGCCGGCAGCGCCAGCCAGAGCCAGACGTCGCCGAGCAGCCCGGCGGCCACCACGAACGGGATCGCCGCCGCCGCCGAGGACACCATCGACAGCAGCGTGAACAGGCTCTTCGCGATGCCCGCGCCGGTGTTCATGGCGAACGGGTTGCTGGTCTCCGGCAGCGAGTACGCGCCGAGCACCGAGATGAACCCGTTGATCGCCAGCCCACAGCCGTACGCGGCGAACAGCCCGCCGGCCATCACCCCGAGCCATTCCGGCCGCCCCAGCACGACGCCCAGCACCACCGCGACGACCAGCAGGATCGGCACCACGTAGAGCGAGAACGCCGTCATCCGGGCCCGCAGCTCCACCCGACCCGGCACGCCGGCGACCACGTTCGCCGCGTACGCGCTGCCGTCGAAGCCGAACTGGTTGGCCAGCGTCACCGAGGCGAGCACCCCGACGAAGACCATGGAGATGCTGACCAGCACCGGGGAGGAGTTGGCGCTGGCCTCGCCGAACGCGGCCCCGCCCTCGACCGCGAGCGACGCGCCACCCAGGTTGACCATCACCGGCACGAACACGCCCACCACGGCGATCGTGATCAGGTTGGCCCGCCGTCGGGCGTCCCGCCACCAGTAGCGGCACTCCCGGGCCACCAGCGCGCCGAACCGGTCCCGCCGGGCCCAGCCGACCGCGCGCGGGAAGAGCTGCGCGATCGCGCCGCCGACCACGCCGCGCGGGGCCCGCGCCGGCCCGGCGCTCGCCGCGCCGACCATCGCCGACTCCAACGACCGCGACCACCAGAGCAGGAGTACGCCGACCGTCGCGGCGGTGATCAGCAGCTTCACCACGGCCGCGAGGGCCCGGCCCTCGGCCACGTCGATGCCGGCCGTCCAGGGCGCGCCGAACGGCGTCCAGCCGACCACCCGGGCCACCCCGGTCAGCCGGTCCCAGTCGGCGCTGCGCACCGCGGCCAGCACCAGCAGCTGCAACGGCCCGAGCAGCGCGGCCAGCACCGCGAGCAGCACGGCCGCCAGGTCACGGACCCGGCGGGACCGCAGCATGGTGGCGAACGCGCTGGTCACCGCACGGGCCCCGGCCACGCAGACCAGCAGCCCGGCGACCACGCCGACGGCCTCCACCAGCGCGGCCGACCAGCCACCCAGCGCGCCCGCGGTGATCACCAGCCCGGCCACCGTGATCAGGGTGGCCAGCGCCGGCACGCTGACCAGCGCGGCGGCGAGCAGGCCGGTGACCAGGGTCCGGCGGGAGAGCGGCAGCAGCGCGAACCGGGCCGGGTCCAGCGTCTCGTCCACGCCGAAGAAGACAAGCGGCAGCAGCAGCCAGCCGAGCGTCAGCACGCCGCCGCCGAACGCGGCGGCCAGCAACGCGTACCGGGGTTCGTCGGCCAGGCCGGGCGCGGCCAGCAGGAAGAACCCGGTCGCGGCGAACCAGAGCGCGAACAGCACACCCAGCACGAACAGCGCGATCCGCCACGCCTGGCCACGGAAGTTGTTGCCGAGCACCCGCAGCTTCAGCCGGACGAAGTGCCGGGGCGAGACGGCCCGCGCCGGGGGCTCGACGGCGGTCACCGGGACAGCCACGACAGCTCCTCGCCGGTCGCGGTCCGGCCGCCGACGACCTCGACGAAGACGTCCTCCAGCGACCGGTCGCCGCGCACCTCGGTCAGCGTGCCGACCCGCTTGATCGTGCCGTCGGCCAGGATCGCCACGTGCGAGCAGAGCCGCTCGACCACCTCCATCACGTGGCTGGAGAAGACCACCGTGCCGCCACCGGTCACGTACCGGTGCAGGATGTCCCGGATCAGCGCCGCCGAGACCGGGTCGACCGCCTCGAACGGCTCGTCGAGGACCAGCAGGCGCGGGCCGTGCAGCAGCGCGCAGGCCAGGCCGATCTTCTTCTTCATGCCGGCCGAGTAGTCGACCACCAGCGTGCGGCCGGCGTCGCCGAGCGCCAGCACGTCGAGCAGCTCCGCCGCCCGCTGGTCGACCACCGCCGGGTCCATGCCGCGCAGCAGACCGTGGTACGCCAGCAGCTCCGCCCCGCTCAGCCGGTCGAAGAGGCGTACGCCGTCCGGCATCACGCCGAGCAGGCTCTTCGCGCGGACCGGGTCGGCCCAGACGTCATACCCGAGGACGCGGGCCTCACCGGCGTCGGGCCGCAGCAGGCCGACGGCCATGGACAGGGTGGTGGTCTTGCCGGCCCCGTTCGGGCCGAGCAGGCCGTAGAACGAGCCGGTCGGCACGGCCAGGTCGACCCCGGCCACCGCGACCTTCGTGTCGAAGCGCTTGGCCAGGCCACGGAGGTGCAGGGCCGGGTGCTGATCGGTCATGGTCCGACGGTAGCCCGCCCCGGCCAGCGCCTGCTCGGGCCGAAGGACGATCTTTCCGTCATACCTGAGAGGTACGCGCCTACAGGCGCAGTGACTCCGGCGTGTGCAGGCGGAGCATGGTGGTGCCGACGTCGCGGGGCAGGCGTCGCCGGCTGGCCATGGAGACCACCACCATCACCGTGAACGCCAGCGGCACCGTCCACGCCGCCGGCTGGGTGGTGAGCGTCGCCGGCCAGCCGGTCAGCGGCGGGCCCAGCACGGTGACCAGCACCGCACCGATCGCCGCGCCGCCGCCCACCAGCACCCCGGCGGCGGCGCCCAGGTCGGTCAGGCCGCGCCACCAGATGCCGAGCACCAGCAGCGGACAGAAGCTCGACGCGGCGACCGCGAACGCCAGCCCCACCACCTGCGACACGTCCAGCCCGGAGACGTTCAACGCGAGCACCGCCGGCACCGCGCCGGCGATCACCGTGGCGAGCCGGAAACCGCGTACCGAGCCGCGGCCCAGCACGTCCGTGGAGATCACCCCGGCGACGCTGGTGAGCAGCCCGGACGAGGTGGAGAGGAACGCCGCGAACGCGCCGGCGGCGACCAGTGCGGCGAGCAGCCGGCCGGTGACACCGTCGCCGAGCGCCGCGCCGGGCAGCAGCACCACCACCGCGTCGGTCTGACCGCTGACCAGCAGTTGCGGCGTGTAGATCCGGCCCAGCACGCCGTAGATCGTGGGCAGCAGGTAGAAGACGCCGACCAGGGCCAGCACCACGAGTGTGGTGCGCCGGGCGGCGGCGCCGTCCGGGTTGGTGTAGAAGCGCACCAGCACGTGCGGCAACCCCATGGTGCCCAGGAACGTGGCCAGGATCAGCGAGTACGTGGCGAACAGGCTGCGGTCGTCGTCGCCGGCGGTGTCCGGCAGCAGCCAGTCGGTGGCGGCGATCGCGGCGCCGGACACCTCCGGCACCGGGTCACCGGCGGCGAAGTCGAGGCGGTCGCCGGGGCGTACCTCCCGCACGTCGCCGTCGGGCAGGGTGAGCGTCGCGCGGTGCTCGACCACCACGGTGGTCGCGGTCCGGAACGCCGGCCCGTCGGGTGGCGTCACCGCCGGGCGGGCGTCGGCCTGCCACTGCAGCGCCAGGAAGATCGCCGGTACGGCGAGCGCGGTCAACTTGAGCCAGTATTGAAAAGCCTGCACGAACGTGATCGCCCGCATGCCGCCCAGCGCCACGTTCGCGGTCACCACCACGGCCACCAGCAGCGCCCCGACCGGGTACGGCGAACCGGTCAGCGTGGCCAACGTCAGCCCGGCGCCCTGCAACTGCGGCACCAGGTAGAGCCAACCGATGAAGATCACGAAGACGGTGGCGATCGTCCGGAGCCGACGCGACCCGAGCCGCACCTCGCAGAAGTCCGGCAGCGTGAACGCGCCGGAGCGGCGCAGCGGGGCGGCCACGAACAGCAGCAGCGCCAGGTAGCCGGCGGCGAATCCGACCGGGTACCAGAGCACGTCCACGCCGTACTTGAGGATCAGCCCGGCCACGCCCAGGAAGCTGGCCGCCGACAGGTACTCCCCGCCGATCGCGGCGGCGTTCCAGGTCGGGCTGACCGCCCGGGACGCGACCAGGAAGTCGGACGTGGTGCGGGCCAGCCGCAGGCCGTAGAAGCCGATGCCGACGGTGACCAGGGTGACCGCCACGATCGCGGGGACCACGTACCCGTTGGCCATCAGCGCTCCGGCCGCTGGACCAGGTCGACGAAGTCCTGCTCGTTGCGTTCCGCCAGCCGCACGTACGCCCAGCCGACCACGATCAGGAACGGGAACGCGGCCACCCCGAGCAGCACCCACGGCAGGTTCACGCCGAGCACGGTGACCCGCCCGACCGACGGCGCGATGGCGAACAGCCACGGCAGGCCGCCCAGCCCGATCACCACCAGCAGGCTGAGCCGCAGCGCCAGCGAGAGCTGGGCGCGCATCAGGCCCTGCACCAGCGTCTCGCCGACCCGGGTCTGCTGGGTCAGCTCGGAGCGGGTGCGGTCGGCGCGGCTGCCGGTCCGGGAGACCTCGGCCAGCACGACCCGGGTCCGCTGCGGCACGCGCGGGCCGGGGACCGGGGCCGCCGCGACGGGCTGCCCCGCCGGCTGCTGGTCGTCGGCTGCGGTCATCCCCGGCAGTCTCGCCCGATCAGCGCGAATGTCAAGCGCAGCGTGGACGGCCCTGTGTACAACCTGTGGATAACGCCGCACACCTGTGGACAACCCGGTGGACGAGCGCGGAATCGTTGTGGACGACGGGACCGGAACAGCAGCGCGGGGCCGGCCCGACGGACCGGCCCCGCACGTGCCGGATCAGCTCGTCGGGACCACCAGGTCGGCGGTGAGCGTGCCGGTGGCCGGCACCACGAACAGGCCGAGCTTGCGGGTGCCGTCCGGCCCGGTCACCAGATAGCGGCCGGAGTAGTCCTGGCCGGCGAACGACACGTCGTAGGTGACGTAGACGCGCTGGCGGCCGGTGACCTGGAGCGTGTAGCGGCCGTCGGACATCCAGCCGGAGCCGGCGACGTCGCCGGTGTCGGCGCTGCGGGCGACCACCCAGCCGTTGGTGAACGACGCGCCGTCCTGGTTGGTGAACGTGCCGGTCACCGTGCTGCCCGCACGCATGGCGGTGTCGAGGGTCGCGGTGCCCCCGGCGGTCACCGGCACCGGCGTGGCGGTGTAGCGGCTGACCGCGTCACCGGACCAGTGGACGGCGTACGGGTGACCGCTGAACACCACCGGCCAGTCGTACGGGCCGAGCCGGTCGAGCGTGTAGCGGCCCTGCTCGTCGGTGCTGGCGTCGTTGACGCCGACACCGGGGTGACCGGTCAGCACCGAGACGTCGACCGAGTTCGCCGGCTTGCCGCTGGCCGCGTCGGTGACCGTGCCGGTGATCCGGCCGGCCGGGTCGAGCCGGACCTGCGGCCCGGCGGTCACCGTGCCGACCGTCGCGGTGACGGTGGCGGCCTGCCGCTCGTCACCGGTGCCGCCGTCGGCGCCGACCCACTGCCGACCGTAGGGGGCGTCGCCCGGGTCGGCGAAGAGCCGGTAGGTGCCACCGGCCAGCGGACCCACCCGGATCCGTCCGGCCTGGTCGCTGCAGTTCCCGTGCCCGTCCACCAGCCCGGCCTGCTTGGGCAGGAACGCGTCGAGGCAGACGTCGGCCACCGGCCGCCCGGTGGCCCGGTCGACGATGGTGCTGGTGATGAGCGCGCCCGGAAGCAGCTTCGGGGCGACCTCGGTGGTCTGGCCGGCCAGCACCCGTACGGTGAGGCGGCGGTCGAAGTGCAGGCGGTCCGCCGTGTAGACGTAGATCTCGTGCCGGCCCTGCGGCAGGCCGGTGAGGGTGACGGCCCCGGTGCCCCGGCTGCACGTCTCCGCCGACTCGACGCAGAAGTCGGCCACCGGGGCGCCGGTGACCGAGTCGACGGCGCGGACCCGCACGGAGCCGGTGCCGAGCAGCGCGTCGGCGATCCGGGTCCGCTGGCCGCCGCGTACCACCACGAGGTTCGCGTCGGTGTAGTCGAGCTTGCCCCGGTAGTACTGCGTCCGGTCGTCGGTCTCGAAACGCACCTTGTAGGAGCCGGCCAGCAGCGCCGGGACGGTGAAGGTGCCGTCGGCAGCGGTCTCGGCGTCGACCCCGCCGTACATGTTGGCGGTATTGACCGCGACCCGGGCGGAGGCGAGCGGCGCGCCGGCCGCGGTGGTGAACGTGCCGGTGAGGCTGCCGGTGGGCAGCACCGTCTCGTTGACCACGGTCTCCTGGTCGGCGGTCACCCGGTAGCGGCCGGCGTCGACCTCGTCGAGCTTCCCGGGGACGTACTGGGTCTGGTAGGAGCCCTCGATCGGCCGGAAGGAGAGGGTGTAGTCGCCGGGCGTCGCGGCGATCCGGAAGCGCCCGTCCTCGTCGGTGGACCCGTAGGCGTTCGCGGAGTTGTCGGGCCGGTCGGCGTAGATGCTGAGCCAGGCGACGGGTGCGCCACCGGCGTCGGTGATCCGTCCGGTGAGCAGGCCGGTGGCCCGGAGCTGGTCGTCGGCGGTGGCGGTCTCGCCGCTGCCGACCGTCACCGGGTCGGCGTCCCAGATCACGGCCTGCTGCCGGTAGTACTGCGCCGGCTGGTCGACCGGGTGGAAGCCGACGAGGTAGCGCCCCGCGTCCAGCCCGCCGACCGACCAGCGGCCGTCGCTGTCGGTGGTGGTCCAGCCGGCCGTGGCGTAGCTGTCGGCGTCGAACACCTCGACCTGGGCGTCGGCCGCGCCGGCGCCGGAGCTGGTGGTCAGCCGTCCGCTGACCGTGCTGGTCTCCGCGGCCTGCGCCGGGGCTGACCCGGGCAGGACGAGGAAACCGGCGACGACGGCCGCGGTGGCGGCACGACGTGCGAAGGAAAAACGCATCTGCGTCCCAACGTGAGGATGGTGGGGCGACCCCGCGCAGGCTCCGCCCACACCGCCCCCCGCGCCCCGTCCGGGATCGGCCCGGCCAGGATAGGTACGCGGTGCGACACCCGTCGATCAGCCGTACCGGCGGAATCGACTGTGGAGTCAGCGGTTCCAGTCCTGCTTGGCGGCGCGGACCAGCTTGTCCTTCAGCTCCCGGGTGTGCCGGCGGCTCACCGGCAGCTCCGTCCCGTCGACCACCACCACGTAACCGGAGTTGACCAGCCGCAGCTCGGCGATGAGCCGCAACTGCACCAGGTACGACCGGTGGACGCGGACGAACCCCGCGTCGGCCCAGCGCTCCGCCAGCGTGGCCAGCGACACCCGGACCAGGTGCGAGCCCTCCGCGGTGTGCAGCCGGGCGTAGTCGCCCTGCGCCTCCACCCAGCGCACCGCCGAGCGGGGCAGCATCCGGGTGGTGCCGGCCAACTCGACCGGGATCGTCGGGTCCTCCTCCGCCCGGGCCAGCGCCGCCGGATGCGACGGCACCACCCGCGAGCCGATCACCCGGCGCAGCGACTCGGCCAGCCGCTCGGCCCGGACCGGCTTGCGTACGTAGTCGGTGGCGCCCAGGTCGAACGCGTCCACCGCGCCGTCGTCGTACGCGGTGACGAAGACGATCGCCGGTGGCCGGGCGAACCGGCGCAGCACCCGGGCCAGCTCCATGCCGTCCAGCCCCGGCATCCGGATGTCGAGGAACACCACGTCCACGTCGTCGTCGCGGAGCACCCGCAGCGCCTCGGTGGCGTCGCCGGCGGTGTGCAGCCGGGCCACCCGGGGATCGGTGCGCAGGTGGTAGGCCAGCTCGTCGAGGGCCGGCGGCTCGTCGTCCACGGCCAGCACGCGGAGGAACCCGGTGCCGGTCGCGGTCATGACGAGACCCGGACGCCGGGGTGGAACTTCGGCACCCGCATGCTGACCTTCGTACCCGAGCCCAGGCCGGTCTCGACGACCAGGCCGAAGCGGTCCCCGAAGGCCGACCGCAGCCGCTCGTCGACGTTGGAGAGGCCGACGTGCTGCCCCGGGTCGTCGGCCGGGTCGCTGCCGCCGCCGGACACCTCGGCGATGCCCGCCGTCAGCGTGGTCGGATCCATCCCCACTCCGTCGTCCTCCACCGTGATGTGACATTCGGCGCCCGCGTCCCGGGCCTCGATGCTCACCATGCCGGTGCCCGGCTTGCGGGACAAGCCGTGGCGCACCGCGTTCTCGACCAGCGGCTGGAGGCAGAGGAACGGCAGCGTCACCGGCAGCACCTCCGGGGCGATCTGGAGGCGCACCTGGAGCCGCTCGCCGAACCGGGCCCGCTCGATGGTCAGGTAGCGGTCGATCGAGCGCAGCTCCTCGGCCAACGTGGTGAACTCGCCGTGCGAGCGGAACGAGTACCTGGTGAACTCGGCGAACTCCAGGATCAGCTCCCGGGCCCGGTCCGGGTCGGTCCGCACGAACGAGCCGATCGCGGTGAGCGCGTTGTAGATGAAGTGCGGGCTGATCTGGGCGCGCAGCGCGCGTACCTCGGCCCGGGCCAGCCGTTCCCGCGACGAGTCCAGCTCGGCCAGGGCGAGCTGGTCACCGGCCCAGTGCGCGGTCTCCAGCGTGGCCTGCACCAGGCCCGGCGCCGGCCGCTCGTCGGCCACCGCCACCAGCGCGCCGACCACCCGGCCGTCCGCGCTCAGCGGCGCCACCACCGCGCCGCGTACCGGGCAGTCGACCAGGTCGCAGCGCAGCTCCGACTCGCGCAGCACGGTGGAGCGCCCGCTGTCGACCACCCGCCGGGCCGCCGCGACCAGTTGGTCGCCGTGGTGCGCGCCGCGCCCGTCGACGGCCAGCAGCATCTCGCGGTCGGTCAGCGCCAGGCCGGCGGCGCCCACCAGGGCGCGCAGATGGCGTACGGCCTTCGCCGCGCCCGCCGCGCTCAGGCCGGCGCGCAGCGGCTCGGCGGCCAGGCCGGCGGTGTGCAGCACCTCGTACGTGGCCCGCTGGGTCGCGGTGGCGATGCCCCGTCGGGCGCGTAACCGCAGCACCGCCCAGAGCGCCGCGGCCAACGCGGTGACCAGCGAGACGACGGCGAAGACGGCCGAGAGGTTGCCACCCACCCCGGGAACGTTAGTACGCGCCCTTGCGGGCCAGCACCACTCCGACGGTCCGCCACAGGATGCTCAGGTCGTACGCCAGCGACCAGTTGTCGACGTAGTAGAGGTCGAGCCGGACCGCCTCGTCCCAGGACAGGTCGGAGCGGCCGGACACCTGCCACAGCCCGGTCATGCCCGGCCGGACCAGCAGCCGGCGTCGCACGTCGCCCAGGAAGTCGCCGTCGTCGGCGGGCAGCGGACGCGGGCCGACCAGCGACATCTCGCCCCAGAGCACGTTGATCAACTGGGGCAGCTCGTCCAGCGACGAGGCCCGCAGGAAGCGGCCCACCGGGAAGACCCGGGGATCCTGCTTCATCTTGAACAGCATGCCGTCGGTCTCGTTCTGGTCGACCAGGCCGGCCAGTCGCTCCTCCGCGTCCACGTACATGGTGCGGAACTTCCACACCCGGAACGTGCGCCCCTCGTGCCCCACCCGGGGCTGCCGGAAGAACACCGGGCCGGGGTCGGAGATGCGGATGGCGAGCGCGACCGCGGCGAAGAGCGGGGCGAGCACCAGCAGGCCCAGCCCGGACGCGACCCGGTCCATCAGGCTCTTGAGCAGCAGCGCCGGCCCGGAGAGGGTCGGCTCCTCGACGTGCAGCAGCGGCAGGCCCTCGATCGGGCGGATGTGCACCCGGGGGCCGGCGATGTCGGTGAGCTGGGGCGCGACCACCAGGTCGACGCCGGAGCCCTCCAACTGCCAGGCCAGCCGGCGCAGCTCACCCGGCTCGGCGGTGGCCGAGCCGCAGACCGCGATGGTGTCGCCGCCGACCTCCCGCACCAGGGCCAGCACGTCGCGGCCGGCGTACACCGGCACCGGCGTCTCCAGGCCCCGGGCGGCGGCGTACCCGTCGGTGAGGTGGATGGCGACCGGCACCAGGCCGACGCCGGGGTTGCGGGTGACCGTGGTGTAGACCTCCAGGCACTCCGGCAGCGTGCCGACCAGCACCATCCGGTGCCCGGCCTGACCGACCCGGCGGCGCAACGCGTGCAGACCGGCCCGGGCGATCATCCGGCCGAGCAGGATCAGCAGCAGCGCGCCGAGCAGCGCGAAGCCGACCGTCCACCGGGACAGTGACGTCACCGTGGCGAAGGCCAGGAACGAAACGGTGGCGGCAACGGCCACACCGGAGCGGATGACGCGCTTGAACTCGTCCGGACCGAGGCCCAGGTAGCGCCGGTCGTACGCCCGGTTTCCCCACAGGATGAGCAGCCAGCCGAGCGGCAGCAGCAGGAACGCGACGGTGTAGAACCACACCTGAGGGGAGTTCTTGAAGCCGGAGTCGGCCTGCTCGAAGATCTGCACGGCCAGGAAGCTGGCCAGCGCCGCGGCGCCGAAGTCGGCCAGCAGCAGGACCGCGATGTAGGGACGGTGCCAGCGGGAGACCCGGCGGCGGGCGCGAGCCCATCCCGACCGGGGTACGCCGTTGTGCGACGGCGGTGTCGGCGGCTGGATCTCAAAGCTGTCGACGTGCCGCACGCTCTTGCTCCGGCCTGTGTCGGTTACCGGGCGCTGGAGGCTTGTCGTCACCTCAACCCATGTCCTCCCGCATGACCCGAACCTCACTCGCCGTGAGGACGCGGGTCGCTCACCGTTCCAGTCTCCCACGTTGACCGTGGCGATCTGGCCGGCTCCGAGTCAGTTGTGAAGCCGGGGACCGAGCCACTATACCGATGGATGACGGCTCGGGTAGAGCCACCGTTCGGGACCTTCCGCGATCCCCGGTCGATTCCGCTCAGTAACCACCGGGTGTGGTTACTCACCGTACGAGTCGCGACAACCTTCGGTCAGCCAGCGGCTTGCCGCCGGTCTGACAGGTGGGGCAGTACTGGAGGCTGGAGTCGGCGAACGAGACTTCACGCACCGTGTCCCCACAGACCGGACAGGGCAGCCCTTTCCGGGCGTGCACCTTGAGGCCCGAGCGCTTCTCCCCCTTCAGCTCCGCGGCCCGCTGGCCCATCGACCGCCGGACCGCGTCGCCCAGCACCGTCCGGGTCGCCGCGTGCAGGCCGGCGAGCTGGTCGTCGGTGAGCCGGTCGGTGATCGCGAACGGGGAGAGCCGCGCCGCGTGCAGGATCTCGTCCGAGTACGCGTTGCCCACGCCGGCCAGCACCGACTGGTCGGTCAGCACGCCCTTGACCTGCCCCCGGCGGCTGCGCAGCCGCTCGACGAACGTGGGCAGGTCGGCCGCCAGCGCGTCCGGCCCCAGCTTCGCCACGCCCGGCACCTGGGCCGGGTCGGTGACCAGGTAGGCGGCCAGCTTCTTCTGGGTGCCGGCCTCGGTCAGGTCGAAGCCGGAGCCGTCGTCGAGGCGTACCCGCACCGCGATCGGGCCCTTGCCGGGCCGCAGCGGGGTCGCCGACGGAAACGCCTCCCGGTAGTGCAGCCAGCCCGCCCGGGCCAGGTGGATCACCAGGTGCAGATCCTCGTCGAACCGGACGTCCAGGAACTTCCCGTGCCGGCCCGCGCCGGTGACCGTCCGACCGGCGACCGCGCTGGGCGGCGGATCGTACGTCTTCAGCGCGTTGATCGAGGCCACCTCGAACCGCTCGACCCGCCGGCCCACCGCCCGCTCACGCAGGTATCCGGCGAGCGCTTCCACCTCCGGTAGTTCAGGCACGGGACAACGGTAGCCTTCTTTCCCGTGAGAATCGTGGTGGCGCACAACCGGTACCGGGAAGCTCAGCCGTCCGGCGAGAACACCATCGTCGACGCGGAGATCGCCCAGCTCACCGCTGCCGGCGTGGAGGTGCTGCCGTTCCTGCGCAGCTCCGACGAGATTCCGTCGATGTCGAAGCCGGCCAAGGCGCTGCTGCCGATCTCGCCGATCTGGGCCCCGAAGGCCCAGCACGACCTGGACCGCCTGCTCGTCGAGCACCGAGCGGACGTGCTGCACCTGCACAACCCGTACCCGCTGCTCTCGCCCTGGGTGGTGCGGACCGCGCACAAGCGCGGCGTGCCGGTGGTGCAGACGGTGCACAACTACCGGCAGGTCTGCTCCTCCGGTCTCTACTTCCGCGACGGCGTGATCTGCCAGGACTGCCGCGGTCGCGCGCTGGGCGTGCCGGCGATCGTGCACCGCTGCTACCGCGACTCCCGGGCGCAGAGCGCGCTGATGGCCACCACGCTGGCCGTGCACCGTCCGACCTGGCGGTCGGTGGACCGGTTCATCGCGCTGACCACGGCGGTCGCCGACCACCTGCGGGACTACGGCATCCCGGACGAGCGGATCGTGGTCAAGCCCAACGCGGTGCCCGACCCGGGCCCGCCGGCGCCGGTGGGGGACGGCTTCCTGTTCATGGGCCGGCTCAGCCCGGAGAAGGGCCTGGACCTGCTGCTCGCGGCGTGGCGGCGACACCCGGTGGGCGCGCTCGGCCCGCTGCGCATCGCCGGTGACGGCGAGTTGCGCCCGCTGGCCGAGGCGGCCGCCGCCGAGCGGCCCGACGTGCGCTACCTGGGCCAGCTCGACCGCCAGGGGGTACGCGCCGCGCTGGCCGACAGCGCCGTGGTGCTGGCCACCTCGACCTGGCACGACGTGCTGCCCACCGTGATCATCGAGGCGCTGGCGGCCGGTCGGCCGGTGCTCGGAACCGCGCTCGGCGGCATCCCGTACCTGGTCGGCGCGGACACCCCCCGCGAGCCGGCCGGCACCGGGCCGGCCGAGGTGGCGACCGCCGCGCCCGGGGAAGGGCACGTCCCGTTGCCGACCGGGGTGCAGCGGGGCGAGGCCGGCTGGGTGGTGGCGCCCGAGGCCGACGCGTTGGCCGCCGCGCTGCCGCTGGCCGCCGCGGAGGCGCGCGCCCTGGCCGGCGCGGCCCGCACCCGCTACGAGCGCACGTTCCACCCCGACGTGATCACCAAGCGCCTGATCGACGTCTACGCCTCCCTGTCCTGACCCGCTCCCTCCCGCCGCCTCTTTCCCGGCCCACCCGACCGACGCGGCGCGGGAAGTGTCGGGTGATCGGGGCCGGTGCCACCACACGATGGGAGGCATGGACGACGAGACACTGGTATCCCGGTTCCTTCGCGACGGCTTCGTGAAGCTGGCGGGGGCGGTCGCACCGCGCGTGGCCGCGGACTGCGCGCGGCTGCTGTGGCGGGAGACGGGCTGCGACCCGGACGACCCAGCCACCTGGACGCAGCCCCTGCACTGGGTGCCCGGCCTGGCGCAGGGGCCGTTCGCCGCCGCGCCCAACTCGCCGTTCCTCCACCACGCGTACGACCTGCTCGTCGGCGCGGGACGGTGGGAACCGCGTTACTCGCTTGGCACGTTCCCGTTGCGCTTCCCGCACGAGGACGAGCCGGACGACGCGGGCTGGCACATCGAGGGCAGTTATCTGCCGGAGGGCGCGACCTGGTACTTCACGAACGTCCGCTCCCGGGACCGGGCGCTGCTGATGCTGTTCCTGTTCAGCGAGGTCGGTGCGGAGGACGCCCCGACCCGGATCCGGGTCGGCTCACACCTCGACGTGCCGAAGGTGCTGGAGAAGTACGGCGAGGACGGGGCGAGCGGGCTGGACCTCGCGCCCGAGTTGGTGGCGGCCTCCGACCACCGGCCACTCGCCCTGGCCACCGGGTCCCCGGGCGACGTCTTCCTGTGCCATCCGTTCCTGGTGCACGCGGCCCAACCGCACCACGGGACGCGACCGCGCTTCATGGCCCAGCCGCCGCTGATGCCGGCCGCGCCGTACGAACTGGACCGGGCCGACGGCGCGTACTCGCCCGTGGAGATCGCGATTCGCCGGGGACTCGGACGGGACACCCCCGGTGCCGAGGTGCACCGGTGACGGTGCGGGTGAGTGGCCGTAATGCCCGGTTCCAGCAGTGGGAGGCGCTGCTCCGCAACCGGGCCAAGCGGCAGCGTCGCGGCGAGTTCCTCGTGCAGGGCGTACGCCCGATCGCCATGGCCGTCGAACACGGCTGGCAGGTCCGGGAGCTGCTCTACGACGCCGACGCCCAGATGTCCGGCTGGGCTCGCAGGACCCTGGACACCGTCCGGGCCGAGCGGTTCGCCGTCTCCCGTGAGCTGATGCACGAGCTGGGCGGCAAGGCGGACACGGTGCCGGAGCTGCTGGCCGTGGTCGCGACACGGGAGGACGACCTGTGCCGCATCCCGGCCGGGCCGACCATGAACGTCGTCGTCTTCGACCGGCCCACCAGCCCCGGCAACATCGGAACGGTCATCCGGTCCGCGGACGCCCTCGGCGCGTCCGGCGTCATCGTCACCGGCCATGCCGCCGACGTGTACGACCCGAAGGCGGTGCGGGCGAGCACCGGCTCGCTGTTCGCGCTGCCCGTGGTCCGGGTGCCCGCACACCAGGCCGTGCTGTCCTGGGTGGCCGACGTGCGCGCCGACGGCGTCGGCGTCGGCGTGGTGGGTGCCGACGAGCACGGCGCACTGGACGCCGCCGAGTACGACTTCACGCGACCCACGCTGACCCTGATCGGCAACGAGACCACAGGTCTCAGCGTCGGCTGGCGGGAGGCCTGCGACCAGCTCGTCCGGATCCCCATGTCCGGGGCCGCCAGCTCCCTGAACGCGGCGGCCGCCGCGACCGTCCTGCTCTACGAGTCGGCACGCCAGCGCCGCACCGCTGCCCGATGTGTCTCCCCCTGATCTGCTGCCGAGGCGATCTCCTGCCGGCTACGGCCGTCCGAGCCGGCCCGGTCATGCTCAGCTCACCCCGAGAGCGGCGGCGAGTTGGATGATCGTGGCGGGAGCGCGCGGATCGCGGGCCACCTGGGCGAGCACCTGCCGCGCGACCGGCCGCTGGCGTACCTCGGCGGGTGCCATCCGATCGGTGTCGACCAGTACGCGGCCGGCGCTGGCCGGGTCGTCGGCCTGAAGGTAGGCGCGGGCCGCGTCGATCAGGTGTGCCGCCCGGTGTTCCACCGGTAGCCACCGCCAGGCGTCCCGCGCGGTCGTCTTCTCGTGCCAGGCGACCGCCTCACGCGCGTCGCCCAGGTCGAGCGCGGCGGCGGCGCGGGCCAGGTCCACCGCCGTCGGCCCGAACGCTGTCCGGTGATGGTCGTGACCGTCACCCACCCGGGTGGCCATGCCGGCGGCCTCGTCGATGAGTTCGGCGGCGACGCGGGCGTCACCTCGGCGGGCCGCCGCCAGCGCGGCCTGCACCAGCAACGTCCCGCACAACGACAACCCGCCGGGAGAGCCGTCCTGAGGGGCGATCCGGTACGCGGCGGCCAGGGTCACCGACTGTGCCTCCCGCGCCCGCCCCGACGCGCGGAACACCTGGCCGAGCTGCACCGTGGCGGCGGCCACCAACACCGGATCGCCGGTCGCGCCAGTCATGGCCCGGTCCGCGGCCAGCCAGCCCAGCTCGACCTCGCCGAGCTTCACCAGCAGCGACGCGGTGAGCCGGTACGCCTCCACCAGCAGCGGGCGCCCCCATCCGTCGGCCGCGACGCGCCGCACGCCGGCCAGCAGGCCCGGCATGGCGGCAACCACCTGCGGATACCGGGCATGCTGGAACGTCACCCACGCGTGCTCGACATCCCGCGCCACCCGGTCCGCCGGCAGCACCGTGCCGTGGGCGGTCGGCCGTGCCAAAGCGATCTCGTACGCCGACAGCGCCGCCCGGATCCCCTCCACTCCCTCGGTGCGCTGGGCCACCGCAGCGGGTCGGGTGTCCCGGCCGAGCAGCACGGCGGTGTCGATTCGCAGGACGGCAGCGATGTCCCGCAGCGTCGACACCTTGTCGAGGGACCGGACACCCCGCTCGACCTTGTCGACCCAGGACTTCGACCGGCCGAGCCGATCGGCGAACACCTGCTGCGACAACTTCCGCCGCCCCCGCCAGTACGCCACCCGCCGGCCGACCGGCAGCAGCTCACTGCTGTCCACGCTGCCGCTGCCGGTCCGGCACCGCCCGGGTGGTTTCCTCGGCGGGTATCCGTTCCGCCTCGGCCTGGGCGAGAAGGCGCTGCCGCGCGGCCTCCCGCTCCGCCGCCTGGATCTGCTCGCCCCGGTCCTCGCGCTCGGACTTTCGTCCCATGAGTCCTCCCGGAAGATAATTCTGGTTCCTTAAAATAGGAGTCCAGACGAGAAGGCTAGCGACCTACTCCTGATTTGGGAACTCACGGCGTGTCGCCGGGCGGCTGGCCGGAACGGCGGGATACTCGCCGCATGGTCACCCCGACGATCCAGAGACGTCGCCTCGGCAACGCTCTCAAGCGAGCCCGTGAGGCGGCGGGCAAGACCCAGGAAGAGGCTGCGGAGGTCATCGACTCGGCGTCCAGCAAGGTCAGTCGGCTGGAGTTGGGACAGTCCGGCATCCGGCTGACGGACTTGAAGCTGCTGCTCGACTTCTACGGGGTGACCGGTGAGGACGCCGAGCCGCTGCGGGACCTCGCCCGCGCCGGACGGCAGCGGGGACGGTGGAGTGGATACCGCAACGTCGTGCCGGACTGGTTCCGGCAGTACCTCGATCTGGAGGCGGACGCGGCCGAGATCCGCTGGTACCAGTCCGAGGTCATCCCGGGCATCCTCCAGATCGAGCCCTACATCCGAGCGATCATCGAAGGTGAGGATGTGGAACAGCAGACCGCAGTGCGCCTCGAACGACAAAAGGTGATCGATCGCCCCGACGGACCGGAGTTGAGCTTCATCCTCAGCGAGTCAGCACTGCGCCGTGACCTCGGCGACCGGGAAGCGATGCGGGAGCAGCTATCCCATATCGCCGCTCTGGCCAACCGTCCGAACGTGACGATCCAGGTCTTTCCACTCGATGCCGAGACCTACGTGACAGCCTCGTACAACTTCATCATCCTGCGGTTCGGCGAGGAAGTCGCCTCGGACGTCGTCTACCTGGAGACGTTCACGGACGCGGATTACCTCGACAGCCCTGAGTCGCTCCGGTCCTACAATCGGCTGTGGGGACGCCTTCAAGCTGCGGCCCTGGGGCCGGCGGAGTCCCGCCGACTCATTCTGCGGATCGCGGACGAGATAAAGTAGAGGCTGACATGTCGAACCCGGACCTCACCGGCGCGGTGTGGCGGAAGTCCACCCGCAGCGACTCCAACGGCGGCGCGTGCGTCGAGGTGGCCGATCTCCGCGACGGGGTGGCCGTCCGAGACAGCAAGGACAAGGCCGGTCCCGCGCTGGCGTTCGGCGCCCAGGGCTGGCGTACCTTCATCGGCTCCCTCAAGAGTAACTAGCGCCTCTGCCCGCACCGGATGAAGCAGGACTGCCCCGGCTTCCGTCTCGGAGCCGGGACATCTTTGCTGGCTCACCAGGTCCCCGGTCGCCTCGCCCGCGCGAGGTGAGTCGTTGATGCCATCAAGTTTGTAGCCGGCTCGGCGGTCCTGCCGCCGGCTGCGCAAGCACCCGGTCTCGTCGAGGTGCCGGGCAGGCCGGCACTCCGGTGGAGCAATGCGCAGGGTTACCTGACCGCCGGTGACCCCGCCGACTCCGCCAGCTTTCGGACGAGCTGCCACACGCCGGTCGAGGGGTTGGACCCTGGCGGGTTTCCGTTTCTCGCATGCTGCTTGTCCAGTGCCATCGCCCGGCGGATCGCCTCCGCCTGACGACCGTTGAGCTTTTGGCAGTCCAGACTCTTCTCGTATCCCGGCTGATGCTGACGAATGATCGACCTGAGATCGCCCGCGCTCATGTAGCGCGTGCACGGATCGAAGTGGAGCGCGGGCCAGATCTCGAAGCAGGGGTTGGAGATCGCCATGTTCACTCCTTCGCGCATGGCGAGTTCGATGGCAGCCTCTAGGCGGCGGTGCTCGTCGACGTCGCAGATGCACCAGACCGAGTCGTAGCGCATGTAGTCATCCCCCGCGCGTTTGGCCTCCCGGGAAGAATCCCGGAGCATGCGGCACGCTTCCCTGACGAGGTTGAGCGGCTCGCCCGAGTCTCGGGAAATTTCGATCGTGACCAGGGTGCCGCGCAACTCCTTGCGCAGGTGTTCGAAGTACTCCCGCTCGGTGACTTCTCCCTCGCAGAGCAGGAGAAAGCGCTGCCTGACCTCGCGGTTTCCTCTTCGTCTCTGTAAGCCGTGTGCCGACGTTGGTTTACGCGGAGGCAAGCGCGTTGCCCTCCGGTCGGACGAGTGCGGCACGGGCCAGGTCGCGGTCGACGAACGGGACCGCTCCGTAGCGCCCCTGAAGGTACCCGCGCTCCAGGTTCTCCGACTTGCGCGGCCGGAACTCCGTCAGCGGGTAGAGGCGGGTCGCCCCATCTTTCCCCTTCTCCGTCAGCCACACCTCGTCCCGTCGCAGTGGCGCATCACCCAGGAGGGCGCCCATGAGGGAGGGGTCATGGGTGTTGAAGATGAGCTGGGCGCCCTGTGTGTTCAGGTGCGGGTCGTGGAAGATGCGGATCACCTCACTGCTGAGTCGTGGGTGCAGGCTGGCGTCCAGTTCGTCCACCAGGAGCAGCGTCCCCTTCTCCAAGGCCCGCATGATGGGGCCGATCAGGCCGAGCCAGGCTCTGGTCCCCATCGACTCGTCATCGAGATCAAGAAAAGCCGTATCGTCGTCTCCGATGCGGTGGGCGAGCTGAGTTCCCTGAGCGATCTCCGACCAGTCGACCTCATCAGGCTCTGCATTCGGGTTCAGCGCCTGCATCAGCGACTTGACCCGACTCTTCAGTTCCTCGTCGACCTCATGGCTGACGATCCGAAGGTCGGAGATGCCGAGGTCCGCGAAGCGGAGCAGGTCCAGGATTGCCGCCTTCTTCTGTTCGTTCCGCACCTGGGCAACCGTGTATCGGACGTGCGCCTCGCGATCTCCGGGGGTCGCTCTCTGGACTCCGGTGTCGAACCAGTTGGCCAGCTCGGTCAGTTGTTGGCTGTTGTTGGCGGCTGCGGCTGAGAGATAGAGACTGTTGTCGCGAGTCAGGTCCGCGATCAGTTGGGGCCTGCCCCGCAGAGCGCGACCGAAGCGGAATTCGGTGTCTCTGTTGACATCTCGATCGAACAACAGGCGGGGCCGGCCCTTGGGAAAAACATAGAGCCATTCCTCGATGATTCTGTCGTGATCGAATCGGAAACCGTACTGGTGTCGTTCGCCGTTCAGTAGGACCTCTGCCTCGAACATCACGGGCGAGGAGTTGTGCGGGCTGGCGAAGAAGGGAGAGTAGGGGATCTTGGACGACGGCTTCCACGACTGATGTGAGTTGGACACCATGCTCGCCATCGACCACATCGCCCGCAGCACATTGGTCTTTCCGGACGCATTCGACCCGTAGACGGCAGCGATCGAGCCCAACCGGATGTCGCCGTGCCCGCCCACGGGAATGGTGACGTCTTCGGTTTCCACCCACGACGGGACGACAGCGGACACTTCCACCAGATCGCGGAGAGATCGATAGTTCTCGGCACGGAAGGTGATCAGCATGCTGCCTCCTGAGCTAGCTTGCCCGCTGCGCCTTCATCCACTTTCACAACCAAAGTATGCGCGAAGGAGGCCGAGGGTGCACCAGCGATGTCTGAGCTGCAACCTGACGAACGATCGTCGGTGCCGATCGGTGACAGCCGGGCTGGCCGGCCCGTGCCGTGTTAAGAAGGGGCCCCGCCTCTACCTAAAGCGTTAACAGGGGGCCCCGCCTTACCACGCAGCGCGGGCGGAGAAGGCGATGCTGGCGAGCAGGAAGCCGCCGTTGACCACGGTGAACGCCACCACCACCCAGAACGCCAGCGCGGGCGCGAACACCAGCACCAGCCCGGCCAGGAAGATCACCGCGCCGTAGTCGCGGACCAGCTTCACCACGCGCACCGGGAACGAGGTCGAGGTGACCATGCTGGCCGCGTTCGGGCCGGCCTGCATCACCGAGGTCACCAGGTTGACCATCCAGGTGCCGGCGAAGACCGCCACCAGCCAGACCGGGGTGGCCGGGCGCTGCGCCACGGCCGTGGCGGACAACGCGGCCACCAGCGCGATCTGGGCGGCCACGTCGCAGAGCACGTCGACCCGGGCGCCGGCCGCGCTGCCCTGGCCGGTCACCCGGGCGAGCTGCCCGTCGGCGCAGTCCAACGCGTACGCGATCTGCCAACCGACCAGCGCGACCAGGCCGACCACCCAGGCGGGAACGGTGCCGGCGGCCACGTCGTCGGCGAGCGCGACCACTGTCACCGAGGCGGCCAGCCCCAGCACCAGGTTGGCCAGGGTCAGCGCGGTCGGGCGCAGCCCCAGCCGCTGGGCGACGAGCGCGAACGCCGCCCCGATCCACTGGCTGATCGACTCGCTGAACAGGCCGCCTCCCCGGTTGACCCGGTGGAAGTCGGCGACGGTGGGACGGGGCTCAGCCAAGGTGGTCGCGGAGGGCACCGGCGTAGTCTGCCAGCCGCTCCCGGGTCTCGGAAGCGGACATCGTCAGGTGTTCCAGGATGGTGTAGCGGTCCGGCCGGGTCGCCGGCGCGAACTGCACCGCCTCGACGAACTGGTGGTCGGTCAAGCCCACCTCGGACGGCAGCCGGGGCAGCCCGTGCCGGGCCAGACAGGCGGACATCTCCGCGAACCGGCGTTCGTCGCCGCGCAGGAACGTGCAGAACAACGCGCCCAGCCCGGCCAGCTCACCGTGCGAGGCGGTGCCCGGGAAGAGCGCGTCGATCGCGTGCATGATCTCGTGGCAGCCGCCACTGGACGGGCGGCTGGTGCCGCAGACCGCCATCGCCAGGCCGCTGGAGATCAACGCCTCGGCCAGCACCGTGACGAACGCGTCGTCGGTCATGTCGCCCGGATGGTTCAGCACCGCCTCCGCGCCGGCCCGGGCCAGCGAGGCGGCCAGCCCGTCGACCGGCTCGCCGCGTACCCGCCGGGCCAGCTCCCAGTCCGCCAGCGCGCTGATGTTGCTGACCACGTCGCCGATGCCGGCGCGGTTGTGCCGTTCCGGCCCGGCCTCCACGAAGTCGAGGTCGACGATCACCGCGATCGGGATGTGCACCCCGTAGGAGCCCTTCAATCCCTCGGTGATCAGGCTGGCCACCGGGGAGGCGATACCGTCGTTTGCGAGCGCGGTCGCCACCGTCACCATCGGCAGCCCACGCCGGGTGGCCGCGTACTTCGCCACGTCGATGGTCTTGCCGCCGCCGATGCCGACCACCGCGTCGTACGACCGGGCGCGCAGCTTGCCGCCCAGCTCGTCGGCGGCGTCCAGGGTGCCCCCGGCCACCGTGAACACGTCCGCCGACCGCAGCGACGGCCGGATCAGCTCGGCGATCTTCTCGCCCTGCCCGGGCCCGACCACCACGGCGACGTCGCCGCCGGCCGAGATCCGGCCGTCGGAGAGGATCGCCGCCAGGTCCGCCACCGCGCCCCGCCGCACGTCGATGTGCAGCGGGGTGAGGACGCTACGGGCTAGTAGCGGCACGCGATCTCCCGCGCCCGGGCCAGATCCTCGTGGTTGTCGACCTCGACCCAGGAGACGTCACCGATCGGCGCCGCCCGCACCTCGCCGCCCCGGTCGGCGAACTCCTGGTAGCCGTCCTCGTAGTAGAGGTTCGGGTCGCGCCGCCAGGTCGCCTCCAGCGCGTCGGCGAGCGCGTCGGCCACCTGCGGCTCGATAAGCGTCGCGCCGATGTACTCGCCGTACGCCTCGCCCGGGTCCATCAGCTTGGTGATCCGGGTGAGCTGGCCGGCCGCGTCGAAGGTGGTCTTCATCTCCTCCTCGGCCAGCGGCTTGAGCGTGTCCACGGCCAGCAGGATGCCCGGGCCGCGCTCGGCCAGCAGCGTCTTCTCCACGCTCACCGGGTGCACGGTGTCGCCGTTGACCAGCAGCACCCCCCGGGAGAAGTGCTCCCGGGCCAGCCAGAGCGAGTACGCGTTGTTCCACTCCTCGGCCTTGTCGTTGTCGACCAGCGTGATCGTGAGGCCGTACTTCCCGGCCAGCTCGGCCTGCCGCTGCCGGACCGCGTCGGCGGCGTAGCCGACCACGATGACCACCTCGGTCAGCCCCACCGCGGCGAGGTTGCGCAGCGCGATGTCGAGGATGGTGACCTCCCCGTCGACCGGCACCAGGGCCTTGGGCAGGGTGTCCGTGTACGGCCGCAGCCGGCGCCCCGCACCCGCGGCGAGCACCATCCCGATCATGCCGACACGCTCCTCTTCTCGACCGGATTCCACGAGGTGAGGATATCGTCGGCGGCCCGGCGGCCGTGGTTCAGGCCATGATCGCCTTACAGCCCGATCGACCGCAGCGCCGCGAAGCCGTCCGCCACGATCCGCCGGAGCAGCCCGTCGTTGACGTCCCGGTGTTCGTCCAGCAGGGCGATGTCCCGTTCCGCCAGCCAGCGGAACTCGGTGTGCTCGGTCGGCTCCAGGCGTGGCCGGCTCAGGTCGCCGTCCACCCGGACCAGGAAGTCGGTCTCCACCCGGTCCAGCCCGTCGTCGCCGGTGTAGCGGTACTCGCCGACCAGGCCGAGCACGTGCGACACCGCCCAGCCGGTCTCCTCGGCGACCTCCCGGCGCAGCGCGTCGTCGATCTCCTCGCCCGGCTCCAGGTGGCCGCCGGCGATGTCCCAGCAGTTGGGGAAGAGACGCCGCTCGGGCGAGCGACGCTGGACGAAGATGCGGCCGTCGTCGTCGACGATCAGCGCGCCGGCACAGCGGAGGGGGTCGGTGGGCACGCTCCGACAGTAGCCATCCGCGCCGCTTCCGGCGACGCGGTGTCAAGCGGGGCGCCTTCCTCTACCGCAGGCGTTAAGCGGGGGCCCGGCCTTGCAAAGGGCGATGGCCCGGCCGTTACCGGCCGGGCCATCGTTGTGCGGTGAACGTCAGGGACCGACGAAGACCGTCGTGCCGCGCCAGTCCACGTCGTCGACGGCAGGACCGCTGCGGGTGGTGGCGGAGCCGGTCGGTACGCCGTCCGCCCAGTCCATCGAGGACAGGTTGCCGGTGCTCCGGGAGACGACGTAGAGCTTGTCGCCGTCCAGGAACAGGCCGCCCGCGTCCGCGAACGCGGTGGTCCCGGTGATCGTGGTCCGCTCCGCGCCGACCGTGCCGGTGTCCGGCGTGAACTGCCGTGAGAACAGCGTGCCCTGGCCGGCCAGCGCGTAGTAGATCCGACCGCTCTTGTAGAACATCGCGGTCACGTTGGGCAGCTCGGCGGCGAAGTTGGTGGTCATGCCCGCGTAGGTCTGCCCCTCCGGCGCGGAGCCGGTGACGACCGTGTCCCACTTCTCGTCGTGGTACGGGTCGAGCTTCTTCGGGGTGCCGAACTCGGTGCCGTCGAACGAGCGCTTGTAGAGGTCGCCGCCGACGCCGTAGAACAGGTCACCGCCGACCCAGAACGCGCCCTTGACGGTCGACCAGCGGGTGTCGTCCGGGTTCGGCACCGACATCGCGTTGCCGACGCCGGTCGCGCCGTCGTACGACCGCTTGGTGATGCTGTCGACCGTGGTGGCCGGCGGCACCGGCGGCAGCTTGACGACCTCGATGCCCTGCACCAGCGGGTTCTCCAGGACCCGACCGAAGTCGACGTCGATGTTGCCGTCGCTGGTGACCGCGAACGCCCGCATGGTGCCCTTGTTGGTGGCGCCGATCGCGGCGATCGGGTCGAAGCTGCTCAGCTTCTGCACCCCGTCGATGCTGACGTTGAACTTGCGCTTGCCGGCGGTGGCGGTGCCCGACCAGCGGTTGGCGAGGTAGAGCCGCACCTGCACCGGCGTGCCGGCCGGGACCGGGAAGTCCCACTGCATGTCCGGCGCGGGCGACTCGTCCCACCGCTCGCTGCTGAAGAGCTGGGCCGGCGTGCCGGCCGGGACGGTGCCGTCGACCGTCGCGTCGGTGGTGTACGTCGTCACCGTGTTGCCGGCGTTGTGCAGGGCGCTCGGCGCGGCCAGCGTGTCGGCGGCCCAGGCCGGGCCGCTCGGCGCGGCGAGCTGGTCGCCACCGGCGTTGACCCGGTAGAGCACGTCCGACGCGTCGGGCGTCGGCGCGGTCTTGACGACCTCGATGCCCTGGATCAGCGGGTTCTCCAGGACCCGACCGAAGTCGATGTCGACCACGCCGTCGCTGACCACGGAGACGGACTGCATGGTGCCGCGGTCGGTGCCGCCGGCGGCCGCCACCGGGTCGAAGTCGTTCAGCTTGAGCACGCCGTCGACGCTGACATCGATCTTGCGCTTGCCCACCGCGGCGGTGCCGCTCCAGCGGTTGGCCAGGTAGAGCCGGACGTCCACCCGGGTGCCGGCCGCGACCGGGATGTCCCACTGCATGTCCGGCGCGGTCGACTGGTCCCACCGCTCGGTGTTGAACAGCGTCGCCGGCGTGCTGGCCGGCACCGTGGCGTCGAACGTCGCGTTGGTCGGGTACGACTTCGCGCTGTTTCCGCCGTTGTGGTACGGGCTGGGCGCGGTGTCGGTGTCGGCGGCCCAGTCCGGCCCGCCGTCGGTCGCCGGGATGGCCGGACCACCCGCGTTGACCCGGTAGAGGACCTCGGTCTGCGCTGCCCGGCCGGCCTGGTAGACGTCGCCCGGCAGGCCCTTGGTGCTGGTCGAGTGCGGGGTGCTGCCACCGTCCAGCGGGAAGAAGGCGATCTTCTTCCGCTGGTACTCGAAGTTGCCGATGTAGTCCTGGTCGCTGCCGAGCCAGAGGCCCTGCGGGGTGACCAGCATCTCGGTGACGCCGTAGCCGCGCGGGTTGCGGCCCGGGTTCCAGGACAGCGGCAGGCCGCTGGCCGGGTCGAGGGCCGCGATGCTGGCCCGCGGCACCGCGCCCGGGCCGGCCTTGTCGCGGGCGAGCGGGTTGTTCGCCCAGCGGAAGTGGCCGCCGACGTAGATGGCCTTCTCGCTGATGCCGACGGAGAGGAACGTGTCGCCGCCGCTGAAGTTCGTCCAGGTGGGCTTCTGGCCGGCGCCGGTGGCGTCGGTCTCCCAGCGGGCCGCCGAGTCGCAGAGCGTGCCCGGGTACGACGCGCCGGTGGTGACCACCACGAAGTACTTGCCGTCGGGGGAGAACTGCGCGTCCCGGACCCACGAGTCGAACGCGCTGTACTTGCAGGCGCCCGAGTAGCCGTCGGTGTTCCAGTCGGCGACGGTCGCCGAGTCGGCGCCCAGGTTGATCCGCACGATCTGGTCGTGCACCGCGTCGTTGGCCTTCTTGAAGTTGCCGATCACCACGAGGTGCTTGCCGTTCGGCGAGACGGTCAGCTTCTCGACGCCGACGCCGGCCGAGGCGCCGCCGTTGGTCGCCGTCCAGTTGTGGTGCTCGGTCAGCGACACGGTCAGGTAGTCGTCCACCGCGCCGGTGGTCGGGTTCAGCGAGGCGAGCCCGGCGCGGTTGGTGGTCGCGGTGACCGTGCTGAAGATGCCGCCGACCAGCAGGTGACCGTCGATCAACGCGATGTCGTTGACCGTGCCGTTGAACGCCGGGCCCTTGAAGCCGTCGACCGGGGTGCCGTCCGCGACGTTCAGCAGCGCGAGCTTGCGGAAGTTCTTGTCGCCGACCTTGTTGAACGTGCCGGCGACGTAGACCGTGCCCGCGGTCGGGCCGGCGATGATCGCGGTGACGTCACCGTCGAGCACCGGCGCGAACGCGTTGTCGATCTTGCCGGTCGCCTTGTCGAAGGCGAGCAGGCCCCGGCGAGCGACCGGGGTGGGCGAGGAGCCACGGTTCTGCGCCTCGGTGAACGAGCCGCCCACGATCACCTTCGTGCCGGCGTCGTGGATGGCCACGACGTTGCCGTCGTTGATGTTCGGCGTCTTGTCCGAGGGCACCTCGCCGACCAGGGTGCTGTGGTCGGGCGCGACCGTGGCCGCCGGTGCGGCGAGTGCCGGCACCGGTGTGAACAGGGTGGCGATGCCGAGCACGGCAGCACCGAAGGCGGACACCGATCGGTGTCTCAGGATCGAGGAAGGCACAGGCTGCTCCGGGGGGAACGTCGGAGGCGCTGCGATCGTGGCCGGTGCCGACGCGAGGTGTGGCGTCGCACGGCCGACCGCAGACGTGAGAGCAATACCTTCTCGCATTCGCCTGCCGCCCGTCCACCCGGGACCGGCCTTTTTGACACAACAAGCGGTCCGAGTCGCACGAAAAGACGAGTGAAGATCACTCTGTGCGTGCGGGAGATGGCGCACCGGAGGCGAGGAGATCCGGCATCGGCGGATTGAAGTACGGGTCGGTGGCCAACTCGCGGAACACCGCCGCGCTCTCCGGGTCCTTGCCGAACGTGCTGTCGTACAGCGGCTTCTCGGTCTGCTTGGCCGCGAAATAGATCACGGCCTTGATCTGCGGGTGCTTCTTCAGGTACGGACCGACCTCGCGCATCCACTCGGCCCGCTGGCCCGGCCGGCCGTCCTGGGTCAGCCCGAACTCGCCGATCACCACCGGCCGCGGATGCTTCTTGGCGAACGCCATGAAGTGGTCCATCCGGTTGCTGAAACTGTTCCACTCCGGGCTCGGGTAGACGTCGGTGCAGAGCCAGTCGACCTGGTCGTCACCGGGGTAGTAGTCGGCGGCCCGGCGTTCCGGCTCGGCGAACCCGTCCGCGTGCGGGCACCACGTCCAGGCCGCGTTCGTGGCGCCGACCTCGGTGAAGATGGCGCGCACGTGCTTCCAGGCGGCGACGTAGTCCTCCGGGGAGTGCATGCTGGCGGCCAGGTTCGGCCGGTCCATCTCCCACCGGTAGCGCAGCAGCACCGGCACGCCGAACGCCTTGACGTCCTGCGCCCGCTGCCGGATCAGGTTGTCGTAGACGCCGCTGACCGTCGACCGGGTGTCGGTGCCCTGCCAGGAGATCATCTGGAGCTTGCCCTGCGCCTGGAACGCCCGCTCGGTGCCAGCCGGGAACGGCTCGTTCCACTCGTGGAACATGTGCGCGATGGCGAGCTGGCCGCCCGCCGCCCGGTTGAAGTCGTCCCACGCCGCCGCCCGGCCGGTGGCGTTGTGGAACTGCGGCTTCACCCAGGCGCCCACCCAGGCGCCCTTCTCCGGCAGCTCCGGCCCGCGCCCGGTGGTCTGGACCGCGCCCTTGCGGGGCGTCACCGTGGGCGGCGGCGGCACCGCCGACGCGGTCTCCCCGGCCCGGTCGCCCGACCCCGAGTCGCACGCCGCGACCGCCGGTGCCAGGAGGGCCAACGCGAACACGGCTGCCATCGCCCGTCGTAACCGTCGTACCACCGCAACCTCTCCCCAGGATGGTCGCCGGTCCACTGTCATTTCTGCCGGCGGGCCCGCGTCAGCGGGACGGCACGCCGGGCCGGGCGGGCGACCCCTGGCACTCTACCCGTGCCAGCGCCCTCACGGGTGGTAGCCGAGCTCCGTCAACAACGGGCCGGCCTGGGCCAGCACGTCGGTCAGATCCTCTTCGGTCAGTCGCTTCCGCCAGCGCCCCACCGAGCCGGGCCGGGCCTGCCCGAACCGGGCGTGCAGCGCCTGCCGGCCGGCCGGGTCGCCGACCTCCAGGAAATCGGCGACCACCTCGGCCGCCTCGGCCGGCCGGGTGACCACGTCCTCGTAGCGCAGGTGCCGGACCCGGTCCGCCGGCAGCGCGGCGAGCTGGGCCAACGCGCTGCTGGTGAAGCGCCGCCACATCCAGGCGGACCGCCCCAGGTCGGAGACGCGGGTGAACTCCTCGCGCCGCTCCGGCTCCACCCAGAACCGCGGCGCGGCGCCCCACGGCGTACCGCCGCGACCGCTGCGCCCGCTGCCGGTCGAGGCGGCGTTCAACCAGGGCTGCTCCGCGTGCGACACGGCCACGTCCCGGCCGTCCCGGTAGACGTGCAGGAAGACCGCGTCCGGGAAGACCTCGGCCAGGAACGGCACGATGAAGCAGTTCTCCGGGTCCTTCTCGGCGAACCGCAGCCCACCGTGGCCGGCGGCGGCGAGCAGCGCGCCGTAGTAGCCACGGAAGTAGCGCGCGGCGCGCTGCCGGGTCCAGCTTCCCTCGTAGACGCAGCGGGCGACCGCCTTGGTCAGCCGCGGTTCGTAGTGGTAGGACACGTCCGGCAGCGCCCCCACGCAGCTACCCAGGAACGTGGTGCCGGAGCGCGGGGCGCCGAGGATGAAGATCGGCCGCTCCACCTTCAGGGTGAGCTTCCGCTTGCCGGCCTCCACCGGCCGCTCCAGGTCCCGGCGTTCCTTGCGGTCCGCCAGCAGGCCGACCGCGGCGAGCTTCGCGGCCTTCACCGTGGACAGCCCGGCGTGCGGGGCGGGGGAGGAGTCGCTGGTCATCGAAGATCCCATCGGTGAGCAGGAACGGTCAGGACCGGGTCGCCGGGTCCGCCCCGGCGCGGTTGCGGCCCCGGCGCAGCGACCGGAGCGCGTCGAGGTGCAGCGTGCGCCGCCAGCGCCACGCCCCCGCCAGGTACGCCGCCACCCCGGCGACCGCCACCAGCGCGAGCACCGGCGGCGTCGCGCCGAGCAGGGTGGCCACGCCGAGCGGCAGGCCCAGCGCGGCGACGGCCAACGCCATCGCGGCCCGGGTGCCGGCGCCGAACGGGTGCAGCCGCATCGACCACCAGAGCTGGGTCAACGGCACCAGGTTGGTGACCAGGATGGAGAGGGTCCAGGCCAGGGCCGCGCCGAGGATGCCGTAGCGCGGGATGAGCAGCAGGTTGGCGACCACGTTGAGGACGGTGCCGCCCATCGCGTTGTAGAACGTCCACGCGGTACGGCCGGCCATGTTGAGCACCATGTCGACCATGCCGCACCCGGTCGCCACCAGCATGGTCAGCGCGAGCAGCACGACCACCCGGCGACCGTCGTCGTAGCCGGCGCCGAACAGCGACAGCATGGGCGCGGCGAACGCCGCGAAGATGAGGTACGCCGGCCAGGAGAGCAGCACCAGCCAGCCGGTGGCGGCCTGGTAGAGCTGCCGGGCGTCGGCCCGGTCGTTCCGGGCGAACGCGGCGGCCAGCCGGTGCTGCACCGAGCTGGAGAGCGCGACGCTGGAGAGCTGACCCAACGCCAGGAACCGGGTCGCCGCCGTGTAGATCGCCGCGTCCGCCGGCCCCCGCAGCGCGCTGAGCAGCACGATGTCCATCCGCTGCACCACGATCGCGGCCACGCTGCTGATCGCGCGGGGGCCGGTGAACCGCCAGAACGGCCCGACCATCTCCCCGACCGGGACCGGCCGGGTCACCTGCCGGCCGGCCCGGCCGACCAGCCGGCCCAGCCAGACCAGCGCGACCACGGCGGCGAGCAGATAGGGCACCACCCAGGCCAGCGGCAACGCGACGGTGGCGGAGAGCCCGAGCCAGGCGGCCACCGCCACGGCCAGGAACTGCACCAGCGTGCGGCCGAGCCGCTCCACGGTCAGCAGCGGGCGCATCTGACCGAAGCCACGGCAGGCGGCCAGCGCGTAGTCGTTGAGCGCGGCCAGCGGCACGAACGCCAGCAGGATGCGCAGCGCGGTCACCGCGCCCGGACCGGCCTCCGGCATGGTCGCCCGGGCCAGCGCCGGGGCGGCCAGCCAGCCGGCCACGCCCAGCAGCGCGCCGACCACCAGCACCGGCAGCAGACCGGCCAGGATCGTGCCGCGGATCTGGTCCCGCCGGTCCAGCGTGCGCTGCCGGCTGACGAAGTAGACGGTGCCCACGTCGGTGCCGAGCCGGGCCGTCGACGCGGCGATCATGAAGGCGCTGGTGGCGGCGAAGAACATGCCGGCCTCGCGGACCGACCAGCCCCGGGCGATGACGATGTTGAGACCGAAGCCGGCCACCGCGGCCAGCCCCACCCCGAGCAGGTTGGCGAAGCCCTGCCGGGCCGCCCCGCCCAGGCCCGCGCCCGCGCCCGCACCCGGACCCGGACCGACCGCAGGCAGGACGACCGTGGCGTCGGCGTCCTGCCGGGTCACCGCCGCCACGACGGCACGCGTCCCCACCACGTGGCCAGCCGCTCGTCGTACGGGGCGAAGTGGTCCTCCAGCCGGGCCCGCAGCTCGGCCGACATCGGTGAACGGGACCGCGAGTTGTGCTTGCCGAACGCGATGTCCGCCCAGCGGGGCAGCTCCAGGAAGTCGCAGACCGCGTCGAAGGACGGCCGCGGGTCGGCGAAGAAGTCGTCGCTGTCGATCACGTGCAGCCGGTCCCGGCCGACCAGCGCCTCCAGCCGCTCCACCTGCTCGATGTAGCGGCCCCGGGCCAGGTAGGAGTTGTGCTGGAAGTGCTCGCTGGCGTACGTCGGGTCGGCGGTCATCCGCTCCCGCTCGCCCGCGGTCCGCTGCTCCTCCAGCGCCAGCGCGCGTTCGAAGTCCGCCTCGGTCTCGTAGCCGCGGGCCAGCTCGTGGGAGTGCGCCGAGTAGGCCCGCTCCACCGGGTCACGCAGCAGCACCAACAGCTTGACCGACGGCAGGTCCTTGGCGATCCGCTGCCCGGCCAGCGGGTGGAACATGTAGTACGGGCTCGACTCGCCGGTGATCCCGCGCACGCCGAGCTGCGCCTTCACCGCGTCCGCCTTGCCGTTGGTGGGGAAGTGGCCGAGATACCAGCTCATCCCCCGGTGGTAGTCGACGTCGAAGTAGTGCACGCCCTTGTGGTACGCGGGCGGCAGCACGCCGGGATGCTGCGAGAGCGTCTTGAACAGCGAGGTGGTGCCGCAACGCTGCGCCCCCACGATCAGGAATCCCGGCACCATCCGGGAGCCCGCGGTCAACCGACCGACCGTCCGACTCACCGACTTCACCGCGCGAAGCGCCTGCTCCCTGGCCACCGTCACGTCCCCACTCCTCACTCTCACCGGGCCCGGCGGGCCAGGTGCTCCTCGACGGCGGGCAGCAGCCAGGTGTCGACATGCCCCAGCCGCGCACCCGCCTCGGCCTGCCGGTCCCGCAGATAACGTGCCGCCAACTCCACCAGGTAGAGCACGGCGACGAGGTCGGCGCCCCCACCGACCTGCTCGAACGGCGCGAGCGTCCGGTCGGCGCCGGCGATCAACGCGCGGGCGGCCTCGATCGGCTCCACCCCGGCGTGGCTCATCGCACCCTGCACCGCCAGGTGCAGCGCGTCGTAGCCGGCCGGCACGTCCGCCTCGAACCGCTCCCAGTCCCAGACCAGCACCCGGCCGTCGGCCAGCACCGCGCTGTTGCCGCCGTTCCAGTCCCCGTGCCAGGCGCCGAACGCCACCACCGGGTCGGCGTCCGCGACCGCCGTCAGCGCCGCGCGCAGCCGTCCGGCCTCCGGCCGGTCACCGAGCGCGTCCACCGCCGCACCGAGCCGCGCCGCGTGCCCGCTGCCCGCCCACGACTCCCGGCGTACGCCGAGACAAGCGGCCACCGCCACCATGGCGGCCCGCTCGGCCGCCGCCGCGTCGGCCGGGGCGGCCCGGGGCAGCCGCACCGGCAGCGCCTCCTGGACCAGCAGCGCGTGCCCGTGCCAGTCGCCGTGGTGGCGGACCCCGGCCAGGACCACCGGGCCGAGCGGCAGGCCGGCGAGGCGGCGCAGCGCGGCGGCCTCCGCGTCGACCAGGGCCCGGGTCAGCGGGTCGACGCCGAGTTTGGCGTAGCCGAGGGCCCGGCCGTCCGGGGCGAGCAGTTGCAGCACCGGTTTGCGGTTGGCCCGCGCCGGACCGATGTGCAGGCTGACCAGCGCCGGCTCGCCCAGCACCTCGGTCAGGTAGGCGTCCAGCCCGCCACCGGCGACCACCAGCCGGTCGCGGAACACCACCGGCCCCAGCCCGAGCCGGAACGCGGTGGCCAACCCCTGCCGGACCAGCTTGGCCTTGCGGCCGACCGCCTCGGTGGAGTGCCGGACGGCGCCGGCGGCGGCCCGGCCCGAGCCGGTGGGCACCAGCAGCCGGGGGCGGGCGGCCGAGGGCACCACCACCCAGCCGGCGCCGCCCCGGCGTAGCGCGGGTTCGGCAGGTGCGGGCCAGATCAGGTCGGCCAGCTCACCGAGGTAGGCGGAACGGCCGTCGCCGTCCGGGGGTACGCGGAGCACCATCAACGTTCACCGGCTGCTTCCAGTCGGGCCCGTAGCCCGGCGATCGTGCCCTTGGGTGGCGCCGGCGCGAGCGCGCGGCGGAGCTGGTCGTTGCGGGCCAGCAGGGCGACCGAGATCAGGGCGTAGGCGAGGGTGGCTTCCAGTGCGCCGTAGGTGAACTGGAAGAAGAGCATCAGGATGATCACGAGCGTGCCGGCGATCCCGATCGGGCTGTGGTCGCGCCGGTACCGCCAGAGGCAGTAGAGGAAGAAGCCGTTGTAGGCCAGCGCGCCGACCCAGCCCTGGCCGACCAGCAGCGCCCAGAGCTGGCCGTTGCTGCCCAGCTCCCGGTTGCCGCACTGCTTGCAGTCGTCGGACTTGCCGATCGCGATGGACCGGTTGCTGCCGACCAGCGCGCGGTTGCCGCCGTAGCCGAGGATCGGCGAGTGGTTGGCGGCGGCGACCGCGCCCTCGGACAGCGTGGTGCGGATGTCGTCGCTGTGCCCGTTCTGCAACCGTTCGTCGAACGTCCGGCCGAGCGGGGTGGCGACGATCAGCACGCCGATCAGCCCGACCGCCAGCGCGAGCCCGCCGAGCACCACCATCCGGCCGCGCAGCGCGAGCCGGAGCGCCACGTAGACCGCGGCGATGCCGAGACCGATCCAGAGCCCGCGGTTGAGCGAGTAGATGATCGGGAAGATCGCGGCGAGCGCGATCGCCACGCCGGCGGTACGGCGCAGCGGCCGGCCCAGCACCACCCAGCCGACGATCAGCCAGACCAGCAGGATCGCGGTGTTCTCACCCCACGAGTTCGTGTACGTGAACGGCGCGGACGGTCGCGGTGAGCTGGCCTCCCCCTCGATCACCTGCTGCACCTGGGCGAACTTCACGTCCATCAGCGAGGCGACGAAGGGGTGGGTGGCGATCGAGTGCGGCAGGACGAAGCGCAGCGGCGCGACGAACCCCGTGGTGGGGAAGAGCGAGCCGAGCCAGCCGCCGACGACCACCACCACGCCCATGAACCCGAAGAGTCGGATCATCCGGCGGCGGGACAGCTCCTTCTCACTGAGGTTGTAGACGTAGAGCATGGCCACGGTCATCGCGACGAAGTTCGCCAGCCGGATGGCCCAGCCGAGATAGCGGCCGCCGCCACCGCCGGGCGGCAGCGTGTTCGGGGCGGTCAGCCCGAGCGTCGAGATGGACAGGAACAGCCAGAGCAGCAGGATCAGCCAGATGCCGAAGCCGGGCGGCACCCGGACCGGACCGCGCCGGGCCATCTGCACCACCATCGGCACCGCGAAGATGATGAAGACGAAGCTGGACACGCCGAGCGCCCACCACACCGGCCAGAGCAGGAAGAGCGAGATCAGCGGCCACGCGGTCGGCAGCCGCCAGGACCAGCCCTTCGGCCGGGCCCGCACCGGTGCGAGGCGGTTGCCGCCGGGGGGTGGCACCACCGCGCCCACCGGGACCGACCCGCGCGCCGGGCGGGGTGGGGTGACGGTGCTCATTTCACGGTGACCTTGGCGGTGGTCGGCGCGTAGATCACCCAGGCGTTGCCGGGTTGCGGGTGCAGCAGGTCACCCCCGACGTCGGCGAGCGTGCAGACCATCCCCAGGCCGGGCTTGCGCCAGCGGCCCTTCGCGCTGCTCGGACCGGACACCGCGAGCACCGCGCCCTCGCCGAAGACGTTCGCCGACGGCAGCGCGCGGAACGACGGCTTACGCACCTCCAACGTGCGGTATTCCATGGTCAGCACGATCACCGAGGCGGCGGTCACCGTCGCGGTGCCGACCTTGCCGACCCAGCGGGCCTTCGGCTGGTCGTACCGCCAGACCATCGGCGGGCCGCCGGAGACGGTGATCGACAGCTCGGTGGCGGGCACGAGGTCCCGGGCGGCCAGCGCGTCGCCGTCGGTGGCGTGGTCCAGCGCCGGCGTGGGCGGCTGACCCCCCTTCGGGGCGGCCTTGAGCAGCGCGGCCGTCGAGGTGTAGTCGCCGCTGAAGACCTTGCCGTCGTCGTCCGGGGTGACGCCGTCGAGGTCGGAGCTCTCGAACTGGCTGAGGAAACCGGTCGGACCGCCGTCATACCCCACGAACGGGCGCAGCACCGAGACCGAGCGGATGTCGACCGGCCGGATCTCGGTCACCGGCCCGATCTTGCTGGCGTCCCGGGAGTGGAACACGGCGGTCAGGTGCAGCGTGTCCGACTCGGCGAACTCGGCGTAGACCAGATCGGCGGCGTCCAGCCCGGCCGGGGTGGTGGCGGGGCTCACCCGCATCGGCACCGCGACCGCCTGGCGGGTGGCCGCCGCCGGGGTGCCGACCGGCGCCCCGGTCAGCGGGCCGGTGGGCAGGCTCGACGTCGGACTGGCCGACGGTGGCGTCGCGGCGGGGCTGCCCGGGTCGGCCACGTCGACGCTGCCCGGCTTGGGCTGGGGCTCACTGCACCCCGTGCCGACGCCGAGGACGACGGCCGGAGCGAGGGCGGCGCGGAGCATCTGCCGGCGGTTCACCCCAGGTCCTCGCCGGAGTCGATGGCGTAGCTGCGGCCGTCACCGCCGTCGCCCCGGGAACGGTAGGTGCCACCGGTGCCGTTGACCGGCATCGGCTTGCCGGGACCGGCCTGAGGCTTGCCCGGACCGACCGGCGGCTTCACCGGCGCGGCGCCCTTGCCCGGGGCGGCCGGCTTCGGCGACCCGACGGCCGGGCCGGAACGGGACGACTGCATGCGCGGCAGCACCATCGTCGACTCGGCGGACGGGCCGGGACTCGGTCGCGGCTTGGGCCGGTTGGCAGGCGTCGCCGAGGTGGTCGGGGTGGTCGAGCCGGCCGCCGCGACGGGGCGGGTCGCGCCGCCGGTCGGCGCGGGCAGGCGCGGTGCCAGCACCGCACCGATGACCGGCGCGTTGACCTGCTCGAACTGCTGGAGGGCGGCGGTGATCTCACCGCTGCGGGTCTTGCCGGACTCGGCCACCACGATCACCGCGTCGACGTAGCGGCCCAGCGCCTGGGCCTCCACGGCCTGGGTCGGCTGCCCGGTCTCGATCAGCACGTGGTCGAAGCGTGCGGTCAGCTCGTGCAGGATCTCCAGCAGACCGGCGACCGGCAGCTCCACCTCCGCGTCCAACTCGCCGGGGACGAGCACCCGGAGCTGGCCGAGGCCCGGCACCGGCGCGAGCGCCTTGAGCACCGGCACGTCGCGGCGGAGCACCGAGGCGAGGCTGTGCCGCCCCTCGGCGACGCCGGTGATGCCGCTGAGCGCCGAGTCCGGCTTGGTGGTGACCAGCGCGACCTGCGCGCCGGTGCGGGCGTACGCGGCGGCCAGGTTGGCGGCGACGAACCCGGCGGCGGTGCCGGCCGAGCCGTCGCAGAGCAGGAGCTGACGACCGCGACCGGCCTGGGCCGACTCGGGGACGGCGGAGAGCAGCACGTTGCGCAGCCGGCCCAGCTCGCGGGAGATCCGGTGGGTGGCGGGCAGGACGGAGAGCGACGGCGGCCGGGTGTTCAGCTCCAGCAGCAGCGGCAGGCCGACCCGGTCGGAGATGTCGCGTCCGCGCCGGATCCGGGTGTCGAGCCGGTCCAGCACCAGCGCCAGCACGATGCCGAGCAGCAGCCCCGCGCCCATGCCGCTGGCCAGGTTCAGCGTGCGGTTCGGCGAGCTGGGCCGCTCGGGCAGCCGGGCGTCGGAGATGATCTCACCCGGGTCGGAGTCGGCCGAGACCAGCGGGCTGAGCCGGTTGTTCAACCCGTTGAGCTGGTTGGTCAGCACGCTGCGGTCGGCCTCGGCGCGCTCCCGCTCGGGGGAGTTGGCGGGGGCCGCCGCGATCCGCCCGGCGACGGCGCTGAGCTGCTTGTTCAGGTCGGCGATCTGCTGCTTGAGCGCGGTGGTCTCGTTCTCCAGCGCCTTCTGCGCGGTGGCCTTGCGCAGGTCGAGGTAGGCCTGCGCGAAGGCGTGCGAGCCCGATTGGGCCTGCGCGGGGGTGCCCGCCTCGTAGGCCACCTGGAGGATCTGGCTGTTCGGCGGGACGCTGACGGTCACGGACTTGACCAGCTCGTCACCGCCGGTGGTGACCTTCATCAGGCCCTTGGCCCGCTCCGCCACCACGAGCGACCGGACCACCTGCGCCTCGGTGTCGAGGTTGACCTTGGCGTTCGGGTTGCTCTCCGCGCCGGAGCCGAGCGGGCGTACCAGCAGCGAGGTGGTCGAGGTGTAGCGCGCGTCCTGGAGTTGGTTGATCGCCAGTCCGCCGGCCAGGCCGAGGACCGCGGCGAGCAGCAGGATCCACCAGCGGCGGCGCAACCAGCCCAGGTACGCCATCAGGGCAAGACCGTCGGAGTCGTTCTCGGCCAAATGGGGTGAGGGCATCAGAGTCTGTCGCTCCCTTTCGACCGAGCCGGGCAGTCCACGGCACAGCTGGAACTGACCGTGACTTCGAGTGTCCCCGATCCGAACGTTGAGGGAAAGTCTGCTCACGTTCCGGTAAGCCTGCCCAGGTGTGGGCAGCCCGCGGAGAGATGGCCGATCCGTGCTGGCCATTCAGCGGGTTTCCCGGCATCGGGCCCGACCTGCCCCCGGGAGTCGGCGTCGCCGCCGGCTCGCGTACGGAGCGGTGACGGAATCCTGACACATCCCCCCGGGTGCCCGTGGTCCCGGCCCACCGACCCGGGCTCGACGCGGCTGACCTGGCGGGTCGCACCGCCGGCCGGATCCCGACGACGGGAATCCCGAGGTGACCCGACCGGCCGGCCGGGATCCGTCCAACGGCCCCTTCAGTTGCCCAGGCCGCGCCAGTAGGTTGTCAGGGCGCGTCCGAGGGTCATTCACGTAAATCCGGGCGCGGTCGCACGGTTACGGGAGGAAACGTTGTGGTGAGCGGGTCAACCGAGGGCTCGGGGCAGGTCCTGCTGGTCGGCTCCAGTGGCGGGCATCTGGCCCAGCTCCTGGCTCTCGAACCGTGGTACCGGGAACGCGACCGGGCATGGGTCACCTTCGACACACCGGACGCCCGCTCGCTGCTCGACGGCGAGGACGTGGTCTGGGCGCACCACCCCACCACCCGTAACGTCAAGAACCTGGTCCGCAACGCGTTCCTCGCGCTGAAGGTGATCCGCCGACGCCGGGTGGACGCGGTGGTCACCACCGGCGCCGGCGTCGCCCTGCCGTTCGTGGTGGCGGCCCGGCTGCGCCGGATCCCCACGGTCTACATCGAGGTCTACGACCGCATCGACAGCGCGACGCTGACCGCCCGACTCTGCCGGCCGTTCCTCTCCGCGATGCTCGTGCAGTGGGAGGAGCAGCGCCGGATGTACCCGGAGGCGACCGTCGTGGGGAACCTCCTCTGATGGGGCTCATTCCGCAGCAGCGGGACCGACGGTCCGGGCCCTACGTGCTGGTCGTGGTCGGCACCGACGTGCACCGCTTCGACCGCCTCGTCGGCTGGCTGGAGCGCTGGCACGCCGCCCGCCCCGGCGTCCGGCTGGTCCTCCAGTACGGCCACAGCCGCCCGCCGGCCCTGCCCGAGGCCACCCCGTTCCTCGGCCACGAGGAACTGCAACGCGCGATGGCCGAGTCCACGCTCGTGGTCAGCCACGGCGGGCCGGCCACCATCACCGAGGCCCGCCGCACCGGCCACCTGCCGATCGTGGTGCCCCGCGACCCGGCCCACGACGAGCACGTCGACAACCACCAGCAGCTGTTCTCCCGGCGGCTCGGCGCGGCCGGCATGGTCCGGCTCTGCGAGACCGAGGCCGAGCTGCTCGCCGCGCTGGACGAAGGGCTGGCCGACCCGGGCCGGTTCGTGCTGGCCGCCGACCCCGGTCGGCCGGACCCGCGCGCCGAGGCGGTCGCCCGGGTCGGCGCCGTGATCGACGACCTGGTGGCCCGACGGGTCCGCCAGCGGGCCGGCGGGCGGCGCGGATGAGCGCCCCGGAGCCGGCGCAGCCGCGGGTGCTCTTCGTCGGCGGTCTCGGCCGCAGCGGCTCCACGCTGCTGGAGCTGCTGCTGGCGCAGAGTCCCGACGTGTGCGCGGTCGGTGAGGTGGTGCACCTCTGGGAGCGGGCCCTCGGCGCGGACGAGCGGTGCGGCTGCGGGGAGCGGTTCACCGCCTGCCCGTTCTGGCAGCAGGTCGGCGAGCAGGCGTTCGGCGGCTGGTCCGCGATCGACCGGGACGACGTGCTGGCGCTCAAGGACCGGGTCGACCGGACCCGGCACATTCCCCGGTTGGCGAAGACCTCGCTCCCGCCGGAGCAACTCGCCGACGTCCGCCGCTACGCCGACCTCTACACCCGGATCTACCGCGCCGCGCTCGCGGTGACCGGGGCGCGGGTGGTGGTCGACTCCAGCAAGCACGCCTCGCTCGCCTTCGCGCTGAGCTGGGCGGACGGGCTCGACCTGCGGGTGCTGCACCTGGTCCGGGACAGCCGGGCGGTCGCGTACTCCTGGGGCAAGCAGGTGCGCCGGCCCGAGGTGGTGGACGGCGAGGACTTCATGCCGACCTTCTCGCCGTTCGAGGTGAGCAAGCTGTGGACCGCGCAGAACGCCGCGTTCCACCTGCTCGCCCAGCGGGCGAAGGTGCTCCGGCTGCGCTACGAGGACTTCACCGCCGACCCGGCCGGCACCGTCCGCCGGGTACGCGACTTCAGCGGCCTGCCGGACGACCCGGCGGCGCTGCGCATCCTGGCCGGCGACGCGCCGGACCCGGCGGCCGAGCCGGCCGCGCCGTTCCGCGCGCACAGCGTCGCGGGCAATCCGCTGCGGTTCAGCGGCGGCCCGCTGACGGTACGCCGGGACGAGGCGTGGCGGGACCGCCTGCCGCGCCGCAGCCGGGCCGTGGTCAGCCTGGCCACGCTGCCGCTCCGAGTCCGCTACGGCTACCTGGGCCAGCGGGGATCCGACGAATCCGTGGAGAGAACATGAGTGGGCCGAGCATCTCGGTCGTCGTACCGACGCGGGACCGTCCGGAACTGCTGCGCGCGGCGCTCGACGCCATCCTCAGCCAGGCGCACCCCGGCCTGATCGAGGCGATCGTGGTCTACGACCAGTCCGAGCCGGACCGGTCGCTGGAGTCCGATCGCGGTGACCGGCGGGTCCGGGTCATCACGAACACCCGCACCGCGGGGCTGGCCGGGGCGCGCAACACCGGCATCGAGGCGGCCACCGGCGACTGGGTGGCGTTCTGCGACGACGACGACGAGTGGCTGCCCGGCAAGCTGGCCGCCCAGTTCGGGGCGCTCGACGCGCACCCGGACGGCGCGCTGGTGAGCTGCGGCATCCGGGTCAGCTACGACGACCGGACGGTGGACCGCTCGCTGGACCGGGCGCGGATCTCGCTGGAGGCGCTGCTCCGGGACCGGCTCACCGAGCTGCACCCGTCCACGTTCCTGATCCGCCGGGCCGCGCTGCTCGACGCGATCGGGCTGGTCGACGAGCAGATCCCGGGCAGCTACGCGGAGGACTACGAGTTCCTGCTCCGGGCCGCCCGGTACGCGCCGCTGGTCAACGTGGAGAGCCCGTACGTGCTGGTGCGCTGGCACAAGCGGTCCTACTTCGCGCAGCGTTGGGAGACCATCTCGACCGCGCTGCAGTGGCTGCTGCGCCGCTATCCCGAGTTCGCCACCGTGCCGCACGGCGAGGCCCGGGTGGCCGGGCAGATCGCGTTCGCGCAGGCGGCGATGGGCAACCGGCGGGACGCGGTCCGGTGGGCCCGGCGCACGCTGGCCCGTAACCCGAAGGAGCCGCGCGCCTACCTGGCGCTGGCGGTGGCGAGCCGGGCGGTGCAGGCCGACCGGGTGCTGCGCACGCTGCACAAGCGCGGCCGGGGCATCTGAGCCGTACGCGAGGAAACGGGCGGGCGACCGAGGTCGCCCGCCCGTCGTGGTCCGCCGGCCGGCTCAGGCCACGCAGAACGACTTCCACGCCTGGATGCTCGGCTGGTCGAGCAGCCGGAAGTCGCCCTGGCTGACGGTCTGGTTGTAGTAGGCCACGAACTCCGGCCGCTGGCCGTTGAGGAAGCCGGACATCGACCGGATCCACTCGGCGCGGCCGGTGCCGGAGTCACCGGGCACCAGGTCGCTGCCGGTCTCCGCGACGCCCCACGGCTTGCCCAGCGCCTTCGACTTGCTGATCATCGGGCCGTAGATCTCCTGCGGCGAGGCGTACCGCTTCCACTTCTTGCCCCAGTTGTAGCAGTCCCAGCCGAGCGCCTCGATCACGTTGCCGCCCGGGTAGAACGCGTCGAAGCTGCGCCCGGACTTCGGGTCGAGCGTCCAGCACATCAGGATCAGCGTGTTGATCAGTTTGGGGTTGCCCGCCTGGTCGGCCAGGCCGGCGACCCGCTTCCACGCCGTCCGGTACGCGTCGGTGCTGAACGCGCCGCGCTCGACGTCGTCCTCCGGCTCGTGGAAATAGGACCAGTACACGTTGTGGTCGCGCGGGATCGAGGCGAACCAGGAGCGCAGCCGGGAGTCGTGCCGGCCGGAGTTGATCTCCTGGGGTGACGCCTTGAAGGACACCACCACGGTGCGGTCGACCACGTCGGCGCGACTGCCCGACCAGGCCGGCGGCAGGCCGGGGAAGAAGATCCGGGCCATCTGGAGCTTGCCGAACGTCCGGTCGGAGCGGCTCAGCGCCTGGCCGAAGCTCTCCCCGTTCTGCACGCCGATCGACGCGCCGGGCAACGTCTCCCGCGTACCGGCGAAGCCCTTGGCGCCCGGGACGGCGGAGGCCGACGGTTTCGCGCCGGGCTTGCCGCCGAGGCCCTGGTCCGCGCTCGGGGCGGCGCCGGGCGTGACCGGCGCACCCAGGCCGGCCGACGGGGCCGGGCCGGCGCTCTTCGGCACCTCGCTGGCCTGCGGGTTGGTCGCGTCCGGTCGCAGCGCGGCCACCGCGACGCCACCGCCGGTCAGGGCCAGCGCCACGGCCGTCGCCAGCACCGCGCGCCAGCGCCGCCGGGGCCCGCCGGGCGGCGGGTCCGACGTGACCGGGGGAAGCGGCGGCTGGCCGGGACCGCCCGCGCCCGGCCGGGCGTCCGGCCCGGTGGGTACGCCTCCGGGCGGCGGCCCGGTCAGCGTGGCGGTCGCGGTCGTCGCCGCGCCCCACCCGGCGGATGCCTCCCCGCCCCAGCCGACGGGCGGGGTCCCGCCCCAGCTCGCGGACGCGGTCGTTTCCTCGGCCCAGTCCGCCGGCGCGGTGGGCGCGTCGCCCCAGCGGGCGGTGGCCGTCGTTCCGTCGCCCCAGTGGGCGGACGCGGTGGTCGTGCCGTCGGCCCAGGCGGCGGGCGTCCGGTCGGGGCCGGGCAGGGCGTGCTCGACGCCGACCCGGCCGGGCGGCTCGTGCCCCGACCAGGCCGGCGCGGCGTCCACCCAGGACTGGTCCGCGTGACCGGGGCCGGGCAGCTCCCGCTCCGGCCACGGCAGATCACCGTGGGCATGGGCGTGGACCGGCACCGGTGGCGAGGTCGGAGTCTCCGGCCAGGGCAGCGCGGGGCTGCCCGATTGGCGAGAAACGTCCTGCCCCGGCCACAGGCCGGTCGGCTCCTCGAAAGCATCGTGCGGGTCTCGGTCGGCCGGCATGGCCCTCCCTGGCTGTCGGCGGCCCGAGGTCTCGGGCTCCGGTCGGACGCGCATTCGCACCCGACGATAACCCCGATTCACCCTGGCCGTACGTACCGTCACTCTCAGCCGAACGCCTCACCCCGGTCGCCGGTGACGGCCGAAGCGGGCATCTCGACCCCGGTGCGGGCGATCGCGGCGAGCAGCCGGTCGGCCAACTCGGGGCGGCAGACCAGCAGATCGGGCAGGCGCGGGTCGGCCCGGTTGTAGCGCAGCGGCGAGCCGTCGATCCGGGACGCGTGCATGCCCGCGCCCAGTGCCACCGCCACCGGCGCGGCGCTGTCCCACTCGTACTGGCCGCCCGCGTGGACGTACGCGTCGACCTCGCCGGTCACCACCGCGCACACCTTGACCCCGGCCGACCCCATCGGGACGGCCCGGGCGTCCAGCAGCTCCACCAGCTCGCCCACGAACGCCGGTGGGCGGCTGCGGCTCACCGCGATCCGGATCGGCCCGTCGGTCGCCTTCGGCATCGGGCAGGTGGTGCCGAGCACGACCGGCGCACCGTCCACCGTGGTCCGCGCCGGCATGCCGACCGCGCCGGCGATCAGCGCGCCGTCCGGCGCGGCCGAGCGCTGCCAGAGCGCGACGTGCACCGCCCAGTCGTCCCGGCCGGCCTCGGAGAACTCGCGGGTCCCGTCCAGCGGGTCGATGATCCAGACCCGGTCCGCCTCGTGCCGGGGCGCCCGCTCCCCGTCCGCCCAGGCGCGGCGCGCGTCGGCCTCCTCCTCGGAGAGCACCGCGTCCGCCGGACGCCACCGCGCCAGCGCCGCGGTCATCAGCTCGTGCGACGCCCGGTCGCCGGCGTCCTTGAGCGCCTTCGGGTCGGCGAAGCCCTGCCGGTCCCGCAGCGCGGTGAGCGCCGCCCCGGCCTCGGTGGCCAGCCACTGCGCGAACTGCTGGTCGTCGAGTCGTCCCGTCTCGTCCTCGGTCACGAGCCCCATCCCCTGTCTCGCGGGTCTGCCGCGACCCGTCATCCTTCGGCGACCGGTGTCACCGGCGCCAGCGTCCGGTCGGATCGTAGACAGTCCCGAGCCGGCCTCGTTTCCCTGTCGGCGCTGGTCGCCGCCGGTCACCGCCCGCATGTTGAACTTCGCGTGTATGCCGTTCGGACCCGGCCGGGCAGGCCCTAGGCTCTGCGCATGACCGCCGAGCAGCTGATCTCCTTCGCCCGTGGGGCTCCCTCGTTGGACATCGTCGATGTCGAGGGGCTCAAGGCCGCCGCCGTCCGCGCCTTCGACGCCGACCCTGCCGGGGTCACCGCGTACGGGACCTCTGTCGGCTACCCGCCCCTGCGGAAGTGGATCGCCGAGAAGCACGGCGTCGAGGCCGACCAGGTGCTGGTCACGAACGGCTCGTTGCAGGCCGACGCGTTCCTCTTCGACCACCTGGTCCGCCGGGGCGACGCGGTGGTCGTCGAGCGCCCGACGTACGACCGCACGCTGCTCAACCTCCAGCAGATGGGCGGCGAGGTGCACGGCGTGACCATCCAGCCGGACGGCCTGGACACCGCCGAGCTGCGCAAGCTGCTGGAGTCCGGGGTCCGCCCGCGACTGGCCCACGTGATCCCGAACTACCAGAACCCGGCCGGTGTCACGCTCTCCCTGGACAAGCGCCGTGAGCTGCTCGACCTGGCCGCCGAGTACGAGTTCACGATCTTCGAGGACGACCCGTACGCGGACATCCGGTTCCGGGGTGAGCCGCTGCCCTCGATGCTGTCGATGGACACCCGGGGTGTGGTGGTGCACGCCTCCAGCTTCACCAAGACGGTCTGCCCCGGTGTGCGGGTCGGTTACCTGGTCGGCCCCGCGGAGCTGATCGCGGCGATCGCCAAGCGGGCCACGAACCTCTACATCTCGCCGGGCATGGTGGCCCAGGCGATCGTGCACCAGTTCTGCGTCTCCGGCTCGATCGAGCGGTCGATCCACACGGTCCGGACGGCGCTGGGCGAGCGGGCCGGGGCGCTGGCCGAGTCGCTGCGCCGGCACATCCCGGAGGCCCGGTTCGTCGAGCCCGACGGCGGCTACTTCCTCTGGATCGAGTTGCCGGAGGACGTCGAGGTCGACCGGCTGGCGCCGGCCGCCGCCGAGCGCGGCGTCGCGGTGGTCAAGGGCAGCGACTTCATGGTCGACGGCGGTCGGCACGCGCTGCGGTTGGCGTACTCGGCGGTGACGGCGGACCGGATCGACGAGGGCGTGCGGCGGCTCGCCGAGGCGATGGCCGCCGTCCGCGCCTGATTTTCTGTCGGGTTTCCGACAGAGTGGCCCCACTGGCCGGCTCGGCTCTCCCGCCGGGCCGGCCTTCGGCTCACAATGCTGCGAGCGTCGCTCACCTTTCGGCGGTCGGCCCCGGATCGGCGACGCCGCCAGCATCACTCCCGCCCCCACGGGTGCCGGGTGGGCCGTGTCGCCCCTCACCCCCCTGACGCGGCCGGCCCGCCCGGCACCGCACCGCGGGCCGCCCGCCCCCGCCTCCGAGCGGCGTAACCTGCAAGCCGCAGCTTCGTGGAGAGGGGGCGAGAGATGACGGACCGGGTGGCACGCGACCGCACCGACGGCCAGCACGGCGACCGGCCGCCCCGGCCACGGGCCTGGGCGGCGCCGGTACGCGCCATGTCCCGCATCCTCAACGCCGACGGCTCCCCGCGAGCGCCCCAGCCGACCCGTCCCGGGCGCAGCGGCATCGTCGACTGCGGGCTCTACGTCGACGGCGAGCGCCGACCCGGCCGCCCGCAGTACGCGGAGGCCCTGGCCGCCGCCCGCCGCGAGCGGGACGGCTTCGTCTGGCTCGGCCTGCACGAGCCCGACCTGGCCGAGATGACCGAGATCGCCGCCACGTTCGGCCTGCACGAGCTGGCCGTGGAGGACGCGGTCAAGGCGGAACAGCGCCCGAAGCTGGAGCACTTCGGCGAGATCGTCTTCCTGGTGCTGCGGACCGCCCGCTACTGCGAGCACGCCGAGCTGACCGAGAACTCCGAGGTGGTGGAGACCGGCCAGGTGATGCTCTTCATCGGGCCGAACTTCGTGATCAGCGTGCGGCACGGGGACGCCTGCCGGCTGTCGCCGGTCCGCGCCGACCTGGAGGCGAAGCGCGACCTGCTGCGGCAGGGGCCGTGGGCGGTCGCGTACGCGATCACCGACCGGGTGGTCGACCTCTACCTGGAGGTCGCCGACCAGCTGGAGGACGACCTCGACGTGCTGGAGGCGGACGTCTTCGACCGGCAGAGCAGCGGCCGGATCCAGCGGATCTACCAGATGAAGCGGGAGCTGGTCGAGTTCAAGCGGGCGGTGGTGCCGTTGCAGCGCCCGCTGATGACGCTCACCGCCCAGGTCAACCGCGCGGTGCCGCAGGAGGTGCGGCGCTACTTCCGCGACGTGCAGGACCACCTCAGCCGCACCGTCGAGCAGGTGAACTCGTACGACGACCTGCTCAACTCGATCCTCCAGGCCCGGCTGGCCCAGGTCACCGTCGACCAGAACAACGACATGCGCAAGATCGCCGCCTGGGCCGCCATCGGTGCGGTGTGGACCGCGATCGCCGGCATCTACGGCATGAACTTCCAGAACATGCCCGAGCTGACCTGGACGTACGGCTATCCGGGCGTGTGGGCGGTCAACCTGACGCTGTCGTTCGTGCTCTACCGCTGGTTCCGCCGCAACGGCTGGTTGTGACCGGCGACACCCTCCCGGCACGGTAGGCCGGCATGCGGAAGCGCCGGCCACGCGGGACGTGCCCGCGCGCCGGCGCTGTTCCGACGGCTCGAACCGCGCTCAGTGGCGACCGCTGGCCTTGGCCGCGCTCCGGCCGTTCTGGGTGGCCTTGGTGATGTCGTCGGCCGGCCGGCCGGAGACGTCCCGGGCGCCCTCGGCGACGGAGGGCACCTGGCTGTTCGGGTGGATCACCGGGTCGGGGCCGGGCGTGGTGGTCGAGGCGCTGCTGCCGTCGGCCACCGTCGAGCTGCCGGCGCCGGCCGGGCCGGCCTGGGTCACCTTCGCGCTGGCGTCCGGGGTCTCCACCACGATCGTGTCCACGTCCTCCCGCATCGGCTCCAACGTGTCCTGACCGGTCGGGCCGAGCGTGCCGGTCGGGTCGTACTCGGCCCACTCCTGCTGCTCGCGGCGGCGGCGCATGGCCATCGCCCCGGCCAGGCCGGCGACGGTGCCGGCCACCAGCAGACCGGCGGTCATGCCCCGCGACCTGCGCTGCTTCTTCTTTCCAGGCTTCATGTTCTTCGCCTTCTTCGTCATCGCGGACTGCTTCGCCGCCACCACCTTGCGACCGGTGCGCGCCTTGCCGGCCGCCTCGGTCCGGGCGCTGCGCGCGGCCAGGAGCACCGGGGCGAGCGCGGCGGCGCTCGACGCGACGCCGCTGGACGCCCGGTCCCGGACCATGACCGCGGTCGGCGCGACGGCGACCCGGGCTGCCTGGACCCGCGGGCCGACAGTGGCCCCGGCACCCTTCGCCGCGTGCGAGGCGGCCTGCCTCAGGTGACCGATGCCCTGGTTCAACTCGGCCTTGGCGAGCTGGCCCTGGGTCTTTCGCCGCCCGATTCCAAACACGGTCCCACCTCCTGGGAGTTGTTCCTTCGTCATCCTCCACCTTCGGATGCCTCCGCATGGCCAGATCGGGCACATGGGAGGATCCGCAAGGAACTGACCAACGAGTGAGGAGTACCCGTGGCCGAGGCTGTCTACGCCACCTTGCACACCAACGCCGGCCCGATCCGGCTGGAGCTCTTCCCGAACCACGCGCCGAAGACCGTCCGCAACTTCGTGGAGCTGGCCGAGGGCAACCGGGAGTACATCGACCCGCGTACCGGCCAGCCGGGCAGCGGGCCGTACTACGACGGCACCATCTCGCACCGGGTGATCAGCGGTTTCATGATCCAGATGGGCGACCCGACCGGCACCGGGCGCGGTGGCCCGGGTTACAAGTTCGACGACGAGTTCCACCCGGAGCTGCGCTTCGACCGGCCGTACCTGCTGGCGATGGCGAACGCCGGGCCGGGCACGAACGGCTCGCAGTTCTTCATCACGGTGGGGCCGACGCCGCACCTGAACAACCGGCACACCATCTTCGGCCAGGTCGCCGACGAGCAGTCGGTGAAGGTCGTCGACTCGATCGCGAACACCCCGACCGGGCCGAGCGACCGGCCGATCCAGGACGTGGTGATCGAGCGGGTCGAGATCGAGCGGCAGCAGTCCTGACCGTCGCGCGGGTACCTTTGCTCGCATGACTGAGCGCTCCGGGCAGGCAGGCGACGCCACCGAGGGGCCGGTGCCGACCACTCCGGTCTGCTACCGGCATCCCGATCGGGAGACGTACCTCCGGTGCACCCGCTGCGACCGGCCGATCTGCCCCGAGTGCATGCGCGACGCCTCCGTCGGCCACCAGTGCCCGGAGTGCGTCGCCGAGGGACGCCGCAGCGTGCGGCCGGCGCGTACCGCCTTCGGAGGCGGTGCCGCCGGCCGCCAGGGCTACGTGACGAAGGCCCTCATCGCGCTGAACGTGCTGATGATGCTGCTCTCCATCGCGTCGGCCCGCAGCGGGAACGCGATCGCCGGCGGCGGTCTCGGCGGCCTGATGGGCGGCGGGACGCCGCTGACCGAGTGGGGCGCGGTGCTGGGGTTGGCCGCCTTCCCGGACGGCACCGTCGGCGGGGTGGCCGACGGCGAGTGGTACCGGCTGGTCACCGCCATGTTCCTGCACTACGGCGTGCTGCACCTGTTGCTCAACATGTGGGCGCTCTGGGTGCTCGGCCGGACGCTGGAGGCGGTGCTCGGGCCGCTGCGCTTCCTGGCGCTCTATCTGCTCGCCGGGCTCGGCGGCAACGTGGCCGCCTACGTCTTCACCGAGCCGAACCGGTTCACGGCCGGCGCGTCGACCGCCATCTTCGGCCTGTTCGCCGCGATCTTCGTGATCATGCGCCGGCTGGGTCGGGACACCTCGGCGATCGTGCCGATCCTGGTGATCAACCTGATCTTCACGTTCACCGTGCCGAGCATCTCGGTGGCCGGGCACCTCGGCGGCCTGGTGGTCGGTGCCGTGACGGCGCTGGTCCTGGCGTACGCCCCGCGGATGCGCCGGACCGTGTTCCAGACGGCGGGTTGCGCGATCGTGCTGGTGGCCCTGATCGGCCTGGCCCTCGTCCGCACCGCCGCGCTGCTGACCGGCTGATCCCCCCGCCCCCCGCCCCCCGCCCCCGCGCGGCCACCCCTCCCCATCCCGACGATCATGAAGTTGGCGGGGACGAAACTGTCGAACCGACCCGCCAACTTCATGATCACCGAGGCGGGCGGCGGCCTGGATCGGCGGCGGCGCGGGCGGCGGTGAGCGTGGCGGCCACCTCTTCCAGCGGCGCGTCCAGGTCGCGGCGGCCGAACAGGTGCAGCGACTCCCCGGCGTCGATCTCCAGCGTCTCGGCGGTGACCCCGCGTCGGCTGCGTCGGTCCAGCCGGATCGCCTCCACCGCGGCCCACGGGAGCCGGCGTCGGCCGGCGTACCCGCGGATCACGGTCAGGCCCTCAGGGTCGACGGCGAGCCGGACCGGCGCGACGAGGTCGCGCAACGCCCACGCGAGCAGCGCGGCGGCGAGCGAGCCGGCGAGCGCCGGGCGGACCGGGTCGCCGTCGGCGAGCGCCAGGCCCAGGGCGATCAGGGCGAGCGCGCCGAGCGCCTTGACCACCGGCAGCGCCCGGGGCACGCGCCACTGCCGGACCGGTGGCGGCTGGGGATCCATCCGCCCAGCATGCCAGCGGCCGGGGCCGTCCGGCACGCCCGGAAAGGCGAGGAGGGACGACGGTCAGGTCAGCACGTAGTATTGGGTCAAGCGAGGTTACCGGGGAGTAGACATGAGTGACGCGGTCATCGTCGGTGCGGTGCGGACCCCGGTCGGGCGGCGCAAGGGCAGCCTCGCCGGCGTGCACCCGGTCGACCTCTCGGCACACGTGCTGCGCGCCCTGGCCGAGCGCACCGGCATCGACCCCGGTCAGGTCGACGACGTGGTGTGGGGCTGCGTGTCGCAGGTCGGCGAGCAGTCCTGGAACGTGGCCCGCAACGCCGTGCTGGCGGCCGGCTGGCCCGAGTCCGTGCCCGGCACCACGCTCGACCGGCAGTGCGGGTCGAGCCAGCAGGCGTTGCACTTCGCCGCCGCCACCGTGCTCTCCGGCCAGGCCGACCTGGTCGTCGCCGGTGGCGTCGAGTCGATGACCCGGGTGCCGATGGGCTCCAGCGTGGCCGGCGGGATGCCGTTCAGCCCGGCGATCCTGGCCCGCTACCGCGGCGCCGAGGGCGTCGCCGAGGATTCGCCGCTGCCGTTCAACCAGGGCGTCGGTGCCGAGCTGATCGCCGAACGGTGGCGCTTCTCGCGCACCCAGCTCGACGAGTTCGCGCTGGCCAGCCACGAGAAGGCCGCCGCCGCGCAGGACGCCGGCGCGTTCGAGCCGGAGCTGGCCCCGGTGGTGCTCGCCGACGGCGGCAAGTTCACCGCCGACGAGGGCATCCGCCGGGACACCACGCTGGCCAAGCTCGGCGAACTGAAGACCCCGTTCCGCGCCGACGGGGTGGTCACCGCCGGCTCCGCGTCGCAGATCTCCGACGGCGCCGCCGCGCTGGCGGTGACCACCGCCGAGTGGGCCAGCCGGCACGGCCTGCGCCCGCTGGCCCGGGTGCACACCGCCGTGGTGGCCGCCGACGATCCGGTCGCCATGCTCACCGCGCCCATCCCGGCCACCGCGAAGGCGCTGCGCCGCGCGGGGCTGGGCATCGAGGAGATCGGGGTGTACGAGGTGAACGAGGCGTTCGCCCCGGTGCCGCTGGCCTGGCTGGCCGAGACCGAGGCGGACCCGGAGCGGCTCAACCCCCGGGGCGGCGCGATCGCGCTGGGCCACCCGCTCGGCGGGTCCGGCGCGCGGATCATGACGACGATGCTCCAGCACATGCGGGACAACGGCATCCGCTACGGCCTGCAGACCATGTGCGAGGGCGGCGGCATGGCCAACGCCACCATCGTCGAACTGCTCTGAGAGCGGGTGGAAGTTCCAGAAATTCAGGGTGACCCATGTCACTACGGGTCAACCGCTCGTTGCACCCGACATGGACGTGTTCTCCCGAACGTTCCTCCCGGCGGCGGCCGAGACCGGCCTGGCCACCCAGACCGCCACCCGCCACATGCCGGTGTTCCGGCGCTGCGTCGGCTCCGGCGACGCCACCATCCTGGTCACCAGGTGCAGCCGTCCGGAGCATCCGGTCGGCGGCGAATACCTCATGCTGCTCACCCATCGCCGGCTGGTGGTGACCCGGCAGACCCGGTTGCTGCACCGGCTGCGCCTGCACCTCAACACCGAGCTGCGGGAGCTCAGCAACGTCACCTGGAGCCCGGACCCACGGGCGCACCGCGTGGAGCTGGCGGCCACCGCCATCGACGGCGTACGCGAACGTTTCCTCATCCGGACCCACCACCCGAAGGGGGTGTGGCAGCTCGACGCGCTGCTCCACCACGCCTTCCGGACCCGGCTGCGTACCCCGGCGGAACGCCTGGTCGCCACCATCGGTGACTGGCCGGCCAGCCCTCGGCCGGTCGTGTTCCGTCCGGCGTCGGCCCGCTGACGTTCTCCTTACCGAACCCGAACATCTCCCGGACCTTCCCGGCGGCCACCGGTCGGTCATCATGGGCCGGTGACCGCCGACACCGCGCAGCGCGGGCTCGTCCTCGTGGTGGAGGACGAGCCGTCCATCGCCGACCTGGTCCGGCTCTACCTGACCCGGGACGGCTTCGGCGTACACCTGGAACGGGACGGCACGGCCGGGCTGGCCGCCGCGCGGCGGCTGCGCCCGGTGGCCTGCGTGCTCGACATCGCGCTGCCCGGCCTGGCCGGCACCGAGATCTGCCGGCGGCTGCGCGCGGCCGGTGACTGGACGCCTGTCATCTTCCTCACCGCCCGCGACGACGAGGTGGACCGCGTGGTCGGCCTGGAGCTGGGCGCGGACGACTACGTCACCAAGCCGTTCAGCCCGCGTGAGCTGGTCGCCCGGGTCCGCGCGGTGCTGCGCCGCAGCGCCGGCACGCCGGCCACCGCCGAACAGCCGCGGGTGCTCGGCCCGGTCACGCTCGACCCGGCCCGCCGGGCGGTGACCGTCGGCGGAGCGCCGGTGCAGCTCACCTCCACCGAGTTCGACCTGCTCGCCCACCTGATGGCCCGCCCCGGGCGGGTGTTCACCCGGGAGGAGCTGCTGGCCGGCGTCTGGGGATACGCGGCGCACGCCGGCACCCGGACCGTGGACGTGCACGTGGCACAGGTCCGGGCGAAGCTCGGCCCGGCCAGCGTGATCCGCACCCACCGCGGCGTCGGGTACGCGGCCGATGCCTGACCAGCCCACCATGGCGCTGCCGGTGATCCGGACCGGGCCCGCCGCACCGCCCGCCCGCCGTTGGCCGGGCCACACGCTCACCGCCCGCGCGGTGCTCGTCACCTGTGCGGTGGCGCTGGTGTCGGTGCTGGTCACCGCGCTGGTGGCGGTGCCGTTGGCGGTACGCGGCGCGGAACGCCGGGACCAGGACGCGCTGGCCGCCCAGGCCCGGCTCGCCGCCGACGTGCTGCGCGTCCGCGCGGTACGCCAGCGCGACAGCGCCGGGGACCGGCTCATCCGGCAGCTCCGCCAGCAGCAGATCGACGTGTACCTGGTCCGCGACGGCCGGGCCGACCGGAGTGGCCTGCCCGCGCCGCTGGTCGCCCGGGTCGCCGCCGGCGGCAACGTCTCCGGCCGGCGACTCGTCGACGGGGAACGCCGGCTCGTCGAGGCACGGGCGCTGCCCGGCGGCGACGGGGTGGTGCTCACCCGCGCCGCCACCGCCGGCCCCTGGCGGCAGGTGCTGCGCGGGCTCTGGCTGCCGCTGCTCGCCGGGCTCGCCGCCGGGGCGGTCGCCGGACTGCTGCTGGCCCGCCGGCTGGCCCGACCGATCCGCGTCGCGGCCACCGCCGCCGCCCGACTCCGGGCCGGGGACCGGGCGGTCCGGGTGCCGGTCGAGCCGCCCGACGAGGTGGCCGACCTGGCGTACGCGCTCAACGGGCTGGCCGCCGCGCTGGCCACCAGCGAGGGCCGGCAACGTGAGTTCCTGCTCTCCGTCTCGCACGAGTTGCGGACGCCGCTCACCGCCATCCGGGGCTACGCCGAGGCGCTGGCCGACGGGGTGCTCGACGCGGACGCGGTGCCGGCGACCGGGCGTACCGTGCTGGCCGAGGCCGAGCACCTGGACCGGCTGGTCAGCGACCTGTTGGCGCTGGCCCGTTTGGAGGCGGCGGACTTCCCGCTGGAACCGGGGCGGGTGGACCTGACCCGGCTCGCCGCCGACGTGGAGCGCACCTGGTCGGACCGGTGCACGGCGGTCGGGGTGCCGTTCCGGGTGGAGACGCCGGGCGGGCCGGTGCCGGCGTACACCGATCCGGGCCGGATCCGGCAGGTGGTGGACGGGCTGCTGGAGAACGCGCTGCGGGTCGTACCCCCGGGGGCGCCGGTGGTGCTCGCGGTCCGGCCCGCCGGCGCGGACCCGGCGGCCGGCGGGGTCCTGGAGGTCCGCGACGGCGGGCCCGGCTTCACCGACGACGACCTGGCGGTGGCGTTCGAGCGGGGTGCGCTGCACCAGCGCTACCGGGGGGTGCGCAAGGTCGGCAGCGGGCTGGGGTTGGCGCTCGCCGCCGGGCTGGTGCGCCGGCTGGGCGGCGACATCGCCGCCGGGCACGCGCCGGAGGGCGGCGCGGCGTTCACGGTCCGGCTGCCCGGAGATCCTTACCTGGCTCGAACATCGGCCTGACGGTCCGCTCGCGCCGGTGCGGAACGCTGACGTCACCACCGACGAGAGGAACACCGATGGCACGTCAGCGAATCGTCACCGGAGCCACCGCGCTGCTCACCGCCGCGGCGCTCGGCCTCGCCGGGTGCGGCGCGGCGCAGACCGGCGCCGACGCGGCCCGGGAGACCGCGGTCGAGGTGGCCGCCGCCATGGGCGCCGACGGGCAGGCTCTGGCCGCGCTCGGCGTCGACCCGGCCGACCTTGACGTCGATCCGGTCGCGGCGCCCGCCCCGTCGGCCTCCGGCACGCCGGCGGCGCAGGGCGGCTCCGGCACGCCGGGCGAGCAGGCCGGGCCGGACCGCAAGGGGGACCGGGCGCAGGACTGGCGCAAGCGGCACCGGGCCCGGGTGCTGCTGCGCAAGAACCGGCTGCACGGCGAGGTCGTGGTGCAGACCAAGGAGAACGGGACGAAGACGGTAGCCGTCCAGCGCGGTGCGGTGACCGCGGTCGACGCGAAGTCGATGACCGTGAAGTCCACCGACGGCTTCACCATGACCTGGACGTTCGGCGAGAAGCTGCGGGTGGTCGAGCGCCGCGCGACGATCCAGGCGAACGAGATCAAGGTCGGTACGACGGTCGGCGTGGCCGGCGCCAAGGAGGGGGACAAGGGGGTCGCCCGGCTGGTCGTGGTGCCGCTCCGCCAGGAGTAAGGTGGGCGGGCTGTCGTGACCTCAGGAATCTGCCAGGCTACGCTATGCCCCGACCTGCCGTCACCTCCATGGAGAACCCGTGAAGCTTTCGATCCTCATGCCGGTCTACAACGAGGAAGAACGCATCGCGGACGCCCTCAAGCAGGCGTTGGCGGTGGACTACCCGTGCGAGATCGAGCTGGTCGTCGTGGACGACGGCAGCCGGGACGGCACCGGCGAGGTGCTCGGCCGGGTGGACGACGCCCGGCTGCGGGTGATCACCCACCCGCGCAACGCCGGCAAGGGCGCGGCCATCAAGACCGCCGTCGACAACGCCGAGGGTGAATACATGGTCATCCTCGACGCCGACCTGGAGTACGACCCGCAGGACATTCCGCGCCTGCTGCAGCCGGTGCTCGACGGGCACGCCACGGTGGTCTACGGCAATCGCACGTTCGGCAGCCACAGCTCCTACAGCTTCTGGTACGTGATGGGCAACAAGGGCGTCACGCTGGCGGCCAACGTGCTCTACAACTCCTACATCGGCGACCTGGAGACCTGCTTCAAGCTGATGCCGCTGGCGCTCTACCGCTCGCTCCAGGTGCGCTCCCGGGGCTTCGGCATGGAGGCCGAGGTCACCGGCAAGCTGCTCCGCCAGCGCATCCGCCCCTACGAGGTGCCGATCAGCTACCGCGCCCGGGGCCGCGAAGAGGGCAAGAAGATCACCTGGAAGGACGGCGTCGAGGCGATCTGGATCCTGGCCCGCGAGCGGGCCCGCCGCCGCCCGGTCGGTCCCGCCGCCGCGCGCTGACCCGACGCACCGGAACCCCGCACCCCGGCGGTGCGGGGTTCCTTCGTGTCAGGCGCCGAGGAACGCGTCGACGGAACGGCGCAGCCCGGCCGCGTCCAGCCCGTGCCAGCGGTCGTGGTCCGCCGGTCCGCCGTAACGGCGCAGCTCCGCCCGGCCGACGCCGAGCGCGAGCAGCCGGTGCGGCCGGTCGGCCAGCGCGTCGGACACCACCCGGGTCGACGTGCCGGCCAGGTACGGCTCGACCAGGATCACCTCGCCGCCGGCCAGCGCCCGCAGCCCGGCCGTGTCGAACGGCCGGGGCCGGTGGGTGAACGCCACCGTGACCGGCCGGTCCGCCACCGCGTGCAGCGCCGCGTCCAGCACCGGCCCGACCGCCACCAGCAGCGGCGCGCCCGGCCCGGCGTCCCGGACCACCCGCAGGTCACCCGCCTCCGGGTACGCGGACGCGTTGCCCCGGGTGGACAGCCGCAGGTACGCCGGGTCGGTCCCGCACACCACGTCCCGCAGCAGCGGTCGCACCTCGTCCGGGTGACCCGGCACGTGCACGGTCCACCCGTCGAGCGTGTCGATCAGGCTCACGTCGGCCGGCGCGAGGTGGGTCCGACCGGCCGCCGCCCGGTCGTACGAGGCGCCGATGCTGACCAGCACCGCGCCGACCCCCTGGTGGTCGAGGTCCAGCTTGATCTGCTCGTACGCCCGCTCGACGAGGAACGGGGCGTAGCTGTGCACGATCGGCCGTTGGCCGGTCAACGCCAGCCCGCCGGCCACACCGATCATGAGCTGCTCCCGGATCCCGACGTTGACCACCCGGTCCGGGTGGCGGACGGCGGCCGGGGCGAACGCGGCGGCGGAGATGTCCGCCAGCACGAGCACGCTCCTCGGGTCCGCCAGCACCTCCTCGGTGCTGGTCACGAACGCGTCCCGCATGGTCATGGTCACTCCCCGTCGAGGACGGCCGCGACGACGACGTGCGGCCGGTGGTGGTCGTGCCCGGTCAGGGCGGCGTGCAGGGCGTCGTGGTCGTGGCCGTCCACGGTGGCGGCGGTCCACCCGTTGACGGTGAACCGGCTGGCGGCCCCACCCGGCCAGCCGTGCGTGGCGGAGCGGTTGTCCACCACGATCGCGGTCAGGTTGGCCAGGCCGGTCGCGCCGGCGTACGCGATCGCCTCGTGGTTGGCGCCCTCGTCCAGTTCGGCGTCGCCGAGCAGCACGTACACCCGGGGGTCGGGGCGGCCCTGGGCCCGTAGGCCGAGCGCGGTACCGACGCCCAGCCCGAGCCCGTGGCCGAGCGACCCGGAACCGATCTCCACGCCCGGCACCAGCGTCCGGTCCGGGTGGTCGCCGAGCCGGCTGGCCGGCCCGCCCTGGTCGTCCAGCCACTCGACCGGCACGAAGCCCCGCGCGGCGAGCAGCGCGTAGTAGCCGGCGACCGCGTGCCCCTTGGAGAGCAGGAACCGGTCCCGGTCGGGGTCGGCCACGGTCGCCGGGGTGATCCGGAGCACCCGGTCGTAGAGCACGTGGAGCACGTCCAGCGTCGAGTACACGTTCGCGCCGAACTCGCGGCCGGCACGGACCCGCTCCAGCAGCGCGGCCAGCTCGGTGGCGGTGGTCGTCGTCATGCCGATAGCCTCGAACCTCAACCGAACTTCACCTCAAGGTCCTGTGATGCACGAGGCAACGCTCACCATCGGCCAGCTCGCCGAGCGCAGCGGCGTGGCGCCCTCCGCGCTGCGCTACTACGAGCGGCTCGGCCTGATCCACGCCGTCCGCACCGGCGGCAACCAGCGCCGCTACGCCCGCACCGAGCTGCGTCGGGTGGCCTTCGTCCGGATCTCCCAGCAGGTCGGCGTCTCGCTGGACGAGATCCGGGCGGCGTTGGACTCGCTGCCCGCCGGCCGCACCCCCACCCCGGAGGACTGGGCGGCGCTCTCCCGGGGCTGGCGGGAGCGGCTGGACGAGCGGATCCGACTGCTCGGCAAGCTCCGCGACGACCTGGACGGCTGCATCGGCTGCGGCTGCCTGTCGTTGCAGCGCTGCACGCTCTACAACCCCGGCGACTCGCTGGCCGCCGAGGGCCCCGGCGCGCGCCTGGTGCTCCCGCGCGCCGACCCGGGCTGAGCGTCACCGCACCAGCAGCACCTTGCCCAGGTGGTCGCTCGTCTCCACCAGCCGGTGCGCGTCGGCGGCGTCCGCCATCCCCACCCGGGCGTGCACCACCGGCCGGACCCGGCCGGCCGCCACCAGCGGCCACACCTGATCGCGTACGCCCCGGACGATCGCCGCCTTCTCGGCGAGCGGGCGGGAACGCAGCGCGGTGGCGTGCACCGAGGCCCGCTTCGCCAGCAGCATCCCGAGGTCGAGTTCGCCCTTGCGCCCGCCCTGCATGCCGATCACCACGAGCCGGCCGCCGGTCGCCAGGGCCGCCACGTTCCGCGGCAGGTAGGACGCGCCCATGATGTCCAGGATCACGTCCGCGCCGCGCCCGTCGGTGACCCGGCGGACCTCCTCGACGAAGTCCTGCTCCCGGTAGTCGACGGTGTGCGCGGCACCCAGCTCGCGCAGCCGCTCGTGCTTGGCCGCCCGCGCGGTCGCCACCACCGTCGCGCCCAGCGCCACCCCGAGCTGGATCGCGAACGTGCCGATGCCGCTGCCGCCACCGTGCACCAGCAGCGTGTCCCCCTCGGCCAGCCTGGCCAGGTCCACCACGTTCGACCACACCGTGCAGGCCACCTCCGGCAGCGCGGCGGCGTCGACCAGGTCCACCCCGTCCGGCACCGGCAGCAACTGCCCGGCCGGCACGGCGACCTGCTCGGCGTACCCGCCGCCGGTCAGCAGCGCGCAGACCTCCTGGCCCACCGACCAGCCGGTCACGTCGGGGCCGAGCGCGCGGACCGTCCCCGAGCACTCCAACCCGGGGTACGCGGACGCGCCCGGCGGCGGCGGGTAGTGCCCCTGCCGTTGCAGCAGGTCGGCCCGGTTGACGGCGCTGGCCCGCACCTCGACGACCACCTCACCGGGGCCGGGTTCGGGGTCGGGGACCTCCGCCCAGACGAGTGCCTCGGGTCCGCCGGGTTCAGTGATCGTGACAGCGCGCATGGCTCAGTCTTACCCGATGCGCCGTTCGTGGCAGACTAGGCGCGGTCGCGTACCTCTCGGGGGCGCGCCGGGAGGGTTCGCCTAGTGGCCGATGGCGCTGGTCTTGAAAACCGGTAAGGCAGCGATGTCTTCGTGGGTTCGAATCCCACACCCTCCGCCGCCGTAAACGCCCGCAGCGGGGTAAGAAGGGGCGCAGAAACATTTCGCGCACCCGGAAGGACCCGTTTCGATGACCCTGGAACGACCGATCGCCCCGGACCCGTACGAGCTGCTGCCGACCGTGCCGTCGTTCGACCTGACCAGCGACGACGTGCACAACGGCGAGCCGATGGACGCGCGGTACGCGCACGGCAGCGCCGGTGGTGGGAACGTCTCCCCGCACCTGTCCTGGTCGGGCTTCCCGGCGGAGACGAAGAGCTTCGTGGTCACCTGTTTCGACCCGGACGCGCCGACCGGCAGCGGGTTCTGGCACTGGGTGCTGGTGAACGTGCCCGCCTCGGTCACCGAGCTGCCGGCCGCGTTGCGCGAGGCCGACCTCGGTGGCGCGTTCAGCATCCGCAACGACTACGGCGACACCGGCTACGGCGGTGCCGCGCCGCCGCCGGGGGACCGTCCGCACCGGTACGTCTTCGCGGTGCACGCGGTCGACGTGGAGGGCCTGGACGTGGGCAAGGAGGCGAGCCCGGCCTTCGTCGGCTTCAACCTCGCGTTCCACACCCTGGCCCGCGCGGTGATCCGCCCCACGTACCAGGTCAAGGACTGAGGTGTAAGGCGGGGCCCCTTCTTAACAGTTGTTGTTAAGAAGGGGCCCCGCCTCTACCGAAAGCGTTAAGCGGGGGCCCCGCCTCACACCCGGGCCACGGCGAAGACGGACTGGCCGAACGGGGGGCGGACGCGCTGCTCGGCGGCCTTGGTGGCGGGCAGCACCAGCGTGTCGTACACCTTCACCATCGGGCCCTCCTTCGGCATCAGCCGGAAGACCTTGGTGGCCATGAAGTAGCCGATCAGGCCGAGCGCGTTCGCGTAGTGGATCTTCTCCACGGTGAGGCCGGCGTCGGTCATCGCGGTGGCGAGCGTCTTCTTGGTGTAGCGCCGCACGTGGCCGGTCGCGATGTCGGCGGGGCCCATGGCGAACTGGAACGCCGGCACGATGATGATCACTGCGCCGCCGGGTCGGACCAGGTCGCGCATGCTGCGCAGCGCGCCCACGTGGTCGTCGATGTGCTCCAGCACGTTGTACGACACGGCGGCGCTGTAGTCGCCCCGTTCGGTGTGCGGCAACAGCATCTGCCGGACCTCGACGCCGGGGTGTTCGGACAGCCGCTCCTTGAGCTTGACCAGCCGGTCCGGGTCGGCCTCGGTGGCCGTGATGCGGGGGATGTGCTCGGACCAGGCGAGTGCGTAGTCGCCGAGGCCGCTGCCGATCTCGATGGGGTTGTCACCGAGGTAGGGCACAGCCAGTTCGACGAACCACCGCCGGTGGTTGACCGCCGTGGCCAGGCCTTCGAGCACCTCCGCCTGGACGCGCTGATCCCCAGTGATTTCTGCCATGCGTCGATTCCTCACGATATGACTGACCCGCGCCTGGACCGTTCAGAGTCAACCATCTGAATGGCCGGCGGGAAAATCGGGGCACCGCGCTGGCCGAATTGCGGTCGGGTGGGGCACGTGATCGGCGGTCGGCGAACCCGGCACATAGTACGCGAGTCCTCGGAATATGTCACCTGGCCGTCATACAATGACTACGCTCTGAAATGTCATGACTACTCCCCAGCCGGGCGTGGACCCGCGACGAGGACGGTGGACCGACGCCCTCGCCGTGCTCAGCTTCGTGCTGCTCGCGCTCTGGGTGACCGCCCGGCTCTGGATCGATCCGGCCAACGGCGTGCGGGACAATCGCACCGATCAGGCGCAGTTCGAATGGATGATGGCACACGGTGCGCGTGTGGTCACTCATTTCGCCTATCCGTTCACCTCGGACCGGATGAATGTGCCGGACGTCGTCAATCTCATGGGGAACACGTCCGTATTATCCGTTTCCTTGCCCCTGTCGCCGATAACGGTGTGGTTCGGGCCGCGATGGTCGTTCCTCGTTTTTCTCACGCTCGGGCTGGCCGCCACCGGCGCCGCCTGGTATTTCCTGCTCTCCCGCGTGGTCGTCGGCGCCCGGGGGCCGGCCTGGCTGGGCGCCGGCTTCTGCGCGTTCGCGCCGGCCATGGTGTCGCACGCGAACGCCCATCCCAACATCGTCAGCCAGTTCGTGGTGCCGCTGATCGTCTGGCGGACGCTCCGGCTGGCGCAGCCCGGCCGCTGGCTGCGCAACGGGTTGCTGCTCGGCCTGGTGATCGTCTGGCAGGCGTTCCTCAACCTGGAGATCCTGCTGATGACCGCGCTCGGCCTGGGCGGCGTGGTGCTGGCGCTGGTGCTCGGCCGGCCCGCGCTCCGGTCGGCGGCCCGGCCGTTCGCCGCCGGGCTCGGGGTGGCCGCCGTCGTGGCCGGGGCGCTGCTGGCGTACCCGCTGCACGTGCAGTTCGCCGGCCCCGGCGCGTACTCCGGGCTCTCCACCCTGATCCGGGGCTACTCCACCGACCTCGCCGCCTACCTGGCCTGGGCCCGCGAGTCGGTGGCCGGCGACGCCCGGGGCAGCGCGCCGCTGGTCAAGAACGCCACCGAGGAGAACGCGTTCTTCGGCTGGCCGCTCGTGGTGCTTGTGGTCGCGCTGGTCTGGTGGCTGCGCCGGGACGCGCTGGTGCTCGGGCTGGCCGCGGTCGGCGTGGGGTTCGGTCTCTTCTCACTCGGCCGGGAGATCCGGTTCGACGGGCGGGAGACCGGCATCCCCGGGCCGTGGGCCGCGCTGGAGAACCTGCCGGTCCTGCACGCGGTGGTGCCCACCCGCTGGTCGCTCGCGCTCACCCCGATCATCGGCGTGCTGCTCGCGCTCGGCGTCGAACGGGTCCGCCGGCTGGCCCACCGGCACCCGGCCGCCCGGGGACAGCTCCGGTTCGCCACCGGCACCGTGCTCGCCATGGCGCTGCTGCCGATCCTGCCCACCCCGCTGCCCGCGACGCGGCTGGACCCGACCCCGGCGTTCGTCACCTCCGGGGCGTGGCGGCCCTACGTGGCGGGTGGGCGGAGCATCGTCACGCTCCCGCTGCCCGACACCACCTACGCGGTCCCGCTGCGCTGGTCCGCCGAGACCCGGCTGGACATGCCGCTGGCCCGGGGCTACTTCCTCTATCCGGACACCCGACCGGGCGCCGACCGGGTCGCGCTCTTCACCGCGCCGCCGCGCCCCACCAGCACGTTCTTCGAGACGGTACGGCGTACCGACGCGGTGCCGCCGATCACTCCGCAGGACCGGGTGGACGCCGTGGACGACCTGCGGCACTGGCGGGCCGGGGCGGTGATCCTCGACCCCCGGCTGCGGCCGGCCGAGTCGCTGCGCCGGGCGATGACCGAGCTGACCGGGATCACCCCGACGCGTACCGGCGGGGTCTGGCTGTGGGACGTGCGCCCGCTCGTCGACTGACCCGAGTCGGAGCGCTGACCGGCGACGCGACGATGACGGGGGGCCGCGGCGGTCAGCGGACGCAGCAGCCCTGGCAGACCTTCGGCCGGGGCAGCGTGAAGGCCAGGCAGCAGGTGCGCCGCTGCACGGTCGGCTCGCCGGTCGGGCCGGGCACCAGTTCGACCAGATCGGCCAGGTCGAGCGCGTCGAGCAGCGTGCCGACGGCCGCCACGCTCGGGCCGGGCAGCGCGTCCGCCGCGCGCAGGATGCCGTGCGCGATGCCGGAGGCCACCGAGCCGAGCAGCGTACGGGTGCCGATCCGGACCTCGCGCTGGATGGCGGTGATCAGCGGGGCGAAGTGCGCGTCGAGCAGCGTCGCGCGCAGCGCGCCGAGCAGTGCCGCCTCGTCGGCGACGACCCGGACGCCCGGCGCGCCGGCCAGCGCCAACGGGTCGCCGGGCAGCACGGCCACCGGGGTGGAGCCGCGCAGCCCCAGCGTGAGCAACTGGTGGTGGTCCTCGAAGTGCACCAGCACGTCGGCGGGATCGAGCAGCGGCACCCGCCGCGCCGAGGCCCAGCCGAGCACGGCCGGCAGCGCGGTCCAGTAGCTGTAGGACTTCCAGGCGAGCGCGGCGCAGGCGTGCGGGGTGCCGCCCCAGCGCCGGCCGGCGGCGGCCAGGAAGCCGGGGAGCAGGGTGCCGTCGATCAGGCGGGTGGCCGGGGCCCAGCGGTCCAGCTCGTCGCGGACCAGCAGGCCGGGCGCGAGACCGGGCAGGTCGTCGGTGCCGAACATGGCGCGCAGCGTCGCGGTGACCGGGGCGAACGGGGTGGCGACGTCGCGCCCCGGCATCACCGCAGTCACCTGGCCGTCCCCCGTCCGGTAGCCCGTCGGCCGGCGCGTGCCGTCGACCGAAGCTAAGGCTAGCCTAACCACACTCCTGGACGGAGGGAAAGTGGCACCACGGGCTTGATGGGGAGGTCCCGGTCACTCCGTCGCCGTCGTGTACTACCCGGCGGGGTGGGCGGAAAACGCCGGCCGGAGGGCTCGCCGGGCCGCGCAAGCATCGACGCCTGCCGCTGAATTGTCAAGGTGACTGTCGAATACGAGGCAGTTTCCGTACACGTTCGGCCACGAAACGTGAAGATGGTCTTCCCGCGTACGAGGAAGCTGATGACCTCACCGATCGAGCGTGCCGCCGAGTCCTTCGCGGTCGAGCTCGCCCGGCACCGCACCGGCCGAGGGCTGTCCAAGAAGCAGCTGGCGACGCTGATGGGCTTCGACCCGTCCTACGTCAGCCACGTCGAAGGGCGCCGGCACCGGCCCACCGAGGACTTCGCCCGCCGGGCCGAGGCCGTCCTGGAGGCCAGCGGCGCGATCTGGCAGCGCTTCCGGGAGTACGACGAGCTGCGGCACAGCCGGGCCACCGGGACGCACCGCGATCCACCCGTCCCCGGCCAGTGGCTGCCCCCCGGCACCGGCCTGGTGGTGGAACGCGAGGTCGCCACGCTCACCCACACCGGCGACGGCTACCACTGCACGATCCGGCGGGAGCTGTACAACGCCGGCACCGAACCGGTCACCCGCTACCTGGTCCGGGTCGCCGTCGACCGCTACCCGAACGACCCGGGCCGCTCCAACCGGCACCACCGCGAGCACCCGCTCACGTTCGCCGAGCTGCAACTCGCCGCGTACCGGGACGACGGCAGCGGACGCGAGCCGATGCACTGGCGGGCCAAGCACGACCGGGACGCGTTCAAGGAGATCTGGCTGCTCTTCGAGAACGACGAGGGCCGCTTCCCGCTCTACCCGGGCGACCGGGTCACCATCGAGTACGCCTACCGCGTCGGACGGGACAAGTGGGGCCCCTGGTTCCAGCGCGCCGTACGCCTGCCCACCCGGCACCTCGCGGTGCGCCTCGACCTGCCGGCGGACCTCGACCCCAAGGTGTGGGGCGCGGAGACCTCGCTGTCGGCGGAGGAGGGCCCGCTGCGGACCCCGATCCAGCAGACCCGGGAGGCCGCCCGGGTGATCTACGAGTGGGGGACCGACGACCCGCCGCTGAACGCCCGCTACCGGATGCAGTGGCGGTTCCGCAGCCCCGCGCCGGACACCGAACCGGACAGCACGCCCGCCGGGGAGACCCGGGTGCGCGCCAGCGACCGGATGCGCGCCGTCGGCATCGTGCAACGCGGCGACGACCTGCTCCGGCAGCCCGCCCGCCAGTTCGAACTGCCGGCCGAGGAACGGCACGCCCGGCAGGTGGTCGACCGGCTCGCCGGCATGCTGGCCCGCCTGGACGAGCTGCACCCGTTCAGTAAGGGCGTCGGCCTGGCCGCGCCGCAACTCGGGATCGGCTGGGCCGCCGCGCTGGTCCGCCCCGCCGACCGGGCGGCCGAACCGGTCGTGCTGCTCAACCCCCGGGTGGTGGACGCCACCACCGAGACCGACGAGCAGTACGAAGGCTGCCTCTCCTTCTTCGACCACCGTGGCCTGGTGCCCCGGCCGCTGCGGATCGACGTGGAACACGCCCAGTGGGACGGCAGCCGCGTCATCACGTCCTTCGAGTACGCGATGGCGCGCCTGGTCGCGCACGAGATCGACCACCTGGAGGGGCGGCTCTACGTCGACCGGATGGCACCCGGCGTGCCCCTGGTGCCGGTGGAGGAGTACCGCGAGACCGGCACCCCCTGGCGCTACTGAGAAGGGCTCCGGCACGCGGGCTGGTTGCCGCCTGGCCCGCGTACCGGGAACCGGGGGGCCGGGTCGCGTGCCCCAGGGGGCGGGGGCACGCGACCCGGCTTGGGGGGAGGAGGGTCTACAGGGTGCCGAACGTGTCGTAACGGATGTGGTCCGGCGGGACGTCGTCGGCGGCGAGCGCCCGCAGGGTCGCCCGGACCATGGCGGCCGAGCCGGAGACGTAACAGTCGTGCGTGGTCCAGGGGCCGTACCGGGTGACCACCTCGGAGACGTCGCCGAGTTCACCGGCGAAGTCCGGGTCGGCGCTGCACGCCGGCGTCACCGACAGCCAGGGATACGCCGTCACCAGCTCCTGGAGGCCGGGCAGCCCGTACAGCTCGTCCGGGTGGCCGGCGCCGTAGAAGACGTGCACCCAGCGGGTGCGGTTGACCCGGGTCAGCTCCTCCACCAGCGCCTTGATCGGGGCCAGCCCCACCCCGCCGGCCACGCAGAGGATGTCCCGGGTGGAGTCCGGGTCCAGCGTCATCGAGCCCATCGGCGCGGCCAGCCGCAGCAGGTCACCCGGCCTGGTCCGGCGCACCAGCGCACCGGACACCCAACCGGCGGCCCCGGCCGGCGTACGGACGTGGAACTCCAGCACGTTCTCCTCGTTCGGGGCGTTCGCCACCGAGTACGTCCGCCACGTACGCGGCAGGTAGCGGGGCACCTCCACGCTGACGTACTGGCCGGCCTGCCAGCTCAGCGGCGCCTGGAGCGCCCGTACGGTCAGCACCGCGGTGTCCGGGCCGTGCCGTTCGTGCGTCAGCACCTCCGCGTGCCAGAACGGCGGACTCCCGTCGGCCTCCGCGCCGGCGAGCATCCGCTCACTGATGCTCGCGTACGCGTCCCGCCACGCCTGGTCGTACTCCAGGCTCCAGCCGTCCCCGGCGACGGTGCGCAGGCCGTCCAGCAGCGCGACGCCCAGCGTCGCGTAGTGGTCCGCCGTGACGTGGTACTTCCGGTGGTCCCGGCCCAGCCCGCGCAGGTACTCGTCGAACGCCTCCGGGTCGTCCGCCGTCTGGGCGGCCGTCACGATCGCCTCCAGCAGTCGGTCGCGCTGCCCGCTCATCTGCACCGGGAAGAGCTTGCGCAGCTCCGGGTCGAGCAGGAACATCCGGGCGTAGAAGTGGCCGCAGAGCCGCTCCCCGTGCTCCTCGACCAGGGCCCAGCTCTCCTTCAACAGCCGCGCGACGTTCTCCACAGGGGCACGCTCCTTCTCCGGGCGGGCGGATCGGCCCGGATAGAATGTCCACGCAGCGTGTATGTCGGTCGCACACAATGTGCGACCGGCTCATTTGCCCGGCGAAGTGGTTTCATGGTCCGGTGACGGTTGACGAGCCGGCCCGGCCGGTCTCCCGCCGGGTGCTGGGCACCGAGACGCTGCTCGTGCTCGGCCTCTCCCTCGGCCAGTCGGCCGTGTACGCGCTGGTCTCGCTGATCGCGAAGCTGACCGCGTCGGGCGGGTTGTCGAAGCAGACCGCCGCGCTGAACACGTCCACCTCGGCCCGGCCGTACCTCGACCTCACGTACCAACTGCTCGGGATCGTCTTCGCGCTGCTGCCGGTGCTGCTCGCCGTACACCTGCTGGCGCGTGACCCCGGCGACCCGGCGCGGACGCTCGGGGTCGACCTGACCCGGCCCGGTGCGGACCTGGCCCGGGGCGCGGGCCTGGCCGCGCTCATCGGCCTGCCCGGGCTGGCGCTGTTCTGGGCGGCGGCCCAGCTCGGGGTGAACGCCACGCTGGTGCCGGCCGCGCTGCCGGACCTGTGGTGGGCGGTGCCGGTGCTGATCCTCGCCGCCGTGCAGAACGCCGTGCTGGAGGAGGTGATCGTGGTCGGCTACCTGATCACCCGGCTGCGGCAGCTCACCTGGCGGCTCGGCGCGGTCGTCGCCACCAGCGCCGTGCTGCGCGGCTCCTACCACCTCTACCAGGGCTTCGGCGCGTTCCTCGGCAACGCGGTGATGGGCGTGATCTTCGGGCTGTTCTACCTGCGCACCCGCCGGGTGGCCCCGCTGATCGTCGCGCACACGCTGCTCGACGTGGTCGCCTTCGTCGGCTACGCGCTGCTGCCGAGATCCTGGTTCGACTGGCTCTGACCGGCGCGCCGGTACCGGGCGACCGCCCGGGCGGCGACCCGCTCCGCCGCGGCCGTACCGCCGATCGCCGCCGCCAGCACCGCCGCGCCCGGCAACAACCGCGCCGCCAGTCGCAACCCGAGCCAGCCGCCCGCCTGCGCCGCCACCGGCGTGGCCAGCCGCCAGGCCGCCTCGGCGGTCCGGCCCCACGGCCCGTCCGCCGGGACGTCCGCCGCCCGGGCCGCCGCCAGCGCCGCCCGCGCGGCCCCGTCGTCCGGGTGTACCGATGTCAGCACCAGCAGCTCGGCCGCGCGGTCCGGATGCGCCGGGTCCCGCCCGTAGGCGGCCGCCACGTGCAGCACCAGGTTCGCCTGCGTCCAGAGCACCGCGGCCAGCTCCGCGGCCGGCGCGAACACCCCGGCCCCCGCCGCCAGCGCACCACCCGTACCGGCCATCCGGACGAACCGCCGGGTCGCCAGCCGGGCCACCCCGTCCGCGTCCGCCGCCGGATAGGCCGACCGGACCTGCTCCACCCAGCTCCGGGCCCGCGGCCCGAGCGCGTCCACCGCGGCCAGGGCCAGCAGCTCCGGCGCGAACCCGGGGTGGTCGCGCAGGCGCGGCCCCACCGCCCGCCAGCCCGCCACCGGGGTACGCGTGTCCGCCGCGTCCGGTGCGCCGGCCACCTCCGCGCCCGACCGCTGCCGTCCGGCCGGTTCCTGGTCGTGCTGCCTCCGCTCGGGCTGTTCGGGTGCGGTCGGTTCGGGTGCGGTCGGCTGGTGCTCGGCGGGCTCGGGTGGAGCCGGCTGGTGCTCGGCCGGCTCGGGTGTGGTCGGCTCGTGTTCGGCGGGCGCCGGAGTGGTGGCGCGCTTCGCGGGGCTGGTCTTCGCCGCCGGGGCGGTCTTCGTGCTCCGTCGGGCCCGGACCGGCCGCGGGGCGGCCCCGGCCGCGTCCACCGCCGTGTCGGACGTGCCCGACGGGGACCGGTCCGTCGGGTCCGGCGCGGTGAACTCCGGTGCGACGGTCGTCTTCCGGCTGGTGGCGGGCGCCTTCCGAGCGGTCGGCGCGGCCTTCTTCGCGGCCTTCTCGGCGGGGGCGCGACGCGCCCGCTTCGGGGCCGCCCCGCCCACGGGAGTGGCAGTGCCGGGCGGCGTGTCGTCCGGCCCCCCTTCGGCCGGTTCCGGCGTACGCACCGCCACGTCGGATGCCGACATCGGGTCGGCCGTCCCGGGTGCCGTGGGGAGATCGGCCGTGGCCGGGTCAGCGGGAGGCGTACCCGAACCGGAGGTCTCCGGTGCGGCCGGTTCGCCGGCCGACGGCCCCGGACCGGTCGTGGCCGGCTCGGCGGCCAATCGCGGACGCGGGGCCGGCGGGACGTCGGCGGCCGTCGTCGGTGGCTGGAAGAGGACGCTCGGCGCGGCCCCGCGCGCCCGCCTGCGGGGCGGCGTGTCGTTCGTCTCGTCCCCCAAGTCCGCCGACGGCGGTTCCGGGGTCGGTGGCGGGCTGAAGGTCGGTCGGGGGGAGCGGCTCCGCCGGGCCTTGGCGGGGGGCTCGCGACGGGGCGGATCGCTCGGCGGCTGCTCCTGCATATCGATGGAGCGTAGTCGTGGACGTGACCTGGCACACGGCGACGACGCGGCGCGTTCGGCGGGGTGCCGGTATCCGCTTTGCCCCCGACGGGTGTGGACCTGTATTCTCGGGCGCGGTGACCTCCGGGCCACCGAGGAGACTTCGCCTAGTCTGGTCTATGGCGCCGCACTGCTAATGCGGTTGGGGTCTTAAAGCCCCTCCCGGGTTCGAATCCCGGAGTCTCCGCGCGAAAGCCGGTTGTGTAGACTGGCCGAGCACCAGGCGCCCGTAGCTCAATGGATAGAGCATCTGACTACGGATCAGAAGGTTAGGGGTTCGAGTCCCTTCGGGCGCACAAGATCAGGAGGGGTCTGACCTGCCGGAACGGCGGTCAGGCCCCTCCTTCTGTCTGTCCCTTGTGGTCGGTTGGGTGCTCGGTGGGTGCTCGTGCGACGAGCGTCCCTCGCGTCCGGTCCCGTCCGGTGGGCGGTTGTGGCGTCCGCCTGGATTTTGATCATGACTGGCTGAGCTGCGCGCATGGCCGCGCTGACGCCGCCGGTGCGCCGGTCCGCCGCAGCCACACAACTGATGCCCGTGCTGCGCCCCTGGGTACCCGCCCCGGTCGAGTGCCACTCCAGACGGTGGCGTGGTGTTGCGAGCCCGCGACGCGGCGGCAGCGCTTGGTGGTCAGGGGCGGAGAAAGTTGTCGCAGATGATCGCGATGCGCCTGTCGGCCGGGTGCCGTGGGGCTGGTTTTTGGCCAGGTAGTAGGCAGCGAATAGGTGCCGGACGCCGTGCGGGCGGGTGTAGGTCGCGCGGCGGTGTGCCCGCGGTTCGCGGTCGGGGTCCTTACGCTTACCGCCGCGTTCGGCCCACTGGCGGCCACGGTGGGGCTGGAGGTTGAGCGGCCCGAACTCGTCCAGGCAGAACACGATCTCGGGTTCGACCCGCTCGGGCAGGACCTCGCCGCCCGCGATGGCGTAGAGGTGCTCGACGCGGGCCTTTTGACCGCGTAGTCGGGGTCACGGGAGGTCTTCCAGGTCTTCACGCGTTGAAAGGTGACGCCTTCTTCGCGGGGCAGGATGCGCAGGCAACCCTCGTGGCTGATGTCGTTGACCACCCCCTCGACGACCATAGAGTTGGCCAGCTTGACCAGGCTCCAGGTCGAGAACGGCAGGCCCTGCTCGACCGGCCTGGACTTGGCGATTTGGTTGACACAATCTTGCGTCAGAAGCGGAAGCCGAAGAGTCCACCCTCATCAAAGCTGTCGGTGAGCCGTTGTTCGAGGACGTGGCCGGCCGGATCGAAGCCGCGGCGTACGGCTTTGTCAAGTTCGTCGGAGTTCAGCGTGACGATGTACTGGAGCCCTTCCTGACGACTCACTTCGGCTGCGAGGGTGAGGGCGCGGGCGAGTTGGCGTTCGTCGACGCCGTCATAGAGGTGGCTGTCGTGGACGAAGAAGTCCGGTGCTCGCCCGCTTCGGTGCGCTAGGACGGCGACGGTCAGGTCGAAGCAGAAGATGACCATGTTGCCGATGCCGCCGCTGTTGTCGCTCGCGATGTGTGTCTCGATCTTCAGGCTGGCTTCGCCTGGACCGATACGGAGGTACGCCTCGCGGTTGGCGCCGTAGAGGGCCTGGGCGTACTGGGCGAACAGGACGACCGCATCGTTGACGATGGGTCGCCGCTCTTCGATGTCGGTCTCCACCTCCTGTTGCAGGCTGACGCGCTGTTGTTTAATCTCACGACGGTTCGATTCGAGCGCCTGCGCTGCGTCGAAGCGGTGTCGGAGGGCTCCGAGCTGTGCCTGTTCCTGGGCGAGGATCTGTTGAAGGGTGGTCAGTGCGTCGAGCGCGCCGCCCTCGTTGAGGGTGCGCAAGGTTGCAGCGAGGCGGTCACCGAGTTGTTCTCGCTCGGCCTCGCGTTCGTGGAGACGTGATTTGATCGCCGAGGCCTCTTCATCCAGGTATTGGCGCCGGTTGCGGACAACGGATCCGTGGAACGCCCGTACGTCGTCGAAACTTCGGCGCACCTGGTCGCCGAGCACCACGCCGAGTTCTGCGTAGGCCGTCTCGAGGTAGGCGAGATCGGGATCTATGGTTTCGTCGACGGCCCGTTCCAGGTCGGCGAGGTTGCGCCGGTCGATGACGTCGTCGTTGCGGAGCTGGCGGATTCGCTGGTCGGTCTGGTCGGCTTGGGCGCGGAGGTTGTCGTACTCCGGAACCACTCGGAAGTTCTCGATCCGTCGTTGGATCTCCGCGACGCGGTGTTCTGCGATGGCGATCTGACCTCGGAGCTCTGCGGTCTGACCGATGATTCGTCCGAGTACCGGGTCGGAGGCGGCTTTACGGAGCTGCTTGCTGACGGCTTCGCGGGCCTGTAGCTCGCGGTAGCGATCGGCAAGCCGCCAGTCCAGCCCGAGTAGGTATGCCAGCGACGTGGCCGCTTCAGCGTTCGCTTGGCGGGCGAAGCTGCGGGTGGCCTCGTTGAAGGCGTGCGATCCGACTCTGCGCATGAGGAAGCTGAAGAGGCTACGGCCGGTGATGCCCGCGTGCTCGGCAGGAAGGTTGAAGAGATCTCTTTCGATCAGTGTCTGCCACTCGGGCAGCGTGACCTGACCGTCGCCGAAATCAAGTTGGTCCGAGCCGACACCCGAAGGCAAGGGCCGTAGGCGGATGGCGCCGGCATTCGCTCCAGTGCGTTCGACGGTCAGCTCTTCGAGCAGGCCGGGCCAGTCCAGGCTCAGCGCGAACGTTGTCTGCCGAAGCCTCGGGTGAGCCGGCAAGGAGTTCTTGTCCGCGCTGCTGCCCAGCAGGAAGTGCAACAGCTCGATCATGCTGGACTTGCCGGCACTGTTACGGCTGTCGGTCTCGGCCGAAGCGCCGGTGGTATCCGCGACCAGGATGTTGAGGCCAGGGTGAAAAGTCAGGGCCTTGAAACGTGGATCATCGGCGGTCAAGTGCCGCAGCATCTGCCCTCCTCCTGACCAGGAGTTCGTTGTCCAGTTCGACAACTCCGAGGGCATACAATAGATCAAGAGCTAGCACAAACCACCAGAAAGGTACCGGGGCGTGGTGATCATGACTGCGACGCCATTCCCGCAGTCTCGCCCATGCCTGGCTCACCGTGAGCGGCCCGTCAATGACCTCCAGGATCTGGGCGCCCACGGCGATGAGCGAACGCTGCGGCGTGATGCCCTTGGTTGGGATGATCATGTCAGCGAAGGTTCCCGGGCTGGCGGAGTCCAACCGGTTGGCGGCTCCGCGAGGATGTCGCAGGTCTCGAAGAAGTAAGCCAAGACAACGGAGAGGGCTCTCGCGCTCGCGCGGTCGAGATGGCGGTTGCCCGCTACGTACTTTTCGAGCTCGTAGATGACGTCGGCCGCTGCCGGGTAGAGCGTCGCGATGTCGCGGTAGTAGGCGTTGAAGTCGGCTGCCACCTCGTCTCGCTCGGTGACGTCCGTGAGCCCCTGGTAGTACTCCTCGACGAGGTGAGTGTGGAGCATCCCGCGGCGGAGCATCTCCCGATCATCCTCGTCGAGCTGGTTATAGTCCATCTTCAGCGCAGACACCTCACGCGGCGACTGCTGTCCGTTGGTCTGCCGCCGGCGTTCGACGAGATGATCCAGGAGGGGCTTGAGGTCTTCCAAGCCCACGCCGTAGACGACGTCCTCTACCGGGATGGGAGCGGCGAAGACCTCTTCGATCTGATACTTCACTAGCCGAAACAGCTCGCCAAGCAGCTGACGTGGCCCTAGGGTCTCGAACGCCAGCGGGGCGTGACTGCGGCGCGCTTGCGCCAGCAGTTGGGTGATCTCCGGGTGCAGTCCGCGCCGCGGGTCGTTATAGACAAAAACGAACGTCTGGAACTCACCCGCTCGTTTCGCCAGCGCGCCGGTCAGGTCTCCGGTGAACTTCTTCTTCACGTCTCGGGCGCTGTCCGCGTCAAAGGTCTCGGGCGCATAGCAGGCGTACAACTTACCGTCGTATAGGCGCAGGCCGTCCGACGAGAGGTCGCCGATGTTCCCGTGGGTTCGCACCTCGACGAAGTCGCTGTAGCGGGCGGTCATGATGCGGATGAAGAAGTCCTCGAACGCTAATCCGTTCAGCTCTGCCATCCGATCGCGGAACATGGTCTTTACGAACATGCGCTCCGTGAAGCTGAGGACCTCCACCAACACCTCCAGTCAGCCGGCCCGCACCGAACGTATCCGGTCGGTGCGGATGGGTAAATGACCAGAACGGCCGATGGCTTCCGAGCAGTGTTGCGTCGGGCGACGCCGTGTAGCGAACGACTTCTTTGACGTGTGTCCACGACGCAGCCGGTCGGCGAACCCGGATCGATGCCTCGCACCCGCGCCGGTGCCGCGACGGCGCGTCCGTGTCGCGAGTAGGTCACGGTGGGCGTGCCTGCCGCCGTGGTCCCAACTCTGCGACCAGGCCCGCTGTCACCCGCCGGGGCGGCCCTGTCATCCGAGGGTTCATGATGATCGCAGCGTCCACCACGAGGTTGACAGCGATCATCGATGCTCAAGAACTTGCAGCCGTGCACGAGGTCGCTGAGGGCGATGCGTCGCGCGGAAGAGTGATGCCACGTGATGTGCGGGCGGTGATTGCGACTTGCCACGTTGCGCACTGGGCGGCCAAAAAGACTCTTTGATGTTGATTCCAGCCGATGGGCAGCAATAGCTTCCATTTGTCGCTGCGTTAAGGAGGTGTGGATCATGCGTAAGGGCGTCGAGTGGAATTGAGATTGGTCCGACCGGCTAACGTGGAGCGTCGTTGACCTTGCGGTATGAGCCCACGGAGGCATGACTGATGTCGCCCCAGCGCCGGAGGCAAGCGCTGGTTGTGCTGACCGGATCCATCGCGACGGTAGCGTTGGCGTGCCTGGCTTGGGCGGTGACCCGCCTGGGCACGCCAGCGTCGTCGACGCCGTGGATGTTCGTGGTGGTGGGGACGGCGTTGATGGCGATGGGGGCGGTCCTGCCCATGCCACTGCCGTCCCGCCTGCCGATCAGGATCACCTTGGTTCCGACCGCGTGTGTCGTGTGCGTGGCGGTGTTGCCCGCGCACTGGGTGCTAGTTTGCACTGCGGTCGGGGTCGCTGTTGGTCGCGCCGCGCGGCAGCCCTCTCACAAGGTGACTCTGCATAAGCTCATCCACAATACGAGTGTGGATGTGGTCACCGCGTTTGTCGCGGTGGCCATGATGTTTGTGGCCGGGTCCCGCCCTGGTCTTGTCACGTGGGATGAGGCGAGGCCGCAGACCGTTTCGGTGATGATCGCGTTCCTCGCCGCGGCGGTCGCGGCGCTGCTCTTCGAGGAATTGGTGACGGCCGCGGCGGTGACGTGGTCGACTGGTCAGCCGGTGCTGGTGACCGTGCGTTTCCTGTGGCGGACCCGGCTTGTCGTCGGCGTCGGTGAAGTGATCACCGCGGTGGTTATCGCCGCCGCCCTCATGATCGACTTTCGTGTCCTCGTCGCGCTGCCGTCGACGATGCTGGCGCTGTATCTCGCGGTGAGCAATCGACTGCGTATCCGGGAGGAGCGACGCGTCTGGCTGCGTTTGAACGCCTTGAGCAGCGCGCTGTCCTCTCGGAACCTGGACGAGGTGCTGCACACGGCCGTCGCGGGGGCGGTCGAGTTGTTCGGCGCGCAGTCGGCGGATATCGAGCTCAGCCGAGACGGGCGGCTGGTCCGAGCGGTCCTGCGGGGGGACGTTGCGTTGGTCGCCTTTGACGGCGATGTGGAGGCCGCTCCGGATGAGACTTCGCGGCAGACGATGTGGAGGCAGGGTTTCGGCGACCACACGACGGGCGTACGCGGGGAGGTCCGGCTGCGGCTGGGTGGCTCTCGGGCGGCGCCTTCGGAGCGTGAGCGCTCGACGCTGCAGTCCTACGTGGCGACGCTGGGCGCGAGCCTGGACACCGCGCATGCCTATGGTCTGCTGGCTCGTGAGGCGACTCATGACAGAGACACCGGTCTGCCGAACCGGCTCGGGCTGACGCAGTGGTGTTCCGCGCTACCTGACGAGTCGTGTCATGTTTTGGTAGTGCAGGTCGAGAATCTGCACTTCCTGGCGGACGCCATGGGGCAGGAGCGCACGCTGGCTGTCCTCGCGCAGGTGGCCAGTCGGCTGCGGGAGTTGTCGGCGGACGGCTCGGCCGTCGCGGCGCGTGTCGGCGATAGCACTTTTGCTCTTGTCCTGCGGGGGCTGAGTACCGATCTGGCGTATCAGCGGGCGTGCCGCGCGGTGTCGCTGCTGCGCCACGGCATTGAGGTTGCTGCCGAGCGCGTCGACTTGCGGGCCAGCGCCGGTATGGCCTCGGGTGAGCCTGGGCCGACGCTGCTGTATGCGGCGGAACGGGTGCTGTCGCGCGCGTTGCGCCGCAGTGAGGACAGGCTCGTGTTGCACAAGACGGGCACCGTCGGTGAATGGTCGCTGGCCCGAGAGCTGACGCAGGCGAGGATGTCGATCTCCTACGAGCCCGTGGTGGACCTGCACAGCGGTCGGATCATCATGGTGCACACCATGCCCCGCTGGTTGTATTCCCGCAACGACCTACTCGCCGCCGATGACTACGTCTACCAGCACATCGGCGACGTCGAAAGCTTGCAGGCGTTGGCTTCGCAGATTCTTGCACGCTCGCTGGCGGCGGCGGCTTCGTGGCGCGATGTGCTGCCCGACGCGGCGTTGGTCGTGCCGGTACCAGCCGTCGCGCTCACCCCACAGTTCGTGGACACCATGCACGAGCTGCTGCGGGTTCATGGGCTCACGGCGACGCAGCTGGTATTGGCACTGAGCCGGCCGCCGGCAGGCACTGATTCGGCCGGCGACGGTACGGAAGACTCGGGCGGACGAAGCGGCGCGCAGCTCGCGACCAGCATGGGTGTGCGTCTCCTGCTCGACAACTACGGTAGTCGGCACACCGATCTCGCGGCGCTCAACGCCGCGCAGTGGAGCTTCCTGCGTCTGCACCCGGCCTTCTCACTCGACGCGGGCTGGCGCACAGCGAAGTCAGTCATCCGCGCGGCGGTCGATCTCGCGGCCGACCTCGATCTCGTCGCTGTCGCTCCGGGGATCAGCACTCATGGGCAGCGTCAAGAGCTGGCCGTCCTCGGGTGTGCCTGCGGCAGCGGCGAGCTGTTCGGCGGAGAGATGTTCCCGAGCCAGATCCGCGCGCATGCTCAGGGCTGGACGCCTCGCCCACTCGTGCGGGCACCCCACCAGCGGCGGCTACACCGCTCGGGCTGAGCGCGCGGACGGCAGGTCCGCGGGCAGCGGCACGACGGGGATGCCGCCGATGAGTGAACTCGTGCGCGACGGGCTCAACGCGGCCGGACCTACCGGCGCCCACCTGGCGATCTCCGCGGAAACGAGCGGAGAGTCACTCAAGGCTTGATCCACACGAGCTAAGTGCCGCGCCTCAGCGCGCACATCGTGGCGGTCTCGCCCGGATGCAGGCAGCGGTAGATCAGTTGCGGGCGGCGCCACCGCCAACTGCAGGTGCCGTAGGGCTACGGCGATTGTCGCCGCGTCGGCCTCCGCGTCGGTCGAAGCGGCATCGAGGCCCTGGCGGCGGGCTAGTGCGGTGGCGCTGGCGTGCACTTGGGCACTGCACCAGGGGCGCAGTGCCCGTAGAATCTCGTGTATTTCCACAACGGTGCGGTGTCGCTGCCGTTTGCCTCTGATCTCGGTGGGAACCGGTATGGAGGTGCTGGTGGTGACGATGCTCAGGTCGGGCATGTTGTCACGCAGCGTCATCCACAGGTGCAGTAGGCGCCAGTCCGAGCGGCGGTCGTTCCACCAACTCGTCATGATCCGATGGAGCCATCGCTGGTGGTCGGTCCGCTGATCGCCATCGTCCTCTTCGTGCCCGGCGGCCCGCACGAGTCGTTGGTAGAGCAGGTCCGCGGCAAGTTCCGCCTCCGCCTCGACAACCCGGTCGATGCCGTCGTGCAACAGGTCCCCTGGGTGTTCGAGGACGAGGTGGGCGAGCTCGTGCAGCACGGTCTGGGTTCGGGTCACCGGCGGCAGCGAGCGGTCGACCAGGATGAAGTCGCCCTCCGGCTGTCCGGTGATGAGGACGCCGGGCGGGTGGCCGGCTTCCAGAGCGACGTCGCCGATCACGAGTGGCCGGCGACGAGCGGCGCTGATCGCGGTGCACCAGGCATCGACGGTGTATGGGGGGCTCGGAGCGGGCAGGCCGGTTCTCGCCAGCCGCCTGCTCATGCGCGACCGAGCCAGTAACACCTTGACCTCCCGACACCGATGCCAGCGCCGATCAAAGGCCAGAGTGTAACCGCTCCCGTAGGTATTCACACGCCCACGCAATGTGAGGGCCGCCGCCAGATGTGGATGTCCGTTAGGCTGCCGGTCCAGGATCGATCCTCAGTGGCCGGCGGGAGCAGCGGTGACCAACCAGCAGGAAAGCCCACCGACGACGCACCGACCGCGAGCCACGGTCGCGCGGATCTACGACTACCTCCTCGGCGGCAAGCAGAACTTCGAAGCCGACCGACGGGCAGCGCAGGACATCCTGAACAAGGTCCCCGCCGCGGCCAATCTCGCCCTGTCGAACAGGCTGTTCCTGCGTCGCGCCGTGCAGACTTTGGCCGAGGCTGGCATGCGGCAGTTCCTCGACCTCGGATCCGGCATCCCCACCCAGGGCAACGTCCACGAGATCGCCCAGGCGGTCGATCCCGACATCCGCGTCCTCTACGTCGACATCGACCCCGTCGCGGTGGTGGCGTCGAACCAGATCCTCGACGGAAACCTGCACTGCCGGGCGATCGAGGCCGACTTCACTCACCCCGACCTCATCCTCGACGCCCTCGCCGACGGTGACGCCGCCTCGATCATCAACCTCGACGAACCGGTCGTCGTGCTGTGGTGCTCCGTGCTGCAACTCATCCCCGACGACCAGATCGAGGGGATCATCGCGCCCATCCGTGACCTGCTCGTACCGGGCAGCGCCATGGTCATCAGCCACGTGGGCGTCGACGTGCCCGACCGCTGGGGCCCGTCGACCGTCCACCAGGCAACCGACGTCTTTCGCACCCAAGCCGCGACGGACATCCACTTCCGCACCGACGAGCAGCTCACGGCACTATTCAGCGACTTTGAGATGATCGAACCTGGCCTTGTGCCGCTGGATTGCTGGCGACCCGAACTCAGCGAACCCGACCCGTTCGTCGCCGCGTCGATACCGTCACCGATGCGTGGCGCGGTCGCGTTCCGCCGCTAACCCCGCTGCCCGTTCCTACACCACCTCAGCGCTGCCTCGCCGTCTCGATCACGATCCGATTGACGCGGCATCGGCTGCGCGGACGTAAGACCGGACGGCCTGCGTCCAAAGAACGCAACCACGATCGCGCGTCGCATGCGCGTCGCTGGTTCTGGTTGGTGGCAGCGCCTGGATCCGCTCCGCGTCGGTTTAGCCGATTTAAGGGTACGCTGAGTGATCGATCTACGTCGATGGAGCACATGACACTCGCCCGTCCGCCAGCCTCGCCTACTGCGCCAAGACGCCCGCGCTGGGGTAACCCTGTGCCACTCGAACTCTGTCGAGTGGCTGCCACGCCTCCCAGCGAGCAGCCGTGGGGCGCATGAGATCTCACGGCTGCGTCCCCGTGAGCCCGAGTCGCTGAACGGCACGCTGCGTGCCTGGTCAGACGCTGTCCTTCATGCCTGCGCGCTTCACCGGATGGAACCTTCGTGGCTGGCGATGGCCACGGAATTGCTGCCGACGCCGGCAGCAATCATCGACATGCCTGACGGCGCAATGCTCAATTAGGTGCCGGAGCTGATGCAGACGCATCAGTGAGCGAATCCATCGGTCTCGGCCCGCCGCGCACCTGCCTGTCGGGTTGATTTCCCGCATCCAGGTAGGTGCTTCGATGTCGAACGTCAAGCGGTTGTGCCAATCGCTCCTGCTGGCGCTGCTGGCCTTTGGTGGAGGTGGCGTCTTGAGTTCGGGGTGCGCCTCGATGCGGGAAGGCACCGACGCGCGGGACGCGGGGCGGGCGTCATCGGACCGGTCGATCAGCGTGCCAGCGGTTACGCCGCCGGTCCCGTCGTATCGGGCGGCGGGCGGTCTCTGCGCCCGTCTTGACCTGCGGGAGGTCGGGAGGCTGGTCGGGCTAACCGGTGATCAGCGCGACGTGTCCGCAGGCTCGGGTCGGTTCGCGGGGACGTCGTGCGTGGTGACGGTGGGACGGCTGCCGAGCGGGGTGGTGGTGACGGTCCGCGCGGACATCGGCGGTGCGGGGTCCGGCCGCGTCATGTTCGAGGGGCTGCGCCAAGCGCAGGGAGCCGACCTGCAGGTGAGTGACCTTTCGGGGTTGGGCGCCGCCGCGTACTTCTGCGTCGACCCTGTGGCCGGGGTGACGGTGGCGACGTATGACGCGAATGTCTACCTGACGGTTACCGCCGCCGCGTTGCGTCCGGGTGGTCGCTTGCCTGATGCGGTGGCTGTGGCGCTGCGCGACACGGCGTCCTCCGCGCTGGATGCGCTGCGGGTCTGACGTTTCGGACCTCTCGCTTTTCCCGCGACCCTTTCCTCATAAGGAGGTTTTTGTCATGGTTACGTCTTCGCTGCCCGCGGTGTTGCCGGGGCGCGACGCTACGGATTACGCCCGGTACATGCGTACCGATGAGCTGCTGCGACTGCAGCGGGAGCCGGGGCAGTGGGTGCACCCGGATGAATTGTTGTTCCAGATCGTGCATCAGAGCACGGAGTTGTGGTTGAAGTTGACGCGTTCGCATCTGTGTCGGGCGTTGGCGCATCTGGGGGCGGGGCAGCCGGGTGCGGCGGAGTTGCTGGTGGATCGGGCGGCGGAGGCGCTGCGGTTGATCACTGAGCATCTGCGGATCCTGCGGTCGCTGCCGCCGGCGCACTTCGCGGTCATCCGCGGTGTGTTGGGTAGCGGGTCGGGGTTCGAGTCGCCGGGTTGGCGGTTGTTGCGCTCGGCGACGACGGAGTTGGACATCGCCTACAGCCGGCTGTTGTCGTCGTTGCGGGTGACGGTGGTCGACGTGTATCGGGGTCAGCCGTCGGATCCGTTGTATCGGCTGGCGGAGGCGTTGGTCGAGCTCGACGAGCGGATCGCGTTGTGGCGCACCGAGCATTACAGCGTCGCCACCCGGGTCATCGGTCACGAGGTGCGCGGCACCCGAGGCACCCCGGTCGACAGTCTCCCGGCGCTGATCAGCCACCGCAGGTTCCCGACTTTGTGGGAGGCGCGGACGGCGATCACCCGCGCCGGCTCGGCAAGCTTGTGCCCGGGCGAGGATCCCCGTTGAGCGCGCCGGTTCTGCGCGATGCTGCGCCGTCCCTGCTCGCGGTACGGCAGAGGCTGGTCACCACGACCGCGGCGCACACGCACCTCGCGGTTTGCAGTGTCGCTCCTCGCAGTGTGGATATGGAGCAGGCGCTGTCGTGGCTGATGCGGGACCTGTCCGGGCCCGGTTTCTGGCGCGAGTGCGAGGACCAGGTCGAGCGGGCGCGGGCGCTGTTCGCGGCGCTGGTCGGCGCTGACGTCGAGCAGGTCGCGGTGCTACCCAACGCCAGTGTCGCGGCGTATCAAGCGGTGTCGCGGCGGCGGTGGAGGCGACGCCGCGACGTGGTGGCCACGCCGGCGGAGTTCCCCGGCGTCGCGCACACCTGGCTCAACCAGCCCACCGTGCGCGTGCGGTGGACCGGCCCACCCGGCGCGGCGGTGCGGACCGGGGATTTCCTGCCGTTGATCACCGCCCGTACCGGGTTGGTGTCGGTGCCGGCGGTGACCTACCGCGACTCGACCGGTCTGGACGTCGCTTGCATCGCCCGGGCCGCGCATGACGTCGGCGCGCGGGTGTTCGTCGACGCCTATCAGGCTGCCGGGGTTATGCCGCTGCACGTCGACACTCTGGGCTGTGACTACCTCGTGGCCGGCGCCGGGAAGTACCTGATGGGGCTGCCGGGTGTGGCGTTTCTGTACATCCGTCACCCCGACGGGCCGGCGCCGGCGCTGACGGGTTGGCTCGGCCGCGCGGACCCGCGCGCGCTGCGCGCGACCGTCCTGGACTGGCCGTCGCAGGCCCGCCGCTACGAGACCGGCACTCCGTGCGTGGCGTCGGTGTACGCCGCGGTCGCGGGCCTGCGGCTGGTCAACGGCCTCGACCTCGATGAGGTCCGCCGGCACACCCAACGGCTGGTCAGCGAGGCCGCGCGGCGCCTGGGCGCGTTCGGCGAGGTCGTGCGGGTCGCCGCCGCGCCTGACGCGCAGGGCGCGCACTTGGCGCTGGTCGATCCGCAGGCCGAGATCCTGGCGGGATGGCTCGCCGAGCGCGGTGTGATCACCGCCCCGCGCGCCGGTGTGCTGCGCCTGGCCGTGCACGCCTACAGCACCGACGAGGACATCGACGTCGTCTGCGACGCCGTCGCCACCTACCGGCGCCACCACCACCGCAGATCAGGAGGGATCCGATGAACCCCGCACCGTTGCAGGACTGGCTGGCCCACCGCACCCCCGCCGCGCGGCGTTTCCCCTACGACCGGGTCGTTGACGCCTACCAGCATTACGGCAAGCCCTTTGTGCCGCACGAGTGGACGACCCTGCTGCGGCGCACCCGGGAGCGGCTACCCAGCGTCGAAGGTGCCCCTGAGCAGCTGACCGCGTTCCTCGACGTCGCGCTCGACAAGACCGATGACCGTTTCGACTACCGCACCTACCTGGGCCTTCGGCTGCTGCCCATCGCCGACCCCGACCGCGACGTCGACGCGTCGCAGCGGCTGCTCGCTCACCGTGACCGGCTGCACGTGCTGCTGCTGGCTGACCTGTCCGCCTTCGAACTACGGGCCCTCGACCGGCCCGGCGCGCCGATGGGCCGCCTCCGTCCGCCGGGGCCGCTGGTGGCCAAACGGCTGCGGCACGCGATGCGCGCCGCGAGTCCTGCCCTGCACCGACTCAGCCTCCCCTTGCGCGAGGTCACCGACCCGATCGCGGTGGCCCGCCGGCTGGTCACCATGACCTGCATCGACCGCACCGAAGCGGAACGGCTGATGCTGCGCACCACCCTGCTGCCCGTGTCGAGCGTGCACGACGAACGGCTGTTCCTGCGCACCCTGCAAGCCTTCGAGGTCACCCTCGGCCTGCTCGCCGTCGACCTCACCGCCGCCGTCACCGCCGCCAGCGAGGACCAGCTGTCCACCGCCGGTGTCCGACTCACCTCCGCCGCCCGGCTGCTGCACGAGACCGCGCCCCTGTGGTCGATGCTCGCCACGATGCAGCCGCAGGCGTTCCACCTCTTCCGGACGCACACCGACGGCGCCAGCGCCATCCAGTCCCGCGCCTACAAACTCGTCGAGTCACTGTGCCGCACCCCCGATCCGAAACGCCTACGCTCCACGGCATACCTGTCCGTGCCCGACGTCCGCGCCCGGATCCGCGCCGGGCAGCTCAGCCTCGACGACGCGCTGCGCGCCATCAGCGCCGACCGCGACATCCTGACCGAATGCCCGACGCTCGCCGACGGCATCCGCGCCTTCACCGCCGCCGTGTTCCAGTGGCGGCGCACCCACTACCGCCTCGCCGTCCGCATGCTCGGCACAGAAACCCCCGGCACCGGCGCCACCCCCGGCACCCCCTACCTGCTGGGCACCCGCGACACCACCGTCATCGGCGACCCCACCACGCCCCGCCTCATGGCCATCGCCCGATGAGCACCACCGCGGTGTCCCATCACGCCGCCGCCGAGGCGCTGGGCCAGCAGGCGCACCAGTTCCTGCGCCAGTTCCACCACGAGACAGGTGCACCCGAACTCGACTTACGCTGGCGTCACGTCCGCGCTGAGGTCGCCGACACCGGAAGCTGGCACCCGACCCTCGACGAGTTGACCTACGCCGCGCGGGTCGCCTGGCGCAACGCCGGCCGCTGCATCGGCCGGGCCCGCTGGTCGCACCTGACCGTCCGCGACCGCCGCGACACCACCACCCTGCCCACGCTACGGCAGGAACTGACCGGCCACCTCGACGCCGCCATGGTCGGCGGGCGGGTCCGCCCGGTGCTCACCGTCCTGGCACCCGCCACCGCCACCGCGCCAGCCCCGCTGCGCATCATCAGTCCGCAGCTCGCCCGCTACGCGGCCTGGCACACCGACGGCGGGATCATCGGCGACCGCGCCAACCTGACCCTGACCGCCATGGCCGTCAGCCTCGGCTGGCCCGGTCCCACCCACCGCGGCGCCTTCGACCTGCTGCCCTGGATCGCCGCCACCGCCGACGACCGCCCGCACCTGCTGCTCCCCGATCACACCCGCATCCGCCAGGTGCCCATCCACCACCCCCACCACCGGTGGCTGGAAGACCTCGCGCTGCGCTGGCCCGCCGTGCCGGTCATCAGCAACATGACCCTGCACCTCGGCGGACTGCGGTTCCCCGCCCCGTTCTCCGGCGCCTTCATGGCCAGCGAAATCGCCACCCGCAACCTCGCCGACCCCGACCGCTACCACCAACTCCCCGCCGTCATCGACGGCCTCGACCTGCCCGAACACGACCGGCTACGCGCCGACAAAGCCCTGCTCACCCTGCACGAAGCAGTCCTGCACAGCTACGAGGACGCCGGCGTGTCCATCACCGACCACCACCGCGAAAGCCGCGCCTTCGCCCGCTTCACCGTCCGCGAGAAGATCGCCGGCAGAACCGTCACCGGCGACTGGAGCTGGCTGAACTCCTACCCCATGACACCCCAGGACCCGTCCTGGAACCGCTACTACGACACCAGCCAACCCACCCCGGCTCTGCGGCCAGACCCGCACGCCACCACCGCCGGGTAGCACGCAACCTCGGGCATAAACCCCTCACCGCGTCAGCAGGCCGCTGTCCCCCTCGGCCGCTGACGTCCCACCCAACCGCACCACCAGGAGGACCCATGCCACCAGGAATCAGCACCGTACGGTCCCAACAGTGGGCAACGCGCCTGGGCGCGGCGACGGTCGCCGCGCTCGTCGTCACCGCCGGATCCGCCGTCGCCGCGCCGGCACACGCCGCCGGCTGCCGCTCCTCGCCCTACAGCGCGAAACTGTCCGCCGCCGACCCGTTCATGATGTACGACGGCCCCGACGTCATCAGCTACCCGAAGTACCCCGCCTACTACCGCACCACCAGCCAGTGCAGCGACATCCAGATCCGCAACCTCGGCGACGGCGACGACTGGGGCCTCTTCGACGCCTGCGTCAACTTCTACGGACGCGCCACCTGCAACTACTGGACCCACGTGCCCACTGGCCAATGGCGCAACCTCGCCACCAACGTCAAAGATGGCACCAAGTTCTACATCTGGATCCGCATCGACCTCGGCCGCTACTACGGCTTCACCGCCGTCGGCGACTGGTAGCCACCAGGCACACCACACCACACGGGAGCGGGGCGCCGCGGCAGATCACGTACGACCCGGCGCCCCGCTCCCGCGCCTTCGCAGACGCCGCGACTGCCTGCAGCCACCCCCGCGAACAGCAGCAACCCACCCGCCCCTCACCAGCGCCCGCCGGCCCCGCTGCGCCACTGACGGCAAGCAGGGGACTGCGGCATCTAGCAAGGGCGTGCCCATCGCAGACGCGTGACGCGTCTACGCTCGTGACGGGCCGCCGTCGAGATTCGCGACGACTTCGTCGTACCGTTCGGCTTCGCTGTCGGGCACTTTGCCGGTGAGGCGGACGAGGATTCGCTTATCGTCTGGGCGGAAGTGGTGCTCCACGGGCAGTTCGCCCAGCATCAGCGCCATGTCGAGGCTCGCGACGCGGTCGGTGACCTCGTGGTCGGTGGCCCACACTTCGATGACGAGGCCACGTTGCACGCACTGCGCGACGGCGTTCGGGTCCCCCTGCGGGACGTCGGCGGCAGCTCGGGACACATAAGCGCCAGCAGTGCCCAACACGGCGTTGGGGTCGGTGTCGGCGGTCGTCGTGGCGAGGTGGGTCAGAGGCAGGCCGCTGGCAGCCATGGCGTCCAGGACGACCCGGGCGTCAGGCAACGGATCGGCGGGCTCGGCGGCGGCCCGGTGGCCGCAGCCGGCCACGGCTAGGGTCGCGGCGAGCAGAACGGCCAGCAGCGGAACTCGGGACACGATGTGCTCCTCGCAAGGCAGGGTGGCCGCGAGTGTAGTGCCCTGAGGGCTGAGCAACGCAGGGCAATACCGTGCCGGTAGACCGACAGGTCTCGCCTGGGCCCGCAGGCCACGCTGGGTCCGCTAGGCGGTACGCCGGCGCACAATCAGCGGGACGACAAGCACCCCCGGGCGGCCAGCGCGATCAGCGCGGCAGCCCACCATGGCCTTGCGGAAAAGCAGGAGCAAAGCCAAAGGTTAGCGGTACGAGCATGATGGCGTCCGTGCTGTCCGCTGTCTGTCGGATGTGCCACGCGCCCCGAGTCGACGATGATCACCGTCATGTCTGAGCATGAGCTGGCGGCGACGTGGCGTCGCATCATTCGAGGTGATGGTAAGTCGTGGGTCGTGTTCGCCCACGGCACGTGCGTCGTCCTTCCGGATCCTCGGCCTGGGGTCGATCTCGCCGTTGAGGCCATCGATGTCCTGCGCGAGTACGGTCCCGTGCACGTCGGCTCACCGGCTGGGGACTTCGGGACCCTGACTCTCGACCCTGGCCCTGGGTGGGTGGTCTACGGCCACCACAACGACGTGCTGACCTACGTAACGCCCGACGAGGTTGTCGAGGGTGACGACCTGGCCGTGGGTTTGTATGGGCGGGGAAAGCGAGACCTCGACGGCCGTGAGCTTCGTGTCGTGCACGTGGAAGACAGACGGCCGTGACGAGATCTGGCCTGAATCCTCGCCGCGAGGCCAGGTAGCGGCACCGTCAAACGTCGGGGATCTGTCGGTTCAACTCGTCGGCGAGCAGAGCAACCACCGCTGCTAGCCTGCCGATTGTGCAGCGCAGTTCCGCGTTCTCCCCGTTGAGCCGGTCAATGTCGGAGGGCTGCGGTGCTGCAGGCGCTGCGCCTGGTCCGACGTTGCCCTCAACGGTGCTGGGAGTGGCGGTGGCTTCGGCTGCGTCGTGCTCGCCGTCAGCTTCGGCCTTGCGGACCCATGTGCGCAGTGTTTCGGCCGTTCGGATGCCGAAGCGTTCGGAGTTGGCGAGGATGGCCTGCCACTCCGATGGGTACTGATCGCGGGTGTTCAGCACCGCGTGTACCGCGCGCCGGCGAAGCTCCAGCGGATAAGGCCCGCTTACCATCAGGTCCTCCTTCTGCCGAGGTCAATCGTCGTGTCGTGGCGGGTGAGTGGCGTTTTGTGAAGGTCGTGGCGCGGACCCGCCTCCGACTTCGGGGCGGGAGGTGGCGGCCATGTGGAGGTGGCTGACGCGGGAGGCGGCCGATCCGGTCAGCGCGCCCGTTGGCCGGGGTCGCCGAAGCTGTGCTGCGGCGGACGCGCGGCGCTCACCGCGGGCCGGGTGGTCATCGGATCCTGCCGAGCGCTGTCAGTGGGTCCTGCTTGAGGGTGTCGCGCCTGTCGCAGGGCGAGCTGGACGAGTCACCGCGTGGTTGCGGGTTCGATGGAGTACGGCGGCGGGCGAGCACGGCGGAGGCAACGGCGGCGGGGGCCATCAGGTAGGTCGTGCTGAGAGCGGCGACGACCGCTACGGCCAGCGCCGCGACCACGGCGCTGGCGCGTTGGCGGCGCCGAGGCAGTAGGCGCGCCGCCGCGAGGAGCCCGGCGAGGGTGACGCAGGCGAGCAGCGCGGCGAACACCCGCATGAGCGCTTCGACGGTGACGGTATGCGGCGCTGCCGCGGCGGCGATCGTGATGGTGGTGGCGGCGGCGGCTTGGACGAGGGCGCTGCGTCGGGGTTCGGCGTCGTGTCCGGTCACGGCGAGAGCGGCGGGTAGGACGCGGTGGCGGGCCAGGGCCAAGCCGGCGCGGGCGGCGGCGGCGACGAAGGTGATGCTGGCGGCTGCGGTGAACAACACCGCCGCCGCGGCGACGAGGGTTGCGGCCCATGGCTGGTTGGTGGGGGCGATCAGCCCCATCAGCGGCACGGGGCTGTTGGCGGCGTCGTCGCCGAGGACCCCGACGGTGCAGACGGCCAAGCCGGTGTAGAGCACGGCGACGACGGTCAGGCTCGCGCGTGCTACCCGCCGGATGTGGGTGGGGTGGGTGTAGTCGGCGGAGAGGTTAGCGGTGGCTTCCCAGCCGCAGATGGCGGTGAACAGCACGGCGAGCGCGCTGCCGACGCCGGCGATGCCGTGTGGCGCGAACGGGGTGATCCGCTGCGGGTCCACGTGCGGGCCGGCGGCGGTGAGCACTGCGGCCAGCGTGGCGATCAGCACGGCGGTGAGGGCGAGTTGCAGTCGCGCCGACAGTCGCAGCCCGACGAGGTTCGCTCCGTAGATGGTGCCGAGCAGCGCCACGGCGACCGGGCCGGTTGCCGAGGTGGGGGCGTCGAGCGCGGCGGTGACGTAGCGGGCGCCGGCGATGCCGCCGGCGACGACTCCGGCGGGGACGGCGGCGTAGAGCCAGGCGCCGACGACGGCGGCGGCGTGGGCGCCGAAGGCGTGGTGGGTGAACGTGGCGACGCCGCCGGCGTCGGGGTAGCGGGCGCCGAGGGTGGCAAAAGACGTCGCGATCAGCGCGGACACGCACAGCAGCGCCGCCCATGCCACCAGCGATGCGGGGCCGGCGGCCCGTACCGCTATCGCCGGCAGCACCAGGACGCCGGGGCCGAGGACGGCGCCGACGCTCAGGGCGACGCCGCGAGCGGTGCCGATCCCGCCGCTCACCGGCGTGTCCCGAAGCTTGCAGGGCCGCTGCTGGTGGCGGTGGTCTGTCGGGCCAGGGCGGCGAGGGCGTCGGCGAAGTCGTCGTGGCGGGGCATGCCGGCGGCGGCGAACATCTGCGCGAGCCGGGCGTCGATGTCGCGGCGCAGCATGTCCGCGAGTGCGGCGCCGGCCGGGGTCGGCTGCACCACGATCCTGCGGTGGTCGTGCTCGTGCATCTCCCGCACCACTAAGGCGCGGTCGGTCAGGGTGGCGAGGGCGGCGGTGGCCGTCGATCGCGCGACGCCGGCGAGGCGGGCGATGTGGGGAGGTTCGATCACCCGGCGGGCGCAGACGAGAAGGAGCACGTCGTAGCTCGTCCAGGTCAGGTCCACCTCGTGCAGCACGACCCGTTCCAACTGCGTGCGCACCGCCTGGGCGGTGCGGCACAGCTGCGTCACCGGGTCGAGTCCGGCGGGGCGGGCGGGGCGGCGTCGCACCTGGGGCCGGTAGATCCGATCGGTCGGTCGGCGGGTCGACGCGCTCACCGCGACCACCTGCCCCGGCGGGGCCGCCGCACCGTCTGCCGATCCCGGCGGCGTCCCCCGCGCCGGTCGGCCGGCGGCGGCTGCCGTGGCGCTCGTGCGCGGTGTGGGTACGACTGGTCCTCGTGCAAGACAGACCTCCTGTTCGTCGAGTTGAGGCGGGTTGGGCTCCGGTTACCGCTGGTCGCCGAAGGTGGTGGCGAGGGCGGCGTTGACTAGCCAGGCGAGCCGTCGGAGTCGGTGGTGAACATCCACCAGCGCCGCTCGCGGCGACGTGGACCCAGTGGACGCCGAGACGGCGACGAGGGCCTCGACGTTCCCGCCGAGGTCCCGCAGCACCGACTCGACGGCCGGGTGCGGCGCGGTCTCGCTCGTAGGCGGCCCGGGCGGCGGCGACGGGTTGGGCGGCGGCGCGGCGGTAGGCGGCTGATGCGAGTCGTGCTCCGCGTCGCTGGGTCGTTGCTCCATCGCCGTCGGCTCCTTAGGGGTGCGCTGTCGGTCGGGTCGCGGCAACGACCGGCCGCACCGCCGTGAGGCGGTCGGCTCGGGGGCAGCCGCGGGCTGCGGGGGAAACGGGGACCCTGGCCGGCGAAGGCGTCGCTTCGCCGGCCAGGTCCCGCCCGCCGCGCGTCCTCACGGGGGTGAAGGACAGCGCGACGGGCCAGCGCCCGCGTCTCGTGCGCCCTGGCCCGCGCCTCACACGGAGGCGTCGCGGCGCTAGCGGCGTCTCGGTGACGGCCGCCGGCCCGGGGCGGGGCTCCCACCGATCTGTGGCGGGTGCACGAAGTGCGGCGCTCGCGGCGACGGCGTGTCCCCCTCCGACCGCCGTCGCCCGCGCACCGGGGCGCCTATCGCGTACGGCATCCCGATCCGCTACGCTGCAACCAACTTAAGTTCGACGAAACCGAACCGCAGTTGATGAAGCGATACGGCGAGCTAAGCACGACACCACGATGCCGTCAACCACAGTTGTTCGAAAGTCAAGCATAGTTGGGGAGGTCTGGTGAGCGAAAAGCCTGGTGAGACGGCCGAGGACCTCACCTCACGACTGATCCAAACTCGTCTGCGCGCACTGTTCGACGCGCGCGACGAAGCCCGAGCGCCCTACACCGAGACCGAGGTCGCCCGCGCGCTGACCGCTTCCGGCCACAAGATCACTGCCGAGGGGATCCGCAATCTGCTGCGCTCCGAGCGCATCAATCCCAAGGCCACGACCCTGCGCGCCCTCGCCCAGTTCTTCAAGGTCCCCGCCGGTCATCTCCTCGGCGACGACGAGGGCGAGACCGCCAGCCGGCAGGCGAAAGTGATGGCCCGGTCCTTCGACGAACTCAGCCCCCGCTCACGGGCCAGCCTCGCACGGGTCATCCACGAATTTCTGCAGGTGGACAAGGCGGCGCGAGGCGACGCCGACGATCAACCGCCGCCGGATCGGCAGCGGTAACGAGGCTCGCTCACGCCCCCGGCGCGACGCGGTGCCGATGCCACCGGAGACGACTACCGATGTCGGAGGTCGTCAACGGCGCGGGGCGCCGACCATGGGTGGCGGGGCGATCCGTGCGAGGGCAGTCGCCAGGGCGCGTTCGGCTACGCCGGTTCCTCGTCGGCGGCAGGCGGTTGATCCGGATCGGGATCCGACGCCCGGGGAACTTCAGGGCCCGCCAGCGACAGGCGCAGCAGCGTCTCGATGCGGGTGACCCGGAAGCGGCGTCCGGCCACGACCAACTCGTCCACCGGCTCGGCGTCAAGCTCGTCGGCGGCCTGCTGATAGAGGCCTGCCTGCGCGTCGGTCAGGCGCAGCCGGAGCGGTTCGAGGTGACGCAGACCGAAGGCGATCTCGTCGCGGGCCAACTGCGGTGTGGCCACCGCCCGGCTGTACGGGCGCCACGAGTCTCCGACGAACTCGGCGGCGGCGAACCGCGGCGGAAGAACGACCCCGAGCGGATGCGAGATCACGGCGGCCTTGCTGTCGGCGTACACGTCAGCGGGCACCTGACCGCGTGGGTAGTGCGCGGTCATCAACTCCACCCGTAACACCGCCTCGCTGACACCGGTCGCCGCGTCCGGATCGGCGACGATCTCCTCGTCGAGGAAACTGTCGTGCTCGTCGGCCCCTCGAGGGTCACGATCCGTCGGTCGAGGCGGCTCCGGCCCATCCACGCCGAACCGCGCGAACGTGTCCACCCGCACGATGCGATGCGCGCACCCCGCCACCATCACCTCGTCGACCTTTGCCCGGTCCAGCACCTGCACCACCGCGGTCAAATCCGCGACCACCGCTGGCTGCACCGTCTCCGCGAGCCTGACCCGCAGCCGGTGCGCGAGCGTGTCCCGCGCCTCCTGCGGCGTGTCCGCCACCACCGCGTGAACCCGCCACCGACCCTGATCGGCGACCGCGTGACCGAACAGCGGCGCGCCGATACGGATCGTGGGGTACCGGGCAGCACGACGGGCCGAGTCGTCCTCCGTCAACGCGCCGACCGGGTCGGTACGCTGCTGCACCCGCACCACGACCGCCGGCGCCAACTCCTCACGCTCACTCATAGCGATCATTGTGTGACAGCTTCGCGTCGCCTGCGGATCAGGCTCGCGGGACACACGGGCAACTTGTCCTCCTCCTCCGCTCGCGCCAAGCCCATGCCGCGACCCTCTGAGGAGACCGTGGCCCTCCTGTGCTCAGCGCCCACCGCGGGTGAGATGGGGCGTCAGCGCAATGGACGTGCCGCAGACTGGATACCGTCGCAGGATGGACGTGCTGCTCCGCGGCGGGCCAGGCGACGGCCAGGTCGTACCGGCGACCGGCGACGTCGCGCTCTGGCGGGCATGCCTGTACGAAGCCACCAGCGACTACGGCCACCGGCGTGGCGGGCCGAGCTTGCGCGTCTACCGGCACCGCCCCGACTGCTGCCAACCCCATGGCCGCGGCAGCGACGACCGCTGCGAGTAGCCCAACCGCTGATGACAGCTCCTCGAACACGTGTACGATTTAGGGGTGCGGGAGATGGTCAAGCGGTGGTGGAACGGCAGCTGGGGCCGGCTCACCCGACGCGACATATGGCTCGTGCGCGAAAGCCAGTGGACCGTCGTAGCGCGCGCCGGAGACACCGACACCGGCACAGTCCTACGCTGGACATACGACTCCCGCGACGACGCCTCCGCCATGATCGACCGTCTTCTGCGCGCCGACAACGCCGGCCAGTGGCGTGAGCAGCGCAGCGGTTCGACTGAGCCGGCAGACCCGCGCCGCGTCACCGCGACGCAGAAGAAGCGGCAACACTGATCGCGCATCTGCGGCTCACTCCGGCCGGGCCGGACTCAAACTCACCGGCGCATTCGAGCCGGCGACGCTCCCCTGCCCGCCTCCCGCGGCACAGGCCCCGCTCGCGCCCGACCGTCTGGCGTATCCGGCCAGCTCGATCGGGCTGAGGTCGGCGAGCTGGCAAGCTCCGTGCTTAGCCGTAGCCGGGGGTGACGCCGCGGCCCGCCGCCGCGAAGGAGGCCCAGCGCGTCGCCGAGCGGCGGTCCCGCGACGTTGAGATCGAAACCGAACGGATGCAGCGCGACACATGTCTGCAGGTCGCCGACGCCCGCGAGGCCCAGGGCCGCGCCGAGGCCGCCGCCGGCGAACGCGCCCAGGCCGTCCGCGCCGATCTCAAGGACGCCCAGGGCGAGCTGGCCGACGTGCGCGTCCAACTCGCCACCGCGACGTCCCGCGCCGATGTCGCCCACGACCGGATCACCCGCCTCGACGCCCAGCTGACCGCCACCACCGCCGACCGCGACGCCGTCCGCGCGGAGCTGGCCGACCTGCGTACCCAGTTCGCCGTCGCGCTCGCCCGTGCCGACGTGGCCCAGGCCGCTACCGACCGGGCCCGGCATGTCGAGCAAGCTCACATGAGAGCCATGGAGAAGCTGGGCTGGCACTAGGCCGCCGCCGAGGCCGTCGTCGACCCGGCCCAGCGCGCCGAGGCCCGCGCCGGAGCAGCTGAAGGCCCAACTCGATCTGGCCCGCGCCGAGGCGATGAGCACCGACCGCCCGGGTGGGTAGCAATGACCGGCGAGCTGGAGAACCTGCTCGTCGACCACGACCGGCTGACCGCCGCCGGCGGGCAGTCGAACCGGTGGGCGGTTCCGCTGTTTCGAGCGCCGTGGTCGGGACGGAAAGCGGACGTCGAGCAGCCAGCGGGGCCCGTGGTGCCGGGACATTCACGGAGGTTCCGGTTCGCTAGCGGCAGGCATAGTCATGGCATCCGAGACTGGACCTTGGCTGCTGCGGTGCCGTCATCGCAGCATGTCGACCAAGTCGCCCGAGGGGTCGAACAGGCGTTGGACGGGCACACGGAGCCTGTACGCCTCGCGGGAAAGCAGCAGCATCGTCTCTTCGTAGCCCGCGAGATCTCGCGGAAGCCACTTCCCAGTCAGAGTGCGCTCGTGCACCCGGTGCCACAGGTCTTCGCAGGCGCTCCCCGCGCTTTCTACGACTTGCACCGCCTGTTCGCGAGTGACGAGGCGGTCCTCGATGGCGGCTGGGAGGCATCGCAGCCTGTTCGCCGAGTTGTACGCGATCGACAAAGCCGTGGCGAGCGGGGTGGTGCCGTGGAACTCCATCCGGTCTTTCTCGATGACGCGATTGAGGACTGCGAGCATCCTGCGCGCCACCGTCTCGATCTGCTGCAGGGTGTTGGGTGGAGTGGGGAGGTGGTGGCGCTTGATTTCAACCAGATACGCCTCTTGGGTGTCGTTGTTCGTTGCGATGATGTCTGCGCCGCCACCGGCGGGGTCGAGCTGCTCTACCCAGTCGGCCCCGGGTCGAGCCGGGCCGACAATCGCCGCCAACCCGACCTTGGCATCGAGTTTGTTTTCCTGGGCTGTGACTGCGCGGTGGTAGTGCTCCGCGAGGAGGATCTCCTGCAGCCCCGCCTTGATGTCCCACGTCTCCTCAAACCGACGCTCGATCTCGTCGAGGGCCGCACGGCTCGCCGCGTCGATGTCTTCACCGCCCATCAAGTCCAGCAGCGGCCTCGGGTCGGTGGTGGCGGGGTGCCTCTTCGGCGTCCCTGTGGCTTGGTCGTTCATGGTCGCCCCCTCGCTCACTGGTCGCCCGCGTCCTGCGTCTGCATGATTTCGGCGAGTCGGCGCCTCGCTTTCCACAGGCTGGTTCGCACCGCCTCCGGCGTCATCTTCAGCTCTTTGGCGATCTCGGCCGGCTCGTACTCCTCGGATGCCCACAGCAGCAGCTGGCGTTGGCGCGGCGGCAGTTGCTGCAACGCCGCCCGGAAGTCGTGCAGAGTGTCCGAGGCGGCGAACTCGCACGCATCCACCTTGCGAGGAACTCGGTCCTCGTTGTCCTCGAGCGGAAGGAGCTCGTCCCTGGCGAGCCGCTGAACGGACAGCCGGGAGGCGGTCCTGCGCGCCCAGGCTTTCGGGTGTTCGATCGTGGGCCATCTCTCGAAAGCCAGGCGCATCGTCTCCTGCGCGATGTCGTAGGCGTCAGCTTCGGACGCCCACCCGTGCAGGTACACCCAAGCGCTCAGGCGAGCCATGAACCCTTCGTAGAAGGAACTGAACTCGTTGCGGATCCGGTCCCGGTCGAGCGCTGTGAGTTCGATTGTCGGTGCGCATGGCGTCAGACCGATGTTTCCGTAAATGGTTCCGTGGCTCTGCACCGATGGCTCGGGCCGCTCAGTGGTCTTGTCATCCACGAGGGCTCCCGCTGACGGGTGTGGCGGGAACCGTCAGGGTGATGCAGGACCCGTCGGCGCGTTGGTCGCGCAGCCGTCCACCGAAGGGCAGGACCTCGGCGATCGCGACGAGCGAATCACCGCGGGCCCTCTCCTGTCGCATGCGCCACCGAACGCGGATCCACAGCGCCGTCAAGCCGGTGACGCTGGCGACAGCGGCAGCCGCGAATCCACCCCAGTTCAGTACTTCCACTGAGCCTCGCTTCAGTCGATGGGCCACGCTGGTGCGTGGCACTGATAGGTAGAGGGAAAAAAGTGGGCTGGCGTTAACCGCCAGGTCCAAGATTTTTAGGTCAGTGCCAGTTGGAACCTGTGGTAGGGGCTCGCGTATGGGCCAGTGCATTGCCAGATGTTCAGCGTGACTGCCATATGGTCGAGGGCTGGCTGCTCAGCGTTCATGGGACTTCTCAGCGATGCCGTGGTGAGGCGGTCGCGGCGACCGTCCGGAGGCCAGCCGACGCCTGCAGGGCCGGACGATCATGATATGCACGGGTCGAAGCTCGCGGCCCAGGCCGGGCATGGGGTCGATACTCTGGATCGCTCTCGACACGGCTCAGTCCGTCGCTGGCACCGCGATCACCGCTATCGGCGGAATCGTCGCGACCGCCATCGGGGCGAGTTGGTAGCGCAAGGGCGGCGGCACCCGGCGTTGACCCGTTCGGCGGGGTCGGTGCTGCAAGAGAAGGCACCGATCCCGCTAAGCCTGCGGCGGGTGCATCCTGCCGAACGCCCTCGACAGCGCTCGCAACAGAGATCGACACACTGCTCCGCGCCGTCGCGGCGATCAGTGCCTGCGGCAGTATGGCGGTCAGTGGCGAACAAGACCGACCGCGAGGAAGGCTCCGACCACAAGGTAGGGACCGAAGGCTAGGTCGCGCGAGCGGCGCAGCGCGAGCCGGATGACGGCCTCGGGGACGGCCAGCGGATATGGCAGCAAAGCGCCGTAGAATACGGTGGGCCAACCCAGGGCGCCCAGAGCCGCGCCGAGTAGCGCAGCCAGGCGGACATCACCCAGCCCCACCGAGTCGCCGCCGAGGACCGCGACGAGCAGATATCCGCCGCCTAGTGCGCCGGCTGCCAAGCCTGCCCGAATGAGTGTTTGTGCCTGACCTGTCGTGAGGCAGTGGCCAACGAGGACGAGCATGAGCGCGAGCGCCGCCGCGCCGATCACCGGTGTCGGCAGCCGTTGTACGGCGACATCCACCATGCACAGCAAGGCGCCCGCGTATAGCACGACCAGCCAACCGGCGACCAACAGCGGCCCGCCGGGCCGGGCGCCCGTCAATTGGGCGATTCCGGCTGAGGCGGCGGCGCCCGCAGCGCACGCCAGCGGCGACCACCATCGCCACCATCTGCACGGTCCACCCATGCACCCGCGCGGGCCGAGCCACCCGGCGCCCAGCGTGCCCATGACTCGGGCATAGGCGTACGGCAGGGTCAGCGACGCCAGCGCCCCGCACAGCGCGCTGTAGCGAATCACCGGGTTCATCACAGCCCTCCGGCGTCGCTGGCAACCGTCCGGTGGCACCGGCCACGGGGGGACCTTCGCGACGTCAGGATTCGCTGTGCCTGCTCCCTCGTCGTCCACGGGCCACCGGCACGCCGTCTGACGCAAACGACGAGCGCTGTCATCCGCTGGCGCGCCGCGAAGCGATGGGACCACACCATGCGATCAACCATAGTTGGCTGCTATCTAAGTGTGGTTGACGTCTGAGGGTGCTTCGTGCTTAGCTCAAGCGAGTAAGCCGAACTGTAGTTCCAGTGCGGCCGACCACAGTTTGAGCCGGATCCGCGATGCGGGGTGGTCGGTCGGCTGCCGCACTTGCCGACTGGCGAGTCTCGTGACCAGGCAAGCCAGCTCGACTTTCGGCCGGTCGCCGGCGAGTTCTCGTCAACCGCCGCGCGACAACCCTCCGCCTACGAGGAGACATCATCTTGATGACGACATTCATCGGCAAGAACCGTCGCGTCGGCGAGCAGCCGTGCCGGTTGCGCCTGGTCGCGATCCCCATCGGCCTGAGCCTGACGGCGGTGATTGGCGCCTGCAGTACGGACGACAGAGGAGAGGTGTCGTCGTCAGCATCCTCCTCGACGCCTAGGCGGCCGGTCGCGACTGCGTCGGCCGCTAGCCGTGAGGCAGCGGCGTTGGACGCCTACCGGGGGATGTGGCAGGCGTACGCGAAGGCCGGTCTGACCGCGAATCCGCAGGAGCCCGACCTGGCCCGCTACACCACCGGCCCGGCGTTGGCTTTGCTCACGTCCGGCCTGACGAAGCTTCGTGCCGAAGGCGAGATCATCAAGGGTCAGTACCAGTCGTCACCACACGTCGTCACAGCCACCACACCATCGCCGGCCGGCGACACGGTCACGGTGCAGGACTGTCTGAACACCACCGACTTCCTCACCTACAAGGCGTCCTCGGGGACGCTGGCCAACGACACCCCCGGCGGTAACCGGGCGGTGCTCGCCACGGTCACGCGCGACGACGTCATATGGAAGGTGTCCACTGTTGCCGCTCAGGCGGTGGGGACATGTTGAGCCACCGCGTCCGCGGTCTTGTCGTGCTGCTGATCGCTGCTGCCGTCACGACCGCGCCAGACGTCGCTTTCGCCGACGACGGAATCGGCCACGTTGACTGCGCGCAGAAGCCGTCGACCCCGGGCTGTGACCTCACCGTCGAGGTTCCGGGTGCCCCAGGCGGTGCGTCTGACGACTCCGACGAGGGCTCCGGTGGCGCGGGCGGCAACGGCGACAGCGGCTGCTACTGGGCACCGGTGCCCGGTGATCGCCCGCCGCCTGCGGGGAAGGGGCCGCAGGGCGGCTGGTACGCGCGGACCTGCATCAGCGACGGCATCGGCTCGCAGAGGATGCCGCAGTGGCTGGACCAGCCGCCCGGGGTGGATGTGGGTGCGTTGGCGCTGACCGCGCGGTCGCGGTTACGGCTGCCTGCGCCGGGCATTCGCACGAACCCTGCCGGGACGCCGTTCGTGTTGGTGCGGGTGCCGGTGTGGTTGTGGGTGGATCCGGTGTCGTGGGCGGCCCGGTCGGTGTCGGCGTCGGTGCCGGGGGTGGCGGTGACAGCGACGGCGACGCCGACATCGGTGCGGTGGTCGTTCTCCGATGGCAGCCGGGATGTGACCTGCGCCGGCCCGGGTAGGCCGTGGACGCCGGGGATGAATCCGCGGGCGGCGTCGCCGTGTGGGCACACCTACCTGCGGTCGTCGGCCTCTGCGCCGGGTGCGGTGTTCATGTTGCGGGCGACGGTGACCTGGTCGGTGGTGTGGTCCGGGCCGCAGGGCGGGGGCGCGTTGGCGCCGTTGACGACGACGGCGAGCGTGCCGGTGCGGGTCGCGCAGTCCCAGGCGATCGTCGGGAGCCCGCGGTGAGCGTCACGGCCACTCGCCCACAGCCAGCCGCCGCGCTGGCGGCGCCCGAGGCGGGGCGGATGTTGGTGCGAGGGCGCGGCGGGCGGCGGGTAGCCGTCGGGTTGCTGCTGGTGGTGGCCACGGTGGTGACGTTCTGGCAGGTCGACCTGCGTCGGCACGCCGGCGAGCAGTTCCTGGCCGTGACACGGCCGGTGCCTGCCGGCGCGGTCATCAGCGAGGCGGACGTGCGGGTGGTGCGGGTGGCGAACCCGGCGGGTCTGGACCTGATGGGCGCGGATCGACGCGGCGAGGTCGTTGGCCGCACGGCGGCGGTCCCTCTGGCCGCGGGCAGTCTGCTGACGGCGGGGCAGGTGGGGCCGCCGGTGTGGCCGGCGGCGGGGCAGGCGGTGATCGCGGTCGCGGTCAAGGCCGGTCGTGCCCCCGCCGGCCTGGTCGCGGGCGCCCGGGTCGTGGTGCTGGTCACCCCCATCGCGGATGCCGGCGAGACCGGTGCCAGCGCGCCCGCGGGGCAAGCGGCGCAAGCCCGGCGGGCGGTCGCCTCCGTGGTGGCGGTTGACGAGGCGGAACAGGGCGGGCAGGTGGTGACGCTGCTGCTGGCCGCGCAGGAGGCCGAGGCGGTCAGCTCGGCGGTGGGGGACGTGGCGCTGGTGCAACTCGGACCAGGCCAGTAACGAGAAGGAAAGGGGGCGGCGTCATGTTGGTGATGCTCGCGTCGGTGTCCGGCGCGCCGGGGGTGTCGGCTGCGGCAGTGGGGTTGGCCGCGTTGTGGCCGAACGGACCGGGTCTGGTGGTGGAGGCCGATCCGTGCGGCGGGGTGCTGGCCGCCCGGTTCGGGGTGGCGCAGGAGCCGGGTCTGGCCGGCCTGGCGGCGGCGTCGCGTCATGGCCTGCCCTCGGGCGGGCCGGCGCGGTTCGTGCAGCCGCTGCCGCTGGGCGTGCACGCGGTCGTGGGGCCCGGCGCGGCCGACACCTGCGCGCAGGCGGTGTCCGTGCTGAGCGCCCGGCCGGACGTGATGGCCGGGCTGGCGCCGGTGGTGGTCCTCGACGCCGGTCGCCTCTACCCGGGCAGCCCCGCCCACGCGCTGCTGCCCAGGGTGAACGTGCTGGTGGTCGTGACGGCCGGTGACACCGCGCACCTCGACCACGTCGACACCCGACTGCCTGCCCTGCGCGCGCAGATGCGCAGCCCGCACCTCGGAGTGGCGGTCTGCGGCAAGGGCTCCTACGAACCTCGTGAAATCAGCGGGCGCCTCGGCGCGCCGGTGTGGGCGCACCTGCCCGCGGACCGATGGGGCGCGGCGGTGCTGACCGGCCGACTGGCCGGGCCGGCGTGGACACGCACCCGCCTGGCGCAGGGGCTGCGAGGCCTGGGCGCCGTCCTCGCCGCGCTGCCGCCACGGCAGCCGGGTGCGGCGCGGGCCGCGTTGGAGGTCGTGCGGTGAGCGCGCCGGTGACCGTGGTGGCGCCGGAATTGGTGGCGGTGCTGCGAGCCCGGGTGAGTGACCGTCTGGCGGCGCACGGCGCGCAGCTTCCCGATGCGCAGCGGAGGCCGGTCATCGCCGGCTACATCGCCGAAGAGTTGCTCGCCTACGCCGGAGAGATCATCACCGCTGGTCGTACCCCGTTGTCGCGGCAGGTTGAGGCGGCACTGGCGCGGGCCGTGCGCGACAGCTTCCTCGGGTTGGGTGGTCTGCAGCCGCTGCTCGACGACGAGCGGGTGGAGGACATCTTCGCCAACGGCTGCGACAACGTGTGGGTCCGCACCACCGACGGACAGGTGTCGCGGGTGCCCCCGGTCGCGGCCACCGACGACGACCTCATCGACCTGGTACGGACCGCAGCGGCGCGCAGCGGCCAGGAGGAGCGGCGCTTCGACCGCGGGTCACCAGGGCTGTCGCTGCGCCTGCCGGGCGGGCAACGACTGTTCGCGGTGATGGCCGTGTCGAAAAGGCCATCGGTGTCGATCCGCCGCAACGTCCTTCACCGGGTCACCCTCGACGATCTCGTTGCGCGGGGAGAGTTGACGCCTGGGCTGCGGGACCTGATCCGGGCGCTGGTGCGGGCCCGGAAGAACCTGGTGATCTGTGGTGGGACGGGCGCGGGGAAGACGACTCTGCTGCGCGCTGCCGCTACCGAGATCAGCCCGTCGGAGCGGATCGTCACCGTCGAGGACGCGTTTGAGCTGGGCCTGGATGAGGACACCGACGCGCATCCGAACACCACGGCGCTGCAACAGCGCGAGCCGAACCTGGAGGGCGTCGGCGGGATTGACATGGCCACGATGGTGACGTGGGGGCTTCGGATGCGTCCGGACCGGGTCATCGTCGGGGAGTCGCGCGGCGCCGAGGCGGTGCCGATGCTTCTGGCGATGTCGCAGGGCAACGACGGGTCGATGTGCACGGTGCACGCGTCGTCGAGTAAGCAGGCCCTGACCCGGCTGGCGATGTACGTGATGCAGGCCCCGGAGAAGTTGAGCTTCGACGCGGCGAACGTGCTTATCGGTCAGGCCGTCGACTTCGTGCTGCACCTCGACGTCGCCACCGACGGCACCCGGGTCCTGTCCTCCATGCGGCAGGTCCTGGAGACCGACGGCACGCAGGTGCCGTCCAACGAAATCTTCCGACCCGGCCCCGACCGGCGGGCGGTGCCGGCCGCGCCGCTGCGCGCCGACACCCTCGACGACCTGATCGCCGCCGGCCTCAACGTCGGCATTCTCGACGGGAAGAGGTGGGGACGGTGAATCTGCTTCCGATCCTGCTCGGACTGGGCTGCGCCGCCGGCCTGACCCTCATCGCCGACGGGCTGCGCCGTCAACCGCTCGCGAGCCCGACGCGACGACGGCGGCGAGGGTGGGCCGGCGTCGAGCGGGCGCGGATTTTGGCCGCCGTCGGCGGGGGCGTCGCCGCTGCGGTGGTGACCCGATGGCCGGTGGCGGTGCTGCTGGCCGGCGCCGCCGTTTGGGCGCTGCCCCGTGTGCTCGGCCCGGACCGCGAGCACACCGGGGCAGTGGCGCGTATCGAGGCCATCGCGACCTGGGCGGAGCTGCTGCGCGACACCCTGTCGTCCGCCGCCGGGCTGGAGCAGGCGATCACCGCCACCGCCCCGGTCACCCCCGAGCCGATCCGCCCCCAGGTGCGGGCACTCGCCGCGGCGGTGCGCGGCGGCGCCCGCCTGCCGGACGCGCTGCGGGTGTTCGCCGACGACCTCGCCGACCCGACCGCCGACCTGGTGGTCGCGGCGTTGAGGCAGGCCGCCGGCTACCACGGCGGGCAGCTGTCGCAGTGCCTGACCAGCCTCGCCGTCACCGCGCGGGAACTGGCCGGGATCAGGATGCGGGTGGCCACGAAACGGGCCGCGACGCGCACCGCCGCCCGCGTCATCACCGGCACCGCCGCCGCGATGGTCGCCGGGCTCATTCTGCTCAACCGCGGCTTCCTCGCCCCCTACCACGGTGTCACCGGGCAGGTGGTGCTCCTCGCCGTCGGCGCCGTCTTCGCCGCCGGATTCTGGTGGCTGGCCCGTGTCTCCCGCCTCCCCGAACCCCCGAGAGTCCTCGCCCGCCCCGCCGAGATCGCGGCCGGCCAAGGGCGGGCGTCGTGATCGTGCTCGCGTGCGGACTGCTCGCCGGCCTCGGCCTGCTCCTCGCCGCGTCTGGTCTCGTGCCGGCGCGCCCCGCCCTCGCTGACGCGCTCGACGCGCTGCGCCGTGCACCCGCCGCGCCTGAGCAGCCGTCGTCGGCGCGGGTGCGGCTGATGGCCGCGCCGCTGCGCGCGCTCGGTCTGCCGCGGCGGCGGATGCGCGCCGACCTGGCCGTGCTCGAACGGCCGACCGCGCTGCACCTAGCCGATCAGGCCCTCGCCGTGCTCGCCGGCCTGGTCCTGCCGCCGACGGTGATGGCCGCCCTCACCGCCGGCGGGGTCACCTTCGCCACCGGCATGCCCGCCTGGGTGTCCCTGGCCGGCGCCGCGGGCGGCTGGTGGCTGGCTGAATCGACGGTGCGCGCCGAAGCCGGACGGCGCCGCGACGAGCTGCGCTACACCCTGTCCGCCGTGCTCGACCTTGTCGTGATCTCCCTCGCCGGCGGAGCCGGTCTTGAACAAGCCCTCGACGACGCCTGCGCCGACAACGCCGGCTGGGCATCGCAGCGGCTGCGCCGCGCGGTGGACACCGCCCGGCTGCTGCGCATACCGCCCTGGCAGGCACTCGACCAACTCGGCGCGGACACCGGCGTCATCGAGTTGCGGGAGTTGGCCGCCACGATGAGCCTCGCCGGCAGCGAAGGCGCCCGCATCCGCGACTCGCTGAGCATCCGCGCCGCGACGCTGCGCGCCCACGAGGCCGCCGCCCTGGAAGCCCGCGCCAACGCCGCGACCGAACGCATGTCCATGCCGGTCATGCTCCTCGCCGCCGCCTACCTGCTGTTCCTGCTCTACCCCGCCGTCAGCACCGTCGATACGTTCTGAGGAGGTCAACCATGCGGCTCAGCTGGCTGCTGACCCAGCTCATCCTGCTGCGCGCGAGCGTAGCCGACCGGATCCGCCGGCTACGCGCCGACGGCGACCGAGGCAGCGAGACCACCGAGAAAGTCATGTGGATCGCACTGCTGGTCACCCTCGTCCTCGCCGTCTACGGCATCTTCCGCTCCAAAATCCTGTCGAAGATCAACGGGATCAGCCTGTGAACCGGCCCACCGCCAGGGGCCGCCCTCGGCGCGGCGGCGACCGCGGGTCGGTGAGCACCGAGGTGGTGCTGTACGCGCCGCTGCTGTTCCTGCTCGTCCTGCTCGGTGTGCAAATGGCGCTGTGGGCGCTGGCGCAACTCGGCGTGCAACACGCCGCCAACCACGCCCTGCAGAGCACCCGGGTGTCCGGCGGCACCGCCGCCGCCGGGCACGCCGACGCCACCGCCGTGCTCGCGCAGGTCGCCGGTCACGTCGTCACCGACGCCCGGGTGTCCGTGCAGCGCGACGCCGACACCGCCACCGTCGTGGTCGCCGGCCGCGCGCCCGCTGTCATCCCCGGCCTGCGCCTACCGGTCGACACCCGGGTCGCCGCACCCGTCGAGAGATTCCGCCCCTGACAGACCAGCCAACCCCACCACTGACCGAAGGGAGCCGCTCATGCGACATCCCCCCGACCAAGCCCTCGCGCGCAGGCGCGCCCGGCCGGCATCCGACCGAGGCTCGGTGAGCGTGGAGCTGGCGCTGGGCTACGTCCCGCTGATGATCCTCGCGATCCTCGCCATCGTGGCCTGCCAACGGCTGGCCTCCGCCGCGATCGACGTGCACTCCGCCGCCGCCGCTGCCGCCCGAGAAGCATCCCTGGCCGACACCCCCGCTCACGCCCGACGCCGCGGCGTCGACGCCGCCACCAACGCGCTGACCGGCCGAGGCATGACCTGCCGGCCCTCCACCGTCACCATCGACCCCGGCGCGTTCATCCCCGGCGGGCAGGTCAGCGCCACCGTGACCTGCGCAGTCCGGCTGCAAGACCTGTCTGGGCTGGGACTGCCCGGCGCGGTGAGCATCTTGGCGACCTCCCACCAACCCCTCGACCCGTTCGGCGCCCGGCCGTGACCAGCCGCCGCCGCAACAGGTCACTCCACGGCGACCGGGGACAGATCACCCCGTGGACCATCATCGGCACGCTCATCGTGCTCATCCTCGCCGGCCTCGTGTTCGACATGGGCACCGCCATGGCCACGAAGGTGTCCGCCTACGACACCGCGCAGGCCGCTGCCCGCGCCGGCGCCGGTCAACTCGACCTGAGCGCTCACCGCGCCACCGGCGCCGCCCAACTCGACCCCGCCGCGGCCAGCGCCGCCGCGCGCGCCTTCCTCACCCAGGCCGGTCAACCCGGCACGGTGTCCGCCACCACCACCGCAGTCACCGTCACCGTCACCACCCGCCACCGCACCCACCTGCTGCACCTGGTCGGCATCACCTCGATCCCGGTGACCGCCACCGCGACCGCCACACCCGAAACCGGCGTCACCGCCCCCGAATAACCCCGCCACCGGAAGCGAGGAGGCACCACCCGTGATCACCACGCTGACCGCCGTCGTCCGCCGCGCCGCCGCAGCCGCCTTCTCACTGCTGCTCCTCGCCGGCCCGCCCTACCTGCTGCTGCGCTTCACCGACCCGCCGCTACCCGACCGGCCGCCCACCTGGAACACCGTCGTCACCACCCTGACCGGCCGCCTGAGCGACGACATGATCCTCACCGTGCTCACCGCCTTGCTGTGGGCCGCGTGGGCGTCGTTCGTATGGTCGCTGCTCGCCGAACTCGCCACCGCCCTCACCGGCCGACGCCTACCCCAGCCCCGCGCGTTGACCCCCGCCCGCGGCCTGGCCACCCTTCTCGTCACCATGATCACCAGCAGTGTCCTCGCCACCGCCGCGCACGCCACCGCCGCACCACCCGCAGCCCAGGCGCGGCCCGCCGCCGCGACAGCAATCGCCGCGACCGGCGCCGACATCGACACGCTCGACCGGACCGCCGACACCACACCTGCCTCGTCGTCGCCAGCGATCACCGCTGACGCGCCGGCATTGACGGACATGCCCGTGACGCTGGTCGCCGACGGCCGCCCATACACCCACATCGTCAAGCGGGGCGACACCCTGTCGAAGATCGCCCAGCAGTGGCTCGGCGACGCCGACCGATGGCCGGAGATCTTCGCCCTCAACCGCGGCACCCACTACCCACACGTCGGCGGCACCCTGCGCAACCCGAACATCATCCACCCAGGCTGGACCCTCGACCTACCCGACGACGCCACCCCACCCCCCGGCCACCGACCCCACCAGCCGACGCCCCCACCATCCACAGCGCCCGCGCCGACACCGGCCGCCCCGACGCCGAGCAGCCCGCCGACGACCAACGCCCCCGCCCCCACCGCCAGCAACCGGGCTCCCTCCGAGAGCACCCCAGCGGCGCCGACCGACGACGGCAGCCGGCCGGCGAGAGCCGACCAGGGCGTGTCACTGCCCAGCGGCAGCTGGATCGACGGCGGACTCGCCGCGGCGATCCTCGCCGCGCTCGCCCTGGTCTGGGCGCACCGGCAACGCCGCTACCGCCCCCGCACACCGTCCGAACCGCGGCGCGCCCCCGCACCCGCAGCGGCGCCGATCCCCCAGGTCATACGGCAAATCCGACGCGGCCTACACGCCGACGCCACCGCCCTTGACCTACCCCACCTCAACCCAGATGAGCACCACAGTGAGGCTGCCGCCGACGTCGCGCCCCGCGCAGGCCACGACACCAACACCGCACCGCACGATGCCGGCGCGGCACCTGAGCCCGCCAACGTCACCGCCCTGCATGCCGGACCCGTGGCGCCGGCTCTCACTCATCCCCTGTCGGCGGTGTGGCCTCCCGCCGGACTGGGCCTGACCGGGCCCGGCGCGCACGCCGCCGCCCGCGGCTTCCTCACCGCTGCCCTCGCCACCACCGGCGACGAGCCCCCCGACGCCCGCCCCACCGTGATCATCCCCGCCAGCACCGCCGCCACCCTGCTCGGCGCCGCCGCGATCGACCTGCCCCGCACCCCACGGCTGACCGTCACCGCCGACCTCGACGACGCCCTGATCACCCTGGAACACCAGGCCCTGCACCGCAGCCGACTGGTCTACGACCACGAAGTCGACACCGTCGACGCCGTGCGCGCCGCCGACCCCGGCGAGGAATCACTCGCACCGATCATGCTGCTCGCCGACGCCAGCAGCCGCCACGGACGCACCCGCATCTCCGCGCTACTCACCCAAGGAGGCCGCCTGGACATCCACGGCGTGTTCCTCGGCGCCTGGCCCGACGGCGACACCGCCATCGTCGCCACCGACGGCACCGTCACCCGCGCACCCACCGACGCCCGCCACGGCCCTCACCCCGCCGACGTCGAACGCCTGGCCGTGCTCGACCCCACCGAAACCGTTGACCTGCTCGTCACCCTCGCCGAAGCCCACACCGGGCAACCCCCCGCGCCCGCACCCGTAGAACCCGCACCCCCACCACAACCCGCACCACCACCCCCACCCGAACCGCCCCAGGACGCGCCCACCCGCACCGCAGCCGACACACCCCAGCACCACGCACTCGACACCGACGAACCTGAACCCGGCGTGGCCGATACCGCCCCTGACGCGTCAGACGCGGCAGCCGGCTCGCAGCCCGACCCCACCCACGACGGCGCCGCCGGCCGACCGGACCTCAGTGGCACCGACCACCACCCACCGCCGATGCAATCTGCATCGGCCGAACATGAAACCCTGACCGGCGCCGACGCTGTCCAGTCGACCCCACCCGACATCGACCGCACATCCACCGCACACGCACAGCCCACCGCAGACGACCCCTGCGCCGTGGCACCAGGGCGACTGGACGAGCCCGCCCCCCACAGCAGAGCACCTGCCGCGGCGCGCGTCGAGCGGGTGAGGGTGACGGTGCTCGGCCGTCCCGCTCTGGTCGACGCCAGCCAGCCGCGCACGCTGCGCACCAAGTCGCTGGAACTGCTCGTCTACCTCGCCGCCCGCGACGGTACCGCCTCCACGGAGGAAATCCTCGAAGACCTGCTCCCCGAGGCACCCAGCAGCAGAGCCCTGCACCGCCTGCACACCTACGTCTCCGACCTACGCGCCGTACTACGCCAGCACGCAGGACCCGGCAGCTACCTCACCAACCCGCACCAGAGCTACCGCCTCAACCCCGACCGCTTCGACATCGACCTGTGGCGACTGCGCGCCGCCCTGCGCACACCCGGCAACGACCCCACACGAACACCAAAACTGCGTTACGCCGTCGACCACTACCGTCCCCTGGCCGAGGACTGCGACTACGAATGGCTCGACGCCTACCGACACACCGCACAACGCGACGCCCTTGACGCCGTCACCGCGCTACTCGACGCCTACGCCGACAACCCCACCGAACAAGCCGCCGTCTGCGCCACCGCCCTGCCCCACCACCCCTACAACGAACTGCTCCATCAGCAGGCCATGCGCGCCCACGCCGCGCTCGGCGACCTCGACGCCGTCCGCGCGCTACGCCGGGCCCTCACTCAGCGACTTCGTGAGATCGACGCCGAGCCGACCGAGGAAACCCTGCACCTCGCCCACCAACTCATCGACGACGCCCGACCTCAGCGTCACCCCCGGCCCTCCGACGGCCAACCGGCATGACCAGCACCGCCCCGCAGGCAAGCCCCGTGCCGCCCGCCACCCCTCACGACACCCGGCGGCTGGGCGCCCTGCGGTGGGCGGTACGCGCCACCCTGACCCTCGGCGTCGCCGCGTCGGTCGCCGCGAACATCCTGCACGCCCGACCGAACCCGATCAGCCAAATCATCGCCGCATGGCCGCCCCTGGCGCTCCTGCTTACCGTCGAGCTCATCTCCCGCGTCCCGCACCACCGCTGGCAGCTCGGCGCGATCCGTGTCACCGCCGCCACCTGCATCGCCGCGATCGCCGCGTGGGTGTCCTACTGGCACCTCGTCGGCGTCGCCTCCCGCTACGGAGAGAACAGCTACGGCGCCGCCTACCTCCTACCACTGTCCGTCGACGGCCTCGTCATCGTCGCCAGCGTCAGCCTCGTCGAGATCAGCGCCCGCATCCGCGCCGCCACCATCGCCCGTGACGCCGCATCCGTGCCAGCCCCCACGTCACCGATCATCGAGCCCCTGACCGAGGGCGACAGACCCCCAAGTGGCGCATCACCGCAACGATTGCCGCTCGCCGCCGAGCCGGACATCGCCGCAAACGCCGATGACGCCATCGAAGCGGTGCCGTCTGCCGCCGAGCCGCGAAAGCCACTCAGCTTCGACCAGACAGCCGACGACGAGCCGACTGCACCATCGCCGGGTGCCGAGGGCATAGACGACGAAAGGGTGCCGTTTACTGTGCTGACCCACGGCGATGAAGCCACATGGAGGGCGAAGCCCGAGATCGCGACGAGCCGCGGGCCGAAACAGGCCGATGCCCCACGCGCGGCTGGCGCCGCAGCGCGTCGTGGGGCACCGACCGCAGACACCACAACCGCCTCGGCCGTGGCCTACTGGCAACATCACGATCCGAAACTGCTACCCGCTGAGGTCGCCGCTCGCATCGGTAGATCAGAGCGGACCGTGCGCCGCCACTGGCAACCGCGAACAGGAAGTCAATCCGCGCGCGCCCATGGTCATCCCACCAGCAAGCGGCGACGCTGATCCTTGGCCGACCTGATTGACCAGTGGCGCGGACGGCGGCCCAACGACAAAAACGACCACGTTCACGCTCTCTGCGGCGACGGACGGCGTCAGCCGGGCCAGACGCCACGAGCGCTAGGACGACTTCGGCGCGGCGGTGGGCTGCACGGGAGCGATCCTGTGCAGCCCAACGCAATGTCGAGACCCTCGCTCTGCGGGCGGACGCCTCCCGACGGCACCCACGGCAGGCGACCGATGCCGCCGCCCCTGACGGCCGTCAGGCACCAACTGCCGAACCGAACATCCCTGGGTCGCGCACGCTCCTGCCGTGGTGGTCAGGCACGTCGGATGACCGGCTGCACCGACGGCGGGTAGGCGTAGCCGGCCTCACCGGGAAGGTGGCCCTGCGGGTCAGGCCACAGGATCTGCTGCAGCCGAACCTGCTGGTCGTATCGAGCGATCGCGGCGCCGGGATATAGCTGGTCGGTCGCAGTACCGTCGATGATGACCGCGTCGTGGCCGGCTATCAGGTCACCGACGCGTTGACCGTCACTGAACCGCTCGGCTCGGTCATAGACGCGGGTCGCAAGGTCGTTGAGCAGTTGCTGTGCGGTGGCGGGATCGAGTCCGGCGATCAGCAGTTCGGGATGGCCGTGAGCGGTGAGCCCGACGGTGTAGGCGAACGGAGTGCTGTCGCCGGCGTCGTCCGCGTCGGGATGTACGAGCGTCACAGCCCAGCCGACCCGGTCGATGATCTCGCTTTGACGGCGCAGGAACTCCTCAACGCCGCTCATCGGTCAACTTCCTCCGGCTGGTCGTGACCCTCGATAGTTGACGGCGGTTCGACTTCGACGAAACCCCAGAGCCGCTCGATGAGTTGCAGTGCTTGAGTTTGGTAGCGGTCGGCGAAGCCCCGGCAGATCGCTGGTTCGGCATCGGGGTACAGGTAGTGCGGGAGTGTGTTGTGGCAGACGATGAACGTTTGTCGTCGGCGTGTCTCGGCGACGAGGTCGCGCAGCCTGCCGGCAGAAAGGTGCATCTTGTTGCCGGGGGCGAAGATGCAGGTGTCGCACTGCCGAGAGAGCAGCCTCGACTTTCCGAGGAGCGGATCGCCGACGTTCAGGTCTGCGTTGATGTTCTCGTCCCCGGCGTGGAGGTTCGGCTCGACGGGGTCGTCGCTGGGGTGGAGCACGTGGTCCATGATGCCTACCTTGTCGATCGGGCAGGGGACGCCGCCTGATGGCGACGCCCCCTGCTGTCGGATGGTGGTGCGGTCGGGAAAGGCCCTGCCGTCGATGCGTGGTTGGCGGGTCGGGTCAGTCGCGTCGTGTGCGCCGGTGGTCGAGGCGCGTTCACAGACTCCTGACGGGGGCGTGAACGGCGAGCAGGAGCCGGTCGGCCGGTGGCCACCCGTCGGAGGCGGGCTGCCAGGCGTCGGCGGTGTCGATGGTGGTGAACGGTCCGACGACGGCGATGGTGCCGCGTTGACGGTCGAGCAGGGCCAGCGCGACGCGGTCGCCGTCGAGGGTGGTGGTGCGGGCCGCGTGAGCGATGTCCGGTGGTACGGAGGTCCACTCGTTGTCGGCGAGATGTGGTTCGTCGGGGTCGTGCAGGGCGATCGGTGTGGTGGCGGCGATGTTCGCGTCGTGCAGGGCGAGGTCGGGTGCGTAGTCAGCGGCGGCGGCGCGGCCGGGGATCGGTCCATGTAGGGACAGGGCGTTGACGGTGGTGACGGCGAGCAGGGCGTGGGGCTGCTGGTCCTCGGCGGTGTCGAGCAGGGCGAGGCTGAACGCGTCGCGGCTGCCGATGTCGACCAGTGTGATCATCGTGGTTCGCCTGGTGTCAGCGCTGTTCCAGGTGATGACCTCGAAGTGGTCGCCGGCAAGTGTGAGGAACCGCTGGTAGGCGCGGTTGCTGGTGTCGAAGGGGTATTCGGTGTCGTTCACGGGCTCTCCCGGATCAGGTTGGTGCGCCTGGCACTGCGCAGATGGTGAGGCAGGAGAAGGCGGTTCGAGTTGGCGTCGGCAGATGACGGCACTGTCGTGGTCCCACGTGTCGTGCATGTTGTGGGCGGCAGGAGCGAGGTCGCGGCTTCGGAGTCGGTAGGTGCTCGTCGCTGGCGGTTGTGTTCCTGGCCGTGCCCTGCGGGCAGAGGGACGACGGACGGGGCTATCGGGCGAGGACGGAAACGGTTTCTCCGAGTAGTAGTGGCGCGCCGTCGGGGCCTTTGATGTAGGAGTGGATCCAGATGCGGTAGGGCTGCCCGTCTGCGGTGGTGAGGCGGCGCCAGTGCCCGCGTACGACGAACCGCACGCGGTAGTGCCACTGGGCCTCGCCCGTCGGTTCGGTGACGGGTTTGGTGCGGCGGAGCATGACAACGCGGGTGTCATGGCGAAGACCGGCTCGGTGCGCGCGGCGGCGGGCTGGCCGGTCCAGTGGTGGCCGGGCGATGGTGGCGAGGGGTTGTTCCTGGATGCGCCAGAAGGCGTACAGCAGCGCCGTGACCGAGCGCATGCGCATCGATTCTTGGTCGACGCAGTAGCGGCCGTCCGGGGCGGTTTCCCAGTCTCGGTCTTCGACGGGCGGTAGGTCGCCGATCGCGGTGAGGGGGACGCCGATAGGTATGTCGGCGAGAGTGTGCAGGATGTAGGGGCCGAACTGGGCGGCGATGTCGGGCTGATCGGCGAGTTGCCGCCGGCGATGCGCGGCGGAGGGGTCGAGGGGGTCGTCGCGGTCGGCCCATCCGGTGATATACCAGCCGGTGCGGCCGGTGCTTCGGACGTGAAACTTGGCCCAGGTGATGGCGCCGATGGACCTGACTCGGCCATCGAGGCGGCGTTCGTAGACGGGCTCGGGCAGGAAAAGCACACCGGCATCGCTGGGTGCGACGTCGTTGCCGACGATGTCGCCGGACAAGTCGAGGGCTTGTGCGGCAGCGGCGACGATCGCCGTCATCGCCGGGGCGAGGACGTAGCTTTCGCCGTCCTGCCACGGCTGGTGGGCGATGCGGGTGAACGCGTCGAGAGCGGTCGCGTCGGGCTCGGGGCCGTCGTAGGTGTGGGTGTCGAGGAAGGCGTTGATGTAGCTCGTCGCGAGCGGGGTGCGTGTGTATTCGATCATGCGGGTGCGGAGATCGACGGCTACACGGGCGTAGCTGGCGAGGGTCGACTCGTGGCGGAAGGTCATGGTGCCTCCGATGAGGTGTTCTCGGGAGAGTTCACGCGGCGCGTGGGCGGAGACGGGAAGGCTGGAACCAGCCGGTGAGGGCGGAAATGACGCGGGCGCGGCCACGCGCGCGGGGGCGGGGGGCGGTGGCGGCGTGTTGGGCGCGATGGGCGTCGCGTGCGGGAGGGCAGGGGTATGCCTGGTTGGCGCAGCGCAGGTTGGTGCATCGGTCGGGGTTGCGGGGGTGGGGTTGGTGGGCGGCGGCGACGTCGGTGGCGAGGAGCCAGAGCAGGACATCGGTGACCGTGTGGGGGATCGCGCGGCGGTGACGGGCCATGAGCGGCAGTTCCTTTCTTGTGGTGAGGGGTGGGTGGCCGCCACCGCTCGGGGCCGGCGTCCGGGTCAGGACGTGGTCGGGTATGCCGCGAGCGGTGGCGGGCCAGGTGCAGTGACGCTCGACTTTCGGTATTGATCAAGTCGTTGCGCCCGTGGCGGGGTGCCGCCTGCCCCGCCGATGAGGGAGCAGGCGACTTGGTTACACCGATTCCGGTGTCGCCCTGTCGAGGAGCCACCACTTGCTGCCGCAGCGGCGGGTTACTCGTGGTTTGCGCCGTAGGACGAGTAAGCGGTGGGTGTCGGGTCAGGTGAGGTGCAGGCGGCGCCGTTCGGCGGCCAGGAGGGTGCGGGCGGGTTGGTGCCAGGTGTCGTCGTCGAGCGGGGCGGTGGTGGTGCCGTCGGCGAGGGCCTGGATCGCGGGGACCTGCTCGGCGTAGACGCCGCCGAGCGCGGTCAGGTCTGTGCAGGCGCGCGTGATGGCGGCGCGGGCTTTGCCGGTCCAGGGTCCGGGCCGGCCCCAGGTTTCACGTCGTCGTCCGCGGATGGGGCCTTCGCAGAGGTGGTAGCCCAGCCAGACCACTGGGGCATGTAGGCCGGCGGCTTCGGCGAGTAGGGCGACGTTGTCGTAGTCGCCGGCCTGGTCGCCGCGGACCGGGCGGTAGCCGACGGGGCGGGGGTTAGTGAGCAGCCGCCAGTAGCCGGGATAGACGGCGGTGGAGGCGACGAGGTCTTTGGCGTCGCGGAAGCCGCCGGCGGCGAGGGCGTGCGGGAGTTGGTCGAGGAGCAGGTGGGCCAGTTCGCGGCGGACGGCGGGCACGCTCGGGTCGTCGGCCCGCCAGTTGCGGCCTCGTCTGACGGGGGTTGTGGTGGTCGAGGCGCTGTCTTGACCGTCGGTGCCAGTGGTGTCGAGGGGTGGGAGGCCGTTGCCGTCGGCGAGCTGGGCGAGCAGGCGGGTGGCGAATTCGCAGAGCATGTGTTCGAAGCCTCGGCTGCGGTCGTAGTAGTCCTGCACGGGTGTGAAGGGGCCGCCGCCTCGGTGCGCGACGCGGTGCGCGGCTTCGTGTAGGAGTACCAGCCGGGCGCGGTGCCGGTTGGTGAGCGCGTCGCGGTGGATGGCGATGTCTCCGGTCAGGGGCCGGTAGAAGCCTTCGGCGCAGGGTGCTTCGTCGCTGTGGTCGTAGACCTTGACCCGGTCGAGGGCGAATGGGCCGATCGCGCGGCGCACCAGCTCGCAGCTTTCGCGCAGGACCTCGCGCTCCGGGCCGGTCAGCTTCTTGAGGGTGACCCAGGTGGTGCGGTTGCGGTTGCGGGTGTGGTGGCGCTGCTGGCGGGCTCTGGCCATCTCTACGCCGAGCAGCCCCATCACTGCGGCCTGCTGGTGTCCGGCGAGGCCGGTGGTGGTCAGTTCGGTGTAGCCGTTGTCCTTGAGATCCAGTGCCGCTTCCTCACCGCCAGGGAAGGTGTAGTAGGTGTTCTCGGGGAGGTTGGCGCGTCCCCAGGTCCGCCATGCGGCACGAGTCCGGGGCAGGTTCACCGCGGTGAAGAACTGTTCCTGTTCGCGGAGTTTCCCGCCGTCGAGGACGTGCCGGGCGAACAGGCCGATGAGGGACAGGTCTTCGCTGGTGGCGAGGATGTCGCGGACCGCGGTGCGCAGCGCGGCGGCTTCCACGAGGGTGCGGTCGCGGTTCTGCAGCGCCTTGTGGTCGAGGGACAGGTCATAGGAGGCGAGGAAGCCGGGGATGCGGGTGACGAGCACTCCGCCGATCCACACCCGTCCCGGGTCGCCGTCGCGCACGCACACGCCGGGCGACGTGGGTGGCTGGTAGCCGGGCTCGGCGAGGGCGCGGAACCGTCCGATGGCCTCCTGCGCCAGCTCGCGACCGCATTCGATGGTGAACGTGGTGCCGCTGGTGCGGGTGTTGGGGTGGAAGTGGTAGACGAGGACCTCGCTGCCCTGCTGGGTGCGTGACGGGATGAGTCCGCCGAGCAGCTTGCGGCGCTCGACGGTGGGCACGAAGCCGTAGGAGACGGTTTCGCAGCGCACGGCGCCGATCTCGGGGCTGCGGGCGAGCACGAGGCAGGCGAGTTTCTTGCCCTCGCCGAACTGCCCGATCTGCTCGTCGGTCTTGCTGGACACGCCGAGGATGAGGCCTTCCTCGGGGATGCCGGGACCGCCGTCGGTGATGGTCAGGATCCCGTCGGCCCAGCGGACCGCCGCGTGCCGGTCCTCGTCGAGGGCGTTGGCGATCAGTTCGGAGATCGCCCGCACGGGCGTCCACGACCGCACGTACTCCGGTGAGATGGGGTAGGCCAGGCTGTCGGCATCCGCCGTGGTCCCGGTCGATGAGGCTGCTGTCGTGCTTGGGGTGTCGGTGGCGTTGATGGGCTCGGACACGAAGGTCCTCCGCAGAGATAGAGAGATCCGCGACCGGATTCGGTCGCGGATCGTCGATGTGGGAACGGTTTGGTCGTGGGACTGGTTGGTGGGGTGGTGTCCGCCGGCCCCGCCGCTGCGCGCGGCGGGGCCGACGGCGGGGTCAGGCGAGGCGGGATGTGCGGGTGAACCGATGGGTGAAGGTTTCGGCCTCAACCACCAGGTCCAGCCACTCGTAGCCGACGGTGTGAGCGCGACGCAGTTGCTCGATCAGCGGGTGGGGTTCCTCGGTGAGGTGCAGGTGCTCGACGAAGTCGTCACCGCCGAGGTCGGGATCGCTGCGGTGCTCGTCGAGGCGGGGGTTCCAGCCGTGGGCGTAGACGGTGAGGCTGGAGCCGGGCCGCTGCGGGTCGGTCAGCCGGGGCAGGCCGTTGGACATCAGGTACACGCCGTCGTCGTGGACCCACTCCAACGCCCCCAGGCAGGCGACGCCGTCCTCTCGTTCGGTGTAGCTGGGAACGTGCTCGGTGGCGGCGACGGCGTGTTCGGCCAGCCGCAGCGTTGCGGGCAGAGGGAAGTACAGGTGCAGTGCCATCGAAGGGCTCCTGTGGGTGCGGTGGTCAGGATCAGGTGGTGGCGAGGTGGGCGCCGAGGAGCGGCCCTTGCCGCACGGCGGTGACGGCGGTGGGGAGTTGGCGGCGTTGCCAGCCGTCAAGGGCGGTGGCGAGGTCGGCGCCCCACCGGTGGTGTTGGTTCAGGGCGGCGGTGAGGGCGGCGCCCTGTTCGATGCCGTTGTTGGCGCCCCTGCCGGTGTGGGGGCGCACGGGGGCGAGGGCGTCACCGATGAGCACCGCCCAGCCGGCGCCGATGGGCCAGGCCATGCGGCTGGGTGCGTCGATGTCCATTACCGGCGTGGCCATCCGCACGGTGGTGGCGTGCACGATCGCCGCGTGCGCAGCGGGCAGGACGAGAGCGGCGCGGGCGTCGACCAGCGCGCGGGCGGTGTCGGAGACGTGGCGGGGCAGGGCGAAAGTGCGTCGGTGCGGCGGGGCGCCGAAGCAGTGGGTGTAGTCGGCGGTGCTGCAGGTGAGGTACAGCGTCCAGTCCAGGCCGCCGGGGATGGGGGCGACGTTGTATTGGCAGCCGGGCCCGGGTTCCAGGCGCAGGAAGTCCCGCACCGGCGCGAGCGTGCTGTCGGTGTGTCCGCGGTGGGCGACGTAGCCGGCGTAGCGCAGTCGCCGCCCGGGGTCCAGCAGCCGCCGTCCGGTGGAGGTGCGGCCGTCGGCGAACACCACCAGGTCCGCGGCAGCGTGGCGGTGGCCGGCGAACAGCAGGCGCGGGCGCCCACCGCGCGTGGTGAGACCGGTGACGCGGTGTCCTGGCCGCAGAACGCCCTCGGGTAGGCGGCGGGTCAGGGCGTGGTGCAGCAGCGACCAGGTGGTGTTGCGTCCCGGGTACCGGTGCTGGGCGGTGTGGATGGGCTGCCGGTCGTGGAGGGTGACTTCCCGGACCGTTTCGGAGGGATGGGCGAGGATTTCGTCCTGGCTGATTCCGACGCGGTCGAGGACATCCAGGGCAGGGTGTTCCAGGCCGATCAGCCCGCCGCCGCGCGGCGCCGCGGCGGGCGCGGCCTCGTAGACGGTGACCGAGAAGCCGGCCCGCAGCAGAAGCAAGGCGCAGGTGGCGCCGGTCAGGGAGCCACCGACCACGGCGATGCGGGGCTGAGACGCTCGCGGCGGTGGGAGCGCCACGGTGGCCGGTATCGCGGCGATTCGATCGTGCGGCTGTGTCATCCGGGTGTCCTTCCAATCGAGGGGGAAGCCCGGGCACGGCCGTACGGCCGTGCCCGGGCGGGTGCGCGTGGTGCGCGAGGTGGCCGGGCATCGGCCGTGTGTGGTGCGGTTTCGGGTCAGGTCAGCGCCGCGGTGGCGCGCTGGTCAGCGCGCGTGGTGCGTGGCCTGACGGGTGCGGATGTGCGGTGTCGCTTGCGGCGGAGGGCCGCTCAGGTGCTGGGGCGCAGCAGCCGTGCCAGCGTGAGCAGCAGGTCCAGCACGTCGTCGGTGCCGGCCTGCGGGTCGTCGTCGATGGCGGTGAGGCCCTTTGGCTGGTCGCGGAAGCGGGTGAGGACGTAGGAGGCGCCGTTGTCGTCTACCGCGTGGACGTAGCGGACGAGTTGTGGTGGGTCCACGGCGTCGGTGGCGGCGGCGTGCATGAACACCCAGGCCACGATGCGGATCGGGCCGGTGTGAGTGACGAGGCTTGCCTGTACGGCCGGCTGGTGCAGGTCCTCGACGGCGTGGCGCAGTACCGCGACGGGGTCGTCGGTGTGTGCCGTCTGCGTGGCGGTGCGGGGCGCGGTGGCCACGCTGATGTGCCGTGCGGTGGGGTCGGGATGTCCGGGGACCGGGGCTTCCCGCAGCACCGCCAGCAGGGTGGGGCCGGGCCATGGGTAGGCGTGGTCAGCGTGCTGGTCGATGCCGTCCAGGCAGTACGAGATGGCTTGTTGCCGAGGGGTAAGCACTCTTTTCTCCGTTCACGGTGATGCGATCAGTGGACGTGTGGGCCATTCGAGAAGGTGTCGGCGCTGGTGAGGTGGGCCGCGGCTCCGTACGGCCGGTCGCGGCCGACGGTGCGCCGCGGCGTCGTCTGGTGTCGTTGTCATCGGCGTCCGTCGTCGGGTCGCGGTGTCGCGGTTTGTCGAGGGGCGCGGCGGCTGCCGCCGTCACCACATCGCGCAGCCGCTGGTGGGTCGCAGTGGGCAGCCCGTGGCGGGCCGCTGAAGGGTTATGCCTGCTCGAGGGCGGTGACCGCGGTGTCGGCGATGGCGTCGACGGCCTGGATCGGGTTGTCGACGAGCAGAGTGGTGGTGTGCGTGAAGGTGTGTCCGGCCAGGTCGGCGGGTCGCAGCCACAGCACCGCGCACCCGGTGCGATGCAGGGTGGTGATGAGTCGTTGCGCCGGCTCGAGGTCGGGCAGGTCGCCGTCGGAGACGACGGCGAGCATCCGGACCCGGCCGGGTTGGCGCAGGTTCAGCAACTGGTCGGCGATCTTCACCGCGTCGAGGAACGCGGTGGTGCCACCGAGCGCGGACATCTGCAGGACCTGGGTCGGCGGCCGGCGCGGTGGCACCAGCACGGTGGCGCGCGTGCCGAAGCCGATCATGGTGGTGGCCGAGCGGTTGGTGGCGGCGGCGTGGGCGAGGATCCAGCCGGCGGAGGACATGGGTGCCGCGTAGGAGCGCATGGAGCCGGAGGTGTCGACGAGGACGCCCAGGTGCAGGGTGGGTTTCGGTGGCGGGGTCTGGGTGCGGCGCTGCCAGGGCGTGGCGGTGGGCATGCTGCCGGCGGCGATCTGCGCCTTCGCGGTGATGGCGTGGCGGGTGCGTAGCCGTCCGGGCGGTGTGGTGCTGGGGCGGGTGTCGGGTTCAGGGACGTGGGTGCGGGCGCGCCGCAGCCGGGCGGCGAGCAGAGTCGCGGCGGTGCGCTCAGCGTCGGTGGGGTCGCGGCGGGTCCAGGACGCCGGTGCGCCGTGCGCGGACACGATCTGCTGGTCGGCGTACTGGGCCGGGGTGAGGCCGAGGTCGTGGGCGAGGTAGTCGGTGAGGGCCTGGGCGAGCATGCCGGCGAACTGGCCGGGGTCGGGCCGCGGTGGTTGCGGCTGGTGACGGGGGTCGATGCCGAGGACGCGGCACCACTGCCACGCGAGGTCGATCATCGTGTCGGCGTCGGTGTCGTCGATGGTGTGGACTTGCCGCCAGATGTCGCGGAGCTGCCGCAGCGTGGCCCGGCCGAGGACGGTGGTGACGGCAGCGCGGACGCCTTTGATGTCCTTGGCGGTGATGATGCGGGCATCGACCCTGGCCAGGAGTAGACCGGCGAGGCTGGCGGCGTGCCAGGCGTCGTCGACGGGGGCGTCGCCGGGATGGAGCAGGGCAGTGACGGTGTGGCGCAGCCACCGGCGGTCGCCGCGGCGCCTGCCGCGTTGCCGGTTCTCCGCGCGGGACTCCTCGAGCACGGCGGCGACATCGGCGACGACCGGCGGGGTGCCGGGTGGGGTGTCCCACAGGCTGTGGGCGGCGTGGGCCGCTTCGTGCACGAGCAGCCCGTAGGCGGTGGGTACGACCTTCTTGTGGCCGGCCTTGTACGGGTCGGTGATGTCGGGCGCCCCGATGTACGTGGCGTCGACCTCGACGCGGGAGGCGCGGGGCAGGAAGCGGGCCGGGGCGCCGCCGCCCGCGCCGGGGGCGACGTGGGCGCTCAGGTCGTGACGGCCGGTCAGGGTGGGCAGGTGCCGGGTCCAGGCGTCGCTCCACGCCAACCAGTCGGAATCGCTGAGCGGTGCGGTGCCCGCCACCGGGTCGCGGTGGGTTGAGGGATGAGGCATGAGGGTGTTCCTTCCGTGGTTAGCGTTGTTTGCCGAGGGTCAGTGGGGTGACGTCCGCGCCGAATCGCGCTTTGAGGGCGGCGAGGACGTGGTCGCGGTCCTCGGCGGGGGCGCGGCCGGCGAGGTTCGCCACCGCGGCGGCGCGTCCAAGGGTTTTGCTGACGCGGGTGAAGCCGAGCAACTCGCGTAGCTGCGGCGCCCAGCTGATCCGCCCTGCGGCGAGATCGCCGTTGAGGGCGATCGCAGTCTCCACCGCGGGTGGGGGCACGCCGAGGTGACGGGCGAGGTCCCAGTCGGTGGTGACCTCGATGTGCACGTCGAAGCGGGAAGCCAATGCTTCGGTGAGGATCGCGCCGTGCACGCCGGGGTTGTGACCAGCGACGACGTAGAACCCGTCGGCGGCCTCGACCCGTTCGTTGCGGTAACCGGGGATGGTGATCACCCGCCGGCCGTCCATGGCCGGGTAGAGCACGGCGAGGACCTTCGGCGGAATAAGGGTGGCGTCGTCAACCAGCAGCGCCCTGCCATGGCGCATCGCGGTGACGAGAGGGCCGTACACGAACTCGAACCCGCCGTCGGGCAGCGGGATGAAGTTGCCGAGGAAGTCCTCGACGACGGTGTCGCCGGTGCCCGCGACGGTGAGCAGGTCGGGGTAGGCGGCCTCGATGAGCGCGGTTTTGCCGGTGCCGGGCGGCCCGTAGAGCAGCACCGGGATACGCTTGTCGCGCAGCCGTTGCAGCACGTCGACGTCGGTGGCTCCCGCCAGCTTGCGCGGGAAGTACAACTCGCCGTTAGGTCGGGTGACCGGCTGCCGTCGGCCCGTTCCGCGTCGTCCTTGGCGGGGTGTGCGCGGGGCGGGCGGCGGCATCTGCCCCGCCGCGTCGATGCCGGCCTGCGTGATCTGGTAGCGGTGTGGCGCGCTCTGGTGGGTGGCGTAGCCGGCGGTGGCCATCTTCTTCAACACCTCGAACACCGCCCCGGTCGAGGGCACGTCGAGGACTTTGGTCAGCTCGCTGACGGTGAAGACCTGATCGGGGTGAGCGGCGAGGTGCGCGGCGACCTTCTGGTACAGGTGGCCTGGCCGCCGGTTGCCGGCCGGTGGAGGCGAAGCGGCGGCTGCGGTCGTGGGGTGCATGCGGGTTCCTCCCATTCGCTGGTGGGTGGGAGCCCGCGCGCCCCGTCTGCCGGGGCGCGCGGGCTATCGGCGTCCGCGCGCTGCGGAGACGGGTGATCAGATGCGGTTGGACCGGCGAGCGGGGTGCCGCCCCGGTTTCCGTCCGGGGATTCGCTGCCTGCTCGGTCGGTGACGTATCAGCAGGTGAAGGTGTCTAGAGGGCTCGGGCGAGTGCCATCAGTCGGTCGAGGCTGGCCGCGATCCGGCTGTCAGGTATGCCCGGCGGCGGCTGCGACGGTCTTCTGACGGTGGCCTGCCGCTCGCCGCGAACCCGCAGAATCTGATGGAGCTGACCGTCGAGGTCGACGGCGGCGACGAGACGGGTTTCGATCCGCGTTGAGGGTGGCGCCTTGGCGAGGTCGCCGTGGCGGTAGTTCTGTGGTCGCTGCGCGGCCCACGCCTCGAAAACCAGAGCGAAGGCGACGCAGCGCCGGCCGCCGAGGTTCAGCCACGCGTGTAGCTTCGGTCGCGCGGTCGGGCTGTCGAGCAGATCGGCCAGGCTGTGCAGGATCACGCCCGGGGGCAGGGGTCGGGTCGCCGTGGGCGAGCACCGGGTTGTGCCAGACGGTCGGGTCGATCAGGCCGGCGTCGACGTGTACGCCCGGGTGCGGGTTGGGCTGCGGCAGGTCGAACACGCCGAGCAGCGTCGGTGGAAGGTCCCATCCGCGACGTTCGTGCGCCGCCTCAACATCGACCAGCGCGCGGCTCAGCGCGTCTCGGGTGCGAGGTTCGAGTTTCATGGTTGTCCTCCTTCGGGTGATGAGTTGTGTAGGCAGGTCGGCGCCGACGACGATGCGGTGGGCGTCGGCGACGCGCATCGGCGGTGATCGGCGGCGCCGCGCAGCCCCGGGAGACTCGTGCTGCTGCGGACGGCCGATTTAGGTGCCTCCGGCGACGGTGTCGCAGCGGCGTGGGTCGACGGCCAACCAGGGCAGGCCCCATCCGATGCGGTAGCGGCCGTGGATCGGCTGGGTCTGGTGGACGCCGCCGCCGAGCGACAGCGGCCGGGCGACGGTCAGCACACCGGCGTCGAGGTCGACGCTGCGCCAGTCCCTGCCCACGTACTCGGCCATGTCGTCGAAGGAGGCGGCGACGGCGCGTAGGGCCGCGGCGTCGACGTCGAGTTCGACGGCGCCGTTCCACCAGCCCAGCACGACGGCGATACAGCCCAACAGGTAGCGGTCGACGCCTGCGGGGTTCTTGTAACACAGCCACGGTCCGGAGAACACGGCTGTGCTGCCCCGTGGTGGTAGGTATTCAGGAGTGGGCATCGATCACCGCCACGGACCAGTCGGTGGGGTTGAACCGGTTGCGCGGTCGCCAGGGTCGTCCCGGATGGCGCCGCTGGTGAACAGCCCAGTCGACCGGGCGGGGCATCCGTCGGGTCGGGGCGGCGGTGGGGTCCGGTATGCGATGTTCGTGCAGCAGGTCCCGGAATACGTGCAGTAGCCGGGGAGGCGTTGCGCCGGTGTCGGTGCCGGCGGGGACGGCGTGGGTCGTGTCGAGCCACACCACTCCGGCGGCGTCGACCCAGGCGACAGGGGTGCGCCCCGGTGGGAACCGCCACCCGGGATGCAGTAGCCGCGGCAGCGCGACGATGTCCCCTGGATACGGCGCCCAGTCGGTGTAGTCCCAGAGCGCCACGGTGCCGGGTCGTCGGCCGGCGACTAACGTGTCGGCGCAGCCGGGGCAGGCGGTGTCGCCGACGCGGGTGGTGCCCCGGCACGTGTCGCAGGTACGCCAGTTCCTCGGGTCGGCGTGTGGCTGGTAGGAGGGATCCCACGCCCCGGTGACCTGCCCACCGAGCCGATATCCGTCGATGGGGAGATGGCGGGCCAGCAGGCGCATCGGCCGGATCAGGTGGGCGTCGATGGTGTGCACGGTGGCGGTGGCGGGGATCAGGGCCGCGATCAGGTGATGTGCCATCAGTGCGCTGCCTGCTCGCGCGTGGCGGTGGCGGCGCGGCGCGTTCCCTTGCTGCGCGTCGAGGTTCCCTTCCCGGTCCGGCGGCCGGCGCTGAGGTACGGGGCCAGCGCTTCGCGGAGGCGTCGCAGGTTGTCCGGGCCGAGGTCGATCTCGTAGGCGACCCCGTCGAGAGCGAGGTGGTGAGTAGTGACGTTGTCGCTGCTGTGGTCGAGGTCGTCGGTGACGACGACGATCGTTTTGGTTGCCATTGCGGGTTTCCTTCCGATCGATGGAGTGCGGTGTCGCCCCCGGTCGTCGTGGGGGTGACCGGGGGCGACACCGGCAGGGCGGAGAGCAACGGCCGGATCCGTGCCGGATCCGGCCTCATGGGTTGCGTCATCTGGGCGGTGTAGACGCCCGCGTGCGCGGTGGCATGGGCAGCGGGTGGTGTGCTCGTTGGGCGGGGCGATCCGCGACCGCGAGTTGCTGCGGTGGAGGCGGCGCTGCCGACACGTGCCGGGGTCGGCGGCTCACGTCGCCGCAATGGCGGCTAGGCGGCTGCGTAGACCGCCGCGCCGTCGCCGGTGGCGACGCGCGCGATCTGCTGGGGTGTGACCGGGATGATGTCCTCGCGGGCGACGTTGGGCCACGGGTAGCCGTTGCCGCCGAGCAGAGCGAGGGTGTAGCGAGGGTCGTTGAAACCGTCGATGCCCACTTGGAGGTGCTGACCCCTCGACGGCGAGCGCCGGCGCGACAGTGACGATCTCCCCCGGCTGCAGTGCCCGCTCGTCGCAGTCGACCTCACGCATTGGTTGGGCTTCCTGGCAGGCGGGCACCGCTCGTGGTGGGTGGGTCGGGGATGGTGCCGGCGATGCGGTCGCAGTCGTAGGGGTGTACCGCCTGCCAGGTCCAGTTCCAGCCCATCACCACGTACTGGCCGTCGGCGTCGGGGCGGATACGGTCGATGGCGTCGGGGTCGTGTTGGACGCGGCTGTCGTCGCAGACGATGACGTCGCCGTCGAACGACATCCGCCCCCATGCTTCGTCGACGCGCTGGTCGGCGTCGCTGGAGGTGGCGCCGCCCTCGATCAGGCGTTGGCGGTGCTGGTCGCGGTGGGTTTGTTGGTCGGCGACGATCGCTGCGGCGACCTGCCGGGTGCAGCGGAACACCGCCCAGCCGTTCCACCGGTCGATGAGGGTGCCGGTGAAGGCGACCGGGATTCGCATCTGTCCGGTCGAGTTGGGCGTGGCCGCCCAGTCCCCGGCGAACACGCCCGGGCCGCCCACACGCACGGCGTCGGGGTAGACGTGGCGCAGGTCCCGGTCGTCGCCGTCGGGGTGCAGGACCCTGCGGCACTGCCGGGCGGCCTCGTCGTCAACAGCCTGGTCGAAGCCGTCGCACCATGCCTGCCGCGCCTGGTCCGCCTGCGGGCCCGTCAGTTCTGTGTAGGTGGGGGCGTCGGGTGGGGCGTGGTCGGCGTAGCGGGCGCGGCCGGCGGCGTCGCCGCGGTCGGCGAGCGGCAACCCGTCGATGGTCCGCCCGTCGGTGGCCACGATGCTGGCCAGGACCTCGCGGGCGACGCCCGTCACATCGCCGTGGGCCCGACCGCCGATGGTGTCCTGCGTCCACCGCTGCGCGGCGTCCCGGCCGGCCACGGCGCCCGCCTCACGCAGCGCGGTCAGGACCAGCTGCCAGGCCGCGTCGAAGAGCGGACGGACGCGGTCGCCGGCGTCGAGGACGATCGACAGTTGAGAGCCGCTGTCCCAGGCGATGTCGAGGATCCGTTGGTCGGGGTCGTAGCCGCGCACAGTGCCCTCGTCCCCGGGGCGCAACCGGGTGTAGGGGTCGCTGGTGCGCTCCAGCGCGACCCGATCACCGGGCCGATAGTCACTCGCTGAAGGCCAGAGCTCGGGTTGATTGCTGCTGATAGGGCTTGTCATCGTCGCATCTCCATCGGTGGTCATCGTTGTGTTATCGGATGGGGTGGGGGTGCCGCCGATGCGGCGGTGCGTGAATCAGCGGTGTGGCGCTGCGCACCTGCGCCCGTAACGTCGTCGCGGCGGGACCGGCAGGCGTGTAAAGCGGTCAGCTCTCGAGACGGATGTGATGCGCCCGCACTGCGGTGGGAGTCCCGGGCCGTGGTTCTCGGGTGCAGTAGGCGGTCAGGGTGCGCGGGACGGTCGCGCCGTAGACGGGCTGGTTGTCCGGACGTACGAGCACGCGCTGCCCGGCGGGGAACTCCACCGGCGCGGCCGGGTCATCGCGCCAGTGGATGTCGGCCACGACGCGGCCGAACACCCAATCGGCGAAGTACGCCGCCGTGTACTGGGGATATCTGCCGTAGTCGGAGGCGATCTGGGTGATGAGTTCCCGTGCCTGCGCCAAGGTCAGGCCTTCGAGGAGGTCGTCGGGCACCGGTGGACGCTCGGCGAGGCTGACGACCTCGACCGCCACGCCAGCCACCGTGCGGGACATGTCGCCCTCGCCGGTGATGGTGATCAGGCCGGTCTGATGGTCGACGGCCGCGACTCGGTGCCGGATGGCTTCGCCGGCTGGTTGGACGATGTCCCCGACGGCGATGGCACTGCCGGGAGAGCCACGGCCGGCCAGGAAGGTTTCGGCGGCAGCGCGGTCGAGGACCGGGCTGTCCGGGTGGTGAACGTAGGCGGTGAGGTCAACGGGCGCGGGCGGCGGCTGTGGCGGCAGATGCAGGGTGTAGCCGGCGGGTTCGGGCGAGGGCCGTTCAGACGTCACGAGGTGGTCCTTCCGGTGAAGAGGCAGATGGGAACCGGCCGCGACCCGGATGTGGGGGCGCGGCCGGTGGTGAGCCAGGTGGTGGTCGGGACGTGCGGGTTAGTCCTGGCAGCCCCAGATGCAGCCGTCGGGGGTGCAGGGCTGCCCGGCGGCCATGCGGGTGAAGGCGTCACGCCAGTCGGGGTCCTGCGCGGGGCTGTGCAGCGGCCAGTCGAGTCCTTCGGCGAACACGGTGATCTTCGGAGCCCCGTACATCGGGTAAGGGACGCTGGTCATGGCGGTGATGACGTCGTCGCGGCCGAGCAGCCAGGCCAGTTCGGTGAGCTTGTCGACCGCGCGTGCCGCGGATCCGCTGCGGTGGTTCAGGATCTTGTGCACGGCGAACCAGAGGTACTCGCGGCCGTACGCCTCGGGGCCGGCGTGACCGTCCCACCGCAGGTTGTTCCACTGCTGCGCGGTGATCTCGGACTGCAGGAACGGGCGGGCACGGTCATTGTCGAGGGCGTTGATCAACAGGTCGCGGCGGAAGCCGAAGGTGTCCTCACCGGCGGCGGCGTGCTCGTCGATGCGGTGCAGGATCTCCTCTTGTGTCCGGGCCACGGGGATCATGAGTGTTCCTTCCAACTGTTGGCTTGTGCTTGATGAGGGGAAGCGGTGCTGCGCGCGTGCTCAGCCGGTATTGCCCGACGCGCCGTCGGTGGTGGGTGCCGGCGGTGGCCAGGGTTTGCGAACGAGGTGGTCACCAAAGATCGGGTTGGTGGCGACCAGGGAGCCGCAGCGGTTGCAGAAGGTGATGGTGTCGAGGCCGTAGCCGGCGATAGACGGCGCTTCAAAGTGGTCGATGTCGTTGACGCCGCCGCACGCAGTGCACCTCGTCGTGTCGGGGCCGCCTTTGTCGAGGGCGGGTTCGGTGATGAAGAGGGCCTCGTCCGGGTTGAGGTGGTGGGCGCTGTGCCGTAGCCAGCGGCCGTGGACCGTCGCCTCGTACACGACCAGCCGTCGGTGCTCCAGGTTCAGCAGGTACAGCCATTGCACCGGTCCATCGACGGTCTCGCGTAGCGAGCCCTGCCTCGGCGTGCTGTGTCCGGTGGCGCTCGGGTATCCCACCCCGGGTACGGGCGGGTGCTGGTCCCATCGGCGGGGTTTCGGGTTGGCGGCGAGTTGGAGCCAGGGGCGGGCCAGCAGCGCGGCTGCCATCGCGCCCACGTCGCGGTTGAAGGTGTCGGTCCAGATCCGGCGCAGCAGTGGCACCAGAACTTCCGGTTCGTCGCCGAGCTGGATGTGGCGGGCGACGTAGGTGCCGCGGAACGCGGCCTCACCGATCAGCGCGGGTGCGCTCACGGTCGTGGTCCTCCTTCTCGGTAGTGGGTGGGTGTCTGTGGCGGCCGTCGCGGGTGGGGCAACCACGCGGCGCTACGGGGTTTGCGGGACGATGCGGCGGATGGCGGCGAGGTCGGGCAGCCAGGCGGATAGCCGGCTGATTTTGACGACGTCGCCGGTGTGGGGCGCTTGGATGAGTAGTCCTTGGCCGAGGTACATGCCGACGTGGCCGGGGCGGCTGGTGCTGCCGCGGCTGCCGGGGATGAACAGCAGGTCACCCGGGCGGAGGTCCTGCGGGTTGGTGACGAGCGTGCCGGCGTGGACCTGGTCGCTGGTGGTGCGCGGGAGGTTGATGCCGGCGGCCCGGTAGGCCTGTTGCATCAGCGATGAGCAGTCGCACTGGTGTGCGGGGACGCCGGAGTGCGGCGCGGTGCAGTCCCCGCCGAAGGTGTATGGGGTGCCGCGTTGTTGAAGGGCCCAGGCGATGGCGGTGGTGATCTGCGGTGGGGTGCCCGGTGGCAGGGTGAACCCGGGCGGTAGGGGCGCCTGGTCGGCGCCGGGTCGGCCGTCGCCGCCGTCGAGCAGGCACAGTGGGTTGGCCATGGCCTGTTCGAGGTCGACGGCGATGGGGCCGGCGGGGGTGCCGCCGGTGAGCACGCGTAGGAGGGCGATGGCGTCGTCTTCCCATTTGGCGTAGGCGCCGGGATAGGCGGAGCGTTGCACGGCCTGCGCGGCGTCGGTCAAGGTCATGGCCTGCCAGCCGGTGACGGCGAGCAGGGCGGTGTAGAACTTTCCGGCCGCGTAGCGGGGGTCTTGGAGTTGGGTGGGTGTGCCCCAGCCTTGGGAGGGGCGTTGTTGGAACAGGCCGACGGAGTCGCGGTCGCCGCCAGCAAGGTTGCGCAGGGTGGATTCCTGCATGGCGGTGGCGAGGGCGATGACCCAGCCGCGGGGCGGCATCTCGCGTTCTGCGCCGACGGTGACGATGACGGCGGCGTTCGCGGTCTGCTCGCGGGTCCACCCGATGCTGCCGTCGGCGGGTGAAGTGATGGTGGGGGTGGGCAGCAGCGGTTGCCCGTCGGGGGCGAGGGCGGTGTAGCAGCCGGCGGCGGAGGCGCCGCCCGAGGTGAGCAGCGCGGCGAGGCCGCCGGCGCACAGCGCCAGCAGCACGGTTATGGCGGCGGCGACGCCGGTGAGCGCCCGGGCGCTCACCGGTCGTCCCGGCCGTGAGTGGGTTGGGGCAGCCGTTGGACTGGTGCTCTGGTGGGTGACCAGCAGTGCAGGGGGTAGGTGGCGATGCGGGTGCCGTCGGTGCTGTGCACGGTGACGGTGTCCGTGTCGGGGTGCAGGAGGTAGATCCATTCGGCGTCGAGGTGCCGGGCGTGGCACAGCGGGAACACCGTGACCGGCTCCGGCGAGTCGACGACTCCGCGGGTGGTGCTGGTCAGGGCGACGCCCACCCCGGCGACAGTCCGCTGCCCGGCCAGCGAGGAGGAGGTGGTGGCGGTGGTGGCGTCCGGGTCGAGGTGTTCCCAGTCGTGGGCGAGGATCGCGGTGATCAGCGCGGCGGTGTCGTGCCGGGTGTGGTGGGCCCAGATCGCGGCGAGGGCCGGCAGGACCACGTGCGGGTGGGCGTCGTAGAGCACGGCCCGGGCTCGCACGCGGCGGGGCTGGCCGGGGCTGGTGGCGCCGATGTAGCAGTGTGTGCTCACGGGTCGAGGACTCCTTCAGCAGGCTGTGCGCGATGGGTGCGGGTCAAGGGCTGGTGTGGTTCGACCGGAGGCGACCAAGTGGCTTGTTGGTGTCGCCGGCCGAACACGTGGTCTCGGCGGGGTGCTTCGGGGACGGTGACCTCGTCGAGGGCTCCGCAGATGAGGCCGTGGACGGACTCGCCGGCCGCACCTGGCGAACGTTTGCCGCCGCAGCTCAGCGCGGCTTAGGCGGGCCCTCTTCGATGGGGCCGACAGTGGCGCTGAGCAGCGCCGCGAGTCCCTGCTGGGTGGCGGGGCTGTCGGCAGGGTCGCCGGTGTCGTCGACGAGGATGATCGGATGCTCCTCGTCGAGGGCGTGGCTGAGTTGGTAGACGCGTCCGTCGATGTCGACGGCGTCGACCCGGCGCACCCTGTCGAGGTGGTCGTCGCGCAGGTGGATGTCGTGGTAGCAGACGGCCCAGGCCAGCAGCCGCACGTCCGGGGCCGCGGCGCGGGCCCGGGCGAGCATCGTCTGCAGGGTCTTCTGGTACGGGGTTGCGGCGGCTGGGTCGCGCAGGTCCTCGGCGAGGCGGTGCAGCAGTGCGGGCAGGCCTGCGGGATGCGCGAGGAGGTCCTCGGGGTGCAGGGGAAACTCCAGGCTGCGCATGGTGCGCCGCCGTGGCCGGGCAGATTCGAGGGACCAGTCGTGGATGAGCAGCAGGGTTGCGGTGTCTCCCCAGCCGAGGTGCGCGGCGTCGGCGTCGGCGTATTCGAGGCAGGCGGTGAGGGTGCGGACAGCGTTGTCGGACAGCACGGGGTCTCCCAACTCGAGAGGTTGGAGCACGTGAAGGGACCCCGCGGCCGTGTCGGCTGCGGGGTCCCTTGACGGATCGGGGCTCGGAGAGGGGAGGCGGTCAGGGCCGTTGGCGGCTGCGGCTGCGCACGGTCGCCGTGCGGTGGGGCAGATACTCGCGTACCCGGCCGGTGGTGATCTTGGCCTCGTACATGGCGCTGTCGGCCTGGCTGAGTAGATGGCGGGCGCTGACGTGGGGTTGAAGGCTGTGGGTGTGGGTGTGGCCGACCGAGGCCGTCACGCGCAGGACACCGTTGGCGACGCGGAACGCATGGGCGGCGATGGCCTGCCACGCCGCGTCAGCGGCGGCTTCGGTGGCGAGGCGGTCGCCGGTGACGAGCAGCGCGAACTCGTCGCCGGACAGTCGGGCTGCGAGGATCGGACCGGATAGCCCCGACAGGCAGCGACCGACCTGATCGAGCAGGTCGTTGCCGGTTTCGTGACCGAGGGTGTCGTTGACGGCCTTGAAGTCGTTGAGGTCGAGCAGTACGACCCCGGTCGGGGTGCCGTCGGCGAGGGCGGAATGTAGCCGGTCGAGGAACAGCCGCCGGTTGGGCAGGTTGGTGACATCGTCGTGATTGGCCATCCAGCGGACCTTGGTCAGGATCCGCTGTTGCCGCACGAGCGCGGGGATGGCGAGGGCGAGGCCGGCGAGCACACCGCCGAAGGCGGCGGCGAGGTGGTGCATCATGGAAGACGCTCCTTTCGCAGGAAGGAGCACCGGGGGCGGGCGGGGCAGCCGTCAAACTTTTCCGCCCGCCTCCGGGCTACCTCGGAACTGTTGGTTACGGGGTGGGGGCGAGTTGGATGGTGGCGGGCTTGTCGGCGGTGCGGATGGCCTTGCCGGCGATGACGAGCTTGTCGGCGGCGTTGGCGACCGCCCCGGGGCTGGCCTTTCGGGCGTCGGTGCCGGCGTTCGCGGCGTCGATGAGCTTGCACAGTTCACTGGTCTTGAACGCCTGCTCGGGGCGGGCTTCGAGGACGTCGAGGACTGCCGCCCGCAGTGACCCCATCGCCCGGCGAGGACGACCGGCCGAGGTTGCGCCAGTGCGCGGGGTGTCCGTTCCGGGCGGCCCGGCCGGGTCGGTCGCCGGTGTCTGCTCGCCGATGTCCTCCGTCGGGTCGGTGGCGATGGTCGACGCGCCGGTCGTGGGCTCCTGCTGGCGATCGACGGCAGTCGGCAGGTCGGCCGGCGCCGCTGGCTGTGCCGGCGGCGCGGGTGAGGTGTCATCTACGTCGGCGCGCTCCCTCTCTCCGTCCAGTGGCGCCTCGTGGGGCGCGGTCTCGGCAGAGGCATTCGCGTCAGCGGATTCGGTGAGGTCGTCGGCCGCGTTCGGAGACGGGGTGTCGGTTCCACTGGTGGGGGGCGGCGGTGCGGTGACGGTGCCGACCGTGGCGCGGCCGGCGTCGGTGAGCCGCCAGACAGCGCGCTTGCTGTCGGTGTGCACCCGTTCGGCTTGCCTGGTCGCTTCCCAGGCGCGCAGCTTCGCGGTGGCGGTGGAGTAGGCAAGCCCGGCTTTGTCCGCGACGGCGGCGGCGGTGTCCTCACCGAGTTCGGCGAGCGCGGCGAGGACCTTGAACATCGCATGCGGTGCGGCTGGCTCCGGAGCGTCGGTCATGGGCGATTTCCCTTCTGTGAGGTGAGGTCAGCACTGATCCACGCTTCGCTCGCCCCGTAGATCAAGTGCGATTCGCGGATTCGTGGAATCGGTGCGCCGTGTGTCGGCGCACACGCAGCGGACAGGCGGCGATCGGCGTACCCCGGCTGGTACGGCGGGATATCACCGGTGTGTCGCGTATGGAGTCGGGTCAGTGGCGGCGGGTGCGCATGCGGCCCTGCAGGACGGTGAGGTGAAGCCGCAGCCGGTCGTGCAGGGGCATGGCGACGGCGGCGCGGGTGTGCCAGTGCCACCGGTCGACGCCGAGGTGGTAGTAGCCGTCGCGGTCGGGGTGGCAGCGGTCATCGACCTCGATGCGGAGGTCGCCGGTGTCGGTTTCCTCGAGCAGCACGGCGGTGGCGGTGCCGAAACGTACGAGCGGGTGCTCTCCCGGCATGCTTGCCGCGCGCCAGGGCCCGGTGAGGTCGGCGGCGAGCTGCCGCACCGTGCGTGGGTGCAGCCGACAGATCAGGTGGCCGTCCTCACCGAGGACGTAGTCCCGCGCGACCAGCGCCGGGTAGTAGCGGGCGTCCAACCGTGCGGCGGTGACCATCGCTGGCCGCCACCGCGCGTCCGGAGCGACGGTGTCGGCGCGGTGGTCGTACGCCTCGATGTGGCTGGTGTCGAGGACGGCGCCGGGCCAGGTGTCGGTGTTGATGGCCAGCCAGTGGTGGTCCAGGGCGGCGGCGGCGCGGAGCACGTCGATGAGTCGACGCCCGTCGGGGCCGGGGTGACGCAGCGGCAGGTACAGGTCTTCTGCGGGGTCGGCGGCCTCGTCGACATGCCTCACGGCGCGGCCGTGGGCGGCCTGCTCGTCCCCGTCGACGGTGTGCCAGGTCGGTACTCCGTTGGACCGCAGGTGCCCGTCGGCGCCGACGCGGCGCAGGGTCAGGGCGGGCGCGTTGTGCTCGCCGGCCGACATCTGGGCGCGGGTGAGGCGGTGGGTGGTGCACGCGAGGGCGTGCTCGGCCAGGGGCAGCACGTCTTCGACACGGAACCACAGGCGGCTAGACATGGTGAGGGAACCTCCTTGAGAGGAAGGGAAAGGGATGGAAGAGGAACAGCGGCCTGTCTCAGGCCAGGAGGTGACGGCGCCCCATGCCCGGGGCGCCCGGCCGGTGGTGGGGCACCGGTTCACGCGCCTCGCCATCGGGTGAGACGCGATGTGCAGCCCCGCGGGATCAGGGCCAGGTCGAGCGCTGGAGGCTGCGCTTCATGCCAAGCACGGCATGCCAAAGCGCGCCCGCTTAGCTGATCCGGGGGGTGCGAGAACACCACAGCGCTCCAGCAAAGGAGATGTAGCCGGTCCGGCCGCAACACCTGTCCCCGCAGTTGCTGAGCAGCAGGTGACGCTGCCCCGACCGGTGAGGTAGTGGCCGGGCTTGGTGGTCAGCCGCGGTGCGGACGGGCAAACTTGCGGACGCCGATGATGCAGCCGTCCAGGTCGCGGACAGTGTCGTGGCAGACCAGCAGGTCCTCGCGGCCGATCGCAGTCAGTCCGACGACCAGGGACACAAGGTAGTAGGTGCCCGGGAACGGCGGTGGCAGTGGCGGGACGTCGTGGTGGGCCGCGCCGTAGGCGACGCGCTCGACGGGGACGTCGAGGTCGAGGTGGTCGGGTCCGATGACGTGTTGACCCAACCGCGCCGGCCGGTGTTCCTTGCTGACGGGGACCACACGTAGTGGGGTGACGCTGCCCGGCTCAATGCGATCCGGGGTGTCCCCGGCGAAGATGCGCACCGGGTGCGGCGTCAGGTTGATGATCGGCGCCATGGCATGTGCCTCCTGTCTTAGTTGCGGTGGCCGGCGAGGTCCCGCCGTGGGCAAGATCGCGGCAGGTCGTGAGAAGTCCTTCGCGGCCTCGACCTAAGCGCTCGTGGCGGGCGCGGCGATCCTGTGGTCAGGTGCGGGCTGCGGTGAGCAGACGTCGCAGGTTCGCCGCGACGAAACCGGCCGATGTCCGCGCGTCCGGATCGTCGACCGTGGTGGAGACAGTGTCCGCTCCGCGTGTGCGCAGCAGTCGGTAGAAGCGGCCGTCGATGTCGTAGGCGCTGACCGCTCGGACCGGGACGCCGTCAGGGTCGGCGGGCAGGCCGCGGGCGGCGGCGCTTCGGCGGCCGGTGTCGCTGGCGTCGAGTCCTTCGGCGAGGAACGCCATCGCGATCACGGGGCCGATCTGCGCGCGGATCCAGTCCCGCAGCCGTGGGGCTCTGACGGTGGTCAGGGTGTCGGCGACAAATTCCAACCCGATCCGGTACGGCACGGTGATACAGCTGCCGGGGACGGCGAGGAACCGCCATGCCTCCTGGTCGATCGGAAGTTCCTCGACGTTGATGCTGCCGACGTTGGTGTGGGCAGTGGCGTCGATGAGGGCGAGCACGGTGGGGTAGTTGCCCCAGCCGCGCGTCTCGGCGAGGGCTTCGGCGGCGGTGAGCGCCTTGATGACGAGGGTGGAGCGGCGTTCGGGTTGCATGGGCTTCCTCCAGGTCTGATCCGGAATGGCTGGTTGGGTTGCTCTTTCAAAGGCGTGCGATGGCGCCGCAGCGGCACGCCCGTTGTCCCTAGGTGATGGGGAGGGTGGGCGTGCCGTGCGGTCGCTCGGGTGGTGTCAGGTGCGGGCGCGGAGGTGACGCCGGCGGCCGACGCCGGCGGTGAGCGTGTTCGGGTCGACCACGAATACGGGGGCGCCGTCGGTGTGGCCGGCTCTGATGAGGTCGATCAGCTGCGGTGCGCTGTCGTGTAGCAGCGGCAGGCCCCAGGCATTCGCCCTATCCGGCAGGTGGACGCCGGGCGCGGTCAGTGACTTGCGCGCCGGGGCCATCGAGGGCATCGGGTCGTAGAGGGAATCGCCTCCGTTGCTGGTCAGCCACGCCATGCCGCGGAAGCGGAACAGCCGCAGCGCCGGTTCGGCGGTTTGGATGTCGGTGGCCCAGCGGCGGGTGTGCATGGTCCAGTCGCAGAGGACGGCGTGTTGGGCGTGGGCGGCGACGGCGGGCAGGTCGAAGTACAGGAAGCGGGACATGCTGCTCCTTCCAAAGGTGCGGGTGGGGGTGGGCCAGGACGGGGCAGCACACCTGCCTCAGGTGTCGAGGTGAGGTGTGCTGCCCGTCCGGTGCTCTGCCGCGGGATGCGGGCAGACCCTCTGGCCCCCCTGGGTTGCCGGGGGTTGGTGGCCGTGCGAGGTTGCGGCTACGGCGTTTGCAGGTCGATGGCGAAGATCTGCTGGGTGTGGTGCAGGTTCTGCAGGTGCCGGTACGCCTGGTGCAGGTAGGTGATCCGGTCGGCGAGGTACGCGCTGGCCGGCGTCAGCTGGTTGCCGTCCTCGGTGAGGAGTGCGTCGGTGCACAGCGCCCAGAGGGCGCGGTAGTTGGCGTAGGCGGCGGCGCCGGCCTGGAACATCTCCAGGTCGTCGGTGGTGAGCTGCCCGGCGGTGGTGGCTGCGGCGTTGTGCAGGCGCATGGCGTGCACGCGCGGCTGCCGGTGGAACTCGGCGCTGGCGACGTCGAGTGGGTAGCCCGACGGGTTGCTGAGGTGTCGTTGCAGGAACACCGGCCACGGCGTGGCCGGGCGGGTGCCGGCGACGACGTGGTTCCACTGTTGGTGGCGCAGCATGGCGCTGACGTGCGCGCCTTCGCGCATTCCGGTGAGGTCGAGCAGGCGGATGGGGCCGCCGGCGCAGCACTGCGGGCCGGTCTTGGCCTTCTGCGCGTCGATGAGCTGGCGGCGTTGCCACGCCCAGATAGCCGGGGACGCCCACAGGCGGCGGCAGCTGGTGCCGGAGACGCCGAAGTGGCGCTCGAGGTTGCGCACGCCGGTGTGCAGGGTCGCGGCGAGGTCGTCGCTGACGCAGACGATCATCTGGCGGATGACGGCCTGCGGCATCACCTGGGGACGCGGGGTGCTTTGCTGGGGCGTGTTGGCCAGGGCGGTGAGTCGTTGCACGCGGCTGCCGTGGCGGGTCAGCGCGGTGCCGTTGGTCTGGGACATGGAGCCTCCTTGAGGGGTTGGCGTCGTGGGGGCACGACGACGGCCCGGCCCACCGGGTACGTGGGTCGGGTGATCGACGGAGCAGGAACTGTGCGGGGATCGACCGTGTCCACCGGGTGCGTGGAGCGGGTCGGGAGGTGATGCGGTGGCGCGGGGTGGTTGGTGCGACCTCGGGGGTCGCCGCGCGGTGTGCTGCCGACCGGCGTGAGCGGGTGGGCGGGGCGCACCGGGTGGGTGCGGCGATGATCCTGGAGGTGGGACCGAACCGGGTGAAGCGATATATGGGGTTGTGTTAGTGCCGAAACGGTAGCCCTTCGCACTCACAACGCCAGCAGTCGCCGATCAGCCGATATAAGTGGGTTGACCTGGGGTGTGAGAGATCAACTGCCGGTGAGGGCCGCGTGGGTGTGAGTGGGTGTGAGTCGTTGTGAGTGGCGGGCCCGCCCACACCCGCCCCGGCCCGCGGCCGTCCCCGCCGCGCCGTGGTGATGGCGGGGCGGGCGGGGTGACCTGCGGTGTGAGCGGCTGTGAGCGAGCCGGCGGGCTGTCAGGCGTCGCCGGGTTCGGTGAAGTGGTGGGGGTTGGTGGCGGTGTCGGGGCCGTGGTCGCTGGGCAGCTCGTGCAGCCAGCGGCGTGAGCCGGGGTCGGAGGCGAGGGTCCAGGCGGGCCCGGCGGGGTGTTCGTGGTGCAGGCCGGTGGCTACCGGCATGACGGTGGGCACGCCGGCGAGGGCGTCGAGGAGGTTGGCTTCGCGTCGGCGGTTGGGCACGCGCAGCAGGACCGGGTAGCGGGGTCCGAACTGGGCGAGGCGTTCGTAGGCGCGCAGCTTGCCCAGCACGGTGCGCAGCGGCTCGGTGCCGTTGTCGTGTTCGAGGAAAAACCCGACGGTGCGGCCAGCGGCGCGCCAGATGCCGTGGCCGTCGGGTCGCACACCGGCGATGGCGTAGGCGGCGGTGGCGTGCTGCTCGGACCACCAGCGGACCAGTTCGGCGTCGGGGTCGGCGCGGGTGTAGGCGTGCAGGTCGATGAAGAGTTGGTTGGTGCCGAGCAGGTGTTTCATTCGGCCGCTGCCGATGATGCGGTGGGCGCGCTCCACGCTCGTGCGGGGCGCGGGCGCGTCGGGCCGCAGCGGGTCGCTGTAGGCGCGGGGGTGCACGTCGACGCCGAGCGGGCCGAGGGTGTAGAGGTACTGGTCGGTGCCGGTTCGGAGGTCCCCGAATCGGTGCACGGCCTCGTAGCGGTGCAGGGCGGCCAAGCGCAACAGCGCGGAGCGTTTCGAGGGGAACAGGGCGGCGGCGATCTGGTCGGCGGAGAGCAGGTAGTGCTCGGCGAGCCAGCCCAGCAGGTCGTGGTCGCGCAGGGTCAGCAGCCGCAGGCGGGCCAGCCGCTCATCCTTGCTGAGCCGGCGGGCGGGTGGGGTGGGTCGAGGGTCGGACGGGTCGGGTTCAGGAGTGGGTGAGTGGCGGGACATGAGATTTCTCCTCAGGGAGAGTGGAGAGGAATCCCCCTCCTTTCAGGAGGGAGTCTGGAACTGTCACCGCCGGTGAGCGGCAGTGATCACCGGCGGTGTGCTGCGGTGACGGGCCGTCCGGCCGGCGTGATCACCGGCGACGGCGGGTAGGGGTGGTGAAGGCGCGGCGAAGACCCCAGCGAAGGTGCCACCGAAGCCCTCACCTGACCGAGGATGCCGGCGGAGCGAGGGTGTGACTCGGTCGAGTGGTGGCAGGGTCAGCGGCGTTGCCGGCGAGCCCGCTCCGCGTCGGGTGCTCCGCCCTCACTGGGGTCGGCGGCGTCTTTCTTCGGGCGGGAGTACTGCTCGACGAGGGCGTCGATGGCGCTCTTGTCCTGGGGCAGGACCTTCTCCGCGGCCACCTGGCGGATGGCGGTGGCCTCGCCGACGACGGGCTTCGGGGCGCGGGTACGCATGGTGAACGCCGGTGTCTGGCGGCCGTCGGCGACCAGGCGGGTCGCGGTGGTGTAGGCGTCGAGGTGGGTCAGGTCGTGCTCGTCCAGTTCAGGAAGGGTGTGCCGGGCCAGGACGCGGGCGTCCTCGGGAGCGCAGGAGAAGTACACCTTGTTGCGGGCGTTGGCCGACGCGGCGGCGAGGAGGTCCTTCGGGAACTGGGCGAGGTCCTGGTGCGACAGGACCAGTGACAGCCGGTACTTGCGGGCCTCGGCGAGCATCGTGTCGAGGCTGTTGGCGAGGGTGAGGAAGTTTTGCGCCTCGTCGATGATCAGGGTGGCGTCGCGGCGCTGCTCCGGGTTGAGCCGGGCGCGGGCGGTGGCGGCCTGCCACACCTGCGCCAGGATCAGCGACCCGAGCAGTTTGCTGGTGTCCTCGCCGAGTTGGCCCTTGGGGATGCGGACGAGCAGGGCGCCGCCGTCGAGGACCTTGCCCATGTCGAAGCTCGACTTGGGGTATTGCATGGTGCGTTTGACGAAGTCGCGTAGCAGGAACGAGCGCAGCCGGGCGAGGACCGGTCCGATGACCTGGGAGCGCAGGGCGGGGTTGAGTTCGTCGTACCACTGCCAGAAGCCGTGCAGGCCGGCGGGGTCGTCGAGGTTGACGGTCATCGCGGAGCGGAACTGGGCGCTGTTGAGCAGCGGCGGGATGTGTTGCAGGGTGACGTTGGCGTGGCGCAGCAGGGTCAGGCAGGCCACGCGCATGACGTCGTCCATGCGGGGTCCCCACGCCTTGGCGAAGATGTTGCCGAAGATCGACACGAGGTTGTCCACGACGAGGTCGGGGTCGTCGCCTTCGAGGGGGTTGATGGTGGGTGGGTTGGGCTGGTCGGGGTCGAACAGCACGACCCGGTCGGCGACGTCGGCGGGTAGCCGGTCGAGGATGTCCAGGACCAGGTCGCCGTGCGGGTCGATGACGACGGTGCCGCGGCGGGCTTTGATGTCGTCGACGGCCATGTTCACCAGCAGGGTCGTCTTGCCGGAGCCGGTGGAGCCGATCACGTGCAGGTGATACCTGGAGTCCGGCACGGACAGGCCGACACGGTGCCCGCCCATCTGCGCGTCGCCGAGGATTTTCTCTCCGCGCCCGCCGCCGGTCACGGCGACCGGGGCGGGCATGGACTTCGCGCGGGCCCGGTCCAGGCCCGGTACTGCCAGGTCCTGGGGTAGCGCGGCGAGCGCCGCCAGCTCGGGGGCGCTGGTGATGAACCCGGCGCTCAGGCGCCGCTGGGCCAGCACCGCGACCGGGTGGGGCATGCGGGTGCGGTGGGTGAGCCGGTTGCGGGCGGAGTACACGGCGAACGCCGAGGCGATCGTGTCGGCGAGGCCGCGCAGCCGGGGCCGCTGGTCGGTGTGGGCGCGACCGGTGTCCTTGGCCACGGCGTAGCGCACGGCGGTCTCCCACAGTGGGTGGGCGCTCTTGTCGAGGATGGCGCGCACGTCGCGTTCCACGCTCGGGTCCCGGCGTGCCGCCGGCGCAGCTCGGCTGGTGCTGGCGCTACGGCCGGGTAGGAACGCTTCGATGAGCCACAGCAGCGGGGCGGCCGGGTTGATGGTGGGCAGGGCGGTCCTACCGTCGCGCAGCCGTCTGGCGGCGCGGCGGGCCCTTCGGGCGCGGCGGGCGGCGGCGGGGCGGGCGAGGACCTGCACGCAGGCGTGCTCGTCGGCGCGCAGGCTGGAGCCTGCGGACATCAGGGCGCGCAGCGGGTCGGTGTCGTGGTCGGTGCGTAGCGGTAGCCACTCGGCGGCGACGGGCAGCAGGTGACCGCCTACGGCTGCCGTGTCGGCGGGGATCGGCGGGCCGGGGTTGTCGTCGGTGGTGCAGGCGGCGCCGGGCCAGGCGGCGCGCACGGCGGCCTCCACAGCACCGGGCGGCACGGTGCCGGGTACCCACACGGAGATGAGCAGCCGCCGCCCGGTCCATGTGTACTGCCACACGACGTGCGGGCAGCCGTAGAGCAGCCGGCGGCGCAGCGACGGGGTCAGGGTGCCGGCGAGGTTAGCCCACAGCGCGGCGCTGCTGCGCGGATCGACCTCCGGTGGCGGGGCGACGGTGATCAGGCGGGCGCCCTCGGCGTGACGGCGGTGCCGCCACGACGCGTGCAGGTTGCGGGCGGCGATGACGCTGATCAGCGCGCCGGCGGCGACGGCGAGCAGCCACGGCCGCGCCGCCGCCCATGCGGCGGCGTCGAGGACCCATCGGGCGAGCCCGGCGGGCGGCGCGATGCCCGGCACGCTCGGCGCCGGCCCTGGGTTGGGGGTGGGCGGGTGCGTCAGCGTGGTGGGCAGGTGCGTGATCGATGTGGTCACAGCTCCTCCTCGTCGTGAAGCGCGGCGAGGTCCTGCGGGCGGGTGGTCGCCAATTGGTGTTCGGTGTCGGAGGCGATCGCCTCGAAACTTGTCCGGTTCGGGCCGGCGATGAGCAGGCCGGTGCCGACGCGGGCGGCGAGCAGCAGCCGCCGCTCCCCGGCGGTGAGTCCGAACGCGTCGCCGACGGCGTCGATGGCCTGGGGGGCTTGTTTGAGCAGCACCTGGGTGGCGGCGTTGGCGACGACGGCCTGCCCGAGGTCGGTGCCCAGGACGTCGGCGACGTCCTGGGTGATGACCGCGAGCCCGGCGTGGCGTTTACGGGCGGCCTTCGACATGCGGAACAGGAACTTCGCGCCTTCGCCGTCGCGCATGAGCAGCCACGCCTCGTCGACCACGACCAGCCGGCGCGTCGCCGACTGGCCGGGGGCGTCGACGCGCCGCCAGATCGCGTCGAGGGCCAGCAGGGTGCCGACGGTGCGCAGCTCGTCGGGGAGCTGCCGCAGCGACCACACCACCAGCTGCCCGTCGAGGCGGGTGGTGGAGGGCCCGTCGAACAGCTGGGAGAACGAGCCGTGCACCCACGGGGCGAGGCGGGCGGCGAGTTGCCCCGACGCCGGGTCGGTGTCTGCGTCGAGGCAGGCGGTGAGGTCCCGCAGGAGCGGGGCGGGCCGGTGGTGGGTGGCCGGGTCGGCGGTGATACCGGCGTTGCGGTAGACGGCCAGGATCGCCCGGTCCAGGGCAGCCCGTTCGGCCGGCGGTGGCTGCTGACCGAGCAACACACCGATGAGGGTGTGCAGGAACAGCCCGCGGCGGGTCAGCACGTCGGGACGGCGGTCACCGACCGGCAGATCGAGAGGATTGATCTTCACGCCGGGCGCGCCGAGGCGCACGACGGTGCCGCCGACGGCGTCGGCCAACCGGAGGTATTCGTCTTCGGGGTCGATGACGGCGACCTGCACCTGCTGGTAGAGGTTGCGCAGGATCTCCAGCTTCACGAAGTAGGACTTCCCGGCGCCGGAGCGGGCGAGCACGACGGAGTTGTGGTTTTCCTGCGCCCAGCGGTCCCACCACACGATGCCCTGGGAGTCGGGGTTGACGCCGTAGAGCACCCCGCCTTCGGCGGGTGGGTCGCCGGGCAGGGGGGCGGGCAGGTCGGCGGAGGCGAGGGGAAACGCGGCGGCCAGGGCCTCGGTGTCCATGGTGCGACGCATCTGCAGGCTGTCGGTGGCCAGCGGCAGCGTGGTGGTCCAGCCCGCGAGGTGCCGCCAGGTCGCGGGTTGCACCTCGATCAGGGTGGACGCGGCGGCGGCTTTCACCTGGGCGCAGGCCGTGAGGAGTTCGTCTTCGGTGCGGGCGTGCACGGTCAGGTACAGGCCGACGCGGAACAGTTTGGCCTGCCCGCGGGCGAGGCGCCCGGCGAGGTCAGCGGCGTCTTCGGCGGCGGCGTCGGTGCTCGGGTCGGTCAGTTTGCCGGCCGCGTGGTCAGCGCGGCGGCTGGACTCGAAGCGGGCACGCTGGTTACGCAGCCGGGTCGCGGCGATCGGGGCGGGTAGCGGGTCGATGTGCAGGGCCAGGTCGAGGCGGCCCGGCCACGACAGAAGCGGCTCCAGCCAGGCGTGGCCCACCTCGGCGGGGTAGCCGGTGACCACGAGGGTCGCGGCGTAGCCGTCGCCGACGCGCAGCATCCGCGGAGTCACCTCCACGGCGGCAGGAGCGACGGTGCCCGCCAGCGACGAGCGCTGACGGGCACCGGTGTCGGCGCGGGATCGGTGCTGGAGTCTCATCGGGGGTCCTTTCCTTGTCGTGGCGTGGTGGGGACGGTGATGACGGCGTCGGGGGCGGCGAGGCCGCCGGGGCGCGAGGGCCGGTAGGGATCGGCGGCGGCGGCGATCGCCGCGGTGACCGCCGCCGCGTCCAGCGCGCGGGTAGTGACCCCCAGACCGGACAGGGTGCGGGCGGTGTCGTCGGCGCGCCGCCGGGCCGCGTGTTCACCTCGCTCACCAGCCGTGGCGCGCGAGACGATGAGGACCTGGCGGCGCAGCGGGTCCCGGCGGGCGGCCAGGTCGTCGAGGAACCGGGCGTGGTCGGCTGCGGCGTCCGCCAGGGCTGGATGCGCCATCTGCCCCACGGCCTGCGTGAGAGCGTGGGCGGCGGAGCGTAGGTCGACCGGCTGCGCCGACACGACGATCTGCGTCGGCGTGGACAGGCTGTTGAGCCACCTGCCGAACACCTCGACCAGCGCTGCTTGCTCGCCGGCGGTGCGTAGCGCCAGGTTGACACTGGTCGCGGCGACTACCGCCGCTCGTGTGCCGCCGAGGTGGATCTCCCCGTCGTCGTCGATGGCGTTCGCGGGCAGTCTCAGCGGCGCCGGCACCATCACCCGGCTCGCCGGTGTCTGCACCCAGTCCGGCGTCGTCGACGCGGTGTCCGTCGTGGACAGGGCGCGAGGAGCGCGGGCGTGCCGGACGGCGGCGAGCAGCCACACGTCCAGCGGCAGGCCGTCACGGCGGCCGACGGCGACGCCGAACACGAGGCCGCCGACGATCACCGCGGCGCCGAGGAGCACCGGCACGGGCACGACGGTGTGCAGGGCCCGCCACGCGCCGTAGAGGCCGAGGGCGGCGACGGCGAGGATCGCGAGCTGACGGAAGGTCAACCCGTAGGCGACCTTGTCGGGCGCGTCGACGTCGGCGGGCATCCGCGCCCGTCCCGCCTCGCTCCGCTGGGTGTTGGTGGTCATCGGGTCACCGCCCGCACACCCCGGCCGAGGCCGGGCACCGCCCGGGTGGCCTGCTGCACGACGACCACCCGCACCGCGGCGCCGATCATGCTGGCCCCGCCACCGCTGTTGCCGGCGCTGACGTAGCGGCGCATCATGTGCGGCACCCGCAGGGTGGTCCAGAGCATGACCATGACGACGAACAGGTTCAGCACCCCGCCGGGATCGACCGGCAGGCCGAGCACGGGCAGCAGGTGCGCCGGGTCGGTGAGCATCCACTGCCCGGCGTAGAGGGTGAAGCCCTGCACGACCGGCACCGCCAGGACACCGGCGTAGGAGCGCCACCACATCCGCGCGACCGGGTCTGTTTGCGGCAGCGCGTGACACGCCAGGGCCAGGGGCGCGGCGGCGGTCAGGACGAGCACGACGGCGAACCGGACGATCATGCTGAACGCGGTGCCGGCCAGGAGCACGGCGATGATCGCCACGCAGATCACGAACAGCAGCGCGGCGGTCTTGTCTTGCCCCGCGGCGATGTGGGTCTTGATCGCGCGCAGCGCGCCGGCGTGGTCGCCGGTGCCGGTGCTCAGCGCCGTGGTGAGGGCGTTAGCGAGGTCGATGAGCATGCCGCACCACAGTTGGGAGAAGTGCGCGGCGACGAACGCCACGATCAGGCGCGGCAGCAGGTCCTTGATCGTGTAGCGGGAGCGTTCGTCGCCGCCAGCTGTCATGGTGAGCGCGCCGGCGGCGACGAACGCCAGGACGAACACGGTGTCCACGACCCACACCGAACGGCCGGTCAGGGCCTGCACCTGCGGCAGGCCGGTGACGTCCGGGGTGATCAGCAGCGCACTGCTGATCACCCCGATCAGCGCGTCCAGGGTCGCCAGGATCGCGGTGGTGAGCCAGTCGAGGATCTGGCCGAGGACGTAGCTCATGGTCAGCCTCCGACGATGCCTTGAACGATTTCCAGCAGGATGGGGGCGAGTACGGCCACGCCGTACCCGATCAGCGCGTTGCGCAGGGCGCCCTTGGCCCGCTCGACCTGCGCCGGATCGCCGCCGGCGGTCGCCCAGTACACGCCGGCGAGAACGAGGAACAGCGTGGCGAGCGCGGCGAGGATGCCGACCAGCCAATACCGCAGGTTGGCGATGACGACCGGCAAGGAGTTCACCGCCGGCGCGGGCACGCTTAGGTCGGCGTAGGCGGTGGTGGACACGGACAGCAACAGCAGCACCGGGCAGGTCAGCGCGGCGGTGCGGCCGACCCGGCGAGCGGTCCGGGAGTGGATGAAGGCACGCGCGCGTGCCGGGATGCGGAACATGAGACGGTCACCTCCGGCCCCGCGGAATGCGGGACGCTTCATCGAGTGGACGGGGTGGACCGCCGCCGCAGGACGGGTGTGGACGACATCACGACGCACCGTTCGTTCCCGGGAGGAGCACGTCCTCCCTTGTCGGGTAGCGGTGTAGTCGATGAGGTGTCAGCGCACCGATCTGCGCGGCACCCGGAAACGTCCATAGCGTCAGACGCGACCAGCCCGTCGAAGGGGCCCCGTCCTGCGGCGGCGAGCGGAACCCTCCGCCAGCGCCGGTCGGCGTGCGGAAAGGTCTCGCACTTATAAAAGCGGCGTTTGTGTGCTCCAGAGAACGCCTGCCCCGCTCACGGCAACTCACGTCCACTCACGGCTGTCGCCGGCCGTCCGTGTCCTTTCGCAGCTGACCTGCTCCGTTCTCAACGTTTCTGCTCCGACCCGCAAGCTTTCTCAGTCAAAGTGCTCCGCTGCCGCTGCTACGACCGCCGCTGTTCACTCGCCAGCCGACCGAAGAGATCTGGTATCACCTGGTCAGGCGGGTGCGGCACCGAGCTGCCCTACGGCTCCGTGGTGGCGATGCCAGAGTCGCGCGCCGGGACCGAACCGCTCTGCGGAGCAGGACAACTGAGAAACCCTGCCCGGAACGCCGGTGCGGAGCAGATCAACTGAGAACAACCGACCTGCCGCTTTCTCAATTGAACTGATCCGCCCAGCTCAGCGCGCTGCGGTCGGAGCAGGTTGTTTGAGAACGGACAGTCCGATCCTGGCCGTCGACGACCTGCGGATACGCGCTCACGCGGGCCCGGTCGGTGGCCTTACTGACGGCGCAGGGCCTGAGCGGGCCGACGCCACTCACCGCGGCGGCGCCACCGCCGTCGGCGAGGTACTCCCGCGACCGGCCGCTGCACTCACGGCAACTCACCACGCCGACCTGCCCCGGCTTTCCCACACCCATTGAGCTGCGCATCCGCGCTCACACGCACACCGGCGGCGGCCGTTACTGGTGGCATCGCACCGCCTCACGAGGGCGCTGACCTCGCCCCATTGCTCAGACGACGGGTCCACCGCATCGGGGAGAGGCCACCCTCACCGTCGCGGTCGCGGTCAGCTGAGACAATCGAACTCGTCGGAGCACGGGCCGGCGAAGGCGTTCAGACCCGCGAAGGTATCCCCGGGCCGGACCGCTGGGGTGCGGGGATCCGCGCGACTGGCCGGCGCCGTGACGATCGAGAGCCGATGCGAGCGGCGCCAGCACGAGTGTCACTGGCACGCCATGCCCGGCATCATGTGCGCCTGCCGCGACGGTCGTCCCCGTGCACCCGGTCTCCACATCCCGGACCGCAGCACCCCTGTCACAGGCATCCATTGTCTGCGATGTCACGAGGTGTTTGGCGCCGTGTCCAGGTCGCGTCGGCGGCGGCAGCCCGGACACCGTCCGCCGGTGCGTCCAAGCGGGCGTGGTGCGCCTGTCCGGACGGCGTGACCGGCCATGCCGCGGTCGGGCTGCGTGGACACGCCGTGACGCCACCGCCTCGACGGGTAAGGCGCGCGGCCAAGAATGTCAAAGCCCAGCTCAGTAGCCCTGCCGTGAGGACATGTCATCAGATTGCGCGGATGCGGCGCTGCCGCGACGTGACGTGCCGCCCCGGCTGGCGCGGGCAGCGCGGCGCCGCCGCCGCGCCACCGGTGCACGTGCGCAACGGCATACACGTCCGCCACTGCCTGTGTCACGGTGAGCAGGCCCTGGTGTCAGTCGACCGGCGGCTCGTCCTGGCCACCTCCGCCGGTCGACCGCACACCACCGGCATCGACCCATGCCGCTGACATGGTCATCGGGTCGTAGACCCGGCTCGTTGACTGCCGGCGGGGCCGAAGGCGGGCGCGGAGGCGGCGACCGCGGCGAGCTGGGCGCCATCGGCGGGAGGCAGCATGCTCATGTGGCGGTCTGGTCGAATGGTGCTCGGCGCCGCTAGACATGCGGTGCGCCGGTCGATCGGCAGCCACCGACGCCGAACCATTCGCGGCTGCCCGGCTCACCCTTCAGGTCCTGATCAACGCATAGCCGTCGACAACCGACGGCAGCGGGCGAGGCGGCTGACCGCACGCGGATCGTGGGTGACCACCGACCCGCTCGACGCCGACCGCTGCGCGCGACGTGCCGTCCTGGGCGTGAGTCGTTGTGAGTTGTTGTGAGTGGCGGTGAGTGGCGCGGCGACGGGCGGCGGCTCACCGTCGACGGCTCGCTCGCAGCGGACGACAACATCGACGGCGTGGCGCTCACATCCCTGCCCAGAGGCCCTGTCGAGGTCGCCGCGGGCCGTGTCGCGACGGCCGGTCGGCGGTAGCGGGACGTGCTCGCTTGTGGAAGCCCATGCAGGGGATTTCGGGGCTGAGCTGCGGTGTGAGCCGGTGTGAGCGGTCGGGGGGCTAATGGGTGCCTCGCCGTCGCGGAAAGCGGCGGCGGTCACCGACTCGTGAGGAGTACCTCGTCATGACCGCGACCCCTACCACTTGGCCGGACTCGCCGTTGATCGCCGCGCAGGTGGCGTTCGAGGCGTTGACCGGCGACCCCGACCCGCTGACCATCGACTGCGACCTGGTCAATCCCGACGGCGACCTCACCCTGCCGGCGGGCGTGCTACCGCTGACGCAGGTGCGGGATTGGCTGCTGCAGCGCCCGCGCGACGTGCAGGCACGCGACGCCGTGTGGGCGGAGCTCATCCGCAAGGCCCGCCTGGACGGCCCGCAGTGGGTCATCGCCGCGGTCGGCATGGCGATGCCCGTGCTGCGCCGCTACACCCGCCAGCTCGCCGTCGGCTACGGCGGTGACCTCGACGACCTTGAGGCGGAGATCCTCGCGGGATTCCTGGCCGCGCTGCGCGACCAGGTGGACCTCGCCCAGCCCGCTCCCTACGCGGCGTTGTGCCGGTTCGGGTGGCGGGCGGGGTTCACGCTGCGCCAGCAGGCCTCGGAGTACACCACGGTCGACGACGTCGAGCACATCACCGGCCCGCGCACACCGCGGATGCCCTACGGGCATCCGGATGTGCTGGTCAACCGGGCGGTGCGGCTCGGAGTCATCGACGCCGAGGACGAATTCCCGTGGATCGAGGTGCGCCTGGGCCGTAAATCGGTCGAGAACGTCGCCGCTGGTCTGGGTATTACCGCCGCGGCGATGCGGATGCGGCTCGGTCGTATCGACACCCGCATCGCCGAGGCGCTCGCCAGCGGTGTGCTCACCGGCGTGGCATCCCCGCAAGCAGCTGAGAACCTCGCCGCGCAGGCCAGCCGGCGCGCGAACCTGCGTGCGGCCCGCAAGCCCGGCCGCACGCCGGCCCGCAGAACGAGCGGGGCCGCGGCGCAGGGGGCAGCCGCCGCCTGAGCGCATCAGGGCAGTGCCCAGCGGCGCCCGCACCGGCCCGTCCGGTGCGGGCGCTGCTCCGCCGCTGCCCGGCCGACGGGTGGCGCGGCGGACGGCCCTGCAGCCGCGGGGGTCGCCGGGCATCAGCGAGCCGTGACACCTCGCACGCGACTGGAGACTGCCGCGCCTTCTCCCGTCGTCGAGGGGACGCTGTGAGCGCGTATCCGCAGCTCGGACGCGGTAGCGGGTGGATTGTTGGCGGCGGCCGTGAGTTCGTGTGAGTCGCGGTGAGCGGGTCAGGCGTTCGCTGGAGCACACAAACGCGGCTTTATAAGAGTCAGCGCACTGCATGCGCGGCGCGGAGCCGACACCTGATGAGCGAGCACACGCCGCAGCACCACACCGTCCCCGTCCACCCGCTCGGCCCGCCCGTGGCCGACCCGACCCTGATCGACGTGGTCGCCGGCGAACCGCCGGTACCGGTCACCGTGTGGCGCACCGCCGAGGACCCCGCCGACGCCGGCCGCAGCGTTGGCGCCCGGCTGGCCTACCGGCTCGTGGCCGCCTACACCCGTCCCGGTGAGGCCGTCGTCGACCTCACCACCGACCACGCGCTCACCGACGTCAGCGCGGCCGGAGGCCGCCGCCACCACCCGGCCTGGTTCACCGAGGTGTCCAGCCTGATCATCGGACCGGCCACCCCACCCACCCGCCGCGACCCCGCCGCCGCCACCGTCGACGGCGACGGCGACGGCGACGCGGTGCCCGACATCGCCGCGTGGTTCGGTGACGACCTCACCGACGCCTCGCCCGCCGACCTCGTCGAGGCGGGGCGCACGTCCGTGGCGGGGGCGACGAGCCTGGTCGTGGCGACCTGGCCGCTGGACCGCGACGACGCGGTCAACCGGGTCCGACTGGCATGGCTGCTGACCGTCTGCGCGCGGCTGCTGCGCCACGGCGGCTGCCTCGTCCTCGTCGTCACCGGCCCCACCACGACGACGCCCGCTCCGGAAGACTTCAGCCCTGTCGCCACCGCCGCCGCCCAGGCCGGGCTGGGCTACCTGCAGCACATCGTCGCCGTCACCGCCGACACCGACAGCGACCACTTCGCCTACTACGCCACCGACGAGGAACTGCTCACCCTCACTCACCCGCGGTGGGTGGCGCACCTGCGGGTCCACGCGGATCTGCTCGTGTTCTCCCCCGTGCCGGGCGCGCGGCGCCGCGACGGGGGTGAACAGCGTGACTGACCACCCCACCCGCGACCCCAATCAGCCGGCCCCCGATGACGCGCAGGACCGGCAGGGCCACCCGACACCGTCGGAAGGGCTGTCGGTGTGGGCGACCGCGCAGCGCACCGGACCGGTGCAGCGACGAGGCCGCTACGTGCCCGAGTCCGTCAAGCACCCCGCGCGGATGCTCCCGGCGATCGCCGCGCACGCGGTGCACGCCTACACCCGGCCCGGCGACCTCGTCCTCGACCCGATGTGCGGGATCGGCACCACCCTCGTCGAGGCCATCCACGCCGGCCGCGACGCCATCGGCGTCGAGTACGAGCCGCGCTGGTCCAACATCGCCGACGCCAACATCACCCACGCCCACCACCACGGCGCCACCGGCCGCGCGTCCGTGGTCCGCAGCGACGCCACCCGCCTGTCCGCTCTCCTGCCCGCCGCCCTCACCGGACAGGTCGCGCTGGTGGTCACCAGCCCGCCGTACGGGCCGACCGTGCACGGACTGGTCCGCCCCGGCGAGCACGGGGTGGGCAAGTTCGACAACGCCTACAACGACGGCGCCGACCGCGGCAACCTCGCCTACCGCGACCTCACCGGCCTCGCCGACGGCTTCGAGCAGATCCTGCGAGGCTGCGCCACGCTGCTGCGACCCGGCGGCACCGTCGTGGTCACCGCCCGACCGTGGCGCAAACACGGACATCTGGTCGACCTGCCCTCGGCCGTCATCGCCGCCGGCGTCCGCGCCGGCCTGACCCCCACCGAGCGGTGCGTCGCGCTCCTCGCGGCGGTCCGCGACGGACAACTCATCGCCCGCCCGTCCTTCTTTCAACTGCAACAAATCCGCAAGGCCCGCTCACGAGGCACCCCGCTGCACCTGATCACGCACGAGGACGTGCTGATCTTCCGCCAGCCGCCGGACCACTCCGGTTCAGGAATCTCGAACCCCGGCGAGAGTGAGGTGATCGCGTGAGCGCACCCACGCACCGATACCTCAGCCTCGGTGCCGGAGTGCAGAGCTCCACCCTGCTGCTGCTCGCCGCGCACGGCCAGGTCCCCTCCTTCGACGCGGCGATCTTCGCCGACACCGGCTGGGAACCGGCTGCGGTCTACACCCACCTGCGCCGCCTGGAGCAACTCGCCGCCACAGCCGGCATCCCGGTCGTACGGGTCGCCGCGGGTGACATCCGCCGCGACGCCCTCGACCCGGAACACCGCTTCGCCTCGATGCCCCTGTTCACCCTCGGACGCCACGGTGAGCGAGGTATGGCCCGACGTCAGTGCACGGGCGAGTACAAGATCAAACCCATCAAGGTGGAGGTTCGGCGCCGCCTCGGCTACCCGCACCCCGCCCGGGTCCCAGCTGGTGTGGTCGCCGAGATGGCGATCGGGATCAGCCTCGACGAGATCGGCCGGGCCCGCGACGCCGACGTCGCCTACATGCGCAACACGTTCCCGCTGCTCGACCTCGGGTGGCGGCGCACGGACTGCCTCGCCTACCTCACCGATCACGGGTGGGCGGACACCCCTCGAAGCGCGTGCGTCGGATGCCCGTTCCGCACCGACGCGGAATGGGTGCGGCTGCGCCGCGACGACCCCGCCGGCTGGGACGACGCGGTGGCCTTCGACGCGGCGATCCGCCACGGGTCGGCGCGGGCCAACGCCGCCGGGCAGCCCTTGCGGGGGCAGTTCTTCCTGCACCGACAACGCGTCCCCCTCGATCAGGTCCGCCTGCGCCCCCGGGTCGAGGCGCAGGCGGATACGCCCGGGTGTGGGCCGTGGACCTGTCCCCACCCCGACACGGTCACCGAGCCGACGCCCGACTCGTCGGTCCCGCCGGGGCGGGAGGTGCGCCATTGAGCAACAGCTCCCACCCCGCATCGGATCGCTGTGCACCGGCTACGGCGGCCTCGACATGGCCGTCGAGCTGGTGCTCGGCGGCCAACTCACCTGGTACGCCGAGACCGACCGGCACGCCGCCGCCGTCTGCGCCCACCACTGGCCCGCCGTGCCGAACCTCGGCAACATCCGCGCCGTCGACTGGCACACCGTCGCACCCGTCGACATCCTCACCGCAGGCTTCCCCTGCCAGGACATCAGCAACGCGGGCAAGCGAGCCGGCATCACCGGAGCGCACTCCAGCCTGTGGAGCGCTGTCGCCGACGCCGTTCGCGCGCTTCGACCGCCGCTCGTGTTCGTGGAGAACGTCGCCGCGCTCCTGCGGCGCGGCTTCGACGTCGTCGAAGCCGACCTGGCCGCGATCGGGTACGACACGAGCTGGACGTGCCTACGCGCATCCGACATCGGCGCCGCGCACCGCCGCGACCGGCTGTTCCTGCTCGCCGTACCCGCAGAGCGACTCCCAGGGGGTGCGGACGCTGCCGACACCATGCGCCCGTGACGGCAAGGGTCCCGGCCACCAGTACGGGCTACCCGACCTGATCGAACCGGCCGGCAGCCGCCACAGCCTGCTGCCCACCCCCACCGCGGTGGCCTACGGATCCAACAAGTCCCCGTCCGCGGGAGCGGCGCGCCGGCCCAGCCTGGCCGGCATCGCCGGACAGCTCCTGCCCACTCCGACGGTGGCCGACAGCCGCTCCTCGGCCAACGTCACCGCCAGCCGCGCCACCCCAATCGATCACCAAGGCCGGACGCTGACCGACGCCACCCGGCTGCTGCCCACCCCACGCGCCAGCGACACCGGCACCCCCGGCCGGAAAGCGGGGGCCGGGTTCCGGCCCCCGCTGTCGCAGGTACTGCTGCCCACCCCACGGGCCACCGACGGAGCGAAAGGCTGCCCGGGGCAACGCGGCTCGCACGGCGATCTCACCCTGCCGTCGGCGGCGGTGCGGGTACCCACCCGCACCCTGCCCACCCCCCGCGCATCCGACGGACGCGGCCCCGGACACCACGGCGACGGCGGCGCGGACCTGCGCACCACCGTCGCCGGCTTCGGTCACCTCGACGAGGACCGGTGGGGCGGCTACGCCTCCGCCGTTGCCCGGTGGGAACTGCTGCTCGGCCGAGGCGCACCGGAGCCCACCCAGGCAGGGCAGCACGGCAAGCCCGTGCTCGCCCCACCGTTCGTGGAATGGCTCATGGGCCTCAACGCAGGCCACGTCACCGACCCAGCGCTGGGCCTGCCGCGCACCCTCGCGCTGCGGGTCCTGGGCAACGGCGTCGTCCCGCAACAGGCCGCAGCCGCGCTGCGGCTCCTGCTGTGCCCCCACCGCTGGCAGGCGCCGTCATGACCCTAGACAACAACCCGGCGAGCCTGGCCGACTACCAGTACCACCAGGACGGGCCGCTCACCCTCTACCTCGGTGACACCCAACGAGTGCTGACCGCGATGCCCGAGGCGTCCGTCGACTGCGTCGTCACCTCACCCCCGTTCTGGGGTCTGCGCGACTACGGCACCGGCCGCTGGAGCGGCGGCAACCCCGACTGCCCGCACGACGCGCGCCGCCGGGTCGACGGCGCCGCCTGCCGGCGATGCCCCGCCCGCTGGTCCGACCCGCAGTACGGACTCGAACCCACCCTCGACGAATACGTCGACCGGCTGGTCGACGTATTCCGTCACGTGCGTAGGGTGCTCACACCCACCGGCACGTGTTGGCTCAATCTCGGGGACAGCTACAGCAGCGCCTCCGGCGGCGCACCCCAAGCAGGCCGGCCACAACCCGGAGGCCGACGCCCAGCGCGCCCCCGCGCGCAGGACACCCTCGCGCCCAAGAACCTCCTCGGCGTGCCCTGGAGGATCGCGTTCGCGCTACAAACTGACGGCTGGTGGCTGCGCAACGCGATCATCTGGTCCAAGACCAACCCGATGCCCGAATCCGTCCGCGACCGCCTCTCCACCACCTACGAACTGATCTTCCTGCTCACCCCGTCGCCCATCTACTTCTTCGACCTCGATCCCATCCGCATACCCCTGCTCCACCCGACAGCCGCCGACGGCACCCGAGTTATCGGCGGCACCCGCAAAGGCCCCACCGGCGGGATCGGGGCGACCGCCCGCCGTCGGGGCGCCACCGCCTACGGCAATAAGTACACCTTCACTGACACCACCGAGCCGCGCGCTGCGGCGGGCAACCTGAAACCACTCGGACACGCCCACACGGCCGCACACCACAGGGGCCGTAACCCGGGTGACGTGTGGCGTATCGCCACCCGCCCCTACCGCGGCTCCCATGTCGCCCCATTCCCCATCGACCTGCCACTACGAGCGATCGCCGCCGGCAGCCCGGCAGGCGGCGTGGTCCTCGACCCCTTCTCCGGGGCCGCCACCACCGGCCTGGCCGCAATGCAACTCGGCCGCCGCTACATCGGCATCGACATCGCCGCTCGCTTCCATGACGAAGCCCTCACCCGACTACGCCCACACCTTCCACCGGCGCGGCCATGAGCCTGCGTCTCGTACCGGTCACCTTCGCCCAAGCCTGCCAGTTCATCACCGACTGGCACCGCCACCACAGCCCACCCCGAGGACACAAGTTCTCGATCGGCATCGCTCAGGACGACGTTCTCGTCGGAGTGGCCGTGGTCGGGCGGCCCGTCGCCCGGCTACTCGACGACGGCCACACCCTCGAAGTCACCCGCGTCGCCGTCGCCGACACCGCTCCGAACGGCTGCAGCATGCTCTACGGCGCCGCCTGGAGAGCCGCGAAAGCCCTCGGCTACCGACGACTGGTCACCTACACCCAACAGGGGGAAAGCGGAGTCAGTCTACGAGCGAGCGGGTGGCGAATCGTCGCCTCCCGACCACCGCAACCGGGCTGGTCGCGACCCAGTCGCCCCCGCGTCGACCACGGCACCGCTGACATCGCGCGCAGCCGCTGGGAACCGTCGAACTGACCACCGCGCCAGCGGAACATCCATCCGAAGCCACGGTGGCGGGCCCCTTCCTCTCTGACCAAAGGACGAGACCTCATGGACAGCACTGCCAGCACTTCTGCAGGAGTTACCGCCTTGCCCGCCTCGGTGTGGACCATCGAGCGCATCCGCGCGCTCGGGGCGGTCACCGATGTCGCCACCGTCGGCGAGATCTTCGGCCTATCTCGCAGCAGCGCCTACGAACTGGCACGCCGGAACCGGCTACCGGTGCCGGTGCTGCGAGTCGGATCCCGCTACCGAGTCTCCGTCGCCGCGATCCTCACCGCCCTCGGCGTCCCCACCGAACACCCCACCCCGCCGCCCACGACTTGATCACGCCGACAAAACGAGCGGTGATCACAACCCAACGGACACCCGACAATCCGATGGTCGCCACCGGCGACCATCGGCGAGGAGAGAACTCGTCATGGCAGACGGATCCATCACCAAACGCTGCGGCTGCCGCAAAGACGGCAAGCGCCTCGGCGCCCAATGCCCCAAGCTGCGCCGCGGCAGCGGCTGGAACCCCCACCACGGCTCGTGGCGCTATCAAATCGAACTTCCAACCAACGCCGCCGGAGAACGGCGGCAACTACGCCGCACCGGCTTCGACACCCGCGACGAGGCCGCACAGGAACGCGACCACGCCCGCAAGCTGCTCGACCTCGCCGGCCGCGACGAGGTGCTACGTCGGCAAATAGCCGACCTGCTGCAGGCGTGCAAGCCAAACCAGCCCCTCCCCGACACCGACCACGTCGCCCGCCGCATCCGCGCCGACGCGCCCATCGACAACCGACTCACCCTCGGCGAGTACCTCGCCGAGTGGATCAAGGGTCGGACCAAGCTGGCGCCCGCGACCCGGCGCAGCTACCAGGACCACATCGACAAGTACTGGACGCCGCATCTGGGGCAGGTCGTGTTGCAGGAACTCGGCGTAGCGCACATCGAGTCGGTGTTCGCGACGATCGACGCGCGCAACACCGAGATCCTTACCGCCAAGGCGAGCCCGGTCAGAGAGATCCGCGAAACGGTCAAGGGGATCCGCACGGTCGGCGCCGCAAGCCAACAGCGAATCCTCGCGACGCTACGTAAGGCGCTCAACGACGCGCGCCGGCTCTACCGCCACAAACTGCTCGAGCACAACCCGGCCGAGTCGGTCGAGCTGAAATCCGGCAGGCCACCCAAGCCTCGGCTGTGGACCGATGTGGCGGTCAACCGGTGGCGCCGCACAGGGCAGCGACCCAGCCCGGTCATGGTCTGGACACCAACGCAGGTAGGCGAGTTCCTGGACTTCGCCGAAGCCCAGGACCCCGAGCTGTATGCCCTGTTCGACCTGGCTGTCCACCGCGGGCCACGCCGGGGCGAACTGTGCGGCCTGCACGACTACGACGTGGACCTGGAGGCCGCCGCGATCACCATCACCACCCAGCGCACCAGCGTCGGCTACAAGATCGTCGAGAAGACGGTGAAGTCGGCAGCCGGGGACCGGGTCGTCGACCTCAGCGACGAGAGCGTAACGAGCCTCCGTCGGTACCTGTCGCGCCGGGCCGGATGGAAGGTCATCGCCGGTGACGCCTGGGTCGACGGGGACATCTTCTTCGTCAGGCAACGCGACGGTCAGCCGTGGCACCCGGAGACGGTCACCGGCCGGTTCGACCGGCTCGTTGAACGCAAGGGGCTGCCACCGGTACGGTTCCACGACCTACGGCACGTCGCCGCGACCCTGATGCTCGCCACCGGGGCAACCATCAAGGAGATCCAGGACACCCTCGGCCACTCCTCCTACAACCTGACCGCCGACACCTACACCTCCGTGCTGGCGGAGCTGAAGAAGACCACGGCCGAGGCGACGACCAAGCTGATCCCGCGCCGCAACCGCCCCAAGGCGGCGTAGCGTCGGGTCTTGTGGATCGGCGCCCCACGCTTGCTATATGCAATTTGCATGAAGCAGAAAATCGCACAATGGGTCCGATTCGATCGGAAAGAAACTCCAGACTAGAGGCCATTTACCCTATTTGCGGCTGCGGTATCGCAGGTGTTGGAACGAGTGCCACATGTGACCTCGCGTCACCTTGGTCGTTGTGCAGGAGCGGGCAACCGCAGGCATGGGAGGGGGCGGCACCGATGGCTTCGCGGGCCCGGGGTGCCGCCCCCAACCTGCACTGACACCGTAGGTTGGAGCGCAGGTCTGATGAAACCAACGAAGCTCAGGCACAACAGGCTTCGGCCGAGTGGTCGCAGAGGCAAGCGGAAGGGGCGGCCGTTGGCTGAATGGGCGGCCCTGTTGAGCGCTCTCGCGGCGTGCTTAGCTGCGATGACAGCCGTCGTCAGCGAGATTTGCCGGTGAGTCAGATCAATCCGGCAACCCTGGCTGTCTGCATCGAAGTGGACGAGCCGAGCAGTCGTCGCCTTGCCCGCAAGCTGTTTTGCGTGCCGTCTCGGTTCAATTGACGTGGCGGACCGGTAGGCGGCCCGCTGCCGAGGTGAGCGGGCCGCCTACCCGCCGGGATGCGACCAAGTCGACGCGTTGCGCTGACTGAGGAGCGGTGTGGAAATGCCGATTTGCGGTCGACTCGCGGTGACCTGGGCCGCCTTGCAGCGGGCAGAAGGCTGGATGATCGAAACAACCGGTGGCATAGTCGGCTGAGCTTAGCGAGCTGGGTAGGGGGAACTCGTGCCTCGTCATCCGGACACCACGATCAGTCCGAACACCATGCTCAGCGACGCCCGGCATCGGCTGTCCTCACCTGTGCGAGCCGGCCAGCGCATGTCCCGTAGCGAGCTGGCCGATGCGGTCAACGCGGCGCTCGACCGGATCTACCCCAGCCGTGACGTCACCGCCCAATATGTCGACTCCCGCTGGGTCGGCAAGCTCGAACGCGGCGAGCATCGTTGGCCTAGCGAACCGCGGCGGAAAGCTCTGCGTCAGGTGTTCGGTGCTGTCACCGATGCGGATCTCGATCTCTACAGCCCTCGACGTAGCGATGGCGTAGGCGCTGCAGGGCCTGTGGTCGAGCCTGAGCCAGGTAGTTGGGACGAGGCCATCTATCTGCTACACGAGCAGTGGCATCTACTCGTGCAGAACGACAAGATGTTCGGCCCCGAGTACGCACTGATGGGTGTCACGAGACAACTGGCCACGATCGAGGACACCCTGTCCGGGATGCCCCAAGCACTTCGCCCCGCCCTCATCCGGCTCGCCGCCCAGTACGCCGAATCCGCGGCATGGCTCCACCAATCTCTCAACGACCACGCCGCCGGCCACCATCGAGCACGACAGGCACTCGCCTGGGCAGAGGCTATCGCCGACCCGACGATGACCGCCTGGGCCACCTACCGCAGCAGCCAACAAAGGCTGGCATCGGGGCACACCGCCCAAGCCGTCGAGCAGGCAGAGGCCGCGCTGCTGCACGACCCGAAGCTCTCTCGTCCGATGCGCGCGGCGCTGCGCGTGCAGCACGCGCATGCCCTCGCTGTGACGGGCGAGCACCAATCAGCCATGCGGCTGCTGGACGCCGCCCAGCACTGGGCAGCGGACCGCTACCCGGGGAAGCCGGAAGGCGAGCACGGCTCCTACTGCACCAGCGGATACATCGAACTACACCGCGGGGTGTGTCTCCGACTGGCACAGAGGCCCCAAGAAGCCATCGAAGTAATCGACCAAGCGCTACCGGCGATTCCGCGCCGGCACCGCCAGGACTTCGCTTCAGCTCTGCTGATCAAGGCGATGGCACATGCCGCAGCTCGCCAACCGGATCAGGCAGCGGCAGCGGCACACCACGCGCTGCCCATCGCACGCCGGGCAGGATCACGACGGGTCTTGCATCAGCTCGCGCAACTCGGCGCTACGGTCAGCCGGCACCAGCAACTACCTGAGGTCCACGCCTTCCTCCACGATCTCCAGGAGATCACCTGATGGCAACCGACGCCGAACTCGCAGCGATGCGCCAAGCAATCATTCTATCGTCGCTCGGTCTCGGATCCACAAGCCCGAATCCGCCCGTCGGCTGCGTCATCCTCGATCGCCATGGCGCGACCGTCGGCGTGGGCTATCACCGGCGCAAAGGTGAGGCACACGCCGAGGTCAACGCGCTCAGCGCAGCGGGCCCTGCAGCGCGAGGCGGCACCGCTGTCGTCACGCTCGAACCCTGCAACCACGTCGGTGTCACTCCGGCCTGCCGGCAGGAACTCATCGACGCCGGCATCGCGCGAGTCGTTATCAGCGTCATCGACCCGACCTCCCGAGGCGGTGGTGGCGCCGCGGTGCTCACCGCCCACGGTGTTGATGTTGAGACCAACGTGCTCCCCGACGAGGCACTCACCGTCCTTGGCCCCTGGCTCACCGCCACTCGCCGCCGCCGCCCCTACCTCACCTGGGCCTGCGCCCTCGACGGCCAAAACAGCCACGTCGCTGAGCAGCTAACTGCTGAGCTGCGCAGCGGGGCGGATCTCGTCCTCGGCGAGAAGACAATCGAAGAAGGCACGCCGGAAAGCCACGCCCCTCAACACTTCGCCCTGCCAGGGCGGCCGGACGACGATCTCCAACGGTGGCTTTCGGCCTGCTACGCCACCGGCTCGCGGACGGCCATCGTCACTGGCGGGCGCTATTTCGGCATACTTCGCGACAATCTTGATTGCATCGATGAGATTGTGGTTGCTGTCGAAAAGACCCCACCGGCGGGCGGTTTCGCGGCAGCCACCGCAGAGCTCACGCTGGCAGGTTTCGAGTTTGCTGAGATCTCGTCCTTAGGCACGGGTGTGCGTGTTCGTCTTTGCCGGTCGAGGCGAGAACGGGGTGGTCCTGCTGCCTAAGCGCCGGTGTTGCGCCGGCCAGGCCGTTGCGCGACGTCCTTCGCTGGCGTACCCGGACAAGTAGCCTGTTGAGCGTGACGACGTGTCAGGATTGACGGGGGACGGCACCTGTTCTTACGCGGGTCGGGCCGTCCTCTACGTCACGCCTGGCATACAGCATCGCCTCGGTGTCGTGCCATGGTCGGGAACCCAGCAGTTCCAATCAAACGCAGCTCGTCAGTCGTCGCCATGCCGCGCCGTCCGCTCGAACGGTTCGCGGACGACCGCCAGCGCCTTGACCTGCTCAAGGCCGGCGGTCGGCGGCGCGGTTTGGCTGGCCGAGGGGAGGATAGTCTCGTGCGTGAGGAAGAGGCGATCGAGGCGGTGACGTTGGCGGCCACCGGAGCGGGCCTTCCGGCTCACGACGCCAGCATAGTGCGTGTGGGCGAGAACGGTGTGGTCCTGCTGCCTGGTGCTGGTTTGCTGGCGCGAGTGGTACCAAGGGGTGCCCAGGGAAGCGACCCCCGTCGGGAGATCGACATCGCTGTCTGGCTCGCCTCGCGTCAAGTTCCTGTCGTTCACCCCGCGCGGCCGGAGCCAATAATCGTCGGACAGTACGTGGTAACGCTGTGGGAGTACCTGGTCGATAGTCGACCAGCCGACTTAGTCACTCTCGCCAAGTGCCTGCGTCGGCTACACGCGGTTGCCATGCCGGCAGGTCTGTTGCCCTGTTTATCGCCCTTTGACAGGTTCGAAGAGCGGTTACAGAGGGGTGCCTGCCTCGACACCGAAGACCGCCGTTTTCTTTGCCAACTCCGCGATCAACTCTCGACTCGGTGGGCCACCGCAGAATTCACGCTTGGCGAGTCAGTGCTGCACGGCGACGCGCATATGGAGAATCTCTTGGTGGCGGCAGGAGGCCGAGAAGCATTCGTGGATTTGGAGACAGTATGTATCGGACCGCCGGAGTGGGATCTGACCTTGACGGCCCTTTACTACGAGTGTGGGTGGTTCCCCGATAAGGATTACGCTGACTTCGTTCAGACGTATGGTTTCGATGTCCGCCTGAGCCCGTCGTGGTCGGAACTGCGGCTGGCTCGCATGCTGCGGATGACTCTCTGGCTGGCTCAGTCGGCGGGCAATGATGTGCAACGCCAGCGTCAGATGAGGCATCGCATCGACACGTTGCGAGACGGAACCGCTCCTACTGGCTGGACGGGCTATTAGATCTGTAAGCGCACGGCCTCCGCTACGTGCATCCGCGCCGTCTCCCACTCACCTGCAAAGTCCGTCTCTGGATCTGTGTTCGCGAGGATGGAGCCAAGGGCGCGAAGATCATCCCGCAGTCGGCTGGAGTGGACGCCCCGAGCGTCTGCCAAGCCAGCTTTGATCGATCTCAATCCATCGGCGAAATTGCCGCTTGATAGTTGGAGATGGGCGATCCGTATCATGGTGAGAGCCCGCGATCTGGCAGCTTCCGTCGGGTGGTGGGAGTACGCGGACTGCAATCGATTGAGAACTGCGTCCGACTGCTGGTGTTTGTCGGTCGCTACGGCGATATCAAACAGGGCATGGCCAGCGTCGCCGAGAATCTGACCGACATCAGCGTAGTAGCCCCAAACTGGATCTTCCGGTCCCTCCGACCCGTTGGCCGTGAACTCGTCATCGCATAGGGCGACTGCGCGTATGCATGCTTGCCTGTCATGGCTTCTTGCGTAGGCGCGCGCCTCCACGATACGAATCGCCGCGCGTCCCAGCGGGGGAATTTTCCGCCAATCTGATTGGGCGAGGTTAATGACATCAAAAGCGTCTGAGACCTGTCCGAGGTAAGTGAGGTGCCTGCTCAAGGTGGTGGCGGTGTGAGCCCGCTGCTGCACGTCTTCGGCTTCGCTGGCCATCTGGATCGCGTTGGCCAGGTATCGCTGGGCTGTGCTGGGTCTGTCGCCTGAATCGAAGCATGCCCATCCGGCAAGGTCAGAAAGTCGTGCTGCCGTCGACAGCCAGGTGCGGTGTACTGCTTCCGTTGCCGACGCTTGGCGGGCGACTCGGCAAGCCCATTCGAGTTGTCCGGCCATCGCTGCACGGGCGAGTCCACCACCGTGCTGGTGGTCCCACTCTTCGAACAGGGTAATGCTGCGTTGAAGCGCTGCGACATGAGGCGACTCGATTTTGGCCGGTGCCTGCAGTTCTGATCTGGTCGCCCATGGTCCCGCAAGCTGGGCAAGGGCACTTGGCAGCTTGCCGAACCATGCAGCCGTCACTTGCTGGCGATCGGAGGCCGCGTGGCCCTCGGTGCGTCGAGGGCTGTAGAGGCCAAGATCGGCGTCTGTCGCGGCACCGAGCACTTGGCGGATGGCAGTGCGCCGTTCGCGGCTGGGCCAGCGGTGTTCGCCGCGTTCGAGTTTGCCGACCCAGCGGTGGTCAACGTAGTGAGCGGTGAGGCTTCGGTCGGGGTACAGGTTATCGAGAGACGCGTTGATGGCATCGGCAAGTTCGGCTCGCGAAAGGTGCTGGCCGGGCCGTTGCGGTGAATTAAGGCGCTGGCGCGCCTCAGCGAGCAGCGTGTTGGGCGTGATGATTGTGTCTGGGTGGCGGGCCATCCTGTACCTCCCTCCGAAGCCCGGTCCGAGGCTGCTAGCCGAGATGTAGCTGTGGAACGTCGTAGAGGCTGGTGTCTGGTATTCGACGCATGGCGGGTGTGGCCACCTCAATGATGAGCATTTCGGTGAGGAATTGGACGGTGGCGTCCAGTAGGTGGCTGGTGTGAGCGGTAGCGCTGTGTTCCTTGAGCCCGGCGGTGAGGTGGATGTGCGGGAGGATCGTCTGGTTGGTGTCGTCCCATGCGATGGTGCCGCCGCCGAGCGCTTCGACGTTGGTGAGGTCGACGTGGCTCCAGACGGGGGCGTCGGGGTTGTCGAGGCGGCGACAGGTGCCGACGATCTTGGCGGTTGACAGGCCGGCGATGAACATTGGGATGTAGCCCTGCTTGATGTGGTGGGTGCGGCAGGCGTCGGCGAGGGCGGTGAAGAAGTTGTCGCCGTGGTCGAAGACCACGCCGATCATGCGTCCTGGGGTTAGGTCGTGGCTACGCATGCGCTGCTGGAGCCTCCGATCGATCGTCGGTCTGGGATGGATTGGGCCACGGCCGCGTCACGCAGAGTCAGGCAGCCTTGAGAGGCGTCGCCGAGACCGGAAAGCCGGTCTCGGCGCCCTGGATGCAGCGCGTGGAGTTGCTCAGATCCTGCTACTGCTCTCTCTCGCCGTCGGCGACGAGTATCCGCCGTCACGAACGGCCTGTGTGAAGGTGCTCCACCGATCGGGGGTGAATCGCAGCATCGGTCCGGTGCTGTCCTTGGAGTCGCGTACCAGGATCCGTTCGTGGGTGTCGGCGACCTCGACGCAGTTGCCGTCGTCGCTGCGGCTGGACTTGCGCCAGATGAGCGGGGTGCTCGGCCGTGTGGTCATACTGGGGCTCCTTCGGTAGGTGTCAGGCTCTCCGCCGCGGCGCGGAGGAGACGAATGCTTGAGTCGGGAGGAAGGGCTGCGGCTTTGAGTCGGCCGTGCAGGCTCACGTATGGGTCCAGCTCGTCCGGATCGGTGTGAATGATGTCGCGGGTCAGGGTGTCGACCGCGACAGCTCGTGAGCCTTGCGGGTCGCGATAGCGGTAGATCGAGTACGCCGACCGGGGCGCGCTGTGACCTGTGATCGATGTGTCGGACGGCAGTACCTGAACGACCACGGTTGGGTGGTTCGCGCATACGGCGATGACGTGTCGAAGCTGCTGCGCGACGACGACGGGGTCAGCGGCGCGTCGCCGGATCGCGCTCTCGTCGATGACGACTTCGTATCGCGGCCCGCCGGCGGCGAGCACCAGGCTTTGCCGGCGGGCCCGGGCGGTGACCGCTGTAGCGGGGTCGAACCTGTCGCCATGGCGGGCTGGTTCACTACGGAGCCGCGCAGCGGCGTAGGCAGGCGTCTGGAGTAGGCCGGGGATCAGAGAGATGGCGTACTCGGTGATCGTGCGGGTGCCGCTTTCGAGGTCGGCGTAGATGGCCTGTCGGTTGCCCATCTGGTGGATGGTCGGTGCCCACCAGCCTTGTGCCCAGCCGTCGGTGGCCGCGTCCATGATCGCTTGCTGGCGGCGCTCGCCGACCGTGAGGTAGTCGCAGATCCCGCTGACGAGGTCGATGTCCGGGCCGAGGTGGCCGTTCTCCAGGGCGCTCAGTTGTTGGCGCGGGAAACGGACTGCGCGGGCGAGAGCGTCGGCGGTCATGCCGTGCTCTTCGCGTAGGCGGCGGATCTCGCGTGCGAGCCATTGCCGACGGACGTAGGGACTGGGGCGATGCACCGGCAAGCCTCCGGATACCACTCGTGCCCGATCGGCGGCAGCCGATCTGATTGGGGTCAGCGTAGCCCCATTGTCGCGGCCTGTGAGGTGGGTGCGACCGGGCCTGTTACTGCGTTTGTGCTGTTCAGGTGCTGGTCGGACCGTAAGTCGGTACGCGAAGTCGGACCGGAAGTCGGCATTCCCAGCATCGTCAAGGTCGGTGATTGTGGATTAGCGATCAGCTATACGGCGGCGGCGCAACGTCGAGGTGGGGAGAGGGGAGCGCGGCATGTTGAGGTTGTTATCTATCGTGACGCGCCGACGGCGTGTCCGGGCCGTGCGCTCGCCTCGGCACGCCGCGGCGACAGCCACCCCTGGGAGGCCGGTCGGCGGTGGTGTGCGACGTTGTGCCGAGAGTCCTGAACAGTCAGGGTGCGAGATCATTGGCTCTGCCCGCGCGTCGGACGTCGAGTGTGCCTCCTCGCCGACTGCTGGTCCCGAGGTCGCGGCGGATAGGGCCAGCAGCGACGGCCTCGCAGTGCGGTTCGCGACTGAGGCGCAGGTCGATTCCCTCTCGGCGGTGGTCGCCGATTCCCTCGTCGTGGGTGCCCTCGGGGCGTGGTTGGTTCCGGAGGTGAGTGAACGGCTACCGCTGCTGCGTGCCTACGCTCGGCTGCTGCTGAACGCAGGCATGCGGTCCGGTCAGGTCCACACGGCCGGCGAGGATACGGCGGTGTCCGTCTGGTACGAGCGGCACCTGCCGCGAGCGGCGGCCGGGGTCACCGTCGAGGAGCTGCATGGAGCGCTGGGACGCCAAGCTGATCGATTCGCTCTTCTGCACGCCTGCCTCGCTGCGACTATTCCGGCCGGCCCGCACGCTCACCTCGCGGTGCTGGCGGCCCGACCCGGCCGCGGGCAGGCGGCTGTGGCCTTGCTGGAGCATCACCATCGGCTGCTCGACAACGTGGGGCAGCCAGCCTACGCGACCCTCGTCACCGCCGAGCCGCGCGACAGTGTGCTCGGGCAGCTCGGCTACGTGCCGCGGGCGCCAGCGCAGCTCGCGCCAGCCGGCCCGGTGCTGTGGCGGATGTGGCGCTCACCCCGCTCGCAGCCGAGAGGTCTGTATCCACGACGCGCCCGGCTCCACCAGGTCACAACCCCGTATTGGAGTGGTTCGGCTCATTGAGTGACACGTGAGTAGCCGCTAGCCGCACCACCCCTTCCACCCGCCGGTCGGATTCCACAACCGGGCGGGTCGCCCCCTCACACCCTCGATCAGTTGGAGGCATCCTCATGCTGTCCCCGATTCCCCGCTTCCGCGCAAGGGCGTCCTTACGGCGTCGTCGTGCACGGCCGTGGCTGAGAACTCGGCATCGGTCTCGTGGGCTTGGTGCTGCCGTCACGGTCGCGGGAGACGTGGCGTCGGCCGGGCTCGGTCTGGGCGTCGCAATTCGCCGACAGTGGCCCGACGGACGACACGACCTGTTCGGCCACACCCACGACGTCGAGGCCGCCATAAGAGCGCGGGAGGCCCAGCGCCGCTACTGGCAGCGCGGCCCGGTCAGGCCGACGGCGCTGCATCTGGTAGCGGTGTCTGAGCAGGCCGTCAAGGATCACCCGACGTCGGGCTGCCGCGCCGCGTCGTGCCCCGGCTATCCGATGGAGGAGAGCCGGTGAGGTCGACGTATGCGCCGGTGGCGCTGCAACGCGGCACGGCGACTCCGTTCGGGTTGCGGGTGGTGGGCGCCGCGGCGTCGGCACCGATGGTGGTGCTCGTTGGCGGCATCGTGACCACGTTCGCGGCCACGGGTGTGGTGGCCTTGCCGCTGGTCTTCCTGGGGGTGACCGTCGTCGTCGGGTTGTTGGCGGTGGGGTACGCGGCGATGGCGGTGCGGGTGGGGCATCCGGCGGCGTATTACGGGATCCTGGCGGCGGGCTTGGGCCGGCGGTGGGGTGTGGCCGGCGGCCTGGTGGCCTTGTTGGCGTACAACGCGATTCAGATCAGCTTGTACGGCCTGCTCGGGTCGGTGGCCGCCGCCACCGTGGGCGGGGCGTGGTGGGTGTGGGCGCTGGCCGCGCTGGTGGTGGTGGGGTGGCTCGGGGTCCACACGATCGTGACGTCGACCCGGGTGGTCGCGGTGGTGCTGCTGCTGTCGCTGCTGGTGGTGGCGTTGTTCGTGGTCGCGGGCCTTGGTGCGCCGGCGCCGGGCGGCGGGTCGCCGTGGACGGGGTTCTCGGCGGCTGAGCTGACGGTGGGTGGTGTCGGCGGTGCGTGCGCGTTGTGCGTGGCGGCGCTGATGGGTGTCGACGTTCCGGGGTCGCTGGGTGAGGAGGCCACCGATCGCGGCGCGATCTACCGGGCAACGGTCGGTGGGGTGCTCCTGCTCGGCGCTGTTTACGCGGTGGCGTCGTGGGCGATGGGCGTGGCGGTCGGCCCTCGGGCGGTCGCCGCGGTCGCGGCGGACCCCGACGGTGGTTTGCCGTTCTCGGTTCTCGCCCGGCTCGGTGGGTGGTGCGTGCTGCTGGCGGAGGTGCTGCTGATCGCGGCGATCGTCACTTCGATGCTGGTGTTCCATCACACCGTGGCCCGGTATGTGTTCGCGATGGGCCGCGAGCAGGTGCTGCCCGGCTGGCTGGCGCAGTCTTCGACCGGTCGGCAGGTAGCGGCGCCGCGGGAGGCGTCGCTGGCTCAGTCGACTCTCGCCGCTGTGGTGGTCGGCGTGTTCGCCGTGGCGGGGCTGGATCCGGTGCGGGTGATGTTCTCCTGGTTGTCGGCGTTGGGCGCGATGGGTTTGCTGTGTCTGCTGCTGGCCGCGTCGGTGGCCGCGCTGCGGGCCCCGGCCTGGGTGCGTGGCGAGGGGTGGAGTTGGTGGCGGTGGCGGATCGCGCCGACGCTCGGCGTGCTCGGCGGCCTGGTGGTGCTGGCGGTCATGGTCGTCAACGCCGACTCGCTGCTGGGTGCCGCTCCGGGGTCGCTGTATCCGCTGCTGCTGCCGGCGTCCCTGGCGGTCACCGCGATGGTGGGCGCGGCGTGGGGGGCCCGACTGGAGCGGTCGAGGCCGGAGATTTCGGCGGGGATCGGCCAGGGCCAGCCCCGCCGCAACGCGGTGCCGGACAACATCTCCGAGTCGATCTGAGGCCCCGGCGATGCGATCGAACCCCGACACCGTGCACGCCTACCAACGTCAGGGCGGCCACTACGGCGAGCCCGTCCAAGACGCCCCGTCGTACGGGCCGCCGCCGCAGCGGCAGCCCCCGACACCCCGACACCCCGGCGCGTCGTACCCGGCCCCGCAACCCCCGGCGCGTCACCATCCCGCGCCGCCGGGCCCACCGCCGGTGGCCACAGGCGGGCCGCCCGAGGCGGCATGGCCGGGACACAGTCAACCGCCTGCGGCCTATCCGACAGCGCCACCGTCCCCAGGGCCCGCCCCGGCGTTCGAGCCGCATGCCGCAACCGGTCCGGCCATGGCGGACGAGCAGCAGTCCGCCGAGCCGCGCTTCGGTTACGAGTCAGTGGACGCGAGGACGCTGGCATCACTGCGGTGGCAGGTGGGGTCACGCCTCAAGCGGGCCAACGCCGGGCATCTGTCGTCGGCGGGGCTGAAGTTCGGTACCCGGGAGGCGCTTGGTCCGCACGCGCTGCTGCTGTTCTTCGTCTCTGACGCACCCAACGAGCCCGGCGGACGGCTGATCCACACCGCCTCTCGGCTGTTTCGCGACAGCCGGGACGCCTACCACCTGCCGACTCTGCTCGACGACCTGACCGTCACCGCCCGGGGCCACATCGCCGCGGCCGGCCCGCAGTGGCACCCGCTGTACACCTCCCGCTCCATGATCAACGGGAAGGACGTGCACCTACCGGCCGAGGCGCGGTATCTGGGTGTGGGGGTCAGCACGCTCGACACCGACCAGGGCCTCTGGTCCGACATCGCCCCGTCCCTGCACGAGACCCTAGCCGCGGGCATTTTCGGGGCGTCGCAGCAGATTTCTGGCCGTTGTTACGCCCGGCTGGTGGATGGCACCGCGATGCAGGTCGACCGCGATGCCTATCCCGCGCTCGGGGACAACGGGATCCGCTGCACCCGCCCGGTCGACATCGATCACTACGACTCCTATCGGCGGTATGCGGATCTGACCAGCCGTGGGGATCACGACCACCAGCAGATGTGGCAGCGACTCACCGCCCTGCACGAGCTGCTGACCGCCCACCTCAATCCCGGACGTGACGTGTGACTGCGGCCGAGGTGATGGACCTGGCCGTCGCCGCCGACCTCCGGCAGGATCGCATCGACATCGCAGCGGTCCTCGATCAGCTCGTAGGGAACGCGGACGCGTCGGCGGCGACCACGATCGGCTACCCGGGCGCCGTCGACGCGAGCCACGACGCGGTGTTGAGGCGGCTCGGGAGCCGGCTCTGGAACAACATCGGCGACCCCGCCGACGGAGGAGGCGTCGCCCATACCCGCGTTCTGGAGCGGGCCGTGGTCGCCTGGACCGCGGACCTGTTCGCCATGCCGTCCACTGACCGCTGGGGGTATGTGACCAGCGGCGGCACCGAGGGCAACCTCGCCGCGCTCTACGCCGCCAAACGCCGCTACCCCACCGCCCGGGTCTTTTACTCCCGGGCCGCGCACTACTCCATCCCCAAACTCGTCGATGTCCTCGGCGCGCACGGCGTGCCAGTGCGGGCCGACGAGCGCGGAGAGATGGACTACAACGACCTGGCCGCGCAGCTCCGCCGCCGTAAGCGATACCCCGCGATCGTGGTCGGCACCGCTGGAACCACCCTGACAGAGGCCGTCGACGACACCGCCCGGATACGGGATCTCCTGGCGGAACACCCGGCCGGGGGGCACCTGCATGTCGACGCCGCCCTGTCCGGCATTCCGCTCGCGCTGGACGGGCGGTTGCGTCTCGATGATGCCGCCGGCATCGGCAGCATCGCCATCAGCGGCCACAAGTTCCTCGGCACGCCAGTGCCAAGCGGTGTGGTCCTGGTCCGCGACACCGTCCGCACCCTCGGCCAGCCGATCGCCTACACCGGCACCGTGGACACCACGATCAGCGGCTCCCGATGCGGACTGGCGGCGGCGCTGCTGTGGCATGCCATCGCCGTGCAGGGCCGGGAGGGACACCGCTGGCGGGCTGTGCACGCCCGCGAGCTGGCCGCCTACGCCGTCACGCAGATCACCGCAATCGGCTGGCGCGCCTGGCGCCATGAACACGCGATGACCGTGGTGCTCGACACCCCACCCGCCGAGGTGCGGACGAAGTGGGTGCTGGCCACCGAAGGCGCCGTGAGTCACCTGATCTGCATGCCCGGCATCACCCGCACCCAGATCGACGCGTTCGTCACCGACCTGGCCGCCGCCACACCTCGCCCGGCGGCACCGCGACCCCGCACACCGGCCGACGACTCCGGCCTGATCACCACTACCCGTTGATGAAGGAGAGGCCACGATGGCGACCGGTTTCATGACCGACACGTTGTTCTTCTGGCACGACACCGGCACAGCCGCTCTCATGCTGCCGGCCGACCCGATGGCGGGCGTCCAGCCCGACGCGCACGTGGAAAGCGGCCGAACCAAGCGCAGGGGCTTCGAGCTGCTCGACGTCACCGGCCTGCTGGACGAGATGAGGAGGGTACGGGCGCGCCCCGCACTGATCGGCGAGCTGCTGCGCGTGCACACCGACGCGTACGTGCAGCGCGTGGCCCAGGCGAGCGCCCAACCGCGAGGAGGCGACGCCGGCGACGGCTTCACCCCGTTGGGTCGAGGCAGCGCCGAGATCGCGCGCCTCGCCGCCGGCGGCGTTCTGGACCTCGTCACCGCCGTCGCGTCCGAGAACCTCACCAACGGTTTCGCGCTGGTGAGGCCCCCCGGGCACCACGCCCTCGCCGGCGCGGGCCTGGGCTTCTGCGTGTTCAACAACGCGGCGCTCGCCGCCCGACACGCCCAGATCCAGCTCGGGCTGCGCCGGGTCGCGATCGTCGACCTGGACACGCACCACGGCAACGGCGGCCAGCAGCTGTTCTATGACGATCCGACGGTGTTGCACATCAGCATCCACGAGGCAGGGTCCTTTCCGCCCGACTCCGGGTGGATCGAGGAGACCGGGGCCGGCGCCGGCGAGGGATACACCATCAACGTTCCGCTGCCCCTGGGCAGCGGCCACGCCGCCTGGCTCTACGCCATGCACCAGGTCGTGCTCCCCGCACTGCAACGCTTCCAACCCGAGCTGATCATCGTTCCGGTGGGGTTCGACGGCGGCTGCTTCGAACCACTGGCCCGCCAGGCGCTGGTCGTGGACTCCTACCGGCAGATGGCCTCGCTGCTGACCAAAGCGGCCGACCGGCTGTGCGACGGCCGAGTCGTCGCGATCAGCGAGGGCGGCTACAGCTCCGGCATGGCACCGTGGTGCATGGTCGGCTTCGTCGAGGGCCTGATCGGACGCAATGGCAGCCTCAGCGATCCCTACGCCGGCATCACCGCCGGATACGCCGCCGCGCCGATGCTGCCCCACCAGCAGCACGTGGTCGACCGAGCCGCCCGCCTGGTGCCGCGCATCACCGCGACCGTCTCGGCCGACTGACCGACGCGCATGCTCCCGAACTCACGAATGGTCGCGGCGGTGAGCACCGTAGCCTGGCTCGCGGCGGTCACCGCCGTGGTCATCCCGCCCCCACCGGCGCTGACGCGTCGGGCGGACCTGCACGCACCGTGCGCGGTGCCGAACCCCATTCCGACGCCCACGTCCTCGACGCAGAGTGGGGGCATTCAGATGCCTCCGGGCAGGCCGGCACGCCCTGTGTTGCTGGACCTGGCCCGGCGTCTCGGCGCCGACCGCTGCGACGCCACGCCCGGAAGGTTCGCTGTCGTGCGCCATCACCTGTGGCGCTACGAGGCCAGCAACACGCGGCAGCACGACGTGGTGCGCTGGTACGCCGACGACGACTCCGGCGCGGAACTCGCCATACATTCCCCCAACCCGCAGGTGGCTAAGGACTGGTGGCAGCCGGGCGGACTTCGCCTCCAGGACCTGACCAAGGCATACACCAGCTGCGAGCGGCTGATTAGCCAAGCGCAGATGCAAAGCTGGGGCGACGACCCCGCGGCGTTGATAGAGGGCGTCGCCGCTCTGGGAATGTGGTACAGCCCTAACCGGCAGCAGCGGCAACTCGCAGCCCGGGTCCTCGCCGACACCCCCGGCCTCACGGCACACGACACGGTGGCGGACCGCGCCGGCCGCTTCGGCATCGGCATCGCGGCGTTCTCCGACCAGGGCCGCAGCCGGCACCTGCTCATCCTGGATCGGGCTACCGGGCAGATCCTCGCCTACGAAGCCGCCGCACTCACCACGAACGGGTGGCGCGCGCAGATGTACCTGCTGCTGCTCACCCGCACCCACGCCCCGCGCCGCTGGTGGGAGCCACCCACCCAACAGCAGTCGACCGAGCCCCTACAAGGGCCGCTATACGCCCACGCCGGTATCTGGCCGGTGGGGGACGACACGTCCTGCACCACTGACCGCACCACACGTTGGAGCGCCGCACGATGACACCAACTCACACCGCCGGGATGTCCACACCGCTGCGGGAACTCCTCGACCCGACCATCACCCAGCAGATCAACCAACTCGACCTCAACCCCGGCTCGCGGGTGCTGGAGATCGGCGCCGGGACCGGCCACATCACCGCCCTCCTCGCTCGCGCCGTCGGCCCGCTGGGTCGTGTCGTCGCGGTCGACGACGACACCACCTACCTGAACCCCACCGGCGTGGTGGACGTCTACGGCCGCGACGTCGCCGTTGCCCCCGACGCGATGCCCGGCGACGCCGCAAGCTTCGACCTGGTCATCGCACGGTGGACACACCACCGGCTGGTCGACCCGGCCGCGCTGATCGACCGCATGCTCGCCCGCCTCCGGCCGGGCGGATGGCTTGTCCTCGCCGATGTCACGGACACTCGCCCGCATGTGCACCGCGCCGCCACCTCGGGCGACGAAGAGCTGATCAATCGGGTCGTACGCAGGCTCTACGACACGACCCTCGGCCCCGGCGGCACCGGCCGCTGGCCTGCCGACGTCGAAGGACTCCTGCACGGCCGGGGCATGCACGGGGTGTGCCTGAGCGCCGCGTCAGAGACGTGGACCGGCGGTGGGCCTGGCTGCAACGTCCTCGCCGGCATCGTCCACCATGCCCGGACCACCCTCCAGGCCCTCGGCATCCCCGCCGACGACATCGACTACTTCCAGACGGTCATGGCCGACCATCACCTCGTACTGCGCTCAATCGAGCGCCGGGGCCTGCACGCCCGCAAACCCGCCTAACGGCCCGAGCGGTGCCGCTGGGGGATCGGCAACCTCCAGCGGCACGTCCGGCGACCACCCCCGAGGTGGTCACCGGATAGCGGTGCCGGGCCTCCACCGCCCAAGGTCCGGGCACCGCTAGGACGACCACGCCGGGATGAGGGCCCGACGGGTCGGCCAGGCCGGCGGCAGACACCCCGAATCTGCCGCCGGCCACACACCCCTACACCCCGAATAGTCGGCACACGAATTGATGCCGCCGGCATCAACCACCACTCGCAACCTCGTGCGGACGAGGTTGCGCCCATCCGCCTCAGGTTCGGGGCGGCGCCTCACCCGGTTGATCTCTGACAAGGACCTCTGAGCCTCCTCATGCCCGCCTACGTGCCTCCCTCCTACGCCAACACCGTTGCTCCCGTACCGCCGCCACGGAATCTCGACGAGCGCGCCAGGCTTCGCCGTGCCGTCGTTGAACGCCTCAACAACAACCCGCGCACAGGCCGCTGGTTCGAAGCGGTCACCGCTGCCGTGGCCTTCCAAGAACGCGAAGGCCACCTTGTGGTGCCCCGATTCCACGTCGAAAACGGGTACGACCTTGGCGGGTTCATCCACAACATCCGCAACCGCTACCTGTGCGCACGCCCGAGCAAAGACAAGCTCGACGAAGAGCAGGTGTGGATCATGGAAGCCCTCGGCATGGTGTGGCGGGTCAACGACACGCGGTTCGCGGATGTCTACATCCCCGCGTTCACCGCGTTCGCCCGCCGCGAGGGGCACTTACGAGTGCCCCGCGAGCACCGCGAGCACGGAATCAAGCTGGGCCACGTCACGCACAACATCCGCAAGCAGCGTCGGGCGGGCAAGTACCCGCAGTGGCGCATCGACGTCCTCGACGTGCTCGGCTTCGAGTGGCAAGTCCTCATGCCCCGGGCCGCCATGGCGGGCCGCCTTGCCACCCAGGAGCCGCATCACCAGGGCACCCGGGCACCCACGGAGATGCGGGCCGGCTCCGCACCGTCACCGGACAAGGGGGATCGGGCATGCCTCGCCGGCCGCTGATCGTCGATCGCCGGCGCATCGTCGTCCTGCTGCGGCACCCGGGCCCGGTCGTGGGCCGCGCGAGTTGGCCGACGCCCGCGCCGTGCTCGCCCAGCTCCAACCCAGCGCGCCGTCCGACGAGCCGGCGCCATGTCCGTCGAACAGATTGCCGCACCCGACGCCGTAGGGATGCCCTGGGAACCCGCCAACGGCTGGACCGGCGTCCAACAGGTCACCGCCCCGCAGACGCCACGCCCAGCCACCAACCCACCCGAACACCCCGCGCCGGCTTTCCAGGAGCAGCCATGAACCAAGGCGTCTCGGCATCAATCACACCCATGACGGCGGCGGCTCCGACGCCTGCACCACCGGCGCAGCGAACGCTCCGCGCCGTCAGCTGGAACCTCATGTCGTACGGAAAGTCAGGGCTCCCGACGCGGCGGCAGCAGCACGAGCTGCTGCGTTTCCTACGCCCCGACATCGTGTGCTTGCAGGAGATCTACACCGTCGGCGCCGACGCAGGGGAACTCGACCGGCTCGCGAACGCGATAGCCGACGCGCTGGGGATGGAGTGCTTCGCGGTCCCCGCGAAACACTCCGACTGTCACCTCGCGATTCTGTGGCGGCCCGAGTACGCCGTGTTGTCCCAGCGGGCGTACGACCTGCTGATGTGGCACGGCCTGGGCGTGGTGCGGCTAGACGTCGGCGCGCCCGTGCCGCTGACAGTGGCGGTCACCCACCTCGCGCCCTGGAACCCCGACAAACAACTCGCCGACGCGTACACCCTCACCGGGCAACTACCCCTATCGGACGCGACGATCCTCGCCGCCGACTGGAACTCCTTCGGCATCGACCCCGAATACGATCCCGAGCCAGACTGGACGGCTCTACCCACCGAGTGGATCGCCCGGCATGTCCGCTTCAGCGATGACCCCGACGCTCTGCCAGTAGCCGACCGGCGCCCCTCGCAGATGATGCAGCGCAGCGGCTTCCACGACGCCGCACCCCACCTAGGCGCGGCCTGGAAGGCCACCAGCGGACTTCACGGCGGCTGGAGCCGACGCGAAGACGTCTTCTGGACCAACCGCCCACAAGCGCTGCGCAGCTACCAGGTGATCGACACCCCCGCAGCACGCACGCTGTCGGACCACCTACCCATCATGGTCGACCTCGACCCCCAGGCAATGTCTCCCGCAGCCTCCTGCGTCCCTCCCGACAATGCGGAACACCCGTGACCGCCCAGCAAGCGGGCCCCTGCCCGATCCAGCCATCCGCCGCAACCGGCATCCCGGCATGTCGCCGCCAGCCCGGCGGGTTCAGCCGCGACCTACGCCCGAGAGCCAGCACGATCAGGAGCGCCATGGTGACGACAACCCCAATCGGCCGCCAACGTCCGCCGCGGCTGCTCGAACTCCTCGACCCGCCCATCCATCGCGTCCTGGACCGCATCCCGATCCAGGCGGGTCAGCGCGTGCTGGACATCGGCGCCGGCACCGGCCAGCTGACCACCCGCCTGGCCCGCCTCGTCGGCCCCAGCGGCAACGTCACCGCCGTCGACCGCGACACCCGCTACCTCGCACCGACCGGCATCATCGACGTTTGCCAACGCGCCCTCGACGCCGACGAGCTGCCCGGCGAACCCGGCAGCTTCGACGTCGCCGTCGCCCGCTGGATGCACGGTGCCCTGCCCGACCCGAACGCCGTGATCCGACAGATCATCGACCGGCTACAGCCCGGCGGCTGGCTGATCCTCGCCGACGTCCCCTTCACGCCCGCTCAGGTATTCCAGCCGCGCCCCGACTACGCCACGTGGACGTCGGATCCATGCAGCCAGGACGCCGACCTGATCCAACACCTCATGACGATGATCTACGGCTTCCTCACCGGCACCGGGCGACCCACCTGGCCACTCGATGTCACCAGGCCGCTCGTCGCCGCCGGCCTCAACCCGGTCTGCGCCCACCGCAGCGTCGAAACCTGGACCGGCGGTGGCCCCGGCTGCCAGATCCTCGCCGACGCCGCTGAACACCTGCGACCTCGCCTGGTCCAACCCGAACTCGGCCACAACGACCTCGACCGATTCGTCAACCTCATGGCCGACCCGACCGTGATCCTCGGCTCCTACGAGCGCCGCACCGTGCACGCCCGCAAACCGGCTACACCACAGCATCCGGCCACGCCGGCCACACCTTCCGTTCAAGCCTGAAACCACACCCCCGTGACCAGGGGTGGCGCAGACCCGAACCGCGTTACCCCCACGATAGCCGCCTTCAGGCGGTTACCTGACCGGACCCCGTGACAGGGGCAGCCACGGACGCCCGGTCACCGGGCCGGCGGCTGCGGGCGCCCCCGACTCCTGCCGCCGGCCCATCCCACGAACCACTGACATGACGGGCCGCACCAGTCATCCACGCCGGGACCAACGCGCGAGCCCGCTACCGGCCCCGCCGTCTATCCCATCCTCGGCATACTCCGCCAACGTGAACATGACGGACTCCGGCGACGGCGTCGCGCTGACCGCAATCATGCTGTCCTCGCCGATCCGCATCTGGAAGACCGGGTCGAGATCGCAGAAGAACTTGAATCCCTCACGGTCCTCCTCGCGGCGAAGCCGGCCCTCTGAGCCCGCCAGCCCACATCGACAGTCGATCCGCTCCACCTTCAAGGCCAGATCATGCAGTCAGTCGTCTGGTTGCCGGGTGTTGCAGTATGTGGCGCAGCCTGGGATCGGTCAGGCTCGGGTAGACGACGTCAGCGGCGGGTATCAGAAGGTCCGGCTGTGACGGTACGCCGATGACGTAGAGGCCAGCGGTTCGGGCCGCGAGCGCTCCGGCGGCGGAGTCCTCGACCGCAATCGCGGTGTGGGGGTCAGAGCCGAGGCGATCACATGCGGCGAGGTAGACGTCGGGGGCTGGCTTAGGCGCGTCGACATCGTCGCTGCCGACGATGACGTCGACCAAGTCGATGATTCCGATCTTGGTGAGGTACTCCATGACGGCGTCGTGCAGGGTGTTCGAGGCGACGCCGATGGGTCGGGAGCGGGCGAGGGTAGTGACGAGGTCGACCGCGCCCGGCATCGCGGGTACTCCGCGGCCGAGGTTGTTGGTGACGAGGTCAAGGACTTCGGCGGCAAGTTCCTGGTGTCGGTGCGGTTGGCCGAGAAGGCGGCCGAGTTCGTGGCCGAGGCCGGTGAGGGTGAGGCCGAGGAGGCGATGCCGGTCCGGTCGGCTGAGGACGGTCTGGTAGCGGTCGAAGAGGATGGCGTAGGCACCGTCCCAGACGCCTTCGGTGGCGACGAGCGTGCCATCGCAATCGAAGATCACAGGGCCTGCGGGGAAGGGTCGGGCTTGGCGCTGACTGATGTCGGCCATGGTCATGCTCCTTGGTTGGTGGCTCGGCGGGCGGTGGCGACGGCGAGGAGTGGGAATCGGGGGTCGATGTGCTTGCGCTCGGTCGCGGTGAGTTCTTCAGCGGCTTCGCCGAGGAGCGCGGCTAGGCAGGTGCGCAGGTTGCCGTAGCCGGTGACCTGGGTGGGGCCGGGCCAGTCGGTGAGCAGGTGGTGTAGGCCGGCGGGGGTGAATCGCCAGCGGTCGGCGGTGCCGCCGCTGGGGCTGACACGCGCAAGACACGGGACGGTGAGCAGCAGGGCTCCCCCGGGTCGCAGTGCGGTGTAGCAGGTGCGCAGTGCGGCAGAAGCGTCGGTGAGCAGTTGCAGGGTCTGGGTCAGGACGACGCAGTCGAACGTGGCGGCCGGGAGGCTGCCGGGGACCGTGATGTCGGCTTGGAGGGTGGCCCGGGAGTTGGTGGGGTCGATGTCGATGATTGTGGTGGAGGTCAGTCGTTCTCGGCCGTACCGGCGCAGGTAGGTGTCGTCCTTCACCTCGGCGGCATCGCCGCGAATCAGTGCGCTGTGTTGGATGAGAAAGTCATCGATGTAGACACGGTCGACGGGCGTCCCTCGGTCGTAGCCGTAGCAGTCCGATACCGGGCCCAGGGGCAGGTTCACCACGTGCCTCCAAGGAGTTAGAGCCGGGCGTGCAGGCGGCGGGCGTGGGTGAGCGCGAGCCGCAGGTCGTCGCTGAGCTGATGAAGGCGCCGGTTCCGGTCCGGCAGGTCGGCGTGCCTGTGGTGGGAGACCAGTTCGCGGCAGGCGACAAGGGCGACCGCGACCCAGAGCCCGACGGGCGCGGCGGCCGAGGGGTCGATGTTGCGCAGGACGATGCGGCGGGCGGCGGGGTTGTCGGCGAGGAAGATGAACAGCTTGGCGTGGTCGTAGCCGACGGGTCGCCAGGCGGTGAACTCGAAGTCGAGCAGCGCGACCTCCTTGGCGGTGGCGCGGGCGTTGCCCAGGTGCGCGTCACCGTGGCTCACCTCGATCGGTGGCCGGGCCCGGGTGTGCAGGTCGGTGAGCAGGCGGGCGCTTGCGGCGTCGAGGACGCCGCCAGCGAACGGCGCGAGCTGGGCGGGGTAGTCCGTGTCGTCCGGGATGTCCGCCGGGGACGAGGGTTGCCACTGGTGTAGCGCGGTGAGCGCGGTGAGCATGCGCCGTGTGGTCGCTGCACTCACGGTGCCCGCACGGGGGTAGCGGTGTGGGTGCAGTGGGGTGCCGGGGAGTTCGGTGACGACGAGCAGCGGCACCTGTGGGTCAGCCGCGACGAGATCCGCGACCGGCACTGGCGGTTTACCGATCCGGTTAAACGCCTGGTAGATGTCGATTTCGTGACGGCAGCGGTCCTGCCACCAGGGGCGCGGGTCGATGGGGCGTTTGGCGATGACGGGTTGGCCATGCAGAAGTCCGCGTTGCAGGAGTGAGGTACCGGTGCGGATCTGGGTGCCGGTGGGCGTGAAACCGGGGCAGGAGTTCTGGAGGTGTCCGTCGAGGGCAAGGCTGTTCATGATGGTGCCCCCGACTCGGAAGCAGTCCGATGCTTGGCGAGGAGTTGCCACGACGGCACGGGTGGCCCGCCGAGGCTGGTGATGAACGCAGCGGCGGTAGTGGCGAGCAGCGAGGGCGGCGCGGTCCCGTCGAGGATCAGCCGGCGGCGGGGTGGGAGCAGCCGCAGCCAGGTGCGGCAGGTCTGGTCGATGCGGGCGCGGACGGCGGGGTCGTCGAGGTGGGCGGCGACCGGTCCGCGTGCGGCACGGCGAGCGTCTGCAACCGGCTCGGGGATGGTCAGGTAGAGGTAGGCGTTCGGGGTGAGGATCTGTCCGGCGGCTGCGGCGCCCGCGTAGAGGGTGGCAGCGCCGTCCGGGTCGGCGGGGACACCGAGGGCCTGCATGCCATATTCGTGGGCGATGAGTGTTAGGGGGCTGCGGTCCAGCAGCACGACCTCGGACCGGCATGCGCCGGCCGCGTGGACGCGGCTGGCTATCCTGGTGCGGACCTGCCTAGCACGCTGCTGGTCAAGGTGCAGAAACTGCCGCAACGCCGCGTCGACCTGGCTGTGGTCGGTGGGTGGCCACGGTGGCAGCGTGGCGAGGTCGGTGTATTCGGGGGCGATGATCGGGTGGAGTCGGGCCGCCAAGTGGTGGATGAGGGTGCTCTTGCCCGAGTAGCACAGCCCCTCGATGGCGACGATGACCGGCGGCTTGTCGTAGGGGCAGTTGGGCGTGGAGGTTGTCACGGCGTGCCTCCCGGATCCGGGTTTCGCGGGGCGGTAGGAATAGACCGTGGTGACAGAAGTGGCTGATGTGGCAGATGAAGCCGGTGATGCTCGTGCGCTTGGTGCCGTGGCTATGGCGTTTGGTCTTGGTGCGGTCCAGCACGTCGAGGTGATCGATGCCGGCCTGATGAACCGCAACTGGCGGGTGACCACCGATGGCGGGGTGTTCGCGGTGAAGCAGGTCCTTGATATCGATGCCACCGCCGCCCGACGGCAGCACGCGGCGACGCGAGCGCTGGCGGAGCGGGGTCGGCCCGTCCCGGCACCGCTGACCACGGCGGGAGGGGACACACTGCTGGAGCACGACGGACATATCTATGCGGTGGCTGGTTGGGCGCGGGGCGCGCACCGCGAGGGCCTGGATCTGTCGCCGGCTGAGGTAAGGGCGCTCGGCGCCGTGCTGGCGGACCTGCATGCGGATCTGGCAATGGTGATGCCGGTTGTGCCCGAGATGATGCGGGAGCCGGTGACCGAGCCGGCCACGACCAAGGACAAGATCGACCGATACGCAGCAGCAGCAGCAGCTCGGCCGGACCGGGACGCGATGGACGAGTTCGTCCTGGACCGGTTGCGGCGGCGGCGGCAGCTGCTGGCGCAGGTAGGGCACCTGCGCCCGAACGACGATGTTGATGTCGGCCCGTGCGGCTGGGTGCACGGCGATTTCCAGCACCTGAACCTGCTGTACGCCGACGGCGAGGTGAGCGCCGTCCTGGATTGGGATCGACTCAAGCCGCGCCCGCTGGCGGCGGAGGTGGTGCGCTCGGCGACGCTGCTGTTCGGCTTCGGTGACGCGCGAGGGCTTGATCTGGCGCGGGTGAGCGCATTCGCCGCCGGGTACAGGTCGCGGCGGAAGCTGTCGGATGAGGCTTTGGCCGACGCGGTGCATCGGCTGTGGTGGGAGCGGGTGTGCGACACGTGGCAGTTGCGTCGCCGCTACGAGCACGCCGACACCTCCTGTGATCACCTGTTCCGTTCGGCTGAGGCACTGTTGAGCTGGTGGACCGCACACCGTTCGCAGGTCACGACCGCGTTCACGGACTGATTGGGGGCTGTCCCGCCTCGGCGCACACCTGGTCGAGCACCGTCGCCAACTCGGCGGCGGTGCGTGCCGGCCGTAGTTGGCCGCGGGTGACGGTGCGGGCACCGCGGGCCAGCCCGGACCGCCAGGCGGCCACCCGCTGCTCCACCGGTGGCGCCTCGGCGATGGCGGCGGAGTACACCACGCCGTTGCTGACGAAGTCGCGCCAGCAGCGCGCCGCCCATTTGGTCGCGCCGGGCAGGCTGCGGCCGGCGAAGAACGCAAAGAAGCTGCCGATCATCTCCTCGTGGAACACCTGGTCCGGCACGCGGCACCCGGTGTGGGCGCGGGGCCGGGCGGCCAACGCGACGAGATCACTCAGCGGCCGGTCGAGGATCGGCAGCATCGTGGCCAGGTCGGCGGGGTCGAGCGGGTAGCGGCCGACGGCTCCCCATTTGAGGTGGGCGGCGCCGAGGCGGGGGTCGGGGCAGTGCCACAGTCGAATGCCGGCGTCGGTCAGGTCGGCAGACAGGTGCAGGTGATCGGAGTACGAGCTGGCCCAGCTGGACAGGTCCACGAACCCGCCGGCACGACGCAGCGCATCGGCGTTGAGTAGCGCGGTGCCACCGATCAGCTCCACCGGCAGCGGCGCGACGATCCCGGCTGGGGAGTCCAGCCGTGGCGGGGTGCCGCCGTACTCGGCGGGCCAGGTGTGAAAGTGCGTGGTGAACAAGGCTTGTGCTGGGTCGAGCCGGCCGATCCCCGCCGCCGGACGGGACTGGTACGGGCGCAGCGCCCGGTAGTAGAACGGCAGCATCACCGCCCCGGTGGCCCGGTCCTGTTCACGCACGACGCTCATCGTGTGTGCGGCACCAGCGGCGACGTACGGGGTGAAGGCGCAGTCGTCGTCGCCGAACAGCAGCCACCGGCACGAGGCCGCCGCCACCGCCGCGTTTCGCGCGGCATGAGCGCCGGCGTGTGCGGGCAGCCGGACGGCCCGTAGTGGGACACCGGGGGTGGTCTGGTAGAGGTCGAGGACTTCGGGGGTGTGGTCAGTAGATCCGTCGTCGACGACGACGATCTCGGCCAGGGCGACACCCGTCTGCCCACGCAGGGTATCCAGGGCCCAGGTGAGCGGGTTGTCCCGCAACCGGCCGGCGGCCGGGTCGAACGGGCACCGGTTGTAGGTGGCCAGCACCGCCGAGACGCTGCCGGCAGGTACGTCGTGCAGGGCGGCAGTGAACGCGGGATCGGCGGCGAGGGTCGGGATCTCCATCGTGATCACCGTTCCGTCTTGTCATGGACGAGCTGGTGCCCGTCGACGGCGGCGCGGGCTAGGTCGTGCAGGCACCGCCACGGGCCGGCGCTGAAGATAAGCGACGCGCCGAGGATCCCGGCGGCTTCCCGGGGGCCGCAGCGTCGCGGCGCGCCGGGCTCACCGGAGCGGGTCAGCAGAGCGGTGGGCGCTAGAAGGTACGCGGTCACAGCGGCGGTCGCGGTCACCGCGGCGACCCGGCGGTGCCGGGCGACCGCCGGCAGCAGGAGGGTCGCGGCGATGGCCGGGGACTGCCCGAGCCACAGCGCACCCCGGGCCAGGCCCTGCACAGCCAGCCAGGCCCGAGTGCGGCTGTCGCCGCGCTCTGCCGCCGCCGCGAGTCTGGCGGCGGCGGGGTACTGCGGGTAGGAGAAGAACCACTGCCGGTGCTGGCGGACCAGGGCGTTGGTGGTGGTGGGGGAGTCGGCAACCTCCAAGAGTGGAAGCACGTGGATGGGCTCCCCGGCGGCGGATAGCTGGTAGCCGAACGCTAGGTCTTCGTTCATCGTCGCGGTCGGCAGCCCGTTGACCTCGTGCCAGAGGTCGCCACGGACGAACAGGCCGTGGCCGGTGCAGTGCCCGAGCCGGGGCCACCGGGTCGGGCCGCGGCGGGCCTGGGCGGCTTGGGCGCGCAGCCGGGGGATCTCGCGGGCGAGGCTCCACCGGGACTGCAGCAACGCCGCACCGTCGCACACCACACCACCGAGGCCGCGGCCGGCGCCGAGCGTGAGGGTGTGTAGCGCGGACTGCTGCACCACCCGGGCGGCGGGTGGTGCAGCGGCCAGGGCCGTGAGCGTCTGGGGGTGGGGGCGAGAGTCGGCGTTGTAGACGCCGATCCACACCGTCTCCGGTGCCACGCCCTCGGCGGCGAGGCGGCGCAGCTCGGCGTCTACGGCGTGGTTGATCTGGTGGACCATCACCGCGCTCGGGTCGGGGTGATGGTGATGGCGCGCACGCCCGGCGCTGGCTGCGGCGAGCTTCGCCGCCAGCTCCGGTGTAGACGGCAGCTCCTGGAATGCCGACTCGACGCGGCTGCGATAGTCGGCCGCCTGGTCGCCGGAGGCGTCCGCGAGTTGCCGTAGTAGAGCGGTGGGCAGGACATCAGCGAACCGGCGGGACAGAAACGCCACAGTGCGTCGCCGCTGCAGCGCGGCGGCCAGCTCTCCGAGCCGGGCGGCGGCCACCTGACGGTCGTGGTGCTCGCGCTCGGTGGTGGTCAGCACGAGGGTCGCCGCCGGTCCCCAGGACTGTGCAAGGGCGGTGAAGTGGTCCACCGTTGGCGCGATCAGGGTCTGCTCACGCAGCATCGGCAGAATCAGCAGCACATGCCGCCTACTGTCGACCTCGCCTGCGGCCGTCGCGCCGGGCGCCGGCCGCTGCCGGCGAAGCCAACGCAGTGAGGCGGCCGTCTGCGCGCTGCCGGTGATACCTCGGAAGGCGACGGCAGCGGCCGAGGCCCAGCAGAGAGCGGCGGCGGTACGGCGGGCGGTCACGGCAGTGCTCCGAGGCGGAGAACAGCGAATGCTTCTCGGTGCCCGCCGGTAGTGGTGACGCCTCGCCACGCCGACAGCAGCACACCACCCGGCCCGACCTGGCTGGACTGCCCGGCGCCCTTCGCCGCTGGCGACTGGCTGTCGTAGCACTCCAGGGCGGTGACCTTTCGGTCAACGGCGGTGGTGATGTCACGCAGGTAGGCGGGGGCGGCGATGGGCTGCCACACCTCGTACCCGAGGACGGTCGGGACCCAGTGCGGCGGCCCGTACTCGCCGAAATTGCTGCTGCCGGACATGCCGGCGGCTCGCCAGCATAGGGCGAACGCGGCCTCGTGGTCGAACGCCCCGTCGTGTGGGTGGGGCAGATAGAGCAGGTCCGGGCGCATCTGCCGCAGCAATCCGATGACCGCGGTGAACTGGTCGATGTCGTAGGGGTTGATCCCGCCGTCGGGCAGGTTAAGGAAGCGTATATGCGGCTCGGGCACACCCAGGACAGCGGCGGCGCGCACGGCCTCGGCCTGTCGGGTGCGGCGCAACTCGGCTGCGGCGACGGTACGGCTGCCGCGCTCGCCGTTGGTCAGGTGTCCGATCGTCACCTGGTGCCCGGCGTCGGTGTGCAGGGCGATGGATCCGCCGGGGCCGATGGTCTCGTCGTTGGGATGGGGTGCGATGACCAGAACTCGCATGACGACTCCGTGCAAGGGGATCAGGCTGCGCCGAAGGCCGGCCTAGCCCAACGGCGGGCCGGCGATGAGCAGCAACGGTGCGGTGGTGGCAGTGCATGGGTGGACGGGGGCGGCCCGGGGTGATGCCGGCGGCATCAGCGAGGCACACCTCACGGGCGTTCCGGGTGATGCCGGCGGCATCGCCTGGTCGCTGGCGGGGCCGGGTTTCCGACAGAGGCGCTGGTGGGGCCCCGGGTATGGGTTAGCGGCGGGCCTTGGCCCACACGGTGGCGGCGCCGATCAGGCCCGGCAGCTCGGCCGGCGTCCTCAACGTGGCGACATCGGCCGCTGGAACCCATACGGCGGAGGAAACCTCGGTCAACTGCGGGACCGGTGCGGCGTCACCGGGGACGGGTCGGCACACGTACACCATGTCGATGTGGTGATGCGGGCCGACCGCCTTGTCGCTGACGGGCATCTCAATGACCGCGAACGGGGCGGGATGGGTTACTACGGCCGGATGCGCGAAAAGCGGGTCGGTGATGACTTCGACGGCCAGGCCGGTTTCCTCGACGGTTTCGCGGACTGCGGCGGCGGCGGGCTCCTCGTCGCCCTCCAGGTGGCCGCCGGGGTAGAGCCACAGCCCGGACTTGAGGTGCCGTACCAGCAGTACCCGATCGTCGTCGTCGAGCACGATCGCGGACGCGGTCATGTGACGGATACCCGCGCTCATCGGCTGCCCATCCCTCTGGCGAACCGGGCGATCCGGTCAGCGATCCACTCTAGTTCGCGCGGACTCAGCCCGGGGTGCACGGGAAGCTGGAGTGTCGTGGCGGCTAGGGCCTCGGCGTTCGGGCAGTCGGTGGCGTACGGGGCGAACAGCGGCCGGTGGTAGAGCGGCCGGTAGCCGAAGCGCACCGAGTCCGGTGCCAAGCCCGCGTCGGTGAACGCTGCCGCGATTTCGCCAGCACTCCGCGCGGCCCGCAGAACGAACGTGTAGTAGTTCGGGCTGTCGTCGGCGCCGACCGGTAGCTCGATCAGCGGCCCGCCGGCGACCAGTACGTTGCGCAGCCGGGCCGCGTTCGCCGCCCGAGCCCTCAGCTGCGCTTCCAAGCCGTCGACGCGCCGCCGGCCGATCGCCGCCAGCGGCGCGGCGAGCTTGTAGTTCACACCGTGGCCACCCCGCAGATGCCCGAGGTGGGTGTAGAAGTCGAACCGCTCGCCGAACTCCTCGTCATTGGTGAGCACGAAACCGCCCTCGCCGGTGGCAAGCAGCTTGCGTTCGTGCGTGGAGAAGCAGCCGGCGGTGCCGAGCGTCCCGGCATATCGGCCGTCGACGCGGGTGCCGTGGGCCTGGCATGCATCCTCGATCAGCGGGATCTCCGCTGCGTCCAAGACCTCCTTCGCCGGCCGGTCGTCGGCGGGGTAGCCCCATAGGGGCAAGCTGACTGCCGCTGCCGTTCGGCCGGTGACCTTCGCAGCGACGTCCGCCGGGTCCATGGCCAGCCCAACCGGGACGACATCCACGATGACCGGGATGGCGCCGCAGGTCAGGATCGGCATCGCGGTTGGCAACGGTGCCGTTGCCGGGAGGAGCACCTCATCACCGGGCTTCACGCCGGCCGCCACGAGCGCGGCGTGCAGGGCGGAGCTGCCCGAGCTGACGGCGATCGCCCTCGTCACGCCGAACCAGCCGGCCAGTGCCCTCTCGTAGTCGGCGACGACCGCGGCACCGCCGGACAGCCGCCCCGAGGCGAGAACCCGCTCCAGCTCAGCCAGTTCGCCGGACAGCGGTGGCCCGTACCGATCCTCGACCGGGCTCTCCGCAGTGAACTCCGTGACGCCCACGGCCGGACTGTCGAGGTCAGTGGTCGCCATAGGTCAGCACCACCTTGATCGTCTCCTCCGGCCGCTCCGCCAACAACGCGTACGCGGCCGGTGCATCCCCGAACGGCACCCGGTGCGTGATCAAGTCCTCCACCCGCACCTGCCCCGAGATGATCTGCGCCCGGGCCACCTCGTCCAGGCGGGCCTTGTCCCACCGCGGATGCGCCCGCGACGGGCAGCCGTTGACCGTCATCGACGACACCAGCGTTATTCGGTTGCGGTGGTACTCCTCGCCCAACCGCAGGCCCGGCTGGTCCGCGTGGTACGACGCGACCGTGGTCACCTGGCCGCCGACCCGCACGCACCGGATCGCCTCGTGCAGCCCGACGTAGGAACCGGACGCCTCGATTGCCGCGTCGGCGCCAGCGGTACCCACCAACTCCCGCACCGCCGAGGCAACATCCGTTCCCGTGCCCGCGAGCAAGGCTTCCAAGCCCAGCCGGCGGGCCGCCTGCACCCGTAGCGGGTACCGGTCCACCCCGACGACCCGGGCGCCTGCCAGGCGGGCCTGTTGCGCGGCCAGCAACCCCACTACGCCGAGGCCCATCACCACCACCACGTCACCGACAAGCAAGCCGGTGTCGTGTACCGCACCGAGCGCAACTCGGCTGAGGATGAAGAACACCGCGTGGTCCGGGTTGACTGCCTCCGGCAGCAGCCCGCCCGCCGCGTCGGAGGCGTCCACGAGGTGCATGTCTGCGTGGGGCCGGTCGACCGCGATCAGGTCGCCGATCCCGACGCCGGTCACCTCATCGCCACACGCAACGACCCTCGCCACGCTCTCGTAGCCGGGCGCGATCGGCAACGCCCGGCCGGGGCCTGGGCGGTAGAACCGACCGTCCGGAACCCACGTCCGGTGCAGGGCTGGCGCGGTGCCGCGTAGCCACGCCAACTCTGTACCAGCGCTGATACCGGACAGCACAGTCTCCGCCAGCACCTGAGCCGGGCCCATCGGCTCCAGCGGCTGGGGCAGCATCGACACCTCACCCGCAGATGCGATCATCACCTGTCGGCGTGCGGTGGCCGTCGGCTGCGGCGCGAGTGTCGGGGCGGGGCTTGTCATGAGGACCTCCGGTTGATTGGGCGGGGACCTGCCAAAGTTCGGAGAGTTTCGATGCAACACAGAGTGCCTGGATATGTGCTCAACGTGAAGCGCCGTGGGGTCATAGACCAAGCCTCTGGGGACCGCTCGAATAGGTCGCTAGGGCCTACCTCTTCGCGGTGCCGGCGGGCAGCTATGCCATGGCGTCAGAGTCGACGAGGCGGCAAGGTCGTTCGCCGCACACAGTCCCCACGGGACGGTCCCGCGATCCGGTGTCGGCGCGTACCGTGCAGGGAGACGGTCAAGCGGGAGGATCATCATGATTGGTGAACAGATCGTCCGGCTGCGAAGCGCCGCGCACCTGACCCAAGAACAGCTCGCCGAACGGGCTGGCATCTCCGTCGACGTGATCCGACGTCTCGAACAAGGCGTCCGCCACTCCGCGCGCTTGAACACGCTGACGAAGATCGCCGCCGCGCTCGGCGCGGAACTAGCCGTGATCATCGCGCCGCGAACAACGTTCGCACCCGAGCCGGACCGCGGCATCCCAGCGATCCGCGAAGCGATCACCAGCTCAACGGTCGACCAGCTCGGCGGCCTCGCCGAAACCGACGCGGATATCGACCTCAAACGACTGACCGCCTCGGTCGACAGTGCATGGCACATTTGGCAACGCGGCGAGTACAGCATCCTCGGCCGACTTTTGCCCGCCCTCATCGCCGAGGCCCGCCACGCCACCAGGGAATGCGCCGGCGACGACCAGGAACACGCCTTTTCCCTACTGGCGACCGTTTTTGAACTCGCGGCCGGCGTCACTGTCATGCTCGGACACGAAGACCTCGCCTGGCTCAGCGTCGAGCGCGCGGTAGCGGCCTCCGAACAGTGCGGGGACGAGGTCACCAAGGCATCCGCCGTTTACTGGGCCGCGTGGATCCTTCGCCGGCAGGGCCGGTACCGCGATAGCCTTACAGCCGCTACCCGGGCAGCCGAGATTCACGAGCCTCGGATGACACGCGCCACCCCAGCTCAACTAACCGTCTGGGGTGGCCTTCTGGTCAACGCCGCTGGCGCCGCCGCTCGCGACGACCGCGCCGTCGCAGCGACCGAACTGCTCGATTTCGCTCGTACCGCAGCTGTGAGGCTCGGCCAGGACCGAGTCGATCGGTGGAGCGTCTTCGGGCCACGGCTGGTCGCGCAAAGCGCCGTCGTCAACGCCACCGAGCTTGGCGACTTCGAGACCGCCGTCCGCCTCGCCGCGGATGTGGAGGCCGTCCGCAGTCGTGTGCCGGCTACTTGGGAATCTCGATACCTCCTTGCTTTGGCACAAGCAGAAGTCGAACTCGGTCAAGACATACCGGCGGTTGCCACGCTGCACCAGGCGCGTCTGCTCACACCCGAGTGGATCCGCTACCACCGGCTGGCCAGGGACCTTACTGCCGAGCTGAATGCCCGCATCCCTGCGGGTCGACAGCCTGAACTGGATGAGCTGACCCGTCACATTCAACTTGCATAGATGAGCCTGCAAGCTCGAAGCAACAGCCTACTGGCGGGCGCGCGTGAGGGTCTGCTGCACCGATAGGTGACATCTGAGATGGCTTGCCATGCGGGCGAGCTGGAAGGATGTCGCTGTGCCCAAGCCCTATCCCCGAGAGTTCCGCGATGACGTCGTGCGTGTTGCTCGTGACCGCGAGCCAGGCGTGACGGTCGAGCAGATCGCGAAGGACTTCGGGGTGCACCCGATGACGTTGTTCAAGTGGCTGCGCCAGGCCGACGTCGACGCCGGCGCCGCCCCCGGAACGGCCGGCAGCGAGTCGGCCGAGCTGCGGGAGGCGCGTAAGCGGATCAGGTTGTTGGAGCAGGAGAACGAAGTCCTGCGTCGGGCCGCGGCGTACTTGTCGCAGGCGCATCTGCCGGGAAAAGGCTCTACCCGCTCGTGAGCGAGCTGGCGGCCGACGGGATCCCCGTGGCGGTGACGTGCCGGGTGTTGAAGATCGCTCGTCAGCCTTACTACCGGTGGCTTGCCTGCCGTGTCACCGACGCCGAGTTGGCTGCGGCGTATCGGGCGGACGCGTTGTTCGACGCCCACCGCGACGATCCGGAGTTCGGCTACCGGTTCCTGGCCGATGAGGCCCGCGCTGGCGGCCAGCCGATGGTCGAGCGCACCGCTTGGAGAATCTGCTCCGGTATGGGCTGGTTCAGCGCGTTCAGCAAGCGCAAGCGTCGGGGCATGGGCGGCAAGGTCGGTCCGCCGGTGCACGACGATCTGGTGCGCCGCAACTTCACCGCGGACGGCCCGAATCGGTTGTGGCTGGCCGACATCACCGAGCACCGCACCGGTGAAGGCAAGCTGTATCTGTGCGCGATCAAGGACGTGTGGTCCAACCGGATCGTCGGCTACTCCATCGACTCACGGATGAAGTCCCGCCTGGCTGTCAACGCCCTGCACAACGCCGTAGCCCGCCGTGGTGACGTGGCCGGCTGCGTGCTGCACACCGACCGTGGATCGCAATTCCGAAGCCGGAAATTCGTCCACGCCCTCAACCAGCACCACGTGACCGGGTCGATGGGCAGGGTCGGCGCCGCCGGCGACAACGCTGCCATGGAGTCGTTCTTCGGCCTGCTGCAGAACAACGTCCTCGACCGCCGAACCTGGACGACCCGGCAGCAACTGAGGACCGCGATCGTGACCTGGATCGAGCGGACCTACCACCGCCGTCGACGCCAACGATCCCTGTCCCGGTTGACCCCCGTCGAGTACGAGACCATCATGACCCCACCGGCCAGTCAGGCCGCGTGACTGAAACTGTCACCTATCGGTGCAGCAGACCCGACCATTATTCTGTCTCGGCGCTTCGTCGGTCCGACCAGCCAGCGCGGCCGAAGCGCCACGGCGAAGACGATCGGAGGTTCCCCCGGTAGCTCGGAGGCTTTCGATCATGCTCTGATGGAGCTGAAGGGAGTCTTCCGCAATCGGCCCCTGGACGCCGCCCATTACACGTTCGTGTGGATGGACGCGTTGACGATGAAGGTCCGCGAGGCCGGCCGGACCGTCAACGTCCACGCTCTGGTCGCGGTCGGGGTCAACGCCGACGGCCAGCGTGAAGTCTTGGGCGTGGACGTCGCCTCGGACGAGGACGGCGCGGGGTGGCTGGCGTTTCTGCGGTCACTGACGGCCCGCGGACTGTCCGGGGTCCAGCTGGTCATCTCCTGGTCATCTCCGACGCCCACCGCGGCCTTGTCGCGGCGATCGGCACCGCCTTTCTGGCGCCACCTGGCAGCGGTGCCGCACCCACTACCTGCGCAACCTGCTGACGAAGGTGCCCAAGTCGGCGCAGCCGTGGATCACCACCCTGGTCCGCACCATCTTCGACCAACCGACGCCGACGCCGTCCGCGCCCAGTTCCAGCGGGTCGTCGCCACGATCGAGGCGAAGTTCCCCGCCGCCGCTGAGCACCTCGACGCCGCCTGCGACGACCTGCTCGCCTTCGCCGGCTCCCCCCGCGAGACCTGGCGCCAAATCTGGTTGAACAACCCGCAGGAACGCCTGAACAAGGAGATCCGCCGCCGCACCGACGTCGTCGGGATCTCCCCAACCGGGCGGCGATCATCCGCCTCGTCGGCGCGGTCCTGGCCGAGCAAACCGATGAATGGACCGAGGGACGCCGCTACATGGGCCTCGAACTATTGGCCAAAGCCCGCCTCATCACCGTCGACACCAGCCAACGCGACACCGACCAACCCGACCCCACCCCGATCGCCGCATAACATCAGACCGGATCACGCGATGGTCGTCTCTTACACCACCAGCGCGGACGTGACCGCACGTGTAGCACACCTGATACTCGGGGAGGGTGCGCGCCCGGCTCCCAAGAGCTACCGTGTGGTATGGGCACCAGCGAGGGCCGTCATCCGCCAGCCTGGCGGGCTCTGACGTTGGGCGTGTGGGCAGTGCCCGGTGGCCTGCCTAGGCATCGCTGGGCAGCCACGATGCTAGCCGAGGAGATGTTCGGCTCGTCGAGAAGTTCCAGCGGGATTAGGTCGGAGCTAGGGCTGCTACACCGCCAAGCAACTGGCTTCCAGCAAAGCCCGACCTTCTCGCTGCTGCTCAGACTTGCTGCAGTAGGCGTCCTCGAAGCGAGCGGTGTCGGCCGCAACGCCCGCCTTGCAGTCTCCGCTGACTGGCAAGAGCGAGTTTCGGCCGAATGGGAAAGCCTCGACGATGACGAGCGAGAAGCCCTCCTGAAGGCTGGTCACCGTGTCGAGGCAGCCGCCGTTGCCCTGTCGAAGATTCCAACCAGAGCGCCACTGGACAAATCAGGGACCACGGAGTCCGCTCCCAGTCGTCGCCAAGTCGCCCAGCCGTGTTTCCGTGTCCGAACTGTTACCCCATAGGTTCTGTCACGCTTCTTCTTGCACTCCACGCTGACCAAGGAGCGTGGATGGTGGAGAAAGGGCGCCTCCCAACGGCCGTCTCCCAACTGCTTCCAATCCAGTACTACAACCTTCGCCAACGCCTCGATCATCGCCCTAGCCGAGACGTAACGGCGTCCGGGATTATTATCGCATGCCTTCGCGATCACTCGGCGAAGCGTTGACGGAACATACGGCGGGTACGTCACATCATTTAGAGGAATAGCGGTCAACCCATCCTCGAGTCGGCCGATAATCAGGTTTCGAGGATAATTTGAGTACGGATAGTGCCCGGCAACCAGCTCCCTAAGCACTACCCCCATGGAGTAGATGTCGCTAGCAACCGAAAGTGCTCCGGAAAAGAACTCAGGCGGAGAGTATGGTGTTGGATTGTTGGCCGTAATGGCCAGCCCGTTCCCATCGAGCTTTGCCGCAAGGCCGAGGTCGGCGACGACCGCTGCATGGTGGTCGTCAGTGAGAAGGATGTTTCCGCCCTTCACGTCCCGGTGAAGGATTCGATACACGTCATGAAGTTCAGCAAGCCCCAGTAGTGATGACTTCGCAATCCTTATTGCGTCGGTCAGGGCGAAACGCTCGCCGCGCAGGAGTGCATCGGTGATACTCCCACGAGGGTAGTACGGGGTAATGAGTTCCACTACCTCCATCGGGGGTGGGTAATCCGGAAGCCGTGCCGCCGTTACCACCCGAACAACATTCGAATGATTGATAGCCTGCAACGTCGCGGGCTCCGGAAGGGAGTCGTCCGCCTCAAGGCCCGAAATGTCGAACGCCTTTCCGACTCGCTCCACGCGAAGATATGGATCCCAGTAGAGGTGAACCTCGCTCATCCCCCCTGGAATACTCTTAAGGCACTCGAATTCAAGCTCTAGTTTGCGGATGTTCTGCCGGGCAGCCAAGATTTCTTCTTCCACTACTACGCGGACTCCTCGTCGAGAACGGTAGCGGCTACCGCAAAGGCTCCAGATCGGCCGATGCGCCAGTACAGAGGGCTCTCGTTGAAGCCGAATCGAGCCGGATCCAAGCTGTCGAGATGGTTCGCAGCTACGCCCACCACACGCCCCACGGGGTCGGTTTTTACCTCCTGGTAGGGAATCCCGAGATCATGGCAGGCAAGTTGTAGCACCGTGAGTGCCGAAATTCGCGAATACGCAGCCGAGTACTTCCAGCTATTGAACATGCGAACGTCGAGGACGCCCAGCTTCTTAACCTCTAGTGCGCGCAGCTCCTGCTTAACTCGGCCAAGCAGATCGGCAGCCCGCCGGTCTGCTGGCAGGGCGCTCGCCGGGCGGAGGCGTGGAGCCCCAACGTCGACATGCTGTGCTATCAGCCCCGCACCGGAGGGCTCCACCACCGCAAAGTAGAGATCGCCCGAGTTAACGCTGACGCCCGCGACACGCATCAGAACAGCATGAAGGCTTCGCGCGTTTCGGTAAAGCCGCCACACGGACCCCCGTCGCCAATTGGACACGCATAAGGGGCAAAAAGGTCACAGCGCGTGTGGATGTGGAAGAGTCCCTTCGGGGCGATGCCGGAGAGGTCGGGTACCGCGCGGGGGCCCCTCCGCGTCTACGATTGGACACTTCGGCCCGGGACGCCTCGCTGAGCTCTGGCCAGCAAGGCGCCCATCTCGGACTCAGCTCTTCAGCCTGTCTAGCACCTCGGCCAGCATTTCCGCAGGAAGCCTCCGGCGCAGTGCGGAAACGATTGATTCTGGGGAGTCTGCTCGCACCGTGAACGTGGGCGCGCGATAACCAGCCTTCACCATCGCCGAATGCGCGGACAGCCGCCCGGCAAGCACTTCGGCGTGAAGGTCAGGCGCGTCCTTGCGCAGCCTTCGCAGCGCTAGCTCCTTCGGGGTCGCCTTGGGCCTCCCCTCAGAATTGTTGGCTGTTCTATTACTTCCCGGCGAGTCCTCAAGGGCCTGGTCGAGTAGGTCCAAGGCTTCTGTATCCTCAGCGATCACGCGTCGGATGAGGTCAATGGTCGCACCGAGACCCTTCAGCGGTGGGGTGGCGACGAAGTCCACGAAACGCTCATGCGAGACGTATTCGCCGCGCTGTGTCGTAAACTCGCGCCACGATTCCTCAGCCAGTAGCCGCTTTAACAATCCCGGCACGGTGTCGAGGCTATGCTGTCCGCTGCGCAACGCCCCGCCAAGGTCCTCGATGAGGTGGCGATTGCGCGCGAGATGATTTACGCCCTCGGTCATAGGTCACCGTGCCAGCGGGCCAGCGTGTCGAGCATGCGCTGCAGGTCATTGATCGAAGCCTTGGCCCGAGGCGGGAAACCAGCGCGGCGCAGCTCCGTATTCACCTCTCGCGGCTCGAGTTTCGCCTTGAAGGCGTACTTGCGTGCCAGTGCCTCAACCTCGGCGCGCAGCATCCTCTCTTGGCGGTGCCTTGGCGTAATAATCTCTGTTGCCGGCGGACGGACAGGATTGACTTCTGGAGCTTGCTGACGCAGCAGGGGAAGGAGGTTTAGGGCATACTGCGTCGGAATACCGAGCTGGCGAGCAGTGGTCTGCGCTGCGGCGAGATCCTCGGGTGACACCTCCTCGCCTGCAAGAATCGCCCTGTCAAACGCGGCTTCGGTTGCTGACACCAGTTCCCGCGTCGGCAGTGGGAGTTGCTCGTGCGTGTTCCCATGCTCCCCGTCGGCGCTGCCTTCACCCGTTTCGAGGTCGAGTTGGTGACGCAGCTCCTGCTCAATCTGCAGAGCGTGCGCCATCAGTGCAGGCACTGCAGGTATGAATAGTCGAGCATTGAATTCTTCATTCGGCCGAGTGCGAACGAACCGACCCACTACTTGCCGAAAGAACAGGGGGGTGCGAGTCTTTGAGGCGTAAACCCCTATGGCGAGGCGGGGAATGTCGACCCCCTCAGAAACCATCTTAACGGCGACAATCCAACGGCTTGTCGATTTGCGAAACATATCGATTGAAGCTTTGGCGTCGGGATCCTCTGACACAATTACCGTTGGTTCCGTACCAGAAATCTTCCTAAGCAGCGCCGCGTACTGCTGAGCATGCCACTGCCGCTCGGCGACCACCAATCCGCCCGCATCCGGGATCTCCTGGCGGATCTCGGTCAACGCCTCGTCGGCCCGCGCAAGCAAGACTGGCATCCATGCGTGATTCGGATGATAGACGCCATCAAGGACGGTGGACACGTCCTCGTCTTTCAACTCGGCGCCAAGGCTAGCCTGCCCCACAACGCCGCAGTCGACCCACCTTGCTTCTCCATCGTATGCGTGGAACTCAATGCGACGGCACACGCCGTCAGCGACTGCTGCACCATACTCGTAGGCGTAGTCGACAACGACCTGTCCATCGTCGTCGTAAGTAACGAAAGGGATGGGGGACCTGTTGTCGCGCCTCCAAGGAGTACCGGTAAGAGCCACCCGCATGACTGCATGTTCGACGGCGTGCCTCAGGCCATCGCCCCAAGACCGGGACTCTCCCGCGTGGTGGATCTCGTCGAGCACCGCCAGCGTCGGCACCCGGGTACACCTCCGGAGGAGATCCCGGCCAGCCCCGGTCGCTAGCTGTGCATAGGTGACTACACATCCCTGATAGCCCGGCTTGTCGTAGTCCTCGGGCGCGGAAACTGGCATGAGACTCAGCCCAATCCGCCCCGCCGCATCAGCCCACTGCTCACGCAAGGAGTCTGTGGGCACGACCACAGCCACCCGGCGCACCGTCCCCTCCTCAAGCAGCCGAGCGGCCAGCGCCAAGGCGAAGGTGGTCTTTCCGGCACCAGGAGTAGCAGTGATTAAGTGGTCGGGCTTCGAACCGTTGCTGATGACCCGCAGGGCCTCTTGCTGCCATGTGCGGAGAGTAGTCAAGCTTGACCCCTTCCTGAGGTTGCACGTCGGGCATAGCGCTTGCCCGTTAGTGACGTCGGTGACCCCGCCCTTCGAATGTGGATCTACATGGTCGGCGTGCCAGCCCGGCGGCAGTTTCGTGCCGCAACGGACGCATCGACCGTTCGCTGCCAGGTACAGAGCGGCGCGCTCGCTCGCGGAGAAGCGTCGCCGGGGGTCGATAGGTTGCGCCATCCCACGCTCCTTCACACGAGTTACGTCATAACGTCACTCGACTGTAGACGGACGGTAGGACACGCCTTCAGCAAGCTTCCCGTGCCGTAACGGCCGCAGGCCGCCCGCTGCCTGCTAAGGACGTGTGTGATGGCTAGCCAAGCCGGCCAGGTCGAGGCGCCGATCCACGTCATGCGGTAGCGCCGACGACATGATCACCACCGCGATGGCACGGCTCGTGCCGACGGCCTCGTCGCGGCCCTGCCTGCACGGGCGTCGTGCCGGCCGAAGCGGGGGTGGGTGGCGATCCGGTGGTGCTCGGTGGGTGCTCGGACGTCGGGGAACGGGCACGGACGTACCGGGGCGCAGCCGGATTTGAGGGCTATCGCGAAGCTCCTTCGAGGACCGTTAGTCGCCCTACGGATCAGAAGGTTAGGGGTTCGAGTCCCTTCGGGCGCACAAGATCAGGAGGGGTCTGAACTGCGGAAACGCGGGTCAGGCCCTTTGTGCTTTCTGGCCGGCGTGGACGGTGGGTGTCACGTGGGTGCGATGTGGGTGCAGCGCCGGAAGCGGCGTTCTCGCGGGTTTGTCGGGAGGTGACCTGCGGCTTTGCGGCCTGCTTGCGCTTCGTTGGGGCGGGAGCACCTGTTTTCGGTTTCGTCGGCGCGGAGGTGCCGGCTTTGGGGCCGCGGTCGGGCCGGTTCTTGCGGGCGCTGGCTTTGATCTTCTTCCGGGTGCGACGGGCGGCGTTGAGGACCAGTTGGGCGGTGGCGTCGGCGCAACGGCGCTGGATCTGCGGCAGGACGCTGGTGTAGGTGTCGGCGGTGACCACGATGCTGGAGTGCCCGAGGAGGTCCTGCAGGGTCTTCAGGTCGGCGCCGGCTTCATGGGCGAGGGACGCGGCGCCGTGGCGCAGGTCGTGCAGCCGCACTGGGGGCAACCCGGCCCGACGGACGAGGATCCGGAAGCGGGTGGTGGCGTAGTTCGGGTTGATCGGTTGGCCGTCGGGTCGGGTGAACACGTATCCGGTGTCGGTCCAGGGCGTGCCGTTGTCCGCCGCCTCCGCCTTTCGGTCCTGCTCATGGCGGCGGTGCACGCGCAGGATCTGCACGCTGCGCTTGTCGAGAGCGACCGACCGCCGCCCCGCCGGGGTCTTCGGTTCGCCTTCGACGATCTGGTAGCCGGCGGTGGTGCGGTGGCGTTCGATGGTCAGGGTGCCGCGGTCGAGGTCGATGTCGGACCATCGCAGCCCGCACAGTTCACCGCGGCGGAGTCCGCGCAGGCCGGCGAGCCACCAGAGGGCGAACAGGGGGTCGTCGTTGACGGCGCTGAGGAACTCGGCGAGCTGGTCGGCGGTCCAGACGGCCACGGCCGGCCGGGCGCCGGTCTGTTCCCAGGACGCGACGCGGGCATCGGTCCACACCTTGGCGTGGGGTTGCTGGTAGCCGGCGATTTCAATGTGCCGGGCCGGGTTGCAGTCCAGGATTCCTTCCTTGACGGCGAGATTGAGGGCGGCCCGCAGGGTGGTGCGCAGGTGGTTCATCGCCGAGGCGGACTGTGGGCGGCCCTTGCTGTTCCTCGTCGCCGCTATCTCGGCAAACACGGTGCGCAGGAGCGGGGCACCGAGGTCGGCCAGGCGGTAGCGGCCGAGGTGGGGGATGAGGACGGTGTCGACGTCGCGGGTGTAGTGGAAGCGGGTGGTGGGCCGGATCTTCGTGCGGTTGTCGAGCCAGTGCCGCAGCCACCGCTCGACCGTCCAACCCTGTGCCGTCCGGTCCGCCTCGGTCGTGGTCAGCCATTCGTCGCGGGCGTGGCGGGCGGCGGCCTGCGACGGGTAACCACCACGCCGGACCCGTTCGCGGCGGCCGAGCAGGTTCGTCCCGGAGCAGTGGTAGTACCAGGTCCCGTGCCCGCGCTCGGCGAGTCGGGGGCAGGAATTCTCCAGACGTCGGCCCTCGTCGCGGCATCCGCATCGTTTGAAGATCACGCCTGTGGTCGTCATGGTGACCTCCGGTCCCGTTCCCGTCTTGTCGGGATCAGGATTAGTGGTTCCTGTTATGTCAGCTATGGATGTCGAGGTGGTTGTGCGGCTGTCGCGTGTTCGGGCCGGTCGGGCCACGGCGATGCGATACGGGGTGCGTCCTGGCCGGCGGGGACAGTCGTGGGGGTGCTGCTGGCCCGGGTGAGCATGCCGATGGCGGCGAGAATGCAGCATGCGGTGACCGCGGCGAGCAGCGGCGTGTAGCCGGCGGTGGTGTGGAGGACGGTGGCGGCGAGCGGTGCGGTGGCTTTGGCGATGGTGACGGGGGCGGCGAGGCGTCCGGCGATGGTGGCGTAGGCGGTGGTGCCGTACCGGTCGGTGAGCAGGGCGGGGGTGGCGAGGCTGGTGATGCCGAAGCCGAGTCCGAAACCGACGATGGTGATGACGGCCCCGGCAGGGGTGCCGGCGAGCAGGGGCATGGCGAGCACGGCGGCGGCCTGGATGGCGAAGACGGCGGCCACGACGCTGGTGACCGGCAGTCGTCGACGGGCGGCGGTGAGGACGAGCCTGCCGGTGACGGACAGGACGCCGAGCAGGCCGGCGGCGGTGGCGGCGAAGGTGGCGGGGTGTCCGCGGCTGATCAGGTAGCCGATGAGGTGAACGGTCATGGTGCTGGTGGCCGCGCCGTGGGCGGTGAAGGTCGCGGCGAGGATCCAGAAGCGGGCGTCGCGTATCGCGGCCTTGGCGACCGCGTGGCGCGGGGCGGGCTCGGACCGGTTCGGGTGGGGCAGGGTTGACGTCGCTGCCACTGACGTGGGGATGGCAAGCGCGTGCAGCGGGACGGTCACCGCGCCGTGGACGGCGGCGAGGACGAGCAGCGCGCCGCGCCAGCCGAAGTGCGCGGTCAGCAGGCCGGTCAGGGGCATGAAGATGGTGCTGGCGAACCCGGCCACGATCGTGACCGCAAGGAGGGCGGTGGCGCGTCGGTCGGGGGTGAAGCAGGAGACGATGACGGCGAAGGCGGGTTCGTAGAGCACCATCGCGCCGCAGGCGCCGATGCCGATCATGACGGCGTAGAGCTGGCTGATGGTGTGGACCTGGGACCAGGCGATCAGCAGCGCGGTGGCGGTGGTCGAGCCGGCGGTCATGAGGGCGCGACCGCCGTGGTGGTCGAGCCACCGGCCGACGGGGATGGCCATGAGGGCGCCGGCGAGGATGGAGGCGGTGAGCGCTCCGGTGACGGCGGTGGTGGACGCGCCGAGGCTGGCGGCCATCGGGGTCAGCAGGACCGGGTAGGCGTAGTAGAGGGTGCCGTAGCCGATGGTCGAGGTAACGGCGAGGGCGGCGACGATGCGCCAGCCGTGGGCGTGGTGCCCGCCGACGGTGGGGTCGGCGGGCACCGTCGTGGCGGGGGGCATCAACTGCCGCAGCAGCCGCCAGTCTGCGCTCCGGCGGGTGCGGCGTCGAGCGTGACCAGGTTCAGCGGCGCGGCGAGCAGCCCGCCGGAGATTCCGGTGGCCAGCCCCCGTGACGTCGGCTCGGCGGCCGGTGCGGGTCCGCAGCAGCTGTCGCCGGTGGCGGAGTCGTCGGGGTTGCTGTTGCACACCCCGGTCTCGGGCAGGTCGAGCTGGACGTCGCGGGCGGCGGCCCAGTCGCCGGCGAGGGCGGCGACGACGGAGCGGACCTGCTCGTAGCCGGTGGCCATGAGGAACGTCGGCGCCCGCCCGTAGCTCTTCATCCCGACCGCGTAGTAGCCGACCTCCGGGTGGGCGAGCTCGTCAACGCCGTGCGGGGGCACGGTGCCGCAGGAGTGCTCGTTGGGGTCGATGAGCGGGGCCAGGGCACGGGTGGCGCCCATGACCGGGTCGAGGTCCAGGCGCAGCTCGGCGGCGATCCAGTGGTCGGGGCGGAAACCGGTTGCGGCGACGATCCGGTCCACGGTGACCGACTCCTCGCTGCCGTCACCGTGGCGCACCACGACGGTCACCCGGTCACCGGTCGGGGTGAGGGCGTGGACGGTGAAGCCGGTGAGCAGCCGGATCCGGCCGGCGTCCACGTGCGCGCGCAGCCGGGAGCCCAGCGCCCCGCGGGCGGGCAGGGCGTCGGCGTCCCCGCCGCCGTAGGTGCGCGCCGGCGAGGTAGTGCGGATCGCCCAGGTGACCTCGGTGCCCGGTGCCTGGGCGGCGAGGTCGGCCAGGGAGAGCAGGGTGTTGGCGGCGGAGTGGCCGGCGCCGACGACGAGGGTATGGCGGCCGGCGAACCGGTCGCGGTCGGCGCCGAGCACGTCCGGGAGGGCGTGCTCCAGGTACCCGGCGGCGTCGGTCTCGCCGCGGGCGGGCAGGCCGGACGCGCCGAGGACGTTCGGGGTGCCCCAGGTGCCGGAGGCGTCGATGACCGCGCGGGCGAGCACCTCCTGGCCGTCGGTGAGGCGGATGAGGAACGGGGTGGTGTCGCGGCCGGCGGTGCGCAGCCGGTCCAGGCCGAGCCGGCTGATCGCCTCGACCCGGGCGCCGTAGCGCAGGTGCGGCTTGAGCTGCGGCAGTTCGGCGAGGGGCTGGAGGTAGTCGGTGGCCAGTTCGGCGCCGGTGGGCAGGGCGTCCGGGTCGGGGGCGACCCAGCCGGCGTCGTCGAGCAGCCGCCGGGCGGCGGGGTCGATGTCGTACCGCCAGGGGGAGAAGATCCGCACGTGGCCCCACTGGCGCACCGCCGCGCCGGCGGTGTCGCCGGCTTCGAGGACGAGGAACGGCAGGCCGCGCTCGTGCAGGTGGGCGGCGGCGGCCAGGCCGACGGGGCCGGCGCCGATCACCACGACCGGAAGGGTGTCCAGGGCGCTCATCAGGCAACTCTCCTCTGCGTTGATAACTGTCGAATCAGAAAGGTCGGCGGGCCCTGGGTGTCCGGGGCCAGGAACGGGTCAGGTGATGGTGGGGCTGCGGCGCTCGATCAGGACCACGTCGCGCCACCGGCCGTGGTGGCGGCCGGGGCGTTCGCGGACGCCGACGACCCGGAAGCCGGCCCGCTCGTGCAGGGCCAGGCTGGCGGTGTTCTCGGGGAAGACGCCGGACTGGATGGTCCAGATCCCGGCGGCCTCGGTGGAGGCGATCAGCGCGTCGAGCAGCAGCCGGCCGGCGCCGCGCCCCTGCGCGGCGGGGTGCACGTAGACGGAATGTTCGACCACCCCCGCGTAGACCGCCCGAACAGAGGTCGGCGACGCCGCGACCCAGCCGACAACAACACCGCCGACCACGGCCACGTAACGGTGCGCCGGCAGCCGCGCGGCGTCGAAGTCCACCCAGGCCGGCGCCGTGGTCTCGAAACTGGCGTTGCCTTCGTCCAGGCCCGCCTGGTAGATCGCCAGCACGTCGCCGGCGTCCGTCGCGGCCATGGGTCGAACGGCGACACCTGCCCTGCCCACCGGGGTCGTCGGGCGGTCAGTTCCGGCAGTCATCGTGATCCTCCACCTCGCCGCAGCTTGTCTCGACGTCCGTCAAATCAGAGAGTTGCACGTTGATTAGAAGGATGTCAACCTAGAGACATGTCTAAGCAGTCGGCGCCGCTCGTTGCCATCGACCTGGATGCGGTGACCTCCTGCTGCGCGCCATTGACCCAGCGGCGGGTGTCCGCGCAGGCGGCCGGGGCCCTCGCGGCGGCGTTCAAGGCGCTCGGCGACCCGGTGCGCCTGCAGCTGATGTCGATGATCGCCTCCGCCGAGGGCGGGGAGGCGTGTGTCTGCGACCTCACGCCGGCGTTCGACCTGACCGGCCCGACGATCTCCCACCACCTCAAGACGCTGCGTGAGGCGGGCCTGGTCGAGGCCGAGCGGCGCGGCACCTGGGTCTACTACCGCGCCCGGCCCGGTGTCCTGCGCCAGTTGGCGTCCCTGCTCGCGGTCGAACCCGCCGACTCGTAGCAACGCGCCCGCCTTGAGGGCGGGCTCGGGCGGGGAAGGTCGAACATGCCCCTCCGCGGATGCCGAGCGCAAGCGCGTCTCAGGACCATTCTTTGCCAGTACCGATTACCTCAGCTATGGTTGAGTCAATGAACGCTGAGCGTGATTCTCTGGCTGGGCGGGCGCGGATCCACGCCGCGCTCGGGGACCCGGCGCGGTTGGCGATCGTGGGCGCGCTCACCCTCGGCGACGCGTCCCCCGGCGAGATCGCCCACACCCTCGACCTGCCCACCAACCTCGTCGCCCACCACGTCAAGGTCCTCACCGAAGCCGGCCTGGTGGTCAAGGGCCGCTCCGAGGGCGACAAGCGCCGCACCTACCTGCGACTGCTGCCGGAGACCCTCGCCGCGCTGACCCCGCCGCCGCTGACCGGCGTCGGCCGGGTGGTGTTCGTCTGCACCCGCAACTCCGCCCGCTCCCAACTGGCCGCCGCGCTGTGGCAGGACCGCACCCACAGCCCGGCCGCGTCCGCCGGCACGCGACCGGCCTCCCGGGTGCATCCTCGCGCCGTGGCCGTCGCCGGCCGGCACGGGCTGCGCCTGGACCCCACCGCCACCGCCCACGTCACCGACGTCGTCCGCGACGACGACCTGCTCATCGCCGTGTGCGACAACGCCCACGAAGACCTCACCGGGCCCGTGCGCTCCCGCCTGCACTGGTCGGTGCCCGACCCGGTTCGCGTCGACACCGACGAGGCGTTCGAGGCCGCGTTCGCCGACCTCGCCGCCCGCGTCGACCGGGTCGCCCCCGCCATCACCGCCCCGGGAGACCGTCATGACTGACATCAGCCCTCACCCCTACGACGAGGTCTCCATCGACCAGCAGGTCGCCCTGCGCACCGCCGCGACCCGGCTCGCCGAGGAGTTCACCGGCGTCTACGGCTCGGAGACCATCGAGCGGTTCCTGCTCTCCAGTTACGACCAGTTCGCCACCGCCAGCACCATCCCGCACTATCTGCCGCTGCTCGCCGAGCGCTTCGCCCGCCAACGCCTGCAGGCCCTGGCCCGGGTCGAGGGTCACCACCGCGACGGCCGCCCCGTGGTGCTGTTCCTGTGCACCCACAACGCCGGCCGCTCCCAGATGGCGCTCGGGTTCTTCACCCACCTCGCCGACGACCGTGCCGTCGCCTGGTCCGGCGGCAGCGAACCGGGCATCGAGGTCAACCCCGCCGCCATCGCCGCGATGGCCGAACGCGGCATCGACATCGGCGAGGAGTTCCCGAAGCCCTGGACCGACGAGGTCGTCCGCGCCGCCGACGTCGTGATCACCATGGGCTGCGGCGACGCCTGCCCGGTCTTCCCCGGCACCCGCTACGAGAACTGGGACCTCGAAGACCCCGCTGGCCTCGACACCGCTGGCGTGCGACCCATCCGCGACGAGATCGAACGCCGGGTCCGCCGCCTCCTCGACGACCTGCACGTTTCCGTCAACCGATAGAACCCCCGGCCGACACCGGTCCGGGACGTCACCGCACACGGGAGAGAACGAACTGATGACCATCGCACTCTGGCGGCGCCTGCTGGCCGAGTTCACCGGCACCGCCCTGCTGGTCACCGCCGTGGTCGGCTCCGGCATCATGGCCGCCACCCTCTCCCCGGGCGATGTGGGCCTGCAGCTGCTGGAGAACTCGATCGCCACCGCGTTCGCCCTTGGCGCGTTGATCCTGATCTTCGGGCCGATCTCCGGCGCGCACTTCAACCCGGTCGTGTCCGCCGCCGACTGGTTCCTCGGCCGCCGCGCGGGCACCGGCCTCACCGCCTCCGACCTCGGCGGCTACGCGGTGGCGCAGGTGCTCGGTGCGATCGCGGGTTCGGTGCTGGCGAACCTGATGTTCGACCTCGCCGCGGTCGACTTCTCCGGAAAGGACCGCGCCGCCGGGCACCTGTGGCTCGGTGAGGTCGTCGCCACCGCCGGCCTGATCCTGCTGATCTTCGCCCTGGCCCGTTCCGGCCGCGCCCCCGTCGCACCCGCGGCCGTCGGCGCCTACATCGGCGCCGCCTACTGGTTCACCTCGTCGACCTCGTTCGCCAACCCCGCCGTGACGATCGGCCGGGCGTTCACCGACACCTTCGCCGGCATCGCCCCAACCTCGGTTCCCGGGTTCGTCATCGCCCAGCTTGTCGGACTCGCCGTCGGCATCGGTCTCCTGGCCGCGCTGTACCCCGACGCCGGGCAGGCCGCCGACCAGGTGGTCGTTCCCGCCGACAGTGGCTCGGCGCTGGACCACCGCCCGTGACTGTCGAGCCGGAGCAGGCTAGAGCGCGCAGGCCGCACCAGGGCCTGGCTGACCCACCGCGTGCCGGCGGCCGCTACTGGGCGCTCGACCGCAACAGCAACCCCGAATCACACCCGCCCGTGACCTCCGACGAGGCGCTGGTCAACCGGTCCCGCAATCCGCACTGCACGAAAGGCACCTGATGTCCGACAAGCCCAGCGTCCTGTTCGTCTGCGTCCACAACGCCGGCCGCTCCCAGATGGCCGCAGGCTGGCTGCGCCACCTCGCCGGCGACACCGTCGAGGTCCGCTCCGCCGGCAGCGCACCCGCAGAGACCGTCAATCCCGCCGCCGTCGAGGCGATGCGCGAGGTCGGCATCGACATCACCGACCAGACCCCCAAACTCCTCGAATACGCCACCGCCGAGTCCTCCGACGTGATCGTCACCATGGGCTGCGGCGACACCTGCCCCGTCTTCCCCGGCAAGCGCTACGAGGACTGGAAGCTCGACGACCCGGCCGGCAAGGGCGTCGACGCCGTCCGCCCGATCCGCGACGACATCCGCACCCGGGTGGAGAAGCTCCTCGCCGAGCTGCGTCCCACCGCCTGACGTCACCCGCGACGCCGCCCGCCGGACCACCCCGCCCGGCGGGCGGTTCACCCCTGAGCAGGAGCCCTGTCATGTCCGATCCCCAGCCGTTGATCATCATCGGTTCCGGGCCCGCCGGATACACCGCCGCCGTCTACGCCGCCCGCGCCAACCTCGCACCCCTGGTCATCGAGGGCAGCCAGTCCGGCGGCGCGCTGATGACCACCACCGAGGTGGAGAACTTCCCCGGCTTCCCCGACGGCATCACCGGCCCCGAGCTGATGGACAACCTGCGCAAGCAGGCCGACCGGTTCGGCGCCCAGTTCATCACCGACGACGTCACCCGCGTCGACCTCACCACCCCCACGAAGACCGTGTGGGTCGGCGAGCAGACGCACCAGGCGGGGGCGGTCATCCTCGCCACCGGCTCCGCCTGGCGGCCCCTCGGCGTCCCGGGCGAGCAGGAGCTGCTCGGTCATGGCGTGTCCGCCTGCGCCACCTGCGACGGGTTCTTCTTCCGCGACCAGGACATCGCCGTGGTCGGCGGCGGCGACACCGCCATGGAGGAAGCCACCTTCCTCACCCGCTTCGCCCGCAGCGTCACCATCATCCACCGCCGCGACACCTTCCGCGCCAGCCGCATCATGGCCGACCGGGCACTGGGCAACGACAAGATCCGGGTGGTCTGGAACAGCGTCGTCGAGGAGATCCTCGGCCACGACGGCGCCGTCACCGCCGTCCGCCTGCGGGACGTCCACAGCGGCGAGACCCAGGTCCTGGACGTCACCGGCGTGTTCCTCGCCATCGGCCACGACCCCCGCAGCGAACTGTTCCGCAGCCAGGTCAGCCTCGACGCCGACGGCTACGTCACCGTCGACTCCCCAGGCACCCGCACCAACCTGCCCGGCGTGTTCGCCGCCGGAGACCTCGTCGACCACACCTACCGCCAGGCCATCACCGCCGCCGGCACCGGCTGCGCCGCAGCCCTCGACGCCGAGCGCTACCTCGCCTCCCTCGCCTGACCGGCACCGCCCGGGGTCCGGCCAGCGCGGCCGGCCCTCGGGCCTACGGTGAATCGCGCAGGCGGGAGGCGATGTCGGCGACCGTCGCCTTCGCGGTCCGGCCGGCCCCCACCAGCGTGGCCGACGCCGGGCCTGTCCAGTCGCCGTAGCCGAGCAGGTAAAGGCGGGACTCCTCCACCGACCGGGTGCCTTGACGGCCACCTTCCCCTGCCGCCATCCCGGCAGCAGCGGCGCGAGATGAGCGAGGTCCGGCCGGAAACCCGTACACCAGATCACCGCGTCGCAAGCCTCCTCCGTACCGTCGGCCCACCGCACGCCACGCCCGGTCAGCCGCACGAACATCGGACGGGCGTGCAGAACGCCGCGGTCCCGCCCGTCGCGGACGCTGGGCACCATCACGATGTCCCCGAGCTCGCTGACACCGCCACCGGCACCACCGGCGGCCTTACGGGTGGCCACACCGAACAGCACCCGACCGTCGACGTCGTCCGGCATCAACCGCGGCGGACGCAGGGTAACCCAGATCACCTCGGCGACCCGCGACACCTCCGCCAAGATCTGCGCCGCGGAATTGCCCCCACCGACGATGACGACCCGCTGCCCCCGGAACTCCTCCGGCGAGGTGTAGTGCACCGTGTGCAGCTACCGACCGCCGTGGAGTCGGCCCGCGACACCGAGCCGGACGTGATCGTGCTCGACCTGATGCTGCCCGGTATCGACGGCGTCGAGGCGTGCCGACGCATCTGAACGTTCAGCGACGCGTACGTCATCATGCTCACTGCCAAGAGCGACGAGGTGGACAAGCTGGTGGGGCTGTCGGTCGGTGCCGACGACTACCTGACGAAGCCTTTTTCGCCCCGGGAGTTGGTAGCCCGGGTGCGCGCCATGCTGCGTCGCCCGCGTGTCCCGGCAGCCGTACCGGAGGCGCAGGTCCGCCGCTTCGGTGACCTGGAGATCGACGTGGCCGGGCGGGAGGTCCGCGTGCGCGGCCGGGACGTGGAACTCACGCGCACCGAGTTCGACCTGCTCGACGCCCTCAGCGCGCAGCCGCGGGTGGCGTTCAGCCGGCGTCAGCTCCTGGACCACGTCTGGGGCGGCGACTGGTACGGCGACGACCACGTCATCGACGTGCACGTCGGTAACCTGCGCCGCAGGCTGGACGACGACGCCGCCCGTCCGCGCTACATCCGCACCGTCCATGGCGTCGGCTACCGGATAGGTCCGGGCTGATGCGGCCCGGACTGCGAACCGGTCGGTTGTCGAGCCGGTTGTTCGTCACGCAGTCGCTGATCGTGGCTGCCGGGGCGGTCACCCTGGTGCTGGTGGCGTTCGCCGTCGTGCCGGGACTGTTCCGCAGTCAGCTGCACCGCATGATGGCAATGTCTGCCGGAATGACCCAGGATCTCGAGTCCGCCCTGATCACCACGCTGCTTGTCGCGCTTGGTGTGGCGGTTGGCGCGGCCCTGCTGATGTCGTTGGGGTGAGCTGGTTCATCACGCGGCGGCTGGCCGGTCCGCTGTCCGAACTCGCCGAAGCCGCGACCCGTGTCGCTGACGGCGACTACGCCGCGCGGATGCCACCGAGCCGGCTGGGATCGGAGCTCGCCGCGGTGGACGACGCGTTCAAACGGATGGCCGCCGCTTTGCAGCACACCGAGCGCCGGTGCCTGGAGCTGCTCGCCGACCTCGCACACGAGCTACGTACCCCGATCGCCACCGTCGACAGCTTCCTCGAGGGCATCGCGGACGGCGTCATCCCCGCCACCCCGGACACCGGGCGGACGCTTCGCGATCAGACCAGGCGGCTGGGCCGGCTGGCCGATGACATCGACGGCCTGTCGTGGGCAGAGTAGCGCCGGACCGACCTGCGTATCGAGCCGCTGGACGTGGACGCGGTCGTCGACGAGGCGGTGCGCGCCGCCGCCACTGGCTACGCAGACAAGGAGATCTTCCTCGAACACCGGGCCAGTCCTGCGTCGGAGCGGGTGCTCGCCGAGCGCAGGTCGAGCGTCTGCCGGTACTCGCTGACGCCGCGCGTCCGGTTTCACCCACCGTTTTCTGGGCCGTCGCCAGCGCAGCGTGAGCCAGTTCGGCAGGTGGGACCAGGCTCTCGTCTCATGGACGTGCTCATGCAGTCGGGTCCGCAGCCGGTTGAAGATCCCGGCGGCGTAGGTGCCCGGGTAATAGCCCCGATTGGCATCGGCCTCCGGTGCCGCGCCCCGGGTGGCCAGGTAGCCGTTGCCGATTGTGCAGAGCGTCTCGCGGATCCCCTCCGTCGCGAGGTCGACGCCGGTGTAGTCGAGGAGCCATCCGGCGTGCTCGGCGCCGGCCGTCGGCGCCGGCGTCGCATCGCCTGTTCGCCGACGGTGACGTATGCCAGACCGCCCAGCACCACTTCCATGCGGGACGTAACTCTCACCACGCTTCGTCGAGACGTCCCACCGGCGGATGACATCTCCTCGGGGAGGACGCATCAGGCGGGCATGGGTCTAACGTGCGGGGGGAACAGCGTGCACGTGCCCCGCCGCCTGCTGCTCGCCGGACTCGGCTCAGCCGCAGTGGCAGCCGTGGCCGGCTGCGAGTCACACCGCGCCGCATCCTCGACGCCCCGGCCAACGAACAGCCCGCGGTCGACCGGCGCATCGCGCGGAGCCGCGGTGGCGTTGCGGCGCAAGATCGCCAGCCTGCTCGTGGTCGGCTTTCGGGGCACTCAGGCCCGGAACTGGATCATCAAGGCGGTGCGGGACGGTCTGGGCAGAGTGATCATCCTCGACCAGGACCTGGAGAGCAAGTCGGTGCGTAACATCCGCTCGCCCGAGCAGGTCACTCGGTTGGTCACAACCCTGAAGGACGCCTCGCCTGGGCGGCTCATCGTCTCCATCGACCAGGAAGGCGACCGCACCTCCCGCCTCAACCCGAGCAACGGCTTCCCGGCCACCAGGTCGGAGGCCGAGATCGGCGCGGCGAACTCCACGTCGGCGACCCGCGACTGGGCGCGAGGACTGGTGGCGGGGCTGACGCGGATCGGGGCCAATCTGAACTACGCCCCGGTCGTCGACCTGAACATCAACCCCGACAGCAGAGCGATCGGCAAGCTCGGCCGCAGCTTCTCCGCCGACCCGGACGTGGTGGTCAGCAACGCCACGGAGGAGATCAAGGCGCACCGGGCGGCTGGCGTGAAAACGTGCCTGAAGCACTTTCCCGGATCCGGTAGCGCCGCCGGAAACACCGACTTCGAGGTCGTCGACGTCAGCGACACCTGGCAGGAAAAGGAACTCGAACCGTTCCAACGGCTGATCCGGGCCGGCCTCGCCGACTCGGTCATGGCCGCCCACGTGCTGAACAAGCAGCTCGACCCGGCGTACCCGGCGTCGCTGTCGACCGCGACCGTGACCGACCTGCTGCGCGGCCAGCTCGGCTGGCACGGGCCGGTGGTCAGCGACGACATGCAGGCGGTCGCGATCACCGACCGGTACGGTGCCGCCGAGGCGGTCGCCCTGGCGTTGCAGGCCGGCCTGGACCTGCTCGTCTTCGCCAACCAGCAGGTTTACAACGGCGCGGATCGTCGAGGAAACAGTCGACACGATCACCAATCACGTCCGGGCCGGGCGCATCACCGAGGACCGCATCGACCAGTCCGTCGCGCGCGTGGACTCCCTCCGCCCGAAACGGTGACCGACCTGCTCGGGCAGGTTCCAACCCCGCGTACGCGTTCGCGGTACAACGTGCGTCGGCTACTACCACGTGGTAGTAGAAGTGGGTGAGGAGATGTGTGGACTGGCCGACGCCGGACCGGAAGCTGGGCTTGCCATGTGCCGGGTGAGGGTCCCGTGCGCGGGGCGGGCCTTAGATCTTCTCGCACAGTGCCTGACGGCGAGCGGCGAAGGGAGACAGCGCCGGACGGCGTGCCTGGATAACCGGGCGCCCAGTGAGCAGCTTGGGAATCGGCAGCGCGGATGGGAGCGGAATGTACGCAGGGCCAGCGACCATGGCACTGGTGGCCGCGCTCATCGTCGCCGGCCTGTACCTGGCCCACCGGGCCTTGGCGATCGCTGCTTCACCGCTGGAGAGCGTGCCCTTCCAGTCCGGCTGGCAGCCTGAGGAGCACGCACTGTCGCGCTACCACGTCCGGTGGTATCTCGCCACGCTGCTCTTCCTCGCGTTCGACGTGGAGATGCTGTTCATGTACCCGTGGTCGGTGGTCGTCGCCCGGCTCGGGGCCACCGCGATCGTCGAGATGTTCGTCTTCCTCGGCGGCGTCTTCCTTGCGGTGCTGTGGGCCTGGCGGGAAGGCGCGCTGCGATGGGTCTGAGCGACGCGTTGAGTCGGATCGCCGCCCGGCACGCGCACGTGCTCGTAGCGGAGGTGCCGGGGCACTGGGTGACCCGGGCCGCAGTCGAACGACACGTCCTGGACCGCGGTTGGCGGCTCGCTCTGTCCCCGGCAGAGGCCGACATCCTGGCCGTCTGCGGTCTTCCGCCCTCGCACCTGGCGGAGCCGCTGCACCGGCTGTGGGAGCAGATGCCCGGCCCGCGCGCTCGCATCGACGTTGAATCCCCTCGGGCCGTCCTGCCCGCTCTCGTCGCAGCGCAGGAAGATCTGCTCGACCTCGCCGGGCAGTGGGCGGACAGCCAGCACCGGTCACCAGGCCACGCCCACCCCGGTGACCAGCACGCTGACGAGCGGCACGCTCCACACGACCACGCTGGTCACGACACCGCCCATCCCACACCTGAGCACCGCCATGGGGACGGTCAGCAGGGCGAAGCGGCCCATGAGCCGCAGGCCGACCACAGCACCGGCGTCGACTCCGCGGAGAGCCACGAACGCACGTACCGCCCCGGGCCGGCGCACCACGCGCACGGCCACGACGAACCGCCACAGCGCAGCGGTGAGCACGCCGGCGACGGCGGCCAGGGGCCTGGCGATCACGGCCACACCGAGCACGGCCACCGCGACGAGAGGGCGACCGGCAAGCAGGCGGGTCATGGTGGTGCGGCGCACCCCGGCCACGAAGACATGCCCTCCGACGGCCACGGCGAGATGAACCACGCCGGGCACGCCGCCCACGCCGATTCTGAACACATCCATCACGAGGGCATGGGCCAGCCTCCCCACGGCGCGATGTCGCACGAGGGCCACGGAGGCATGGCGCACGGGGGCATGGACATGACCCCCGGCGGTATCCCACTCGCCTCCGGCGGCGAAGACCGCGACGGCCTGGAGACGGACCTGCTGCACCTGCGACTCGGCCCGGTCCTGGCGTACTGGCCGGCGGGCCTCGTCCTGCGGTGCACCCTTCAGGGCGACGTCATCGTCGATGCGGAGATCAGCCTCGTCGCCGCCACGGAGCTGGAGTCCCGGCACGACCCGGAGGACCCGCGCCGGTTCGCCGCCAGACGCTGCGACAACGCCGCGAGCCTCCTGGGGCTCGCCGGATGGGGTGATGCCGCATCCCGCGCTCGGCGCATCCGCGACTCCCTGCTGTTCACCGATGACCGGGCCGGGCCGGTGGGGCAACTGCAACGGCTGCGCCGCCTGGTCGGCCGGTCGTGGTGGCTGCGGCGGTCACTGCACCGCATCGGGCCACTGGACGCGGACGACCTCGCCCGCCGAGGCCTGCCGGCCACCATGGCGGGCGACGTGCGTGACCGGCTGCTGGCCATGCTCGAGCACGCGGCGAACAGTATCGGCGGCCAGCAGCCCACCGGCCCGTCGCTCGGCGTACCCGTCGACGCGATCCCTGATCTCGTACGCGGGTGGGACCTCGCCACCGCCCGCCTCATCGTCGCCAGTCTCGACCTCGACCCCCTCGTCGCGGACCGCGAGGTGAGTCATGCCTGACGTCACCGTGCTCCCCTCCGGGTGGGCGCTGGCCGCCGCCGCGCTGCTCGGACTGTTGGCGGCCGCAGCCGCCTCCTTCGACGGGTTCCTGACCGCACGGGCATCCGGCACAAGCTCCTCAGGGCTGAGTCAGCCGTTCGGTGAGGTGGCCCGGCTGATCCGCCAGCGGCGGCGGACCACCGTCGCGGCGGACAGCCTGCTGTGGCGCATCGGCGGGGCCGGACTGCTGCTGATGGCGCTGATGATCATCACGGTGGTGCCGCTGGGTCGGTGGACGCTGTTCGACTTCGACGTCGGGGTGATCTGGTTCAACGCCATGGACGTACTGGCCTGGGCGTTCGTGTGGCTGACCGGCTGGGGCGCCAACTCGGCGCACTCCCTGATCGGCGGTTACCGGTTCCTCGCCCACGGCCTGGCCTACGAACTGCCGCTGATGTTCGCGCTCGTGGCGCCCGCGGTCGGCGCGGCGAGCCTGAACGTCGGCAAGATCGCCGCCGCCCAGCAGGGCCTCTGGTTCGTGGTCTGGATGCCGGTGGCGTTCCTCGTGTTCTGCATGGGTGTCCTCGCGATCGCCGTGTGGGGTCCGTTCTCTCCGGCCCTCGGCGCCGACGTGGCCGGCGGCGTGACCGCCGAGTTGTCAGGAGTCGATCGGCTGCTGTTCCAGGGCGGCCGGTACGCGCTGCTCGCCGCCGGGGCGGCGTTCGCGGTGCCGATGTTCCTCGGCGGTGGCTCGGGCCCGCTGCTGCCCGGCTGGGCGTGGGTGCTGGTCAAGACCGTCGCCCTGCTGGCCGGTTTCGTGTGGCTGCGCCGCCGGCTGCCGGCGGCCCGGCCGGACGTGTTCATGGAGGTCGGATGGCTGGTGCTGCTCCCCGCGGTGCTGCTGCAGGACCTCATCGTCGCGGTCGTCGCCGCCGGGAGGGGCTGACGTGATCACCCACGTCGTGTTCTGGGCCATGGCGGTCGTCTCCGTGCTCGCCGGTGCCGCCGTGTTCGTGGTCGACTCGATGGCGCGGGCCAGCTACGCGCTCGCCGTGTCGTTCATCGCCGTCGGTCTGCAGGTGCTGCTGATGCAGCAGAACTACGTCGGGGTGGTGACGATCCTGATGATGGTCATGGAGATGGCCGTCATGGCCGTCTACATGGTCATGTTCATGGGCATGAACCCGGCGCTGATGCCGATGAGCATGGTCCACGGCAAGCGGCACGCCCTGGCGGTGTCGATCGGCGTGTTCGTCCTGCTGGCCGCCGGGGTGCTGCTGGTGCCGTGGCCCACCCGACGCGGCACCCCGCCCGTCGACGTCACCAAGGCGTTGGGGGAGGAGTTGATGGGCCCGAAGATGCTGGTCATGACCGGCGTCGGCGCGGTCATGGCGGTGACCATCGTCGCCGGTGTCGCGCTGGCGGCCCACCGGAGCCGCTACGACCGGTTCGGCGACGACCTGCGCCGCCGACCCGCCGACGACCCGCAACCGGGAGGTGTCGGCCGATGACCCTGCAGACCGTGCTGCTCGTCGCGGCGGCGCTGTTCAGCGTCGGCCTCTACGGCGCCCTCTCCCAGCAGGTCGTGGTCATGGTGATGATGGGGCTGGAACTGATGCTCAACGGCCTCATCCTGGCCGCCGCCGGATTCTGGTGGTTCCTCGCCCCGCACCCGTCCGGGCAGGTCCTGCTGCTGGTCATCATCGTGGCCATGACCGTGGAGATGGCGATGGGCTTCGCCGTGGCCACCCACCTGCACCGGATACGCCGCACCGACATGACCGACATGGCCGCGGACCTGTCCCGATGAGCCACCTCGCGCAGGCCGCACTGTGGTCACTGGTAGCACTTCCCGCGGCGGCGGGCGCCCTGCTGGCCACAAACCGGCGAGCGGAGCGGGCCGCCGCGCCGGTCTCCCTCACCGTCGCCGCCGCCTCGGTCGTCCTGTCGGTGGTGGTCGCCGTGTCCCGGCCGGCCGTGGCGGTGCCGTTCGTGGCCGGCGTCGACTTCGCGCTCACCGTCGACGGGCTCACCGCGCTGCTCGTGCCCATGCTCGCCGGGGTGACCCTGCTGGTGCTGACCGCCGCGGCGGGGGAGATCCGCCGCGCGCAGGCCCGCTTCCACGGGCTGATGCTGCTCTTCGCCGCCTCCGCCGCGCTGACCGTCACCGCGGCGACCCTGCCCACCCTCCTGTTCGCCTGGGAGATCATGGGCGCCGCCTCGTACGCGCTGATCGGGTTCTGGTGGCGCGACGAGGACCGGGTCGCCGCCGGCCTGACCGCGTTCGTCACCACCCGCACGGCCGACCTGGGGCTCTACGTCGCGGCGGCGGCCGCGCTGGCCGGCGGCGCGGGTCTGGCCCTGGCCGACCTACCCCACAGCAGCCCCGGGTGGCGGCACGTCATCGCCGCCGGGATCCTCGCCGCCGCGCTCGGCAAGGCCGCGCAACTGCCACTGTCGTTCTGGCTGTCCCGGGCGATGGCCGGCCCGAGCCCGGTCAGCGCGCTGCTGCACTCGGCGGCGATGGTCGCCATGGGCGGCTACCTGCTGCTGCGGGTGCAGCCCCTGCTGGCTGCCACCGGTTGGGCCGCCCCGGCGGCCATGTGGGTGGGCGGTCTGACGGCGCTGCTGCTCGGCGCGGTGGCGGTCGCCCAGCGGGACATCAAGCAACTCCTCGCGGCCTCCACCGCCGCCCAGCTTGGGTTCGTGGCGATAGCAGCCGGCGCCGGCACGGTCGCCGGCGGCGCCGCCCAGCTGATCGCCCACGCCGCCACCAAGGCGCTGCTGTTCCTGGCCGCGGGGGCGTGGCTGACCGCGCTCGGCACCACGAAGCTCGCCGACCTGCGCGGCGTCGTCGGGCGGTGGCGGCTCGTCGGCTGGTGCGCCTCCGTCGGGGCGCTGGCGCTGGTCGGGATCCCGCCGCTGTCGTTGTGGGCGACCAAGGACGCCGTCCTCGGCGAGGTCTTCGAACAGTCTCCGTGGCTGTATGCGGTCGGCCTGGCCGCGTCGGCGCTGTCCGCCGCGTACGCGGGCAAGCTGCTCGCCGTCATCTGGCGGCGCGGCGACAGCGACCGCGACCACCGGAAAGGCGGGCGGATCGGTGGCCTGCAGCAGGTGCCGCTGGTCATCCTCGCTGTAGGCGCCGCCTACGCCGGTCTGCTGGCCCTCCCACCCGTCGGCGCCGTGGTCGCCCGGTTCGCTGGTGAGCCCGGCGCCACTCATGTGTCCCTGGTCGAGCTCGCGGTCTCGGGCGTGCTCGCCGTGGCGGTCGTGCTGCTGGTCGTCCGCCGTCCGCTCCCCGAGCCGCGGTGGGCGCTGCGGTGGCTCGGGCTCGAAGTCGCCGCGCGGGCGCTGGTCGTCCGCCCGACCCTGCGCTGCGCCGAGGCGCTGGCCCGCTTCGACGACCAGGTGCTCGACCGCGGCGTCGAGTCCGTCTCGGCCGGGACGCTGCGCCTGGCCATCCGGGCAGGCAACGTCGACGACCGGTGGATCGACGTTGCCGTGCAACGGCTCGCGGCCGGAGTTCGCCGCCTGGGACAGCTGGCCCGCCGGCCGCAGACCGGTCAGTTGCACCAGTACTACCTGCAGGCCGTTGTCGTCCTGGTCGTCGCCGTTGTCGTCCTCATCGTGTGGAGATAGGCCGTTGCTCAGTCTGATCGTCTTCCTGCCGCTGGCCGCCGCCGTGGTGTTGGCCGCCGTGCCGCGCCTCGGCGACACGCTGGCGCGCTGGGCGTGGGTCGCCGTGGCGGCCATCGACCTTGGACTCGTCGCCGTCGTGTGGATGCGCTACGACACCCCTGGGCCGGGCACGTTGGCCTTTACCGAGCAGGCAGCCTGGATTCCCGGCGTGAACAGCAACTATCACCTCGGTGTGGACGGCTTGTCGCTGCCGCTGGTGGCGATGACCGCCGTGATCTTCCTGGCCTGCGCGGTGTACGCGCTGCGCGAGCGGCACCGCCCCCGCGCCCACGCGGCACTGTTCCTGTTCCTGCAGAGCGTCAGCCTCGGGCTGTTCGTCGCCGCCGACCTGATCCTGTTCTTCGTCTTCTTCGACCTGTCCATAGTCGGCATGTACTTCGTCATCGCCGGCTGGGGCCACGGCAACCGGGCGCACTCGGCGCTGAAGTTCTTTCTCTACACCTTCCTCGGCTCCCTGGCGCTGCTCGTCGGGTTCATCGGCCTGTACGTCGCCGCCGCCCCGCACACCTTCGACATGCCGCAACTCACCGCCGCGCCGCCCCTGCAGGGCCGGCCGGTCGCTGGCGCGCTGGTGCTCGGGGCGATCCTGCTCGGCCTGGCGGTGAAGACGCCGACCGTGCCGTTCCACACCTGGCTGCCGCCCGCGCACACCGACGCACCGGCCGCCGGTTCGGCGGTCCTGGCCGGGGTGCTGCTGAAGATGGGCACCTACGGCTTCGTCCGCATCGCCATGCCGATGCTGCCGCAGGCCTGGCGCGCCTGGGCCTGGGTGATCATCGTCGTCGGCGTCGTGTCGGTGATCTATGGGGCCCTCGTGGCGCTGGCCCAGCCCAACCTCAAACGCATGATCGCCTACACGTCGGTCAACCACATGGGCTACATCGTCCTCGCCGTCGGCGTCGCCGGCCTGGTCGCCGCCGACACCACCCAGGCCCGCGACGTGGCCGTCGCCGGCGCAGTCACCCAGATGGTCAGCCACGGCCTGATCACCGGCGCCCTGTTCCTGCTCGCCGGCGTCCTGCAGAACCGCGCCGGCACCTACGACATGCGTGACTTCGGCGGGCTCGCTGCACCCGCGCCGGCCTTCGCGGCGCTGTTCGCCGTCGGCGCGTTCGCCTCCCTGGGCCTGCCCGCCTTCTCCGGCTTCATCGCCGAGTTCCAGATCTTCATCGGCAGCATCGCCGCCGCGCCCGTCACCGCCATCGCCGTGCTGGGCATCCTGCTCACCGCGGCGCTGTTCCTCCGCGCGCTGCAGCGCGTCTTCACCGGCGACACGGCCGGCAAGTCGGTCGGGTTCACCGATCTGCGTGCTCGGGAGCTGTGGTCAGCCGGGCCGCTGCTGCTACTGTCCCTGGCGATCGGAGTGCTGCCGCGCCCGCTGCTGGACGTCATCGAACCCGCCGCCCACGCGGTCGTCGGCCTGCTCGGGCGGTGACCGGTGGACACGACGACGATGCGACCGCTGCTGCTGATACCCGAGATGCTGCTCGTCGGCGGCGCGCTCGCCGCACTGATCGGCGGTTCCTTCGTCCCCCGCCACCGGCAATGGCTCATCCGCACCCTCACCGCCATCGTGCTCGTCGCCGCCATCATCGCGGCGGCGATCCAGATGCGCAGCCCGGCGACGAGCGCCTTCGACGACTCGTTCGCCGTCGACACGGCCACCGGCATCGCCCGCATCCTCGCCGCGGCCGGCACCCTGCTCATTCTCGCGGTCGCCGCCGACGAGATCGCCGGCAGCGCGCGGGAAAGCGAAACGTACGCCCTGCTGCTGTTCTCCACCGCCGGTGCCGTGCTGCTGGCTGGCGCCACTGACCTGCTCGCCCTCGCCGTCGGGTTCCTGCTCGCCAGCATCCCGCTCTACGCGCTGATCGGCCTCGCGCACACCGGTGCAGCCGCCGAAGCGGCCATGAAGACGTACCTGATGGGGGCGCTGTTCGGCATCCTGCTGCTGCTCGGGGTGACCGTCCTGTCCGGGCTCACCGGCACCACCGGGTACGCTGAACTCACCGACCGGCTCACCGGCTCACCGCAGGCGGCGGTGACCGTCGGAGCGGTCGCCGTCATCGGCGGGCTGATGTTCAAAGCCGGCGGGGTGCCCGCCCACTTCTGGGTCCCCGACGCGGCCCAGGCAGCCACGGCCACGGCCGCGACGTTCCTCACCACCGTGCCGAAGATCGGCGCGCTGGTCGCGGTCTACCGGCTCGCCACCGTGCTTCCCCCATCCTCGTCGTGGGCGGTGCTGGTGGCCGCACTCGCGGTCGCGAGCATGACACTGGGCAACCTTGCCGCGTACTGGCAGTCCGACCCGCGGCGGCTGCTCGGCTGGTCAACCGTCAGCCAGGTCGGCTTCCTGCTCGTACCGATCGTCGCGGCCGGCCGCAGCGACCTCGCCCTGCCGTCGCTGCTGGTGTATCTCACCGGCTACACGGTGACCAACATCGCCGCGTTCGCGGTCGGTGCCGCCGTGCCCGATCACCGCGACCTGGCCGACTACCGTGGTCTGGCCGCACAGCGGCCCTGGCTCGCCGCGGCCCTGCTGGTCGCGCTGCTCGGCCTGGTCGGCACGCCACCGACCGCGGTGTTCGTCGGTAAGCTCGCCACCGCCACCGCCGCCTGGGACGGGCGGTACGCCTGGCTCGCCGTGGTCGTGTTCGCCAACAGTGTGCTCAGCCTCTTCTACTACCTGCGCTGGATCACCCCCGCCTACCGCCACGCCGACGACGAGCGGGGCGTGCAGTCGCGGTTGAGCCCTCGGCGGTGGTCGATGGGCCTGGCGGTGTCCGCGGCGGCGCTCAGCCTCGCCGCAGGTCTCGCCGCCGGGCCGCTGTGGTACCTCGTCAGCCGGTAGCAGAGGCAGCCGCTCGACGACGGCTGGTCGGGCTGCTCGTCGGATCCCGGTGCGTCGGTTCTCCTGCTTCCAGGGGACTCCTCTACTATCCGAGAATAGTAGGGCAGGATGCCGGGTGGCGTTCGCCCCGGTGAGTGCCAAGACGACATCCACCCAGTTCCGCGGTAGAAGGAGTTCGTGCTGGTGGCATCCATGCCCCTCCACCATCAGGTCCCGTGTCGCTCGCCCGCACCGTCGGTCGGCGGCCGTCAGTTGATCCGCCGTCTACTCACCGTGATAGCGGCTGTCGCCGTCGGCGCCGCGTCGCTGACGGCTCCAGCGCACGCGGCACCGTCGCCCGACGAGATCGAGGCGCAGATCGACAAACAGTGGGAGCAACTCGAGCCCACGATCGAGGGCTACAACAAGATCCGGGCCCAGCTGAAGGCCAACCAGAAGAAGGCCACGGATCTTGAGAAGAAGATGGCGCCGCTGGAGCTGGAGTCCGCGCTGGCGATGAACCGGGTGGGCGCAATCGCCGCCCGGCACTACATGCGTGGTCCGTCACAGGAACTGGGCGCTCTCCTGGTGAGCACCAAGCCCGGGACTCTTGCCGAACAGTTGGTGATCCTCGACCGGCTCGCGGCCCAGCAGCATCAGGAGATCGCCGGCGTGCTGGCTGTCCGCGACCGGTATCAGGCGCAGAAGCAGAAGCTGGATGAGCTGATCGCCGCGGAGATCAAGCAGCGTGACGAGTTGGCGGCGAAGAAGAAGCAGATCGACGCCGAGATCAAGCGCCTGACCGCATCGCTGCCGAAGACGACGGTGAAGATGACAGGCTGTCCTACTGTCTCCGGTGTGGTCAGCAGTGCCGCGCAGACGGCGATCCGGGTCGCCTGCCAGCAGGTGGGGGACCCGTACGTCTGGGGGGCCAACGGTCCGGACGCCTTCGACTGTTCCGGTCTCACCCAGTACGCGTACAAGGCTGCGGGCATCTCGCTCACCCATTTCACGGGTGCCCAGTGGAACGAGGGGCGGCCGGTCTCGCGGGCCGACGCCCGGCCCGGCGACCTGATCTTTTTCTACAGCGACCTGCACCACATGGGCCTCTACCTGGGTAACGACCTGATGGTGCACGCCCCGCGAGCTGGCAAGCCGGTCAACGTCCTCAACATCAACTACATGCCCATCGCCGGCTTCCGCCGGGTGACCTGACCCGCCAGCGTATGCCGAGGCTCCCGCCCCTTTTGGGGCGGGGAGCCTCCGCATACCGTCACTTCTGGTAGGCCAGGTTGATCATCATGCCGCTCTCGGCGTGGTAGATGTTGTGGCAGTGGGTCATCCACTGACCCGGGTTGGTCGCGTCGAACTCCACCGCCACTGTCTGCTTCGGCACGACGATCACTGTGTCCTTCCGTACGCCGGTGTCGGCGACCGCGAAAGTGTGACCGTGCACGTGCATAGGGTGGAACATAGTGGTCTGGTTGACGAATTCCAACCGGACCCGCTCGCCCTGGCCGACCACCAGCGGATCGAGCTTGTCGAAGGCGGCGCCGTTGAGGGTCCACCGGTAGGGCATCATCGAGCCGCCCAGCACCAACCGGTGCACCCGATCAGCCTCGCGGCGCTCCAGCCGCACGGCGTCGGCCGGCCGCAGCCCCCCGGTGAGGAGCACCCGACGGTCCAGTTCCGGCAGATGGACGGTGGCGCTCGGCGCGCTTCCGGCGCCGGTGCGGACCAGGGCCAGGCCCTGGCCGCCCTTGCCCTCGGCGACCGCGACCAGGGGAAAGACGCCATCGCTCAGTTCCACTGTGACATCCGCCCGCTCACCCATGCCCAGCACCAGCGCGTCGCAGGCGGTCGGGGTGACCGGGAAGCCGTCGGAGTGGGTGACGGTGAGACGGTGACCACCGAGGGCGACCCGGAAGGCGGTGTCGGAGGCGGCGTTGACGAGGCGGATCCGCACCGGCTGGCGCGGCCGAGCCGCCAACGTCACGGGGGCCTCCGGCGTCCTGCCGTTGATCAGATAGTGCGGGTACGTGACGTCCCCGGCACCGCCGAGCAGCGGGGACGTCATCGTCTCCATGCCACCCATCGGCATGCCGCTCATGCCGCCCATGCTGCCGTGATCCATGCCGGCCATGCCGGGCATGTCGCCGTGGCCGCCCATGGACTGCAGCGACGCCAACACGTCGTCGGGCGTACGGCCGGTGCCGTCGACCCAGTCGTCGAGCACCACGATCCACTCCTGGTCGTACCGGCCGGCCTCGTGCGGGTCGTCGACGACGAGCACGCCGTAGAGCCCGCGGTCGAGCTGCACGCCCGAGTGGGGGTGGTAGAAGTAGGTGCCGGGGTCGGGGACGGTGAACTCGTAGGTGTGCCGGCCGCCGGCGGCGATCGGCTGCTGGGTCACCCCGGGCACGCCGTCCATGTCGTTGCGCAACGCGACCCCGTGCCAGTGCACACTCGTTCCAGCGGCCAGACCATTGGTCACCTCGACCCGAAGCACATCTCCGGCCCGGGCGCGGATCAGCGGCCCGGGCGCGGATTCGTGATACCCCCAGGTCTGCACCTGCCGGCCGCCCAGGTCGAGGGTGACCGGGCGAGGGTTCAACGCCACCCGCACCGTGCGGCCGTCGGCCCGCCGCCGGGCCGCCTCCGTCCGCGCCACCAGGTCCGCCGTCGGCGCCACGAGCTGCGAATCGAACAGCCCGCCTGCCCAGGCCGCGGCGCCGCCGGCCCCGGCGAGACCGGCCGCCCCGGCAACTCCGGCCAACAGCCGCCGACGGGTGAGGGTGGGGGACATGGCTGCTCCTTCACAACGGGGAACCCTGCCTGCAGCCTGGTCGCCCCAGCCGGCCGGTGACCACGTCCCGCCACGATCTTCAGTGAATCTTCATGAGCGCCGCCGCGTCACCCGGACGCGACCACCTCCGCCGCCCGGGCAGGATGGACCCCATGGGCGTACGTGTGCTGGTGGTCGACGACGAGCGCAGCCTGGCCAAGGTCGTCGCCAGTTATCTGGAGCGCGACGGGCACGAGGTGAGCTGCGTCTTCGACGGCCGCGCGGCGGTCGACGCCGTCCGGCGTGACCGGCCGGACGTCGTGGTGCTGGACCTCGCCCTCCCCGGTCTGGACGGCATTGAGGTCTGCCGCCGGATTCGGACGTTCACCGACTGCTACGCGGTCATGCTCACCGCCCGCAGTGAGGAGGTCGACAAGCTGGTCGGCCTCGGAGTCGGCGCGGACGACTACCTGACCAAGCCGTTCAGCCCGCGGGAGCTCGTGGCCCGCATCCGTGCCATGCTGCGTCGCCCGCGCGTCGCGCCGGCCCCGCCGCCGGAGCCGTCCGAACGCGCCGTCGGGGCCTTGCGCATCGACCTCGCCGGTCGGGAGGTGTGGGTGGACCGGCAGCCCGTGGAGCTCACCCGCACCGAATTCGACCTGCTGGCCGCGTTGTCGGCCCAGCCGGATGTCGCGCTGCGCCGCCGTCAGCTCATCGACCTGGTGTGGGGCGCAGACTGGGTCGGTGACGAGCACCTCGTCGACGTGCACATCGCTCACCTGCGCCGCAAGCTCGGTGACGACCCCGCAGCCCCCCGATTCATCCGCACCGTGCGCGGCATCGGCTACCGGATGGGACGGGGATGAGACGGCAACTCGGACTACCGGGCCGGCTGCTCGCGGCCCAGACCCTCGTGGTGCTGGTCGGCGCTGCGACTCTCGCGGTGATCGCCGCCGTGGTGGGTCCGGCCATCTTCCACAGCCACCTGCGGCGGGCCGCCAGTGCGGTCGACCCGGGCACCGCCCATCACGTCGAGGAGGCGTATGCGTCGGCCAGTGCTCTCGCTCTCGGCGTCGCGATCGCCGCGTCGCTGCTGGCCGCCCTCGCCGCCAGCGCCTACCTGGCCCGCCGCCTCGCCCAACCGGTCACCCAGCTCGCTACCGCCGCCGCGGACGTGAGTCGGGGTGACTACGGCGTACGGGTAGCGGTCCCCGGCCTCGGCCCCGAGTTCGACACGGTCGCCGCCGCCTTCAACACCATGGCCGCCCGCCTCGCTGACGCGGAGACGACCCGCCGCCGCCTCCTGGCCGACCTCGGCCACGAGCTGCGCACCCCACTGGCCACCATCGAGGCGTACGTGGACGCCGCCGAGGACGGGATCGCGGTCGAGGGCGAGGACACCTGGACGGTGCTGCGGGCCCAGACGAACCGGCTGCGGCGCCTGGCCGAGGACGTCGTCGCCGTGTCCCGCGCCGAGGAGCACCAACTCGACCTGCACCGCCGACCGATCGGGGTCGGCGAACTGGTCGGCGCCGCTGTCGCCGCCGCCCGACCCCGGTACGCCGCCAAGGGCGTGGCGTTGCATGAGCAGGTTGCCCCGGATGCCGGACTGGTCGACGCCGATGCGCAGCGGATGGGCCAGGTGCTGGGCAACCTCCTCGACAACGCCCTACGACACACCCCTGCGGCTGGACACGTGACGGTCCACGCCATCCGGGACAGCGACGGTGTGCACATCTCGGTCGCCGACACGGGCGACGGCATCGGGGCTCGGCACCTGGCGCACGTCTTCGAGCGCTTCTACCGCGCGGACGCCGCCCGGGACCGTGGTCACGGTGGGTCGGGGATCGGCCTGGCGGTCGCCCGCGCGCTCGTCACACAGCACGGAGGTCGCCTCACCGCCGCCAGCGACGGCCCCGGCACGGGCGCGACGTTCATCGTCACCCTGCCCGCCGGGGGACCACTCGCCGGCAGCCAGCAGTGCTGAAACGGCCCATCCGGTCAGCGCAATCCGTCCAACCTGCGTTGGTACTCCTCTGCATCGAGTTCGCCGCGGGCGTAGCGCTCGGCCAGGATGCTTCTTCTCGAACCCTGCTCTCGGCACGCCCCGGGCGTCACCGCCCATTGCCCCTGCTTCTCGGGACCAAGGTCCTACCTGTGCCCGGTATCGGTAACGAGAGACCTGAGAGGCAAGGGAAACCGCGCGTGCCGTATACCCCCTACGGGTATAAGCTGCGGGTGGAGGTGGACCCATGACGCGTCAGCACACCGGCCACGGCGCGGTCGCGACCGGGCACGACCATTCGCGCGGCGCGCAAGAACTGCACATCGCGCACCCCCACCAGCTGCACACCACGTCGCCGGACTCCCCGCACCACCGTGAGCACCATGGCCACCATGGGGGGCAAGCCGGCCGCGGCGGTGGGCACGACAAGCACGCCGGGCACGACCCGGAGCAGTTCCGGCGGAAATTCTGGCTGAGCCTGGCGCTGACCGGGCCGATCGTGGCCACCAGCCACATGGTCATGGACTGGTTCGGCTACACCCTCGACTTTCCCGGCATGACCTGGGTCGGACCCGTCCTCGGATCCCTGGTGTTCGCCTACGGCGGCTGGCCGTTCCTGATCGGCGGCGTTCGCGAGGTCCGCGACCGGGCACCGGGCATGATGCTGCTGATCTCGATGGCGATCACCGTCGCCTACGCCGCCTCACTGGCGACCCGTCTTGGCGCGTTCCGCCTCGACTTCTGGTGGGAACTGGCGGCGCTGGTGACCATCATGCTGCTGGGCCACTGGCAGGAGACGAAGGCGATCGGGCAGGCCCAGGGGGCCCTGGCAGCCCTTGCCGCGCTGCTGCCCGACGACGCCGAACGCCTCGACGAGGAGGCAGGACAACCGCACCGGGTGCCGGTCGGGGACCTGCGGCTCGGCGACCTGGTGCTGGTCCGCTCCGGTGGCCGGGTCCCCGCCGACGGCCGCATTGTCGACGGCGCCGGGGAACTGGACGAGTCGATGATCACGGGAGAGTCCCGTCCGGTCTCCCGTGGCGTCGGGGACCGGGTGGTCGCCGGCACCGTGGCCACCGACTCCGCCCTGCGGGTACGCGTCGACGCCGTCGGCGAGGACACCGCCCTCGCGGGCATCGGCCGGCTCGTCGCTCAGGCGCAGGCGTCCGCCAGCCGTGCGCAGGTGCTCGCCGACCGGTTCGCCGCCTGGCTGTTCTACCTCGCCACCGCCGCAGCGCTGATCACCTTCGGCACGTGGTGGGCACTCGGTGACCTCAACGAGGCCGTGGTCCGCACCGTGACCGTCCTGGTCATCGCATGCCCGCACGCGCTCGGGCTGGCCATCCCGCTGGTGATCGCGCTGTCGACGGCGGTGTCGACCAGAGCCGGCATCCTGGTCAAGGACCGCCTCGCCCTCGAACGCATGCGGGGCGTTGACGCGGTGCTGTTCGACAAGACCGGCACCCTGACCAAGGGCGCCCACACTCTCGCCGGCAGCGCCGCCACCGCCGGCGTCACCGAGGACGAGGTGCTGCGGATCGCCGGCGCAATCGAGGCGGACAGCGAGCACCCACTCGCCCGGGCCCTGGTCAAGGCAGCCCAGGACCGCGGCCCGGCGGCCGAGGCCCAGGACTTTCGCTCGCTGACTGGACGCGGCCTCGAGGGCGTCATCGGCGGCACGTCCTAGGCGGTCGGCGGCCCCGCCCTGCTGCGGGAACTCGACGCCATCCGGCGCCCTGGCCTGGGCGGGAATCGCCCTCAGCCCCGCCGTCGGCGCGTTGCTGATGTCCGCCTCCACGATCGTGGTGGCGCTCAACGCGCAACTGCTGCGCCGGGTACGCCTGATGCCTGGACGCGACTGAGCGGCCGGGCGCTGGCCCGGCCGGCCCGAAGCTAGCCGGGCCAGCTTCGCTGATCCTCACCCGGTCGTCGCTCCCGGTCTGTGGACTGCCGGGTCAGGAGGGGGTAGCGCCGTCCCCGTACTACGCCATCTACTATGCCTGATTAGTAGACCCGTTCCGGGGCAGGTGACTCCTGTCAACCCCGGCGTCGGCGCAGATGAACACGTGAGGGAATCGGATGCGACAGGTGGCGGTGGATCCGCATCGCAGAGCGCAGCGTGCGGCGACCCTGGCGTTGGCGGGCGCTCTCGGCGCGGCGGCGGCCTTTGTTCTCCGCTTCAACCCGACCGACCGGGTCGCCGATCCCACCGGCCCCTGCCTGTGGCACGCAGTGACCGGGATCAACGGTCCGACTTGCGGCGGAACCCGGATGTTCTACTACCTGTTGCACGGCGATCTCGTCAACGCGGCTCGCCACCACCTGGTCGCTCTGATCGCCGTTCCCTTTCTCCTCTGCGCGGGCGTCCGCTGGGCCGGCATCGCCTGGTTCGGGCGGGAGCTTCCCGCACTGCGATTGTCGCCACGCGTCTACTGGGCCTACGGCGTCGCCTTCCTGCTCTACAGCACGGTCCTTCGCAACCTGCCGTGGCCGCCGTTCGCCTGGTTCGACATTCCGAACCTCACCCCCTAATCCGGCGCGTGTGACCCTCGCCTCTCCCTACGATCTTCCCGCCAATTACTCTGGGTATGGGATGAAAAGTCCGACCGTGTACGAAGCGAGCCTCCGGAGGCCGCCGCTCCTGCGGCTGGTACTGCTCGTCGCCCTGGCGTTCGGCGTATTCGGCATGCACACCTTCGGCCATCCACCCGACCCCGCTGCCGCCGGCACCGGACACACGGCAACCGCCGCCCACCAGAGCTCGACCGGTTCGACCGCGGAGCAGGGCCACGGCGGCTCGCACGGCCACGACGACGGAGTTCACCCGTTCGCCGTGTGCCTGGCTGTGCTGGGCAGCGTCCTGCTCCTCAGCTTCCTGCCGACGCTGCGGCAGCGCCGGTGGGACCCCTGCCGGCCGGCCGGCAGCCGACGATCCTGGGCGACGGGCAGCCGTCGAGGTCCGCCACGCCGCCCCATCGGATTGCATCTCACCGCGGTATCGGTCCTGCGGACATAGGAGCGCGCGAATCCGGGAGCGCCCGGAGCCGACGACCCCGATTCCGAAGAAACCTAGCGACAAGGACCACATACCTGATGAAGCGAACCATCCTGCGCCGCAGCGCCCTCGCGGGCGTCGCCCTGTCCGCTCTGCTCGTCACCGCCGCCTGCGGCGGCGGTGACGACACCGCCGGCATGGAGCACGGCAACAGCAGTCCGTCGACCAGCGCCTCCTCTTCGGCCAACGCCACCTTCAACGACGCGGACGTGATGTTCGCCCAGATGATGATCCCGCACCACCAGCAGGCGGTTGAGATGGCCGACCTGGCCCCGACCCGGGCGAGCGACCCTGAGTTGAAGGACCTGGCTGCCAAGATCAAGACAGCGCAGGATCCCGAGATCACCACCATGAAGGGGTGGCTGACCGCCTGGGGAAAGCCCACCACGCTCCCCGGCAACCCCAACATGCCCGGCATGAGCTCGACGCCGGGGCACGACATGCCGGGGATGTCGGCCTCCCCCAGCCATGACATGCCGGGCATGAACTCGGACATGCCCGGCATGATGTCCGGCCAGGAGATGGCCGACCTCGCCGCCGCCAAGGGCACGGCCTTCGACAAGAAGTTCGCCGAGATGATGATCGCCCACCACAACGGCGCCATCGAAATGGCCAAGACCGAGCAGGCCAACGGCAGTAACCCCGAGGCCAAGGCGCTCGCCACCAAGATCGCCTCGGATCAGGCCGCCGAGGTGCAGACCCTGCAGAAGATCCTCGACCGCCTGTAAGCGGCGTCTCTGCGGCCGGTCTCGACGTCACCGCGGCGAGACCGGCCCGGACCCGCCATCCCCAGCACGTCAAGCGCCCTGCGGCTCCCGTGGCGCTCCCGAAGGATCGGGATCTGTGCCCGGCAGCAGCGTCCGCGGCCCCGACATGTCCTGACGACCCGGCGGATAGCCTCGCGTACCCTGACGGTCACGAAGGGAGAGCACGTGGCGGAGCTGGGCAGACTCGAATCGGCCGTCATGGACGCCCTCTGGCGCGCCAACCAACCCCTGCTGGTCAGAGATGTCCTTGAGGCACTGACCACCGACCGGGCCCTGGCCTACACGACAGTTCTCACCGTGCTGGACAACCTGCATCGTAAGGGCTGGGCCATGCGGGAGAAAGACGGCAAGGCCTACCGCTACCGCCCAGCCGGCACCCGTGAAGAGATCACCGCGCGCACGCTGCGCCAGGTGATCGAGACGAGCAGCCACCCCGACCTGGTGCTCCTGCACTTCGCCCGGTCGGCCTCCGACCGCGAACTGCACATCCTCAGGCAGGTGCTGCACGAGCGGGAGTCCGGCTCGTGAGCCTCGCGCTCGACCTGTTCACCGGGGCCGCCGCCGTCGCCTGGTGGGGTCCCGCCGCGTTGCGGCTGTGCTTCCGGCACGTGGCTGACCCTCTCGCGGTGCTGCTCGGCTGGGTCGGCCTGCTCGTCGCGGTGACCGCCACCTTCGGCCTCGCCATCGCCATGCTTCTCGCGCCAGGGACAACCCACGAGTGGGCACTGCACGATCTCGCCCGCATCTGCTGGCACTGGACCCGGCCCAGCCGTCCACCCGCCCTTGACGAGATCGTCGGTGCGGTCGGAGCCCTGACAATGATCGCCGCGCTCGCAGAGTTCGCCATGACATGCGCCCGCCGGGCACGTAGCGCCCACCGCGCTCGGCAAGCCCACGCCGATCTACTCACACTCACCGGCGGGAAGTCAGAATTCGGCGAGGACGGGGTGCTGTGGATTCCCCATTCGACGCCGTTGGCCTACAGCCTCGGCGGATCGCATGGCGTGACGGTCCTGGCAAGCTGTGCCCGCGACCTGCCGGCGGAGCAGCTCGCCGCGGTCCTCAGCCATGAGCGGGCCCATCTGCGTGAGCGTCACCATATCCTCGTTTCCGCTGTGGAAGGGCTCGCGGCGGCCGTGCCCTGGCTGCCGTTGACCCGGGAAGCGCCGTCAGCCGTACGTCTGCTCGTCGAGCTGCGCGCGGACGCCGCCGCGGTACGCGAATGCGGCCAAGCGGCGGTACGCAATGCCCTGCTGACCTTCGCCAGCGCACCGCATCCGCCGTCCGCGCTGTCGATGGCGGGCGCAGAGGTTGCCATCCGACTGCAACGACTTCAGGGGCACCGTCCGCCTGGACGAAACCTTGCCGCTCGCGGGGTGCTCGCCTCGGTTGCCTTGATCGCACCCATGAGCGTCGGCCTGCTCGCAGGCATCGTCTCCTGCCTGTAGGTGTCTCCACCTGAACATCCGTAGGCGCCTCAGCCCGGGAGGTCGGTAGGCCTGTATGCCTCCGTGTTCAGGCGCGCGCGCTATCAGCTGGCCATCGGTGGGTTCGGCCAGGAAGTTGCCGTCGGGGTGGGAACCCGTCGTTGCCCCCGCTGCAACTGCCGTACGATCTCAGCGGCGATCTTGTCGTCGTCGAGGTCGATGTAGGTGTATGCCCGGTCGAGCAGGGTGCGGCTACGCCGGACGTCGGGGCAGCAACCGGTGCCGTACACCACCACTACCCGGGGGGGTGTCCCTATGGGTTTCGTCAAGCGGCGATCGGCGTGGCTGGGCGGGCCTGGTAGGGGGTCTTGTCGCGGAGCATGGCGAACAGGACGTCGCAGCGGCGTCGGGCGAGGCAGATGAGGGCGGCGTTGTGGCGCTTGCCCTCGGCTCTCTTTCGGTCGTAGTAGGCGCGGCTCAGGGGTCACCGAGGGCAGCGAACGCGGCGAGGAAGAACGCCCGTTTGAGGTTCTTGTTGCCGCCGCGGGGTGGGTGTTCGCCGCGGATGCTGCTGCCGGATCGTCGGGTGACAGGGGCGAGGCCGGCGTAGGCGGCGAGGTGCCCGGGAGTCGGGAAGGCGGTGCCGTCGCCGACTTCGAGCAGGATTCGGGCGGCGGTCCTGACGCCGATGCCGGGCATCGAGGTCAGGACCGGGGCAAGAGGGTGTGCATCGAGGATCCTTTCGACCTCGCCGGCGGCCTGGTCGCGTTGCCGCAAGGTGTCGCGGAGGGTGTCGGCGAGGCGGGGCAGGATCGTCTCGGCTGCTTGGGTGCCGGGGACGGTGACGGTCTGCTCGTCCAGGGCGGTCATGATCTGCTCGACCAGGCGTTCGCCCATGCGGGGTGCGTGGACGGCGGTGATCGCCATCAGCTTGCGGCGGCCTGCCTTGCGCAGCCCGACCGGGCCGCCGCAACGGGACAGCAACTCCAGCACGGCCTTGTGGTGCACCTTCGGGCCGAGGACCCGTTCCAGGGCGGGATGGATCTGCGTCAGCAGACCACGGATCCGGTTCGACACGCGGGTGGCTTCGCCAGCGAGGTCGTCGTCGAAGCCGACCAGCACCTCCAGCTCCGCGAGGGCTTCGTCGCCGACGTCGACCCGCCGCAGCGTGTGCGGCAGGGTCCGGGCGGCATCGGCGATGACGTAGGCGTCCCGGGCGTCGGTCTTCGCCGAACCGGGATGCAGGTCAGCGATGCGCCGCATCGCCAGGCCAGGCAGGTAGGCCACGTGATGACCACATGATCGAGCCACCGCGACCGGCAAGGCACCGATCGAGGCCGGCTGATCGACCACCACCAGAACCCTGCCGTGACGGGCGAGCTTGTCGAACAACTGCCGCAGCCTGGCCTCAGTGTTCGGCAACGCCGCATCGTGCAGCCGCTTGCCGTCCGGCGCCAACCCGACCGCGTGGTGACCCTCTTTGCCGACGTCCAAGCCGAGGTAGACGCCATATCCGCCGTGCACCACACCCGCCTCCACGCATCGCTCCGTGGCCTCGGCCGCTGGTCTGAGCGTCGGACTGCCGGCAGCCACGTTACGAAGAGACCTACCCCGAACACGGGTGGCCGTGTCCCTATCAGCGGTCCACCGACGCCACCCGACCCGGCGACAACACCCCCCGGATCATCCGAACGACAGGGGCAGGAAGTCATACCAGGCCGGGCGACCGAGGGTCCCCGGCTGGGGACGATCAAAAAGGTAACGGGGGTGATCGTGCGGAGGGCGCCGAATTCGGCGATGCCGCAGGCGGTGTGTGCGTCGGTGGTCGAGATCATGCGGTGGACCAGCCGGGCGGGCTGAGCTGGGCCGCGCGGTCGTCCTGTTGGGGGTAATGTTCTGGCTGTCCTGTGCGGTCATCGTGGCCTCCCGGGTGGGGCGGTCAGGAGGCGCAGCAGGACAGCTTCGCCACGTCGCGGGTGAAGGTCTGGGCGGCGAGTTTCAGACCTTCGGCCATGGTCAGGTAGGGGCACCAGATGTCGCCATCTGCACCACGGTCATGCCCGCCTGCACGGCGTAGACTGCGGCGGCGATGAGGGCACCGGCGTTGTCGGCTTGGACGTGCACGCCCCGGATGCGGCCGCTGCCACGCTTGGCGACGATCTTGACGAGGAGGCGGGTGTCGCGGTTGACGATCGCCCGTGGCACGAAGTCCAGGGGCAGCACGTGGCATTCGCAGTCCAGGCCCTGCATGGCGGCCTGGGCGTCGATTAGCCCGGCGGCGGCGATCGCCGGGGTGGTGAAGATGACCTGCGGCAGGTTGGTGTAGTCCATCCGGCGGCCGGCGCCGCCGAAGGCGTTGTCCACGATCAGGGCGCCGTACGCGCCCGCCACGTACACGAACTGCGGATGCCCCTTCACGTCCTCGGCGGCCCAGATCCGCCGGTTGCTGGTAAGCAGGCGCTCGTCGACGACGATCTCGCCGCGCCGGCCGACCGTCACTCCCACCTGATCCAGGTTCAGGCCACCGGTGAGGGGGCGGTGGCCGGTGGCGGCCAGCAGTTGCTCCGCGGCCAGCTCGACAGTGCCGGCGCCGGTGGTGAGGGTGAGCGAGTAACCGTCGTCGGCGCGGGCGACGGCGGTGACGGTTGGGCCTGTGTGCACGGGGATGCCCTCGTCGGCGAACACGCCCTCGATGGCTGCGGAGATCTCCGGCTCCTCGAACGGCGCCAGCCGGTCCAGGGTCTCCACCACGGTCACGCGCGTGCCGAGGCGGGCGAACAGCTGCGCCTGTTCCAGGCCGATCGCGTTGCCGCCGATGACGACCATCGACTCGGGAAGCCGGTCGAGGTCCATGGCGGTGGTGGAGGTCAGGTAGCCGGCGTCGGCGAGCCCGGCGATCGGCGGCGCCCATGGTGTGGATCCGGTGGCCACCACGTAGTGCGTGGCCTCGATCGTGCAGGTGTCCCCATTGGCCTGTTCCACCGCCAGGCGCGGCTGGTCAGGGTCGCCGGTGAATCTGGCGGTGCCGGCCACGATCTGCCACCTACTCATCCTCGCCGGAGTCCTCGGCGGGATCGGCGGTTTCACCCAGGGCGGCATCGCCCTCGGCGTCGGCGCCGCGGTCGTCGCCGCGGCGTGGCCAGCCGCCATCTTCCTGGGCCGCCGGTCAAGCCAGCCGCCTGCCTGCTGCCCCAGACCAACCGCCGACCCGGCGCACGGAAGCAACGTCCGAGAACACGAACAGGTCGCGGAATAGCGCGCCGACGGCGACGCCCCGTCACCGGTCCGGTTGCCGAAGAGCCCGATCGCGGCGTCGGGCTGAGCGACCAAATCCTGGTGGAGATTCGACTTTCGCTGATGGTGAACACGGACCGGCCCCGTGAGCAGATCCTCTGGGCCTTAAGTTGCCGGTTACTGGCTGCCTCCATCGCGACGCACTCACAGCCAAGGAGGAATAGCGAAGAACCCGCAATACGTGCTCTCCACCAGCTGACGGCTACGCGGTCGAAGTGCTTCACACCGGTGGGTAGGGCCTAGCGACACGGTGCACCGTCGTTCGCCGATCTGAGAGAAGCATCAGGGGCAGGACGAGAACCGGCATCCACTCGACGGCTGCGGCCGTGGAGTGTCGTAGTCTGCGCTGGTGACGTGGGACGGTCCGGCTGGTGCGATGCGCGGCTACCGCGCTGTCGCGGTGGCGGTCGTCGTCGCTGCGGTTCTGGTCCTGCACGCGCTGCAGTGCGCCACGGGTCTGGACACTGCGACACCTTCGGCGGCTGCCAGTTCCACGCCCTCCCTCGCTTCCTACGACGCGTCTGCGGCCCTGAACAGCCTCGCTGATGCCCTCGCCTCCGCCGATCCGGAGGCGACTGACGGGCATCATGCGCCGGCAGATGGCGGGAGCGTGGCCGTGACGGCCTGCCTGCTGTTGCTGGTGATCGGCGGCGCCGTCGTACTGGGGGCATTCCAGCGCTGGGTCCGCCGGCTACCTGTTGGCCGGGGGTTGCGTCACCGGCCGGTGAGCCGGCCTGTGACGGTCCGGCTGCTGTCACTGTTGTGCGTGTCGCGGGTGTAGAACCGGTTTGCGGTTGTGAGCCCGTGGCGCTCCACGCGTCCTGATACGTGGCCGGCTGAGTAGCCGTCGCGGGCCTTCGTTCCTGCCGAGTCTGCCAAACGTGGTCCTGGCCAGTCGGCCAGCAAGCTCGGCTGTCCCTTCGTCGGGTCTGAGGATGCCGTGAACGACACCGTCACTTACATGCTGGCCGTGCGCGGGTTGTGCTGCGACCGTGCGGAGAGCGCGGTACGGCGAATTTTGGAAGATCTGCCGGGGGTGCATCGGGCGCACGTGTCCGCAGCGGCGGGCCGCGCGGTGGTGGACGCCGACCCGGTCGTCGTCACCGCTCCCGTGCTGACCGCGGCGCTCGCCGCGTCCGGCTATCCGTCCCGGCTGGAATCGCTCTGATCTCCGGCCCGCCCGCCGCCTCGTGATCGGGGCGTGCGGTAGCGGGTTGACTCATTCGTGGAGAGTCGATGGCTGCTCTGTCTGACAATCTGTTCACTCTTGCTCTCCTCGGCCACCTCACGGCCGTGATTGCCTTTGCCGCGGCCCAGGTGGCACCGCGGCGGGTTGCCGTACCGGTTCCTGCGACGGTTCCTGCGGCTGCCGTCCCGACGATGGCTGCCGTGTCGCGCCGGGTTGCCATCGGGCGCGTCGTCGGCCTGGGCGCGGTCGGGGCGGCCGCGGCGGCGCAGGCCGGTAGCCTGGTCGCCCGGGCGGCCGCGGCGGGGCGCGTGCCGTGGGGCAACATGTACGAGTTCATCGTGGCGGTGACCCTGGTCGGGGTGCTCGCCTGGCTGGTCCTGGCGGTCCGGCGCCCCGCGGTGCGGCCACTGGGCCTGTACGTCGCGGTGTGCGCGTTGGTGCTGCTCGCCGCGGCGGGCCTGCACGTATACACGCCGGCGGGTCCGCTGGTGCCGGCGTTGCAGTCGGTGTGGCTGGCGGTGCACGTCAGCGCCGCCGCGATCGCGTCCGGGTTGTTCCTGATCGGGTTCGTCGCCGCCGCGGCCCTGCTGCTACGGGCGCGTTATGAGCGACGGGGCACGCCGAGATCGGGGGATCTGCGTGACACCTTGGCGGCGCGGCTGCCCGCGACGGCGGTGTGGCGGCGACTGTCGTTCCGGATGCACGCGGCGGGCTTCCTGGTGTGGACCTTCGCGGTGATGGCCGGAGCGGTGTGGGCGGAGGCGGCGTGGGGCCGCTTCTGGGGCTGGGACCCGAAGGAGACGTGGGCGTTCATCTCCTGGGTGGTGTATGCGGCCTACCTGCACGCGAACGCGACCGCGAGTGTGCGGGCCACCACCGCGGCGTGGGTGGCGGTGGTGGGCTGGGCGACGATGATGTTCAACCTGTTCGCGGTGAACCTGGTGATCTCCGGTCTGCACTCCTACGCGGGGGCCTGAGCCGTGGTCAGCCGCTACTTGACGGGGTTTGCGCCGCGGCCCGCGGCGGTTGTCGCACCTGCGTGCGGCGCGGAGCTCTCCTCGTCGTGCGGCGCGGCGGCGGCCGAGAGCAGCCGGGCGAACAGCTGGGCGGTGCGGGCGCCGGTCATGCCGGTGCCCGTGAACCGGTGGGTCACCCCGTTGACGTGTTCGATCGTGACGGTGATGCCGCCGTTGGCCTGCTCACTGCGGGCCGCGCTGATGTCCCGTACGTGGATGGCGGAGCCGGGGTGGCGCTCGGCGCGCCAGAGCAGCACTGCGGCGACGGCTGCACCGATGCCGCCGGCGATGATCAGGCCGACTGTCGCGGCGGTGGCCCACAGGCCGACGGCCGGGCCGATCGCGTGGCCGACACCGATGGAAATGGCAGCGAGGCCGAGGCCGAGCATCACCGCTCCGGCGGACCAGTGCAGCAGCCGCCGCCAGCGGGTGGCGGCGGGGGTGATCCACACCGTGGTGTCGTCGGAGCGGAGGCTGGCGGTCTCGCCGGAGTCGAGCGCAACGGGGAACACCTTCACGCCGCTACCGTACGTCACGCAGAGAGAGGGCGGACAACATGCCTGGCTTCCCGAGCGGCTATCGTCGGGGCGTGTCGCCCTGGCTTCGTCCCCGCTGGCTCGTTGGCCACGTGATCGTCGGTGTGGTCGCGGTGGTGTTCCTGCGGCTGGGCTGGTGGCAGTGGCAACACGCACGGCAGGGCAACACCCTCAGCTACGGGTACGCGTTGCAGTGGCCGCTTTTTGCCGCCTTCGGGGTCTTCTTCTGGGTCAAGGTGGTGCGCGAGCGGTTGAGCCACGCCGACGTCCGACGGCAGGGGGGCAGGCCGCAGGCAGCGGTGCCGTCGCTGGGTCACAGCTGGCGCTTCGAGCGCAGCGACCCGGACGGCGCGGCGCCGGCGCGGATGACGCCCGCCTTTGTGACGCAGACCGACGCCCAGGATCCGCAGGTGGCCGCCTACGAGGACATGCTGCGGTGGCTCAACGACGACCCCCGCCGGCACGTCTCGGACTACCCGGGCTTCCAGGACCGCTAGACCTCGACACCTCGAACGCGCCGCTGCCGGCACGGTCCCGTCGCACCGGCGTGGATGACGGCTGCCGGCTCAGGCAAACGCCGCCGGCGGTATCCGCAGCACCGAGCCTGCTGACAGATGTTCGCATCGACATCGTGCCGCCACCACGGCGCCGCTGCGCAGACAACCACCTGCGGCCGCGCCTGTGCGAAGGTCGTCACTCCAGTGCCGTGAGGCGTCCCGCCGGCGGCTCCCGCCACGCTGCTCTGCGGCTGCCCGCGGACGCGGCCGCGCCCGATAGGCAGTTCGTGGGGTCGGGCCTCGCCTCGATGGCGATGCGTGGTTCTGCCGGCCGCTGCTCGCCGAAGTCACGCCTCGATCGTCGGTCGCGGCCCACGCGCGGGCGCCCTCGACCGGTGGCGGACGAGCGCCGCTGGGGTGTGCCTCCGCCCGGCCCGCCTTGCCAGCCGACCGGCATGGCTGGCGACGGCCCGTGCGGCCGAACACCCGACGTTGATCACGAGGACCAGGAGGGCCTGTGAACATGAGTACGCCGGCGACAGCCGGGCACGACGATCCGGCGGCCGGGGACGTGACGGTGCGGCCGAGGCGGATACGGCAGATCAGCCTGGGCGCCGCAGCGGTGATCCTGGCGATCAACGTGTACGCGGGGCTCACCTTGAGTGGAACCACCTCCAACGGGGGAAAGCTGTTTCCCGCCGACCGGTGGGCGGTCATCGGGGTCGGGGTGTTCTTCACCGGGCTGGCGCTGCTGCCGTGGCGGCTGCGGGTGCAGGCCGACGTCGAGCGGGTGCGGGTGCGCAACCTGCTCGGTGATGTCACCGTGCCGTGGCAGGTGGTGGAGCGGGTGCGGTTCGACCGCAAGGCGGTGTGGGCATCGCTGGATCTGGTCAACGGCGACGTGGTGCCGCTGCTGAGCGTGCAGGTGATCGACCACGCGGACGCGGTCGCTGCCGTCAGACGCCTGCGGGCCCTGCTCGCCGCCGCCCGGGCCATGGAGGCGGACGGGGCCGGTGCCACGGCGCCACCCGCCGAGGGCGGGCCAGCCGTTGAGGGGGCGGCCCCTGCTGCGGGGGATCGATCCACCTCCAGCTGAGTTGCACTTATTGCAATGTGAGCATATGTTGGCTCGGTCGGTCGACAGGGAGGGGGCATCCGGGCATGGGCGAGGGACACGACCACGGGCAGCAGATCATGCGCGCCGGTGAGAAGCACCGCGGCCGGTTGTGGGCGGCGTTCGCCCTGCTGGTCGCCTTCATGCTGGTCGAGGCGGTCGCGGCGTGGCTGACCGGTTCGCTGGCGCTGCTGTCCGACGCCGGGCACATGTTCACCGACGTGCTCGGCATCGGCATGGCCCTGGCGGCGATCACCGCCGCCAGCAAGGCCTCCCACGACGGTCAGCGCACCTTCGGGTTGTACCGGATGGAGGTCCTCGCCGCGCTGGCCAACGCGGTGCTGCTGTTCGGCGTGGCCATCTACGTGCTGGTGGAAGCGGTGCGCCGCTTCTCCGCGCCGCACGAGGTGCTGGCCGGGCCGATGCTGATCGTGGCGGTGGCCGGCCTGGTGGCCAACATCGTCGCGTTCTTTCTGCTGCGTTCAGGCTCGGAGGAGAGCCTGAACGTGCGGGGCGCCTACCTTGAGGTGCTCGGCGACCTGTTCACCTCGGTCGGCGTCATCGTCGCCGCCGGAATCATCGCCCTGACCAACTGGTGGTACGCCGACCCGATCATCGCGGTGGCGGTGGGCCTGTTCATCCTGCCCCGCACCTACAAGCTGGGCCGGGCCGCGGTGCGGGTGCTGGTGCAGGCCGCCCCGCCGCACCTGGACGTCGCGCAGGTCCGCGACGCCCTGGCCGCGGTCGACGGCGTCGCGGACGTGCACGACCTGCACGTCTGGACCCTGACCTCGGGGATGGAGGTGGCGTCGGCGCATCTGATCCTCGCCCGCGACAGTGACCTGGCCGCGGTCCTGGCCGCGTCCCGGCAGGTGTTGCACGACCGGTTCTCCATCGAGCACGCGACCCTGCAGGCCGAGCCGCAGGGCGCCGACGGCGTCTGCGACGCAAGCGGTTGGTAATGGTTTGTGGGGAATTTTCCGCTGCCTCTGCGCGACTATCTGAGGAATGACCCGCTAGCTGGGAGTCCGGCCTTGACCCGCACGTACCGTTTCGTCCTGCCCGTCCGTGTGGCTGCGGCCCTCTGCGTGGCCGCCGCCCTGCTCGTGCCGGCCACGCCGGCGTGGGCACACAACGCCTTGCGCGAGTCGACGCCCGCCGCGAACGCCAGCCTCGCCACCGCCCCGCGGCAGGTCGAGCTGGTCTTCGTCGAACGGCTCGATCCGCGGTTCACCACCATCGCGGTCACCGCACCGGGTGACGTTCCCGCCGTCGCCGGCAGGCCGGCCGTGTCGGGTACCCGCGCCACCCAGCCGCTCAAGTCTGACCTGCCCGCCGGCAGGTACACGGTGGCGTACCGGGTGGTGTCCGTCGACGGGCATCCGGTGCAGGACTCCTACACGTTCACCGTCACCGCATCGGCGTCCGCGTCCCCGCTCGCGGCATCCGCGCCGTCGGCGTCGGCCCCCACCACACCGCCGTCGGCGCCGGCGACCACCGCCGCTTCCTCTGCCGCCGCCGCTGATGGCGCCCCGAGCATGCGGGTCGGGCTGGTGGGAGTGCTGCTCGCGCTCGTGGCGGCCGGGGCGGGTCTGCTGCTGTGGCGCAAGCGGGCGGCCCGGCGATGAGCATGCAGAGCGTCGTGCGGCGTCCGGTGCTGGTGCCCGCCGGCACTGTCCTCGTCGCGGCCGCAGTCGGAGCGGCACTGCTGTGGTGGGGTGGCGGCGCGGTACCCCAGACGGTGCCCGGCCTGCCGGACCCGGGCCCGACCACCGCGTGGATCCTGCCGGCCGCCCGGTTGGGCATGCAGGTCGGTGCGGTCATCACCGTCGGGCTGCTGCTGGCCGTGGTGATGCTGTCGCCCCGCGACGACGAAGGTCGCCTGTCGGCCCTGGGCTACCGCCGCCTGCGCGCCGCGGCGTTCAGTGCCGCCGCCTGGGCGGCGGCGTCCGCGGTGGCGGTCTGCTACACCCTGGTCGACCTGTTCGGGCTGCCCGCCGCCCAGGTGTTGTCCGTGCGGGCGGTGCTGCACTTCGCGCTCAGCGTGGCGCTCGGGCAGGCGCTGGCCCTCAGCGGCGTCCTCGCGTTGCTCGTGGCGCTGATCGCCGCCAGGAGCCTGCGTCCGGGCGGTGCCCTGGCGGCGTTGTGCGCCGCGGTGGCGGCGACGATCCCGCCGGTGTTCACCGGGCACGCCGCCGGGTCCGGCAACCACCAGGTCGCGGTGTCCGGGCAGTTGCTGCACGTCATCCCGGTCACCCTGTGGGTCGGTGGGCTGTTCGCCCTGGCCGTCACCGCCCGCGGGTCGACCGCCGACCTGGCCGTCGCGGTGCGCCGGTTCTCGCCGCTCGCGCTGGCCTGCCTGGTCGTCGTCGGCGCCTCCGGCCTGGTGTCCGCCGCCACCCGCCTGTCCGCCCCGGCGGAGCTGCTGACCACCCGTTACGGGCAACTGCTGCTGGTCAAGATCGCGGCGCTCGCCGCGGTCGGGGTGGCCGGGCTGCTGCACCGCCGCCGCGCGATCCCCGCCCTATATGCGGGACGGCGGCGTCCGTTCCTGCGGGTGGCGGTGGTGGAGACGCTGCTGTTCGCCGCCACCCTCGGCGCCGCTGTGGCGCTGTCGCGTACACCCGCACCCCTGGGTGAGGCGGAGGGGGAACCCTTGGCGGCCCTGCTCGGTTTCCCCATGCCGCCACCGTTGAGCATCGAGACCGTGGCGAGGCTGTGGCTGCCCGATCCGCTGATCATCGCCGCCGCGGTGGCGGCCGCCGGCCTGTACCTGGCCGGGGTGTGGCGACTGCGCCGCCGCGGTGACACGTGGCCGCCCGCCCGCACCGCGCTGTGGCTGGCCGGCTGCGCGGTGATCGTCATCGCAACGTCCAGCGGCCTGGCCCGCTACGGTCCCGTGTTGTTCGCCGTGCACATGGTGCAGCACCTGCTGCTGATGATGGTCGCCCCGATCCTGCTGGTGCTCGCCGGGCCGGTCACCCTGGCCCTGCGCGCGCTGCCCCCGTCGACCGACCCCCGGTGGCCCGGCCCCCGCGAGTGGCTGCAGACCGCCCTGCACTCGCAGGTCTCCCGCGCGCTGACCCATCCGTTGGTCACCCTGGCGCTGTATGTCGCGAGCCTCTACGTCCTGTACTTCACCGGCCTGTACGAGCTGGCGGTCCGCTCGCATGCCGCCCACCTGGCCATGATCGGCCACTTCCTCGGCGTCGGGTACCTGTTCTTCTGGACCGTGATCGGCATCGACCCCGCCCCCCGGCGGGTGCCACACCCGCTGAAGGCGATCCTGCTGTTGATCAGCATGGTGCTGCACGCCTTCCTCGGTGTGGCGCTCATGCAGTCGGGCGGCGTTCTCGCCGCCGACTGGTGGACCGCCCTCGCCCGTCCCTGGGGGCCCACCCCACTGCAGGACCAGCGCAACGCCGGCGGGGTTGCCTGGTCCTTCGGGGAACTGCCCACGGTCATCGTGCTCGGCGCCCTGATGCTGCAGTGGATCCGCGCCGACGAGCGGGAAGCCCGCCGCCGTGACCGCGCGGCCGACCGCGCCGAAGCGGAGGGCCGCGAGGACGACGAACTGGCCGCCTACAACCGCATGCTCGCCGGGCTCGCCGAACGTGACCGGCAGGTTCCCCGGTGAATCGCCGCCCGCCGAATGCCGGTGCCGGGAACCGGCAGCGGGCGATCAACGACTACCTGTCGACGACGGCACACGAGGCAGAAGGTTGGTTCGGATGAGACACCGATGGGCGATCGTCGCACTGGCCGCTGCGGCCGCCACCGTCACGGCGGCCAGCCCCGCGTGGGCCCACACCGACGCGAAGCTGACGCCGGCGCGCGCGGGCGCCGCCAACGCCGTGCTGTCCGTCGACGCCGAGGCCGAGTCCCGCACCGCCGGCACCACCTCGGTGCAGGTCTACCTGCCCGAGGGCATCGCCGCGTCGGACATCACCCTGCTCAAGGCCCCGCCCGGCTGGAAACTGTCCACCACCACGCCGAACAGCTACACCGTCGCCGGACCGGCCGTCCCGGTCGGGCAGGACGCCGAACACCAGGTACGTGTGCGGCAGCTGCCCAACACTGCGCAGGTGTCGTTCAAGATCCTGCAGAAGTACGGCGACGGGCGTATCGACCGGTGGATCGAGGTGCCCAGCTCCGCCAACCCGGAGCCGGCCAACCCGGCCCCGACGGTGAAGCTCGCCGCCGCACCTACCGCCGCGCCAAGCAGCAGCCCCACCGTCGAGTCGAGCAGCCCGAGCGCGCCGCCCGCCACCGACGCCCCCGTCACCGCCGCGCCGGCGGCCAGCACTCAGGCGGACGCCGACAACAGCGGGATGCTGGTGCTACTCGCCGGTGTCGCCCTGGCCTTGGTGGCCCTCGCAGGCATCGTCGTCGCGCTACGGCGACGGCGTTCGTGAGTACCAGACTCCGCAGCCACGCCGATGTCCGCCGCCCACAGCGGCGCCGGTAGGCTGCGACCTGTGCTGGCACACCGGTGGGACGACGCGGCCGGCCGACGCGGCGGCCTCCGTCTGCGCCGGCTGTTGATTCTCATCGTTGCCGCCGTCGTCACGGCGATCGTGGCCCACGGAAGCCTCGACCTGGCCGTAGCGGCCAGCGCAGACTCGTCCTCGTCGTCTGTCGTCCTACACCTGCAGCCCTGTCCCGAGGACGTGCCCGGCCACGTCACAGGCACGTGCCCGGCGGAATCGCCAGGCGCGGTGCCGGTCGCCGAGCCGATCAGCCCCACCCTGACGCGGCTGATCGTCGCGCCCATGACCGACGTCACCGCCCCTGCCTTGGTGCCACCCGCGCATCTGCGCCCACGCCTCGCCCAGATGGTCGTCTACCGCACATAGGCCGGCCGCGCCGGCCGCGCCGGCTGCGTGTCCCGTCCCGCCTGCGGTGACGACCTCCGTGTCGGCCTACCACCGGTCAGCGCCCTCGAACTCGAGGCGGCGAACCCGACGACATCCCCGTCGCTGGTTGCTTCGGAATTCTGAGTCGGCGTTACCCACCCGTAGGTCGGGTTACGGCAGGCCATCCGGCACGCCGCGGCCGCGCCACCCCTCGCACCCACCGCCGTCTCCACGTGCACGAATGCCTGGTCGCCGGCCCTGCGGCGTGACCTTTCGCCGCCACCGCACCAGGCGGTCATTTCCTGCTGTCGCGAAAGGCACCATCAATGAGCAAGACCTCTTCGCCCACCCGCGGCGGTCGCCGCAAGCCCGTCGCGGTCCGACCCTCTCGACCTTGGGGCGTCATCAGCATGGTGACGGCCGTCAGCCTGGTCGCCGCCGGCATCATCGGATACGCCGCCCTGTCCACCTGGCAGGGAAGCCGTCCCTGGTCCGAGCGGCTGACCGCACTGTCCGGTGTCACCTCCTACACCTCCGCCGACTGGCTCACTCGCGAGCACAAGAGCGGACAGCTCACCTACAAGATCACCCCATCCGTGGGCGGCAACCACAACAGCGCGTGGCAGAACTGCACCGGCGACGTCTACGACGCGCCGATCGCCGCCGAACACGCCACCCACAGCATGGAACACGGCGCCGTGTGGATCACCCACCGCCCGGATCTGCCCGCGGACCAGGTGCAGAGCCTCGCCGACCGGGTACGTGGACTGGACTACCTCATGCTCAGTCCCGCCGACGGCCTGGACGCGCCGATCAGCGTTCAGGCCTGGGGTTACCGACTCACCGTCACCTCCGCCGACGACAAGCGCATCGACGACTTCATCCGCACCGCCCGGATCAACGCCGGGCCCGAGCGCGGCGCCACCTGCTCCGGTGGCATCACCGCCACCGGCACCACGCCCCGCGACAGCGCCGGGATGTGACCGTGGCCGGCATCGAACCCCAGCCCACACAGAACCTCCTACGCCGTCTCGCACTCGGCGTCGGGGCGTTTCTGCTGGTCCTGGCCGTGGGGGTGGCGATCGGGCTACTCGTCCCCGGCACCCGGGCGCCGTCGGACTCTTCCGCTGAGGCCGGGTTCGCCCGGGACATGGCCACCCACCACGCGCAGGCGGTGGAAATGTCGATGATCGCCTACGCGAACAGCGCTAGCCCTGAGGTGACCACACTGGCCCAGGACATCGCGCTGACCCAGCAGGCGCAGATCGGCACGATGCGCGCCTGGCTGACCGCCTGGAACCTGTCCCCGACCGGCCGTGAACCCATGGCCTGGATGAAGACACCCGAGGACACCCCCGGTATGGACCACGGCGGCGCCGCGACGATGCCCGGGATGGCCACGAAGGCGCAACTCGACAGCCTCCGCCGGGCGGCCGGCCGCGACCTGGACATCTCGTTCACACAACTGATGATCCGTCACCACGAAGGAGGGATCACCATGGTCGACGCCGTGCTGGCCGCCGAGCCGCGATCCGAGGTCCGCGACCTCGCCGCGCAGATGCGCGCCGGGCAGGACGCCGAACTGACCGCGATGCGCGACCTGCTGCACCGGCTCACCACGGACAACCGTGCCGCAAACGGCGCCGGCGGCGACTGAACCCGCCACCGACCTGCCACGAGATTACCTTTCCCTGGAGTGAAGGAGCTCAACTCCGGTGTCACCCTTCCACCCTCGTTGGACCTCGCGCGTACGCCGTACCGCCTGTCGTCTTGCCGGTGTCGCCGCGCTGGCCCTACTCGGTGTCGGCCTGGTCGCCTCCCCGGCCGCACCGTCGCCCGAGCAGGTCGAGGCGGCCATCGACAAGCAGTGGAGACAGCTCGAACCGACCATCGAGACCTACAACAAGGTCCGCGCCCAGCTGAAGGTCAACCGTGGCAAGGCGGCGGCCCTGCAGCGCAAGATCGAACCCTTGGCATTGACCACCGCGCTGGCCATGAACCGCATCGGTGACCTCGCCGCCCAGCAGTACATGACCGGCCCGCCCCGGGGCGTGGCGGCCCTGTTGACCGCCACCAGGCCGGGCATGCTCGCCGAACAGTTGACGATTCTCGATCGCCTGGCTGCCGCGCAGCGCCGCGAGGTAGCGGACGTCATTCTCGCACGTAGCCGCTACGAGGCCGAAAAGCAGAAGTTGGAGACCCTCATCGCCAGCCAGGCCGCTCAGGAAAAGGAACTTGCGGCGAAGAAGGTTCAAATCAACACGGAGATCAAACGGCTGCAGGCGATTATGCCGAAAACCACCGTCAAGGTGCCAGGATGCCCGACGATCACCGGCGTGGTGGGCACGGCCGCACAGACGGCGATCCGGGTGGCCTGCCAACAGGTGGGTGACCCGTACGTGTGGGGAGCCAACGGTCCGGACGGCTTCGACTGTTCAGGACTGACCCAGTTCGCCTACAAGGCGGCTGGCGTCGCGTTGACCCATTTCACCGGTGCTCAGTGGAACGAGGGCCGGCCGGTGTCCAGGTCCGAGGCCCGTCCGGGAGATCTGGTCTTCTTCTACAGCGACCTGCACCACATGGGGTTGTATCTGGGCAACGGCCTGATGGTCCATGCCCCTCGCACGGGCAAGCTGATCCAGGTTTCTCCCATCAGCATCATGCCGGTCGTCGGCTTCCGCCGGCCCGGCTGAGGACCCGTGCCACCGACTTTCTGTCGGTGAGGTCCGGCCGTCCCCGATACGCCGCCCGGGTCAGAGCTGTCCTGCCCGAGCGGGATGGCGCCTGGCAGCGGCGATCGGGGCGGCCACGCCGGCTGCCGGAGCCCCGGCGCGTCAACGCTGCCGCACACCGGTCATCGTGGCGAAGACGATGACGTTGTCGGTGTAGCTGCGTTTCTGTTCGTCGAACCGGCCGCCGCAGGTGATCACCCGAAGGCTGGCCCGGTCGGACGGCCCGTACACCAACTCGGTCGGGAACTGATCCTTCGGGTAGGACTTGAGGCCGTCGACCTGGAAGGTCACCTCTGTGCGATCGGCGCGTTCGACGCTAACCGTGTCTCCGGGGCGTAGTTCCCCGAGCCGGAAGAACACCGCTGGGCCGATCTTGGCCGAGTCGACGTGGCCCATGATCACGGCGTTGCCGAGCTCGCCCGGGCTGGCGCCGAGCTTGTACCAGCCGGCGTTCATGGCCTGATCCAGCGGCGGCACCTGCACGGTTCCGTCGTCGTTGACACCGAGCGCGAGAACGTCGGCCCGTACGCCGATGCGAGGGATCGTGATCCGGCTGGGCGGTGAGGCGGCCAGAGCGGAACGGTTCGGCGTGGCGTCAGGCGAGGCGTCGGGAGCCTGCTGCGACGGTGACGGGGGAGCGGCCGCAGCGGGTGGCTGGGGCGGTGGGGACGAAGCGCCGGTCGGCCACGAGGCGCCGACCATCCCCGCGCCGGTGAGTGCTGCCATTCCACACAGCGCGAGCGCCAAGGTTGTCGCTGTCCGCCGTGCCGATCTTCGTGACGTGCCGCGCACGGTGCTCGGCGCTGCCCTGACTGCCTCGTCACCCATGTCGGCACGCTAACGGGCGACCGGCGGGCAAGCCGCCCAAAGTGAGCTGGATGCTCCTAAAGGTGACATGCCCTCGGTTCGTGCGGAGCCGTCGGGTTGGTGCTTACTCGATCGCGGCCCGCCTGTCCATCCGCTCTGGGTCGTGCAGCGGCGGTCGACGGTGGCCTTGCCGTCCTGAAACCGCTTGGCGGTGTCGTGCCTGCTGTTGGCGGCAAGCCGGAATGGCATCGGCAGAGGCCGGCCATGTTGGGCCGGCCCCTGCCGATGGTGTGCGGATCAGGCGGAGTAGCCGCGGGAGGCGATCCAGTTGGCCAGCTTGTCGGTGCTGATCCAGTACTGGCCCTCATCCGACCAGGAATCACCGATCTTGACGGTGTTTCCGCCGTCGCGGTAGCCGACCACGGCGATGTAATGCCCGCCCTCATAGGAGTGGCCGTGACCGTCGGTGTCGGTCGAGGTGCCGATGATGTTGGCCACCACCGGACGCTTGTCGTCCACCGCCCGCACGATGTCCTCGCGCAGCCGATCGGTCTCGGCCTTGCTGGCCTTCTGCCCGGGGATCTCGACGGTGCGGTAGTCCTTACCGCTGACCTCCTTGAGCACCCGGGTGGTCTCCAGTGCGGAGCTCGTGCCCGCCTCGGTGGTGCGCAGCTTCTTGGCCAGCTCGTCCTGGCTCACGTTCTTACCGAGCGCGGACAGCGCCATCTTCGTCGCCGCCGGCGCACAGTAGAAGTAGGTCTCCTGGAACTTGTAGGTGAAGCCCAGCTCCTTGCCGCCGTTCCGCTTGCCGCTGTCCCGCTGCTCCTGCACGGCAACGGTCGACTTATCGGCCGAGGCCGGTGCGGCGCTCGCCGCAGCCGCGGGCCCGGCGATTGCGCCACCGGCCACCGCGAGGCCGGCCACGGCCAGCGCGGCCTTCCGAACCACCGGAGCCTGGGTGAAGTCGGGTAGCCAACGGGTGATCGTGGTCATCGTTCTCACCTCTCGTCCGGGGGATGCGGCCGGCCTCGCGTGGGACCGGGCCGCAGGGGATCCCGAGCCGGGGTGCTCGGGGCATCGGACGGGTTCAACCGCCCCCGGTCCGCCGGCATTCCACCCGCAGCCGCTGGTCGTTTGTTCGGAACCGGACATCAGGCGGCGGGACGTCGTTGACGGACGCGACGGCCAATGTCGTCGCTCGGCTCGTGCCCGAATCCGGGCGATCACGTGACCTGGGTGAACACTCAAACTGCCCGCTCATGGGTCGTCTCGGGGCTGGCGGTATCCCGTGGTGACCCGATGGAAAACCAGGATACCGCTTACTACGGCATGTAGTAGGGGTGCGAGGATTGGGGCTCAAGTTGACGTATGGGAGGTTGACCGTGCGACGTCGGAACAAGACGGAGCTGCCGGTGCGGGTGGTCGGCGCGGATGGGTGAGCGGTTCGCGGCGATCGCCTCCACCGGCCCGCTCCTGGTGGCGATGGCCGTCGCCGCTGCCGCCGGTTTGGTGAGTTTCTTGTCGCCGTGCGTGCTGCCTCTGGTGCCCGGCTACCTGTCCTACGTCACCGGGCTGGCGGGCACGGACCTCGCCGCGGCTGCCCGGCCAGCAGAGACCGGGGCCGGAACGGTACCGGTGAAGGCCCGGCAGCGGGCCAGGCACCGGGTCGTGGCCGGCACGCTGGGGTTCATCGCCGGGTTCGCCGTCGTGTTCGTCACCGTCGCCGTCGCATTCAACGCCGCCGGCCGGGCGCTCCTGACCAATGCGCGCACCATCGAGATCGCCGCCGGAGCGCTGACCGTGCTCCTCGGCGCCGGCTACCTCGGGGCATTCCCCGTCCTGCAACGGCAGGTCCGCGCCTCTCGGCTGCCTTCCGCCGGAGTGGCCAGCGCACCGGTGCTCGGCGCGACGTTCGGGCTCTCCTGGACACCGTGCGTGTCTCCGACCCTCGGCGCGGTGCTCGGCCTGGCCGCCGTGGAGTCCACCGCAACCCGGGCCACCGTGCTCGCCCTGGCCTACTGCGCCGGTCTCGGTCTGCCATTTCTGTTCGTCGGCCTCGGGCTACGGCACGCGATGGCCCTCACCGGTTTCGTGCGGCGTCACCAACGCTGGGTCACCCGCGTCGGGGGCGCCCTGCTGGTCGCGATCGGTGTGGCCCTGCTGACCGGGGCCTGGGGCGAGCTGATGAACTGGTTGCGAGCCACCGTCGGGCCAGGACAGATCGGCATCTGAGAGCCTGTTCGACCCGGGTCGCAGACCGCCGAGGTGGCTCACAGGAAGCTGACAGTCAGACGCTGGAGCGCCGTCCGTATGGTTCGCCTCGGCGGCTGACCGCCGTGGTACCGATCGATGAGGATCGCCGATGACGAAGAACACCCGTCTGACCTTGGCGGTGGCCGCCGCGCTCGTGCTGCTCATCGCCGGACTGCTCACCGTCACCCGCCGCGACGAGCCGAGCCCCGCAACGCAGGCCAGCGGCGCCGTGGACGCGGCGGTGCTGGTGCGCGACGACAGCCACCGGCTGTCCACAGCCGCAGACGGCAAGGTCACATTGGTGGAGTTCCTCGACTTCGAATGCGAATCGTGTGCCGCCGCCTACCCGGCGATCAAGCAGATCGTGGCCGCCTACCAGGACCGGATCACGTTCGTCGTCAGGTACTTCCCGATCCCCAGCCACCCCAACGCCGAACTGGCCGCCCGCGCCGCGCAGGCCGCCGCGAACCAGGGCCGCTTCCCGGACATGTACGCCCAGCTGTTCGAGAACCAGACGAGCTGGAGTCACAACAACGATCCGCAGACCGAGGTGTTCCTCGGCTACGCCCGCACGCTGGGGATGGACATGGCGCGCTTCCAGCGTGACCTCGACGACCCGGCGACCGCGGCACGCGTTGCCAAGGACAGGACCGACGGGCGTGCCGCCGGGGTGACGGGCACGCCGACGTTCTTCCTCAACAGCCGGCAACTGACGCAGGTGCGCACCCAGGACGACCTCGTCGCCGCCATCGACATCGCGCTCGCCGGATGAGCACCAGCGTCTCCGACCGCAGCACCGCACCGACCGCCGTCAACACGGCGTTCCTCGGCCGCGTCACCGCCTGGACCTGCGCTGCCGGCGGCCTGACCGGGCTGCTCGCCGCGGCCGTGCTCACCATCGAGAAGCTCAACCTCGCCGCCGACCCCGCGTACGTGCCGACCTGCAGTATCAACCCGATCCTGTCGTGTGGATCGGTGATGTCCAGCGCGCAGGCGCAGGCGTTCGGCGTCCCGAACTCCCTGATCGGCGTCGCCGGATTCGCCGTGGTCGCCACCATCGGTGTTGCCCTGCTCGCCCGGGTGCGGCTGCCGCGCTGGTTCTGGCTCGGCGTGCAGGCCGGCGCCGCGTTCGGCGTGCTCTTCGTGCACTGGCTCATCTACCAGAGTCTCTACGTCATCGGCGCCCTCTGCCCCTACTGCATGCTCGTCTGGGCCGTCACCATCGCGATCTTCCTGTACGTGACGGTGCACAACCTGCACGACAACGCCCGCGCAATCCCCTCGGGCCTGCGCGCGCTGGCCGCCGCGACGGCCCGCTACCACAGCCTGATTCTGGTCTCGTGGTACGCCGCCATCGTCGTCGCCGTCCTGCATCGCTTCTGGGAGTACTGGACGACACTCGGCTGATTCCGCCGCTCCCGCGTCGCCTGCGGGGCTTCAGCCAGCCACGGGGCGCTGTTCACCTCGTGCCCGCTCCTGGTGCAGGCGGGATTCAGATGCCTCGCCAAGGCTCGCTGCTTGACAAGGCAACTGCTGGATCGAGGAGTGCTCGTCTTGACGGACAAGGACCTGGAAAACGCCGGGCGGTCGCAGCTGTCCCGGCGGCAACTTGTCAAATACGCGGGCGTTGGCGCGACGCTGGCCGCCGCCGGCCCCCTGGTCGGTAGCGGCACCGCATGGGCTGAAGAGGGCCAGGGGAGCGGCACCAAGCGTGGCCACTCCCGCAACCGGGCCTGGCGGGCCGGCGACCACCACGTCCACTCCGAGTACAGCGGCGAGTTCGACACCTCGACGAACCCGCCGACGTTCCACAAGGGCGCCGACGCGGTGTACCCCATCGTCACCAACGCCATCATGGCGAAGAACTTCGGACTGACCTGGGCGATGTGCACCGACCACGGCGGCCCCACCCACTCGAAGGTCAACCTGGAGCAGGCGTACCCGGACCTGCTGCTGTCCCGGCGGCTCGTACCCGAGGTGCTGCAGTTCTGGGGCATGGAGTTCGACGCACCGGCGCTGGACCACCACACGCTGATGATCCCGCGTCACGACGACGAGGCGAAGATGCTCTTCGAACTGGAGAGCCGCTTCGCCAAGCGCGACCCGTTCCCGGCCGATCCGGCCCGGGACACCGAGGCCAAGATGATCGAGTTCCTCAAGGTCGCCCGTGGCATGCCGCTCAAGCCGCTGGTGATCGCCCACCACGCCTCCCGGTCGGCCACCGGGCTCGGCGTCTACGGCCAGGACACGCCGCGGGAGTTCCGCAACGGCCACAACGTCGCACCGGAGGTGTACGTCGGCTTCGAGGGCGCTCCCGGACACCAGGCCGGGCCGCTCAACGGCGGCAAGCGGGGCGGCTACGGCAACCACCCCACCCACGGCGGCTTCGACCAGATGACCGCCCGCGTCGGCGGGCTGTGGGACTCCCTGCTCGGCGAGGGACGCCGCTGGTGGATCACCGCGACCTCCGACTCGCACGTGCACTGGACCCGCGGTGGCTCCGACTTCTGGCCCGGCGAGTACAGCAAGACGTACGTCCTGGCCCGGCAGGACTACGGCGACATCATGGACGGCCTGCGTAACGGGCGGATCTGGGTCACCACCGGCGACCTCATCACCAGCCTCGACCTCACCGCCCGGTGTCAGGGTCTCGCCGCCGACACCGGCGAGACCATCACGGTGAGCCGGCGCCAGCGCCGCGACATCGAGATCGAGATCCGGTTCCGTCCGCTCAACGGCCTCAACGCCAACGGCGACCGCCCGGAGGTCCGCCGCGTCGACCTGATCGTCGGCGAGATCACCGGCCCGAACCCCAACCCGGACGCGGACACGAACCCCACCACCAAGGTCGTCGCCCGCTTCGGCCCTCGGGACTGGCGCAGGCAGGGTGCCGACTACGTCATCCGCCACACGCTGCGCGACGTGGACAGTGACCTGTACGCCCGGGTGCGAGGCACCAACACCGACGAGGCCGAGCCCCTCGCTGACGGGCTGGAGAGCCCGTGGGAGGACCTGTGGTTCTACTCGAACCCGGTCTTCGTCCACGTCCGCTAACAACCACCACCACGCCCTGGAATCGACCTGGGCGTAGGGCGGACCGTGCCCGTCGCAGCCGCTGCAGGTTCCCCTTCCGCCGCAGTGCGGCGGAAGGGGAACCTGCCAGATGGGCACGGGTTGATCCTGTCCGCCCGCCAGCGCCCAATTGTTCGTCCGCGCTCACAATCGATCAGGCGACTCGACACCTTCTCATTCCCCCCATCCGAATGCGGCCCGGACCCTACTGCGAAAGAGGCTCCTCCGAATTTACGGAACCGGGCAGACAACTGGGGCGGCGCCGAGACAATGTTGCCTATCGGACGGCAAAACAACGGGGGATGCCTGATGAGATTGAGACAGCGGTTGAAGCTGTTGACGGTAACTGTCGTAGCTGCTCCTCTGGTCGTCACTGCCTGCACGGAGGACCGGAAGTCGGGCTCGGCCGAGGAAAGATCCGCGCCACCGGAACTCACGCTGACCCCGGACGACCGGGCCGCGGAGGTCCCGCTCAGCGCCGAGATCGGCATCCGGGTCGCCGGCGGCCAGGTCACCACCGTGCGCCTCACCGACGACACCGGCAGGGAGGTCAAGTCAGGGCCACGTGAGGACGGCTCCGCCTGGGTCCCGAGCGTGCCGCTGAAGCCGAAGAAGACCTACCGCGCCGAGGTCACCGCCACCAGCGGCTCCGGCAAGACCACCACCCGCAAGGCCACCTTCACCACGATGGCGAAATCATCAAGGCCCGCTATCATCAGCACCCTGTATTTCGCGAACAAACAGACGTACGGCACCGCGATGCCGGTAACTGTCGCGTTCGACCCGCCTATTCCCAAGGAGGGCAGAGCGGACGTCCAGCGCCGATTGTTCGTAAAGACGGACCCGCCACAGCCGGGCGTCTGGTCATGGCTCGACGACGGCAGTCAGGTCTACTACCGGGCTCCCGATTTCTGGCGGCCGGGAACCACGATCAGCGTGCGGGCCGGCCTGGAGGGGCTGCCCATCGGCAAGAACTCGATCGGTGACGCCGACCGGACCGCCACCTCGAAGATCGGCCGGCAGGTGTCGCTGGAGGTCGACAACGCCACCAAGCAGATGTCGGTCTACCAGGACGGCAAGCTGATCCGCAAGATCCCGGTCAGCCTCGGCAAGCCGAGCACGCCGACCTCCAGCGGCAAGATGGTGATCATGGAGAAACACCAGTACACCACCTTCGACACCCGCGGAGAGCCGAACGGTGGCTACGTGGTCGACGTCGAAGACGCCCAACGGCTCACCTGGGGCGGTGAGTTCATCCACGGCGCCCCGTGGTCCGAGGGTGATCAAGGCAAGACGAACGTTTCCCACGGCTGCACCAACGTGTCCGCCGCCGCCGCCGACTGGCTCATGGGCATCACCCAGGTCGGCGACCTCGTCACCTTCACCGGCACCGAGGTGCAGTTGCAACCCGGCAACGGCTGGACCGCCTGGAACGTCAGCTGGGCCGAATTCATCAAGGGCAGTGCCCTGCCGGTGCCCGCCGGATTGGCCTCGGCGCCGACCGTCCCGGTGCAACCAGGCGCCGCCGCCGGCGGTTCCCCAGCGCCCACCACTTCGCCGGTACGAACCCCGTCCGCAGGCGGGAACTGACCCGCGCAGTCCACCGGGAGCCGCCCGGACCGGGCCTCTGATCGACACCGCTGCGATGGCCCCTTGGAAGACCACTCCACACGCACGCACGCCCGTCGGCGAAGACGCCGGCGGGCGCGCTGCCGTGTGCCCTAGTACTGCAACGGCAGTAGGCGAATCGCCTTCGGCTCGTGTTCGTTGGTCTGGCTGTGACGGACGTTGATGTCGATCAGTGGCATGGCGAGTTGGACCGGTTGCATGCGCGGATCGGGCGTCGGTTTCGCCGTTCTGAGCCGCGGCGGCGGGCGCGGCAGTACCTGTGCGGGCTGGTCTCGGGTCTGGGCCGTAAGAACGGCTGGACCCTGGCTGAGCAGGCCGGGGATGGGTCGCCGGACGGGATGCAGAGGCTGTTGCGGTGGGCGGGCTGGGACGTCGACGCGGTCCGTGACGATGTGCGGGACTACGTGGTCGAGCACCTCGGCGACCCGGCTGGTGTGTTGATCGTTGACGACACCGGGTTCCTGAAGAAGGGCACCCGGTCGGCCGGGGTGCAGCGGCAGTATTCCGGCACCGCTGGCCGGACGGAGAACTGCCAGGTCGGGACGTTCCTGGCCTACCGATCCAGCAAGGGTCACGCGTTGATCGATCGGCAGCTCTACCTTCCGGCGTCGTGGACCGATGACCGGGACCGGTGCCGAGCCGCCGGGATCCCGGACGACGTCGAGTTCGCCACGAAGGTGCAGATGGCTCGGACGATGCTGGCCCGAGCCTTCGACGCCGGGGTGCCGGTGGGGTGGGTGACCATGGACGAGGCCTACGGCCAGTCGAAGTCGCTGCGGCTGTGGCTGGAACACCGGGATGTGGGTTATGTGGTCGCGACCCGCCGCAACGACGACATGATCACCACCACGATGGGCATCGCCCGGGCCGACGAGCTGATCGCCGCTGTGCCGGCTCGGGCATGGTGCCGGCTGTCCGCCGGCGCCGGCGCCCACGGGCCTCGTGAGTACTGGTGGGCGCGGGTGCCGGTGCGTATCGGCTGGCAGCCCGGACGCGGGCACTGGCTGCTCGCCCGCCGCAGCATCAGCACCGGCGAGATCGCCTACTACGTCTGCTACGGACCTCGCCGCACCCGCCTGCTCGACCTCGCCCGCATCGCCGGAGCCCGGTGGGCGATCGAGGAGTGCTTCCAACAGGCCAAGAACGAAGCCGGCCTCGACGAGTACCAGGTCCGCGACTGGCGAGCCTGGTACGCCCACATCACCCTCGCGATGGCCGCCCACGCCTGGCTGTCCGTTGCCCGATCCCTTACCGCAAAAGGGGATCCAGCACCGACGACGGCATGATGATCGGCTACACGGTACCGGAGATCCGAAGACTGCTCACCGCACTCGTAGTGCGATCAACCCACCCACCAGAGCAGGTCTGGGCCTGGTCCCGATGGCGCCGACGACGCCAACACCAAGCCCGAACCTGCCACTACCGACGACGTGGCTACCCCTGACAACTGCCGTTGCAGTACTAGCGCGCTCGCTCGGCCCGCCGCACCAACACCGGGTGTCGCTTGCCGCACGGCGAGGGTTCACAACGCTGCATGAATTCGCTGAACGCCGGTGGACACCCCCACTAGCCGTGCAAGTGCCGGCGGTGGTGTGACAGGTCGGTGTGGTGGTGTCCGCCGGGGTGGCTGTCGGGGTCGGTGTGGACGGTCGCGGTGGTCAGCCGCGGTACTGCGTGGGTGAGTTGGTGTTCGGCGTCGGCGGCGATCTCGTGGGCGGCGACGAGGCTGAGGTTGGCGTCGACGACGAGGTCGGCTTCGGCGTGCAGGCGGTGGCCGATCCACCGTAGCCGGACCGTGGCCACGTCGCGGACGCCGTCGATGGCCCGCAGGGTGGTTTCGGCCTGGTCGACGAGGTCGGGGTCGACGGCGTCCATGAGTCGGCGGTAGACCTCGCGGGCGGCGTCCTTGAGCACGAAGGTGATGGCGACCGCGATGGCCAGGCCGACGACGGGGTCGGCCCAGCGCCAGCCGAGGGCGGTGCCGCCGGCGGCGGCGAGGACGGCGAGGGAGGTGTAGCCGTCGGTGCGGGCGTGCAGGCCGTCGGCGACCAGGGCGGCGGAGCCGATGCGCCGGCCGACCCGGATGCGGTACTGGGCGACCAGCTCGTTGCCGATGAAGCCGACGAGGCCGGCGGCGGCGACCCAGGGCAGGTGGGTCATCTGGGCGGGGTGCAGCAGCCGGTCGACGGCGGTCCAGGCGGCGGCGACGGCGGAGGCGGCGATGACGACGACGATGATGATGCCGGCGAGGTCTTCGGCGCGGCCGTAGCCGTAGGTGTAGGCGCGGGTGGCGGCGCGGCGGCCGAGTAGGAAGGCGATGCCCAGCGGCACGGCGGTCAGGGCGTCGGCGACGTTGTGCAGGGTGTCGCCGAGCAGGGCGACCGATCCGGAGAGCACCACGATGACCGCTTGGGCGAGCGCGGTGGCGCCGAGGCCGACCAGGGAGATCCACAGCGCGCGTAGCCCGTCACGGGAGGTCTCCAACGCGGGATCGACCTTCGCGTGGGAGTCGTGGGAGTGCGGTACGACGGCGTGGGCCAGCCGGTGCCACCAGGCGGCGAGCGGGCCGCCGTGCTCGTGCGCATAGTCATGGCTGTGTTCGTGGCCGTGTTCGTGGTCGTTCACCGTTCCCCCAGGCTTCTGCCGGTCGCACCGGCGCTCCATACCCTGACGACGGCGATAATATGTGCTCATGTACGCACGCGACAATGTTGCAGATGCCGGTGACCTGCAACAACAACTCCCTGGCGGGCACCAGGTCGAGGCGGCGACCGACATGTTGCGGATGCTCGCCGACCCCACACGATTACGGCTGATGTGGCTGCTCCGCGACGGCGAGTACGACGTCACCGCCCTCGTCGCGGCGGTGGGGACGGCTCGGCCGGCCGTGTCCCAGCACCTGGGCAAGCTGAGGCTGGCCGGGCTGGTCGGGGTGCGGCGAGAGGGCCGCCGGGCGTTCTACCGTGTCCGCAATGGACATGTGCGGCGGCTGGTGACCGAGGTGATGCATGCGGCGTCGCACCGGATGACCGGCACCCCGGAGCACGATTGAGTGGCGATTCTCGGCGGCTCTGATCCCGTGGCGGAGATGCCAGCAGCTACGTGCGCACTGGGACAGCTCCGGCTGAGCAGCGCCGGGGACAGCCGCTCACCGCCGGGCATGGACAAGCCCGCCAGTGGCACTGGCGTTGGTGACCTGGTGCCTTGCCGGCAGGCCTACAACCCGGCGAGGGCGTAGAGCCCGAGGAACCCGACGAAGAACAGGGCGGCTGTCCACGGGGTCTCGGGGTGTTCGTGGGCTTCGACCAGGAGTTCCTCGGTGACCAGGTACAGCAGTGCGGCGGCGCCGAAGGCCAGCACTGCGGCCAGGACTCCACGGCTGGCGCCGCCGAGCAGTGCCGCACCGCCGATGGCTCCGACAGCAGTGGCCAGGCCGAGCGCACTCGGAATCATGGCGGCGCGCACCCGGCCGGCGCCTCGCTTGGTCAGTGCGGCGCTCACCGACAGGCCGAGGAACAGGACCTCCAGGGTGAGTGCGATCGTGAGGATGACGCCCTGGCTTCTGCCGAGGGTGACGCCCAAGCCGACGAGCAGGCCGTCTACGAGCAGGTCGACACCGACCGCGGCCAGCAGCCCGGCGGGGACGCCGGTGGGGCGGGTGGCCTCCACTCGGCGGGAGTAGGCCCCCAGAGCAGCAGTAGAGCCACACCGGCGGTGAATGCGCCCACCACGATCGGCAGGTGGCCTTCTCGGCGCAGCTCGGGCAGCAGTTCGCCGGCGAGCGCGGCGAACACCACTCCGGCGGCGAAGTGCTGGATTCCGCTGGAGACCGCTGGGCCGGGAGTTCTGAACGTGGCGATCACCGCGCCTGTCACGGTGGCCACGACGGGAAAGGCCACCAGGATCGCTGCCGTGCCGACTACGTTCACAGGCGTCCTCTCCTGTCCTCTACCCAGTACGGGGGCGCCGTCAGGGCGCCCCGGTGTTCGTGCCCGGCGGTTCGTCGGCCAAACCAGCACGGCTCGGGCCGACGAGGCTGAGCGGTTTCGGCGGGCGCGCTCGGTGACGCGGCGGTCGTGATCGCTGCCGTCGTGGTGTCTGCGAGCATGGGCGGTTCCGTAGCTGGTGGTGTGGCACAGGTGGAGGTGGGGGCATGGCGACGGATCTGGTCGGCGCCCTCGCCGTGGCGTCGTTGGCCGCGTTCGCGCTTGCCTGGCTGTCGGCGGTAGCCGGCTTCGGCGGCGGTGTGCTGCTGCTGCCCGTGTTCACCGCGCTGTTCGGCCTCCGGATGGCGGTGCCGATGCTGACCTTGACCCAGGTGTGGAGCAACGGCTCGCGGGTGTGGTTCAACCGGCGGGAGGTGAACTGGCGGCTCGTGCGCTGGTTCGCCCTGGGTGCGGTGCCCACCGCTGTCCTGGGCGGACTGCTGCTGGCCCGCGCCCCGCTGGGGCCACTCAAACGGCTGCTCGGGGTGATCCTCATCGCCGTGGTCATCTGGCGGCGGCGCAATCCGCATCCGCGGCGGCCGTCCGACCCGGCGTTCGCCGGCGTGGGCGCGGGGTCCGGGCTCGGCTCGGCGCTGCTCGGGTCGGTGGGGCCGCTGACCGCGCCGTTTTTCCTCGCGTACGGGTTGACCCGCGCCGCGTACGTCGGCACCGAAGCCGCCAGCGCGCTGGTCATGCACGCCTCGAAGATCGCCGCCTACGGCGCCGGTGCGCTCCTTGACCGCACCGTACTGCTGTTCGGGGTGGCACTGACTCCCGCGACCCTGCTGGGTGCCTGGGCAGGCAGGAAGACCGTGGGGCGGATCAGTGACCGACTGTTCGTAGCCGTCGTGGAGGTCGGTCTGATCGCCGCCGGCGTGCTGTTTCTACTCGGCGTCTGACGTCACCCGAGCCGGCTACTCCTCATCCGCGGCTCAGGCGAGGTGTTGCCGGACGCGGCGGGGCGGGGTGAACGCGTACAGGTCGAGCACGCCGGGTCGGCCGGCCAGGCCGGGGCCGCCGGCGCGGATCCAGGCGGCGATGTCGTCGCTCGCGTCGGTGTCGTTGACCAGGCCGAGCCAGACCGGTCGCCCGCCGGCGCGGCGGCCGGCGGGGGAGGGTTGCACGACGATGATGTTGGCGTGCGCGCAGGTGTCGAGGCAGTCGCTGACCCGTACCACCGCAACGTCGGCCACCGCGCGGTGCCGACGGGGTGTTCGCTGGGGTGTTCGGCCCCGGCGGCCAGCCGCAGCACCTCCTCGGTGCGGGCGTCTCCGATCGCGCGGATGTCGACGACGCGGGGGTGTCCTTCGGTGAGGGTGCCGGTCTTGTCGAACGCCACCACATCGGTGTCGGCGAGTTGTTCCATCACCACGGCGGACTTGACCAGGACCCCGTGTCGGCCGGCGAGGGCGATCGCGGACAGCAGCGGCGGCATCGTGGCGAGGACCACCGCGCACGGCGATGCCACGATCATGAAGGTCATCGCCCGGAGCAGCGTCGAGCGCAGGTCGGCGCCGAAGAGCAGGGGGACGGCGAACAGCGCCAGGGTGGCGAAGACCACGGCGATCGAGTACCGCTGTTCGACCTTCTCGATGAGCAGCTGCGTCTTCGCTTTGGTCGCCGACGCCTGCTCCACCAGGGCGACGATGCGGGCGATCACCGACTCGCCCGCTTCACGATGCACCTGGACGACCAGCGTGCCGGTGCCGTTGAGGGTGCCGGCGAACACCTCGTCGCCGACCGACTTGACCGCCGGCAGGGGCTCGCCGGGTGAAGTCGTTATCAGGGGCACGCCGAGAGACACTACCTGCATGATCACGCAGGTAGCTGAGCAGGTAGGTGGCCAGGCTAGGATGAGCGGGTGCACACGTCGCTGCCGGACTTCCAGATGCCCCACGACGAGCAGGTCCACCTCGCCGCCGAAAGCTTCCGGCTGCTGGCCGACCCCACCCGCATCAAGATCCTCTGGGCCCTGCTGCAGGGCGAGTCGTCCGTCGCCTGCCTGGCCGAGATCGTCGGCGCCGCCCCCACCGCGGTCAGCCAGCACCTCGCCAAACTCCGCCTCGCCGGCCTGGTCCGCGGTCGACGCGAAGGCACCTTCGTGCACTACTCCGCCGCCGACACCCACGTCCGGGCGCTGCTCGCCGAGGCCCTGTTCCATGCCGACCACACCGACCGGAACCTGCCCGACCATCCTGCGACGGAGTACACCCACGTCCCCGCCGCCTCTGGCCGCTGACCCGACAGACCCCACTTAACTAGGAGCGCTGTGATGACGGCAGCAGCAGATCGCGCAGCGGAGGGCCTCGTGGCTGTCGAGCTTCGTTCCGTGCCCGACTGTCCGAACCTCGCCCCGGCCCGGCGCGAGCTGCGCGCGGCGCTGGCCGACCTCGGTCTGCCCCGCACCGTGGTCGTCGAGGTCGTGGGGGACTATCCATCGCCGTCGATCCTGGTCAACGGCGTGGACGTAATGGGCGGCAGCGGCGACGGCTCGGCCGTATGTCGCCTTGATCTGCCCACTGGCGAGCGCATTCGCGCTGCCCTGCGCCAGGCGATCGGCACCGGACCCGGGACGGCGCGACAGGGTTGAGTTAGGCGACGTGCGGCAGGCAGCCGGACCGATGCAACCCGGACGATCACGGCGCCACACCTGGTGTCGTTCGGCGAGCCGTTGACGCGTCGGGGGGTGGGGTCATGCCCCGCACCGCCGGCCGACCGGTTGCGCGGGCGTGCTCGCCATCGAATCGCCTGCTGTATACAGCTGCTGCTGTATACAGCAGGTGATGTACTGTGTCCGCGTGGAGACGTTGACGTACGGGCAAGTGCTCGCCCGGTTCGGCCATGCGCTGTCCGACCCCATCCGGGCGCGTCTGCTCCTGGCGTTGCGGGACGCCCCCGGCTATCCGGCGGAACTGGCGGACCTCCTCGGCGCCACCCGGCAAAACCTGTCCAATCACCTGGCCTGCCTGCGTGGCTGCGGGCTGGTCGTGGCGGTGCCGGAGGGCCGGCGGACCCGCTACGAGTTGGCCGACGCGCGTCTCGCGCACGCGCTCGGTGACCTCTTGAACCTCGTGTTGACGGTCGACCCGACCGCCTGCACGGACGCCGACGAGAAGGGCTGCTGCTGATGTCCGCCCCTTTGCTCCAGATCCAACCCGACGGCCGCGCAGCCCGGCGTGCGGTGCTGGCTCGGCGGGTACGACTGCTGGTGGCCGCCACGATCACCTACAACGTGATCGAGGCAGCGGTGGCGATCACCGCCGGTGCCGCCGCCTCGTCAACCGCGCTGATCGGCTTCGGTCTCGACTCGGTCATCGAGGTGTCCTCGGCTGCGGCGGTGGCCTGGCAGTTCGCCGGACGCGACCCCGAGGCGCGGGAAAAGATCGCGCTGCGGATCATCGCGGTGTCGTTCTTCGCGCTGGCCACCTACGTCACCGTCCAGTCAGTACGCGCGCTCGCCGGAGACGGAGAGGCCGAGCACTCCACGACCGGACTGGTCCTGGCCGCCCTGTCGCTGCTCATCATGCCGGTGCTGTCCTACGCGCAGCGGCGGGCCGGGCGTGAGCTGGGTTCCCGGTCGGCGGTGGCCGACTCCAAGCAGACCTTACTGTGCACCTACCTGTCGGCAGTCTTGCTCGTCGGCCTCGGCGTCAACAGCCTGTTCGGCTGGACATGGGCCGATCCGTTGGCCGCGCTGGTCATCGCCGCCGTGGCGATCAAGGAGGGGCGAGAGGCGTGGCGCGGGGACGCCTGTTGCGCCGCAGCTCCCCCGATCTGTCAGACCAGCACCGATTGCACAGCAACGCGCGGGCTAGGTGATCCGGCTCCTCGCAGGACAGAGTGTACGTAGAGCAAGCCCGGGCACACGACGCAAGACGCGCCCGTACGGGTGTTCTGTCGGCTGTATGTTCCGCACCGGGTTTGATGGAGACATCGGAACCTGGGAGGAATACCAGCGATGCCGGCACCGAAGAAGTACAACGATGAGCTCCGCCGGCGAGAAAACCGCAACCACTCCCAGCCATGCCGCTACGCGCCACCCGGCTGCGGCTGGGCGTCGAGGATGACGTAATCCAGACCGGTCCTGCGCAGGTAGTATCCCGCCGCCAGACCCGCCTGCCCACCCCCGACGACCACGACATCACACGACCCGGGCACGCACGACACCCCCTCAATCCGCCGATCATCATGCCCAGACCACGGAAGCGGCTGCCCGTCATGCGAGCTCACGGTGATCCTGCCCTCGTTCACCAGCGGATCGACGGTGTTGGCTGCAACGATGCAAGACGTGGGAACTGTGAAGACCGAGACGCCTGCCATCTCGCCCCTCGCCGGAGAGCCGATCGAACGCGCCGACGCCGAACGGCTAGCCGGCGTGCTCAAGGCGTTCGCCGACCCGGCCCGGCTGCGACTACTCAGCCTGATCCAATCCGCCCCGCAGGGCGAGGCGTCCGTCACCGACCTCACCGCGCCCCTCGGACTCTCCCAACCAACCGTCAGCCACCACCTGCGGATCCTCACCGAAGCCGGGCTGCTCGAACGCGACAAGCGCGGCGTCTGGGCCTACTACCGCCTCGTGCCGTCCGCCATCGCCACGATTGCTGACCTGCTGACCCCACCGCGTAAGCGAGCGATGAAGAAGACTCGCTGACCGGCGGCACCGAAGACCACCGGCACCTCCCGGCCCGGCGGGCGCCGCGTGGTGCTCCGTTGGTGCTCGGACGTTCGGGACCGTGTGAGCACGGCCGGAACTCAACCGGCATGAGATCCCGCGACACCACGGGCCGGAACCGCTAGCTAGCGACGGGTGCTCCGTGGGTGCTCGGACGCCGAGGAACTGACACCGATCAGCCAGGACCGCACCCGGATTCGGCGGCAACCGCAGCCATCGATAGCCGCGAATTTACCCTGCACGGATGGCCCGGACCTGCGCTACGGATCAGAAGGTTAGGGGTTCGAGTCCCTTCGGGCGCACAAGATCATGAAGGGTCTGACCTGCGGAAACGCGGTTCAGACCCTTTGTGCTGTCTGGCCTACCTGGACGGTGGGTGTCACGTGGGTGCGATGTGGGTGCAGCCCCGGAGGCGGCGTTCTCGCGGGTTTGTCGGGACGTGACCTGCGGCTTTGCGGCCTGCTTGCGCTTCGGCTGGGTCGGAGCACCTGTTTTCGGTTTCGTCGGCGCTGGGGTGCCGGCTTTGGGGCCGCGATCCGGCCGGTTCTTGCGGGCGCTGGCTTTGATCTTCTTGCGGGTGCGGCGGGCGGCGTTGAGCACGAGTTGGGCGGTGGCGTCGGCGCAGCGGCGCTGGATCTGCGGCAGGACGCTGGTGTAGGTGTCGGCGGTGACCACGATGCTGGAGTGCCCGAGGAGGTCTTGGAGGGTTTTGAGGTCGGCGCCGGCTTCGTGGGCGAGGGACGCGGCGCCGTGGCGCAGGTCGTGCAGCCGTACTGGGGGCAACCCGGCCCGGCGGACGAGGATCCGGAACCGGGTAGTGGCGTAGTTCGGGTTGATCGGCTTGCCGTCTGAGCGGGTGAACATGTATCCGCTGTCGGTCCAGGGCGTGCCGTTTTCCGCCGCCTCCGCCTTGCGGTCTTGTTCGTGGCGGCGGTGCACGCGCAGGATCTGCACGCTGCGTTTGTCGAGGGCGATCGTCCGCCGTCCTGCCGGGGTCTTGGGTGCGCCTTCGACGATCTGGTAGCCGGCGGTGGTGCGGTTGCGTTCGATGGTCAGCGTGCGGCGGTCGAGATCGATGTCGGACCATCGCAGCCCGCACAGCTCACCGCGGCGCAGTCCGCGTAGGCCGGCGAGCCACCAGAGGGCGAACAGGGGATCGTCGTTGACGGCGCTGAGGAACTCGGCGAGTTGGTCGGCGGTCCAGACCGCCACCGGCGGGCGGGCGCCGGTCTGTTCCCAGGACGCGACGCGGGCGTCGGTCCACACTCTGGCGTGGGGTTGCTGGTAGCCGGTGATCTCGATGTGTCGGGCCGGGTTGCGGTCCAAGATTCCTTCCTTGACGGCGAGGTTGAGGGCGGCGCGCAGGGTGGTGCGCAGGTGGTGCATCGCCGAGGCGGACTGCGGACGGCCCTTGCTGTTTCTCGTCGCCGCGATCTTGGCGAACACGGTGCGCAGGAGTGGGGCGTCGAGGTCGCCCAGGCGGTAGCGGCCGAGTTGCGGGATGAGGACGGTGTCGACGTCGCGGGTGTAGTGGAAGCGGGTGGTGGGTCGGATGTTCGTGCGGTTGTCGAGCCAGTGCCGCAGCCATCGCTCGACCGTCCAGCCCTGTGCCGTCCGGTCCGCCTCGGTCGTGGTCAGCCATCCGTCGCGGGCATGGCGGGCGGCGGCCTGCGAGGGGTATCCGCCGCGACGGACCCGTTCTTTGCGGCCGATGAGGTTGGTCGCCGAGCAGTGGAAGTACCAGGTGCCATGGCCGCGTTCGCCCAGTCGTGGGCAGGACTGCTCCAATCGCCGCCGCTGGTCGTCGCGGCAGCCGCACCGTTTGAAGATCACACCTGTCGTCACCATGAGTGCGTCCTTTCGATGGACTCACCTGTTCCACCGACGTCGACCCACCTGCAGGTACGGGCAGGTTGACCGGCGCGCGCCACCTGCGCCTTCCGGCGGTCCACGCAGCAGTGGGGCGGTGGCCAACTCAGGGGCTGGGTGTGACTCTCGTCGAAGGCCGGGTAGCGCGTGCCGTGGGGCAGCGGCACCGCCAGAGACACGCTCCGGCGATCTTGAGTGCAGCTGTGGGTCAGCTGGTCAGGTCGCGGCGGTTGAATGCCGCTACTGCGATGGTCAGCAGGACCGCTGTGGTGGCGGTCAGGATGGTCAGGTCGGCCCATTGGAAGCCGTTACGCAGGGGTTCTCCGCCGATGTAGTAGTGGAATGGGGAGGTGTAGCGGAGGGCGTCGGCGCCGATCTGGCTGGCGAGGGTGCTGGCGGCGTAGGTGAGGACGGCGATGCCCGCGGTAGCGGCCAGCGCGGCGGGCCGGCTGCCGGTTGCCGCGCCGACGGTCATCGCGATTGTCCCGAAGACGGTGATCAGCAGGGCCAGGGCGAGACACTGGGCGGTGAACTGGCCGACGGTGATGCTGTCGAGTTGTGCGCCGGGCCGGATGGCCAGCATGGCCAGCAGGACCACCACCGCGATGAGCGTGGCGCCGGCGGCGAGCGCGGCGAAGCGGTGCAGGAGTAGCCGGGTGCGGCTGACCGGGTGGGCGAGGAGCAGATCGAGGTAGCCGGCTTCCTCGTCGCCGGCGATGGCGCGGGTGCCGGTGGCGATGGCGAAGATGACGGCGACCAGGGGCACGATGATGCCGAAAACGCTGGAACCGAGGTAGCCGGCCGCGGAGGAGAGGTCTTCCATCCGCAGCGCCTGCCGCAGCCCGGGGGAGAAGCCTTGGACGGTTTGTCCCATCGCGCCGTCGGCGACCTGGGGGTAGAAGCCGGCATACATGGCCCCGAGCAGGGCGGTGCCGGCGGTGAAACCGGCCAGGGGCCGCCGGCCGTCCCACAGCGTCTTGGTCAGCAGGTTAGGCATGCGTGGTCTCCTTGCTCGCAGGGTCGGCCTGGTAGTAGGTGAGGAACAGCTGTTCCAGGTCGGGTTCGGTGGCGCGGAGGCTCGCGACCCGCTGCCGGGCGAGTACGCGGATGAGCCCGTCGGGGCTTCCGGCGAGGCGGAACCTCGCGGTCGGGCCGTCGACGGTCAGGCCGGTCACCTCCGGCAGGGCGGCGAGTGCGGTTGCGTCGACCGGGTCGGCGAAGGTGACCTGGAACTCGTGCACGCTGCGGTCGCGGAGCCGAGCCACCGTGTCGAGTGCGACGAGCTGGCCGTCGCGGATGATGCCGACCCGGTCGGCGACCGCCTCGACCTCGCTCATGATGTGCGAGGACATGAACACGGTCTGCCCGTCGGCTTTAGCTACGCGGACCAGGTCGAGGAAGGTCTGCTGCACCAGGGGGTCCAGACCGGATGTCGGCTCGTCGAGGATCAACAGCTCGGGGTGGTGCATGAATGCCTGTACCAGGCCGATCTTCTGCCGGTTGCCCTTGGACAGGGTTTTGATCCGTGCGGTCAGATCTAGCTCCAACCGCCCGGCCAGCTCGCCGATGCGGGCCTTCGGTACGCCTCCGCGCAGGTCGGCCAGGAACGTCAGGCACTCACCGACGCGCTGCCGGGGGTTGACCACGAACTCGCCGGCGAGATACCCGATCCGCCGGTGCAGCGCCACCGCGTCGCGGCGCGGGTCGTGCCCGAACACCAACGCGCGTCCGCTGGTCGGTCGGATCAGGTCCAGCAGCACGCGGATGGTGGTCGACTTGCCGGCCCCGTTCGGGCCCAGGTAGCCGAACACCTCACCCTCGGCGACGGACAGGTCGAGGTCCCGCAGACCCCTGCGGCGGCCGTAGGTCTTGGTCAGCTTCTCCAGCTCGATCACATCAGCCATGGCTTGCAGAGTATCGAATGTTCAGAGATTTCTGAAGATTGCAAGATGTTAGGCTTCTGGTCGAACGAGCGCGGGAGGGTGCGGATGGCTTTGAGTGGTCCGGCGGAGAAGCTGGCACTGACCCTCGCCGAGGGCGGGTTGCAACGGATGACGGCGCGAGTGCTGGCGGCGTTGCTGTTCACCGAGCAGGAGACGATGACCGCCGGCGAGATCGCTGAGACCCTGGCCATCAGTTCCGGCAGCGTGTCCACCGCCATCAAGTCCCTCGGCACCGTCGGGTTGATCGAGCGGGTACCCGCTCCGGGCAGTCGCCGGGAGCACTTCCGGCTCCGTGATGGCGCGTGGGCGACCCTGATGTCCGGCCAGAACGCGATGATCGGAAGCATGCGAGAAGCCGCCGAAGAAGGCATCACGGTGGCCGGCGAGGGCAGCCTCGCCGGAGGCCGCCTTACCGAGATGCGCGACTTCTACGACTACCTCTGGCGCGAACTACCGGTATTAATCGAACGGTGGCGTAAGGGAGAGCGTGATCACTGAGACGTCTCGACGGCTCAGTGATCAGGTCGGTGTCAATGCCGGATCCCGGCCAGGACCATCAGGGCAGCAACGCTCTCCATCGGGTCGGGATGCGCACCGCGTAACGACGTACCAACGAAGGCCTTCACACATCACAGTGGATCGTGCACACTGCGTAGATGCTGGCAAAGGGGGATGCCGACAGTTCTCCATCAATCCGTCTAGTCACACCCGGTCAGGATGATCGGGAGGCCATCAAGGCGGCCATCCAGCTCGGTAATACCGCCCGGGCAACCCTCGGTCACATGCCGTTCTCGGCCTATGACGACGCGGCGGCCAAAGGCACCCTGCTCATGGCCTACGCCGACGACCACGTCGTGGGTTACGCCCTCTACGCACTGGCGCGTCGACGGGTACGGCTCAGCCACCTCTGCGTCGACCCAGATTGGCGCGGTAAGGGAATCGCCCGGCTCCTCGTCGAGCACATCAGCGATCTTCATCACGACCACCTCGGCATCGCCGCGCGCTGCCGGCGCGACTACCGACTCGGCGAGATGTGGATACGCCTCGGCTTCGCCCAGCGCGGAGAACGCCCGGGCCGCGGCAGTAGCAAAGAGCCGTTGGTCGACTGGTGGCGGGACCACGACCACCCCAACCTGCTCTCCACGGACGCCGACACCGTCCTGGTCCGCGCCGCGATCGACATGAACGTGGTGCGCGATCTGACCGAAGCCGGTCGCACCAACGCCGACGAGTCGCACGCCCTGCTCGCACCGCACATGGTCGGGCTCTTGGAGATCGTCCGCACCGCGGCGCTGAACACCGAGATCGACCGGCTGGACAGCGATCTTCGCGCCAAATGCACCGACCGGGTGCAGACGTTCCCCTCGGTGCGCTCCGATCCCGCCGCGCGTGCCCACATCATCGACGAACTGCAGCGACACACGCGCCCGCTGGATCCCGCAAACCCGAAAGACACACAGGACCTGCTGGACCTGCAGCACGTCGGCGACGCCATCGCCGCCGACCTGAACATCCTCGTCACCAACGACCAGAACCTCACCAGGATCTACGGCGAGGTCGCCGAGCGGCACGGCCTGCGCATCATGCGACCCGCCGACGTGGTCATCCACATCGACGAACTGGCGTACGCCGAGTCCTACCGGCCCGCCAGCCTCCTCGACACCGGCTACGTCGAGCGACGCCTGCGCAGCGGCGATAATCAGGCGATCGAAGCGCTGCGCAACCACCCCTCGGGGGAACGACCACGCCAACTCCAAGCCGCCTTGAACAAGCTCGCCGTCAGCGGCGCCCAACGGTTGGGCATCTTTCAACCCACGGGTGAACTCGTCGCCGCCTACGCCACCACCGAGTCGTCCGGCGTCCTGCGAGTGCCGCTACTGCGCGTGGCGAACCAGCCGCTCGCCGACACCCTCGCCCGGCAGTTGCTGTTCCGCCTAAGGCAGTCAGCACGAGTCGCAGCGCTCCCCATGATCCAGATAACTGATCCGCACATGTCACCCCAGGCGCGACTTGCTGCGGTCGACGACGGTTTCCAGGAAACCGACGGCACCCTCTACGGCTACGCCATCGCCGCAGTGGGTCTCGCCGCAGAGGTCGAACGGGCCGCGATCTCCGCTGCCAAGATAGCCGGACTACCCGCACCCGCACCGCTACGATCTGGTATGCCCGCCGTCGCCGTCGCCGAACTCGAACGCATCTGGTGGCCGGCCAAGATCGTCGACAGTGAGCTGCCGACCTACCTCATCCCCATCCAGCAGCCCTTCTCAAGCCAGTTGCTCGGCGTGCCCGCCAGCATCTTCCCCCGACACGACGCCCTAGGCATCAGCCGGGAACACGTCTACTACCGCAGCCCCGGCGGCACCAGGCCGCAGGCCCCCGCACGGCTGCTGTGGTACATGAGCAAGGGCGGCACCACTACCCAACAACCAGCGGCCATCATCGCCTGCTCGCAACTCGACGCCGTCGTCACCGCCCCACCGGACGACCTCTACGACCGGTTCCAGCACCTCGGCGTCTGGGACAGAAGCACCGTGCACCGAGCCGCCCGGAAAGGCCACGCCCAGGCTCTACGGTTCACCAACACCGAGATCTTCCCGCGGCCGATCTCCCGGCAGACGTTCCGCCGACTCGCCGCCACACACGGCGGCCCGGCCACCGCGCCACAACAACCCACGCGGATCACCGCCGCGCTGTTCGCCGCCCTCTACCAGGAAGGCCGAGCCCGATGAACCACCAGCGCACTCTGCTGCTCTCGCTTCGCCCCCGCTTTGCCACCGCCATCCTGGACGGCACCAAAAACGTCGAGATTCGACGACGCGCGGTCAACGCCGTCCCGGGCACACCGATCATCCTCTACGCCAGCTCCCCACAGATGGCCGTCGTCGGCACCGCCCGACTCGGCGCCACCACCATCTGCCCGCCGGACGACGGATGGCGACGATTTCACCAGCAGTTCGGCCTCAACCGCGACGAATACGACACCTACCTCGACGGCGCTGTGAACGCACACCTTCTGCACCTCACCGCCGTCAACCGCCTCAACGAGCCGCTACCGCTGCACCACCTACGCGAGCAGGCACCCTTCCGCCCTCCACAGAGCTTCCGCTACATTGCGGCAGGCGACCCCGCCGGCCTACGGGACCTCGTCACCACCTGAGCACACCGGTCGACGCATGCGTCCGCCCTACCCCCGGGGAAAGGCCAGCCGCTACTTGCCAGCGGCGACATCGACAGCGAGCGCGACAAGGGCCGTGACCGCCTGGAGCGCGCCAAAGCCCAACGCCCACAACGCGATCCGGGCTTCGAACGCCATCCGTCTGCCAGGCGTCTGGGTCACCACCGGCGACGCAACCTCCTGGACGGCTGCCGGCGTCGGAGGTGACGGCACAGCCGCGAACGACGGCGGAACGATGTGTATCCGGTGAAGCCAAGGATCCAGCCAACTTGCAGCGCCGAGATGGCGAACCCAGGCCACGATCTTCTGTCGCTTGTGCTTCGGGCAGCCCACGAGAACCTTGCCGTCCTTCATGCAGGGCTTGCGGGTGGTCTTGGTGAGGACGAGGCACTTGGCGTCGATCCTGAAGCCGAAGTAGTAGCAGATGTACAGCACGACTGCCGACGAGAAGAACAGAATGCAGACGACGTTCTCCCAGAACGTGGGCTGCGCGACGGGCTCCGGATTCGCTGCCACGAGAAGCACGACACTGCAATCTACAGCAGGCGATCAACTAGCCTCGGAACGTGAGCGTCTCACGCAGGCTCGTCGACCGCTGCCTTCCGGCACTCGCTACGCGCTCGCAGCGACGACCAGTAAGGGTCTTCGCGCCGGTGGTTACCAGCCGTGGTGGCGCTCCGTTGGTGCTCGGATGTTCGGAACCTGACCAGCACGCTCGGAACAGGACCAGCACAGCACGTCCCGCATGGCCAATCTCCGGTGGCGGAAGATTGGAACCCCGCTCCCGTCATCGCCCTGACCAGCAGACACGCGGTCGTCCGTTTCAGCATGTATAAGCACGTGGTGGCGGTGGCGTCGATCGACGCACTTGCACCGGTGGGCAAAGAGGTAGTTACCCTGAACGCGGTATCTGGCAGGGTCGCCAAGGCGTTGTTATTCCGGGCATGATGCTGCAGATTGGCCAGCGGCTGGTCGGTACCCGGCACAGTCGGGGCCATCGATAGGTCACGGCGAGGGAAGGCCGATATGGTTCACGCTGACGAGGTGAAGGTTGCGAACCGGGCCGAGGCGCTCTCGTGGGCCGCTGCCCCTGCAGGACCCCTTCCGGCGCCGCCGCTTGATACCCGGGCTCAGGTGCTGCCGATAGGTGACCTGCAGTGGGCTGACGCCGAGCGTCTGTTTGTCAGGCTGTTGGATACGGTCCAGCCGCTGCAGTTCGTCAAGCTTTTTGGCGTTCGAGGGCAGGCCCAAGCGGGGATCGATGCCTACGCCCGGCTCCCGATGGACCTGACTCCGGATGGGAATGGCGGTCGGGACTACATCGCCCTGCAGTCCCGCAGGGTTAGGTCGCTGACCCCCGCCAAGATTAGGAAGGCTGTCGATGACCTGTTGAAGGGTGAATGGGCCGATCGGACGGTGGCCTTCTACTTCGCCACATCATTCGATCTTCGGGACAAGAAGTTCGACACCACGATCCGGGAGCAGACCGAACGGTTGGCCGGGCTCAGGATTGCCTTCGTCCCGTGGGGTCTGCAGGAAGTCTCCACGCTTCTGAAGGACCAGCCGCTTCTGGTCGACGACTTCTTCGGGCGGGCATGGGTCGGACGCTTCTGCGGCCAGGAGACAGCCCAGGCCCTTACCGAAACCCTGACGCGCGCACTTTCTCCTGAGCCGTATGGCTTGGATCCAGCGGTCGCGGTGACACAGCGCCCTGTGGGCCAACGGGTTGCGGTACCACGCCGTGTCGGACTCGTGCCTGCCCTCGCGGCGTCATTTCAGCCGCGTGACGGGTTGCACGATGATGTCCGCCCCGGGGAGGCAGTTGTCCTAACGGGTCTGGGTGGCGTCGGTAAGACACAACTCGCCGCAGACTTCGTCCGCGCCTACGGCCCAGCCTCTGCCGTGATCGTCTGGGTGACCGCGTCGTCTCGGGACCAGGTACTGACGACCTACGCGGAGGCAGCTCGTGAGGTGCTTGGCCCGCAGGACAGTGTCGAACTAGCAGCCGAGCGGTTCCTTGCCCGGCTGGCAACCACGCAGGATGGATGGATTGTCGTTCTCGATGATCTGCAGACGACCGCCGACCTACGCGGTCTCTGGCCGCGAGGACCTGCCGGAAGAGTCGCCGTCACGACCAGACGTCGTGACGCCGCCCTTACCGGATCCCAGCGACGGATCGTCGACGTAGATGTCTTCAGCGCTGAACAGGCAGTCGACTACTTGCGTTCGGCACTCCAGCAACGCCATGCCCTTGCTGACGACATCGACGGCGTTGTCGACGACCTGCAAAGACTGCCGCTCGCACTTGCTCAGGCCGCAGCGTTCATGCTTGATCGGCAGCTACGGTGCAGCCAGTACCGGCACCGATTCGCGGACCGACGCAGGAGCCTGATCGAACTGCTCCCCGAACCGGACGCGCTACCCGACGAGCACCGTCACACGGTCGCAACCACTTGGTCGCTGTCAATGGACGTCGCAGATCGGCTTCCGCCGGCCGGTGTCGCCCGGCCGTTGATGGAGCTCCTCAGCGTTCTGGACTCCGACAGCATCCTGGCCGGCCTCGTGACCGGGCACGCTGCCCGCAATTGGCTTTCCTACGCGGTTCACTCGGATGCCGGGACTACTGGTGCCCTCACGTCGATCGACATCGACACACTTCAGGACGGACTGTTGACGCTGCACCGGCTGAGCCTGCTGCGCCACGACGGTGACATCGTCCGGGTCCATGCGCTCGTGCAGCGTGTCACCCGCGAGGAACTCGACGTCGACCGTCATTCGTCGGTGGTCTGGGCGGCGGCTGATCTGCTGCTTGAGTACTGGCTCAACGGCGGGCATGGTTCGGAACTCGCGCTGACGATGCGGGCCAACGTCGACGCGCTGCGGCGTCATGACCACGGCGAGCTCATCGGATCAGTCGTGCACCCGGTACTGACCCTGGCCGGCGTCCGTCAAGGCGAACGCGGAGATCCGCTGGGTGCCGCCGAGTACTTCGACGATCTGCTGGCCTCAGCGATGCAGCATCTGCCGCCCCATCCTCCGACAATCTTGGAGATCCGCGGTCTTGCCGCCCGATGGCGGGCAGCAGCCGGAGATCCCCTCAGCGCCATCGCGATCCACGAGGAACTCGTCGATGACTTCGAGCGCCACAAAGGACCCGACGACCCTGGCACCATCGTGGCTCGCGCCAACCTAGCCATCTGCCGAGCTAACGCCGGCGCCCTGGCCCGAGGCGTCCAAGAGATGAAGCAGATTCTGGTCGACTGCGAGCGGGTTTTCGGGCCGCGAAACATCCACACGCTCGACGCACGGGGGCACATTGCCGGAATGTACGGGAAGGTCGGGGAGTACGAGAAGGCCCGCGTGATGTTCGCCCAGCTGGCCGCCGACCTGCTCGAATTCTTCGGCCCGGACCACCGGGACACTCTCACTGCGCAGGGTTCGCACGCTCGCTGGATCATGGAATGCGGCAAACCGAGGGCGGCCATCCCACTTCTGCGACGTGTGCTCAGCGCTCGTTTGCAGAAGTTCGGCCCCGATGATCCCGACACACTTGCGACTCGAAGCAACCTCGCCCAAGCACTCCGAGCGGCCGGAGAGGTTCGGGAAGCGGCCGAAGAGCTTAATGCCGTGCGGGCTGACCATGTGCGTATAATGGGCTCGGACCATCCGCAAACATTAACCGCGCGAAATAACTATCTGCTCGGCGTGTCTCTCGAGATGGACGCGGACGAGGCGGCGAACGCCTGGATGGATCTCATCGATGAGAGTGAGCGCATTCTCGGCCAATATGCTCCCGAAACGTTAAACAGCATGCACAACTTCGGTGAGTGGCTCGCGTATGCCGGATACCCGGATGACGCCGTCGGGTGGCTGCAGAACACGCTCACCGGACGGACCATCGCCCTCGGCGCGGAACACCCACACACGAAGGCCACCCACGAGTTCCTCGACCAACTGCGAGGCGCGATAGGCGGACGTCCGGCCTGACTGTCGAGCCCTGAGACCCTGTTGCGCTGCGGCGTCATTCGGCAAGGTGGGCCGAATCTTTATGGGGAGGATTTGACGCATGCTCCGTTCCATGCTCGCCTACGGCCTTGATCTCGGTGGGCCTGGCGACTGGCGCCTCCAAGGCTTCAACCCGGGCGACCAGCTACGTACCGACTGGTACGACGAGCGGGACCCGCTCCACGACTTCCCGACCGCCGCCACCGCGCGCTTCGTCGGTGAGGTCAGGGATCGGCGCGAGCGGGATCTCGCCGAGGAGCAGCTGCCGTACATGGTCGAGGAGCAGCACCTCACCGTGGACCTGGACAGGTCCACCAGCCCTCGGTACGTGCTCGTGATCAACGACTCCGCCGCGGACCTGACCGACCCCGAGGAACCCGTCCCCGACGCCGCCGTCGACAGCGACTGGGACCGTTGTCCACAGGCGTGCCGAGTTATCCACAGGGTGTAATTGGTGGGCTGCGGACGCAACGTCTTGCGGGCACGGTGGTCGCATGTACTGCGTATATGAGTGGGACGAGCACCGCGGCTTGGTGACGGTGACCACGGCGGACGGGTCCGGCCTGCGCTGGTCCCAGGTAATGAGCTGGCCGGAGTGGCAGCTGGTCGTCGAGCGGGCGGCAACAGCGGGCAAGCTCGATCTGCTGGAGTTCCGCGCGCTGGCCCTGTAGGTCCTCGGCGAGCGGGACGCGCCAGCGCCGGGAGGCCGCCATGGTCGCAGATCCCCCGCTGGTCGCCGGGCCGCTCGTCGAAATAGCTAGCCACCCCCGGCGACGTTGAGGTCGGCGGTGAGCCCTTGACCAGGGGTGCGGAGGATCGCGCCAGGCCGATTTGGCTCCCCGCACGGGCACCCCAGATACCGGTGCTGCCGGCCACCCTGGTGTGGCCCGATCCTTCAGGCCGGATGCGGCGGGCATATCGGCCACCGGTCGGGCCAGCCGGGGGTACCCGCATTCCCGGGGGTGTGCCAGGCGGTCTCGTACCAGTCCTGGCTGAGCTGTCCGTGAGCGGGCGACCTGCCTCAGGGCGCTACAAGTTCCGGACCGAACGCCTCGTAGCCCACCGGCTGCGGGGAGCGAGCCACTCATCACCGCGTCGGTAGCACGGTGTTGTCCAGTGGTGCCCCGTATCGGGTGGGCACGCCATCGGTGTGTGCCTCCAGCGCAATCAGGCCGCAAGCTTCGAAGAACGCGACGGGTGCGCCGTCACCGTCCTGTGGCACCAGGACGAGGAAGTTGGCTCTCGCTTCGACAGCCGCTGCGGCGATGCCGCTGAGTAGCTGCCGGCCGATCCCGCGCCCACGGCGGCCACGGTCGATCACGATCGCCGAGACGTAGGTGTGCGGGGGCTCGACGCCTCGGTTGAGGAGGAGGTCACCATAGTCGATGGTTAGGTCAGCGTGGGCAACGCCGACCAGCGCCATCCCATCACGAGCGTCGGTGACTGCCACCAGCCAGCACCCGTGTAGTGAGTGACCGCCATCGAGTGCGAGCCAGCACTCACGGGCATGCGCGTGGAATTCCTCCGCTTCGAGGAGGTCGATCATGGCCGGGTAGTCGGCCGGGACGGCCGGTCGAACGGTGAACACAGTGGAAGCGTACGTAGTCGGGACTCCTCAGTTCCTACCGCGCCGAGCCAAGGTGGTCGGGCCACTCGCTCGCGCGTCGCACCCGAGGTGTGCGAGCGGCCCGGGCGTCGGTGGTTCCGCGTCAACCGCGGCGGAAGATCGCCGTCGGCGCCGCATGGGCCTCGCTCGGGTAGTTCACGCGACCGTGGAAGGTAGCGTCCCGTCCGCCGTCAGGACCGCTTCCGTGGCCTTCAGCACAGTCCCGAGGGTCGCCGCATGCGAGCGCCAGTGCCAGGTCCTAGAAGTCGCTTGGAGCCACTACGCTGGTCGTACGCCATTGGGTCATCATCGAGCACGACCCTGACATTTCCGCAGCTACAGCGCCTTCTGGCCTACAGTGTGTCTGCGGCGGGCGTCTGGTCGGGCCTTGGTGAGGGCAGGGCAATAATCGATGAACCAGGTCCTTTTGGATGACCTAGGTGATCGCTACCCCGCAACTTTTCGTAGGTCTGGCGCTCCGGCCAGTCGTCCCGGTACTCGTCGGCGGAGATCAGACCGAGGTGCACTGCTACTGGGCCGCCGTCGACGGTGAGTCCTCGATCTTCGCAGTACAACCGCTGGTTCTTCGGCAGGTGCTCCTGAGCCGCAGCGATCAGTCGTCGGAGCAGGCCGCGCTTCTGAAAGCCTTCGGCTGTCACCATGTCGTGCACGTACCCCGGACGCACCGGGAAATTGGGAGGGACGTCGAGGAAGAATGACAGGTGGCTGATGCAGTTGTCACCCCGATCGGATAGCCAAAGCAAACGCCTCGTCGCTCCCGTCAGCGTGACCTCGTGTATCACCCTGATCAGATCGTCGATCTCGTCCGGCTCGGGTAGCTCGGAGGTGCTCAGCCTGCTACTCATCAGGCGACAGAGGTATGCGGCGCGAACACTTCCTGACAGCGCCGACAGGACACCACAGCCAGCGGACGGAGATAGTCCGCCCCGGAAACGCCACGCGCACCATCGATCTCGTACGAGCCGCACGCGGGGCAGGGAAAGGGTGTGAAGGAGTGGTCACAACGAAGGCACGACCAGGTGTCGTCCTGGACCGGCACGGCTGCCGCCTGCTCGTGCGTCTCCTCGTCCTCGACTCCGAGCAGCCGCGTGCGCATCGTGTCGGCGCTGCCACAACTCGGGCAGTGCACCTCAGATTCGCTCACGCCGGCACGTCCTTCCTGGGGATGGGCTGATGATCAAGACTATCGGGTGTGTGGCCCCGCGTCGACGCATTCGTCTCTGTAGTCCTAACAGGACCGGTCTGATCTTCCTCCGGGCCCGCACCGATTAACCGGCTACCTCAACGCGGGGAACGCCACCAGCGCCGACCGGATGAACTCGACGTCCTCATCCGCGTCTTCCCCAACCTCCATGAGCGCCTCGTGCGCACCCAGCCGGTTGTCGTCCGCGAACGTCCAGTTGTTCTCAAAGTCGCCCGCCGCCCAGAACAGGACAGCCGCGTTGTACTTCACCATCGCCAACCCAGCGAACGTCAGCGGCTCGGGGTGCGGGTTGCCTTCCTGGAGCATGTCGACCAGTTTCGACTCCGCCTCCTGGCAGGCCGCCAACGCTGCCTCAAGATCGCCGGTGCAGATGTAGACCGCCGCTAGATTGTTCGCGGTACGCGCGGTGCCGTACTGCTCCTGCCAGTCGTCCACCTTGCGGCAGGCGTTCAGCACGATCTCGATGGACACAGCGCCAGGGAACGGCCCAGACCTCGACTCGACGTACGGCGGCCGGCCCTCGCCAGTCAGAAGGAACTCGCGGTGGCCGTTGATACCTTCGATGATGGGAGCTGGGCCAGTCATGGCTCAAGCCTATGGGCGATGCACGCCCACGATGTCATCGGCGGCCACGGCTGGCTGATCGACATGCTCACCGCGGAGACGCTTGCCCTTGACTTCACCGAGGCAACCCACCGGGAGGCGTCCAAGACCTCATGAACCTACCGGACGAAGGTTCTGTCGGCCGATCGATGACCTCCGCAAACATCCGGGCAGGCACAAGCCGACGGCAGGGCCCTGTCCGCTGACTGCAGGTCGCACTACCGTTGCGGGATGAGTTCCGGCGACGAGACCCTGCGTGAGCGAGCTGGCATGCCTGAGCTGGCTCCGTCGGCCGATACCGTCCGGGTACTTCGCGCGGCCGAGGTTGATCATCACCTCGCCCGAGTGCTTTCGTTCATCGAGAGCGAGTTGTGCGACCGATTGCGCAGTGATGTGGAGGACGACCCCGCTGTTGCTCTGGAGGACAGGATGGTGAGGCGTTACCGTCTGCTCAGCCGGATGTCGGCCCGCTATCGGCCCGATGCGGACGGCGGGGGTCTGAGGAGTTCTAACGCCGGACTCATGCTTGCTGTGCTACACCGTATGACCCGCCCTGTGCGGCTACGCCATTTGTGAACCGGTACCGACCGTAGGATGAGTTTCGGTGTTCCGAGACTCTGAGGATGGTGGATGGTGGGGTCGGCAGGCCAACGCGCATTCGACTCCGACGAGCAGGTGGCGGCCTCGCCGATCGGCAGCAGCCATAGGGTGGGGATGGCCGACTTGCCGTTGGGACCATGGGCGGGCGCGGTAGTGGAGGCGGTGGTTCGGAAGTCGGGACGAGTGTGGCACGCCGACCCGGACTGTTCGCAACGGCCAGCCCGCGTCGAGACCAGCTCCTACCGTCAACCCGACACGGGGAGTCTGCAGGACCTTGTCCTGCCGGAGAACCTTCATTGCAATCCTCCTGGCGAGTTGGGGGCCTACCGGCGAGCCGCCAACAGGTTGCTTGAGTACGACGCTGAGACCTGCGGCGCGGAGGATCGCCTCGCCGCGGGGGGCCTCAGCCTCGGGCTGCTGGACGAGCGGCTACAGCACGGCGACCACGATCTCGAAGCGGTGCTGGCGTCCGGTGAACTGGCGGCTGTCTGGGCGGTGGTACGGCAACGCAGGAACGGACTTCTCGTAGCGCTGCGAGACGCAGCCGATTCGGGATCCGAGCGGCTGGCCGTCATGGTGTTGGCGGACTGGGTGCGGAGTGGCCGTACCCGTCGGGAGCATCAGCCCCGTTACACAGAGTTTCTTGAACTCGCCGTAGAACGCCTTGAACGGCATCGACTCGCTCAAGGTGGCGCGGACCGCCAGATTGCGAACACGTGGCTACCGGACTGGCTGGTCGATGTCAGCACCGGGACAGCACCAGCCAACGCCACAGCCAGGCTGGTAGGCCAGGTCGTTGGCTCAGCCGACGTGCGAGCCAGCCACGATGTTCCGGCAGCCGTGACCAAAAAGGTCTGGACGAGCGTCGGTCGTGCCTGGGAATCCCTGCTCACAAAGCTGGCCGGGGAATACCCAGGAGACATCGTTGCCGTCTTCCACTAATTCGGCGGGGCCTCGGACCTATGGCGAGTGCTTCCACACGTGTCGATCGAGGTGGGAGAGTTGGACTGGGTAGTCGCTCGGGTTCCCGCCGCGATGCGACCGATACTGCGAGAACTCGACCGTGGTTTCGTCGGGATGGAGCTTGCGAACCAAGGGACGGAGTTGTTCGACACGGCCCGCTGCGAACTGCTCCTCCGCAACCTGCTTGTTGCGGCGGGCTTGGGGAGGGGGGCAGGCCAGGTGATCGGGGGCGGTCGCAGCGTAGAACGGCCCGACCCGGGAGCGGAGGAGGACGAGGATCTACCGGCGACGGTGGAGTGGTGGCAAGTCGGCTTCGGGTCTGAGCTGGATGGTGGTGAGCCGCGGCGTAAGCAGTTCCAGCCTGCCGTCGAGGCTGCCCTTGAGGACAGGGCATTCATTCCTCCTGAGCTTCCGCGACCCAAACTGAGCAGGAGACGGTAAGGCAGGAGCCGTGACAAATACCGCAGCCGGCCGCTACGTATGAGCGTGTGGCGGTGCCGATCGCGCTGGCGGTCCCGGCAATCACAGACCCTGGACCAGCAGGTTCGCGCTCCTGCTGGAGCCGGCTACGACTGTCACGGCCCTTCGAGGAAGCCGAAGCCCTCGGCCATGCGCCGCAGGGCATCGGTGATGAGGTCGTCGACCTGCGTTGGCGGTACCGGCGCGGAGGTGACGGCGATCGACATCCGGGGGAGCGAGTCTCGGGTGGGCTCGCCGAGGGTGGTCAGGTCGATCAGTTCCTGCAGGTCACGGGGGCGGTCGTTGGTCGGTGTGTTGGCCTGCTCGGCTTGTAGGTGGAGTTCCGTGACGGTTGGTCCGGCGGGGAGTTGGTCCTGCGGGTTCGCGGTCACGGCGAGCGGGAGGTGATGGTGCGCTGTGGTCCAGGCCGCGGTGTAGAAGCGGTGTAGGTCTTGGAGACCCAGCCGGGTGAACCCATCGGTCGGCGCGTCGCCTGAAGTTGGCAAGGCGGTGACGTCGATCCGTAGGTCGACGAGAGCCACGATGGTGGGCTGTAGGCCGTCGGGTAGCTGGAACCGTGCCCACAGCCCGAGGGCGGTGCGTCCGGACTCGCCGTTGAAGCGAAGACGGTAGTTGGCAAAGCGCCCGTCGTTGTAACCGTCGTCGTCCGGGGTGCGCTCCCAGCTCCCAGGGTCGGTGGACAGGCCCATGCGCCGGGCCATCGCTGTCGCGAGCGCGGGAAGCGGACCGGCAGCCAGGGCAGCAAGCAGACGCTTACGGCCTGCTCCGTCGATAGCACGCTCGGCATGCTGCCATAGCATTCGCACCGCGCACCGCAGCCGTAGGTCCATACGGTCGCCGGTGGAGGCCCACCGGCCCAGCTCGCGCGTCTCGAAGCTGAAGCGCAGCTGCGGTTGCCAGCGCCAGAGCCCGTCGTCGCCGCGCACCAGTTCGCCCGGCCCCCACTGGCCTCCGTCGAGGACGATGTTGCGAGAAGCTGCGTCGATGAACGGAGCCGACGCGGACCGGACCGGGTAGCCAACGTCGGTGAGCTGCCCCGGGCTCGACGCCCGCAGCCCGTCCCAGATGGTCGCGTCCATCGCGACCGGGTCGTGTCTTGCCTGGGCGCAGATCACCGCCTCGGGCTGACCGGGGCCGCCTTCAAAGTGCTGTACCCAGCCGGGGCCGTCGTCGTAGACCTCACTGGTGGGATTGCCGAGAACCTGCTGGCCGCCGGCTGCCTGGTAGGCCGCACGGAACGCCCGCTGATTGCCCGGCGGCCCCTGGCCGACCTGAATGGTGGGCAAGCGGAGGGCATCATCGATGCGATCCAAGGTGCTGAAGGTCTTCGCGAGCACGTCCGCTGACGAGATGAGATGGGAGAAGCCCTGCCGCACCTCGGGGTAGGCATCGAGGTACATCGACAGTGAGTTGCCGTCCCACAGGGCGATGTCCTCGAGGCCGAGCCGATCGGCGTACCCGCGCAGCACCGTGTTCACACGGTCGATGCCGCCCGTGGAAGGCACGCTCGACAGCCGCACGTTCGTGGCAATGATCAAATATTCCGGTCGCCGACCCGCGATCACGCGCTGGCGACCCGGGTCGAGCCATGCGTCGAGCTCAGATGCGACCTGCTGGCGGAGCCACTCGGCGTCCTTGACACCGATCCCGCTACGGCGATACTTCGCCTGCAGCACGCCGTACCCGCTCCACGGACCGCTCGCTCCGGTGTAGGCGAGTGGGCCCTCGAAAGTGGCCTCGCGCCCTCCGTCCGGGCCGTCCCCGAACGCCTGGATACCGACTCCGAGGACATGGAAAGCCAGCGCGCGGCACATCGCCTCGAAGGGACGCTCGCCCAGCCGGTTCAACTCGTGCATCACCAGACCATCATGGACTCAAGCGTTCGAGGGGTCACAACACCCCACGTCCGAACGCGCCAGCGGAGATGTCGCCGGTTCCGGCCGTCAGGCAGGCCCGACGCGGCGCCTGTTTATGCGCCAGTGCTGGGTGCCTTCGGCAATAGATCTCCTGGGCCACGATAGCGCAGACGGATGCCAGTGTCAGTGCGGCGCCGGCGGGCGCGCAGGACGCCTTGCCGTTCGTGATCGAGGAAAATGGTTGCTTCGCCGAGGAGGTCGAAGCCTGTAGACCAAATGTTGATCTTTCCTGGGGTGGCGTCGGTAATCCGCAGCCATGTGTCTGGCTCGGGGGCTGCCCCGTACCAGGTGACTTCCTGCACGTCCTTGGTCTGCTGACTCCAGCGGCGGGCGCCGCGTGTTCGCGAGGGATTGACGAATGCTTCCCATGCTGACCGTGACTCGGGTGTTGGCCAATCCGGGTTGAGAGCGTGCTCTGGGTCGAGGTTATCGATCCACCGGCGCATGCCGTCCGTCGAATCGAACGTGGCTTCGGTGCTCGTGACCGCCGATATGGCTGCGAGACGGTGGTCGAAGCCCGTGCGGATGAGGATCGAGGCGGCCTGGTTGAAGGTTCCCGTCTCGATCGTGGCCACCGCCGAGCCCGACAAGATGTCGGCATCGGCGTTACTCTGGGCCGCTTCGTACACCTTGGCGGCCTCCATTCCCCAGACCAACCGGTAGATGACGTCGTCCTCGATGAACTGGGCCACCTCGACACGGTCGCCGCGAACCTCGCTCAGGGCCGATCCGCGTACCCAGTGCCGTAGTACGTCGTCCCAGTTGGCGAGATTCGTCTTCGGCTCGAAGACCTCGATCGCGAATACGGTGTCGGCGATCAGCACGATCAGGTCAGCGGCTGTTGCATGATCTTTTTCGAGGATGGCGGTTTCGGTCCGGCCCGCGAGGGCGATGATGCGACCGGATACCTGGGAGAGTTCGGAACCGCCCTCTGCCCCCAATCCCGCCAAGAACCATCCGCGGCGCTGGGACGGTGTGGCTGTCCGCCATAGGTGCCTGGTCCGGCTGTAGACGAGCTCACGCACGGCTGCCGTGGTGGGGTTCTCGTTGCGGCGGAGTTGGCGGTCCCATAATGAGTCGCGGAGTGCGTCGGCGACGATCTGGGTCGCGGCGTCGGCGATAACGTCCTGGTCGCCGTCCCCGACGATGCTGAGGATTCCGATGTCGAGAAGTTTGAGGTCTTCTCGCCAGCTTGCGGCTGCGGTCTCCTGCATGTCAGCGGTCTCGTTCGTCACTACGGGCAGAGCCCAGTCGGGGCCGCCGGTGAGGTATTCGAGTAAAGGCTCAACCGCGGTTAGCCCTTGCGAGCGGTACATCCTGCTCAGCAGGGCGCGACCGATTGTGATCAGTCCTGACTGGAGATCCTTTTCGCCGTCCCCTTGCGTCAGTCGGAACCACTCACGGCGGCGTCCCGGTGTCGGAGCGAAGATCGGGTAGAGGACGAGTCCTTCCGTATCGACGAACGCGCGGCCGGCGCGGCCGATCACGTTCGCGAACTCGGAGCTTCTGATCAGATCCTGGCCGCGGTGTAGCCCGTGAAAGAGCACTGCGGAGGCGGACAGGTTGAGTCCTTGGGCGAGAGTGGGCGAGGCGATGGTGACCTTCAGGATGCCGCGCTGCAAGAGACGTTCGATCTCGCGGCGGAAGGGGCCGGGCAACGCGCCGTGGTGAACGGCCACGCCGAGCTCAAGACACTTCAGGATGGGGTGGTCGCCGCCGAACCACTCGGCGCCCACGGCTAGCGCATCGCTCAGGTCGACGTCGGGCGGCAGCATGGACCTCACGAGGCCCCGTGCGTGAAGATCGACGATCGCGCGGGCGTAGGGCTCGACGGATTTACGCAGGGGACAGAAGACCAGGACGGTCTGCCCTTCCTCGACCAGCCGCCACCCGGTGGCGATGACGTGTTCACGCTGGTCGCTCGGGAACATCTTCCTGCGCCGCCCGCTTGGCTTTTTCTCCTCGAAGTAGTGTTCGATGAACGGCTGCTCCGTGCCGAGAGTGATGGACAGCCGTGCATGGTCTCTGCGCCACTCGACAAGGCCGAAGCGCTGCTGCGTTGGGCGCCACAACTCGTGGTGCAGACCGTCCGCCTCGTCGTCGGTGATCCACGCAACGAAGTCGTCCAGCTCGGGCCCGGAGGGAAATACGGCCGATAGGCAGAGAATGCGACGTTCTGAGGCGTCTGGGCGGCGCAGCAGCCGTTGGATCTGGGCTTCGTAGCGGACCTCACGCTCGGAGGCCCCAATCATGTGCCCCTCGTCCAACACGACCAGGCCGATGTCGTCGAGCAAGGATGGGTCCGATCGAAGGGCGAAGTCTAGCTTCTCGGGGGTCGCCACGACGATCTCGCTGGAGCGCAGGGTGTCCTCGTCGACGTCGCTGGTTCCCATGCTCCCGTAGAGAGACGAGACCCGGATGCCCAGCGGAGTAAACGTCCGGGCGAGGATTTGCTCAGTTTGCGCGGAGAGCGCTCGCAGCGGGGTGACGTAGACCGTACGCCGCTGTTGCGCGAGACACGCCAAGATCGACAGCTCCGCGATGCGGGTCTTGCCCGCGCTGGTCGGCAGCGAGACGACGAGATCCCGTACGTCCTGGAAGAGCCGGTCGACGACGTGCAGTTGCGAGGGCCATAAGTCGATCTCTGCGCGCTCCCGTGCCAGCAACGACGCAACGAAGGTCCGACGCAGATACCGCCACCGCTCGACACGGTCAGCAGCCCCAGGCGGCGGATCGCTCGGAATGTTCGTCTCTAGGCTGGTATCGAACAGGCCACCCATTAGATGCCGGGTGAGCCGGTAAACCCACCATGGCCCGGGGGCGCTCACGTCCGAGGACGCCTGCTCACCGTCTCGTAACTCGGCGAGAGCATTCTCCAGCAGGGCTCGGTTGCCGATCTCGATCGCGAAGAGCCCGGCCGCGACTGCCGACAGGTAGTTCTCGCTCAGTAGGAGGACAACGGGGCCGATCTGCTCGGGTGGTGTCTCGTCATCCACCTCGCTACCCACCGGGTTCAGAGCTGCCAGCAACGCCCCGTCGGAAACTTGATCCGACGATCGCAGTGACAGCGTCCGCCGCTCGATGGAGCCCAGGTTGCGCATGAGCAGGTCCGCCAGCGTCTCCTCCATCTGAGTCAGCCGTTCCGACTGCCGGCTCTTCTGGATCAGCGAGAACGCTCGCGCGGCGAAGCCACCAAGGTGACTGGCCGCGCCAGCAACAAGACCATGAAACGCTAGATCTGCCCCAGAGGCCGCGTTCCGGATCGCTGCTTCCAGGGCATAGGAACTCTGGCGGAATCCCTGCTGCGCGAGGGCAACCTGCTCGGGCGAGTCGTTCTGCGCGATCTCCAGCAGCTCAAGGCTGGTCGATAGCAGCGCGTACCCGTAGTTGAGAAGGTCGGCGTCCAGAAAGGAACTGAAGTTCGGTGCATCCGGGGGCAGGATGCCGTCACGGCGGATCATCGACTGGGCCTGGCCTTGAGCCAAAAGCCGGTTACGGAAGCCGGCATCGGTGGCCGAGGTCAGGATTTCTACCAGTTCCTGCGCCTCACGAGCCACCGGCGGACACCTTCTCGTAGGCTTCCCGGATGAACTGCTGGTGGCCCTGAACCCGGAACGTAATCGTCAGCTGCGACACGGAACCCCGGTAGGATTCGAGGTCCGCCGTCACGTACTCGCCCGGGTTGTTGCTCGTGAAGAGGAACATCAGATGATCGACGTCCTCGGGGCGGACGCCCTCGCCCAACTGCAACGCGAGCACAGCGTCCCCGACGTCGCTGTCGGCCGTGGACAGTAGCCGTTCGGCAAACTGGGCGAGAGACTGCGGTGACGGCAACTCTCCGTTGCGCGACAAACCGTCGCGCGCCTCGGCGACTGTGTCCTTATACAGCCTGGCGCGGCTCTTGGCCTCCGCCTTGATGATGCGTAGCTTGCCGTCAGAACCGAACTTGGCTCCGAGCGCGTCGTCACCCCTCATGGCCCATTCCTGGTGGTCTCGGTCGATGAGCCGGCTCGGCCCGACCACGCACCCTCGCTCCTCGTGAAGGTAGGCCGTCGCAAGGATCTCGCCCATGTCGCCGGATCGGGCGCTGGCCGAGGTAGGAAGTTTCTTGCGAAGGAACTCTGCGACGGCGTTCTTGCCCAAGCGCTCGGCGATGCGCGCGAGCGAGCCGGACTTGGCGTACGTGTCGGGTAGACCGGCTGCGATCGTGGTGACACCCGTGGCGTCGTCGTGGGACTCGATGAGGCCGGCAAGGTGGCCGCCGGTTGGTACCGGTGCACTAACCGTGCACCATCGCCGAAAATCCGACATGTCTCGACGTTCACGCATCCTGTCCGTCTCCAAGCTTCAGGGGACAGACTGTATCGAGCCGACGGGGCGCCGTGTCCCCTTGTGGCTGTACGTATTGCGACTGCCCTGGCATGCGCCTCCCACAGCGGGCCGCACAGGCGATCGCGGCCGGTCGGCGTACCCAACGATGTGGCCAGCCGGGCACCCGCCCGGCCCGCAAGCGCGAAGCCCGATCGCCGTGAGCATCCGCCGGACCCTTGCTTACACGTAACCAGCGGCGCCTTGATCGCCGCGTTCCGCGACCCGGCCGCCTGACGACTCGGCGTCTCTGCAGACCAGATTTCGCATGCCTAAAGATGTAGCGACGGTAACTCTGAGTGACAATGTGCTGCGGGTGATAGCGAGCCGGCGATGCTCCTGGGTGCTCCGTGGGTGCTCGGACGTCGGGGAACTGACGCGGACGTTCCGGGACCCAGCGGGATTCCCGGCCTCGACGGACCCTTGGTCAGTCATAGATGGGCTTCGATCAAATACCAGACCTGGCGGGATGTGGCGGGATTGACGCGGACAGGGCCGGACGCAGCCGTACTCCATCGCTCTGCGTAAGGGCATCGGACTACGGATCAGAAGGTTAGGGGTTCGAGTCCCTTCGGGCGCACAAGATCATGAGGGGTCTGACCTGCCGTAACGGCCGTCAGGCCCCTCATTGCATCTGTCCCTTGTGGTCGGTTGGGTGCTCGGTGGGTGCTCGTGCGACGAGCGTCCCTCGCGTCCGGTCCCGTCCGGTGGGCGGCGGTGGCGTCCTCGGGAGCCCGCTCGACCACCACCTCCCCATCGACATTTATCGACCCCGTCGATAGGGTCTTCGGTAGGAAAGTTTCGCCGTACGGGAGGTGGGCATGCCCCGACGAAAGCGCGCGATTGCCGCCGCGTTGGCCATCGGAGCGACAACGATCGCCCTGGGCGCCACGCCGGCCCAGGCCGACCCGGTGGTGCCACGGCACGCCATCGTGATCTGCCAGAGCGCCAGCTTCTACGCCAACTACGACTCCGCCGGCGGTCCGACCGGCCTGAAGCGCACCCTGGCCTACGGCAACAAGATCGGCCACACGCCGGGGGCGCACCCGGTCTACAACGGGTGGGCGGCTTCCTTCGACTTCGGCCCCAACGACTGGGGCTACCTGCGCGCCGAGTGCATCGGTGGGTACGACTCGTGGTGAGCCGACGTAGCACCCGGGTGGCCGCCGGCCTGCTGGTCGCAGTCGTCGCCGCGACACTCGCCATGCCGACCCCGGCGCAGGCCGCCAACGGCACGATCGGGGAGCGGGAAACGGTGTGCGCGAGTGACCTGTTCGTCCGCACTCAGCCCGTCGGCGCCTGGATGGGCACCCTCTATCAGGGTCAGACGTTCCTGGTCGAGGGTCCCCGCAGCGGCGGCTACGTCTACGGGTTTGCCTACGGTCACATCAACCGGCGCGGCTGGGTGCAGGACGGCTGGTTCTGCTGACCGTACCTGCTGACGGGTCAGGGGTGTCCTGATCGGGCCGTGAGCGATCACCGTCACTGGCGATGCCTTCCGGTTCGGACTACCCCTCATCGCGGGAGCACTCGCCGCCGCGATCGAGCTCGGCCATGAACACGAAGCCGATAGCCCCTGGGCCCTGCCAGCCGAAGCCCTCAGGGCGCTAAATCTGCTCCCCCTAACGACCTCGTGCACGGTTGTCGGGAGGGCCGGCCGCCTCATCGGCGGTGAGGTGCGGCTGGTAGCGCTTTGATTGGCTTGGTGGCGTTCTCGGTGCGGTCGGTGTGTTGGTGGTCCGACAGCAGGCCGGCGATCGCGCACGCGTGCACCCACGCCTACCTCGCCGGGACCGACACGGCAGCGCCGAATTTGACGATGACTCATCACCCTCGGCGAGGTCCGACGGCACCTGACCCGTTGATCATCACGATCCGGTCTTCGACCAGATTTATCGATGGCCACGAGTGGCCGTGCCGGCTGGACGGACACGGTCGAGGGGTCTGGGCTTCCGCCTGCCGGGAAGCGGCCACCCAGGGCCGCTTCTTCCCGGCGGCGCCGGGCACCAGCCGCTCGACTGGCACAGGGCACTTAGGGTTCGGGTACCCGACTTCGCTAGGAACCGCCTTGTGTGGAACTAGTTACCACTACTACTTCGCCGGAGCAGGAATCGTGATCTGCCGTAGCCTCACCAAGCGGCGGACTGCGATGCTGCGCATCGCCGCCGCCGTCACCGTCGTCATCCTCGGTGCCATGCTGAATCCGGGCACCGCTCGGGCAAGCACCGGTCTGGGCGACGGCGACGTGCAGATCGCCCGGACCGCCCAGGACTTCAGCTACCGCACCTACAACCGGCACTGGTCGGTCGTCGCGGTCCAGCCAGCCGCAACAGCCGACTGGGACCTTGCCCTGCGCGACAGCTCCGGCACGACCGTGGCGAGCAGCCTGTACGGTGTCGGTCAGACCGACTTCGTCGCGGTCGACTCCAACATCGGACGCCGCCCGTTCGGCTCCTACACGGCAACGGTGACCCAGTACACGCCCGGCGTCTACTGGATCCAACAGCGCACCGGCGCCGACACGATCACCATCCCCGCCATCACCCACCACGGCGTCACCGGCCCGAGCGATCCGGACCTGGCATTCGTCAGCCTCGCCGACAACGACGTCGTCTCGATCGCCGACATCCACCTGAGTGCCGGTGAGCAGTTCTGGGCCAACACGACCACCGCCTGGTCCACGCTGCTCCTGATCGAGAGCGACCTGTCGGTCCCGACCACCTTCGCCCAGGGCCGGGCCACCGCGACCGCACGCCAGCACACCCAGGTGCTCGACGGCTGCACGCTCTACACCGCACAGCGCACCGGCTGGCACGCGCTCGTCATGATCGGCAACCGGGCGCCGACGACGCACACCCCACCCCAGGGCACGGCATACGCCCTGCACCGGGTCGACCCCAGCACCCCGACGAACTGCCCGCAACGCAACTTCCCCGCCCCGACCCCTTGAGACAACTTTCGCCGTGTCTGTCGGCCCGGTCGTATAACGGGAGAACAAGCTAACGGGTGAACGAACGCCCGACGCCTCGAAGCTCCTCATCATCGACGAGGGCTGGTAGCTGTACAGCCATCGGTACAGCCAAGCCGACCGATGGACGCCGTCCGAGGGCTACGGAAGCCAACATGATGAGCAGGTCAACGGCAGTTTCCGACGCTGGCCGACAGTCGGCTTGATCTTTGCAAAGCCGGGCTATCACGACTGCCCGACGACGGGCATGATGTGCGAGTGATCAACCAGCATGAGGCCCGTGGAGTGGCGGAAGGGGCGCTTCGGACGATGTCCTCGGTGTCTGGTGTACCCCCGCTCGCGATCACGGAGGTGGAGGAACGCCCTGGCTGTTGGGTCTTCTACTACCAGTCGGCCCGTTACCTCCAGACCGGGTCCTTCCTCGACTCGGTCGCGGGTAACGCGCCGATCATCGTCGATCGGAACACGGGGCAGCCTCATGTGACCGGAACCGCCCGGTCGACGGCGTACTACCTCGCGGAGCTTGCGGAGGGCCGGCACACGTGCGAACTCTGTCGCCCGCCGAGCTTCACGCCGCAGTTCTAGGTGCAGGGTTCAGTCCTTGCTGGTACAGCAACGGAGTACAGCAACCGCCCCACCCCTGAGGGTCACGTCCGCGCTGGTGGTGTAAGAGACGGCCATCGCGTGATCCGGTCTGATGCTATGCGGTGATCGGTGCCGCGTCGGGCTGGTCGGTGTCGTGTTGGCTGGTGTCGACGGTGATCAGGCGGGCTTTGGCCAGTAGTTCCAGGCCCATGTAGCGGCGTCCTTCGGTCCACTCGTCGGTCTGCTCGGCCAGGACAGCGCCGACGAGACGGATGATCGCCGGCCGGTTGGGGAAGATCCCGACGACGTCGGTGCGGCGGCGGATCTCCTTGTTCAGGCGTTCCTGCGGGCTGTTTGACCAGATCTGGCGCCAGATCTCGCGCGGGAAGCCGGTGAAGGCGAGCAGGTCGTCGCGGGCGGCGTCGAGATGTTCGGCCGCGGCCGGGAACTTCGCCTCGATCGTGGCCACGACCCGGTCGAACTGGGCCCGGACTGCGTCGGCATCAGGCTGGTCGAAGATCGTGCGCACGAGGGTGCCGATCCACGGCTGCGCGGATTTCAGCACCTTCGTCAGCAGGTTGCGCAGGTAGTGGGTGCGGCACCGCTGCCAGGATGCGCCGGGCAGGGCCGCCCCGATGGCCTGCACCAGGCCGGCGTGCGCGTCGGAGATGACCAGGCGGACACCGGACAGGCCCCGGGCGGTCAGGCTGCGCAGGAACGCCAACCGGGCCGTCACCACGCCCGGGTCAGCCAGGACGAACCGTTGAGCGGTCTGACCATAGGCTTACGCCACAGAGTGGGGCATCACACACTTCCATGTATAGATAGACAGGGCGTTCGGTTGCTGAGAGTATCGCTGAGCTAACTCATGATGACTACGGGGGCCATGGGTGTAGCTAAAATCTGCCTGCCCCCGAACAGGAGGCGGCATGAAGCGCACCTTCCTCTCGCCCAGCCGAATGCTGATGACAGCCCTGGCTGCAATCGCCCTCACTCTCGGGCTCGGCGCTACCGGCGCAAGCGCCGACAGCGGCCTTCGCCCATCCAGCAAGGTGATCATTGTGCCCGACTACACGGAGATTTTGTGGTCTCTCGTTGGGTCGCAGAGTGAGGAGCAGATCGACAGGATCGCGAATTCCGGTCACAAGGTCCAGTTGCTTCTCGACCCCAAGGCCGGCAAGATCCTCGCGGCAATCGACACCGAGAGCACGTTCACTCCGACCGCGCTCACCCGCCTCGGCCCGGGATGTTCGACGACCAGTCTCTGCATGCTAAACAGCGTCCCGAACGGCTACATTGGCACTGGTTCCCTGAATGGCACGTGGTCGAGCGTCTACCGGTACATGACCGGCGACAGGGTCGGTACGTTTCGCTTCAACGGTGTCGACTGGACGCATAACCCCAACACGACCGTGAACCTCCCGACCCCCGAGACGATCACCTACATCGCTCGATACTGAACTCATCCAATGAGCGGAGGCCGGCAGGGCCCGGGTGTCCGGGTCCTGCCGGGGTGTCCGGGTCCTGCCGGCCACGCGACCTGTCGATGACGGTCCACCGGAGTGGTCCCAAGGCTTCCCCGCATGCGCGGGTTGTGTCGAAGCACGCTACGGAGTGCCGCACTGCACCGAAGAGATGCGGCCAGAATCGATGGTGATCTCGGCGCTCGGCCACAGGATTGTTGAAGTTCCCGTGGTGTCTGCTTGAACCGTAGGAGGCCCGCAAGCCGAGAACGTATCAACCTGCAAGGGTCGGTCCGCCGGCTCGCCGGTGAGAAAGCCAAGACCCAGTATTACGCCGGCGGCAACGACAAACCGAGCCGGCGGGCGTCGAAGAGGCGGCGAGCTGGGCGGCGGCGCATCCAGGTCAATAACTGGCATACGCTAGGTTAGCCCCTTGGCCAGCCGACAGGCCATCTTCTAGGCCCGATCCGCCAGAGCGCCGCTTCCCTCGAACCGGACCAAGGTCCACGGACCATGGCGATCTTCATGCCTTCACGGGAACGCCCCTCGTAGTGGTGGAGGCAACACAGCAGCGTGCCGCGTCGGCGTGCTGCCGATGGTCGGCGAAGGCTGCCAGGTCGGCACCCCCTTTCAGCCCGTCCATAGGGCAAGCCATCTCAGATGTCACCTATCAGGTTGCAGCAGACGCGAGTACTTGCCGGCGTGTCACCCGCGGATCCGCTACGCCAACACCCCCGGAAGGATAGACAACCGCAACACTCCCCACTCTAGGTAGTCGGGTCGGCGCGGAGGGAGAGGTTTCGATATGTTGTACGCGCCGGAGCGCTGATCAACTCACGGGAGGCTTCATCTTGCGCAAAGTACGTACGTTCCTGGTTCTGACGTTGACCGCAGCGCTATCTCTGGCGGTAGCGCCAGGGAACGCCACCGCTAGCAACGCGACGCCGACGCCGAAGGCGAAGATCTGGGTGGAGAAGAACCCTCCAGCACCTTCGGCGCTGACGCGCAAGCGCATCCCGGAAGGTGACGTCACGCCAATGGCAAGTGGCGGTGGGTGCGCCAACACTCAGGGTGCTGGCGTCTGCATCAGTTGGCAAAAGTCCAACAACCGGCTGGCCGGCGACTTCTACGTAAACTCCTTCTACGGAATCTCCAGCACCGGGACAGCGCGTGTGTTCATCTACAACAGCGTCACGGGTGGCTACCACTACAAGTACACCGCTGTGACTGACCACACCGGCCACTACCCTGTGGCGTACGACGGCACGTCGGGCAGCGGGCTCGGCTACACGACGGTGGACTTCTACAACTCGAGTGGGAGTCTCATCATGAGCGCCGACAGCCCTTACCAGTACTGGCCGTGACGGCCTGACGTGAGCGGAGGTGACGAACGCTCCGGCGTCACCTCCCCCCACGGCTGACCGCCTAAGGCAGCTGCCCCGACCGGTCAACAACCACGACGTTGAGAACGACCTCGCGCCGTACCTGCTCTGCCGGCGCGGCGGGCGTCGACTGAACCTGCCAGCCCAGGAATTCGTAGGTCTTCGGCTCGAAGAGCAAGTCGTAACGAGCTAGTTCGCCAGACAAGGAAACCGCAGCGCCCGTGCGGCCCGCAGCGTCGGTGAGGCCCACGGAGGCCACCACCCCGGGGATCTTGGCAGCAGCCTCGTACAGGGCGGCGCGAGCTCGCGGCGGCAGATAGCCGCTACGGATCAAGTTACCGATGTTGCCGAACATCTCGTCAGGCCCAGGATTAGTGTTTCCGCTCATCTTCTTCAGGTGGGTGAGCATGTCACCGGCGTTGCCGGGCAGACCCGGCAGGTACGCCGGCGAAGGGATGCAGGGCTGTGTCTCGTCGGTCCGCAAGCCACCGTCGGAGGTCCACTGCGCGGCGCGTCCATCTCGGCACCCCGGAACGACGACCGTCTGTCGACCGCCCTCCTTCGGGGCGCTGAACCACAGCAAACCATCGCGAGTACCATCAATGGATCTCCACGACCGCGAGATCTCGTTTCTCGGCTGTGCCTGTCCGACGACCGGAACGAGTGTCTTGGTCTCGGTGAACACGAACTGGTCAGCGCGTGGGACTCGTTCACCGTTGCTAAGGGCGGACTCGGCGGCGTGATGCAAAATCTCCGCCGCTTGTGCGCTGGTGGCCGGAGGCTGACCTCCGATGCTGACTACCTGACCGACAACAAGCGCCAACGCACCCGCAGCAGCGGTAGCGCCGACCGTGGCGATACGCCAATGGCGAGCCCACAGGGACCGAATAGGACCCTGCGCGGCGGCAGCAATCGTCGAGGTAACCTGCCGGCGTAGACCCGGTGGCGGCGCAACCGGGTCCAGCAAAGTCCGAACCTCCTCGATCATCCTTTGCTCGTTCATGACGCTCCCTCGGTCACTCGTGTCGGATCCTCGCCGCCCAGTTCGGCAGCTAGCTTGCGGCGGGCGCGGTGAAGACGGGATCGAACTGTTCCTACAGGTATCCCGACAGCTTGAGCGGTTTCCTCGTAGCTGAGCTCGCCCCAAGCGATGAGAAGCAGCACGTCGCGGTCTCTTGCCGCTAGCGTCGCCAGTGCCTTCGCCAAGGGGACGCGGATCTCGTGTGCCGAGGCTCGGGCCAGCGCCCGCTCGGACGAGTCCTGATCAGCGTCACTGGTACAGGAACGAGCTACGGCCCGGTAATGCGCTCGCTCCCGACGCCGGTGATGCGAAATCTCCTTTGTCAGAATCCCGAAGAGCCAGGGTCTGGCGTCAGGGCGGGAGGTGTCGTAGCGCCGGCGCCTACGGAAGGCGGCGAGGAACGTCTCGGACACCACGTCATCTGCGAACTCAGCGCCCACTCGGGCACACGCATACCGGTACAGAACGGCGGCGTGCCGGTCGTACAGCACCGAGAACATCGCATGATCCGACACCGACGCCGCCACGAACCAGGCGTCGACCCGCCTCTCGACAGCAACCTGCTGGTCAACCAGCATTCCCACTCCGCAACCTAGACACCCTGCACGAGATCCTCGTAGATCGACACCTCGTCCTCATCCATGTATCGCCACCAGCGCCGCCACGAGTTCACGGCTGGCCATGCCTGCGACTCCCTCATACCGAGCCGCTCTCGAAGACCCCGCTGCGGAAAAGCCTCGTTTCCCCGAGGTCGTGCCGGCCGAGCTTCTGCTGAAGCCGGCCATTGACGGCCCGCGCGGCTACCCAAACGGCCTCGGTCCGGTTATCGCTCACCCAGAACGGACGCGCGGCCCCCCAGACCCACGGATGGGACTGGTCGGCGACCAGGTCTGGTGCGTCGGGCCGCAAGCGGCGGCAAGCTTCCTCGCCATACTGGTATAGCCCCGCGGCCTGCAGCGCCGCATGGCGTGCGTTCCATCACCGCGCACGCCACTCGTCGTACTCCGACGAGTAGTTACCCAAGCCCGGTCGGATCGCGTTCTCGGCCAGCTGCATGAGCGGCTCTAGGCGCCGTACCTCGCGGTCAAGGTCGTCGCGCTCCTCTTGGGTGTCGCTGCGCGACCTCATCTCCAACTCGGACAGCCGGTCGATTACTCGAGCGAATTCGTTGAGTTGATCGGCAGCCCGGGTTGCGTCCATTGGGTGAGTCTATGAGCGTGGCGGGTTCCCTCCGGACGACAGAACCAGCTCAGGTCATCGCGGGTCAGCGTGCCTGGTAGGCAGCGACGATGTCGCGTGTTCGTAGTGGTCACCGGCACGGGGCTGGGGCACTGTCGCCTGGATGGCGGCGGCCGCGGGTGCGACCACGGCCGGGCGGCGCAGCCGCGGACGCCACGATCGCCGCGGTGTCTCGACCGCTGGGGACAGGTGGGCTTTCACTGCGGTCAACAGAACGTCCATCGCCTCGTACAGCTCGGTGTCGGCCTGGTCCCGGGCGGCCTTGGCCTTTTTCGGCCGCCACAGATTGTCCTGGCCGTACGCCTGGCCGGATTCGGCCGCGACCTGCCCGAGCTTCAACGCGGCTTCGCGGACCTCGCCATCGGCCAGCATCGCCGCCCGGCCGGCGACCGCGAGGACCCGCTGCAGCGGCGCCTGCAGACCCATCGCGGCGGCCAGCTCCCGTTGGTTGGCCTCGGTTGCCACCCGGCCGAGTTGGGCCGCGCCGAGCGCGTGACCGCTGGTGGTCTTCGCCGCCATGTACTCGAGGAACGCACTGCCCAGCGTCATTAGCTTCGGCTGCCACGAGTTGTGCGCCGGCACGTAGGCCTTCAGCGCCAGGTGCAGGGCGCCTACCGCCTCGAACAGCTCCTGGCCCAGCTCCTCGATCTTCTTGTTCGTGCTCGCGATCTGGTCGCGGGCACGCTCGCGGGCGCGCTGCCGTTCACCGAACCGGTAGGTCAGCCACGCCGCGCCGAGGGTGCACCCGCCGGTGACGATCTGGGGCAGCACATCGACGACACCGGACAGCAGGGTGGAGACCGTACTCATGGATAGCAGGATGGGCCACAGCTGCACCTGCCCCGACGCGCCACACCGGACGACCCGACATCCCGGCCTCGGTCACGAGTTCTGTTGCGGCAAAGCCGTCGATCGTCTCTTGGTCGAGGTCGATTTCATGCCCACCGCGCAGACGCGTCCGGCTGGTCGGCCAGACCGATGCGGGGACTGACCCCGAGATGCCAGCCCAGCGACGGCCAGCTAATTCGCGCACCTGGCCCACCAACCGCTACCCGCCGCTGTGCTCGCGGCCAGCGGCGGCGCCGCACCCGGCCGGCTCGCTGGTCGCCAACTGCTCAGACCCGATGGCGCTGTAGGACCGCGTCAACACCACCGAACGCGTGCCGGTCGGGGTGGTGGCGGTCGACCAGCCGGTCTTCCGGAAAGTCTCCGGAAAACTTCCGGAAAAATCATTGACCTGTTCGAAACGCCGCTGCAATACTCCGATCGCGGTGGCATTTGTCTCTGTCGATTGAAGTCATGCGTCGTCAGGTGTCACCCGTTCAAGGAGGACCTGCGCATGAACGCCAGCATCGGCGGCTCCCGCCGTCCGTCCGCCCCCCGAACATCGCGTCTCACCGTCCGGTTGGCCGTGCTCGCCTCCACCGTGGCGCTGAGTGCCGTCGGTCTCGCGGTCGCCGCCACCCCGTCCAGCGCCGCCACCTGCAACGGGTACGTCGGCCTGACCTTCGATGACGGGCCGACCGGCAACACCAGCGCACTGCTGTCCGTGCTGCGCGCGAACGGCGTACGGGCGACCATGTTCAACGTCGGGCAGAACGTGCAGAGCAATCAGTCCGCCGCGCGGGCCCAGGTCGACGCCGGCATGTGGGTGGGCAACCACAGTTGGAACCACGCGCACATGACCTCGATGAGCCAGAGCCAGATGCAGTCGGACCTCTCCCAGACCAACTCGGCGATCCAGTCGGCGACCGGCGTCCGGCCGCAGTTGTTCCGCCCGCCCTACGGGGAGACCAACTCGACCCTCCAGTCGGTCGCCTCGTCGCTTGGCCTGCGCCAGGTGATCTGGGACGTCGACTCCCAGGACTGGAACGGCGCCAGCGTCAGCCAGATCGTCTCCAACGCCAGTCGCCTCCAGGCCGGCCAGGTGATCCTGATGCATGACGGCATTCAGAACACCCGCGACGCGATTCCGCAGATCGTGGCCAACCTGAGCAGCCGTAACCTCTGTCCGGGCATGATCTCGCCGAGCACCGGCCGAGCGGTGGCCCCGGACGGCACTCCGCCGCCGACCACTCCGCCGCCGACCGGCACGCCGACCACTCCACCGCCCACCGGCGGGTGCACCGCAACGGCGACGACCCCCAATGTCTGGGGTGACCGGTACAACACCTCGGTGACGGTTCAGGGGGCCAGCAACTGGACCGTGGTCGTGGCGGTGACCGCGCCGCAGCGGATCTCCACTACCTGGAACGGCTCCCCCAGTTGGGACAGCACCGGTTACGTGATGACGATGCGGTCCAACGGCAGCGGCAACACCTTCGGCTTCACCACGATGATGAACGGCAACAGCGGCGCCAGAGCCCAGATCCGCTCCTGCACCACGGGCTGATCCCGAAGGTCTCCCAGGCCACCGAAAACGGCTGCGACAGACGTGGTCGACCAGCCGGTGGAACCGCGCCCCTCGTCCCGGGCGCGGTTCCACCGGCTGAGTCGATGTGTCCGTCAGGAGAGGGCGAAGCAGGGGGGACGGCCTCATGGCTGGCTGAGTCCTTGCTCCATCCATGCACATGCATCTATCCTTTGGCGGCCCATCGACTGCCAGCGTAGGCAATCGAATATCGTCGAATCGCTTCGACAACCCAGCGTGACGGTTGATTCGAAGACAGGAGATTCTCGTGAAATCCACATTCAGAAAGGTTCAGTTCGCCCTGGTATCCGGCGTACTGGCGCTGGCCGGATCCGCAGCCGTGATGACGAGTTCCGCGTCGGCGGACAACATCGCCCAGCTGAACGCCACCCAACTCGTCGCCGACATGGGGGCGGGCTGGAACCTGGGGAACACCCTGGAGGCCAACGCCAACGGGATCCCCAGCGAGACGGCCTGGGGCAACCCGGTCGTGACGCAGGCCTTCATCGACCGGGTGAAGGCGGCCGGATTCAAGACGATCCGCATCCCGGTCTCCTACCTGGGGAACATCGGGGCCGCCCCGAACTACACGATCAGCTCCGCCTGGCTGAACCGGATCCAGGAGATCGTCGACTACGCCTACGGTCGCGGCCTGTACGTGCTGATCAACATGCACGGCGACGGCTACAAGACCGTCACCGGCTCGTGGTTTATCTGCGACTCGTCGAACCAGACGACGATCAGGGAGAAGTACCAGAAGGTCTGGCAGCAGGTCGCGACCAGGTTCCAGAGCTACGGTGAGCGCCTCGTCCTCGAGTCCATGAACGAGGAGTTCGACGGCCAGTACGGCAATCCCACCCAGCCGTGCTACTCGAACATCAACGCCTACAACCAGATCTTCGTGGACACGGTCCGTCGGACCGGTGGGAACAACACCTCGCGCTGGCTGCTCGTCCCCGGCTGGAACACCAACATCGACTACACCGCGGGCAACTACGGCTTCGTGCTGCCGACGGACCAGTACCGGTCGTCGTCCGTGCCCGCCAACGAGCAGCGGCTCATGATCTCGGTGCACTACTACGACCCCTGGGACTTCGCCGGCGAGGAGAACGGCACCATCACGCAGTGGGGGCCGGCCGCCACCAATCCGGCCCGGAAGTCGACCTGGGGCCAGCAGGACTTCATGGACACCCAGCTGAAGAAGATGCGCGACACGTTCGTCGCGCGTGGGTACCCGGTGTTCGTCGGTGAATACGGTTCGGTCGACAAGACGTCGGCCGACTCGACGAACAACAGGTACCGCGCGGACTACGCGCGCACGCTGGTGTCCACCGCCAAGAAGTACGGTGCGGCCACCGCCTACTGGGACAACGGCTACAACGGCGCGTACGGGTTCGGGCTGTTCAACCGCAGCAGCGGTGCGGTCACCCAGCAGGGCATCATCGACGCCATCATGAGCGCTGTCGGTACCACCCCGACGACGCCGCCGACCACGACGCCGCCGACGACCGCGCCGCCGACGACCCCGCCGCCGTCGAACGGACGGTCCTGTGCGGCGTCGTACACGGTGACCGGTTCGTGGCAGGGCGGCTTCCAGGCCGAGGTGCGGGTGACCGCCGGTGGCTCGGCGATCAGCGGTTGGACGGTGACCTGGACGTTCGCGAACGGGCAGCAGGTGACGCAGGCGTGGAGCGCGACGGTGACCAGCAGCGGCTCGACCGTCACCGCCCGCAACGTCAGCTACAACGGCTCGCTCAGTGCCGGCGGTAGCACGACCTTCGGGTTCCTGGGCTCGTCGAGCGGCACCAACGGCGTACCGTCGTTGACCTGCGCGGCGAGCTGACAGGCCGGGTGGGCGACGGCACGCTGTCCGTCGCCCACCCGTCCGGAGCCTCAGCCCGGCTCAGCTCGACCTGCTCAGCCGAAGAACGCCCGCAGGTGCTGGACGAGCACCTGGGGCTGCTCGTCCACGAAGTAGTGCCCGGTGTTGTCGATCTGGACCAGCTGCACGTTGGTGGCCTGCTGGGTCAGCGTCGCAGCGAAGCTCGGGTAGAAGATGGGGTGGGCGATGCCCAGGACCGGAACGGTGATCGGCGCGTACGTCTCGTTGTCGAGGATGTCCTGACCCAGCGCCTTGTACCAGCCGTTGCCGCCCCGAATGGCGTCCGGGGTCGAATAGGCCAGGGCGTAGACGGCCCGGTCGAAATCGTTGATCGCGGCCTTGTTGACCAGGAGATTGTCGAACATCCAGTCGACGAGGAACCGGGACCGGCCGGTGATGAGCTGCTCCGGCAGTTGCGACACCTGGTTGAAGGCGAACCACCAGGGGTGGAACGGGGCGCCCGGTGCCGGCAGCATGCGGAACTCGTAGTAGCTGCTGTTCGGGTGGTCCACGTCCAGCATGGCGATCTTGTTGATGACCGAGGGGTGGTTCGCCGCCATGCTGTAGGCGACCATCGAGCCCATGTCGTGACCCACGACGTTCACCTTGGCGTAGCCCAGGGCCCCGGCCAGCGCCGCGATGTCCGCCGCCATGGTCTTCTTGTCGTACCCGGACGCGGGCTTGCTGGAATTGCCGGCGCCGCGCAGGTCGACGGCGATCACGCGGTACCGGGTGGCCAGCGCGGGCATCACCTTGTGGTACTCCCACCACGTCTGCGGCCAGCCGTGCAGCAGGATCAGGGGTTCCCCGCGCCCGCCGGCGACGTAGTGCAGCCGGATTCCGTTGACGTCCGCGTACCTGCTCGTGAACCCCCCGGGAAGGGAGGCTGCGAGGTCGGCGGCGGACGGAGCGGCGATCCGCGCACCGTCGGTGGACGGTGCGGCCTGTGCCGCGGTGCCGGTCGCCGCCGCGGCGACCGCGCCGGCCCCGAGCGCGATCAGCTTCCTTCTGTTCATGGAAGACACGCATGCTCCAGTTCTCTAGACGGTGCCAAGGATCTTTACCGACTTCGGTAAATGCAGGCTCGTGACAACGCCACTCATGCCCGATGGTCGATGGGAAATGACCGATGAGACCTAATTTCCTGCGCCTGCGTCCGATGGTCGGGACTGCCATCAACGGGAATGCCGTCAACGGGACAGACGACGATCTTAACCACATCCGTGGACGTGCTTCGAGTTGATCTCGTGATTCACCGAGTTGATGTTGTTCGGTTGTAGCCGGCCCGCCGTTGGGTAAACCAAGCATCGGCGCAGGTCAGTGCGTAAGTGGTCACTTCCCGGGTCGGCGATTGTGGTGGAGGCGGGTCAGGCCCATTCCGTGCCACGTCGCGTCGGCGGGACCCGTCAGGCGGAGGAGGGCTGGCGGGGCAGCGTCGTGGCCGGCGTGGTGGTGTCGTAACCGGCGGCCTGGAGGCTGAACAGCTCGGCGTAGCGTCCACCGGCGGTCATCAGGTCCCGGTGCGTACCGGCCTCGACGAGGCGCCCGTGGTGCAGGACGTAGATGCGGTCGGCATGCCGGACGTTGGCCAGCCGGTGGGTGATCAGGATGGTGATGGCGTGTCCCTGCCGGTCGCGGATGGCCTGGAACAACGCGTCCTCGGCGCGGGGGTCGAGCGCGGAGGACGGCTCGTCCATGATGAGCACGTCGGCGTCGCGCAGGAACCCGCGCGCGGCGGTGATGCGCTGCCACTGCCCGCCGGAGAGGTCCTGCCCGCCGGCGAACGTACGGTCGAGCAGCGTCTCGTACCCGTGGGGCAGCTCGCTGATCATGTCGTGGGCGACGGCCCGGGCCGCGGCGGCGGTGATGCGGTCCTGGTCCGCGGCGGTGGTGACGTCGCCGATGGCGATGTTCGTGGCGGCGGTGAACGGCCACTTGTGGTACTCCTGCGTGACGACCGCGATCCGGGACCGCAGCGCGTCGGTGTCCCAGTCGTCGCGCGGCCGGTCGTCGTAGCGGATGGTGCCGGCGGTGGGCGTACGCAGAGTGGCGATCATGGTGGCGAGGGTGGACTTGCCGGAGCCGTTCTCCCCGACGAACGCCACCGTCTCGCCGGACCCGATGCTCAGGGTCACCTCGTCGACGGCGGCGGTGTCGCGGTCGGGGTAGCGCAGGCTGACCTTCTCGACGCTTATCGTCCGCAGTCGTCGCGGTGCGGTGGGAGGCGCGGCCGGGTCCCGGGGCGCGGGGAGGTGGTCGGCGGCTCGCGTCATGAAGCCGCTGTAGTCGCGGAAGTGCTGTCCCTCGGTGTAGACCCGGTCGACCTGGAAGGTGACCACGGCCAGCGACCGCTGCGCGGCCTGCACGGCGATGACGCAGGTGGCCGCCGCGGCGAGGGGGATCTGCCCGTCGACCAGCAGCAACCCGAGCAGGACGTAGACCGCCGTGGTGGCGATCCCGCCGATCATCGCCCCGACGGTGGTGGTCGTGGTGACCCGGCGGGCGAGCGCGAGCTGGATGCGGGTCTCCACCGCCATCACCCGGTCGTACTGGTCGAGCAGGAACTGCCGCAGGCCGTAGGAGCGCAGCTCGGGGGCGGAGTCGCGTTCGGCCATCAGCCGGTGCAGCAGCCACAACCGTCGCCGTCGCACCGAGCCGGCGGCGTACGTCTGGTAGCGGAGGTGCCCGGCGCGCAGCGACGCCCACCCGTTCGGCACGGTCGCGACCAGCAACGCGAGCAGCAGCAACGGGTGGACCACCACGACGGCGACCGCGACGGCCACCACGCCGGCGAGCCCGGCGAGCAGGTTCATCGCCGCCTGCACCAACCCGGTGGTCGAGTCCGCGCCCCGGGAGGCGCGCTCCATGTCGTCGGCGAACGCGTCGGCGTCGAAGGCTTCCAGCCGGACCGCCGTGGAGACCTCGAACAGGCCGCGTTCCACCTCCCGGTCCACCTTGGGGGTCAGCCCGTTCTGCGCGTACCCCATCGCGGTGGCCATCCCGGCGCGCAGCGCGGTCGCCGCCGCGAGCGCGGTCAGCGCGGGCAGCGCGGCGCGTACCTTGTCGCCGGTGGGTCCGCCGGCGAACAGCTCCACGAGCACCCGCTGCGTGGCGAGGAGCCCGAACGCCGCCATCACCCCCGCGCCCACGGTCGAGGCCGCCACGATGGACGTGCGCAGCCGATCGGCGCGCCAGCTCACCACGAGGGCGGCCCGGACCAGGCGGGGCAGCTCGGTGAACACGGCGAACAGCCCGGCCTGGGCGCGGGCGCGGACGCCGGTCTCCCACCACATCTCCCGCAGTTCCGGCAACACCGGGTCGACCCCCGACGCGGGAGCGGGCGACGCGGAATCGGAACGGTCGGTTTCGGGCATGACGGATCCTCCCAACGACGGGCGGGCGGGGCCGGTGGCGTGGACGTGCGGCGGCGCGGGAGACCGGCGGGTCGGGATCAGGGCCGGTCGGCGCGTATGCAGGCACCGTAGGACTCCGACCGGCCGACACGCCCGTGACACCGCCCGCCGACAATGTCGGTCTCTGCCGACATCGCCTCCGACACCGCCACCCGGGCCGGCAACCACCGGTGGTCGCTGCCCGCCGGTGCCCCGACGCGGAAAATGTCACAGCGGGTCGCTAGGGTCACCCCTCACCGTGACCGCTCGACGCCGGGGTGGTGGCTGATGGACGACCGCGACGAGATCGTCGCCGCGCGCCGCGCGCTCGGCCGTCGGCTCGCCCACCTGCGCCGGGCCGCCGGCCTCACCCAGCACCGCCTCGCCCCGCTCGTGCGGTACGCCCGCAGCTCCATCGCCAGCACGGAAACCGGCCGGCAGCACCCCGACCGGGCGTTCTGGTGCCGGTGCGACACCGTGCTGCGCACCGGCGGCACGCTGACCGCCGACTACGACCGCATCGCCGAGCTGGGCCTGCGCCGCCGACGTGTGGGCATCGACCGGCCCGATGGTGCGGGGCGCGGGGAGCCCGGCGGACGCGTCGCCGTCCACCTGTCGGGCCTGCTCGCCACGCTCGCCCCGGACCTGCGGGCCTTGCGCATCGCCCGGGCGTACGCCGCCGAGGCGTTCGACCTGGCCACCGCCCACCTGCGCGTCGGCGATCTCGAACAGGCCACCGGGTTGGCCGTCCGGGCGCTCGCGCTGGCCGCCGACTGCGGCGTCGAGTCGGTGCGTCGGCGCGCCCGACAGTTCCTCGGCGCGGCGGGACCCTCCGGTCACCACTGGGGGCCGTGGCCCGTCGCGGCCTCGCCCGACGACCGGCGGCCGGCCGGCGGCGCGTCCCGGTCGGGCGCACGCCCACCGACCTGAGCGGCCGACGGCGGACGGGACGCCCTTCCCGTATGCAACAAACCTGCACGTCTTTGCTATTGCCTCGCCGGTAAGCGCTTTCTTAGCCTGTGTTTCATCGATGTTTCGATCCGGGCTGAGGGTGCGCACACGAAGCCACATGCGGTGTCGGGGCGGTGAGAGTCGTGCCCGCACCGTGTCTACTCCCGAGGAGTCCACCTGTGAGAACCGCAGTGCGACACAAGCTCCTTACCGGCGGGATCGCCGTGGTCGCCGCCGTGGCGGTCGTCGCGACGATACCGGTGAGCCAGGCGTCAGGGGCATTCGGCGACCTCGATTTAACATCGATCAACGCCAATGCCACAAACCTCAGTCTCGGGGCCGGCGCGGACGGTTCCAGCAAGGCCGACGGCACCAGCTACGGAAGCGCGATCGACGGCGACATGAGCACCTACTGGTCGCCGGCCGGCTCGACCGGCCGCATCTCGGTGAAGTGGGGTTCCGCCACCACGGTCGCCTCGATCAACATCCGGGAGGCGGCCGGCGCGGTCGGGGCGGTCGGCTCCTGGCGGGTGGTCAACAACGACACCGGCGCCACGCTGGCCAGCGGCACCGGGGCGGGCGCCGTCACGTTCGCGGCCACCTCGCTTCGTAAGATCAATTTTGAGATCACCAGCTCGACCGCCACCCCGCGGATCGCCGAGTTCGAGACGTACGCCTCGGGCGCGACCACGCCGCCGCCGACCACCGGGCCCACCACCCCGCCGCCCACCACCGGGCCGACCACGCCGCCACCGACCACCCCGCCACCGTCGAGCGGCACGCTGTACGTGGCGCCGACCGGCACCGACGGCGCGGCCGGCACGCAGGCGAACCCGACCACGCTCGCCTCGGCGATCACCCGGGTCGCGGCCGGGGGCACCATCTACCTGCGCGGCGGCACCTACCGTTACACGCAGACCGTCACCATCGGCCAGGGCAACAACGGCACGTCGAGCGCGCGTAAGAACATCTTCGCCTACCCGGGCGAGACGCCGGTGCTGAACTTCTCGGCGCAGAGCGAGGACCCGGCGAACCGCGGGCTCCAGGTCGGCGGGTCGTACTGGCACATCCGTGGCATCGTCGTCGAGCGGGCCGGGGACAACGGCATCCTGCTCGCCGGCAACAACAACATCATCGAGCGCGTGGTGACCCGCTTCAACCGGGACTCCGGGCTCCAGCTCTCGCGGCTGGTCGCCAACGCGCCCCGCGACCAGTGGCCCGCGAACAACCTGGTGGTGAGCACCGAGTCGCACGACAACGCCGACTCCGACGGTGAGGACGCCGACGGCTTCGCCCCGAAGCTGACGGTCGGCACCGGCAACGTCTTCCGCTACACCGTGTCCCACAACAACATCGACGACGGGTACGACCTCTACACCAAGAGCGACACCGGGCCCATCGGTCCGGTGACCATCGAGTCCTCCCTGGCCTACGGCAACGGCACGCTGAGCAACGGCGGCCAGGCCGGCAACGGCGACCGCAACGGCTTCAAGCTCGGCGGCGAGGACATCGGCGTGAACCACGTCGTGCGCGGCAACATCGCGTACGACAACGGCCAGCACGGGTTCACCTACAACCGCAACGTCGGCTCGATGACGGTGTCGAACAACGCCGGCATCGGCAACACCGAGCGCAACTTCAACTTCGACGGCGGCTCCTCGGTGTTCCGGAACAACACCTCGTGCGACGGTGGCACGAACGACCGGATCGTCGGCAACTCCGACAGCTCGAACCAGTTCTTCTCCGGCAGCAACGGGTCCCGCTGCGCCCAGTACTCGGGCGCCCTCGGCTGGTCCTTCGCCTCCGACGGCCGCCTCGTCGTGACGTTCGGCGGCAAGGTGGTCACCCCGTAACGACCGGGCGACGCCGGTGTCACCCGCGACGGTGACACCGGCGTCCGCCGGTCAGCGATCGGGTACGCGTCCCGGCGCTCACGGCGCGCGGTCGTGCGGCGGCCCGGTCGGTGGCGAACCGAAGCGTTTCCGGTAGGCGGCGGTGAACCGGTCGGCGTCGGCCCACCCCCAGCGCCGGGCCGTCTCGGTGACGGTGCCGTCGTCGGTCGCATCCGCCCGGCGCAACTCCTGATCGGCGTGTTCGAGCCGGACCCATCGCAGGTAGGCGATCGGGGTGCTGTCGAGATGCCTGCGGAACGCCAACTGCACGGCGCGGATGGTCACGTGGGCCGCGGCAGCGATGTCGGCGAGCGTGATGTCCCGGTCCGCGTTCTCCTCGATGAACGTGATCGCGCGACGCAGCGTCCGGGGATGGGCGTCGCGGCGGTCGGAGAACGTCGGATCGCTGAGCGTGTTGTTCGGGAAGACGGTCAGGGCGGTGGCGGCCAGCAGCCGGGCCACGCTCCCGGCCAGCAGCGGCTCGCCGGCCACCCCGAGGTCGATCGCCTCGCGGGCGTATCCGTACACCGTGTCCCACCTCTCGGCGGCGGCTGCGGAGACGGCTGGTGGCTGGTGAACCGGACCGGCTCGGGGCGACGGCCGGGCGCGGTCTCCGCGACGCTCCCCAGCAGGACCGGGTCGAGGACCGTCGTGCGGAAGTCGGCCTCCGCGCAGTCGGCGGTGAAGCCACGCTCCGGCCGGATCGGAATGAACGCGTCACCCGGGCCGTAGGCGGTGGCGACCCCGCCCGCCGGGTGGTACGCCAGCCCGCCGGAGCTCATGCGGCAGACGACCAGCCGGCCGAGCGCATCGGCCTGTACGTGGAAGCTGAGGCCGAAGGTGATCTGGTCGAGTCGTGCCGACGGAGTGATCACGGTGGCTTCCAGCCGCAGGGAGTCGAAAGAACTGCCGGCGTCGATGCAGATGTTTCCGCCGTAGTTGTCGTGGAGGATCTGCGCGGCGAGATTGACGTCCGTCGTCTTGAAGACCTGGCTCATGCGTGCTCCTCAGGGGCACCCGGCATGCGGCGCTCAGCGACGACGGCACGCCCTTTTCCCGTGGCGACCCGAATCCATTATGCGGCAGACGGGGGCATTCGCCGGCCGGGAGCGTTTCCTCGGTGTGGCGTGCGAGCGGCATGGCCCGGTGCACGTCGTCAGGGCGGGCCGGGGAGGCGCACCGTGACGACGAGTCCGCCGTCCGGCCCGGGGACCAGGGTGAGCGTCCCGCCGTGGGCGCGGACGACGCTGCGCACGATGGCCAGGCCGAGGCCGGCGCCGGCGTGCTCGTCGACGCGTACCCGTTGCGTCCCGCGCCGGAACGGCTCGGTGAGCGTCGGGACCAGGTCCGGTGGGAGCGGAGGCCCGGTGTTCGCCACCCGCAGCACGCTGGCCCCACCGGACGTCGCGGTACGGACCGTCACCGTGCCGCCCTCGGGCAGGTTGTGGACGACGGCGTTCTGGACGAGGTTGGTCACCATCCGCCGCAGCAGCTCGGCGGAGCCGCTGGTCGGGGCCGCGCCGCCGGTGACGTCGAGCGTGACCCGGCGTCGCTCGGCGACCGGGAGCAGCGTCTCGGCGGCCTCCTCGGCGAGCAGGGAGAGGTCGACCCGCTCGCGGGTCACCACGGCGCGGTCGCCGCGACTGAGCAGCAGCAGGGCCTCGGTGAGGTCGATCGCCCGCCGGTTGACCTCGTGCAAACGGGCGACGAGTTCGTCCCGGTCCCGCGTCGGGTCGTCGCGGGCGACGTCGAGCAGCGCCCGCGAGATCGCCAACGGGGTACGCAGCTCGTGCGAGGCGTTCGCGGCGAACCTCTGCTGCTCGGCGACGTGGGACTCGAGCTGGTCGAGCATCGTGTCGAACGCGTCGGACAGCTCCCGCAGCTCGTCCCGCCGGCCCGGCATGCGGATCCGTCGGGACAGCGAACCGGTCCCGGCCGTCCGGGCCGCCTCCGTGATCCGGGTCAGCGGCGCGAGCATCCGGCCGGCGAGGATCCAGCCGCCGAGGAGCCCGAACGCCAGCAGGAACGCCAGTGTCTCGGCCGCCCGCGGCGCGAAGACGCGCAGCAGGTTGGACCGGACCGGAAAGACGCCGGGCGTGAGCGTGTCGGCGGAACCGGGGACGATCAGCATGGCCCGGTCGGGGACGTACCGCAGGAGGAACACCCACATGGCGGTGAGCAGCAGGGCGCCGGCCAGCACGAGGAACCCGGCGTAGCTGAGGGTGAGCTTGGCGCGCACGCTCAGCCCCGGTTTCCTACCCACGCTCGTCCCCGGTCACCGGCGGCGTCCCGATGCGGTAGCCGACCCCGGGCACGGTGGCGATGACCCAGGGTTCGCCGAGCCGCTTGCGCAGCGCGGAGACGGTGATGCGCACCGCGTTGGTGAACGGGTCCGCGTGCGCGTCCCAGGCCCGTTCCAGGAGTTCCTCGGCGCTGACCACGCCACCCTCGGCGGCGACGAGCACCTCCAGCACGGCGAACTGCTTGCGGGTCAGCGGGACGTAGCGCCCGTCGCGGAAGACCTCCCGGCGGAACGGGTCGAGCCGGAGGCCCGCGATCCGGCGCACCGGGGGCCGGGCGTGCCCGCGCCGGCGGTCCAGCGACCGCAGCCGCAGAACCAGCTCGCGCATCTCGAACGGCTTGGTGAGGTAGTCGTCGGCGCCCAGCTCGAACCCGGACGCCTTGTCGTCGATCCGGTCGGCGGCGGTGAGCATGAGGATCGGGATGCCGCTGCCGGAGGCGACGATGTGCCGGGCGACCTCGTCGCCGGAGGGCCCGGGGATGTCCCGGTCGAGCACCGCCAGGTCGTAGGCGTTGACGCCGAGCAGTTCCAGAGCCGTGTCACCGTCGCCGGCGACGTCGGCGGCGATCGCCGCCAGCCGCAGACCGTCCCGGACGGCTTCGGCCAGGTAGGGCTCGTCCTCCACGATCAGTACCCGCATGCGACTCAGTCTGCCGCCGCCGGCACCGGATGACGTCGTTGCGCCGGGGCACGCCACCAGCGGCGGGACGCCAGCCCGAACAGCACCGCGCCGGCGGCGTTGACCAGCACGTCGTCCACCGACGACACCCGGTCCAGCCGCAGCGCGTACTGAAGGGTCTCGATCACGGCCGAGCAGCCCGCCCCGAGCGCCAGGAGCCGCGGCACGGACGCCAGCGCCGCGAACCGCATCGGCGCGAAGAAACCCAGTGCCGCGAGGACCAGCAGGTTGCCACCGATCCCGAGCGGCCCCATCGTGGCCAGGTCCCGCAGCGGCACCAGGCTCACCCGGCCCGGCACGACGCCGGCCCCCGGGCCCGGCATCAGCGTCATCCAGACGAACGGCACTGTTCCGTAGACCATGCCCACCTCGGCCAGCGACAGCCGCCACGCACCGGCGGCCCGTCGACCCACCACCAGGGCGCCCACCACCAGGGCGCCCACCACCAGCGCGGCCACCGGCAGCCCGACCAGCGTCATGAGCAGGACGCCGTTCTCCGTGTCGTAACAGCCGTGCCATCGCCCGGCCCGGCACGCCGGAGCGGCCATCAGCAGCGGGCGCCGCACCACGGACGCGGCGACCGCCAGGCCGAGGACCGCCGCGCCGACGAGCACGACCCTTCGCGTACGCCGGGGTGGCGCGACCCCCACCTCTCCTCGCCGGTCGATGCCCCGTGTCGAACCCATGCCGTGCTCCTCTCCGGTGGCGGACCGGGCGGACGGCCTCCCGGCCCGTCCCCCGAAGTGAAGACGCCGGGCTGTTGCGCGGGCGTATGCGTTTCCCTGCGGCGTTGATCCGCCGGACGCCGACGTGTTGACGCGGGCGGCGAACCGGGCCAGGCTGTGGGGGCGCTCCCAACGGCGAGCTTCGATTTCCTCAGGAAGGAAAAGCTCGTGCGTCCCACCACAGCACTGCTCCCGGTCGTGCTGGCCGCCACGCTCGGCGGCCTGGCCCTACCAGGGCCCGCCCAGGCCGCCGCCGGCCCGGCGCTGGCCGTCGACACCACCGCCGACCGGCACGCGATCAGCCCGTACGTCTACGGGATGAACTTCGCCGACGAGGCGCTCGCCCGGGAGCTGCGGCTACCGGTGCACCGGTACGGCGGCAACGCCACCACCCGCTACAACTTCCGCGCCGACACCACCAACCGGGCCGCGGACTGGTACTTCGAGAACATCCCGAACGACAACACCGATCCGGACAGCCTGCCCGACGGCTCGGAGAGCGACCGGTTCGTGGCACGGAACAAGGCCACCGGCACCGACACGATCATGACGATGCCGATGATCGGCTGGATCGCCAAGGATCGGGCCAAGGCGTGCGGCTTCAGCGTGGCGAAGTACGGCCCGCAGGAGTCCACCGACCAGTGGGCGCCCGACTGCGGCAACGGCAAGAAGCCGGACGGCAGCCTGATCACCGGCAACGACCCGGAGGACACCAGCGTCGCCGTCGGTCCGGAGTACGCCACCGACTTCGTCACCCATCTCAAGGAGCGGTTCGGCGCCGCCGGCAGCGGCGGGGTGCGGTTCTACAACCTGGACAACGAGCCGGACCTGTGGCACTCGACCCACCGCGACGTCCGCCCGGTCGGGCTCGGCTACGACGAGCTGCGCGACCGCACCTACGCGTACGGCGCGGCGATCAAGGCGGCCGACCCGGGGGCGAAGACGCTGGGCCCGGTCGGCTGGGGCCTGAACTCGATCTTCTACTCGGGGCTGGACCAGGACACCTGCTCCCGGACCGGCTGCTGGTCGAACCCGCCGGACAAGGCCGCCCACGGCGGCCAGGACCTCGGCCCGTGGTACCTGGACCGGATGCGGGAGTACGAGCAGCAGCACGGCACCCGCGTCCTCGACTACTTCGACGTGCACCTCTACCCGCAGCAGTCCGGCGTCAGCGGGTCCGGTGCCGGGGACGCCGCCACCCAGGCGCTGCGACTGCGCTCGACCCGCCAGCTCTGGGACCCGACGTACGTGGACGAGAGCTGGATCAACCAGCCGGTCCGGTTCATCCCGCGGATGCGCGAGCTGGTCGACAAGCACTACCCGGGCACGAAGATCGCGATGACCGAGTACAGCTGGGGCGGGTACGGCTCGCTGAACGGCGCGCTGGCCCAGGCGGACGTGCTCGGCATCTTCGGCCGGGAGGGGCTCGACCTGGCCAGCCTCTGGACCGCGCCGACCGCCGACCAGCCGGTGGCCGACGCGTTCCGGATCTACCGCAACTATGACGGCAAGGGTGGCGCGTTCGGCGAGACGTCCGTCCGGGCCACCAGCGCCGACCAGGACAAGCTGGCCGTGTACGCGGCCGAGCGGACCGCCGACAAGGCGCTGACCCTGGTCGTGGTCAACAAGACCGGCGACGACCTGACCAGCCCGGTGGCCCTGACCGGTGCCACCGCCGGTAGCGCCCAGGTCTACCGCTACAGCGGGGCGAACCTCGCCGGTGTGGTCCGGGAGGCCGACCAGCCGGTGACCGCCGGCGGCTTCACCGCCACCTTCCCGGCCAACTCGATCACCCACCTGGTGCTGCCGCGCGGCACCACGCCCGGCGACACCCAGCCGCCGACCGCCCCGGGCAAGCCGGTCGCCGGCACGGTCACCGGCGCCAGCGTGGCGCTGAGCTGGACGCCGTCCACCGACAACGTCGGCGTCACCGGCTACGACGTGCACCGGGTCGACACCACCGGCACCGTGAAGGTGGGCAGCACCACGAGCACCGCGTACACGGTGACCGGGTTGACGCCGGACACCCCGTACACCTTCGTGGTGACCGCCCGGGACGCGGCGGGCAACGTCTCGGCGGCCTCGCCCGGCCTGGCCGTGCGGACCGCGCCCACCACCCCGACCGGCGGCTGCACGGTCGGCTACGCGGCGAACAGTTGGCCGGGCGGCTTCACCGCCACCGTCACCGTCAAGAACACCGGCACCACCGCGATCGACGGCTGGAAGCTCGCCTTCGACTTCCCCACCACCGGCCAGAAGGTCGGCCAGGGCTGGTCGGCCACCTGGAAGCAGAGCGGAACGGGCGTCACCGCCGAGAACCTGGGCTGGAACGGCAGACTCGCCCCCGGCGCGTCCACCAGCATCGGCTTCAACGGCACCTGGAGCGGCACCAACCCGGCGCCGACCGCCTTCACGCTCAACGGTCAACGCTGCGGCTGACCGCGCCACCTTCCGAGCGAGGGCCGGGGGGGGGGGGGGGGGGGGGGGCGGCGCCGCCCGGGGGGGGGGGGGGGGGGGGGGGGATGAAAAAAAGAAA
>NZ_JBNCLA010000001.1:0-7410 GCF_049841835.1 Micromonospora sp. DT227 | reverse complement strand
GCCGCGCCGCCCCCCCGCGGGGGGGGGGCGGGCGCCGCCGGCCCCCCCCCCCCCCCCCCCCCGGCCGGTCAGTGCGGTACGGCGGCGACGATCGGCAGTCGGACGGTGAACGTGCTGCCCACGCCGAGCACACTCTCGACGGAGATGGTGCCGCCGTGCGCCTCGGCGAGCTTGCGGGCGATCGACAGGCCGAGCCCGCTCCCCCCGGTGCGGCGGGCCCGCGAGTCGTCGGCCCGCCAGAAACGCTCGAAGACCCGGGACAGGTCGGCGGGCGCGATGCCGGTCCCGGTGTCGGACACGACGATGCTCAACTGCTCCGCCCGCACCGCGCACCGCACGGTCACCGAGCCACCCGGGGCGGTGTGCCGGATCGCGTTGGCGACCACGTTCCCGACGAGCTGCCGCAGCCGGGCGCCGTCGACCGCCGTCTCACCGACGGCGGCCACGTCGAGGCCCAGCCGCACCCCGGCGGCGTCGGCCGCGCCCCGGTGCGCCTCGACGACCTGGTCCAGCAGGTCGGCCACGTCGTGCGGTTCGCGGTGCACGCGCAGCTCACCGGCGTCGGCGGCGGCCAGGTCCCGGAGGTCGTCGATGATGTGCTGGAGCAGCATCGCCTCGTCGAGCAGCAGGCTGAGCAGGTGCGCGTCGGGCTGGGCGAGACCGTCCTGGGCGGCCTCCAGCCAACTCCGCATGGTGCTCAGCGGCGTCCGCAGCTCGTGCGCCACGTCGCTGACCATGGTCTTGCGCAGCGCCTCGGTCTGCTCCCGCCGGGCGGCGAGGTCGTTGAGCGCGGTGGCCAGCAGCCCGATCTCGTCGCGGGTGGTCACCGGCACCCGGGCCGGCGAGTCCATCGGCTGCCGGGCGGCGTCGGTCAGCGCCCGCAGCGGTCGTACCAGTCGACGCCCGACCAGCACGGTGACCAGCACGGTGGCCGCCAGCACCGCGCCGGTCACCTCGACGATGCGGATCACGTTCGCCCGGGACAGGTTGAACACCGGCTCGGTGGTGCCCTGGGCCTCGTCGGTCACGAACAGCAGCGCCGGCGGTGCCGCGTACGCCCTCAACTGGGCGACCAGCGCCTCGTGCAGGCAGGAGTCGATCCGCTCGTCGAGCCCGGCGGAGCCGCTCGGGACCGCCGTGCGGTCCGGCCTGATCATGACCCGGTCCGGCGCTCCCGCCCGGCGCAGGCAGGACTTCGTCGCGTCCCGCAGCCGGGCGATCGGCCCGGCCTCGGTCGGCAGCGGGCCGGCCAGGTCGGCCGGCAGGCAGTGGCCGACGACGTCGCGCCCGTCCGTCCCGGTCACCTGGACCGATGCCCTTCCGGTCGGGCCGACCACGACCTTTCCGTCCAGCGCGGAGTTGCGGTGGATGCAGGCGAGCCACCGCCCGGCCAACTGCCGGGTGGCGTCGCTCTCCCGGCTGGTCAGCACGTACGGCCCGAGCACGCGCCGGTCGATCCGGGCGGTCCCGCCGGTCAGGCCCAGGTCCACCTGTAGCGGGTCGACGGTCGCCGAGGGGCGGGCCGCCCGCAGCGACGGGCCGTCCGGTGCGGAGTCGGCGATCATCTGCCGGTCCGGCGTCATCAGCGTGATCCGGCGTTCGAGCGTGCCGGCCCGCTCGGTGAGCACGGCGGCCACGCCGGACCAGTCCCGGTGGGTGGCGGCGTAGCTCACCAGCGTGTCGTAGATGTTCTTGTCGTCGGCGAGCGAACGGCCCTGGGCCTGCTGGATCGCCTGGGTGGTCGACTGGACGGCCAGCCAGGTCGTGGCCAGGATCGCGCAGACCGCCACCAGCAGGGAGGTGGCCAGCAGCCGCACCACCAGGCTGCGGTGCGGCGGCACGCGTCTCACGGCGTACCGGCGGTCAGCTTGTAGCCGACCCCGTACACGGTCAGGAGCTGCCGTGGCCGGCGCGGGTTCGCCTCGATCTTCCGGCGCAGGTTCATCACGTGCACGTCGATGGTGCGCCCGGTCGACTCGCGGTCGATGCCCCGGGTGTGCTCCAGCAGTTGGCCGCGGGTGAACACCCGGCCGGGCTGGCGGATCATCGCCGCCAGGATGGCGAACTCACCGGCGGTGCAGTCGACCGGGACACCGCCGGCGGTCACCGTGTGCCGGGGCTCGTCGACGGTGAGGCGGCCGACCCGGAGCACCGGTGGGTGCCGGGCCGTCGCGGGGACGCGGCGCAGCAGCGTCCGGACCCGGGCCACCAGTTCCCGGGGGCTGAACGGCTTGGTCATGTAGTCGTCGGCGCCGAGGTCGAGGCCGCGCAGCAGATCGTCCTCACTCGACCGGGCGGTCAGCATCAGCATCAGCACGTCCGACTCCTGGCGGAGGATCCGGCAGATCTGCATCCCGTCCAGCCCCGGCAGCATCACGTCGAGCAGGAGCAGGTCGAACGTCTCCTGCCGGGCTGCCCGCAGCGCCGCCTCGCCGTCGTGCACGACCGTCGCCTCGTGACCCTCCGCGGTGAGGTAGCGGCGCAGCGCCTCGGCCTGCCGCCGATCGTCCTCCGCGAGCATCACCCGTGCGCACATGGTGGCGACTATAGGTGAGCCGCGGGGTCGCGAATCCGTGGAAAAGGTCATGCCCGGACCTGACAGGATCCTGACGATCCCGGGTCACGATCGGCGCCATGCCACTGACCCGAACGGTGCCGCCGGCGGACGCCGAAACCCAGGTCATCCCGCTCGCCGGCAGGGAACCGGCGCCGCGCCGCCGCTACCTGACGAGGGCGGTGGTCCCCGCGGTCGTCGTCGCCGGACTGCTCGCCGCGGCCGTCGTCGTCTGGTCCGGCCGGGACACCGGCCCGGCGTCGACAGCGGACGAACCGGCAGGCGTACGGAGCGTCGCGGTGGTGAAGCAGGACCTGTCGACGTCGCAGTCGCTGCCGGGCACGCTCGGCTTCGGCGCCGCCCGACTGCTCAAGGGCGGCCGGAGCGGCACGGTGACCTGGCTGCCCGCCCCGGGCGCGTCGGTGCGGCGCGGCCAGCAGCTCTACCGGGTCGACGACCGCCCGGTGCCGCTCTTCTACGGCGGGATGCCGCTGTTCCGCACGCTGCGCGACCTCGGCACGGTCGGCCGGGACGTGCGGATCGTCGCGGACAACCTGCACGCCCTCGGCTACGACGTCGGTGACCGCCCGGCGTTCGCCGCCCGACCGACCCGGTCGTCGTCCACGCCCGCTCCGGCCGTGCCGGTGGCCAGGGACGAGAGCGTGCTGACCGCCGCGTTGCGGGACGCGGTCAAGCGCTGGCAGCACGACCTGGGGGTGCCGGCGACCGGCACGGTCGAGGCCGGGGACGTGGTGGTGCTCGTCGGCGCGGTCCGGGTCGACTCGGTCGCCGCCCAGCCGGGAGACAGCGCGGACGCCCCGCTGCTGTCGGTCACCCGGACGGCGAAGGTCGTCACCGTGGAGGCGAACGTCGGCGACGCGGCCTCGATCGTGCCGGGCGACGCGGTCACCGTGCACCTGCCCGACGAGAGCACGATCGGCGGCCGGGTCACCGCGGTCGGCCAGGCGGTGAAGGCGGCGGAGGGCGATGCCGGCACCGGCGGCCCGCCCACCGTCACCGTGACGATCGCGATGAAGAGTTCCGCCGCCACGGCCCGGATCAGCGTCGCCGACGTGCGGGTCGACTTCGCCGCCGAGACCCACGAAGGCGTCCTCGTCGTCCCGGTCGGCGCGTTGCTCGCGCTCAGCGAGGGCGGCTACGGCGTCCAGGTCTCCGGCGGGGACCTGGTCCCGGTCGAGACCGGGCTCTTCGCCCAGGGGCTCGTCGAGGTCCGGGGCGACGGTCTCCACGCGGGGACCCCGGTGGTGACCACCTCGTGACCCCGGTGCTCTCGGCGCGCGACGTCAGCATGCGCTACCCCGGTGGCGTCGAGGCGTTGCGGGGGGTCTCGCTGGACATCACCGAGGGTGAACTGGTCGCCATCGTCGGGCCGTCCGGCTCCGGCAAGTCGACCCTGCTCAACCTCATGGGCACCCTGGACCGGCCCACCTCCGGCACGATCTCGATCGCCGGGCAGGACGTGGCCGGGCTCTCCGACCGCCGGCTCTCCGCCCTGCGTGGTCGCTGGCTCGGCTTCGTCTTCCAGCAGTTCCATCTCGCCGCCGGCCTCACCGCCGCCGAGAACGTGGCCACCGGCCTGCTCTACGCCGGGGTCCCGCGCCGCCGCCGTCGGCCGCTCGCGTTCGACGCACTCGACCGGGTCGGCCTGGCCCACCGGGTCGACCACCGTCCGGCGCAGCTCTCCGGTGGCGAGCGCCAACGTGTCGCCATCGCCCGGGCGCTCGTCAACGGCCCCGCCCTCGTGCTGGCCGACGAACCCACCGGTGCCCTGGACACCGACAACGGGCGTGCCGTGCTCCGCCTGCTGCGCCGGCTCAACGAGGAGGGCACCACCATCGCCGTCATCACGCACGACAACGAGATCGCCGCCGACCTTCCCCGCCGCGTCGAGCTACGCGACGGCCGGCTGGTGCGCGACACGGCGGTGGTCCGATGATCCGCCGGGTCCGGCTCTCCCCGCTCGACCTGATCGACGTCGGGCTGCTCGGCATCCGTACCCGCCGGGCACGGGCCGCGTTCTCGGCGTTGGGCATCGCGATCGGCATCGCCACCACGGTGCTCGTCACCGGCGTACCGGCCTCCGGCCAGGCGGCGCTGTTGCGCGAGCTGTCCGCGCTCGGCACCGACCACCTCCAGGCGCGGGCACAGTCCGATCCGGACTCGCCGGCGGCGTTCCCCGAGGAGTCCGTGGCGATGGTCGGGCGCATCGGGCCGGTCACCGTGGCGAGCGCGGTGGCGAACACCCACGCGCTCGTACGCCGCAACGACCGTACCGACGCCGGCGACGGTTCCGGCCTGACCGTGCTGGCCGCGCGCCCGGACCTGCTGCGGGCGGTCGACGGGAAGGTGCGCTCCGGGCGGTGGCTCGACGCGGTCACGGAACGGTTCCCGACCGTGGTGCTCGGCTCCGTCGCCGCCACCCGACTCGGTTTCGCGGACCTGCCCGCCACCGGCGGTCCCGGTCCGTCGGTGTTCATCGGCGACCGGTGGTTCACCGTCGTCGGCATCCTCGCCCGGACGCCGCTCTCGCCGGACCTCGACCGCTCGGTCCTGGTCGGCTGGGAGGCGGCCCGCGACCACCTGCGCTTCGACGGGCATCCCACGGTCATCTACCTGCGGTGCCGGGAGTCGGCGGTGGAGGCCGTCCGGGAGGTCCTGCCGGCCACCATCTCGCCGGTCCGACCCGGGCAGGTGGTGGTGACCCGCCCGTCGGACGCGCTCGCCGCGAAACGGGCCACCGAGAGCAACTTCTCCACGCTGTTCCTCGGCCTGGCCGCGATCGCGTTGCTGGTCGGTGGGATCGGCGTGGCCAACACGATGGTGGTCTCGGTGCTGGAACGGCGTACCGAGATCGGCCTGCGCCGCGCGCTCGGCGCGCACCGTGGCCAGATCCGCGCCCAGTTCCTCACCGAGTCCGCCGCGTTGGCCGCGCTCGGCGGGGTCGCCGGGACGCTGATCGGCACGGTCGCGACCGTCGGTTACGCGACCTGGCAGGGCTGGCCGGTGGTGGTCTCGGTGCCGGCGACGCTCGCCGGGCTCGGTGGCGCCGTCGTGGTCGGTGTGCTCGCCGGTGTCTATCCGTCGATCCGGGCGGCCCGGCTCACGCCGACCGAGGCGCTCGCCTCGACCTGAGACGTGCCGGCACGCGCTGGAGGCGCCACCCGGTGCGGGTGGCGCCTCCGGGCCGGGCGGCTACTTCCGCTTGGCGGCGGCCGCACGCTCACACTCGGGCGAGAACCTCATGCCCTTCGAGATCGATTCCGCGTCGTTGTGCTCGCCGCCGAGCGACCAGCCCGGACCGTCGGTGCTGACCTCGACGTACCGGACGCCCTTCTCCTTGAGGCAGGCGACGACGTCGCGGGCGAAGTCCTTCGCCTCCGGGTTGGCCGGGTCGAGTTCCCAGGGCGGCAGTGGCAGCAGGTTCCCGCAGGCCTTGTTCGCCGCGCCGATCGGGCCAGAGGTGACGCCCTCGGCCCGGGTCCTCCTGATGTCGACGCCGTGCTCGGTCATGCACTTCTCGTACGGCGCGTAGCGGGCCTGGGTGTCCTCGTCGGTGTCGTCGAGACGGGCGCGGGGCCGCTTGTCGGTCGGCGGCGCCGGGGTCGTGGCGGCGGGCGTGGCGGTGCGGAGCGTGGCCACGTCCGGCTTGCCGGCGTCGGCCCGGTCGTCTCCGGTGGCCGAGCACCCGCTGCCGCCGATCGTGACGGCCAGCACCAGCGCGGCCATCGAATGCTTCCTCATCGTGACGCCTTCCTGTCGGGGCCCGCGGCGCGGTGCCCACCAGCGAGGCTCAGGATCACCGCGGACTGTCAGGAAGCTGTTTGCGTCTCGTCACGGAGTCGCCGTCGCGACCGAATAATGGGTAAACGTCGATGTTAGCGCCATCATTACCGCGACCGGGGTCGGCCGGAGTGCTGGGAGGCGGCGCGGCACCTGCGGGGGAAGGCGCTTCGGCCACCGCCGATGGATGCTTCGAGAAAGTTACGACTTGACGAACGTTCTGTTATCGCCCACATTCGATGGTCAAGGACGAGGCTGGGGCTGACCGGGGCGGGTCTGCCTTGTCGGGACTGGCGTGCGCGACGCGTGGGCCACGTCTTGTTAGCGCTAACACCCTGGCGGCGTACGTCCGGGTTCCGGCCATCGAGGAGGATCATGTTCGGCTTTGGTAGGTCCCCATCCGTCGCCCCGCCGAGTCGACGGCGGCGATGGTTGCCGCGCGTCGTCGCAGCCGGTGTGACGGCCGTGCTGGCCGGCGTCGGCGCGGCGGCCGTGGTGTCGTCCCCCGCCGCCGCGGCGACGGTCGACACCAGCGCCTGGTACGTGCTGGTGAACCGCAACAGCGGCAAGGCCCTGGACGTCTACAACCTGGCCACGACCGACGGCGCGCGGATCGTGCAGTGGGCGCGCAACAACGGCAACCAGCAGCAGTGGCAGTTCGTGGACTCGGGGGGTGGCTACTACCGGCTGCGGTCCCGGCTGTCCGGCAAGGTGCTGGACGTCTACAACTTCTCCACCGCCAATTCCGCCAACATCGTGCAGTGGTCCGACGCCAACGGGACCAACCAGCAGTTCCGGCTCGCCGACTCCGACAGCGGCTACGTCCGGCTGATCAACCGGAACAGCAACAAGGTGGTGGAAGTGCAGGGCGCCTCGACCGCCGACGGCGGCAGCATCGTCCAGTACGACGACTGGAACGGCAGCAACCAGCAGTGGCAGCTCGTCCGCGTCGACGGTGGGGGCACTCCCACCACGCCGCCGCCGGGCGGCACCTGCTCGCTGCCGTCGAGCTACCGGTGGTCCTCGACCGGCGCGCTGGCGCAGCCGAAGTCCGG